>NZ_CBDQZP010000012.1:0-240116 GCF_965341865.1 Nocardia sp. bgisy134
GGGGGAAGGGGGTGCGGGCGGTCGGGCCCGGCCCCGCCCACCCCGAGACAGTCCTGGCCCAGGCCGTGGCCGCTGGAGTGATCTCCGAAGAGGCGGCCGAACTCATCGCGGCCTCGCGATGGGAAGGGCGATCGCTGACCGCGCTGGCGGCCGAGCGCGGGGTGTCGCTGTGGAAGCTACGCAAGGCGCGCCCCCGCGCCGAGCGCGCGCTGCTGGCATGGCTGAGCGAGCGCGCCCGAGACCTCGACCCCGAGCGAACCAGCACGGTCGAAGCCGAGGCGGTCACCGCGCTCGCGCCGCCCGCCCGGTCACCGCGGCGAGGTCGCTGGCCGAACCCGCACTCTGCGGCGGCGCAGTCGAGCACCGAGGACGGGCAGGAGGCTGCGGCATGAACGCGCACCACAGGAATCTCAGCGAGGCGCCACAGGCCCCGGCCCGGCGGCCGGTGTTGCGGCGACGGTGGCCGACGATTCTCGCGGCGCTGGGCATCACCGTGGCGCTGCTGGTGCTCGTGGCCGGATCGGCGTCGGCCGCACCGCCGCACGCGGAAGTGCTGGCGATCGCCTCGTCGCTGGGTGAGGTGATCGACAACGCGCGCAACTGGATCGTGGGGATCCTCGCCGGGCTGGCGACCTTGTTCCTGACCATCGCCGGTGCCCGCTATTTGCTCGGCGGCGGCGATCCCAGCGAGATCGAGAAGGCCAAGACCGCGTTCCGCGCCGCCTGCCTCGGCTACGCGCTGGCGATGCTGGCACCGGTCATTGTCACCGTTCTCCGGTCCATCATCGGAGCCTGACCGTGAACACCTCGGCACAGGCCCCACCCGCACCCGTCCCCGTCCAGCACTCACGAACCGCGCGCACCGCTGCCGCCGCAGCAGCGGCGGTGCTCGCCGCGGTCCTGATCGCCGTCACCGGCGCTGCCGGTGCCTCCGCCCAGCCCCCGACACCGACCGTGCCGGTGACCCCGGCACCGGCCACACCCGCCCCGACGACCGCACCACCGACCACGACGACTCCGCCGAGCCGGTGGGTGACCCCGCCCTCCACCACCACCGCGACCCCGGCCTCGCCCACCCCGACCACGCCCGGCACGACGAACCCGACGCCGGGGTCGGGGTCGGGGTCGGGGTCGGCCGAGTGTGGGGTCACCAACATCAACGGCTGCGTGGAGAACGCGATCGACGGGTTCTTCCAGCGGATCGTCGAGTCCGCGCTCAACCCCTTGCTCGAGCTGCTGTCTGAAACCCTGCTCACCACTCCCGAACCAGGGCAGATACCGGAGATCGGGGTGCTGTGGAACCAGTCGTGGCAGCTCGTCACCGCCCTCTACGTCCTGGTGGTGATGGCGGCCGGGGTGCTGTTGATGACGCGCGAGACCCTGCAGACGCAATGGTCGATCCGCGAACTCGCGCCCCGCCTGGTGGTCGGGTTCGTCACCGGGGGACTGAGCATGATGATCGCCACGGCGGCAATCGGTTTCGCCAACGCCCTCGCAGGTGCGGTCGCCGGTGACGGTGTCGATTCGGGGTCGGCGGCCGATGCCCTGGCCGAGCTCGCGGTGACCCCCCACCAGAGCCGGGGCTTTTTCCTGCTGCTGCACCTGGCGTTGGTGGTGATGCTGCTCGTGCTGCTCATCAGCTACGTCATCCGTGTCTCGATCACGATCGTGCTGATCGTGGCGGCACCGCTGGCGTTGATGTGTCACGCACTGCCCGGCATCGACGGCGTTGCCCGCTGGTGGTGGCGTTCGTTCGCCGCCTGCCTGGCGATCCAGGTCGCGCAGTCACTGATCTTGGTGACCGTGCTTCGGGTGTTGCTCGCCCCGGGCGGATGGCACCTCTTCGGCCCGGACGCCAACGAGATCGCCGACCTCACCGTCGCTTTGGCGTTGATGTTCGTGTTGATCAAGACCCCGATGTGGCTGCTGTCGGTCCTCGAGATCGGCCAAGGCCGCAGCTTCGCCGGGTCGATCGCGCGGGGCTTCATCGCCTACAAAACCCTCGGCCTGCTCAAAGGGGCCACGTCGAGCAGTGCACGGACCGCCGCCACGGCGACACCGGCTCGGCGAGGTCCACAGCCCACCCGGTTACCACGAGCACCTCGCACCGCCTCCAACGCCGGGCCGCCGAACCCGTATGCGCGGGTACGGGCCACCCGCACCGGGCAACTCATGCTGCCCCTGCAAGGCGTGCACCGAGTCCCGCGACAACCCAACCCGGCCCCCGCCGCCTCCACCAGCACCACCCCCACCAGCACAACGCGAACACCACGCGGACGCCAGCTCGCGTTCAACTTCACCCCACCGAACCCCTACCAGGGAATCCGCCCGGGGAAAGGCGGCCAGTACCCGTTGCCGATCCCGGTGCGCCGGGTCCGGCCCACACCCCCGGCACCGGCCCCGCCACCACAACGCCCCAGCCCCCGGCGGCGGCCCGAACAACTCGCCTTCGATTTCACCGAACCCACCCCGGCCGATCCCTACGCGCGTCTTCGGCCGACCCGTAGCGGCCAGTACCCGCTGCCGTTCCCGGTCACCCGGGTCAAACCTGTTCCGCCGCCGCCGAACCCACCGCAGCCACCCACGCCCGCCCCGGCGCGCCCGGCGGGGCGGCAGCTGCATCTGCCCATGCCCGATCTGCCCGTGCGCCGCCGCGCGCCACGCGCACCGAGAGGAGGCACCCTGCGATGAGCACCATCGTGCGCATCCCCGCCGACGTCGACCGCTCCGACCGCATCCTGGGGCCGTTCACCGCCCGCCAGCTCGCCGTCCTCGCCACGACGGCCCTGCTGCTGTACTCGGCCTGGGCCGCGACCAGAACGGTCATCGCTCCGGCGGTGTTCGTCACCGTCGCGGCCCCGGTGTTCGTCGTGGTCGCCGTCGCGGTGCTCACCCGCCGCGACGGGCTGTCGGCCGACCTGCTGCTCGTGGCCGCGATCCGCCACCGCTTCCGCCCACGCCACCTCGCCCGATCACGCGCAAGCACCCGCGCCGAGACACCACGCTGGATCTCCATCCGCGCCAATCGAACCCGACACCTCCCACCCGTCCCCACCGAGCTGTCCGCGAATCAGATACGCCTGCCCGAGTCGGTGTCGAACAGCGGCAGCGGCGGGGTCGGGGTGATCGACCTCGGCGCCGACGGCCTCGCCGTCATCGCGGTCGCCGGAACCCTCAACCTCTCGCTGCGCACCCCGGCCGAACAGGACAACCTCGTCGGGCAACTCGCAGGCTGGCTACACACCCTGCGCCAACCGGTACAAATCCTGGTGCGCTCGGCTCGCCTGGACCTGACCGAGCACATCACCGGCCTGCACACCGCCGCCGAGCAGATGTCACCCGACCTCGCCGCTGCCGCGCTCGACCACG
This sequence comes from Nocardia sp. bgisy134, assembly GCF_965341865.1. Classification (GTDB taxonomy): domain Bacteria; phylum Actinomycetota; class Actinomycetes; order Mycobacteriales; family Mycobacteriaceae; genus Nocardia. The sequence goes on from NZ_CBDQZP010000012.1 coordinate 3,370, forward strand.
CCGACCACCTCGCCGAGCTGACCGCACGCGAGGACCCGACCCACCGCCAAGTGCTGCTGATCTGGCGGGAAGTCACCGAGAGCCTGGCCGCCACCGGGCTGCGTGCCAAGTTGCCCGGCAGGAGCCGGGCACGGCGGGCGTTGTCCGCTGGTGCGCGCCGTGCGGCCGAGTCCCGGCTCCTGCGCCGCATGAACGAGGCCGCCGATGTCCTGTCCCCCTTGGGTATCTCAGTCACCGCCCTCGATAGCGAGGCGGCTAACGCCGTGCTGATCAGCTGCACCAACCCGGAGGGCCTCGTCTCGGCCGCTGCCAACATCGCCGCAGCCGACGAGATCATCACCACCGATCCCGCAGCTCGGACACCGGACCCGTTCACCGGCGAGGGCCTCGACCGGTTCGCGCCGGAATCACTCACGATCGGCACCCGGCATCTCGAGATCAGTTCGGACTGGACCGCGACCCTCGCGGTCACCGGCTACCCGCGAGAAGTGACCGCTGGCTGGCTCGCGCCGTTGCTCTCGCATCCCGGCCGGGTCGAGGTCGCGGTGCACATCGAGCCTGTCGACCCGGCGACCGCCGCCACCCGGCTGCGCCGCCAACAGGCACGCCTGGAGTCCTCCCGCATGCACGACCTCAGCCGAGGCCGCCTGACCGATCCGCAGGTCGATGTCGCGGTCGAAGACGCCGCCGACCTCTCGGCCCGCGTCGCCCGCGCCGAGGCCAGGTTGTTCCGGGTCGGGGTGTACCTCACCGTGCACGCCGACTCGGAAACCGAACTGGCCGACGAGGTAGCCGCCGTCCGCGCCCTGGCGGCGAGCCTGCTCGTGGACACCTGCACACTGTCCTACCGAGCCTCTCAAGCCTGGGCCACCACCCTGCCGCTCGGGCTCGATCTGATCCGGGTGCAGCGGACCTTCGACACGAGCGCCCTCGCCGCGGCATTCCCTTTCGACTCCCCGCAGCTGCCTGCTGCCGACCCTGCCCAGGCGGCCCGCCCGCAGGGCGTTCTCTACGGACGTGACGCCGCCTCGGGGTTGCTGTTCGTGGACCGGTTCGGTCCCGAGGCTCACAACCACAACCTCGTTGTGCTGGGCCGTAGTGGAGCGGGCAAGTCGTATCTGGTCAAGACCGAGATCCTGCGGTCGCTGTATCGCGGCATCGAGCAGGTCGTCATCGACCCCGAGGACGAATACCGCCGCCTCGCCGAGGCGGTCGGCGGCATCCACATCCGGCTCGGCACTGCCGGTGGGCGGCTCAACCCGTTCGACCTGGAAATCCACACCCGCCCCGACGGTCACCGCACCGCCCCCACCGACGCCCTCACACGACGGAAACTGTTCTGCCACACCCTCATCCAAGTCCTGCTCGGCGACCAGAACCCCACGCAGCGGGCAGCATTGGACACGGCCTTGGCCGCGACCTACGCCGCTGTCGGGATCACCGAGGACCCCGCCACCTGGACCCGGCCCGCGCCGACGCTGAGCGGACTGCGTGACCAACTCGCACGCCTCGCCACACCGGCTGCCGGGGAGTTGGCCGCCGCGCTGCACCCGTTCGTCGGCGGCGGGGCCTATGCCGGGTTGTTCGACGGGCCCACCACCACCGACCCCGAGGGCGGACTGATCGTGTTCTCCCTGCGCGAGCTACCCGAGGAGTTAAAGACGATCGGGACCCTGCTCGTGCTGGACGCGACCTGGCGTCGAGTGTCGAGCCCGGCCGATCGACGGCCCCGGATGATCACCGTGGACGAGGCGTGGCTGCTCATGCGCCAACCCGCCGCAGCCGAATTCCTGTTCAAGGCCGCGAAGAGCTTCCGCAAACACTGGGCCGGACTCACCGTCGCCACCCAGGACAGCGCCGATGTCCTGTCCACCGAACTCGGGCGCGCGATCGTCTCCAACGCCGCCACCCAGATCCTGCTGCGCCAAGCCCCCCAAGCCATCGACGAAGTCGCCGCCGCGTTCCGGCTCTCCGAAGGCGAACAACAATTCCTGCTCTCCGCGGCACGCGGCAGCGGCCTGCTCGCGGTCGGGGGCACCGACCGAGCGGTGTTCGGGTCGCTGGCCTCACCCACCGAGAACGCGCTGATCACCACCGACCCCGGCGAACTCGCGACCATCGACACCGTCGACACCGACATCGAACTCGACCGGGTCCGGCCACTGGCCCCACTCACCGAACCCGACCCAGGCGACGACACCGCCACGGCAACCGCAGGTCTGGACGGGCGGGTGGCATGAGCGGGGATTTCTCCATCCCGCCGCCGGTCGTCGTCTCCGTGCGTCGCGCGGCGATGGCAACTGCCGCACGCGAACGGGGGCGGCCGGTGGTGTGGGTGGTTGATCGCGCCCCCAGGATCGGCCGCTGGCGCGATGTCGGGGGCAGCGGTGGCCCGGGGGTCAAATGGCGGCCGGGATGGCGTCAGAAGCGTTGGGCGAGAAGACAGTTGACGACTCGGCAGGTAGGGAGCGTTGATAGACCCCCGGTGCCCGGCGATCCGGCCACCGAGACACAGATATCAGCGATACCTGGTGACCGCTCCACCCGTATTGGACGTCGTGGACGTGGTGCCGGGAATGGAAGGAAAAGGGGTGTTCGTGGACAGGCAATCCCCAGCGAGACAGGTAGTCACGTCGCTACACCGCCTGGGTGAGCCGCGTGATCGGGCAAAGCGTGGAAATGATCGGAGAGGTGAGTCAGCAATGACAATTGCGAAGGTAAGCGATCAGTTCGGTATGTCGCCGGTTCGGAGGGGGAAGTATTTGGGGGCCGCAATGTGCTCTCGCAATGGATTGTCCACCACGAACCCCGGATTCGGCAGCGCAGGAGGTCGCGGTGATGGGCAGTAATGAGCAGGTTATCCAGCCGTCATGCTGGTATACGACCGAAGAGGTGGCGGCGGTCCTGAAGGTGGATGCGTCGAGCTTGCGGCGCTGGCGTACCGCCAGCCCGACCCAGGGTCCGCCGTTTGTCACGATCTCCGACCGCACCACCCGGTACAGCGGCGCTGATCTTTTGGACTACCTGAACAGTCGGCGTGTGGATCCGAGAGCCGCGTGATGGGTGATCGGATAGGCGTGATGCCGATCGGTGTGCCGATGCGCGGCGATATCGAGGTCCGGGGAAAGGCCGGGCGTTGCCGGGCTCGGATGCGGTGGACCGACCCGGTTACCAAGCGACGTGACTCGAAATCGGAATCCTTCGCTACCGAGGACGAGGCACGGGCATGGATCGAGCGAATCGAACAGGCTGCCGCGCGTGGTGTCGATCCGAGGACCGCGACATCCACTCTGGCCGAGTACGGAGACGCCAACTGGGACACGGCGCTGCGCGGAGTCGAGCCGAAGACGCTGGACCCGTACCGGGCGGGCTGGCGGCTGCGGGTGAAGAAGACACTCGGGCATCTGCCGATCACGATGGTGACAACCGGCGTTGTGGACAGGGCCGTGACGAAGTGGATCGAGTCCGGGTGCGGTGAGTCGACGATCAAGAACACCCTTGCGGTATTGAGCCGTGTGCTCGATCAGGCGGTGCGCGACGAGGTGATCGATCGAAACCGAGTGAAGGTCGTCGGCTGGCAGAACCAGCTCGTCAAGCACGAGGACGACATCGATGATCCGCGAGCGTTGGCGTTGCTGAACTGGGAAGCGTTGCAGCAGTTGGCTGCCGCGCTCGTGGAGGCGTCGGTCGGCCGTTTCCAGGGGTGGGGTGATGTGGTGCTGTTCGCGGCCTGCACCGCTGTGCGAATCGGTGAGGTGTCCGGCTGCCGCATCCGTGACATCGATACCGAGAAATGGATCTGGACGCTGCGCCGTCAGACGACTCCGGGGCCGGGTGGAATGCTCGACAAGCGCACGAAGGGCAAACGCGCTCGCTCGATTCCGCTGATCGCGGAGATCCGTCCGATGATCCTCCGCCGGATCGAGGCGGCTAAGGAGCGGGTCGCCACCGATCCGGCGCTCCGCGATGCGAACGAAGACGAGCGACGGGAAGCCCTGCTGGACGCGCGGCTGTTCGTCGGTCCGCGCGGCGGCCGGATCGCTACCGCAGTTCTCCGCAACGCCACCCACTGGGACGAGGTGGTGACCCGGCTCGGTCACCAGCATCTGCGTCGTCACGATCTGCGGCACACCGGCCTCACCTGGTTCGCTGACGCGGGCGTACCGCTGCACCGGCTTCAGCGCATCGCAGGACATACCGACCCGCGAATCACTCAGCGATACCTCCATCCCGACATTCAGGCGTTACAGAACGACGGCGAGCTGTTGTCGCGGTTCCTCGTGATGCCGAACAGCGGACCACAGATCCCGGAGCTACTGGACCGACAAGGGCAGGACTTCACGGACGATGGGCCCGACGGTCCCAAAATGGTCCCAAGGCTTCGGATGGTCGAGTGACAGAAAACCCCTTCCGACGCTGATCGGAAGGGGTTTTTCGGTGTCGGGCTGACAGGATTTGAACCTGCGACCACTTGACCCCCAGTCAAGTGCGCTACCAAACTGCGCCACAGCCCGTGGTGCGCCCGTTGGGGCGCTTGAAGAGATTACAACAGTGTGTGTCGGGAGAGCTAATCGGCTGGTCAGATGGGGTGGCGGGCGCGTTGGTCAGGGTCGGGTGGTGGGCGGTGTTGTGATGAGGATTCGGGGATCGCTTGTCCGAACCAGGGCAGCCGGGTGTGCCAGAGGTCGTGCCGCCACAGGTGCTCGTAACCCAGCTCGATCACCACCTTGTCCGCCATCGGGTGTCGAGATCGCCCACGCAGCAACCCAATACCTCACCGATGCGGGTCGCGGTGCACGGAGCGAACTCCACCACCTCACTCCAGCCCTGCCATTCGCCCGCCGACGCAGCGACCAGGGCCGCGGCGGATCTGGATGCCGAAGAAACCGTTCCACACCGGTATCGGCGCTCCCGAACTCATGCTCGCCATCATGGTGGGCGCCACACCCGACCGCGTGTCAGCTCGGCAGGGGCCGGTCGCACGAGTACCGATAAGGCGATGTCGACTGTCCCCGCCGACCCGGGCGCAATCCACGGTCCACTCGACGCGGGGATCTGCTCGAAGTCCTCGTCGACCGGATCGCGTTCTTCTCCCCTTTCGCCGAACATGCACCCAGACCACCCGCCTAGCTGTAATTTATCATTAACTTCCTCTCCCGAATATCAAGAGGTACTCCTTTAGTTCGCACATCAGACGCAACAGATACTCCTTAATGATCAGTAACTTACGACTCCCTCGCGAGCTTCCCGCCTGCCAGAATTTCGGCTGGGCGTGATCACATGCGCCCGACACGTCTCGGCAACCGGACCGAGAATCGTCGGAAGGACAGGGCCGATGGGGCACTACAAGAGCAATGTCAGGGACCTGGAGTTCAACCTGTTCGAGGTACTCGGCCTCGAGGAGATCTTGCGGACCGGCGCGTTCGGCGACCTGGACGGCGAGACTGTGCGGTCGATGCTGACCGAAGCCGCGCGGCTGGCGGAGGGGCCGGTCGCCGATTCCTTCGCCGAGACCGACCGCAATCCGCCGGTCTTCGATCCGGCGACGCATTCGGTGCGATTGCCCGACGCGTTCAAGCGATCGGTGCGCGCATGGTACGACGGCGAGTGGTGGCGCGTTGGCAAAGCCGAGGTGGTCGGCGGCGTTCCCGCACCGCGGATGCTGGATTGGGCTATCAGCGAATTCGTCCTCGGGGCGCAGCCTGCCGCGTTCATGTACACGGGCGGACCTGGCATGGCCGACATCATCAACGGCATCGGCACCGAAGAACAACGCCATTGGGCCGCGCTGGCGGTACAACGGCAATGGGGCGCGACCATGGTGCTGACAGAACCCGACGCCGGTTCCGACGTGGGCGCGGGCCGCACCAAGGCGGTCGAGCAGGAGGACGGCTCCTGGCACATCGAGGGGGTCAAGCGCTTCATCACCTCCGCCGACTCCGACGACCTGTTCGAGAACATCCTCCACCAGGTGCTGGCACGCCCCGAGGGCGCCGATCCCGGTACCAAGGGGCTGAGCCTGTTCATCGTGCCGAAGTACCTCTTCGATTCCCAGACAGGCGAACCCGGTGAACGCAACGGTGCGTTCGTCACCAACGTCGAGCACAAGATGGGCCTGAAAGCTTCTGCCACTTGCGAATTGACCTTCGGCGGTCACGGCATCCCGGCGAAGGGCTGGCTGGTCGGCGAGGTACACAACGGCATCGCGCAGATGTTCGACGTCATCGAACAAGCCCGGATGATGGTCGGCACCAAGGCCATCGCGACCCTGTCGACCGGGTACCTCAATGCGCTGGAGTACGCCAAACAGCGCGTGCAGGGCAGCGACCTCACCGAGATCGCGGCCAAATCCGCCCCGCGGGTGACTATCACCCACCATCCCGATGTGCGTCGCTCACTGATGATGCAGAAGGCCTACGCCGAGGGCCTGCGCTCGATCTACCTGTACACCGCTGCCCACCAGGATCCCGTTGTCGCCCACCATGTCTCCGGCGTAGATGCCGAACTCGCCGCGCGGGTCAACGATCTGCTGCTGCCGATCGTCAAGGGTGTCGGTTCCGAGCGGGCCTACCAGTACCTGACCGAGTCGCTGCAGACCTTCGGTGGTTCGGGCTTCCTGCAGGACTACCCGGTCGAGCAGTACATCCGCGACGCGAAGATCGACTCGCTCTACGAGGGCACCACCGCCATCCAGGCGCAGGACTTCTTCTTCCGCAAGATCGCCCGCGACCGCGGCGTGGCACTGGCCCATGTTGCGGGCAAGGTCAGGGAAACAGCCGAATCCACCGCCGACAACGACCGGCTGAAGGCCGAGAAGATCCTGCTCGCCACCGCCCTGGAGGACGTGCAGGATATGGCGGGCCGGCTCACCCAGCACCTGCTCGACGCGCAGGAGAACCCCACCGAGCTGTACAAGATCGGCCTGGAGTCGGTGCGTTTCCTCCTCGCTGTCGGCGACCTGCTGGTCGGATGGCGTCTGCTCGTCGCCGCCGAAATCGCAATCACGGTGCTGGATTCCGGCGATGGCGGCGCCGACCGCGCCTTCTACGAAGGCAAGATCGCGGTCGCGTCGTCCTTCGCCAAGACAGTGCTGCCGCGACTGAGCGCCGATTGGGCCGTCATTTCCGAGATCGACACCTCGATCATGGAGCTCGACGAAGCCGCCTTCTGAGGCGTCGTACGCCCGGGATGAGCGTGACGGCCGAGCCCGAACAAACGTGGAAGCCGCTCTTGCCGCTGGAAAGGCAGAAGCCCCGCATCCGAGGGATGCGGGGCTCATCTACTGCGTCGCTCAGATCGTGCGGACGTCCTGCGCCTGCGGGCCCTTCTGGCCCTGACCGATCTCGAACTCCACGCGCTGTCCTTCTTCCAGGGACTTGAATCCCGAGCCGGACACGGCGGAGAAATGAACGAAGACGTCGGGGCCGCCACCGTCTTGCGCGATGAAGCCGAAGCCCTTTTCGCTGTTAAACCACTTCACACTGCCTTGAGCCATTTGCTTACTTCATCTTTTCTGTAGGTGAGCCAGCGAATCACACCGATAAGCCTGATCTCACTCGTCTACCCTCCCATGGATCGGCGGTTTCCCCGCCATCGATACCGCAGCCTGTGAGCAAGCCGACAAACGACGATTCAGGCCGATCTCCGTTCGCCTGGCATCGGAGCGCGCTGACCGGCGACACCATCCTCGTGGCGCTAACGCCTCCGGTCGAGCCGCATGCGATGGGACGCGCGGGACTACGCGACGGCCGCTGAGCCGAACCAGTGCGACAGCGCTTCGCGCAGCGTGGGTGCGGCGGTATCGGCCGGTTCGCCGATCGTCACGGCCCAAGCGATGTGGCCGTCCGGGCGGATCAGCAGGGCGTCGGCCGGTTGATCATCGGTCTTGGCCGTGTGAATGTCGATGCGGTGCGCCCATTCCCGGCCGATCTCGCGGAGCTCCGGGCTGTCGGCCAGGTCGAGGAAGACAGGCCGCCCGGCGTGCATGAGTTCGGCGACGCTCGTCGTGCCCCGATCGGTGTGCAGGGTGAGATCGGCCGCGAAGACGCCGGTCAGTATGTGCTCGCCGGGCATCGGGTAGCGGATGTCGGTGCCGCCGACCAGCGCTCCGATGCGGCGCAGAGCCGGTTCGTCGCTGAGCAATTCCTGGAAGACCTCGCGCAGCGAGTCCGCGGCCTCGTCGTGTCCGCGCCGCAGCGCCACCTGCGCCCGGGTCTGCAGCCGTGCCCGCGCACCGGCGAAGTGGCGTTCGTCGTGATAGGTGTCCAGCAGTCCGGCCGGAGCCCAGCCCTGGACGTCGGCGGCCAGCTTCCAAGCCAGGTTGACCGAATCGAGCATGCCGACATTGAGCGCGGTGCCGGTGGCGGGCAGCAGGTGCGCCGCATCGCCTGCGAGCAGGACCCGCCCGTCTCGGTACCGTTCGGCCTGCCGATCCTTGAAGGTGAAGCGCGACAGGCGCTTCGGATCCGACATGGGGAGATCCACGCCGAGCACGCGGCGCACACTGTCCGCGAGCTCGGTCAGGGTCAGCGGCTCGTCATCGTCGTAGTCGGCGGTCTCGTCCTCGACGGTTTGCAGGAACAGACCCCCGGGGTTGGGCGCGAACGCGAACATACCGCGGTCGGTTCGGTTGAACCCGAAGGGAAGCCGGCCCAGCCCGGGGACATCGATGTCGCCGTTGTCGTGCACGGTGACCGAATCGCCCACGGAGACCTGAGCGACCCGGTTGACCTCCGGATAGGTGGTGCCGGGGAACCCGATACCCGCCAGGTCGCGGATACGGCTGCGGCCGCCGTCGCAGCCCACCAGGTAGCGGGCGGTCAGCCGGTACGGTCCGTCCGGCCCGCGCACCTCCGCGGTCACCGTGGCCACGTCCTGGCTCACCCCGACCACCTCGTGTCCGCGGCGGATCTCGGCGCCGAGTTCGCGGGCGCGTTCACCGAGTAGTCGTTCGATCTCCCGCTGCGGAAGCGGCACCGCCCGCATCGGCGGATCCGCCAGCTGCGTGAAGTCCAGATGCGTTCCGCCGAAAGGGAATCGGGCGGTCACGTGTGGGTCGCTGCTGGCCGCCTCGAAGCGATCCAGAATGCCGCGGTAGTGCAGCACGTCCAGAATCCGACCGGCGATACCGCTGGCCTTCGGGACGTCTCGGGGCTCCCGATGCTTCTCCAGCACCAGCGGCCGCACACCGGCCAGGCTCAATTCGGCGGCCAGCGTCAGCCCGGCCGGGCCGGCGCCCACGATGATCACGTCGATGTCGGTCACGCGTTACTCCCAAATGTCCGCAGGTTCTGGCTCAGGTCGGCAATTCTGCGGCACACCCCGGGTCTTGCCGCAAGGCCCCCGGTGGGCTATATGTTGAGAAGGGAAGGGATTCAGCAGCACCCTCCGTTTTCCCGCAAAATCCCCAAACGGCACGCGAACTCCGAGCTTCCGTTGTGCCGGTGGCCGGTCAAAGTCGGCGCCGCGCCCTTGGTGATGATCGAGGTGCCGGTGAACGGCTCAGTCGAACGGCCACCGCGTCAGGCGGTCCGCCGCACGCAACTCGTAAGGCCGCGCACCGAGTACGCGCGCCCGGTGCCGCGCGGCGACCACCTCGTCGCGCGCGCCAGCGAGTCCGAGAATTCCGCGTGCGGTGCCGCGGTAGAGCCCGGACGGCCCGAGGCACACCAGCCCCGGCCATTGCACGATCAATGTCTCGCCCCACCCCTGGGTGAACGGTTCGAGTTCGGCGGTGAGCTCGACCACCCGGTCGCGCTGCCGCGGCGCGCGCTGACCGACCGCGAGCAGCGCCTCGACCAGCAGTGGCACACGCACGACCAGGCGCGGGCCGTGCAACCTCCCCGGCAGGGCGATGATGGACTCGATCGACGACAACGCGCGCTCGTGGTCACCGATCTCCGCCGCGGCCATCGCGACCACGAGCGCGAAGTCCTCGTCGAAGTCCTGAGCCATACGGTCCACTTCGGCGAGTAGCTCGCCGAGACGCCCGCGATGCCACAGCTCGATCGAATTGCTCGTCAGCGCCGAGACCTCGGCGAGCAGTCGGGCGTGGTCGTCGACCGCGCCGAGATCGTCGGCGAAGCGTGTCATCAGCGCCTGCGACTGCTGGTAGTCGCCACGCAGCACGGCGAGCATCACCTGCCACCACAGCTGGGTGGCCGCGAGGTCGATGTCGCCGGCGGCGGCGAACCGGGCGAACTCGGCCGAAAGCCGGCGGACCAGCCGCATATCGCCGGCCTCGAGGGCGCAGACGCGGCGCAGATGGACCGCCGTCGCGCGCGCCGGGCGGTCGTGACCCGCGAGTTCCTCGAGTTCCTCGGCGATCTTGCGCCGGTCGGCGACTGTTGTCGGGCCCCAGGTGCACAGAAACTCGGCGAGCAGCACCTGGGGCCACGATCGGCTGCCGGGTGCGCTGCGCGCCCGCGCTTCGGTCAGAGCATCGAAATGCCCTGGTAGACCGTGGATTGCGCGGTCCGCAGCCTCGATCGCTTCCGCTTCGGCGACCAGCTCGGCATCGAGATCGAGGCGATGCGCCAGTGCCTGCGCCCGCAGCGCCGACGAACCCGCATGCACCACACCGTATCCGGAGAAGTAACCGGCTACGCCACGCGGCGCGGCCAGCAGTGCGGTCCGTGCCAGACCAGACCAGTCGCCGCGGTCACCGCATCGCCGACCGGCCCGGTCGAAACTCTCGGCGGCCGCGTCGTAGTGGCCGAGACGGTGATGTGCCTGTCCCGCAAGCCAATCGAACGCGATCAGCAACTCCACGTCACCGGGATCCGCGTGCCGGAGTCCGCGCGCGGCGAGTTCGGCGCATTCGGTGGGCGCGTCCCGCCGTAGTGCGTCCCGCGCCGCGACTGAACAGGCATGCGCGGCAGAGGAATCCAGCGCACCGAGTGCGGCGGCGCTGCGATGCCGTGCCTGTGCCGCGAGTGCGCCCGGTTGCAGGTCGGCCAGCGCGTCCGCGATCCGCCTGTGCAACAGTGCCGTTCGCACCTCACCGATCGTGGCGAGTACGGCATCGCGCACGAGTTCGTGTTCGAAGGCGACGGTGCCGTCTTCGAGCGAGACGACCCGTGCGGCGACGAGTTCACCGATCCGATCGTCGAACCGTGGCCCACCGTCTGCGGCGGCGACCAGTCCGATCGACGCGCACGCGCCGATCACGGCCAGCACCTCGGCGAGCGCACGCGCCGAGGCCGAAACAGCGGCCAGCTTCGCCGTCGTGATCTCGGGGGCGGACCCCCTGACGTCCAAGGGGCGCCCCGCTCGAACGAGATCGCACAGTTGCGCCGCGACGAACGGGCTGCCGGCGCTCAATTCGATGATCTGGGCGCGCACTTCGGGACCGACCGAACCGAGATCGGCGCGCATCAACTCGTCCACCGCCGCATCGGACAGCGGCGGCAGGTCCACCACGATATGGGTGCCTGAGGACTGGAGCAAGCGCACCGCGGCGTCCACCTCGGCAGAAAGCGGCTCTGGGCGAACCGTGAGAAAGAGCAGGACGGGGTGGGCACGCAGCACCCGCATGGCCGCCGCGATCATCCGAACCGAATCGGGATCGGCCCACTGCACGTCATCGATGACCGCGACCAAGTGTCCGGTCTCTCGTGCCACGTCGGCGAACAGCGCGGCGAGCGCACGCGGTGTCGGGACGTCGGGCACGGCGCGCCTGGCCAGCGCGGCCTGATCCAGCCACGGCATCACCGTCGCCAACGCCGAAGCGCTCGCCCCGCTGATCCCCGCGGTGAAGAAGGGCGCGTCGCCGTGGCGTCGTACGGCGTCCTCGACGACGGCCGTCTTGCCGATGCCGGATGCGCCGCGCACGGTCACGACGGCCAGTCCCTGCCGCGACCGGTTCCGAGCACGGTCGACGACAGCGGCGACGTCGTCACGTCCGACGAGGGCCGACCGTCCCACCGCCGGTGCCGCCGTCGGCGTCCCGGGATTGCGGATCTCGTTCTCGACCCGGACGGTGTCGGGCGCGGGATCGAGGCCGAGATCTTCCCGCAGCGATCGCCGCAATCGAACGAGAACGTCGAGCGCCTCCGAGATCCGTCCGCAGTCGCGCAGCGCCAGCGCCAACAGCCGTGCCGTGCCTTCCCGCTGCGGATGCCGCTCGCATTCGTCGGTGAGCAGTGTGACCGCGTGCCGGGCGCGGCCGAGCACGATCAATCCCTCGGCACACATTTCGACGAGTTCCGATCGCAGCTCGGCCAGACGCGCGCGTTCGGGAGCGAGTTCGGCGACGTCGTCGACATCGGAGAGCGCGTCGCCGCGCCACAGACGTAAGGCGCGTTCCAGCAGATCGACGGTCCGTCCGACGTCACCGTCGGTGTGTGCCGCGCGGGCGTCCCTGGACAGCACGTCGAGCAGGTCGAGGTCCGTGCCGGATCCGCCGCACCGCAGCACGTAGCCGTTCGGGCTGGTCTCGATCCGGAATTCGGAGAGTGGCCGCAGCGTGCGGCGCAGCCGTGACACATAGCCCTGTAGCGTCACCAGGGCGCTCTCCGGCGGGCTTCCTCGCCAGAGCAATTCGCAGAGATAGGGCGCGCTGCGGGCGGTGCGCTCCGCCGCGAGAATGACCAGGAGCTCGGCGTGTTTACGCGCCGGGATGGTGACGCGAGCGCCGTCCTGGCCGCGCACTTCCAGCGGCCCGAGTACCGAGATGGCCGGTCGGTCGTCGTCTGACCTGCCGCGCACCAGCGTCACACCAGCGCCCTCGTCGACCCTTGGCTCATGACACACACGCAAGCACTCCTACCAACCCCGACCACCGGCGACAATCGGACCATCGGCCCCTCTCGCGAGACTGTACTGCGGATGAGCGGTGCCGCACTGGCCATCGCAGGACCCCTGTGCATCGCGGGCGGCACACTGCATCCGATCGTCGCGCGCAAGAGCCATTCGGTCGAGGCGCTCACCAGCCCCGGCGCGCCGATCGCGCAGATCCTGCTCGGCATAGGAACCGTACTGCTGATCCTCGGCCTGCCCGGGATGTACGCGTGGATGCGGCCGAGACTCGGCACGGCCGGATTCATCGGCACGGTCTGCTATCTGGTCGCCAACGTCGTCACCGCAACCGGTCATCTCACCGTCGAGTTGTTCGTCGCCTACCCGTTCGCGGCCGACTCCGCCACCGCGCACCTGATCGCCGACAACGACAACATGATCGACACGACCGCGTTCGCGTTGTTCAACATCATCGGCGCTCTCCTCCTGCTCGCCGGGATGGGGCTGCTGGGTGCGAGCATGCTGCGCAACAACACGGTGCCCCGCTGGATCGCGGTGCTCACCCTGCTCGCCGGAGTCGGCTTCTTCCTTCCGATTCCCGCCACCCAAGGGCTGACCGGATTCATCTACGAGGCGCCACGCGGCATCGTCGTCGCGGCCATTGGTGTCCTGATGTTGCGTTGGCCGGACGGATTGCGGCGGTGGGTGGAGAACACGGGTAAGTAGGTGAGGCGATTACCCCGGTGTCGGCGGCGGAGTAGTGCAGTTCCTCGTCGGCCTTTGCGGTCCCCGCGTCGCTCCGTTGCCCCGGTCCGGAGCGACCTGCGGGGGTACCGATCGAGTCCAGCCGTCCTCACCGCTGCGCGCGGAACGTCACCCGCTCGGTTGAGCAGTAGTCGCGTTGTCGGTGATCGGCGCTACGGTCGACTCCGTGTCCGTGAATATTGATGTCTCCTTGACGATTCGGGAGCTGAGGGACGAGCGCGAACGTGCGGGCGTCACCGCACTGCTGACCGACGTGCTCGAGAGCGAAGGCTTGAGCCGCGAAGTGTTCATCACTCTGGGAGAGGTCGGGGAGAGTCTGTTCGTCCGGGCGGACTCCGACTATCCAGTCATCTTCAGCAGGTTCTATCTCTGGTCGGAGGACTTCGAGCAGAAGCTGACTCGCCGGGTGACCGCCCTCGTGCCGCACGCCCGGGTGGATTTCGATTGGGGGTACCCGGATGAAGACTGACGAGGAACTCGGCGCTCCCTGGCCCGACACCCTGCCGGCGGAGGCGCCGGTCGTGCATCGAAGCCTGAACGTCACAGTCGGCGCCAGAGAGTTGACGACACTCACCTACGATCACCTGAACTACTGGCTGGGTAACCTGCTCTACACCCGTGGCGGTCCCTTCATGACGGTGGCAAGAGCCAACGGGGCGGCGTTCATTCAGACCTACCGCAACAGCGACACCGACTACCTGATCGAGGTGCACTCCGGAGTCGCCGACGCCGAATACCTCGCCGCTACGACGGTGCACGACGCGCGCGAGGTCGGGCAGCTGATCTGGGACTGGCTGGAGAACGACTGGCAGCGACTCGACGCGGTCGCGTGGGAACGGCACTACCTGTCGTGAGCTGCGGCACCATGGCGGATCACCAGAAGTAGAGGGTCGGGACCCATGCATCGAGGCGGTCCGCACGGCGGTGTGCTGACCGGCGGTTCACAGCCGATATTCGGCGAAACTTTTTCGCCGCAATACCATCGGATGCGAACTCGCGATGATGCCCACATCGACCGGTTCGAGAGGGAAATTTCGGCCCTTCGGAGCCGCCCCGGAAATCCACTCATGCCGCTCACACGCAAAAACGTTGGGCTCGGAGCATCCCGGAAGCAACCGATTGCACGCTGTCGCCGGAGCCGCGCGAAAATCCGGGCGGTTAAATACCGCTGGTCGACGAGGTTCAACGGCACAATGTGGGCCATGCGCAAATTTGCCCGATTATTGCAGGCTGTCATCGCCGGGGCGCTGGTCGTGGCAGTCAGCCATGGCGTCACGGCCGCCCCCGCCTCGAGCGTCCCCCATATTCAGTTGCCCTGGCTGGTTTCTGAGCCGGGCGGGGTGCAGGCGACGGGAGCGCAGCTGGCAGAAGGATTCACTGGCACGGCGCTCTGGTCGCGACAGGCGAACACCCCGATCCCGATAGCCAGCATCACCAAGGTGATGACGGCACTGGTCGTGGTCGACGCCGGCGACCTCGACCGGACTATTGCCGTGCCGCAAGAAGCCATCGCCTACTGCATCAGGCACGACGGAAGCACCGCAGGCCTGGTCCCCGGCGAGGTGCTCACCGCGCGACAGCTTCTCTACGCGTTGATGCTGCCGTCGGGCTGCGACGCCGCCTATACCCTTGCCGAGACCTACGGGCCCGGCCAAGACGGCTTCATCGCCAGAATGAACGACACCGCGCGTGGAATGGGCCTGGCGGGAACATATTTCACCGACCCCAGCGGACTGCCCGTCCCCACCGACCACTCCACCTACTCCACACCGGCGGACCTGGTGACCCTCGGACTGCGCGCGATGCGCCTGCCGGCGTTCCGCGAGATCGTCAGCTCGCAGAGCTATCACCTGCCCGCAGGCCCGGGCAACCGCGATCACCTCTGGCAGACCACGAACCTGCTGCTGGGCGACTATCCCGGCACCATCGGCATCAAAACCGGATGGACCGACGCCGCGGGAACCTGCCTGCTGTTCGAGACGGTCCGGGCGGGAATACCGCTGATCGGTGTGGTCCTGCACAGCTCACCCGGCAACGCCGTCACCGCAAAGGACGACGCCGAGCGCATGCTGAACTGGATCTACGACCCGATCCTGAGCGTGCTGCCGATCGGTTAGCGCCAGGTCTTCGCTTTGTCAGGTCGCCAGGCCGTCACCAACGTCATGACCCGCAACAGCTAGCTCACGTACTTGCCCAGGACGTTCTGCAATTCGATGAGGGTAGGACCCGTGTAGAGCTTCGGATTCTCACGATCCACGACCTCGAGAATCCCACATCCGGATGTATGGTCCCCACGAATCAATTCGCGGCCGACCTCGCGTCCTGTCTTGGCCTCGTATACGACAGCGTTGTACAGACCCCGATACTGTGGCACCTCGACCCCACCGGCGAATGCGCAGTCCCCCACGTACTCCCCGTTGTCATGTCCGCGCCCGAGGCACGCGATGAGCTGATAGCGCTTGGGATCGAACTCGTTCATCCACTCGGGTGGCTGCAGCGGTGTGTTCAGGATGGGACTTACCCCTCCCCTGGCATTTTCGTCGAACACCGCAATGGGATGCGGCCCAGGCCCACCGTAAGCGTCCAGTGCCGGAAAGAAGCCCCGCTTCGATAAACACGCATCCGCCAGATCCCCAATTCTCCGCACCGTGTCCGTGACGGCCGTCGGCGCCGGGGGGCTCGCTTCCTTCTGGCTACCGTCGATCACCGCACACGCTGACACCGCCGCCAACACCGACAGCGAAACAACCGCCGCCACGACCGAACCCCGCCCTCGACAAACCACGCGCCCCAACATAGCGCGGAGCCTACCGATTCATCTCGGCTCGGTTCGGCGCCGCCGACCAGACCACAGATCCCCCACTCGGTCCTTTCCCGGGTTCCTGGTGGGATCGGAGGGACTCCAGGTAAACCTGGTGGCAGTCGATGACTACGCCATCAGGGGAGGCACCGTTGGAATTCGATATGTCGAAGCTGACGCTGAGGGAACACGACTTCGTGGACGCCGCACTGGCCAGCTGGACCGGAGTGTCAGGCAGGGCACCGATCCCGGTGCGGGCATTAGGGTTTCCCGACCGTGACCGGTTCGACGATGAGACCGAAAGGCTTCGTCGCGCGGTACGCGAGCGCGCGACGCTGACCGAGGTAGAGACCGCGAGGGTGCTGTTCCTCATCGAACTGGCTTTCGGCAGTGACCTTTTCGGTGCCGGTGTGGAGTTCCACTTGGTCAGCGCGATCCGCGACGCCGAAGCAGTCGCGATCCCGCGTTCGCTGCAACGGAAGCTTTTCACCCGCGCGGGAGCCGAGGCGTTGTTCGAGCCCAAGCTCTACGCACCCGAATAAGCCCAAAGCAGCAGCGCCTCGCCGGTGGCAACCGAGCCGCATGACAGCGCCAGTGACTGCCCCGCGCGTGGTTTGAACCGCGGGCAACACGGCGGTGGTCGGGCGTCTACACCACCGCGATGGCGAACACGGCGGCGAAGGCGAGCGGTTCGTCTGCGCCGCCGAACCTTTCGCGCATCACTTCAGCCCGGTTTGCCGTCGCAGTCGTCACGATGTGGCCGCGACCGGGGCCGCCGCGATCATCCAATTGCTGAACTCGCAGGCCAGATGCCACTGGTGTTGGCGAATGAGTCTGGCGGGCGAGGTGCCCGGGAACTGCACGGTCAGCAGGGCATCGAGTGTGCCGTCGCGGTCGCGGAACTGGTGGCGGACCCCGCCGATGACCAGACCGTCGTCGAGGAGGGCTTGGCCCGCGATCTGGATCGGATAGCCGGGATCGATCGGGATGGTCAGGGTTTCGGTCCTGCCGTAGTCGACGACGAACCGCGACACCGCCGGTGATCCGCCGGTGGTTTCGACGACTTCCTGATGGCCGTCGGGCAGCCCGCGCAGCAGGTAGTGGTCCGGGCAGGCGTCGACCATGTCGGTTTCGGCGTTGGTCGCGGTCAGGTTGTCGAACCACGCGGCGAACCGCTCAGCGGAGTAGCCCGGAACTTCGAGGCGGGTGATGGAATGCTTGGTCCTCCCTCTGCTCATAGCGACACCGACCCGGACCATCCGCTCGGAAACCGCCAACTCGCGCCTGAGCATCGCGTAGACACCGGCATGACCCAACCGAATCTTCAGTGCCGTCAGCGCGGATCGCTGCACATCGAGAGGGGCGGCGAGCAGTTCGTCGATCGTATGGTCCGGCATGATCTCGGCCGTGCCGCGCGGCCCTAGGCGCGCGGCGAACTTCGCGAGCACCGCTGCGGCCCGAAGTGCTTCCCACGCCCGCACCTGTTCGCGCGAGACCCTGTCCGCACCCACGATCGCACGGATCTCGATGGACTCGACCACGGTGGTTCCTGCCTCTCCTGCGCCGGTGATCCGACATCGATGAACAGCTTCTCGAACAGTGGTTCCCCTTCGCCGAGGCGGCGATCGCGCCGCGACGCTCACCGCAAGGCGGAGAAGGTCACCATCAGAGTTAAAGCTAGTCTCAATTGCGTTAAGAATGCAGCACGCGCCGTACTAACGCAAGTTCTAATAGCCTTTGCTGCCGCGTAGCCGTTGACAGGGCCACGCACATCGCCCATGCTTCATTAACGCAAGTTCGACTGGCGTTAATTCTGTCACTGGTCCGTCCGTCGATTACGTGCACGGATAAGCAAGTACGCGAAGGGAATTGGTCAATGCTGACCAGAAGAAACTTCATCGTCCGCGCGGCCGGAGCAACGGCCGCCGCCACAGCGGCCGCGGCCTACGTCGGCGCGGGGCCTGCGGTCGCCTCCCCCGGTTCGCCGGTGACCGGAACTGGGTTGCGGACGTTCATCGACGGTGCGCTCGTCGACCAGTCCAGGGTCGCCGAGTGGGAACGCCAGCGCATTGCCGTCGCGGCGGCGCGGCTGTCGAAGGACTACGTCGGCGTGCTGCGTGGCGAGTTGGAGTCGCTCATCGGGCGCTACACGGTCTCGGTCGGCGACATCCCCGCCGCACGGTCGGCGCTGTCGCGAGCCCGTGCCCTGCTCGGCCCGGATGCGCTGCGGGAGCTGCTCGCCGGCGAGCTCGCCGCCTCCGATGCCGCCACGCGGGCCGCGCTCGCCGCCTCGGGTGGGCGATGGGCTGTGTCGGTCACCGAGATCGTCAGCGACCGCGGCAGCGCCGAGGGGTTCGTCGACTGGTTCACCAAGGCCAAAGACACCGACGACCGCGCCACCTGGACCGATGCGTGCCCGGACCACTACATCATCGTCACCGGCCCCGACGGTCGGCAGGAAGTCATCGAGGTGACCGGCGGCGCGATGCTGGCCAGCCGCTTCTTCGTCGACTACACCGACCGGGCGCGGGTGGCGGTGCCCGCCGACCCGGCCTACCCGCTGGTTGTCGCCGGAACCGCCTCGCTCGCCAGCGGAGAACTCATCGGCAGCGTCTGCCACCAGTTCCGCGACGAACCCGGCGGCGGGTTCCGCAGCCAGCTCAAAGTCGCCTTCCCCGCCGCGGTTCCGAGTCTGTACATCGCCGAACACCGGTGGCATCTGGCCTGCGAGTTCGGCAACTGGATCACCACGTACCTGCGCTGATCCGACCGATCGGCACACAACCTCCTACTCGCACGCCCGCACCGTTCGGCGCGCAACGCGCGCCGTCGAGTAGAACAGGGCCATGAACCAGCGCGGACGTGATCCCGAGAACGAGCAACCGGTAGCGCCCCCGGCTCCGCGCAAGCGGACCGGGGGACGCTCCGCCCGGGTGCGGGAAGCTGTGCTCGCCGCGACCCTCGACCAGGTCGCCGAACACGGCATCGAGGGCTTGACCATCGGCGACGTCGCCGCCCGGGCCGGTGTCGCCGAGACAACGATCTACCGGCGCTGGGGCACCCGCACGGCCCTGATCGCCGAGGCGGTCACCGAGCTGGCGGCCGTGGGCAACCCCGCCCCCGACACCGGCACGCTGCGCGGTGATCTCCAACAGCTCGCCGAGCAGATCTCGCATCTGATCTCCCGCCCCGGCATCGCGCGGCTGCTGGGCACCACCATCGCCCTGTCCACCGACCCGGACGTCGCCGCGGCACGCCACAGCTTCTGGAACGAGCGATTCGAACGGACCGCCCACGTCATTCGCCGAGCCGTCGACCGCGGCGAACTACCCGACGACGCCGACCCCCGCGAGTTTCTCGAAACCCTCTCCGCCCCTTTGTATTTCCGGCTATTGGTCGGCGACAGCCCCCTCGACGGCGCATTCATCGCCCGCTGCATCGACCACACCCTCACCCTTTACGGCAAGCCGGAATGACGAGCGACAACATGCCCCACCGCCGCGATGGACGAAGCGACTCCCCACCCCCTGCGTGATGCCCACACCCCCCTTCGGTGTGGGCATCACGTGTTGCGGTCACCGCAGCCCGGCACGGCAACGCGCGGTGCGAGCCCGAACCGACCGACCGATGTCAACAGACCGGTTCGACGTCTGCCGCGACCCGGAAGTCCGCTCCCGTGGCCTCTCGCACCTCGGATTCACTGACTCCCGGCGCGGTCTCGACCAGCACGAGCCCGTCGGGTCCGACATCCATCACCGCCATGTCGGTGATGATTCGGTGCACGCAGCGCATTCCGGTCAGCGGCAGAGTGCATCGGTCGACAATCTTCGGTTCGCCGCCGCGGGAGACGTGTTCCATCATCACGATGACCCGTTGTGCGCCGTGGACCAGGTCCATCGCGCCTCCCATGCCCTTGACCAGCTTGCCCGGAATCATCCAGTTCGCCAGGTCTCCCCGCGCGCTGACCTGCATGGCGCCGAGAACGGCGACATCGACGCAGCCGCCACGGATCATCCCGAAGGACTGCGCGGAGTCGAAATACGATGCACCCGGCACCACCGTGATCGTCTCCTTCCCGGCGTTGATCAGCTCGGGATCGAGTTCGGCTTCGGTCGGGTAGGGCCCGACGCCGAGAACTCCGTTCTCCGAATGCAAGACGACCGTGACATCGTCGGGTAGGTAGTTCGGAACCAAGGTCGGCATGCCGATGCCGAGGTTCACATACTGGCCGTCGCGCAACTCGGCAGCCACGCGCGCCGCCAGCTCCTGCCGTGTCCGTTTCATGCCCTTACCGTCCTGTTCTCGATGCCGACCTCGACCTTTCCGACGTGGACCACGCGCTGCACGTGGATGCCCTGCGTGTGCACATCGTCCGGGTCCAGCTCCCCCGGCTCCACCAGCGTCTCCACCTGAGCGATGGTGATGCGGCCTGCCGCGGCCGCAGGCGGATTGAAGTTTCGGGCGCTGCGGCGATACACGAGATTGCCGTGACGGTCGCCTTTCCAGGCGTGAACGAGTGCGAAGTCGGTGACGATCGCATGTTCCAGCACATAGGGAACCCCGCCGAAGTCCCGGGTTTCCTTCGGAGAACTCGCGAGGGCGATCCCACCGCCACCGTCATAACGCAGCGGAAGGCCACCGTCCGCGACTTGCGTGCCCACACCAGCGGGCGTGTAGAACGCCGGAATGCCTACGCCGCCGGCCCGCATCCGCTCGGCCAGCGTCCCCTGCGGCGTCAGCTCCACCTCGAGCTCGCCGGACAGGAACTGGCGTGCGAACTCGGCGTTCGCGCCGACATAGGAGCTCGTAGTGCGGCGGATCCGGCGAGCCTCCAGCAGCACGCCCAAACCGACACCGGCTGTCCCGCAGTTGTTGCTGACGACCTCCAGATTCGTGGCGCCTTGCGCGAGCACGGCATCGATCAGCGCCTGGGGGACGCCGACCAGCCCGAATCCGCCGACCGCCAGCGACGCACCGTCGTGAATATCAGCGACGGCTTCGGCCGCCGTCGCAAAGACTTTGTCCATCACGGCAGCGATGATAGACCGCGCGTTCGTTCTACGCACTATAGTTCGCATAGCGAACACATAGGAGGATTCGGCAGCCATGACAGAACCGTCGCCGGAATACGTGCAGTCCCTCGGACGCGGCTTGGCCGTCATCCGATCGTTCAACGCCAGGCATCCCCGGCGCACGCTGAGCGAGGTCGCCAAAGACACGGGCCTCACACGTGCGACGGCGCGGCGCTTCCTGCTGACCTTGATCGAGCTCGGCTACCTGCGCACCGACGGGTCGCAGTTCTGGCTCACCCCCAAGGTGCTCGAGCTCGGCTACAGCTTTCTGTCCAGCCTCTCCCTGCCCGATGTCGCAGGCCCGCACCTGGAAACCCTGGCAGAGCGGGTGCGCGAGTCGACCTCGGTGTCGATTCTGGACGGGACCGACATCGTCTACGTCGCACGGGTACCCGTCAGCCGCATCATGACCGTGTCGATCGACATCGGCACCCGCTTTCCGGCATTCGCCACCTCGATGGGTCGTGTCCTGCTGGCCGGGCTCGAACCCGAGGCGCTCGACCGGCACCTGGCCGAGGCCGAGCTCATACCGCTCACCGAGGCGACGATCACGACGCAACGGCAGCTTCGCGAAGAACTGGCGCGGGTACGCGCCGACGGTTACTGCGTCGTCGACCAAGAACTCGAGCAGGGGCTGCGGTCGATGGCCGCACCCATCCGCGACCAGACCGGCACCGTCGTTGCGGCGGTGAACATTTCCACCCAAGCGGCCCGCTACTCCCTCGGCGAGGTCCACGCCACGCTGATACCGGCCCTACTCGAGACAAGTGCCGCGATCGAGCTGGATCTGACCCGGATTCGGTCCAACACCTGACGCCCACCGAGCCTCTCGCGGCCAGACTCACTCGCTCCGGCGGGTTTCCGAACTCATGTCCTGGCGGTCCTGCTCGATACGAGCCGGCCCGGCTCCGAGCAGGTCCAGCACGTCGACGGCATTCGCCACGCGGGGCGATGATTCGGTCTCACCGAGTTGCGAAGCGACCCATGCGCGCGTGTGGACCAGATCGTGGCGACCGGACACGAACCACACTCCCCGCGCGGGCTCGTCGCCCTCGTTGACATACAGGTGCGGTCTGGTGGAGTCGAAGCACAGCGAGTCACCGGCGGCGATCGAGTAGCGGTCGAAGTCCAGCAGCAGCGTCAACTCACCGGAGAACAGGTAGGCGTACTCGGTTCCCTGGTGGCGCATCAGCATTCGGTCGACCGAGCTGGCGGCCCCCGGCTCGTAGGTCACCAGCAGGGCATCGACAGCGCCATGCGGATCGACGGCCAGCTTCTCCCACCGAACTCCGTTCGCCATCTCCAGAACAGGGTTGTCCGCGGCGCGCTGAACAACGCTGGACGGCTGGCTGGGGCCTGAGCGCTCGGATGATCCCGAGCCCGCGACGGGGGTCGGGGAGCCTTCGGCACGGCCGTGTCCGATGCCCAGCAGCTCGTCGAGTGAGACATCGAGGTGGGTGACCAGCGCGTACAACGTGCTCACCGACGGCTGGGACTTGCCGGTCTCGATCTGGGAGAGCTGGCTGGCCGAGATTCCCGCTGCCGCCGCCAGCCCCCGCAGACTCAGGCCACGCTCGAGGCGCGCCTGCCGCAATACCGACCCGATCCTGTCCTGCATCAGCGCACCCCTGTCCACATACACACCCGAGTATCAACTCTCAGTGAACAGTACCGGCCGCACGCGGTGAACAGCGAGGGCCGACGGTCAGCACGGCCCGGCATTCCCGCAACCATCAGCGGTTGACCTGGTCACGACACAAAGTGGCAGGAACAAATAGCGTTCCGCTATTCAATCATGTGTTCCGTGACAGTTGACACTCACGCGGAGCTGTTCCATTATACTGAACACATTGGTGGCCCCTACGGCCCGTTCCCGTCATCGACGACCTAGGAGACTCGTGTCCTCCCCGATTCCACGACTTCGCTCGACCTGTCCGCCTCCGCCTTCGGCGACTGCTCGTCGAGTTCGCCGGTTCGCCGATTCGCACTCGTCGGAGGCCGGTGAGGGGCAGCCGTGCTGATCGGATTCGCGGGACTGGGACGGATGGGCCGGCCGATGGCCGCGCACCTGGCACGGGCGGGCCACACCGTTCTCGCCTACGATCCCGCGGTCGAGCGAGCCCCAGAGGGAGTAACCGTTCTCTATTCGGTCGACGAACTCGCCGTGGTGCCTCTGTCGATCAGCATGCTGCCCGATGGCGAATCCACGCGCGCACTGGTCGTCGACGGCTTGCGCGAGGTGGCCGCCGGCCACCTGCACATCGTGATGGGCACTGTCGGCCCCGAAGTCGTGCGCGAACTGGCAGGCCGACCGCAGCTGGAACTGATCGACGCGCCGGTGTCGGGCAGTGTGTCGATGGCCGAAACCGCTGCCATCACAACGATGGTCGGCGCTACCCCCGAACAGTACGAGCGGGTTCGCCCAGTGCTGGCCGCGATGACCGCGGCCCAGTTCCACGCAGGCCCGGTCGGTTCGGGGTCGGCGGCCAAGCTCGCGGTCAACGCGGTGCTCGCCGGACTGAGTCAGGCTGTCGCAGAAGGACTTCTACTTGCCGAAGCGGGCGATCTCGATCTGGCGACCTTCTACGACATCCTGCGCAACAGCGCAGCGGGCGCCCCCTACGTCGGCTACAAACAGCAGGCGTATCTGGCGCCGGACGCCGCACCCGTCGCGGCGCCGGTGTCGCTCATCCGTAAGGACCTCGGCCTCGCCCTCGACCTCGCCCATCGACACGGGCTCACCCTGCCGGGATCCGAAGCCGCGCTCGCCGTGCTCGACGACGCCATCGCCGACGGGCTGGGCCAGGCGGACATGGCCCGAATTCTCACCGCGCTGCGCCGCCGCAGTCGTGCGCCACTTCGCGGAACCCTCTCCACCCCTCAGCAGACAGGAGCAAGCCGATGAGCGGCGAAACCACCACCGCCACAGCGGAGATCGAGTCGACCATTCGGTCGCTCGAGGACGAACGCTACGCCGCGGTGCTGGCAGGAGACATCGAACGGTTCGCCGCACTGGCCCACCCGTCCCTCGTCTACACCCACTCCAACGCCGATGTCGACACCCTCGACAGCTACCTCGACAAGCTCCGCTCGGGCCACTACGTCTATCACCGCATCGATCACCCGGTGACACGAATCGTCGTCGCGGACGACACCGCTGTCGTCCTCGGTGAGATGCACGCCGATATCACCGCGGGCGGAGTGCGCAAGCAGCTGGCCAACCGCGCACTGGCGGTGTGGGTGCGCGAAGGCGCCGGCTGGCTGCTCCTCGCCTACCAGCCGACGGTCATCCCGGGAGACATCCGATGACGACCTTCACCTACGACGGACTACCCGGTCGCGTCGTCTTCGGCGCAGGCGCCGCGCGCACCGAACTGCTCGGCGAGGTCGACCTTCTCGGAGCCGAACGTATTCTCCTCATCTCCTCCGGCCCGGAAGGCGAAACCGCGACGCGGCTGTGCGCCCCCTTCGCCGACCGGCTCATCGAGACCTTTTCTGGTGTGCGCCCACATGTTCCGGTGGACGTCGCCGAGCTCGCTCGTGAAGCAGCGGCCGAGGCCGACCTGGTGCTGTCCGTCGGAGGCGGCTCTACGACAGGAACAGCCAAGGCCGTCGCGCTGACCACCGCTCTGCCGATCATCGCCGTACCGACAACCTATGCGGGGTCGGAGGTCACGCCCGTGTGGGGAATGACCGACAAGGGCCGCAAGACCACGGGGACCGATCGACGGGTCCTGCCGAAGACAGTGGTCTACGACCCCGAGCTGACGTTGTCACTGCCCGTAGAGCTCTCCGCCGCCAGCGGCCTCAACGCGGTGGCGCACTGCGTCGAAGCGTTCTGGGCGCCCGGGCGCAATCCGGTGTCGAGCGCTGTCGCGGAAGACGGCATCCGCCACCTCGCCAACGGCTTGGCGACGATTGCCACCACGCCGACAGACCCCGCTACCCGCACCGAGCTACTACTCGGCGCCTACCTCGCTGGATCGGCATTCGCCGTGGCCGGCTCGGGGCTGCACCACAAGATCTGCCACGTCCTCGGCGGCGCGTTCGATCTGCCCCACGCGCAAACACACGCGATCGTCCTGCCGCATGTGCTGGCCTACAACGCCCCGAACGCACCCGAGGCCGCCGACCGGATCAGCCGTGCACTCGGCCGATCCGGCTTCGTCGACGGGCTGCGCGAAGTGGGCGAGAAGCTCGGCGTCCCGGCCGGGTTGCGCGACCTCGGCATGACCGAAGCCGATATCGAGGCCGTGATCGAAGACATCCTGGCGATTGCCCCGGCCGACAACCCCACCCCTGTCACACCAGCCGGTCTCCGCGCGATTCTGCACGCGGCATGGGCCGGATCCGACCTAGCAAGGCACACGCCATGACCACCGACCACATCGTCGCCGCCGACCGGGAACAAGCCGTCACCGAAGAAGTTCTCGCCAGCTTCGACGCCACGCCCGATCCCCGGCTGCGTGAGGTGATGCATAGCCTCGTACGGCACCTGCACGCCTTCGCCCGAGACGTCCGGCTCAGCGAACGCGAGTGGGAGACGGCGATCGAGTTCCTCACCCGCGCCGGGCATATCACCGACGAGCACCGCCAGGAGTTCATTCTGTTGTCCGACGTGCTCGGCCTGTCCATGCTGACCGTCGCCATCAACGAACCATCCGCACCCGGCGCCACCGAATCGACGGTGTTCGGTCCCTTCTTCGTCGACACGGCCCCCGAAGTACCGCTCGGTGGCGACATCGCTCGCGGCGCGTCCGGGATCCGCTGCTATGTGTCAGGCCAGGTTCGGTCGGTCACCGGAGAACCGATCGACGGAGCGCGCATCGAGGTATGGGAAGCCGACCAGGACGGCTTCTACGACGTCCAGTACCCCGACGGCCGCTCGGCAGGCCGCGGATGGCTGCGGTCGGGTGAGAACGGCGAGTACCGATTCTGGTCGGTGCTGCCCGCGCCGTACCCGATCCCGCACGACGGTCCGGTCGGAGACCTGCTGGCGGCGACCGCCCGCGGCCCGATGCGGCCTGCTCACCTCCATTTCATGGTCACCGCCTCCGGGTTCCGGACCCTGATCACGCACATCTTCGTCGCGGGCGACCCGTACCTCGGCTGTGACGCGGTCTTCGGGGTGAAGCAAGACCTTGTGGTCGAAGCAATCCACCACCTCGACGGCCCCGCCCCAGACGGGTCACATCCCGAAACAGGCTGGGCGAGCATCGCTTTCGACCTGATTCTCGCCACCCACGACGGTCGTTAGCACTTCGGTGCCGAACCGCACCGTTGCCGCGGGAAAGCGCAGCCGCCCGTAATCGGCTGTCCACCACGGCAATCGACAATTCCGCCGGGCAATTCCACAGCCCGGACACTCAGCCGACCGGAGCCTCCGAGGCCCGAATCGATCGGTGCCGCAGTCACTCACCGTCCAGTTCTCCACTGACGTGCCGCGACTCGATACCGGACCTGCCCCTGCGGGGAACCCCGTTCCCCGCGATCGAAGTTTCACTGCTGCAAGGGCATTCGCCGCAGCGGCTCACAATGGAGGTGCGACGATGCGACGTACTCGTTGGATCGTGCTCAGCGGGTGTTTCCTCGCCTACCTGTTCGATGCCCTGGAGATAGTTCTGCTGTCCATGGCGCTACCGACGATACGCAAGGACATGGGCCTTTCGGCCACCCAAGGTGGACTACTGGCCACCGCCACGCTGATCGGCATCGGCGTCAGCAGTGTCCTGGGCGGATACGTGGCCGACAACTTCGGGCGCAAGAAGGCGCTCATCGCCTCGCTGGTCACCTTCGGCGTCTTCACCGCGGCGATCGCCGTCGTGCCGAACTATGAAATGTTCCTGCTGCTGCGGTTCCTCGCCGGCATCGGGCTCGGCGCGGTGTGGAGTGTGGTCTCGGCGTATGTGGTCGAGACCTGGCCGGAGAAGAGCCGGGGTCGTGCGGCGGCGTTCGTGATCAGTGCCTTCCCTGCCGGTGGCGCGATGGCAGCCACCATTTCCGGCCAGTTCCTGCCCGACTGGCGCCTGATGTTCCTGGTGGCAGGCGCCGCCGTCGCGCTCCCGGTCCTCGTGGTCCTCATCTTTTTCACCGAATCCGCCCGCTGGGCAGCCCACAAGGCCGACAACACAGGCGATGTCGTCTCGGTCCGCGACGTCCTCGGCTCGTCGCTGCGCCGCAGGACACTGCTGGGTACCCTCATGGCGGCCCTGGCGCTGTTCGGCTACTGGGGTGCCACGACCTGGTTGCCCACCTACCTCACCACCGAGCGTGATCTGCCATCGAGCTCGGTAGCGGTGTTCATGACGATCCTGAACCTGGGAATGTTCGCCGGATACAACGGATTCGGCTTCCTCGCCGACCACATCGGCCGTCACCGGACGATCATCCTGACCTTGCTCGGGGTCTCGCTGACATTGCCGGTCTACGCGGTCACCACCCATCAGAGCACGCTGCTGTGGCTGGGTCCGCTGTTCGGCGTGTTCACCGCATTCTTCGGCCTGTTCGGCTCCTACCTGGGCGAACTGTTCCCGACGAGGGCTCGGGCCACAGGCGCCGGATTCTGTTTCAACGTCGGCCGCGGGGTGTCCGCGTTGGCGCCGTTCGCGCTCGCCGGCCTTGCCACCACCATCGGATTCAGCGGTGGGCTCCTCGTGTGCGCCGGGTTCTTCGCCCTCGCCGCACTGGTCGCGATGATGCTGCCCCGCACCGGAGCGACCACCGACAGCGTTGTCTCCGAACGCATCACCGATCCGCGAGACGGCGCGCCAACCACGGTGTGAGTCCCGTTCCCGGGCCGGTCGGCACGCCACGGCGCCGACCGGCCCGGTGCCGAACCAACCGAGAGGAAAACTCCTGTGCCACCGACGATGAAAGCCGCTGTGTACTACGGCGCCCGCGACATTCGGCTCGAAGAAGTAGACATCCCGACGCCTGGTGAAGGTGAGGCGCTCGTCCGAGTGTTGCGTTCGGGTATCTGCGGGACAGACGCTTCCGAATGGGTGGCCGGTCCGAGAATCTATCCCGTCGAACGCCGCCACCAACACAGCGGCCACCTCGGGCCCATCATTCCAGGCCACGAGTTCGTCGGTGAGATCGTCGAAGCCGACCCGGACTCCGAGCTCCCGCCGGGCAGCCTCGTCGCCAGTGGCGCCGGAGTCTGGTGCGGGACCTGCCGGAGATGCCGTGAAGGCCGAACGAACCAATGCGCGCGGTACAAGACGTTAGGACTCAACGTCGACGGCGGCATGGCCGAATACGTGGCGGTGCCCTCGAAAGCGTTGCGCCAGTTGCCCAGTGGTGTGCCCCTGGACCATGCCGGACTCGCGCAACCACTCGCGGTCGGCATCCACGCAGCCCGACGAGCCGGGGCACGCGACGGCGACCGTATCGTCGTCATCGGCGCCGGAGCCATCGGCTCGTTCGTCCTCGCAGGCCTCGCACACCTCGGCGACTTCGACATCACCGTCATCGACTTCCCCGGTAGCCGCCTCGAACGCGCGGCGCGGCTGGGAGCCGACCGCTGCCTCCCACCATCGCAGACCATCGCCGCCGAAGTCACCGACGCTCTCCGAGGCCGCAAACCCGATGTTGTCATCGAGGCGAGCGGCGCGCCGGGACAACTGGCGGCAGCGCTCGAGATGGTTGTCGATGGCGGCCGGGTGCAAGCCATCGGGATTCCCAAGGAGAAGCCCGCGCTCGACCTGCACTCGATGATCTTTCGCGAGATCACCCTCGACACCACACTCGCGCACGTCTGCGACAACGACCTGCCTGCCGCATTGCAAATCCTCGCCACCAGCCCGCTGCTGGGAAACGAATTCGCCGAGACACCAGTGGGACTCGACCACTTAGGCGCATCACTCGACCGACTCGCCGACGGCCAGGTGGAAGGCAAGATCCTCATCGACCCCGCCGCATGACCCCAGGCCGCAGGCTTCCGCGGGGCGCGTGAAGCGCTCCCGTTCGGCATCCCGCCGACCGCGCAGGGCCCGCAGCAGTTCGTCGAGATCCACAACACCGATCACTTCCTGGTGACCGATGTGGAGTCGCCCGTCCGGCTAGGCGCCCGTCGACAGCAACTGGTCGAAGAACTCCTTGTAGCCGCGCAGCGCCTGCCGGAGGTCTTCGGTGTCCGACGTGTCGCCGCGCCGCTCGTCGAGGTCGTGCTTGCGCTGCTGGCAGGTGGCGATCATCTGGTCCATGGTGCCGCTGACCAGGTCGTCGGCGCGGGCGACAGCGGTTTTCGGATCGTCGACGAAGGTGACCTGGACCTCCCGCCACTGCGTGCGCAGGCGATCGGAATCGGCTTCGGGGAGCAGCGGTACGGGCTGGCCGCCTGCGGCGGTCGCCTGCTCGGACGTCGCGGCGGTGCGCGACCCGGCGTACTCGACGCGTTCGGTGGCGGACTCCCCTGCCGCGGTGTCCGCACGCGCGGACTCCGGCGCGCGAGCGGGACGGTCCGCCTCGACCGTATCGCCGGTGCGCCGTGCTTCGGGGTCCGCGGTCCGCTCAGTGTCGTTCCGTGCCTCTGCGGATTCACCGACCCTCTCCGCGTCGGCCCCCTGGCGGCGGCCTGCCTCCGGCGCTCCCGCGCCGTACTTGTCATCCTGGGACTTCGAGCCGGTTTCCCCAGTTCTCGCCGTCCCGTCTCCGGGCAGTCGCCGCTCGGACTCGGTGCTCATGATTTCACGTCCTTGTTCTCCTGGCCGCCCACGCCGACCAGGTCTTGAAACAGTTCTCGGTAGTGCACGATGGCGGTGCGACGGTCCTCGGTGGACACCTCGGATTCCGCGGGTCGCGTCACGATCTCGTGCGCGGCGCGATAGTGACCCAGCGGAGCGGCGTGCTCTACGGACAGATCGGCGATCTGCTGCTCGTAGTTCTCCGTGGGGTAGCCACGCTCGGACATGATCGTGGTGACGAGGCGGTCGGCCTCGGTCAACGCCCCTGAGGGGTCGTCGATGAAACGCTCCTGCACCTCTACCCAGCGGGTGGTGTAGACCCGCTTCTCGTCGTCCGACAGTTCACGTAACCGCAGTTTCGCGTGCCTGCGCTCGCGTTCACTGAGTTCGCGCTCGGCGGCCTTGCGGTCTTCGCTTTCCTCGATCGTCCGGTCGTACTCGGGCCCGAACGTGCGACGTAGTCGCTGCCTGCGCAACATAGGCCACACCAGGAACGCGACAACAGCCGCGACGACGACAATGGCGATGACGACAATGATTACCCATACTGCAGTCGACATCCGAACCTCCTTGTCGAGCTCGTTCGCAGGGGTAATGCCTCCTGGCGGTGGTTCCAAACTCTCGAGCGTCAAGAGGCTCTCTGCCGCCCGGCGCCGTCAGCGGCGCGACGACGAGAACACACGGGCAAAGCCGTTGCGGCACAGCGCTGCTCGTCATTCGGGGGCGTTCGCGCAGCGGCGCGGCGATTGAGCACAGTTTTCACGGCGATTCGAGTTCGTGCCGTGATGCGCCGGTCCGCGCCGAAACAACCCGTCGAATCGGTGGGAACGCCGAGGCCGTATCCGGGCCGCACTTCGAGACACGCCCCGGCTGGCCGAATCGAGCCTCGGGCGGGTTTCGTTGCGCGGGGCCGGGTGAGTGGGCGCCAGTAAGCTGGCCGCCATGGATTCAGCACTCGAGCCGACGCCGAGCCCGTCCACGCGGGGACGTAGGACGCGCGGTATCAGCGGTGACGACCGCGAGCGCGCGATCCTGGCCGGGGCGGAGCGCCTGCTCGCCGAGCGGCCCCTGTCGGAAATCTCGGTGGACGATCTGGCCAGGAGCGCCGGGATCTCGCGGCCGACCTTCTACTTCTATTTCGCCTCCAAGGAGCAGGTGGTGCTGTCCCTGCTCGACAAGCTCGTCCAGGAAGCCAGGGAACGCCGCGGCGAGGCGCTGCTGTCTCTGGATCGCGGGGAGGAGCAGGGGTGGCGCGCGGCGATCGGCGCGTTCGTCGCCACTTTCGCCGCACACCGCTCCGCCGCCGCGGCGAGCGCGGCCGCGCTGTCCAGCAGCGCCGCGGTCCAGGAATTGTGGTCTCAGGTGATGGAGCAGTTCATCGAGGACGGGGTGGTGGCGATCGAGGCCGAACGCCGTCGCGGCGCCGCGCCCGAGGGGATTCCGGCACGGGATCTGGCGACCTCGCTGAGCTGGATGGTCGAACGAAATCTGTTCGCCACCTTCGGCAGTCAGGGTCCCGCCGTGGCGGAGGACCGGCTCCTCGACACCCTTGTCTCGATTTACATGCAAGCGGTGTACCAGCGCTGAAGCGCCGGTCACCGCGCTGACAGCGGCGGTTGTCGAGACACCCTCCTGCGGCTGCGGCGACAGGGCGAACACCGAGCACCCCGCGTTCGCGCGCTCCGTACCGGCGGCCGCCGGTCGCCTTTGCCGATGAAGTACGGCTGCCATGCCGAAAGCTGTCAGCGCCACTGCCGTGAGGCCGAACGGAGCGTAGGTCGCGGCGAAGGCGAGCTTGCGGCCGGACTCGACGTACAGATCGGGCGGGTCGGCGGCGAGCATCTCGATCGGGAGTCGCGTGAAGCGTTCGACGAGTGCGAACTCGACCACGCAGGCCACCCCCGCCAGCAGCGCACCGCATACGACGAGTACGCGCGAACTCGGAGCTCTCACGGCAGATTTGTCCTTTCGAAGCCGTCTCCACGAAGTGATCGGAGCCACTGTCGTCACGGCAAGTGACGACGACCACGGCGAGTCCCGACTTTAGATGCCGCCTTGACCTCAGTCAACGCTGTGTTGATAATCTCATCACAACGTTGAATCGAGACGGCCTTCCTCATCCGGGCACGCAGCGCTCATGCCGACTGCGGGCACACTGCGTGCCCTCGCTTTCCGGACGAACCCGTCCCCGCTGCCCCTCTCCCCGCCGAGAAAGACATCACCGTGACCCCGACCCACACCACCCCTCCCCCGTCGGCGCCCGATTCGCTGACGTGAACCGAAACCGCCGCACGAATCGCGTGAACACAATCCCGGCCGTTCGTCCCACCAAGGAGTCGACGATGACCAAGCCCCTCCGCACCACGTCGATGCTCGCGCCCGTGATGCTGCGCGGCGACCTGCCCCGCGACGTCGCAACCTCGTATTGGTCGACCCGCCACGCCGAGAAGGTCAGGAAACTTCCGCACCTGATCGAATACAACCAGCGACACTTCTCCACCGACGATCACGGTTACTGGCCTGCGAGCACGGGAGTCGGCACCGCCATCCCGCCGCAGTGGCGCCTCGACGGGTGCGCGGAGATCCGGTTCCGCAGCGCGATCGCCGTCCCGGCAACGGCAGCCCACGCCCGCGAGGTGTATCTCGACGAGCAGAACGTCTTCGCTCGTGTGCTCACCCAGCCCACGGCTCCCGGCGGCGGCCGTTGGTGGACAACGGGTTTCGACGACACCTGTCACCACCACGTGGCGCTGCTGCTGCGCCGTCGACGCGGAGTGCGTACGTCCGCCTTCCGCGAGTTCGTGCACGGCCGCATGGCGCCGTCCCTGCTCGACGCAGGGGCGCGCGACCTGCGCTCCTACGTCTTTCTGCCGTGGACCCGCCTGAGCGACGTCTCCCCTGGCGTCGGGCATCACAATCCTGTCGAACACCGCTACCACGGCGCGGTGCTCTTCGGCACCGACTCCCGCGCCGCCGTCAACGAGCTGCTGCGCAACTCAGCCGTGGCTGTCCTCGTCGCCGATCAGCACGCGGTCCTCACCGCTGTGCACGCCTACAGCCTCGAACGCTCGGTCCCGGTCATCCGCGCGAACTCGAATTCGTAGACCAGGATTGCCTTTTCGCGTGTCGGATCCCGACGAGGTCGAAATTCGAGCCGAGCACTCGGATCTCGTCGTCGACTCGGTCGCACCGCGCAGCACGTCGGTCACGAGGTTGCCGGCCACAGCCGGTGGATGGATCAGCTGGATCGGGGCGTGAGGCGAATGACCGGGATCTCGCGGTCGGTCTTTTCCTGGTATCCGGCGAATCGAGGTGCGGTAGTGGTGATCTGGCGCCATGCGTGCTCGTGTTCGGCGCCATGGAGTTGTTCGGCGGTCACTTCGAGGGTGCGGCCCCCGACGTCGATGCGGACCTTGTCGGGGTTCGCGGCGATGTTGTAGTACCAGGCGGGGTTGGCGGCGGCGCCTGCCGCCGAGGCCACGATGAGGTAGGCGCCGTTGTCGCCGGGGAACCAGGCCACCGGCGTGGAGCGCTCGGCGCCGGTTTTGCGGCCGAGTGTCGTGAGGACCAGGGCGTCCATGCCCATGAATTTGCCACCGCCCTTGCGGCGCAGGCGTTTTGCCATCAACTTGTTCATCCACACAGCGATCCGGCCGGAGGGCTGGCGGGCGCCGCGGGTGCCCGAAGGGGTGCCGAAGCTCATCGGGTTCTCACTTTCGTCGAGGTCAGCGGTCAGGCGGTCGCGGTGTGGACGGTGCGCTGCACCCGCACGTCCTCGTAGGTGAACGGGCGGCCTGCGAGGTTGAAGCTCCACGAAACGGTGGGCGTGATCCGCATGTAAGGGCCGGGACCGAACTGGCCTTGGCGCTGCACGAGTTCAGCGGTTCCGTAGACGCGCAGGTAGCGCGGGATCCACGGATCCGTCGACACCAGGTCGTCGATGACGACGGCGACCTTCGGGTTGCCGCGTTCGACATTGCGGTACTTGCGGCTCCGCACCGGGTCGTGGCCGCCGATGTAGATGTGCGTGCCGTCGAACTCGTAGCCCACCGGGACCACGTCGGGCTGCCCGTCGGGGTCGACGGTGGCAACCCTGGCGAGCCGCTGGGTCCGCAGGTAGTCGATCTCTTCTTCGGTAAACGACATCGCCGGGCTCCTTCCGATCGTCGGTCGTTGCCGTGCTGACCTGCGCAAAGATGCTCGAGACTGATGACAGTTCGTGACCTCAACTGTACGTGCACGACCTCACCCCGGTGCAGGCCGAACTGCCGTGTGTCCTGCTCGACGGCCCCGAACCGATGGCAGGCGCCGGTCAGTCGAAGGGCGACTTGTCCGCGACGCAGCTGGTGCCCGCCGGTGGCAGCCCGCCGGTGAACAGGTACTCCCGTTTGGTCCGCTCGGCGCAAGTGCTCGGCACGTACATGCTGCTGTGGCCCGCGCCTTCGATCACCACCACTTGGGCGTGGGCCAGTTGGGCGGCGCCTGCGTAAGCGCCGGGCAATGGGGTCGCGGGGTCGAATCTACTGTTGAGCACCAGGATCGGCGCGGCGGTCCGCCGGTTCCACGGTCCGGTGTATCGGTCGGCGTCGTGGCCGCGCCAGAAGGCACAGCCCGCGGTGCCGAATACCGCGACCCGCCCGAAATACGGCACCCGCAGATCTTCCGATACCGCCACGCGACTGTAGACGCCGGTGTCGGTCGGGACGACGCTGTCGGTGCACTGAATCGCGTGGTACGCCTCGGTGCGGTTACCCAAGTAGGACGCGCCGCGCGCGACCGGTAGCAGTCCCGCGACGGTGGTGCCCGCGTCGAACAACTTCTGGAGCAGCACCGCGAGGTCCGGGAAGGTGGACGGCTGCGAAAGACTGGCTGCGGCATTGACGATCGCCGAATACGTCCACGCCTGACCCTCCACCTTGATGGGTGCCAGTCGAGCACGCTCCGCGAGCACCGCCCACTTGATCCTCGGATCACCGGACGAGAACGCGCAGCGCGGCCCCGCCGCGGAACACTGCTGCAGGAATGCTTCGAAGGTAGCGGCGATGCCGTCTGCTACGCCCTGCCGGGTGTCCAGCGGAACGGTGGCGCCCTGCCCGTCGTGGCCGTTGACGTTGCCCTCGAAGTCCATCGATCCGTCGAACACCATCGCCCGCACCCGGTCGGGGAACATGTTCGCATAGATCGCGCCGAGCTGTGTGCCGTAGGAAATGCCGTGATAGGTGAGCTGCGGATCGCCGACGGCGCGGCGCAACAGTTCCAGATCCCGCGCGGTGTTGGCGGTCGAGGCGTGCTGCAGGATCGGTCCGGCCTGCTGCTCGCAGCGGTCGGCGAACTCCTTCGACCAATCGTAGAAAGGGCCCTCTTCGGCTGCGGTGGTAGGCATCTCGGCCATGGAGCCGAGGAATGCCGTTTGCTCGTCCACCGTCGGAAAACAGCGCGCCGCCGCGCTGCGTGCCACCGCTCGGGTGTCCCAGGAGACCACATCGAACCGCGACCGCAGCTCATCGGAGAACAGCCACGGCCACCGCGCCCGTTCCCGTAGGCGATCCACCCCGGACGGGCCGGGGCCGCCGAAGTTGACGAACAGGGTGCCGATGCGGTGACTCGGATCGGTAGCGGGCAGTTTGATCACCGCCAGCTCGATCGGGTCACGGTGCGGCTGATTGTAATCCAGCGGCACCTTCGCGGACGCGCACTGGAAGCCGTCCTTGCAGTCGGACCATTGCAGCGCCGGGGTGTCCGCCGTCTGGGCAAGGCGATCGTCGTAGGAGTCGATACCGTCCTCCGCCGACGCCGACACCGGGGCACCGAGCACACCGGCCCCGACCGCGAGCGCCAAGGCGGCACGCCGGATCCGGTGAGATCTTTTGGGTCCCAAGCGCAGATCCAATCGAAGGCCTCCTGTGCACAGATCTACGAACCGGGCGATCTTGCCATACGCCCGGCGGCGACTGCCACAAACGGAGATCTGGGACACACCTCGCGACATCCCGTCCGATCGGGTCCGCGCATCAGACCGGGGTGAGTCCGATTTCGGCGCAACCGTCGCGGAGGGTGTCGAAGCCGAAAGCTTCGACGGGTCCGACGACTCCGGCAGTGCGGGGTGGCGTGGTGGCGAGATGTTGTGCGGCCCAGGCCATGAGCTCCCCGGTCAAGCTGTACGCGCTCGGGCCTTCGACGTGGACTTCGGCCGGTGGGGCGGCATCGGAGGAGGCGACCGCGACGACGTGCGAGCAGGTGCGTGCGCGTTCGGCGGCGTCGGGACCGCCGGGGGGACCGATCATGGGGCGAGTGACGACGTCGAGCACCGTGCGGCCGAGAGGGATTCGCGTCGCGGCCGCGGTGATCGCCGACATCGCCGCGATGGGGCGGGCCAGGGCGGGGAACCAGCCGTTGTAGACGGTGACGGAGTCGAGGGTGGGAAAATCGGCGGGAAGGAACAGCACTTCGGTGCCGGAGACGAGAGTGGCGTTCCTGCGGCGGCCGCGGACCTCGAAGCCGTGGATCTTGGATCCGGTGCGTTCCTGGACGAGCCGGTGACGGTGCCAGCGCAGCACGATGCGTGCGGTCATCGGGTCTGTTCTCCTTCGGAAACAACAGGATGTGGCGGGCGCCTCAGCGAGCGCCGACTCTCTTCAGGACTTTCAGCGCGACGGTCAGGAATCCGGCCCAGGCTCGATGCGAGACGCCTTTCGGCGCGTTGAATCCCAGGATGCGTTGGTGGGCAACGGTTTGCGGCTCGGTGTATTTGAGGATGCCGTCGGCGCCGTGGCGACGACCGAGTCCCGAGTCACCCATGCCGCCCATCGGCGAGTCGATGCTTCCCCACGCGGCGGCGAAGGCGTCGTTGACGTTGACCGTGCCTGCGTGCAGGCGGGCAGCGACGGCCCGCCCCTTGGCGCCGTCGCGGGTCCAGACGCTGGCATTCAGACCGTACGGCGTGGCGTTGGCCCGGGCGATCGCATCGTCGACGTCGCGGTACGGGTAGATCGAGACGACCGGGCCGAAGGTCTCGTGCGCGTACAGCGTCATGTCGGGGGTGACGTCGGCGAGGATGGTCGGTTCGTAGAACAGCGGCCCGAGATCGGGTCGCGCCTTGCCGCCGGCGAGGACGGTCGCGCCCTTGGCGACGGCGTCCTCGACATGCGTTGTGACGGTGTCCAATTGGGTCTGGTTGGTGAGGCTGCCGACGTCGCGGCTGTAGTCGTACGCGGCACCGATCTGGAGTTTCTTGGTACGGGCGACGAACGCGGCGACGAATTCGTCGTGGATGGCCTCGGCGACGTACATGCGCTCGATGGAGACACAGAGCTGGCCGGTCGAGGGGAAGCACGCGGCGATCGCGCCGTCGGCGGCGCGATCGATGTCGGCGTCGTCGAGGACGAGCATGGCGTTCTTGCCGCCGAGTTCGAGCGATGACCCGATGAGGCGTTCGCCTGCGTCGCGTGCGATCTGGCGTCCGCTGGCGGTGGAGCCGGTGAACATCATGTAGTCGGCGTTGTCCATCAGCGCGCCGCCGATGGAACTGCCCCGGCCCACCACCATCTGCCACACACCGGCAGGCAACCCGGCTTGCTGCATCAGATCGAGTGCCCACAGCGCGGTGAGCGCGGTCTGGGTGTCCGGCTTCTGGACGACGGCGTTGCCTGCCATGAGCGCCGGAATCGCGTCGCCGGCGGCCATACTCAACGGATAGTTCCACGGTGAGATGACGGCAACGACGCCCTTGGGGTGGCGCAGTTCCGTGGTGTGGGTCAGCAGCGGGATCGCGCCGCGGCGGCGCGTGGGCGCGAGAAGCTTGCCTGCGCTGCGCGCGTAGTACCGAGCGGTGATCGCGATGTCGGTGACTTCGAGGAACGCGTCGCGTCGGGTCTTGCCGCTTTCGGCCTGCATCAGGTCCAGTACCTCGTTCTGATGCTCGAGTACGAGGTCGTGGAAACGCAGCATGATCTTCATTCGCTCACGCATGGACGTGGCGGCCCAGGCCCTCTGGGCGGCACGGGCCCGCGTGAACGCCGTCTCGACGTCCGCGGGCGTCGAGACCGGCAGGTCGGCCAGCGGGCCGCCGGTGTACGGGGCGGTGGTGGTGACTCGTACGGCGTCTGCTGCGGCGGTGACTCGTGTGGTCAGTCGCTCGATGCGGGCCGGGTTCACTGACGACGGCAGGCCGGAGCCGCGGACGGGCTCGATCACGGTCATCGCACTCTCCTTCGGTTGCTTGGTGTTTCCTGACCCCCCGTGTGTTCCTAGTTCCGGCTCGGGACCGAGGTGGGGACCGGCATGTGCAGGGCGAGTTGACCTTCGGTCATGACGTCGAGCCGAACGGTTTTCATCGGCTGGAGCGATCGCAGGTCGTCGGCCAAGCGGCCACGTCCGATCTGGAGGTCGAGTTTGCTCGGCAGGAGCGCACTTCCGGCCGACA
The DNA here is from genome assembly GCF_965341865.1 of Nocardia sp. bgisy134. Classification (GTDB taxonomy): domain Bacteria; phylum Actinomycetota; class Actinomycetes; order Mycobacteriales; family Mycobacteriaceae; genus Nocardia. Next base: position 41,851 of record NZ_CBDQZP010000012.1, read on the forward strand.
GCACGTTCGTCTGGCTCAGGGTCGAGTGCCACGCACCGTTGATCGACGTGTACGAGGTGAGTGTCGAGACACGCTCGCCGGTCGGATACGCGGTCTGAGCGGGTGTGGCGACCGAGAGCGAGAGGTCTGTCTCGCCTGCGTCGTTGGCCACGCGTGCGACGGTTCGACCGGCATCGATCTCGACATCGAGCTCGGTGACCCACTTGGGGAAGCCGTAGCCGTCGTGGCCGCGCACCTGGGCGATATCGGAGCTGACCGGCAGGGACAGCACGTACGAATTGATGTGGTCGTTCTTCAGAGCGGAGACCAGGTCGACGAATCCGAGTCCGCCGTGCCGCGCCGGCCTGACGGCGATGCCGACGGCGGCTTCGGTGTAGAAGTCGATGTCGCACACGTCGTAGCGAAAGAACATGACCGAGACCAGTCCCAGGCCGGGCGCGATCTCCAGCGGCGCCAACTCTCTCGGCAGGCGAGCACGGATCGCGCGGGAGCGGGCGAGCATCGTGAGCCGGGCCGTCGAGATGCGGTAGTAGAAGTTCGGAGTGAGCGTGGGGCCGATCGGCGAGTCGACCTTCGCCTTGGGCAACCGCCGGAAGAAGTCGACGCTGCCGACGCGGGGATCGCGCACGACTTCGTCGAGATCGGTGTTCATCCGATACCGGTCGTACAGGCCACCTTTCGGAACTGTGACCGTGCGGCCACCCAGGTCGACCTCGACGGTGTCCTGATGGGTCGATGACATCGGTGTCTCTCCCTCGCTCTCATGTTTGCAGTGCAAACATGAGGTTAGCCGCGGATGTAAGCGCTGTCAACAATGCGAGGGTTGTGATCCAGGCCATGGGTTCAGCGACGCCTCCGGAGGGAGGACCGGAGGCGGTTCAGGCCGAAAGAATTGCTTGAAATGAGGAGCGCGCCCGGATGGTGTCTTGGGGCAATTCCTCCCGATTGGGCAACCCGGTCATCCGGCAACCGGCGAACGGCGACGTGCCGTTGGGCTTGGCCGCGGCCCGGATCGCCGACGCGTGGCTCAGAGCGCCGCCGCGCTCGGCTTCCGGGCCTCGTGCCGTTCCTTCGACGTGAGCCATCGCGAGTAACGACGTAGTGCGCGACCTTGCACCCGCTGATCCGCGATCAGCGCGAACACCGGGCCGACACCGAGCGCGGGGTTCTTCCCAGCGGCCATCCGGCGCATCTGGTAGCGGACACGCGCCATTTCGGCGAGGGACGCAAGCGGCTTGTCCGACCAGGTCACCGGTTTCAAGGTCCCGGCAGCCGCCAAACCCTCGCGCCAGCGGTTGGGCAGATCGGGAGTCGCCGCGAGCGCCGTTCCCATGCCGATCACGGCGACGTTGTTCGCCAGCACTCGCTCAGCGGTATCCGGGCGGGAGATCCCGCCTGTCAGCATCAGGGGTATCGCACTGGTTTCGGCCAGCTCTGTGGCCAGTTCCAGGAAGTACGCCTCCCGGGCTGCGGTGCGCCCATCGGCCGGGCGACCGGACATGGCAGGACTTTCGTAACTGCCGCCGGACACCTCGACGAGGTCCACGCCCAGCGACGCGAGCATCGCGATCACCTTGTGCGCGTCGTCGGCCTCGAAGCCACCGCGCTGGAAGTCCGCGGAATTCAGTTTCACCGCGACGGCGAAACTCGGCGACACCACGTCGCGGACGGCACGCACGATCTCGAGCAGCAGCCGCGCGCGGTTTTCCAGCGAGCCTCCCCACTCGTCGGTGCGAGTGTTGACCAGCGGAGACAGAAACTGCGACAGCAGATAGCCATGCGCGGCGTGGACCTCGACCCCGTCGAACCCGGCCAGCTCGGCCCGCTCCGCGGTGGTGACGAACCGAGCGATGGTGGCGTCGATCTGCTCAGGGGTCATCGCCACAGGTCGGCCGAACCGCTTGGAATGGCGGCCCACATCGACCGCGATATCCGAAGGCCCCCAGACGACTCCGGGCATCCGCGCCTGGACCTGCCGACCGGGGTGGCTGATCTGCATCCACATCGCCGCGCCCACGGTCTTACCGGCCTGCGCCCACGCCACGAACGGCTCCAGCGGCGAGTCGGCGTCCAGGACGATGCCGCCCGGTCCGGTCAGCGCTTCGGCGTGCACCATCACGTTTCCCGTGATCAACAGGCCCGCGCCTCCTGCGCCCCACCGTCGATACAGCGCGATCAGGCGATCGTCGGGCAGCTGCGCTCGCCCGGCCATCCCCTCTTCCATGGCCGCCTTGGCGATCCTGTTGCGCAATACCTGGCCGGACCGCAGCCGGAGAGGCGAGAACAACCCGTCCGACTCTGAACCGCTCGCCATGGGGAACTCCCTCCGATCACGAATGTTTGCAGTGCTCACATAATGAGCGCGGTGCTTACACTAGAGAAAGGTGTAAGCGATGTCAACACTTGTTAGGTTGGACCCATGGCAACGTCGACCACGTCGTATCACCACGGCGATCTACCCAACGCGCTGATCCGCGCGACCGTGGAGCTGCTCGAGGAAGGCGGCGCGGGCGAGCTGTCGCTTCGCGCCGCAGCACGGCGCGCCGGCGTGTCCACCGCGGCGCCATACCGTCATTTCGCCGACCGCACCGCCCTGCTGTCCGCCGTCGCCGCGGTGGGCTATCGCGACATGGCGGCGCATCTGGCCGCGGCGAATGCCGCGCCGACCACCGCCGAGGACCTCGCCGCGATCGCGATCGCCTACGTCCAGTTCGCGCTGTCGCGTCCGGGACTGTTCCGCGTGATGTTCGCCGAGCCTTGCGATCCGACGAGTCCCGAACGGGTAGCCGCGGCGGCGGCGATCAACGAGTACGTCAAATATATTGTGCAGCAGGCCTTTCCAGCTGCCGAGCCGGAGGGGATGGCAACGGCCGTCTGGGCGCTGGTCCACGGCTTGGCCTTCTTGCACCTCGACGGCAAGTACGACTCCTCCTCCCCGGAGGTCGTCGCCGACCGAGTCCGCACGGCGGTCTACGCGGTCCTCGGTGCGTCAGGCCAGGTGGTGGGATGAAGCGACTCTCCTTCGCGCACTGGCCGTGTTCGATCGCGCGCACCGCGGACATCGTCGGCGACTCGTGGACGCTCCTGGTCTTGCGCGAGGCGTTCTATGGCATCCACCGGTTCGATCAGATTCAGCGCGCGCTCGGAATTCCGCGCAACACTCTCACCGAACGGCTGGGCAAACTCCTCGAGGAGGGACTGCTGATCAAGCGCGCCTACACGGACGAGCCGAAACGCTACGAGTACGTCCTCACCGAGAAGGGGCGCGACTTCTTCGGCGTGATCGCGGCGATCACCCGCTGGGGCGATCGCTGGCTGGCAGGCGAGGAAGGCGCCCCGATCACGCTGCACCACGAATCGTGCGGGCACGACACCCACGCCGAAGTCGTCTGCGCCGAGTGCGGGCACTCACTGCGCGCCGAGGAGACCACCATGCACACCGGTCCCGGATATCCCGAGCAACTCGCACGACATCCCGAGGTACGACGGCGGTTCGAACCGGACCACGAGGCTTGACTTCGGCCATCTAATTACGCAACTGTTGAGGTGAGAGGCCCGGGTTGCGGGTCCCGTCGAGGACGAGGAGGCCGGACGGCATGGAGTGGACGGGCGCGCGATACGCCGACAAGCCCAGCGTCGAGGTGGATATCTGGATCGACGCGCCGCCCGAACGCGTCTGGGATCTGGTCTCCGATATCGACCTCATGCCGCACCTGAGTGCCGAGTTGCAGTCGGTGCACTGGCTCGACGGCGCGACCGGGCCCGTCGTGGGCGCGCGATTCCGGGGACGTAACAGCCACGCCGCATTCGGGGAATGGGAGACCACCTCCCATGTCGTCGAATACGAACCGCCACACGTGTTCGCCTGGGCCATCGACGATCCGGCGAACCCGTCGGCGATCTGGCGATTTCGGTTGCGACCCGAGAACGGCGGCACCGCGTTGTCGCAATGGGCGCAACTGGGACCGGCCCCGTCCGGACTGTCCCGAGCGATCGAACGAATGCCGGACAGAGAGCAGAAGATCGTCTTCGTGCGCCTGCGCGAATTCGAATCCGGTATGCGCGCCAACCTCGCCGAGATCAAGCAGCGAGCCGAGGCATGATGCGCACCGCGACCACCATCGAAGCGTCCGGCGGCGACTGGCGAGAACAAGCCGATTTCGTCGTCGAGGGCGAGAAACTCGGCCTCGACATCTGCTGGGTCGCCGAGGCGTGGGGTTCCGACGCCCCGTCCGCGCTGGGCTATTACGCGGCCCGAACCAGCCGAATCCTCTTGGGATCCGGCATCATTCAAGTCGGCACCCGCACCCCGGTAGCCATCGCGCAAGCCGCCATCACTCTGTCGAACCTGTCCGGCGGCCGGTTCCTGCTCGGTCTGGGCGCCTCCGGACCGCAGGTGATGGAAGGTCTGCACGGCGTGCCGTATGCGCGGCCGCTGGCCCGCATCCGGGAAACCGTCGATATCGTCCGCTCCGCCCTGCACGGGGAGAAGATCTCCTACGTGGGCAACGAATTCCAGATCCCTTTGCCCGGCGGCGACGCGGTGCCGATGCGATTGTCCACCCGCGCACTGCACACGATCCCCCTCTACCTGGCCACGCTCTCCCCCGCCATGCTGCGCCTGACCGGTGAGATCGCCGACGGCTGGCTCGGCACCAGCTTTGTCCCCGAAGGTGCGGCCGACGCCTACTTCGCCCACTTGGACCAGGGCCTGGCCCGATCCGGCCGCACCCGAACAGATCTCGACATCTGCCAAGGCGCTGAGGTCGCGTTCGCGGCCGACGAACAGGCGCTGGCGGCCATGGTCGCCGGCCGTAAGAAGGAACTGGCTTTCAGCCTCGGCGGCATGGGCTCGAAGTCGACCAACTTCTACAACCGCGCCTACAGCCGCCAGGGCTGGGCCGAGGTCGCCGCCGAGGTGCGCGAACGCTGGCAAGCCGGCGATCGCGACGGTGCCGCGGCCCTGATCAGCGATGAGATGGTTTTGGCGACCACCTTGATCGGCACCGAGCCGGTGGTGCGCGATCGACTGCGGGTCTGGCGCGACGCCGGAGTGACCACCGTGCGGCTCTACCCCGCCGGTGACACCCTCGACGCCCGCCTGGACACCCTCGGCAGAGCCATCGACATCGTGCGCGACATCGAGCCGGTCGGCACCCGGCCGGCCCAAGGGTGACCAGGTAGCCGCGCGCATCCCCGAGTCGGCCGCTCAGTCGGCGGGCAGGGCGGCGGCGCGGGCGTACAGGTAGCGCTGGGTGGGAAGGCTGGTGGTCTGCCGGGCCGCGCGCAGGTAGAACTCGCGCGCGGTCGCTTTCTCGCCGAGAAGCTCCAGCAGGTGGGCGCGCACGGCGGGCACCCGATGGTCGGCGCGGAGTCGCTCGTCGGCCGCGAGGTCGTCCAGCAGCCGCAGACCCGCTCGCGGGCCGACCGCCATGGCGACGGCCACGGCGTGGTTCAGCGCGATGATCGGATTGTCGACCAGCCGCAGCAGCCTCTCGTAGAGCAGCATGATCTGCGGCCAGTCGGTCTCCGCATAGGCCGGGGCCTCGTCGTGCACCGCAGCGATCGCGGCCTGCAACCGATACGGACCCGGCGTACCCCTGGTCAGCGCCTCGGTGATCAGCGCGATGCCCTCCTCGATCATCGCGTGATCCCAGCGAGATCGGTCCTGCTCGGCCATCGGGACGAGTTCGCCGCAGGGCCCGGTGCGGGCGGGCCGACGCGCATCGGTCAACAGCATGAGGGCCAGCAAGCCGGCGACCTCGCCGTCGTCGGGCAGCAGCCGGTGCACGAGCCGCGTCAGGCGGATGGCCTCGGCGGACAGCTCGACCCGGTGCAGATCCGGGCCGGAAGTCGGCGCGTATCCCTCGGTGAAGACGAGATACAAGACGTGCAACACCGCGGCCAATCGCGCGTCGCGCTCAGCGGCCGCGGGCGGGGCGAAAGCAGCGCCGCTCGCCTTGATCGCCTGCTTGGCCCGGCCGATGCGCTTGGTCATGGTCGCCTCGGAAACCAAGAACGCTCGGGCGATTTCGGCCGTGCCGAGGCCGCCGACGGCGCGCAGCGTCAACGCCACCTGCGCGGTCGGCGACAGCGCCGGGTGGCAGCACAGGATCAGCAGGACGAGCGTGTCGTCGGAATCGGCCGGGCGGCGATCGTCCGAGACGTCGAAGCCACGGACCATTCTCGGACACCCACCGCGAAGAAAGTTTCGCGTGACACGAGCAGACTCTCAGTCGTTCTCGCGACTTTCGGTGGTGTTGAGTGCGTTGCGCAGCGCGGCGCTGCTCTGGTAGCCGACCATCGGGGCGATCTTCGCGAGGGTCAGCTTGGTGGTGCGTTGGAGGTGCCGAGCCCGTTCGGCGCGCATCTGCTGAACGAGGGCGTTGGGCGTGATGCCCAGTTGCTGACGGACGCGGCGTTCCAAGGTGCGACGGGTGGTTCCGATGGCCGCGGCGCCGTCGGCGATGGACATGGGTTCGGCCAGGTGTAGCCGGGCCCAGGTCTCGAAGTCGGTGACGAGCCGGTCGACGGACGAGAGATAACCGAGGGCGGATTCGATACTGCGGGCAGGGCGCTGGTCGATGAGCAGGGTGGCGGCGGTGAAATCGGCGAGTTGCGGGCTGGACCTGCCGACGAGGGTGATCGCGAGATCGATGTGCGCGAACGCGGCGCCCGCCGTGGTGATGTGCCCGTCCTGCACCACCATTCGCGTCATGTCGAGGTCGACTCGCGGGTAGCGACGCTGGAATTCGGTGGCCAGCCACCAGCTGGTCGTGGCGCTGCGTCCGGTGAGGATGCCCGCCTCCGCGAGCAGCAGGGTGCCGGTGCAGGCGGCAGCGAGTTGACGGCCTTCGTCGGCCCAGTCCCGCAGCCGAGTGCGCAGCCGGGAGACGTCGGGGCGCATCAACGCGTCGATCACGCCGGGTGGGCTGTTGGCGCCGAGGGCGGGGATGACGAGTACATCGAGGTCGTCCATCCGGGCGTCGTCGAAGGTGAAATCGATCGGGACCAGCAGCCCGCCCTGGGTGGGAATCGGCTCCGTTCCTGCCGCGATAGTGCACACGGAGATCGCCGGGATGTTCCGGTCGACTCTTTCTCGGGCGGCTTCGGCGGTCCGCAGTACGTCCAGGACTGTGGTCAGCCCGGAGTCCCAGCCCCCGGCGATCGCGGCCACACCGATCTTCATGTCGCAAAGTTTAGCCACTTTGTCGCAATCCTTACCGTTGCCGCCAATAGCGTCACCGCCATGACAACGAGCACAGCAATGATGGTCACCTTCACCACCGCCGCGGACAAGGCGGATGCCTTCGCGGGCCTCCTCGAGCGCGCCCTTCCGCTCATCGAAGCCGAGGCCGGAACGACCGTGTGGCTGGCCGGGCGATCGGCGACGGAGCCGTCGACGTTCTTCCTCGTCGATGTGTTCGCCTCGCCCGAGGAGCAGAAGACCCACATGGCAGGCGCGGCCGCGGCACTGATCGTGGGCGAGGGCAGCGACCTGCTCGCCCAGCCGCCGGTGGTGTCGCCGCTGTCGGTGGTCGCGGTCAAGAACGGCGCGGCGTGATCGACGCCGTCGCAGCTGCGGCCGCTGTCTCGGCGGCCGCTCGGCGTAAGGAGTGGAAATGAAATCCGTAGTGGGCAGGACCGAGAATCACTACCGGCGGGCGAACGTCGTCCCGGGCGTGGTCGCGCCCCGGGAGGACGGGCTGCGCACCCGCGCAGCCGACGGGACCTTCGAATGGTGGTATTTCGACGGTCATCTGGAGGATGGCTCGGTCCTGACGATCGAGTTCCACACCAAGCCCCCATACATGTCACCGAAGGCGCCGCTGACGCCGTTCGTGTTGCTGACGCTCACGCGCGCGGACGGCAGCCGGCTCGAGAAGACCTATGTCGGCCAGCCGTCGGAGTTCTCGGCCGCCACGAACACCTGTGATGTGCGGATCGGCGCCAACATCTTTCGCGGGGATCAGCGCGGCTATGTGATCCACGTCGAAATCGACGAAGTCAGCGTGGATCTCACGCTCACGCCGCAGGTGCCGCCGTGGCGGCCCGAATCGGGGTTCTTGTACTTCGGCGAACACGAGGAGCACTACATCGCGTGGTTGCCGGTCGTCGCACGCGGCTCGGTCGAGGCGGCCCTGACGATCGACGGCAGCGCGGCGCGGTTGTCCGGTCTCGGTTACCACGACCACAACTGGGGCAACATCGCGCCACGGAAGGTGCTCGACCACTGGTATTGGGGCCGCGCCCTGCTCGGCGAGTACACCATCGTGACGTTGATGTTCGTCGTCGACGCCGAATACGGTGGCGCGACGGTTCCGGTGCTGTTGATCGTCAAATCAGGGGAGATCGTGGCGGCGCGGGTGGGCGACGACGGCGTCGACGTGATCGCCGACGATCGCTCGATCCATCCCGACAGCGGTGTGCCCGTCGACAAACGTGTGCGGTATTCCATCGAGCAAGACGGCGCCACCTACGCCGTGACCTTCCGGTACCGCAAAGACATCTTCCGGCTCGACTTCGGCGCACACGGCGCCTATCACCGTTTCCTCGGCGACGTCGAACTGACCGAGACCAGCGACGGCCAGACCAGCACTCGCAGCGGGCAAACCGTATGGGAGCTGCTGTATTTCGGTGAGCGCGGACACGAGCCGACCGCTGTCATGCCCGCCGGTGACGAGCGCCCGCTCCTCTTCGGCCATCAGGCCTGAGACGTTCTTCGAACGGGTGCGCCTGTCGGACATCCGCCTCGACGAAGCCGATGCGGCACGGTCACAGCTGCCCACCCTCGTCGGCGCGGTGACGTACCGCTGAGACGACAGCCTGCGCCCGCCTTGGCCGAGGCGGGCCCAGGCTCCGAGTCTCACCGAACACCCAGACCCCGATTACAGGAGGATGTTCATGCGAGCAGCCTATTTGTACGGACCCGGTGACGTCCGCGTCATCGATGTCCCCGACCCGGTGATCCGCGGCAGCACGGACGCCGTCGTCCGCGTGGTACGTGCCTGCGTATGCGGGACGGATCTGCACCCCTACCACTCCATGAAGCCGACGCCCCATGGCAGTTCGATGGGCCACGAGTTCGTCGGCGTGGTCGAGGACACCGGCCGCGACGTACGCACCGTGAAAAAGGGTGACCTGGTGATCGCGCCGTTCGTATGGTCGGACGGCACCTGCGATTTCTGCCGCGAAGGCTTGCAGACCTCGTGCAGGCACGGCGGCTATTGGAATGCGGGCGGCGTCGGCGGCGGACAGGCCGAGGCGGTGCGGGTCCCCTTCGCCGACGGCACGCTCGTTCCCGTTCCCGCCGAGGAGAACTCACCACTCATCCCGTCGCTGCTGACGCTGTCCGACGTCTACGGCACCGGCTACCATGCCGTCCGCGCGGCCCGCGTCACCGCCGAGACGACGGTCACCGTCATCGGCGACGGCGCTGTCGGGCTCATGGCCGTTCTGTCCGCCACCCAATTCGGCGCCCGGCGCATCATTCTGATGGGCCGCCACAAGGACCGCACCGACCTGGGCCACGAATTCGGCGCCACCGACGTCGTGGCCGAGCGCGGCGAGGAAGGCATCGCCGCCGTCCGTGAGCTCACTGGCGGGGATGGCACCCACGTCGTCGTCGAAGCAGTCGGTCACATGCCCGCCTATCAGCAGGCCGTCGGCATCGTCCGCCCCGGCGGTGTGATCAGTCGGGTCGGTGTCCCCCAATACAAGGACGCCGCAGTGGGTTTCGGCACCCTGTTCGGTCCGAACATCACTCTCACCGGAGGGCCCGCACCAGTCCGGGCCTACATCGACGCCCTGCTGCCTGGCGTCCTCGACGGCAGCGTCGAGCCCGGCAAGGTCTTCGACCGCGAAACCGGCCTCGACGAAATCGCCGAGGCCTACCGCGCCATGGTCACCCGCACAGCACTCAAAGTCCTCGTCCGTCCCTGACCGGAAAACCGGTCGGTGCACCACAGCACAACGCATTTCGACCGCTGCTCGGTCGTCGTCGATGTCATGAATGGAGAATCATATGAAGGCACAGGCTCAGGCATGATCGAAAATCTGCGGCCCAGTGAGGTACTCACCGTCGAACGGTCGGGTCATGTCTTGTTGATGGGATTGAACCGCCCAGCCAAGCGCAACGCATTCGATATGGAATTACTGCGTGCTCTCGGCAATGCCTATTACGTACTGGAAACGGACGACGAGCTGCGTTGCGGTGTGCTGTACGGTCACGGCGCGAACTTCACCGGCGGGCTCGATCTGGCCGATGTGATACCGCAGATCACGGAAAGCAGCGTCGATTGGGCCGAGGACGAGCTGAATCCGGTGTCCACCACCGGACCGGCGCGCACCACACCGGTGGTGGCGGCCGTGCACGGATGGTCCATGACCATCGGGATCGAACTGATGCTGGCCGCGGACATCCGTATTGCCTCCGCCGACACCCAGTTCGCGCAGATGGAGGTGCAGCGCGGGATCTTTCCCCTCGGTGGCGCCACTTTCCGGCTGCCGCGCGAGGCCGGGTGGGGCAATGCGATGCGCTGGCTGCTCACCGGCGATCCGTTCGACGCGAACGAGGCTCTGCGCCTTGGACTCGTGCAAGAGGTCGTCGAGCCCGGCCGTCACCTCGATCGGGCAGTGGAGCTGGCGGAACGGATCAGTGAGCAAGCGCCGCTCGGCATCCGAGCGACGATGGCTTCGGCCCGGCGCGCGATAAGCGACGGCGAGGTCGTCGCGGGCGAAGCCATCCGTGACGAGTTGCGGCGCCTGGTCACCAGTGACGATGCCCAGGAAGGCATGTTGTCGTTCCTGGAGCGGCGGCCGGCGCGGTTCACCGGCCGATAGGAGGATCGGCGGTTGCAGCGCACTCGACAGCGGGCGCTGCAACCGCCGAATCCGGCGTCGATTTCATGGGAGCTCGCCGCAGCCGAGGCCGTGAGTGTCACCGAGGCCGTATTCGGAGTTAGGAAAGCAATGTGCTGTGCCATCTGACAGTCGATTTCGGCCTCGGGGCGCCTCTACACTTCGTCGCTTCCCGGGAGGCGGCGGTGACCTTCGCGCGCGAGTCGACTGCAAGAGGGTGGGCGCGGGCAGCGACCGTCGATGATCGAGTCCAAGAAAGCTATCCGACTATGCCTTGTCAAGAACTGTTCTCGCCACCGACGAGCCGGATATCAATGCGTGACAGGTTGTTTCCAGCATTCTGGCACTGACGCGCATCGGCTGATCCACGACGGCGAGACCGTGGCCGATGTTCCTGCAAAACCATCGACCCGAGCGACTTTGAAGGTTTGCTCGCACTGTCCTGCCGATATCACCGCAAAGCCCCAAACGAATGTTCAACGATACTGTCGACAGCATGAATGCGGCTGACGAGAATCTGACGATCGAACTCAGCATGGCCGAACTACGCGAAGTCACGGGTTATGCCGTGGCCTGCGCGGAGCCTGTTCTGGCGATCTTCGAGCGCGACTGCCCGGATGATCCACGCCCCCGGGCCGTGCTCGACGAGGCACGCCGATTCGCCGCTGGGGGCAAGCGAACGAAGGCGCTCCGCGTGACCGCACTGGACGCGCACCGGGCCGCACGGGCAGCCGGGGAGACGCACCATGAAGCCGCCGTCGACGCGGCGCGAGCCGCCGGTCATGCGGGAGGAGCCGCGTACCTGCACCCGCTGGCGAAGGCGACTCAAGGCGGACACATCCTCATGTCGGCCGCCCACGCGGCTCGAGCACTCGAACTCGACGCCGGTGACGACCGCAGCGTGGGAGACGAATACATCGAGAAGGCAACAAGTTTGGCCAGCCGCATCGTGGTGAGCGTCCTGAGGCGTTACCCACCCGCCCCGAGTGGTCGCGGCCGCGTGGGAGAGCTGTGGCGAAAACTGGACGCATCGTTGCGCGAAAACCTCGGCCATCCAAAAGATCGGGTCTGTTAACTCGCTCGTTGCCGGGCGCTAGTGCGAGCCGAACAGCCTGAGCCGTCGGGTTTGTGGCGGTGAAAGCGTTGGTGTTGATGAGGATTGATCACGACGTGGCGGCGAGCGGGTTCCGGCACGAGATGCTTCCCGACGATCCGCGGGTGCGGCTGATCGGCGTCGAAGCGGCCGGGTGAGTTATCGCGCGGCCACCGACGCCGTCGCACTGCGCGGAATGCAGGCGCTCAGTCACACCGAAGGCATTCTCGCCGCGCTCGAATCGGCCCACGCCGTCGGGCATCTGCTGGAGATGGCCGACCGAGGAGAGGTTCTCGCGGACTCGCTCGTCGTGCTGTGCCTGTCGGGTCGCGGTGACAAGGATCTCGCCGTCGCCGCCGAGCGCCTCGGCGTGGGATAACCGCTGCTATCGTCGGAGGTGTTCATGGCGCCGGGTGAGGGACCGCGCGCTACACCCGCGCGCGAGGACGAGCCCTCTTGAGATATGTATCCCGCCTGGTCATGTTCCTGGCGATTCCCGCTGTACTGATCTTGCTGCCGTGGTGGACGTTGGTGGCAGCGCCCACCCAGGGAACCGGCTCGCTGTTCTGGCTGGGCTCGGCGTTGTTCGCGCTGGCGTTCTGCTGTCTGCCCGCATCGATGTATCTCGGTCACGGACCCGCGCAGTCGGATGCCGCTTCGATCGTCGGCGACACGCTGCTCGGCGTGATGTGGGTGGTGTTCAGCTGGTCGGTGCTCGGTAACGTGGCCCGCTTGGGGCTCGCCGTGGCCGGTGTCGGCGATCCGGCTCGCTCCCGGATCGCCGCCGCGGGCGTACTCGCCGCGGCGACCGTGCTCGTGGTGTGGGGCGTGGTCGAAGCGCGGCGGGTGCCGCGAGTTCGCACCGTGGAGGTCGCCATCCCCGGACTCGGTGCGGCGCTGGACGGCCTGCGTTTGGTAGTCGTCACCGACACCCATTTCGCCGCGCTCGACCGATTGCGCTGGTCGGAGCGCGTGGTCGAGGTGGTCAACGCGCAACGTCCCGATATCGCCTGTCACGCGGGTGATCTCGCGGACGGCTCGGTGGCGAAGCGGCGCGCGCAGGTCGATCCGCTCGGCAAGGTCGAGGCCGAGCTCGGCCGGTTCTACATCACCGGCAACCACGAGTACTTCGGCGACGCGCAAGGCTGGATCGACCACATGGGTTCGCTCGGCTGGCAACCGCTGCACAACGAGCACGTGACAGTGCGCCGCGGCGACGATCAACTGGTGATCGCGGGTATCGATGACCCGACGGGTGTCGGCCTGCCCGGTCACGGCCCGGACCTTCCCGCCGCGCTCGCGGGCGCGGACCCGGGCGCGCCGGTCGTCCTGCTCGCCCACCAACCCAAGCAGATCACCGACGCCGCGGCCGCCGGTGTCGCACTCCAGATCTCCGGCCACACCCACGGCGGCCAGATCTGGCCCTTCCACTATCTCGTCCGGCTCGACCAGCCCGTCGTCGCGGGACTGAGCCGCCACGGCGACACCCAGCTCTACACCAGCCGGGGAACCGGCTTCTGGGGTCCGCAACTGCGGGTCTTCGCACCGAGCGAAATCACCGTGCTGGTCCTGCGTCCGCAGTAACGACACGTTGGGCTCGACGCGACGGTACGGGCCAGCGGGCCCACCTGTCACCGGCCGAAACGCATGAACTGGACTATCCGAGCGTGACGCACACGAGTTCGGACCTCGCGCGTAGTCCGCTACTCGCCTTCGCGGTAGTTCGAGCCCGCCGTCATCGAGATCTCCGCTGTCGGGTCCGCCCACCGTCGTGGCCGAGCAGGACGCCGCCCGGGACTTCTGGACCGGCGGTCTGGCGATAACCGGGTGCCGATGCGTCCCAGAGGGGATGCACACCCGGCCGCCGCCATTCCGTGACGGCAGCCTCCAGTGGCTACCGCTCCGGCCGGGTTCGCCACCTCGGCGACCAACCCGCCTCCGAGGGTGGCTCGGTCGGCTACTGCGCAGCCGTTGTCGTGGTCGTGGTTGTGGTCGCTTCCGGCGACGACGTGGTCGTGGGCGCGGGTGTCGGCGTGGTCGTGGCCGTGGTCGGCGGAGCGGCGCTGGTGGTCGTGGGGCGGATCGGCTCCGGACACACGCCGTCTCGCACGCCGATATTGTTGATCTCGTTGTTGGAGCGGGGATCTCCGGCGTAGTTGATCTTGTCCGTGCACTTCACATAGACGCCGCAAGGTTCGGGCCCGCAGTAGTCGGTACCGCCCGGCGCCGGAGGTGGGTAGCTCGGCTCACCGCACAAGGTCGCACCGCAGGTGTCCGTACCACCCTCCACCGGCTGAGATTCTGGCGCCACACCACAGACGACGACGGTTCCACAGTTGTCGGTGCCCCCGGGAGCGACCGGCCGACCGGCCCCCGCCTGCCCAGAACCCGACCCTTCGCCACCGCCCGCCTGCCCGACACCAGGGCTGCCCGGCACCGTAGTGCTGGTGGCCGGGGTCGTGGTCTTCGAAGGGCTGACCGAGGTCGCCGTCGCGGTCCCCGAACCCGGCTTGGCGGAGTCCTGCTCGTCCGCTGTGCACGCGGTCACGATCAGCACCGGCGCGACGACGCTCAGCACCAATCCGGTGCCCGCACGCCACCGGCGGCCCATCCTCAACATCTGCACGATCCGCACAGCCTCTCCTCTGAATATGCCGCCCGGCCCCGAATAGGACAGGCGCGCAAGGGTTCCGGCAAACCGGAATGATCGGTAAAGAAATCCCCTGCGAGAGTCGTCGGATGCTCCCCGGTCGTTACAAACCCCATCAGATCGACGCGGCACCTGTCGGCCGAATCACGTTCCCCCACAACCGAACCCCGGTCGTCGCCCCCAGCGCGCTGCTGGCAACGCGAAAGGAACAGAACGGCCATTGCTCAGCAATACGGCGGTGATGAGGTTGCACCATCGCCCCGATCCGGGCGTTCCGCACCACCGATGGGGAGATCACGTCGTGCAGAAGAACACCATCTGATGTTCGAATCTTGTTACACGCCAGTCGATATCGCTCACCTGCTGCGGCACCGATACGGTCTGCCGGTCGAGCTGACCGCCGACCGCGCGACCGTGGTGTGCGGACCGCGAATCGGCGCGCTGGACCTCCCCTCCGCACTCGGACGTCGAGTCCTGGGGCTACTCGCGGATACCTGTCCGCCCGTCATCAGTGATCAGCGAGATACACAGTGGACCTTTCTGATCGAACCGCTGATGCCGTCGAGCGCGCCGAGGTTCATCGATCTCGGAGTCGTCCCCCGTCGAGCCGGGCGACGGATACTGCTCCCCATGTCGGACTCCGGCTTCGGCTGCCGCTGGGCATCGCGGCCCAGACCCGGCCCCCTGCACCTGCCCGCGGGATCGGATGTCCTGGACGCGATCGAACGCCTGAACCCGGTGCCGTCGCCCCAGCCGCTGGAGGCATGTGCAGCGAAATCGCACCCGTCGCCCGGCTTGCCCGCACGACGGGACGGCCGGAGCTATGACAAACGACAGCACGCGGTACGCCCCGGGTGATCGCGGGTGTGGACACCCATACGCTTCTGTGGGTTGCCCGAACTCGTTGCGAGTGTGGCTATTTGCAACGATCCACGCCTCCACCCAACTGGCGCCCGGCCCCATACCCATGCCGGTGATCACGCCGTCCGGCGCGTCGATCACGCCGTTCTCGTCGACGGCCGGGTCGGTGGGAACGGCGGTAGCGGGTCCGGCGAATCCGGCCAGCACGGAGGCTGTCGCCGTGGCGATAACACCGGCACGGACCGATGGCCGCGCCCGGCGTCACCTGCCCCGGCCCGGATCGAATGATTTTGGGCCGGACCGGGATTCGCCTGAGGATCAGTCGGTGATGCCGGCGAACATGCCGGGCTCGTACGAACCGCCCTGCATTCGCACGATCACGCCGAGCCGGTTGGCGGCGTTGATCATGGCGACCAGATAGACCAGCGCGGCGATCTGGTCGTCGTCATAGTGCTTACGCACTTGGGCCCACGTGTCGTCGGATACGCCACGGTGGGCGTCCGCGAGCCGGGTGCCCTCCTCGGCCAGCGCCAGCGCGGCCCGCTCGGCCTCGGTGAACACGGCGGCCTCGCGCCAGGCGGCGACCAGGTTGATCCGGACCGCGGGTTCACCGGCTTCCGCCAGCTCCTTGGTGTGCACGTCGGTGCACCACCCGCAGCCGTTGATCTGGCTGGCGCGCAGCTCCACCAATTCGAGCGTGGACTTCGGCAGGGTCGACTGCGCGATGGCCAGGCTGGTGTTCGCGAACCGCTTGCCGATCTTGGCGCCGAGTTCGTTGTCGTTCAGGGTGAAACGGGGTTCCATGACGTGGTCCTCACTGGTGGTGTCGGGTGCTTTCGCACTGAACGAACACCAGACGACGGCTCCCGGGGCCGCGTAACAGCGCGCCGATGTGACGTGCGCCACGACATTTCGGTGTTACGGAACGGCCGAGCCCGGCGTCTGATGGGTGAACTACTGGAGAGCGAACAGGAGTCACCCCATGGTCGGTACATCGCGGAGCGTGCCCGGCGACAGCAACAGTGACTCGGCGACCGCGGCGTTCGTCGCCCACCGCAACCTGCTGTTCACCGTCGCCTACCAGATGCTCGGCTCGGCCGCCGACGCCGAGGACGTCCTGCAGGAGACCTGGCTGCGGTGGGCGGGGGTCGAGGTGGACACGGTCCAGGATCAGCGCGCGTACCTGGTGCGGATCACCACCCGCCAGGCGCTGGACCGGCTGCGCACTCTCGGCAGACGCAAGGAGTCCTACGTCGGACCGTGGCTGCCCGAACCGCTGCTCACCACGCCCGATGTGGCCGAGGACGTCGAATTGGCCGACAGCGTCTCCATGGCGATGCTGCTGGTGCTCGAGACGCTCACACCCACCGAGCGGGCGGTGTTCGTGCTGCGTGAAGTGTTCGACGTGGGGTACGAGGAGATCGCCGTAGCCGTGGACAAGAGCCCGGCCGCGGCACGCCAGATCGCTTACCGGGCACGGGCACACGTCGCTGCGCGCCGACCCCGCGGAATCGTCTCCGCCACCGAGACGCGCGATGCGCTCGACGCGTTCCAGCGCGCGATCGACACGGGTGATCTGCAGAACCTGCTCGATATCCTCGCGCCGGATGTGGTGTTCCTGGGCGACGGTGGCGGCATCGAACGGGCCACGCTCTCGCCCATCGTGGGAGCAGACAACGTGGCCAGCGTGCTGTCCGCCGGGCTCGGCAGGCTCGCGGCGGCGGCCAAGCAGCTGGCACAGGTCAACGGCTATCCGGCACTGATACTTCGGCGCGACGGCGAGATCGACACCGTCGTGGCGGTGCGCATCGATGACGGGCTCGTCACCGGGCTCTATGCCATGCGCAAAACTGTCCCATGTGCGGCGCGAGACCGCCCTGTCCCGCTGACGATCAGGAGTCTGCTGCGACAGGCTTGCGGGACAGGCGATCACGCGTGCGCTGTCTTCCCGCCGTCTATGACCAGTTGCGCCCCGGTGAGGTACTGGTGCTCCGGCGCGGCCAGGGTGAGGGCGAACGCCGCGATCTCCTCCGGTGTCGCAAGCCGGCCCAGGCCAGGCACACGCCGAGGTGCTGGAACTGGTCGCCGACGGCCTGTCGAATGCCGAGATCGCCGAGCGACTGCACGTCGGCATCACCACGGTCAAGACCCACATCCCAACCTGATGACCAAAACCGGTGCCACCAACCGGGTTCGGCTGGCCGTCCTCGGGCTCCGGGGCCACGGATGAGGTGCTACGCGGACGGCGCGGCGGCGAGGTGACGCATCGACGTGCCGTCCCACACCCCGGTGGCGAGGGCCTCGTCGTACTCAGTGCGCAGGCGCGCCACGAGCTCGGCGACCGAGGTGACCTCCTCGAGGGTGCCGACGCCCTGTCCGGAGCCCCAGATGTCACGCCACGCCTTCGCCCCGGTGTTGCCGCCGGAACCGAAATTCATCTTCGACGGGTCGGATTCGGGGAGGTTTTTCGGGTCCAATCCGGCGGCGACGATGCTGCCGCGCAGGTAGTTGCCGTGCACGCCGGTGAACAGGTTGGAGTAGACGATGTCGGCGGCGGTGCTGTCGACGAGCATCTGCTTGTACCCGGCCGCCGCATTGGCCTCGTGCGTCGCGATGAACGCGGAGCCGACGTAGGCGAGGTCGGCGCCCGCGGCCTGCGCCGCCAGGATCGACGCGCCGTGCGAGAGCGCGCCGGAGAGCAGGAGCGGACCGTCGAACCACTCGCGGATCTCGCGAATGAGCGGGAACGGCGAGGTCGTTCCCGCGTGCCCGCCCGCGCCCGCCGCGACCGCGATGAGTCCGTCCGCGCCCTTCTCGATCGCCTTGTGCGCGTAGGCATTACTGATGACATCGTGTAGAACGATTCCGCCGTAGGAATGAATCGCGTCGTTGACCTCGGGACGTGCGCCGAGCGAGGTGATCACGATGGGGACCTGGAAGTCCACGCACGCCTGAAGGTCGGATTCGAGCCGGTCGTTGGACTTGTGGACGATCTGGTTGACGGCGAACGGGGCGGCAGGCGCGTGCGGGTTCGCGGCGGTGTGCGCGGCCAGGTCCTCGGTGAGCTGGGCGAGCCAGTCGCGCAGGGCCGACGCGGGGCGGGCGTTGAGCGCGGGGAACGAGCCGATGACGCCGGCTTTGCACTGGGCGCTGACGAGTTCCGGGCCGGACACGATGAACAGCGGCGACGCGACGACCGGGAGCGCGAGCGGAATACGAAGGGCGGGAGGCAAAGTCATGATCGATACTTTCGTTCTGAGTGACGAGTGGTCGGTGATCGGGATTCGCGTCAGGAGAGCCGGGGCAACCAGGTCGGGAGGTCATCGGGCACCCGGCCGGGAAACTTCGGGTCGCGGCGCGCCGACATCTCGATGGTGTAAGAGTTGCCCCTGCCGGGGTTGTTCATGGCGACGATCGCGATGTGGTCTTCGACCTGGTAGTCCACCAGGGAGCGGTCGCTCATGCTCGTCGTGTTCCTGTCTGTCCGGCGCGTTCCCGCGCGGGTCGCCCGAGAGTTCGTCGGGACGGCCGCGCGGCGAAGGACGGCCGCGTTGTGCCGCCGGGCGGGTTGCGCCGACACATCGGAGTGTGCCGGGCGGGATCGGCAAGAAGTTATCCGAGCACGACTCTTTTTTGTCTGAGTGCGACAATCTCACCGTGAGTCATATTCGCTCCGCCAGTCTGCGCGGCTTCAGGAGCGTCGTCGCCGAGCTCGGGGGCGACGCGGACTCGCTGGCGCTCGCGGTCGGCCTGTCGCCGAAGTCCCTCGACATGGACGACGACCTGGTTCCAGGAAAGGTGGCCGCGGCGTTGCTCGAGGTTGCCGCGGAGCAGTTGCGGTGCCCCGACTTCGGTCTTCGGGTCGCCGGACGTCAATCTGTGTCCGTTCTGGGGACGCTCGCCGTCGCGATGACGAACTCGCCGACCATCGGCGACGCTCTCGACTGCCTGTCGCGATACCTCTCCTCGTACGGCCGGTTTCTCACGGTGTCCATGGGTGAGGACCCTCAGCATCGTCCTGGCGTGGTCGGGCTCTACTACGGCCCGGCCACTGCGGCAGGTCCGGTGCAGGCCGTCGACCTCGGTATCGGCTTCACCCACCGCGCCATCACCTACCTCAACGGCGGACCGTACGGTTTGCTAGGCGTCCATCTCCCGTACGAGTCCCCGGTCTCGCCCCGCGACTACGCGGACTACTTCGGAGCGCCGGTCCGAACTCGGCAGCCCCACCCGGCCGCCATACTCCGTCTCCCCGCGGCACTGCCGAATCAAGAACTCGTGGGCGTCAACGACACGATTCGTCAGCTCGCCATCGCGTTCCTCGCCGAGCAGACGTCGACCGGCAAGACGGACATCGTGTCCCGCACCCGAACCGCGATCAGGGAGTCGCTCGGCACGGGCACGGTCGAGCTGGCAGGGATCGCCCGGTTGCTGATGATGCACCCCCGCTCGCTCCAGCGACACTTGGAGCAGGCCGGTGTCACCTTCGGTCAACTCCTCGACGACACTCGTCGCGAAACCGCGCTCAGACTGTTGCTCGGCACCGACCTGCCACTCGGTCATATCGCGGGCATCGTCGGTTTCGTCGAGCAGCCGTCGTTCTCGCGGGCCGCCCGCCGCTGGTGGAAGCTCTCTCCTCGTGAAGTCCGGCGCACGCGCCGCATCTGACCCGACCGGCTCACCGGGACCGGAGTCGCTCCGGCACACCACCTCTCGCGCGCCTCGTACGATGGCGACATGCCACCTGTCGAGCCGGTTCGTGACGCCGCGGCCGTATGGGACATCGCGCTCCCGGCACGGCCGAGCCGGATCGCCGGAGTCAGCATGGCCGCGTTTCGCGGTCGGACTGCGAGTCTCATCGATATTCAGGTGATCCCGTACCCGGCGCTCACGATGTTCATCGATTTCGGTGATGGGCTGCTCGTCGACGACGCCGGTGGCGGGCGGGCGCGAGGCACTGTCGTCACCGGTCTCTCGCTCGGCGGCGTTCGGGGGTCCGGACGGAATATCGACTGCCTCCAGGTACGGCTGTCGCCGGTGGTCGCGCACGCGGCGCTCGGCGCGTCCTCGGAGCTGGGCGGGGCGGTGGTCGACCTCGAGGAGCTCTGGGGGCCCGACACCGTGCGGATCCAGGAGCGCCTGGCTGCTACCCGGTCGTGGGAGGACCGGTTCGCGATCGTGGAGGCCGCGCTCGCTCGGCGCCATGGGACGGGCCCCGCGGTCGATCCGGAGATCGACTTCGCCTGGGAGCGAATGGCATCGAGCCGTGGGCGAATTCGGGTCGACCGGCTGGCGGACGAGGTCGGCTGGAGTCGTAAACGGTTGTGGACCCGGTTCCGATCCCAGATCGGTCTCACTCCCAAGAGCGCCGCGAAGCTGATCCGCTTCGACCACGCGGCGCACCTGCTCGCCGCGGGTCACAGCGCGGCCGTGGTGGCGGTGGAAAGCGGCTATGTCGACCAATCCCATCTGCACCGGGACGTCATGGCCTTCGCCGGGGTGACGCCACGGGCCGTCGCGGTCGCGCCGGGGCTCGCCGTCGACGACGTCGCGTGGACCGGCGCCGGGCAAGCACAGGCGAACCAGCGCTCGTCCGCCTGACCACCCGAACGGAACATTTCTCCAAGACACCCCCGCGGTGCGCTGGCCATGCTGGCAGTCGAATCTGCAAGCGGGACAGTCCCATGGAGGAGAAATGAACGACGTCACCGGCACCGAACGACTGCCGCTGGGTATCCGGTTGCTGCACGCCGCGCGTAAGGCGCCGGACTGGTCGACGATGACGGCCGACGAATTGATCGCCTACCGCGACGCGGAGAACCGCAGGCGGTCGTCTCGTCTCGGCAGGGTGATCACCGGACGCCCGGCAGGCGGCGTCGCGATCCGGTGGCGTGAGGTGACGCTGCCCGATCGTGAGATTCGGGTCCGTGAGTACCGGCCGTCGACCGAAGACGGCGGTGCGCTGCCGCTCGTGCTGCACGTACACGGCGGCGGGTTCGTCGGCACGGCGGTCCAGTGCGACTGGGCCAACAGCCATCTCGCCGCCTCGCTGCCCGCGGTCGTCGTCTCGGTCGAGCATCGTCTCCTCGCCCCGGGCACTCCCCTGTCGGCGGCCGTCGACGACGGGTGGGAGGTGCTGCGGCACGTGGTGCGGCACGCCCACGAATGGGGAGTGGACCCGACGCGGACCGTGGTCTTCGGTGAGAGCACCGGCGGATTGATCGCCGCGGTGGCTGCGATCCGGGCCAAAGCTTCCGGCCAGCACCTGCGCGCGCAGGTGCTGGTCAATCCCGTGACGGACGTGACCGAGACGGCGTTCGACCATCCCTCGATCACCCGGTACGCGGACACTCCGACCCTCGACGCGGCGCAGCTGCGGCTGTTCCAGCGCTTGGCCGTGCCGCCGGGATCGGACGCGCGGGCGGTGTCGCCGCTGCTCGCCGACGACCTGAGCGGGCTGGCCCCGGCACTCGTGGTGGTGCCGACCGTCGACCCGCTGGCCGATCACGGTCGTCGTTACGCCGAACGGCTGCTGTCGTCCGGCACGCCCGCGCGGCTCACCGAACATCCAGGCGCGCCGCACGCTTTCCTGAGCATGCCGGGCCTGGTGCCGCAGGCCAAGGCCGCGCGTGCGGAGATCACCGAGTTCCTCCGGGATCGTCTCGCCGAATCACGTTCGTTCGCAACGAAATCGAAGAAGGCAGGAAGGCGATGACCAGCCCGGCTCAATCCTCGGCGAGCGCACGGTCGGCGAGTGCGGCGATGACCGGTCCGAGCGTTCTGGCGTAACCGACGGTGAGGTGATTGTCATCGCGGTACACCAGGTTGTCGCCGATCACGAGCGGGCAGCGGGCGGCGGTGCAGAACAGCGAGGTCAGATCGGCGTACCGGCCGCCACCGGCGGTGGCCGCCGCTTGCTCGGCCGCGATACCCGCATCGTCGACCGCGACCGGCCGCGTCGGCGTGCAGGCCCCGGCATTGTCGAGATGTTCGGACAGGCACGCGGGCACGGTGGTGCGCGGATCGGGGACCGACCCGAGAACGAGGACCGCCGCACCGGTCGCGCGCAGCCGGCCGACCAAGCGGTTGAGGCTGTCGACCCAGGCCTGGTCGTAGGAGACGAAGCCGAAGTCGGCGCCGTAGCGCCTGGACATGCTCAGCACGACCAAACGGGGGCGTTCGGCCTGTAGCCGGGTCAGGATCTGGCCGCGCCACTGTTCGCATTCGGTGTACTCCCGGCCCAGATACGGGCTGGTGATGGGCAGGTCGAGCAACGGGCAGGTGACCTTGGCCATGGTTTCCAGCCGCCAGTGCCGTGCCGCGGCGATCGGCTCGAACGCCGGATGCCACATCGCCGCATGCGAATCGCCGACCAGGGCCACCGTCGTGGCCGAGTCCGGATCGCCGGAGGCGCACTCGGCCTGTCCCACGTCACGCCACGATCGCACGCAGCCGTCGGTGAACACGCCTGCCTTGTCGCCAGGCGCGTCGGCGAGCGAGGGCGTGAGATTCGAAGGGACAGCCTGGATTTCGGCCGATGCGGCGACCGCGTCCTGGGTCTCCGCAATCAGCTGCCGGACCACCGCGTCGCGCGGGTCGACGCCGGGAGTGGCCGATGCGGCGGGCGTGGCGAGCGTGAGAGCCGGGGCTGCCGCGCCACGGCCGACCGGGGCGGGAACGAGCACGAGCAGCGTCAGTGCCACACAACTGACGACCGCCGTGATCGCGCCGCCGCAGGCGAGGCTGCGTGCGGCCGAGCTTCGCAACGGGGCGGCGAAGCGGGCCGGATTCTCGACCAGCCACAACGTGAGCATCGCGAGCCCGCCTGCCATCATGAGCGCGCCCATCGAGCCACCCAGTCCGAGCTGGTGCCCGAGCACGCGCGGCGCCAGCAGCAATACCGGCCAGTGCCACAGATACCAGGAGTACGACACGCGGCCGATCGCTCGCATTCCACGCAGCGCCAGTCCGCGCCCGACTCCGAATCGCGCGTCAGCGCAACCGGATACGATCACCAGGGCGGTACCGAGAACGGGCAGCACGGCCGCGGTGCCCGGATACGGTGTCGTCTCGTTCAGCTGGGAACACGCCGCGACGATGAGGACCAGTCCGATCCATCCGGCAAGGGCGGCGACCGATTTCGGCAATCGGGACCACACGCCGGCCGACAGCGCGATCATGCCGCCCGCGCCCAGCTCCCAGGCTCGCGTCGGCAGCGAGAAGAAGGCCCACGAGGGCAGCGTGCGGGTCAGGATCAGCGAGATCGCGAAGGAGAGCGCGGCGACAACCGCGAGAACGACCATGTACGGGAACGGACCGGTCGATCCGATCCGGCGCCGTCGCGCGAACCAAGCCGTGGCGGCGATCAGCACGGGCCACAAGAGATAGAACTGCTCCTCCACACCGAGCGACCAGAAGTGCTGAAACGGCGACGGCAGCGTATCGCCTGCGAGGTAGTCGTTGCCGCGCAACGCGAGCCGATAGTTCCCGGCGTACAAGGCGCCGGCGATCCCATCGCCGAGGACTTGGCGGGCCTGTAGCGGCGGCAGCAGTACGGCCGCGCCGATCGCGGTGGCGATCAGCACGACACCCGCCGCGGGCAGCAGACGGCGGACCCGCGCGCCGTAGAACCGGACCAGTCCGACAGCGCCGTCGGCGGCCGCCTCGCGGAAGAGGATTCCGGTGACGAGGAAGCCGGAAATGACGAAAAAGACATCCACGCCGACGAATCCGCCCCGAACCCCGGGCATGTTCGCATGGAAAAGCACAACGGCCAGTACGGCGACTGCCCGCAACCCCTCGATGTCGGGTCGAAATCCTCCGCGCGGTGTCGCGTTGAGTGCGCGATTATCCTGCAGATTCGTCAATCCGCCGCTCGCCACCACCGTCATGGACGGCATTGTTCGCGATCTTGATGGCTATGTCACGGCAACTCACCGCGTCGCAGGCTCCCCGACCTCGACCTTTCGGACCGATAGGCAGATCGAGTACGAGATCGGGATTTTCACAATGCATCGGCATCGGGACGCGGACAATCAATAACTCCGAATAGTTTCATTCCCGCAAATAAGAAATTGGCCTGACTTCGATCGAGGTGGGCTCCGCCTCGTCGGTGACCCACCGTGATAGAGGAAGAGCGTGGGAATCCTCATCGAAGACGCACACGTGCTGACCATGGACGGCATCTCCGGCAGCACACCGGTCGTGCGCAGCATCCGGATCGAAGGCGATCGCATCGCCGAGATCGGCGCCGGCCTGACCCCGGCCGACGGCGACACCGTCATCGACGGGTGCGACCGCTTGGTCGTTCCCGGGCTCGTCAACGCGCACACCCACTCATGGGAGACGCTGTTCAAGGGGCGCTACGACAATCTGCCGCTCGAACTGTGGCTCACCATGAGCTATCCGATCCTCGGTGACAGCCGCGTCGCCCCGGAGCTGGTGCGGTTGCGCAGCACGCTGTTCGCGATCGAATCGCTCAAAGCCGGCGTCACCACCATCGTCGACGACGTGATCGAGAATCCGAATCAGGAGTGGGCGCAGCTCGCGGCGGTGTTCGACGCCTACGACGAAGTCGGCATCCGGGCCAACATCTCCGGGCACGTCATCACCCGGCCCTTCGTCGACACCATCCCCTTTCTGGACGATCTGCTGGATTCGGCGATGGTGCGGCACCTCAGGTCGCTGCCCGCTCTCGCCGACGACGAGTACCTCGATTTCTGCCGCCGCGCGTTCGACACTCTGCACGGCCGCGGCGACGGACGGCTGCGGTTCATGACCGCGCCGTCCGCGCCGCAGCGCTGTAGCCCCGAGCTGATCGCCGGGGCGACCCAGTTGGCGCGGACCAACGACGCCGAGTGCCACATCCACGTGCTCGAGACCAAGACCCAGATGATCACCGGACCCGAACACTACGGCGGAACACTGGTCGAGTATCTGCACAGGATCGGCGCACTGACCGCCAATACCACTTTGGCCCACGGCATCTGGGTGACCGAGTCCGATATCGAACTCGTCGCAGATGCCCGCACCTCCCTCGCGCACAACCCCGTCTCCAACCTGAAACTCGGCTCGGGCATCGCGGCGTGGCGGCTGCTGCACGACGCCGGGGTCAACGTCGCGCTCGGCACCGACGGCTGCTCCAGCAGCGACTCGCCGCGCATGCTCGACGTGGTGAAAACGGCGGCGCTGTTGCACAAGGTGACCGATCCCGATTTCCGCCGCTGGCCGCGAGTCGACGAGGTGCTCACCGCGGCGACCATCGGCGGAGCCCGCAGCGCGGTGCTCGATCGCGTCATCGGAACGATCGAGGTGGGCAAGCAAGCCGACCTGGTGCTCTTCGATCTCGACACCATGGCCTTCACCCCGCGCCAGAAGCTCGACAATCAGCTGGTCTACTCCGAGAACGGATCGTCGATCGACACGGTCCTCGTGGCGGGGCGCGTCGTCGTCGCGGGCGGCGAGGTGACCACGGTCGACGAACGCGCGACGCGCGCGGAACTCGACCGGCTGCTGCCGGAAATCATCGCCTGGCAGGACGATCTGGATCGTCGCAATGCCGTGCTGGCCGACGCGATCTCCGCGGC
This sequence comes from Nocardia sp. bgisy134, assembly GCF_965341865.1. Lineage (GTDB taxonomy): Bacteria > Actinomycetota > Actinomycetes > Mycobacteriales > Mycobacteriaceae > Nocardia. The sequence goes on from NZ_CBDQZP010000012.1 coordinate 67,901, forward strand.
CTATTTCCGGGCGGTCGCCACCCCGGGTCCCGTCAATCGCTTCGCCGGTGACGAGCGCGCCTGGCTAGCCTAGTTCACCCCGATACCCGCTGGCCGGTGATTACGGCCCGATGCCGGTTCCGCGCGCCCTCGATTTGGTAGATTTCGCTGACGACCGAACATTCCACCAGGAGGTTCGCGATGTTCTGGAACGCTTCCCAAATCCCCGATCAGCGCGGCCGGACGGCGGTGGTGACCGGGGCCAACAGCGGGCTCGGGCTGGAGACGGCGCGGCAACTGGCGGCCAAGGGCGCACACGTGGTGATGGCGGTGCGCAATCAGGACAAGGCCGCGGCCGCGGTCGAGAACATCCGCGCGATGGCGCCGGACGCCTCCCTCGAGTTGATCGCCCTCGATCTCTCCGCGCAGGCATCCGTCCGCGCGGCGAGCGAGAAGATCCTCGGCGCACATCAGCGCATCGATCTGCTGATCAACAACGCCGGGGTGATGGCGACCGGCGAGGCGAAGACCGTCGACGGCTTCGAAATGCAGTTCGGTGTGGACCATTTGGGGCATTGGACGCTGACCGCGCTGCTGATGCCTGCGCTGCTGCGCACTGCCCGAGCCCGGGTCGTGACCGTGACGAGCACAGCGCATCACATGGGTCGCGCCGTCGATCCGGCCAACCCCCACCTGGAAGGTCGCTACGGACCGTGGCGCGCATATGGTCAGGCCAAGCTCGCCAACTTCCACTTCGGCCTGGGATTGCAGCAGGAGTTCGAGCGGGCAGGCGTGGGCGCGGCGAGCCTCCTCGCGCATCCCGGCTTGTCGAACACCAACCTGCAAGCGGTCAGCGTGCGGGAATCCGGCGGCGGCCTGACACAGCGGTTCAGCCAGTGGGCCGCTGTGCACACGGGGATGTCCGCATCCGATGGGGCGCTGCCGCAACTGCGTGCGGCGACGGACCCGGCCGCGAACGGCGGTGATTTCTACGGTCCGATGTTCGTCAACAATGGACCGCCGGTGCGCAAACCGATCTTCCGCAGAATCGGAATGAACAGCGCCATCGCCAAACTGTGGGACGTCTCCGAGCGGGAGACCGGGGTGCCGATCGACGTGTCCACCGCGGCGAGCAGTTGACGACGGTGCCGCCGAGTGGGTTTCGCGCGGAGAAATGCGTGCGCCGCGGAAAACAACCGACGTATGACCACCACAAGCCAAGCGACGACACAAAGTTCGCGTCAAACGCCCCCCGTTCGCCCATTACCCGATATGGTCGTAGCGGCCCGAGAACGTGGCGGCGTTCCCGCGGCCTGACGGGGAAGTGGTCCGTCCTCCCGTTTCGACCTTCGGGAGGACGGACCCTGATCCGCGATTGCCGCGCCTAGGACGCGGCCTTTTGGTACGCGGCCACGACATCGGCGGGCACGCGCCCTCGCCGGGGAACGTCGAATCCGTTCGCCCTGGCCCACTCCCGCACCACACCGGGACGAGGACCATCGGTGGCCGCGGTCTCGATACTCCTGCTGCGCCGACCCGCTTTACCCACCCGTCGGCTATGAGGAACCCATTGCGCGAACGACTCTCGCAATCGCGCGGCGTTCTCCTCCGATAGGTCGATCTCGTACTCGACACCGTCCACCGCGAACGACACCGTCTCCGCCGCCTGCGAGTGACCGTCGAAATCATCGACGACCGTGACGACTACCTTGCGCGCCATACCAGATACCCCACTCCCAATTCGAAACCCACCGACACCTGCGCGATGAACCGGACGCGCAGAGACTCGACACCAATCTACGAACTCGCCGGTCGAGATTCAGCATGTTACGCCCACCTCGTCGTCGATTACACATCGCAGAAGCCGAACGAACTCCTTCGGGCGCGGCCTGACCTCACCGGTATCTCATTCGGTTCGGGTGCTTCGCCCCCGACGAGCGGCTCGCGGCGATTCTCGGCCGCGCCGCCCGGCAGGGCCGCGATCAACTGCTGATCGAACCCGACATCACCCCCGCCTGACCTCCGGTTCTTCCTTGTCGCGGATCAGTGTCGGAAGCCGCTCGCCTGGGTGGTTTCGTCCGCGACCCGGACACCGTAGTGATAGGCGAGCTGCCCGCCGAGATAGCCGGAGACGCCAAGCACAGCCAGGGCGACGATCGACAGCACCAGCTGGCCCCAGGACACGGCGCCCTGCGGACCGCTACCGGCAGTGCGCCAGAAGAAGCCGACGACGAAGGCGGCGGTCACCGTCAGATTGAGGCTCATGTGCAACAAACCGATGCGAAACGCCGTGGTGCCGGTCGGTATCGCGAGCAAGTCCAGCAGACCCACCACCGCCGCGACCAGTGCGCCGAGCACTCCGATCGCGATCAGCCACGTCGCGCCGCGGGCGAGGAACTGCGGGTCGTCCACCACCCGCGAGGCGATATCGAACACCACGCTCGCCACCCACGCCCCGATCGGCACGGTGACCAGGATCGGGTGGAACGGATGTCCGTACGGACCGGCCACCACGGAGACGACCGGTTGTTTTGCCTTCTGCATCTCACTGGTCATAGCAACCCCTGCTGACTGGTATCGGTATCGGTGGCCGCTCGGAGCGCGGCCGTTCGCTGCTCGTTTCTTTCGATCCAGACTCGACAGACGCATACCCGAAAAGATCGGAACTACCGGTTCGACGGAACGCCGACCACGCGGTTGCCACGGCGCGTCGACTGATAACCACCCTGATCGCGCCGTACCGGGTCACGTCGCCGTGAGCGTTCCCAGCGGGGAGTCGCTGTGTCGGTCGCTCACTTCACCCGGAACAGGTGAGGATTCGCGCCCGCTCGCGGGGCGACAATCGGCGGATCCGGTCCGATAGCGATGAGGAGTCCACCATGACGAACCCATCGGGTGTCCAGAGTCCCCCGCCCGCCGAACCCTTCCAGCGGCAGAGCGTCGCCACGGGGATCTCGATCACGGCGGCGATCATGCTGCTCGTACTCGCCACGGTCTCGGTGCTCGAGGGAGTCTCGGCCATCGCCAAGGACGAGATCTACGTCGCGGGCGTCGACTACATCTACGCGTTCGACTTGACCACCTGGGGTTGGATCCATCTGATCCTCGGCGCCGTCGGCGTGCTCTGCGCCTTCGGACTGCTCTTCGGCCGGACATGGGGCCGCTACGCCGCGGTGGCCATCGCCGTGCTGGTGATCATCGCGAACTTCCTGTCGCTGCCCTATTACCCGTGGTGGTCGCTGCTCGTCATCGCGCTGAGCGTGGTGGTCATCTGGGCGGTGACCGCCTGGCAGCCACAGCTGTGAAGCGCCTCGGAGGAGAATCGTGAGCAGGAAATCCCCTCACCGGGACGGTGGACCCTTGCGCGCACGTGACGGCTGAGGCCGATCGATGTCCTGGACAGATGCCCTCGGCCGGTTGCCCGGTATCGCGACCGCCCTGCGGTACCGGCGGGACTGGCTGCGCACGGACATCACCGCCGGACTCGTCCTGACCGCGCTGCTGATCCCCGCCGGAATGGGATACGCCGAGGCCGCGGGCCTGCCCGCCTACGCCGGTCTCTACGCCACCATCGTCCCGCTGCTCGCCTACGCGGTAGTGGGTCCGTCCCGGATCCTGGTTCTCGGCCCGGACTCCTCGCTGGCCCCGCTCATCGCGGCCGCCGTTCTGCCGCTGGCCGTGGCGGGCGATCAGGACGACGCGCTCGCCCTGGCCGGTGTCCTGGGCGTTCTCATGGGCCTCATTCTGTTGATCGGCGGATTCCTGCGGCTCGGCTTCGTGACCGAATTGCTGTCCAAGCCCATCCGGCTCGGATATCTCAACGCGATCGCGCTCATCGTCGTCGTGGGGCAGCTGCCCAAACTGCTCGGATTCTCCGTCGACGCCACGGGTGTGCTCGCGGAGGTCGCCGAGACCGCCAGGGCGGTGTTCGACGGCAGGGTCGATCCGGTGGCGGCCGGTATCGGCGTCGGCGCCATCGCGATCATCGTGGCCATCAGGATGTGGCTGCCCGTAATTCCCGGCGTGCTGGTGGCCGTGGCGGGAGCCATCGCACTGTGCGCCGCGGCGGATCTCACGGACGACATCCCCATGGTCGGCGCCCTTCCCGAAGGGTTGCCGCTGCCCTCGATCGGTGGCGTCGACTGGCACGACGTCGTGCGCCTGATCGGGCCCGCCGCCGGGATCGCGCTGATCGCGTTCGCCGACACCGGTGTGCTGTCACGGACATTCGCCTCCCGCCACGGCGAGGACGTGAACGGCAGCACCGAGATGAAGGCCATCGGCGTGTCGAATATCGCGGGCGGGTTGTTCGGCGGGTTTCCGGTGTCGGCGAGCGGTTCCCGCACTCCGGTCGCCGAACAGAGCGGAGCTCACACCCAGTTGACAGGAGTCGTCGGCGCGCTGGCGGTCTTGGCGTTCGTCCTCGTCGCGCCCGGTCTCACCGCGTACCTGCCCGACGCGGCGCTCGCGGCCGTGGTCATCGTCGCGGCCACCGCGCTCATCGACGTGGGCGGCATGGTCCGGATGTGGCATATGAGCACCGTGGAATTCTGGCTCGCGGTCGCGGCTTTCCTCGGGGTGGTGTTCGCGGGTGTACTGCAAGGGATTCTGGTCGCGATCGGATTGTCGTTCGTCGCCGTGGTCGCGCGCGCGTGGCAGCCCTACCGCACCGAATTGGTGCGCACGGCTGACCGCCCCGGCTACCACGACATCGAACGCCACCCCGACGGACAGCGAATCCCGGGGTTGGTCCTGGTCCGGTTCGATGCTCCCCTGTTCTTCGCGAATGGCGAGATCTTCGACGAGTACGTCCGCGGGGTGGTGTCCAAAGCCCCGACTCCGGTCGAGTGGGTCGTCATCGCCGCGGAACCGATCACCGGCCTCGACACCACCGCCGTGGACGAACTCGTCGACCTGGACAGGTACCTGGAAGGCCAAGGAATCCGGCTGGCCTTCGCGGAGATGAAGGGGCCGATCAAGGATCGGCTCCTCCGATTCGGCGTGGGTGACCGATTCGACGCCACCCACTTCTACCCCACCGTGGACGCCGCGGTCGCGGACTTCCTCGAACGCCAGGACCGCATCCACCCACAGGAATGAGGCGACCGTGAACAAGGACGAATACGGCAACGATGCGGCGGCCGGCGATGTGCGCATGCGACGGTGGTCGGCGCGAGCCGCTTTCGTGTCGGTGTGCTGCGCCGTGCTCGTCCCGGTGCTGTTCGCCGGACTGCTCGGGACCGCGGGGTTGGTGATGGTCGGCATCGGCGGCGCGGTGGTGACGGTCGCGGCGCTCTATTGGTTCCTGTCCCGGCGCGGGGTGCTGCGGGCGGCCGGAGCGGTGGTGGCGGTGCTAGCGCCGATCGTCGTGTTCGTCCTGTTCGTTCGCGCCCAGCTGCTATGGGTGGTGCTGCTGACGTGCGGCCTGGCGGCGCTGGCGCTGATCTGCGCGCGTATCGCGCTGCGCGAGCACGAGCGCGACACGCGGATGCCCGAATATCCGGCCGCGCCGCCGAATCACCCGTTCCTGATCATGAATCCGCATTCCGGCGGAGGCAAGGTCGCGCGATTCGACCTGCGGCGCAGAGCCGAGGAACTCGGCGCCGAGGTCCTGCTGCTCGAAGGGCCGGAGACCATTGACGTCGTTGCCGCGGCACGCGACGCCGTCGCGCGCGGCGCGGATCTGCTCGGCGTCGCGGGCGGTGACGGAACGCAGGCGCTCGTCGCGGGCGTCGCCGCCGAATCCGACGTGCCGTTCCTGGTGATCAGCGCGGGAACGCGCAACCACTTCGCCATGGATCTCGGTCTGGACCGCGCCGATCCCGGCGCCTCGCTCGACGCGCTCACCGACGGCGTCGACTTGCGAGTGGACCTGGGCGCCATCAATGGCCGCCCCTTCGTCAACAACGCCTCCTTCGGCGTCTACGCCGAACTCGTACGCAGCCCCGCCTACCGCGACGACAAGACCGCGACCACACTCCAGACGCTCCCGGATCTGCTTGCCGGACAAACGGGTTCGCGGCTCGTCGCGCATATCGGCGACACCGTCGTCGACGGGCCGCAGGCCGTCCTGGTCAGCAACAATCCGTATGGCAGCGGGGATCTCGCCGGACTGAGCCGCCGCGCCCGGATCGACCGCGGCCTGCTCGGGGCGGTCGCCCTCTCGGTGGCCAGCACCCGTCAAGCCATCGATCTGCTGCGCGTCGGCCGATTCCGGCAACTCGTCCAGCAGACCACCCGCGAGGTGATCGTCGAAGCCGACACCGACACCATCCCCGTCGGAGTCGACGGGGAATCGCTGCTGCTCACCACGCCGGTCCGCTGCACGATAGCGCCGGGCGCGCTGCGGGTGCGTGTGCCGAGAACGCGACCGGGCACGCCCGCGCCCACCCCCGCGGTGGACTGGATTCGCCTGCGGGAGAGGGCACGTCGCCCTAGGCGCGCACCCGGATCACGCTCCGGCGCCTGATGACCGGGCCCCGCGCGGAGACGGTGTGCCGGCGCGAATCAGGCCGCGCAGTACCGGCCTGCCTCGGGCAGCAGGTAGCGGAGCGACTCCGCCCGGCGACCAGCCGCTACCTCGGCGCGGCCAGTCACCGCCCGAGAAACAGTCGTTCGCAAGGCAGTCGCGGCAACAGCCGACAGTCCTCGACAGCGTTTTGTATCAATTCGATCGTGCAACAGTTCGTTTGCCTCCAATCGAGGATCGAATTGCGTACCGCCGCCATGTCGGCCGTGTAGTCGAAGGCCATCCCGGCCAGCCAAATCCGCAGGTACACATCACCTTCGCATGGGCGTCTTCGTTCGGCGTTCATGGCCTGCCACCTCGAGCAACGTACAGGTGGGAATCAGTCAACTTCCGCTCCTCTTCCGGAATCGTCACCGGCCGTATGAACTTCTCGGCCTCATCGGCCACGACGCCGCTCCCACGGCAACGTCGATGGCAAGCCCGCGACAAGGCCGACCGGGCCCGTAGCCCAGACCTCGACCACGCCCCACCGGGTTGGCTGATCGCGCGAGTCGGCAGCGTGTTCGTCGCCTACGGATCGATCAGCCGGCGGTCCTCAGAACCAGCGCTTGCGGGGGCGCGGCTGGACGTCACAGGAACAGCGCTGCGCCTCAGGTACATCGCCGAGCACCTGCTCGACGTGACTTCCACATCCCTCGTAGCCGGGCTTGCCGCACCTATGGCAGATGATTCGTTGACACATGTCCCTTTTCCCTTTCTGTGTATACGGATTTCGCGGCAGAGTTACCTGGATTGTCCGGCGATCGCATCTCGCCAGGTCCGATATCCGCCATCCAGGTTGACCGCCTGCCTACCGCGCTGGGTCAGCACTCGCGTCGCACTGTTGCCGCGTTGCCCCACCTGACAGAAAACCAGAACGGAGCCTTGCGGGATCTCGTCCACCCTTTCACGCAGTTCATCCAAGGGGATATTGCGTGCGCCGGGGATGGAACCCGCGGCGAACTCCTCCGGCGATCGCACGTCGACCAGGTGCGATCCCGCAGCGATCACCTCGTCGATTTCGTGCCACTGCACCGTGCGAAGCGCGCCGATGCGCAGGTTGTCGGCCATGTAACCAAGCATGTTCACCGGATCCTTGGCCGAACCGAACTGCGGTGCGTACGCCAGCTCCAGGTCCATCAATCGGGAGGCCGGGATTCCGCCTGCCATCGCGGTGGCGAGCACGTCGATACGCTTGTCGACGCCTTCACCGCCGACCGCCTGCGCACCGAGTATCGCGTCCGTTTCGGGATCGATGAGCAGCTTCATCGACATCGCGCGGGCTCCCGGGTAGTACCCGGCGTGGGCGAGCGGATGCGAATGGAGAACACGGAAAGGACGCCCCGCGGCCTGCAATCGAGTCTCGCTCCATCCGGTCCTTGCCGCTCGCACATCGAATACGCCGATGATCGCGGTGCCTCGAGCGGGCGGGTCCGCAACCGTCAGGCCCGTGATCGCATCGGCGACCAGCCGCCCTTGCCGATTCGCCGCATTCGCCAGCGGGACCAGCATCGACTGTCCTGTCACCGCGTCCAGCTTCTCCACCACATCGCCGACGGCATAGATGTGCGGGGCCGACGTGCGCAGCCGATCGTCGACCACGATGCCGCCACCCGAGCCGATCGCCAATCCGGCATCGCGGGCAAGAGCGCTCTCCGGTCGTACTCCGATCGCCATGACGACCAGATCGGCCGGGATCACACGCCGATCGGAGAGGGTCACCGCCTCGGCGTCGATGCCGACCGGCTCCACACCCAGCTCCAATCGAATCCCGTTGTCGCGCATTTCGGCGGCGACCGGCGCGGCCATCTCGACATCCAGCGGAGCCAGCACCTGCGGGCCGCGCCCGACCACGGTGGTCGAAATCCCCTTGCGTACGAGGTTTTCAGCCATCTCCACTCCGATGAAGCCCGCGCCGACCACGACCGCGGACTGCGCATCGGCCGCAGCCGCGGCCAAGCGATCGACGTCGGCGACATCGCGCACCACCAGAGCGCGCTCGACGCCCGGCAGCGGCGGCACGATCGGCGCGGCGCCGGTGCTCAGCACCAACTCGTCGAACGGTTCGACGTATTCGCGACCCGAATCCAGCGCACGCACGGTGACGGTGCGATTCTCCGAGTCGAGGGCGATCACCTCGTGCCGCACGCGCACGTCCAGGCGGAACCTCGCCGCGAGCGACTCGGGTGTCTGCAACAGCAGCGATTCGCGTTTCGGGATCACCCCGCCGACGTAGTAGGGCAGGCCGCAGTTCGCGAACGACACATGATCGCCGCGCTCGAGAACGACGATTTCCGCCGATTCCATCAACCGCCGCAAGCGGGTGGCGGCCGACATGCCACCGGCCACTCCACCGACGATCACAACCTTCATCTCGCTCCTTCCGGACTGGCCTCGCCCCACTGTGCGGCAGGCCACCCTTCACTCTCGTATACCCCCAGGGGTATCTTGACTACGAGCATCAGAATACCCCCCGGGGTATGGAAGGAGAATTGTGATGACCGACTCACCGACGCTTTCCCCCGCTAGAAACAGTTCGCCACCCGGCGGGTCCGCCGGGATGCTCGGCCGAATCGGGGCCGCGATGGCCGGGCGCGCCCGGATCGTGTTCGGGGTATGGCTGCTCGTGTTGATCGTTCTCGGCGCCGCCGCGCCGAGCGTGTTCACCTCGCTCGCCGGGGCGGGCTGGCAGGCCAACGGCTCGGAATCGGTGCAGGTGCGCGAACTGGCGCAGCAGCACTTCGGCGGAAACTCCTCGGCCGCGGTCCAGGTTGTCGTGCACTCGGACACCGCGACGATCGATAGCTCGCAGGTGCAGCATGTCCTGAGCGAGATCACACAGGTGTTCGCTGATGATTCGCGCTTCGGAGAGGTCATCGCCCCGCAGCCCGGGATGTCGATCAGCCGCGACGGGCACACCGGCATCCTCATCGCGGGCGCCAACGCCTCCACCGACGACATGGTCAAAGCCGTCGATGATCACAAGGACACGCTGACCGCCCTGTCCGGCGACGGAATCGAGGTCTACCCCACCGGCGCGTCCGCGCTGTGGAGCGACTTCAACAAGGCAAACCACGACGCCATGATCAAGGCAGAAATGTTCTCCTGGCCGGTCACCCTGGCGATCATGGTGCTGGCCTTCGGCTCGCTCGTCGCGGCCGGACTGCCGCTGTTGCTGACTCTCGCGGGACTGGTCGCCTCGGCCGGCGGACTGGTGCTGCTCAACCAGATCACGCCGATCTCGGTGTGGGCCATGAACTTCGCCATGATGTTCGCCCTCGCGCTGGGCATCGACTACGCGCTGTTCATCGTCGCCCGCTTCCGCGACGCGCTCACCACCGCGCCCACCGCCAGGGCCGCCGTGGCCGAAACCATGGACACCGCGGGCAAAGCCGTTGTGCTGTCCGGACTGACGGTCCTGGTCAGCCTCTCCGCGGTACTGATCGTGCCCGCCCCAGCGGTCCGGACGATGGCCGTCGGGATCATGTTCGCGGTGGCGTTCGTCCTGCTGGCCACCACGACGCTGCTGCCGGCCGCGCTGGGATCCCTGGGCGGCAAGGTCAATGCCGGTGCGCTGCCACACGCCAAGCGCCAGCAACACCGTTCTCCGAAGTTCGCCTCCTGGGGCCGACTGCTGCACGACAAGCCGTGGCCGTTCGCGATCGGCGCGCTGGCCGTGTTGATCGGGCTGTCGGCGCCCGTGTTCGGCCTGAAGGTGGCGATGCCATCGATCCAGGTCGTCCCCGCCGACGCGTCCGTCCGCCAGGGCTATGAACTCGTCCAGGCGCAAATGGGCGAGGGTGCACCGGGAATGCTGCAGATCATCGGACCCGCCGACGAAGCCACCCAGCTCGCCTCGGCTGCTGTGACCGTGGACGGGATCAGCATGGTCACCCCGGCTCAGCCCGCGCTCGATGAGAGCGGTCTGGTGATGATGCAGGCGCTGCCCGATGTCGATCCGTCGGATGCGCGCATGGGCGGGATCCTCGACGATCTGCGGGACACCCTGCCTTCTGGCGCACTGGTCGGCGGCGCACCAGCGGAGAACCTGGATCTACAACAGGCGCTGAACGACTACCTGCCCATGATCGTCGGCATCATCCTGGTGCTGGGATTCGCACTGCTGCTGATCGCCCTGCAAGCGCCGTTGATCGCCGCGCTGGGCACCGCGGTCAGCCTGCTGTCCACCGCCGCGGCGTTCGGTGTCGCGAAGCTGATCTTCCAGGACGGACACGGCGCGGGTCTGCTCGGCTTCACCCCGCAGGGATTCCTGGACGGGTGGGGACCGGTGTTCTTCTTCGCCATGATCTTCGCCATCGCCATGGACTACACGGTGTTCCTGCTGGCCACCGCCAAGGAGCACTACGAACGCTCCGGCGATCCGAAGCTCGCTCAGGTCGACGGCATGGCGCATTCCGGACGGGTGATCTTCGCCGCCGCCGCGGTCATGGTCGCGGTGTTCTTCACCTTCGCCCTCGCCGACCCGCTGCCACCGAAGGAGATGGGCATCATCCTGGGCGTCGCCGTGCTGCTGGACGCGTTCGCGGTGCGCCTGGTGCTGCTGCCGGTGCTGCTGCGGCTGACCGGCCACGCCGCCTGGTGGTCCCCCGCCTGGCTGCGCAAAGCCCTCCCCTCGATCAGCTTCGCCCACCACTGACCCCGCCTTCCCGGGCTCGGTTCACACCGAGCCCGGGAATACCCCCAGGGGTATCATGGGTTGAAGTATTCGAGGAAAGGAACCCATCATGGTCGGCAACGAAGAGACTATCGCCCAGGTGCTCAACCGCCTGCGCCGCGCGCAGGGTCAGCTCACCGGCGTGATCTCCATGATCGAGCAGGGCCGCGACTGCAAGGACGTGGTCACCCAGCTCGCCGCCGTCTCCCGAGCGCTCGACCGCGCCGGCTTCAAGATCGTCGCGACCGGCCTGCGCGAATGCCTCACCGGAGACACCGCCGACGGCTCCGAACCGATGACCGAAGCCGAACTCGAAAAGCTCTTTCTTTCTCTTGCCTGATCGCATAATGCGAAGGCACACAACATGATTGGATTCGATGACCTGTGCCGACTCTACCCCGCCACGACGGTTGGACCATCGGACGCGCCGTCCCGCTACTGGCCGGCGTCTTCGTTCTCGTCAGCACCCTGCTCGCCGCGGCGGTCTCGCCTTGGTGGCTCGTCCTGACCGGCTTCGTCGGCGCGAACCTGCTGCTCTACAGCGCCGTCGGCTGGTGCCCGGCCACCCTGCTGCTGCAGCGCCTCGGCGTTCCCGCGACCGCGAGTTGCACCACAGCGCGAACCTGAGACGTCGATGACCCTCCGGACCATTTCGGCGGATCCCACCGACCCCGACGTGGCCGATCTTCTCTTCGCAGCCATCGGCGGCGACCGTTCACGACTGGACGCCGCAGCGCGGCGCTACCGGGCCGACCATGCCGCCCACCTCATCGCGGTGGTCCTCGACAACGAACTGATGGGCGTGGCGGGCTACGTGGTGTCCGAGGACCACGCGGTACTGCTGCATATCGCTACACGAGAACCTCACCGCCGCACCGGCATCGGTCGGCACCTGCTTGCCGAGATTCGGTCACGGGCGCCTGGGCACAGCCTGCTCGCCGAAACCGACCGAGACGCCCTGACCTTTTACCTCGCAACCGGATTCGAGGCGATCTCGCTGGGAGAAAAGTACCCCGGCGTCGAACGATTCCAGGTCCGCTGGACGCCGCCGAGTCGACCTCAGCCGAGGAAGAACTCGGGCCCGAATCTCCCCCACAATGACGCGCACCGCAGGCAGGCACCCCGCAGCGATTCGATCGACCCGCGCGAATAACGCCTCGAGCACTCGACGTGCGAAATCGCATTTCGAGTAAGCACCTGCGAGTGATTCGATATGGGTGCTACGGTCGTGATCATGCTGGAACCGATCGGAGGATTGCCGGACGGCGTCATCGGGTTCGAAGCAACGGGACGGCTCGAGGCATCCGACTACGAAAAGATACTGATGCCCGCCATCCGCGAAGTCTGGGGTCGCGGCGACGAGATCCGAATCGTCTTGGTGTTCGAACGATTCGAAGGCATGACGCCCGAGGCGGCGTGGGAGGATCTGAAGCTCGGAGTCGAGCACCTCACTCGCTGGAAGCGGATCGCGCTGGTCACCGACCTCGACTGGATGATCACCGTCACCTCGCTGTTCGGCTGGATGACACCGGGAGAATTCAAACGCTTCCCCGTCGCGAACCGAGACGAAGCGATCGCCTGGGCGGCAGCGGCCGACCACTGAGGCCCGGACACCGGATACGCGAACTCGCGTTCATCCGGGCCGTCGAGCCCGGTCTTTCGGCGGCCGCCGGAGAATTCTTCGTTGTCCGGTGAGCGTGGTGGCTTGCCAGTATATTCGGGAAGTACGTGAATTCGGCCGTCGAACAGGGCGGCGGTGTACGCAGACACGTGGCCACCAATATTCCCCGCTCGGCAAGAGCCGCAATTCTCGCGGCTGCTCGAGGAAAGACTTCGATGCCGAGGGCCCGCATACGTGCGATTCCGGCCATTCAGTGGCACGTGAACGGTGCGGTTCCGAGTTCTACGAAGCAGCGAAATCGACACTGTAGCAGTGCTTTACGAGACGCTGTCGATACAGCGTCCAGACAATGTCGCTGACAGACGAAACGATCCTGCGGAGGAGGACAGCATGAAGGTTACCCAGATTCCCGGGCCCGTCGAAGAGGTCATCCGGCGGATGCGCGCTATCAAGGACGAACTCGATCCGCGCGACGGAGTCGCGAGCTTCAACAACATGTATCTGCGCGTCACCGAATTGGTGGGACAACAGATCACCGAAGGATTCTTCACGGACTCCGCATTCGTGGAACGCCTCGATGTGATCTTCGCTCGGCTGTATTTCGACGCGGTCGATGCCGCCAAGCTCGGCAAGCGGCCCAACCCGGTCTGGCGGCCGGTCTTCGATGCCCGCGCCAACCGCACCGTGTGGCCGTTGCAGTTCGCGCTGGCGGGCATGAACGCCCATATCAACCACGATTTGGCGACCGCGGTGGTCGAGACGTGTAAGGAGCGCGGCACCACGCCGGACACCAAACCGGTGCATGCCGACTACCTCAAAGTCAACGAGCTGCTGAGCAAGATCGAGGCCGAGGTCAGGGCGGAATACGAGCCCGCGCTGCTGAAGCTGACCACCAAGGACGCCGAGGCGCTCAAGCACATTCTGTCCAGCTTCAGCATCGCCCGCGCGCGGGACACCGCGTGGAACACCACGCAGATTCTCTGGCAGCAGCGCAACAACCAGGTGCTGCTCGGGATGAGCAAGCGAACCCTCGAGGAAACCGTCGGCACCGCGGGCCGAATGCTCGTCACCCCGGTCGTTCCGCCGCCGAAGTGACGATCGAACGACTCGGCCGAGGCCGCGCGGCGGTTCGGCCGAGTCGTTCCACGCGCTAAGGCGCCTCCACCGGAGGCCGATAGGTGACCTCCCGCGCGACGGCTTCGTCGACCTGCTCGGGGGTCAGCAGAGTCACGGTGTGCGACATCGCCGCACCCGAGGCCGCGGTGCGGATGGCGAGCGCCGCGGCCGAAACCTCGTCCGGGACATCACCGATCACGAACAGATCGTCGTCCCCGAAAGCGAAATAGCAGACGTCCACATGGCCGCCCACGCTTTCGACCATTTCCGTGATAGCCGCCCGGCGGGCGCTGCCGCCCTGCGCCAGCACACCGCGAGCCCCCTCATCGGAGTAGCCGACTCGCCACAGATACTTGGGCATTTCCTAACTCCTCCTTCTCGCAGAACTCTCTTGGCAGGACCGACCTTACGGTCTCGGCGACCACGGGGCGGCGCCGCGGAGGCACCGTCGCGGCAATGATGCGGCACCGTGACAGTGGGGACACTGCGACGTCGTCGCGGCCGCCCGACGCCACTCTTCCCGCCGCAGTGAAATAAGCGGGTTTCGCTGTGTCCGAGTGTTTGCTACTGTGCTGGCACGAGGCAGGGTGGGTTGCCGGGCACCGATCGACGCGGCATCCTACGATTTTCGAGACGAACGAGACGCCCCTGGCAGATGGCATCGGCGCGCACCGAAGCGCGTCAGCGAAAAGCAGTGACGTCGTTTACCACGATCCCCACCGGATTCGGTTGCTGAGAGTGGCCGCATCCGCATTGTCCGCCGGATATCATCGGTGAACGGATGTGCACGTAGGCGATGCGAGGCGGGCCGATATCAGCGGTGGATCGTCCCGCTCCGGCGCAGACGGGCGCCGCCCGGTCGGACAAAGAAGCGGGGGTCGCACACTCGGAGGAGGATTCACCATGTTGGATTCGTTCTGGGACCTGTTGTGGTACACGATCATCGTGTTCGCCTTCGTGGCGTACTTGATCGTCCTGTTCCAGATCTTGGTCGATCTGTTCCGCGACCACACCGTCTCGGGCCTCGGCAAGACCCTGTGGGTGATCGTGCTGATACTGCTGCCCTACCTCAGTGCGTTCGTCTACCTGATCGTCCGTGGTCGCGGCATGGCCGAGCGGGCGCGGCAGATGCAACTCGAGGCCAAGCAGAGCACCGACGAGTACATCCGGCAGGTCGCGGCGGGCAAGTCTCCCACCGAGCAGATCGCCGAAGCGAAGTCGCTGCACGACTCCGGCGTGATCACCGCGGCGGAATTCGAACAGCTCAAGGCTCGGGCGCTGGGACAAACCCCCTCCGTGTAAGAGGCGGTGACCCGGAAAGAGGCGAAATATCCGTTCCAGAAATGGAATTCGCCCCTCGCCGGTCCACCGATCACCGACTTGCACGGGAGTGAAGGAGCGCTCGTGAACAAATACCCACCGATCGCCGAGCACGGCATCGTCGGCGACCTGCAAACCGCCGCCCTGGTGTCCTCGGCAGGCACGATCGACTGGTGGTGCACGCCGCGGTTCGATTCGCCGAGCGTCTTCGCTTCCCTGCTGGACAGCGAGCGCGGCGGCTTCTGCCGACTTGCCGTGGATTCCACCGACGACGATGTGTCGATTCGCCAGCTGTACATGCCGGATACGGCCATTCTCGTCACCCGGTTCCTCGGACCGGACGGGGTCGGTGAGGTCGGCGACTTCATGGATCCGATCCGGGGTACCACGCCCACCGATCGGCATCGGCTGGTGCGGGTGGCCCGGGTGGTGCGAGGGACTCTGTCCTTCACGCTGACCTGCAAGCCGCGATTCGACTACGGTCGCGCCGCGCACACCCTCGAGCAGATCGACGACCGCGCGGTGGTCTTCCACGGCCCCGGCACGGACCTGCACCTGCGGACCACCGAACCGGTGACGCTGCGGGCCGAGAACGGTGACATCACGGCACATTTCACGCTCTCCCAAGGCGAGACCGCCGTGGTGGTGTTGACCAGCACGGCGAGCGAGGGCCCCGCGCCCGAGCATCCCGGTCGTGACGACATCCTCGCCGACTTCGAACGGTGCCGGAACTTCTGGCAGTCCTGGTTGCGTTCGTCCACCTATCTGGGCCGCTGGCGGGATATGGTCAACCGCTCGGCGATCACGTTGAAGCTGCTCACCTACGCGCCGACCGGTGCGCCGATCGCCGCGGCCACCATGGGGCTGCCGGAGCAGGTGGGCGGCGAGCGCAACTGGGACTACCGCTACACCTGGATCCGGGACGCCTCCCTGTCGGTGCGGGCGCTGATCGATCTCGGCTTCACCGAGGAGGCCTACGCGTTCCGGCGTTGGCTGCGTGACCGTCTCGACGCGGGCGGCACCGCCTCGGGTGAGCCGCTGCAGATCATGTACCGGATCGATGGCGACCCGCTGCTCGAGGAGGAGGTGCTCACCCACCTGGAGGGCTACCGAGGTTCCGCCCCGGTCCGGGTCGGCAACGCGGCGGCCGACCAGATCCAGCTCGATATCTACGGTGAGGCCGCCGACGCGCTGTCGCAGGCTCCCGATATCGGCGGCATCGAAGGGTGGCGCGCGTACGCGAAACTGACCGACTGGCTCGCCGACAACTGGGACCGGCACGACGAGGGCATCTGGGAAACCCGCGGCGGCAGGCAGGAGTTCACCTACAGCAGGCTGATGACCTGGGTGGCGTTCGATCGCGGCATTCGCTTGGCCACCAAATACTCGCGGCCCGCGGATGTGGCGCGGTGGACGCGCGCGCGGGACGAGGTGTTCACGCAGATCGTCGAGCGCGGCTGGAGCACGAAGCGGCAGGCGTTCGTCCAGCACTACGCCACCGATGTGCTGGACGCGTCACTGCTGCTGATGCCGCGCATGGGTTTCCTGTCACCGCGGGACCCCGCGTGGCTGAGCACGCTGGACGCCATGGACCAGGAACTGGTCAGCGACAGCCTGGTCTACCGGTACGACCCCGAGGCGTCTCCGGACGGTCTGCGCGGGGTCGAGGGCACCTTCAATCTGTGCAGCTTCTTGTACGTGGAAGCACTGGCCCGCGCGGGTCGTGTCGCGCAGGCCCGCTACGCCTTCGACAAGATGCTCACCTACGCCAATCACGTCGGGCTGTTCGCCGAGGAGATCGGCCCCTCCGGTGAGCAGCTCGGCAACTTCCCCCAGGCGTTCACCCACTTGGCCCTGGTCGCCGCCGCCATGGCTCTCGACGAGCAACTCGACCGCGCCGAGGCGCGACCGGAACCATCCGGATAGATCGATGAGCCGATGACCGACACAGGCGTCTCCAGCCCACCGCGCGCGGTACTCGTTCCGCTGGCGCTCGCGCAGTTCATCTGCAGCTTCGCTGGTTCGAACATGAACGTGATGATCAACGACATCAGCCGGGATCTGAACACCACGGTGCAGGGCGTGCAGATCGTCATCACCACCTTCCTGTTGGTCATGGCCGCGCTGATGATCCCCGGAGGGAAGCTGACCGACCGATACGGGCGCAAACGCTGTTTCATCGTGGGCCTGATCGTGTACGGCATCGGCGCGGTGCTGAGCGCGCTCGCGCCCGGACTCGGCGTGCTGATCCTGGGCAACTCGATCCTGGAGGGCGTCGGCACCGCGATGCTGATCCCGCCGGTCTATATCCTGACCACCCTGTTCTTCACCGAAACCACCTCCCGCGCAAGGGCATTCGGTGTGATCATGGCCTTGGGCGGGATCGGCGCAGCCGCAGGCCCGTTGCTCGGCGGACTCATCACCTCGGGTCTCGGCTGGCGCGCGGCGTTCGGGTTCCAAGCGCTGGTGGTCGCGGTGATCGTGCTGCTCAGCCTGCGCGTCGTCGACCCGCTCCCCGCGGACCCGACGAAGTCGTTCGACATTCCCGGCTCGGCGCTCTCGGCGATCGGGCTGGTGCTGCTCGTCATGGGAATCCTGGCCGCCGACGACGATATTCGGCTGATGGTCACCCTGCTCGCGGCGGGCGCGGCGGTGCTGGTGTGGTTCTTCCTGTGGATTCGCGCGCGGGAGCGATCGGGTCGGGAGCCGCTGATCTCGACCAGCTTGTTCCGTAACCGCACCTCGAACCTCGGTCTGGTGACGCAGAACCTGCAATGGCTGCTGCTGATGGGAACGTCGTTCGTCGTCGCGGCGTATCTCCAGGTTGTCCGGGGCTACAACGCGATCGAGACCGGCGTGATCTTCACCGCGGCCACCCTGGGACTGCTGGTGTCGTCGCTGGCCGCCGCGCGGCTGGCCCGAAGGCGCGCCCAGCGCACGCTGATCATGGCCGGTTTTCTGATCACCGTCGTTGGCATCGTCGTGCTGATCGCGATGACCGGGCGCTCGGAGAGCCTGTGGGCATTCGTCCCCGGATTGCTGCTGATCGGCGTGGGATTGGGCGTGATGCTCACCCCGGCGGTCAATATCGTTCAGTCCAGCTTCGGCGAGGAGCAGCAGGGCGAGATCTCCGGCTTGTCGCGCAGCGTGTCGAACCTCGGCTCCTCGCTGGGCACCGCCATCGCGGGCACCATCCTGGCCGCCGGACTGACCGGTCACGCCTACGCCGCCGCGATGATCACGCTGGCCGCCCTCGGTGTCGCCGGACTGATCACCGCGGCACTTCTGCCCCGGCAATCCGGCCCCGTCCAGCCCACCTGATCCGATGGGCGTCGACACGCGCACGCTGCTGCACGGTCCGCTGTTCTCCCGCAGCAGACCGTTGGATCGCGACAACGCGGCCAGCCGCATCAGCGCCTACATCTACGGCAATGTGCTGGTGCTGGCCGCGCTCGTGCCGTTCGTCGCGGCGGAAAAGCACCTCGGCATTCTGGTCGTTCTCGGCACCGCGCTGTCGACGTTCGTCGCCCATGCCTTCGCCGAAGCCGTCGGACACACGGTGCGGCAACGAAGTCCACTGACTTGGGCGGAACAGGTGCGTGAATTGCGCAATTCGATCCCCATTCTCAGTTCCGCCGTGCTGCCGTGCGCGATCCTCGCCACCGGGTGGCTGGGGTGGCTGGAGCCGAAGACCGCGCAGATCTTCGCGGAACTCACCGTGCTGGCCCGCATCGGGGGCATCGTGTTCGTCATCGCCCGGCTGAAGGGCGAGCGCCCGACGCGGTCCTCCGTGCAAGGCGCCGTCCTGCTGACCGCGGTCGCCGCGACCGTCGTGATCGTCAAGGTCGTGCTCACCCACTGAGGCGAGCGGCCACCGGTCGACGGAATGCGAGTTTCGATCCGAGTCTTGCACCGGTCTGCTTCAATCGATATATGTGCAGGTGGATGGCTTACTCGGGGAAACCGATCCTGGCCGAGGACCTGCTGTTCCGGCCGGTGCATTCGCTGATCGACCAGAGCATGCACTCCCGGCTCGGCGCGACGACGACGAACGGTGACGGCTTCGGGATCGGCTGGTACGGCGAGGGTTCGCGGCCGGCGGTGTTCAAGAACATCGAACCCGCATGGAACGACCAGAACCTGCGCGAGATCGCGGGCGCCGTGCGGACGCCGCTGTTCTTCGCCCACGTGCGCGCGTCGACCGGGACCGCCGTGCAGCGCAGCAACTGCCACCCCTTCCGGCACGACGGGTGGCTGTGGATGCACAACGGAGCGCTCAACGGTTTCCGTGCGATGAAGCGGGATCTGCTGACCGCGGTGGATCCGGCCCTGTTCACCGATATCGAGGGGTCCACCGACTCCGAACTCCTGTTCTTCCTCGCGCTCACCTTCGGTCTCACCGACGATCCGTTCGGCGCGGTCGCCCGTGCCGTCGGTCTCGTCGAAGAGGTCGGGCGCGCGCACAACGTGACCCACCCCGTGCAGATGAGCGTCGCCACCACCGACGGCGAGTCGATGTGGTTCTTCCGGTACTCCAGCGAACGGCACACGCGGACGCTGTTCTACTCGACCGAGATAGCGAAGGTGCGCGCGCTGCATCCGGAGGTCGAGTCGCTCGCCCTGCTCAGCGAGGAGGCGCGGTTCGTGGTCTCCGAGCCGCTGCGCGATCTCTCGGGCGCGTGGAACGAAGTCCCGGAATCCTCGGCCGGTGTCGTCCGTCCCGGGCACGACGAAATTCGCCCCTTCCAACCGATCTCGCCGTAACGCGTGTTCGCCGCACACCCGAGCGGCGCACCGGGCGGTGGGACCACCACCCGGCATTTCCCCCTGATCGGGCAGGTCACCGGGAGGTTGCGACGGGCCCGTGCGGCCGCGATTCGACTACGGCGATAGTGTCGCTGGAGATATGCTGACGACGTGAGGCGAGTGCCGTCATCGGTGCCAGCGGCCGCGATGCGGGCGTCACGCCTCGCTGAACTCCGGGCGTCGAAGCCGACCTCGGACCGAGCGACGCAGCCCGCTCGCCCTTGGCATAAACCATCGTTCTACTGCGCCGATCCATCGACACTCTCGGCCAACGGCGCCGTTCGGCTGTTCTCCTACTGGCCCATCCGGTTCGAGCGATGCGGCGATTGATCGATCGAAATCGTCCCGAATGATTAGAGGTGACTCGCGATGTCAGCAACTGATGAGCATTCCGTGAAGCAGGCGGTGGCGGCGGGGACGTCGATCGGCGCCGCGATCTTGCTGTTGGCCGTCGGCATTCTCTCGATCTTCGAGGGAATCTCGGCCATTGCCAAGGACGACATTCTGGTGACCGGGCCCAACTACGCCTATCAGTTCAGCGCCACCAGTTGGGGCTGGATCCACCTGATTCTAGGGATTCTGGTGGTGATCGCGGCAGCCGCGCTGATGGCCGGAGCCATGTGGGCGCGCGTGGTCGCGGTCTTCCTCGCGGCGCTGTCCATCCTGGCGAACTTCCTGTGGCTGCCCTACTACCCGTGGTGGTCGATCGTGATCATCACCTTGAATGTCGTCGTGATCTGGGCCGTGACGACGTGGCAGCCCGACCGCATCTGAACCGGGCCTGCGCATCATGGGAAAGAAGGCCGGACACGGCAAAACCAAAGGCAAGAAGGGTGGGGCGGGCAAACACGCGCCGAGCGAACGAACCGACGCCTCGGGTGAGTTGATCGAGCCCTCCGCTCCGGCGCCGCCACCACCGATGACGAAAAAGGAGTACTACCGTCATCTCGCGCCGCTGCACGCCGAACTCGTCGCGTTGCAGTCGTGGGTGAAGTCGTCGGGGGCGAAGATCTGTGTCCTGTTCGAGGGGCGCGACACCGCGGGGAAAGGCGGTGTCATCAAGGCGATCACCGAGCGGGTCAGCCCGCGGGTGTTCCGCGTGGTCGCGCTGCCCGCGCCGACGGAACGCGAGAAATCGCAGATGTACGTGCAGCGCTACCTGCCCCATCTTCCCGCGGGCGGGGAAGTCGTCATCTTCGACCGCAGCTGGTACAACCGCGCCGGTGTCGAACGCGTGATGGGATCCTGCACCGAAGAGGAGGCCCAGCGCTTCCTCGAGGCCATCCCGACGGTCGAGAAATCGATCGTCGAATCCGGCGTCATCCTGCTGAAGTACTGGCTCGAGCTGAGCGAGGAGCAGCAGACATTGCGGCTGCAGAGCCGGATCGACGACCCGCGCAAATTCTGGAAGCTGTCCGACCTGGACCTGGAGTCCTACAGCCGCTGGTACGACTACTCGCGAGCGCGCGACGAGATGTTCCGCTACACCGACACCGGTTGGGCGCCATGGTATGTCGCGAACAACGACGACAAGAAGCGTGGGCGGCTCAACATCATCAGCCACCTGCTGAGCCAGATCCCCTACGAGCACCCGGACCACCCGAAGATCACGTTGCCGGAACGGCAGAGCCCGGCGGGCTACCAGCCACCGACGCTGCCCCTGCACTGGATTCCGACCCCCTTCTGAGAGTCCCGGCCAGGAAAGGACGAGCGCCATGGCTTCGATGGAATCGGCGCCGAGCCCGGCGCATCCGGCCGGCACCGGGGACCCTCCGGTCTGGTACGCGCTCGACGCGTCCGTCGCGCTGTCCGCCTTCGGTTCGGATGAGCGGTCCGGTCTCACGGCGAGGGAGATCACGCGACGTCGCGAACGGTACGGCCTCAACGAGATCGCCTCCGAGCCCGCGCCGTCGGTCTGGGCGATCGCGCTCTCCCAGCTGAAGGATCCGATGAACCTCATGCTGGTCGTGGTGGCCGTGGTCAGCGTGATCATCGGTGAGATACCGACGGCGATCGTCGTCGGTGCGCTGGTCGGGCTCAATATCGTGCTCGGCACCCAGCAGGAGGTCAAGGCGCGAGCCAGCGTGGACGCCCTGGCCAAGATGCAGACGCCGCAGGCGCGCGTGATTCGCGACGGAGCGCTGACCCAGCTCGACGCCACCGAACTCGTGCCGGGCGACATCGTCGAACTCGAGGCGGGCGACATCGTCCCCGCGGACGGACGGCTGCTGAGGTCCGCGACGCTGGAGACGCAGGAAGCGGCGCTGACGGGTGAGAGCGCACCCGTCGCCAAAGACTCCCAGACACTCGGCACCACCGATGTCTCCCTCGGTGACCGCACCAATATGGTCTTCCAGAACACCTCGGTCACCCGTGGCACGGCAGGCATGGTGGTCACCGAGACCGGCCAGGACACCGAGATGGGCCGGATCGCCTCGATGCTCTCGGCCGTCGCGCCGAGCAAGTCTCCGCTGCAGCGGGAATTGAACGCGCTCACCAAAGTGCTCGGCGTGATCGCCTGGACCGCGGTGGCGATCATCGTGATCATCGGGGTGATCCGCGGGCAGAGCGTCACGACCCTGCTGCTACTCGGCATCTCGATGGGCGTGTCCGCGATTCCGACCGGCCTGCCCACCTTCGTCCAGGCGATGCTGGCGTTCGGTGCGCGCCAGCTGGCCGACGCGAAGGCTGTCGTCAAGAACCTCACCGATGTCGAGACGCTCGGCGCCACCAGCGCGATCAACTCCGACAAGACCGGCACGCTGACCATGAACCAGATGACCGTGCGGTCGTTGTACTTCCACGGCAGGCAGTACCTCGTCGAGGGCCAGGGCTACGACAAATCGGGGAAGATCACCCAGATCGCGGGTGAGGGTGTTCCGGACTTCACGCTGCTGGCCTACGGGCTGTGCCTCGACAGCGACGCCACCGTCTCCGACGCCGGAGAGATCGTCGGCGATCCGACCGAGGCCGCGCTGGTGGTGCTGGCGGCCAAGCTCGGCGTCGACGCCCCGCTCACGCGCGGGACGTATCCCCGTGTCGCCGAAGTGCCGTTCGATTCGGCGTACAAGTTCATGGCCACGTTCCACCATCTCGAAGTCGACGAGCTCACCCGGTTCGTCGAATTGGTCAAGGGCGGGCCCGACGTCGTCCTCGACCGGTGCGCGACCGCGTACCGGCCGGGGCGGCGACCGGTACCGATCGACGACATGCGCGACGAGATCGTGGCCGCGAATCGCGCCATGTCCGAAAAGGGTTTGCGCGTACTGGCCTTCGCGGCGCGGGTGCTGGACGGGCACGAGGAGGCCGTCGCGGCCGATCCGATGGCGTTCGTCGACGACCTCACCTTCGTCGGCATGGTCGGCATCATCGACCCGCTGCGCCCCGAGGCGATCGACGCGGTGCGCACGGCCCACGAAGCGGGCATCGACGTCCGGATGATCACCGGCGACCACGCGATCACCGCGTCCGCGATCGGCGCCGAACTCGGGCTCGGACCCGGTGCGATCGGCGGCGCCGAACTCCAGGCCATGACCGACGGGGAGCTGGCGGCCGCCCTGCCGAACCTGCACGTGTTCGGGCGCGTCACCCCTCAGGACAAGCTGCGCCTCGCCGACATCATGCAGCGCGGCGGCGCGGTCGTGGCGATGACCGGCGACGCCGTCAACGACGCCGCCGCGCTGAAGAAGGCGGACATCGGCGTGGCCATGGGATCGGGCAGCGAGGTCACCAAACAGGCGGGCAAGATGGTGCTCACCGACGACAATTTCGGCACCCTGATCACCGCGATCCGCCTGGGCCGCAGCATCTACGACAAAATCGTGTCCTACATCCGCTATCAGATGTCCAAGCTGTTCTCGCTGGTGCTGCTCTTCCTGGTCGCGAGCATCTTCGACATCAACGACGGCGTCGCGCTGACCCCGCTGATGGTGCTCTTCCAGCACTTCTTCATCACCCTGTTCCCGGTCGCGGTGATCATGCTCGATCCGCCGCCGCCGAACCTGATGAACAAGCCACCCCGCGACCCCGCGCGGCCGATCGCCAACCGGAATTCGTTCCTGCAGTGGCTGGCCTACGGTGTCCTGCAGTTCGCCGTGACACTCGCCGCGATGCTCCTCGCGCCCGGCGAGATGAGCACCACTACGGCGAACGTCCCGATGACCACGGCGTTCGTCGTGCTGTCGTTCGGCTCTATCCTGAGCGGGCTGGTCATGCGCCGCGATCCCGAATCCGGCCTGACGCCACCGATTCTCGGCGCACTGAAGATCCTGACGATCCCGGTCGTCGTCACGGTGTTCGCCGTGGAGATCGGGTTCCTGCAAGACCTGCTCATGACGACGTCGCTGACGGGCGGCCAGTGGCTCGCCTGCCTCGGCTGGTCGCTGATCGTTCCGATCGTCATCGAGGCCGAGAGCGCGGTCCGCCGTGCGCGTCTGCGCGGCGCCACGCCCTCCGCGCGCATCCCGGTCGGCGCGGCGGTCGGCCCGCAGCGGGCCAGGACGACCCTGGTCACCAGCGGACGCTGACTCGCGGTCAGTCGACCCGTTCGAGCTTCGGCATCTGCCAAACACCCTCGACCGCTTCGTGTTTCGGGGCGTAGAGGCGCATGGTGAGAGAGAACGCTCCGGCGGCGGGGATGGGCAGCCAGTTGCCCTGCGGTACGGCCGCGCCGGGATCTGCGCTCTGCACGACCAGCTCGACCGAGCCGTCGGCGCCCCGAACGACCGGGACCTGATGACCGACGGCATAGATGCCCGCCGGGTTCTCCACGAAGTGACTTGCCGCATCGTAGGCGGTCAGTGACCAGAAAGCATCGACCGGCGGCAATTGTCCTTCGGCGAAACGGATTCGGAAGCGCCGCGGCACTCCGTCGTCGTCGGCGACAGCGTCGACGGTCGGGTAGATGGCGTCTTTGGCGAGGTTGGCGCCGAGCCCGTGCATGGCCACGGTCGCGCGCAGGTCGTAGTTGGTGCCGTAAGCGCCGACGGTCGGATCGAAGGTCCAGCCGTTGATGTCCTCGGCGTACGGGTTGCGGTAGGTCGGGATCCGCTTCTTCGCGTCGTCGGCCGCGGCGTTCAGCACGTCGGGCGAAACGTCGGCCGGGCTGCCGCCGGGGGCGATGCCTATGGTGGCGAATCGCCGCACGGCGTCGGCGTCCTCGGGCGCGGGCGGGTTGAGCGCCATGACCTTGCCCATCCGGTCGAAGAAGGTGGGTCCGTCCATCCCGGCGACGATCGCGGCGGGGTCGGCCGCGCGTGCGGGTTGCGCGCCGGGGTCGCCGTGGGCCGCGGTCGGGTCCTTCACCCATGCGCTCAGCGGCACCAGCTCCAGCTGCCGTTGCAACTCGCGAACCCGGTCGACGTCGGCGGCGCCGTCGAATTGGAGCCGGCCGAGCAGCCAGGCGGTGCCGGTGGGCACGGCGAGCCGGGTCACTCCGTCGGGCAGCGGTCCCGACCAGCCGGGCCCGGTGACGGCGTAGGTGAACGGAGGCGTCGCCGTGCCCGGCGTGACCTGCGGGTCGACGCTGCTGGGATCGTGCACGGTGTTGGACCACGCGTCCATGATCTGCATGAGCCAGTACCGGCCGGGCTCTATCGCGGGTACCCGCAGGATCATCGGTTCGGCGCGGACGTCGAGCCATGCCTGCGAGTAGAGCGTGTCGAGGTTGAGGCGCACCACCTGCTTGTTCTCCGGGGTCGGCGGGTCGCCGTGCTGGAACCGGTTGGGCGGAGCGCCGTTCTCCCGGGTGACGTCCATGAGGACCAGGGGGTAACCGAAGACGTAGGCGTCGGTGGCGATGGCCTTCGTGTCCACGGCGCCCGCGCCCGCGGACGTCGCCGTCGCGCCGCTGTCCTCGGCGTCGCCGCACCCGGCCATTCCCAGGATCGGGACGGCGGTGATCCCCAGGCCGAGAGCGGACCTGCGCGATACCGCGGCAAACTCCCGATGTTCGCGACTCTTCCCGAAGTTCATGGAAAACGCCCCTTCTTCGATGTGGCGCCGCCCGAAAGCGACACCGACTGGCCTGGCCGTTCTCGAGATTCGAGGAGAGACTATCGGGAAAATACTTCCAAGCGGCGGCATTTCCGTGCAACGAACCGGCATCGAGAAAGTTAACTAGCAATTCATCAGCAACAACTTCAGTATGGCCGAGCGAGGTCGTTCGCCAGGGCACCGCATCACGGTCGCCGATGCTTCCTCGTGCAGGACGAACAGGTCCGGGCTCTTTCGGCCTGGCGCCAGCAATTCTCGGTGCACACGATTCTGTGGTCCGACGGCGGCCGCCGGTCGCGGGGTCAAGCGCCTGCCGGGGCCGGGGTCCCTGTACCGTCCTCGGGCCCGGGCGGGACGGCCTCCTCCTGGCCGCGCGCGGGACGAATCAGGATCTCCAGCGCGAGCAACGCCAGCAGGGCGCCGAGCACGATCCACACCACCACCAGTCCGGTGGGGTAGCGCCAGAAGATCAGCAGGAGCGCGGCGACGCCGACGATCGCCCATCGCAGCGCCACGCGCGCACGGAACGCCCACACCTCCACCGGATTCGGTGGGCGCGAACGCCGGAGCCGCTGCACCGCGTCCAGGCCCTGCCCGAAGCCGCGGCGGACGGCGACGGCCGAGCCCGCGCCTCCGGTGAGGTAGGCGGCGATCGCGATCACGATGCCGAGCACGGCCACCCCGCGCAGCGCGGTGCGCAGCGGCACCAGCACCGTGTCGACGATCGCGGTGGCCGCGTCCGGCGACAGCACGTCGGGCGGCATCCGGTCCAGATACAGCGCTCGGGCGAGGAGCAGCGCGATCGCCAGGATCAGCATGCCCACCACCAGCGCGAGCCCGACGAAGACCAGGGCACGGCGACGGCGGCCCGGCGGCGCCACGGCGATCGCGGACACCGCGGCCGCGATCGTCAACCAGGGCAGCACGTTCGCCGCATTGTCGAGCGCGTCGACGGCCCGCTGCGCCCGGACCAGCTCCGGGGACCTGAACAAGACGAACTGCTTGTCGACCGGCGGGATCTTCTCGACGAAGGTGAAGCCGCGGTCGAGCAGCCGCGCTTTCACGTTGTCGAGCACCGTGCCGAGCGAGACGGTCACCGTTCCGTTCTCGTCGACGGTCACCGAAGACGGTCCGACCTGCCCGGTCACCACCGCGACCAGCGCCGTGTGGGCCGCGCGATTGGCTTGCAGCCATAGGTCCTCGAACTTCTCGCTACGCACGAACGTCAGCACCGTCTCGTTGACGAAGTTGCGCGCCTGGACGGCGATCACCGGCGCCAGCCCCTCGATCGCGCGATCGAGCCGCGGCCGTTCCTCGGTCGCCGGGACCGCTTCGGTCAGTGCGGCCAGCGCGTCCGCGGTCAGCCCCTCGATATCGACGCGCGCGAAGATCTCGTCGGTGATCGTGTTCCCGATCTCGTTCTGCAGTGCCGGATCCGTTCCCAGCGGCGCCACCGTGGTCAGGTACCGATCGGTGTCGAGAATCTGGCTCCGCACGTACCGCGACATCACCGTCGTGATCGCGAGAACGGCGACCAGCACCGTCAGCACCGCCACCGCGGTCCACCGCCACGAATGCCGCGGCGGTCGAGCGACCGGCGGCGCGCCGCGACCCTCCGCGCGCATCGCTGCCACCTCGGCGCGTAGCCGTTCGAGTTCGGCGCGTTCGTCCGCGCTGAGCGCACCGGCGGGTAGATCCTCGGGCGGTTTGGAGTTCATCGGAATCCCTCACTCCAGGAACGGATTCGGGGGTGCGACGGCAATTCGCCGACTTCGGCCTTTCCCTTTCGGGACGAGACCGGTGCACGTCACATCGAAACAAAGAGCGGAACCCTCGGGCCCGCCCCGACCGCATTTTTCACAGCCGCCGCCGATCAGGGCGTGCGCTATGATCGACACTAACATCGGCGACGTCGGCAGAGCGTAGATTCTTCTCGGAATCAACGCCACCCGTCGCACAAAAAGCCATGCTTCGACAGCTCGTTCGGTAAGAATGTCAGGCGATTTGTCTCTTTCTCGGCACAGAAAGAGGGGTTACAGTGACCGGCTCCGATATCGACATGATCGGCCCCATCGACTATCTCGTGATCGAATTTCCTCCCGACCGACCTCCGGACGGTTCGGCGCTGCCCCTCCTGCGCGACCTCGTCGAACGCGGCATCGTCCGGGTGCTCGATCTGGCGTTCATCCGGAAGGACCTCGACGGTTCGCTGACCGGAATCGATATCGCCGACGTGGGATTCGAAGGCGAGATCGATATAACCCTGTTCGCGGAGGCGGGATCGGGCCTGCTCGACGACGCCGACCGCACGGAAGCCGGTGCCGCGCTCGAACCGGGACGTTCGGCCGCGATCCTGGTTTACGAGAACACCTGGGCAGCGCCTTTCGCGTCTGCGTTGCGTCGCAACGGCGCCGAACTCGTGGCCTCCGGACGCATTCCGGTGCAAAGCATATTGGCGTCTCTCGATGCCCTCGAAACGGAAAATCGTTGAGGAGAATTGTCATGCCCGGACTGCTGCGCGGCGTCGCCCGCACCGCTATCATCTCCGGAACCGCGACCGCCGTCTCCAATCGCGTTTCCCGACGCCAGGGAGAGCGCTGGGCGGCGCAGGAACAGGAGCAGTACGCCCCGCCCCCACGCTATGCGGAACCGCCCGCCGCACCGCAGCCCGCCCCCGGCGGCAGCGCGAGCACGGAACGGATCACCGCGTTGAAAGAGCTCGCCGGGCTCCGCGCGCAGGGCGTGCTGACCGACGCCGAGTTCGAAGCCGAGAAGGCCAGGATCCTCGCGTCCTGAGCCTGAGTCCGGGCCGTCATCGATTCCGCCCGAGGCATCGCGGAGAACCGACGACTCTCCCGCTGGCATCCGGTGTGGCGAGCGCTTCGGCGTAGACCGACAGGATCGCCGCGATGTGCCGCGATTGGCGCGGCTCGTCGGCGTGCTCCGCGAGCGTCCGGCGCACGGCTTGGAGACGGATTCGATTGCGCGCGAGGTCTTTCAGCACCGCGGCGAACGATTCCACCGACCGATCGGGGGCGCGAACGCCGCCCTCGGCGGGCACGGTTTCGGAGAGTTCGGGATCGCAGTACACAACAGGCAGGCCCATCGCCATCGCCTCGAGCAGCACCATGCCCTGGGTATCGCAGTCGGAGGTGAGCAGCAGCAGGTCGTGATCGCGCATGGCGCGCAGGCAGTCGGCCTGGCCGACCTCGCCGTGCAGACGCACACGTCCGCCGAGATCCGCCTCGGTGACCGCCGAGCGGGCCCGGTCGGCCAGCGGGCCGCCGCCGTAGACGTCCAGCGTGCAGTCCTCGACCAGGCGCGCCACCTCGATCGCCTCGAGCGGACGCTTCTCCGGCGACAGGCGACCGCACCACAGGGCCCGCAGCGGTGTTTCCGTGTTCGTCGCCTCGTCGTCCCCGCCGCGGACGCGGTCGAGCAGTTCGTCGTCGATTCCGTTGGACACCACGTGAATCGGCCGGTCCACGCCGTGCGCGGCGACGCGACGGGCGAAGTGCCGGGTCGGCACGATCACCCGATCGGCCGCCTGTGCCTGCGCGATCAGCGGACGCCAGGCGAGCCGGGCGATCCGGCCGTCACCGACGGACGGCGGTCGCCCGCGCAACGGCACGAACCAACCGTGCACCCAACGCATGGTCAACGCGGACAGATACGGCGCGGGCGAATACTGCGCGATGACCGTGTCGTCACGGCTCTGCATGGTCTGGACGACCGGAATGCCGTGCCTGCGCGCGGCGCGTGCGCCGGAGATACCGCAGCCGTAGGTCGTCAGCGCGTGCACGATGTCGATCGGACCGCGCTCGGCGAAAGCGGCATCGATCGTGCGCCGAGTGGCCCGGGTCGGCAGGACGACCGGCAGCCCGTTCGACATCGCGACCGGCAGCGCGGCGAGCACCACCGTATCGGCGTCCGATGTCACGGAACCCGGTGCGGGAGGGCAGAATACGGTCACCCGATGGCCGAGCCGCCGCAGGCCGCCGCAGAGCGACCGCATCGCGGTTTGGACGCCGCCCAGGGTGGCCGGGTGGAAGTCGGTGAAGATCGCGACGTGCACGGAATCGCCCACAGCTCAAGCCGATGCCGAGACGACCAGGCGTTCCACCGCGTCCGCCGTGGCGCGGACCCCGTTCTCGGCGGAGACCGCGCGCCCGAGTTCTGCCGCCCGCCTGCCCGCCTCGGGTGTCAACGCCCGGACCAGCGCGTCGTGCAGCCGGTCCTCGGTCAGCGACGGATACGGGAAATCGGCCCCGATGCCGAGCGCCGAAATGCGCCAGCCGTAGAAGAACTGGTCGCTGTGCACGCCGATCACCACCGCGGGCAGGCCCGCGCGCAGCACATCGTGGGTGTTGCCGCTGCCGCCGTGGTGCACGACCGCGCGGCACCGCGGCAGGACGCGGTCGTAGTCGAAGGAATCCAGCACGAACAATCGCCGGTCGTACCCGATGCCGCGCGGAAACCCCTCCCCGCGCACGGTCACCAGGGCGCGGGCCCCCAGCCTGCGGCAGACGGCGGCGATCAGCTCGCAGCATCCGGTGGGATCGAGGATCGGCATCCCGGTCATGCAGAAGTAGATCGGCGGCTCGCCCTCGTCGAGCCACGCGGACAACGCCGGATCGACCACCGCCTCGCCCCACGCCTCGCGCAGCCGGGCGGGCAGAATCGGCGCACCGACCACGGTCGACCGGTCCGGCCAGTCGCCGGGTTTCGGCAACAGCACCGGACTCACCATGTGCACCAGCGGAATACCGTCCTCGCGCATGCGCCGGAACGGATTCCGTGGCTTGCCCGGCAACTCCATCATCGCGCGCACCCGCCGATCCACCCGGCGATACGCCAGGCCGTAGGCCATCTCGAAGCCCGAGTAGCTGGCCAACCGCAGTCGCGGCGACGAAATCATGTGCTTGACCATGAACGACGACGGGAACTCCGTGGTGCGCTCGAGCGGATACGGCAGACAGCCCACCACGGTCTGTCCGTACTTCTCCCCGCGTTCCATCGCCCAGGGCAGGGTCGAGGCGCACGAGACGATCACATCCGCCGACTCGCACGCGCCGCTGAGCGCCTCGTGCATCCGTTCCCCGCGCTCGCCCGCCATGATCTTGACCGTGTCCAGCATGATCCGGACGAACGGCAGCGTCTTACCGGAGGACAGGGCGCGTTTGGCGGCGGGCGACTCCAGCAGTTCCGCGGAGTTGAACGGGATGACGTGCGGCTCGAAGCCCGACCGCCGCACCACGTCGGCGTAGTTCTCGGTGGCGGTCATCTCGACATCGTGCCCGCGCGAACGGAATTCGTCCGCCAGTGCCAGATACGGCTGATGATCGCCCCGGGTTCCCGCCGTCAACAATGCGATACGCATACTCTCGACTTTCGCTCGTGATCTGCTGTCGTTCGTCCGCATTCGGAATTCGCCCGGCCGTCGCGGCGGACCGGTCGCGGTGCGGCCGATGTTAATGTCTGCTGGTGACCGACCACCTGCGCTCCGGGCTCCGCATCGGCATCCTCGGCGCGGCCCGCATCGCGCCCGCGTCCCTGATCGCGCCGGCAGCGCGCAGCTCGGAGGTCGTCGTCGCCGCGGTGGCCGCGCGGGATCGGTCGCGCGCGGAGCAATTCGCGCGCAAGCACGGTATTCCGCATATCTATGACAGCTATCGGGCGCTGATCGAGGCGCCCGATCTCGACGCGGTCTACATTCCGCTGCCGAACGGCTTGCACGGCCGCTGGACCCGGGCCGCCGTGGCGGCGGGAAAACATGTGCTGTGCGAGAAGCCGTTCACGGCCAACGCCGCCGAGGCGCGTGAGATCGCCGCGCTGGCAAGCGATTCCGATCGCGTCGTGATGGAGGCCTTCCACTACCGCTATCACCCGCTGATGTCGGCCGCCGAGGAGATCATCGCGTCCGGCGAACTCGGAACACTGCGGCGCGTGGAGGCCGCGCTGTGCTTTCCGCTGCCGAAGTTCTCCGACATCCGCTACGACTACGCCCTCGCGGGCGGCGCCCTGATGGACGCGGGCTGCTACGCCGTGCACATGGCCCGCGTGCTGGGCGGGGAGGACCCGGAAGTGGTCACGGCGCGGGCGAAGCTGCGCGAATCCCGGATCGACCGGGCGATGACCGCCGACCTGCGCTTCCCTTCCGGGCACACCGGCCACATCCGGTGCTCGATGTGGTCGGCCGACGTGCTGCGCGTCGGCGCCACCGTCGTCGGGGACCGCGGCCGGATGCGGCTGATCAATCCGGTGCTGCCGCATCTGGGACATCTGCTCGCGGTCCGCTCGGAGCGCGGCAGGCGGGTGCGGCGTTTCGCGCATCGGACCTCCTACGACTATCAACTCGACGCCTTCGCCGCCGCGGTGCTGCGCGGCGAGCCGGTGGCCACCGCGCCGGGCGACGCCGTCGCCACCATGTCCGTCATCGATGCCATCTACCGCAGCGCCGGTCTGCCACTACGCCAACCGAGCTGACGTCTCGTCGAGGAAATCGACGATGTGCCCGAACACGTCCAGCGCCGCGCCACGCCCGATGAACGTGTCGAGGTGGCCGTAGGAGGGAATCTCGGTGTAGCGGACATCGGTTCCCGGATTGCGCGCCGAAAGCACCTCGTAACACAGCTTGTTGGAATCGAGCCACGCCTCGTTACGGCTGCCGGACAGCAGCAGCACGGGGCAGTCGATGCGATCGGCGTGGTCGAGCGCGTTCTCCGGCAGCGCCGCGTAGCGCTCGTCGTCGACGTTCCACCGCACCACCGCGTGCGCGAGTTCCATCTGCCGCAGGTGCGGCAACACCGAAAGCGGTATCGCGCCGAACAATTCGGCCAGCCGATCGTGCGTGCGCGAATCCAGATGGTCGTGCTCGAACAGCTTGGCGCCCATCCCCCAGCCGTGCTGCACCATGCGGCAGGTCGGGTCGGGGCAGTCGCCTTTGCGGGACAGCGCGGCGTAGAGCAAGGTGCGCCGGGACCAGAGCCCCACCTTGCGGAAGTCGGATTCGATGTGGCCGACCCGCGAGCCGAGCAGCTCACTGCCGAGCAGCACGCGCAGCCGCGCCGACGTGCTGACCTTGGGCGTGAGGAAAACGCCCTGCGCGACCACGCCCGCGAGTCCGGGCAGCAGTCCGGCCGTCATGCTCAGCGAGAGGGCCAGCGCACCGATGCAGTGCGCGACGACGAACAGCGGACGGTCGCCGATTCGGGCCCTGATCTGCGCGACCGCCGCGGGCAGGTCGTAGAGCGCGACATCGTCGAAGGTGTAGGGCGGGCCGGATTCGTTGTACGGCAGGCGGCAACTGCCGCGCCAGTCGAGCAGCCACGACTGGTAACCGGCGTCGGCCAGGACATCGGTGACGTTCCGGATCTCGGAGAGCGCGAACATCTCCGACGACACCCCGTGCCCGTGCACCAGCAGCACCGCGGGACCGTCCGCAGGACCGACACGGCGCAGGCCGAGGTCGACGCCGTCGGCCGTGCGGAAGGAAATCGTCTCCGCGGCACCGGTTTCCGTCGCGGTGGATCGCAGGTTCATCGGCGGTGCTCCTTACGCGCGGCCCGGCGCAGATCCAGCAGGTCGATTCCGACCCGGAGCATCGGTTCCATCAACCCTTTGCCGAGCTGGCCGCCGAACCAGCTGAGCCACAGCAGTTTCGCCAGGCGCCGCTGCCGTTCGGGCAGTCGTGGATCGATCCGGATGCCGTCGATCTGGTCGGGCAAGTAGGTGTGCATGGGCACGGCGACTTCGCCGCGGTACGACGCGGGTTCCCCGGCGCGGCCGATCTCGAGAACCTGCGTGCCGAGCTGCCGGACGAAACGCCTGCGCGCCGCGGCGAACTTGTATCCCTCCAGCCACCACGCGCCGCCGGAAGAATCACGCAGGGTCAGGCGGTAGTGCATGAGCGGATGCCGCACCTCGTGACGCAGCGGAATCCCGTCGTGCGGCCGGACGGTCGCCGTGCCTTCGACGGTGAGCGGCTCGTCGTGCAACCGAGCGCAGGTGAGCTCGCCGGTGACGTCGAGCGTGCGTGCGGTGAACACCTGCGCGCCGCTCGCGACGGACAGTGTCAGCCGCAGATCGCACGGGAGGTCGGCGGTCTCGCCGACCGGACCGACTGTCCCGGCGAGTGTTTCGTCGAATCGCAGATAGGGCTCGTCACCCGGCTGCGGGCCGACGCCCGCCATGGCCGCGAGCATCCGGCTGCGGGCCGCCGGGCCGGACGCCGCGGGCGCGGGCAGGCCGTTGGCGGAGACGAACGCCTCGGTCCGGGTGGCCGAGGCGGGCGGCGCGGTCACCATCGCCGCCAGCTGACGCCGGGCGACGGGGCTTTGCAAAACCTGCGCCAGCGACTCCAGTTCCGGTACCGGTTCTTCGCGGATCGCGCGGACCACGTCGTCGCACCACTGCTCCCAGTGCTGCACGCGAAGACCCATGCCGCCCAGCGTGGTTTCGGCGACCACCTGATCGAGCGAGGTGGGCGCACCCGTGAGGTGATAGGTGTGACCCCAGGCGCTCGGCGTGCCGACGATCTCCGCGGTCACCCGGCTGACCCAGTCCACCGGCGCGGCGTTGAGGTACCGGAAGCCCGGCGCGGTGCGAAATCGCATCAGCGCCGCGGTGATTCCGGCGTTGAGGTCACGCGGATTGTGTGCGCCGGTCTCCGGGTGGCTGCCGATGCCGCCGGGACGAAGGATGGTCACCACGAGTCCGTGTTCGCCCGCGCGGCGCAACGCGGCCTCGGCGGCCCATTTGGATCGGTCGTATCCGATGGGCAGCGCGGCGACGTGCGCGGTCGGGTCGTCCTCACCCAGGGTGGCCGCGTCCGTTCCGTTGAACACCGCCAGCGACGAGATGTGGTGCAGCGGTTTGGGCCGGTCGGTGCAGGCCAGTTCCGCGAGGGTCAGCGGGCCGAGCACGTTGGTCCTGCGCAGCGACGGGTAGCCGCGCAGGAAGTCCACCGCGGCACCGGCATTGACGATGGAATCCACGTCCGCGGCGAGGGTTTTCCATTGCTCGTCGGACAGACCGAGCCGGGGCTTGCGCAGGTCGCCCGCCAGCGGGGTCACGCGCCGCAGTATCTCCCGCGACCACGGCAGCGCGAAGCGCCGGACGGCGTCTTCCAGCCGTCGGGTGGCGTCGTGGTCGTCGTCGGCGCGGACCAGGCACACCACGTGGGCTCGGCTGTGGCGCAAGAGATCGAGCAGCAGATGACTGCCCAGAAATCCAGTGGCCCCGGTCAGCAGGATGCGGCGCGGTGCGACCCGTTCCGGCGCCGCGACGAGCGGCAACCGATCGGCGCCCACGAGGTCGGCGAACAGCTGTGCGAGGTCGGCGGTGTCGGCCTCGGGTTCCGCGTTCGGCTGCGGCGGTGCGGATTCCGGGTGGTCCGCCAGCCAGCGCTGCGCCAGCCTGCGGGGCCGTGCGTCGAAGAACACCGTGTCGAGATCCAGGTGGACATCCAGCTCGCGCGCCAGCGCCGCGACGAATTCCACCGCCGCGAGGGAGGTGCCGCCCGCGTCGAAGAAGTCGGCGTCGGCGTCGAGTGGCGTCGCGGTGAACCGATTCGCCACGGCGGTCACGGCCGTGACCAAAGCGTCGGCGTCCCTCGGTGGTGCGGCGGGTCCGGACTCGTCCGGCTGTGCCGCGCCGTTTCCTCCGGTTGCCTCGGCATCCATGGATCGCGCACCGTGCTGGGGTTCGCCTCTCGGCGCAGCGCCGTTGCCGCCCGTGCGCGCCAGCAGGGCGGCGACATCCAGTCCGGTGGTGGCTCGTTCGAGGGCTTCGCCGCGCACGCGACGGTCGACGGCCGGGTTGCGGGCCGCCGTCCGTTCGTCAGCACCGGTCACCGAGTCATCTCCTCTTCTCCATGGGCTGCCGTGGTTTCCCAGGACCTGAACTCCCGCAGACGATCCGGTGTCGCGGTGACTTCCAGCCGCGCATCCTCCGAGGCTCTGCCGCCCAGCCGCGTGGCCAGTCGGCGGGCGGGTTCGTTGCGGCCCGAGCCCTCGACCGACATCCGCACCGTCGAGCAGCCGAGGGCGTCGGCCCGATCGGCGACCCAATTCAGTAGCCGCTCCTCGACGCCGCGGCCGAGGGCGCGGCAGCTGAGCTGCCAGCCGCGAATCCAGAGGACGTCCGCGTCCGCCCGCAGCGCGAGCACCGAGATCAGGCCGTAGTCGCCGAAGCGATCGCGCGCCGTCGCCGTCCACACCTCGCCCTCGTCGCGCCACCCGTCGAGATCCTCGTGAGTGACCGTGGCGAGGGTGAACTGATTGGTCCGCCGCACGAGCTGTTCGGCGCGCACCGCGGTGGCCTCGGTCAGCGGCTCGATGGCGACCTCGAGGTTCAGCCCCGCGAGGAATGCGGCGAATTCCGCGGTGGCGCGGGCCTTGTCGCGCTCCCGATCCTGGCGGTAGAAATCGGCCCGCGCGCGGTCCTCGGCCGTCGATGCGATCGGAACCACCGGCCACAGCCGCGTGAGGAACGACTCCAGTTCCGCGCCGGGAGGACATGTCACCGACAGCACCTCGGGCAGCCGCGCGCGCATACGCGCCACTTCGACCGGGTTGTCGTCGAGATAGCAGAAGCTGTCGAGACCGAGCCCCAGGGTGTTCGCGACCTCCTCCAGCCGCTCCGGCTTGCCGTCCCACCCCGCGGAGACGGCCGCGAAATGCTCACGGCGCAGCGGGCTGTCAGGCCGGTCCAGGATCGCGTCGACGATATCGGCGTCGTTGTTGGTCAGCAGCACCAGCAGCGTTCCCGCGTCGCGCCAGTGCAGCAGCCGCCGCGCCAGCACACGGCGTGGCTCGTCGAAAGCCACAGCGGCGGAACCGATCTCGCCAGCCGTTCCGCTCCACAGGGT
Organism: Nocardia sp. bgisy134; assembly: GCF_965341865.1. GTDB lineage: Bacteria > Actinomycetota > Actinomycetes > Mycobacteriales > Mycobacteriaceae > Nocardia. The sequence continues at coordinate 104,790 of NZ_CBDQZP010000012.1, forward strand.
GTCGTCGCCGTCCACGGCGATCACCTTCGGCGCGGGCTCCGTCGCGTCGGCCGCGGTCGCGACGACGGTGAGTGCCACTGCCGCCTGGAATTCGGGCGTGAAGGGCAGATGCGCCAGGACCTCGGTTCGATCGTCGAAGGGCTGGTCGACCGGATGACGGCGCGTCCACTCCTGCGCATCCAGTACCGCCACGCCGGGCTTGTCGTGCAGGCGTTCGGCGACCAGCCGCTCCCATTCGAGCCACCGTTCCTCCGCGCGGGCCGAGGGCAGGATGCCCACGATCACCGGCCGGTGCGTGCGTTCGGCCACCTCGAGCACGGCAGCGGGGAACGCGGCGGCCAGCTCGGCGAGCTGGTCGTCGGCGAGCGCGCCGAAGCGTTCCAGATCCGCCGCGCGCAGCAGCACGATGCCCAATTCCGTCGACGGCTGCGCGAACACACCCGAAGGGTCGCGCAGGCAGGACAGCACATGATGGTAGGGCGCCTCCGCGACGGTGATCGGCGTGGCATCGGACGACGCCGCCGCCATCAGCTCGGGCAGCCTGCCGAGCGCGAACGTCGCGCCCACCGCCGCGCGGAGTCCGGGAACCGGCTGCTGCCCAGCGGTTTCCGGTCGGGCCGAAGCCCCGGGGTCGGCGACGACGGCGGCGACCGTCGCGAGGTATTCGGCGCCGAACTCGGCGCAGGCGCCCGCATCGATGATGTCGCTGTTGTAGGTGAACCACACCTGTCCGGTATCGGGCAGCACCGCGACCATGAGGTCCAGATCGGAGTAGCCCGTGCTCACCGGAACGACCGCTGCCGGCGCGACGGCGGAGTTGGCGCGCAGGTAGTTGAAGTACACCTCGATCATCGGCGCGTTGTCGCGGTAGAGGCCCTCGGCGGCCAGCGCGGCGAGCACCTCGGCGAAGCCCGCGCCGGGCGCGAGCAGATTCCGCAGTCGCTCGCCGGTGCGCCGCAGCACGTCGGCGACGAGATCACCGGCCGACGCGGCCGCCGGGAACGGCACAGGCACACCGAAATACCCGACTGCGGTAGTCGCGTCGGCGTGCATGCGGGTGTCCACCGGAACCGCGAGCGCGAACCGATCGACCCGCTGACGACGGGCCAGCAGGATGGTCAGCGCGCCGAGGAACACCGCGGCCGGGGTGATGCCGAGGTCGCGGGCGCGGTCCGCGACCCGGTCGTGCAATTCTGCGGGCAGGTCGAGCGCCACCGACCCCGCGCCGTAGCTGCGGGCGGCCGGACGCGGATGCGCAATGGTCAGGTCGAGCCTGCGCGAGCCCGAGAACGCCTCGCGCCACCGCGTTTTCGCACTCTCGGCGTCGGCGTCGTCGCGCCCGCTCGACTGCGCGGCGAGCAGCTGATGCATGTCACGGTTGGTGACGACGTCGTCGAGCTCCGCGCCGGACAGTTCCGCGGCGAGTTCACCGGCGACCAGCAGCATCGACTGCACATCGCTCATGCTGTGGTGCGCGCCGAAAAGCAGTGCCTGACCGCCGGATTCGGCGTTCAGCAGTTCGAAGCGCCACAGCGGGCCCGTCGCCAGATCGAACGGCCGCGCCATCAGCTCCGCGAAACGCTGCTGCACCACGGTGTCGTCGAGCCGTTTCAGGTCGCGCCAACCGGCCGATGTGCCCGGCTCCCGACGGATCTCCAGCTGCCGCCCGTGCTCGTCACTCGACCGGATGGTGGTGCGCAACGCCGCATGCCTGCGGGCCAGCCGCGCCAGCGCCTCGTCCAGCCGCGGCCTGGTGACCCGCGCGGTCAGCCGCACGGCGACGCCGCCCGTCTGCGCGGCGCTCGGGATGCCGAGTTGCTCGGTGCGCAGCAGGCGCATCATGTCCCGGGTGACCGGCAGCACCTCCACCTCGGGAGCCTCGGCGGCGACCGCGGCGGAGCCCCCGGCGTCGGCCTGCCGCACCACCTCGCCGACGAGATGATCGGCGAGGTCGGCGAGACTCTGCTCGGCGAGGATCGTGCCGAGCGGCACCGAGATTCCGGTGTGCTCGCGCACCTTGTTGCGCAGTTCCACCGCCATCAGGGAGTCGAGACCGAGGCTCTGGAAGGTCTGCTCGGCCGCGACCGTTTCGCTGCCCGCGTGGCCGAGCACCTCCCCGGTCCACTCGACGAGGGCGGCGAGGGCCAGCGCGCTGGCCTCGGCGCGCGGCACGGCCCGCACTCGTTCGGCGAAGCGCGAACCCGCCGCCGCGTCGACGGTCGCGCGGTCGGCCACCGCCCGCCGGGGCGCGCGGCGCACGAGCCCGCGCAGTAGCGGCGGGACCGCGGGCGCACGGCGCAGCACGCCGGTGTCGAGCAGCAAGGGCACCAGCAGCGGGTCACCGACTCGCAGGGCGGCGTCGAAACAGGCCATGCCCTCGGGCACCGAGAACGCGCGGACGCCCGCGCGCGCGATCCGCCGGATGTCGGCCTGCGCCATCTGGTCGTGCATGTCGACCTCCCACGCGCCCCAGGCCAGCGACTGGGCTGGGAGTCCGCGTGCGCGGCGACGCAGCGCCAGCGCGTCGAGATAGGCGTTGGCCGCCGCGTAATTGGCTTGGCCTGGCGTGCCGAACAGGCCGCCCGCAGCGGAGAACAGCACGAACATGGACAGCTCCCGGTCGGCGGTCAGCTCGTGCAGATGGTGTGCCGCATCGACTTTCGGCCGTAGCACGGCGTCGAGCTGCTCGGCGGTCAACGCGCCGAACGTGCTGTCGTCCAGGACGCACGCCGCGTGCACCACACCGGCCAGCGGCAGCCCGTCGAGCAACCGCGCCAGCGCCGACCGGTCGGCGATGTCGCAGCGCGCGAATCGCACACGCACACCGCGGCTTTCCAGCTCGTCCCGCAGCGCGACGCCACCGGGGCCGTCGATACCGCGGCGGCTGACCAGCACCAGATCTCTGGCATCGTAGGCGTCGGCCAGGTGCCGGGCCAGCGCGGAACCGAGCCTGCCGGGCGCGCCGGTGATGAGCACGGCCCCGTCCCCGAGCGACACCCGGCCTTCCGGCGCGCGCCATGCCGCCTCGGGCAGCCGAGTCAGCCGCGGCGCGAATGCCACTCCGTTTCGCACGGCGAGCTGCGGTTCTTCCGCGGCGAGGAGCGCGACGACGTCCACGTCACCGTCGGCCGCATCGATCAGCGTGATCCGGCCGGGATTCTCCGACTGCGCGGAGCGCACCAGTCCCCACACGACCGCGCCCGCCGGGTCCGGGCTGTCCTCGCCGAGCAGCGTCACCGCTCGGTGGGTGCGCACGACCAGCCTCGACCGCTCGAATCGATGGTCGGCCAACAGCGTTTGGAGCGCGGCCAGGGTCTGCTGGGCGGCGTCGTGCACCTGGCTCGGTGCATCGCCTTCGGACGCCCGCAGCACGATCACATCGCGGACCTCGCGGGCGGCGGGATTCCACTCGCCCACCGTGAGCGTCCGGTCCGGGACGGGCAGCGGGAGCTCCGACCACTCCATCCGGAACAGCCGACGGTACGCGGGCGCGAGCGCGGCGGCGTCCCACTGCGCGGCGGCCACCGGCCGCGACAGCACCGAACCCACCGACACCACGGGCTGTCCGGTGCGGTCGGTCGCGAACACGCTGACGGCGTCGGATCCCGACCGGGTGAGCCGGACGCGCAGCGCGGTGGCGGCGGAGGCCCACAGCGTGACATCGGTCCACACGAAAGGCAGCAGGGCATTCGCGCCGTCGGCGGCGAACAGTGCGGTGGCGTGCAACGCGGCGTCCAGCAGCGCCGGATGGATGCCGAATCTCGCGGCATCGCCGTGGGCGGCTTCGGCGAGTTCGACCTCGACGAAGATGTCGTCATCGCGTCGCCACGCCGCTCGCATCGCCCGGAACAGCGGACCGTAGTGATGCCCGCGCGCGAACAGCGTCGCGTACAGGTCGTCGACGTCGACGCGAACCGCGTCCGCGGGCGGCCACGCCGAGAAATCGACTTGTGCGGGAACAGGTTCGGATTCCGCGGCCAGCGCCCCGTCGGCGTGGAGCGTCCACTGGGCGTCCGGGTCGTGCTCGGCGCGGGCGTAGACGCGCACGGTACGGCGGTCTCGGTCGTCCGCGCCGCCGACGACTGTCTGGATCTGCAAAGCTCCGCGCTCGGGCACGAGCATCGGCGCGCGCAACACCAGCTCACGCAGCACCGGGCTGCCCACCTCGTCACCGGCGCGAACGGCCAGTTCGACCAGCGCCGCGCCGGGAACGAGCACCGCGTTCGGTCCGGCGTGATCGACCACCCACGGCTGCTGCGTGCGCGAAAGCCGTCCGGTCAGCGTGAGGCCGTCCGAATCCGGCTGCGGCACACCGGCGCCCAGAATGGGATGGGCGACATCCTGGAGCCCGAGCGACCCGGAGTCGCGGTGGACGGGGTCGGTCCAGAAGCGCCGTTCGTCGAAGGCATAGGTGGGCAGGTGGACCCGCCCGTGGTCGGGAACCAGCCGGGTCCAGTCGAGTTCGTGGCCCGCGACGTACAGTTCGGCCTGCGCCCTGGCCAGGCAGGTGGGTCCGTCCTGGTCACGCACCAGCGAACCGACGGCCACCACCTCGCGCCCGAGCTCCTCCGACACGGCCTGCACGGCCGCGGTCAGCGAGGGGTGCACGCCGAGTTCGACGAAGTAGCGGAACCCGTCGGCGATCATGCGCTCGATCGTGGCCGCGAACCGCACGGTCTCCCGCGCGTTCCGGTACCAGTAGCCGGGTTCGATCGGTTCGGCCGTCATCGGCTCGCCCGAGACCGTCGAATACCACTGCGTGGCGGGCGAATCCGCGGTAAGGTCGGCCAGCGCGGCGGTCAGTGGATCGCGGATGGACTCGATCAGCCCGCAGTGCCCCGCGAATCCGGGACCGGCCGCGCCGAGCCGGGTGTAGATTCCCGCGCGGTCCAGCTCGGCGAGCAGTTCCTCCACCGCCGCCTGCTCGCCCGCCACGATCGTCGAACGCGGCACGTTCACCGCCGCGATCGACACCCGGCCGTCGACATCCGCCAGCCGCCCGCGCACCTCGGCCTCGGGCAGGCCGATCATCGCCATCGCGCCCGGTTCGGTAATGCCCTGCATCAGGCGGCTGCGCGTGACGACGATCCGTGCGGCATCGCTCAATTCGATGACACCGGCGCAGTAGGCGGCGGCGATCTCGCCCTGGCTGTGGCCGACGACCGCGTCCGGGGTGACGCCCGCGGCCCGCCAGGTGGCCGCGAGCGCGGCCATGGTCGCGAACAGCAGCGGCTGCACGACGGGGAAGTCGGCGAGGTCGGCGGCAGTCATGGTGTTCAGCCGGTCCACCAGCGACCAGCCGATATGTGTGCCGTAAGCCTTGTCGCACTGTTCGAATTCGGCGCGGAACTCCGCGGAGCCTGCGAGCATGTCGCGCGCCATGCCGATCCACTGTGTGCCCTGTCCGGGGAAGACGAACGCGGTCTTGGCGTTGGTGAGCACCGGGCCGGAGCCGACGACGGCGTTCGCCGACGACCGGCCGTCCACCAGATCGCCCAGCGCGCCGACCATCTCGTCCCGGTCGCCCGCCACCACGACGGCACGACGCTCGAACTGGGTGCGCTGCAATGCCAGTGCGCGAGCGACCGGTCCCGGCCGCAAGCTCGGCTCGGCCAGCACCAGATCGAGCAGCCGTTCGGCCTGACCGTGCAGCGATGCCTGACTGCGGGCCGAAATCGGCAGCAGCGCCACCCTTCGGTCCTCGCTCGCCGGCTCCGGCGCGGCCGTGGGCTCGGGTGGCGCCTCCTCGAGGATCAGGTGCGCGTTGGTGCCGCTGAGCCCGAAGGCGCTCACCCCGGCACGGCGCGGCCGGTCGCCGCGCCGCCACGGCATCGGCTCGGCCTGCACCGCCAGACCGCTGCTCGCCCAATCGACCTGCGGCGACGGCACTCCCACATTCAGTGTGGCCGGGATGCGTTCGTGGTGCAGCGCCAGCACGAGTTTGACGATGCTGCCCACGCCCGCGGCGGCCTGGGTGTGCCCCACATTGGATTTCAGCGATCCGATGCCGAGCGGCCGCTGCGGATCGCGGCCGGGTCCGAACACTCGCGCCAAGGCGCGCGCCTCGATCGGGTCGCCGAGCGCCGTCCCCGTGCCGTGCGCTTCGACATAGTCGATATCGTGCGGCGCCAGACCCGAGACTCGCAGCGCCGAGCGCAGCACCTGTTCCTGGGCCGCGCCGTTCGGCGCGCTCAGACCCTGGCTGCGGCCGTCCTGGTTGACGGCGGAACCGCGAATGACCGCGAGCACCCGGTCTCCGTCGCGGCGGGCGTCCCCGAGACGCTTCAACAGCAGCAGACCGGCGCCCTCGGCCCACACCGTGCCGTCGGCGTCGGTGGAGAACGGCGCACACCGGCCCGTCGGCGACAGCACACCGAGCCTGCTCAGTTCGATGTGGGCGGTCGGCGACATCAACAGCGTGGCGCCGCCCGCCAAGGCGAGGTCGCACTCCCCCGCGCGCAGTGCCTGCATCGCCAGGTGCACCGCGACGATCGACGAGGAGCAGGCCGTGTCCAGGGTGACCGCCGGGCCGTGCAGCCCTAGCGTGTAGGCGATCCGGCCGGACGCGACGCTCGGCGAGAGTCCGGTTCCGACTTGGCCGTTCAGCTGTTCCGGCGCGACGTCGGCCAGATAGCCGGTGCTGTACACGCCGAGATAGACGCCGGTCGCGCTGCCGTGGAGGGTGCGCGGATCGCGACCCGACCGCTCGATCGCCTCCCACCCGAGCTGCAACATGACGCGCTGCTGCGGATCCATCACGGCGGCCTCGCGCGGGCCGATGCCGAAGAACGCGGCGTCGAAACGGTCGATGCCGTCGACGTATCCGCCGCGGAAGGTGTACGCCTTGCCGGGCGCGGAGATGTCCGGGTCGTACAGTCCGTCGATGTCCCAGCGGCCCGCGGGCACCTCGGTGAGCGCGTCACCGTTGCCGTCCAACAGCCGCCACAGCGCCTCGGGCGAATCCGCGGCGCCCGGGAAACGGCAGGACATCGAGAGGATCGCGATCGCGTCGTCGTCCGCGTCGTCGCCGGGAGCGGCCTCGGCCTCGGCGGCACTCGCCGCAGCCGGATCGTGCGACGGGTCGGGGGCCAGTGCCGTGGCCACCCCGTCGATCGTGGGATGGTCGAACAGCAGGTTGGTGTCGAGGAAGCGCCCGACGAAATCCGACAGGTCGACCACCATCTCGACCAGATCGGCCGAGCCCAAACCGAATTCGACCATCGGACGATGCGCGTCGATGCGTTCCGGATCCAGCGCGGCCTGCCGGGCGATCGCCGTCACCAGCCAGGATCGGATCGCCTCCGCGGAGGGCTGCGCCGCGGACCCCGCCGCGGGCTCGGCGGTCTCCGGCCGCACGGTCTCGGGCTCCGCGTCGTAGTCGTCCAGCTCGTCCTCCGGCGATCGCACCGGGCCCGCGAGCAGCGCGAGCAATTCGCCGGACAGATAGGCCGCCCGGCACGCCGAACGCTGAATCTTCCCGCTGCTGGTCTTGAAGATGGTTCCCGGCCGGATCAGCAGCACCGCCGCGAGGCCGATCCCGTGGTCGGCCGCCACCGCGGCGCGGACGGAGCCCTCGATCGCGGCCTGCTCGCCGGGATCCTCGCCGCGCACCTCGGCCACCACCACAGGCTGTTCCCCGTCCACCCCGACGTCCACGGAGAAGGCGGCGACGCATCCGGCACGGACGGCGTCGTGCGCCGCTTCGACGGTCTCCTCGATGTCCTGCGGATAGTGGTTGCGGCCGTCGACGATCAGCAGATCCTTGCGTCGGCCGGTGACGAAAAGCTCTCCGCCGGAGAGGAATCCCAGATCACCGGTGCGCAGGAAGCGACGGTCGTCTCCGGGCAGCCGCGCCCCGAACACCTCGGCGGTGGCCTGGTCGTCGCGGAAATATCCGGCGGCCACGCTGTCGCCTGCGACCCAGATCTCGCCTTCCGCCCCGGCGGCGCGTTCGGCGCCGCTCTCGGGGTCGACGACCGCGATCGAGATCCCCTCGGATGCGTGCCCGACGCCGACCAACTCGGTTGCGCGCGTGGGGTGTCCGTCGGTGGCACGGCTCGCGGCGTCGAGGAACGACGGCGGCGTGGCGGTGGCGGGCGCGGTCACGATCAGGGTGGCCTCGGCCAACCCGTAGACCGGCTGGTGCGTTTCGGCGCGGAACCCGGCCCTGCCGAAGGTGTCGGTGAACCGCCGCACCGTCGCGGCCCGCACCGGTTCGGAACCGTTGAACGCCACCCGCCACCGGCTCAGGTCGAGCCGATCGATCTGCTCCGGCGCGACGCGGCGCACACACAGCTCGTAGGCGAAGTTGGGGCCGCCGCTGGTGTGGGCGCGGTAGGTGGAGATCGCCTGTAGCCACCGTTCCGGACGTTGCAGGAAGTGCAGCGGCGACATCAGCACCGAATTCCCGCCGAGATAGACCGTGTGCAGCAGCGGCGCGATGAGCCCCATGTCGTGGTACATCGGCAGCCAGCTGGCGAACAGCGCCCCGTCCCACGACTCGGCCAACGCCCGGTCGTGTCCGAGTCCCGTGGCGATCGCCGCCTGGTTGTGCAGCAGATTTCCGTGGGTGAGCAGTACGCCGCGCGGCGCGCTGGTCGAGCCGGAGGTGTACTGGATGAACGCGACCGAATCCGGGCCGAGATCCGGCTCCCGCCACCGCGTTGCGAGATCGCCCTCGATCTCGTCGGTTCCCAGCCATCGCACGCCCGCCAGTTCGGGAATCTCCGCGCAGAGCGCGGCCGCGTCGGCGACGACCCGCCGCGGCGCCAGCACCACATCGACCTCGGCGTGCGCCACCATCCGCCGCAGCCTGCGCAGCGACCGGTTCTCCCATTCGGGCAGCGGCGCGGGGACGGCGACAACGCCTGCCGCCAGGCACCCGAAGAACGCCTCGGCGAACTCCGGTCCCGCCGGGTACAGCAACAACGCGCGCCGCGGCGTCGAGTCCTGGAGCGCGGCGCCGATGGCCCGCGCGCGGATACCCAGCTCGGCGTACGACATTGCGCGGACGACACCGTCGACATCACCGCTGTCCAAAAATCGATACACCACATCGCCCGGCCGGTTCTCGGCCTGAGCGACGAGTGTCTCGACGAAAGTGTTTAGCACGAACTAACTTCCTCTAACGGTGATGTGACCCGAGATCCAACCGATCCCGCTACCCCTGGATGGACGAGGAGCGACGGGCGGTGCGTTGTGACCGACAGCGCCCACAATATAGCCGTCGTGGCACCCCGTGCCGGGGCTATCAAGATCGAATCCAGCGCGCCGAGCCCCCAGAAATGGGGGCACCGAATGCTCGACTCTCTTTGCGCCCGCGACTATTTCATGTTTGCATCTCGCCGGGACAGCGATCAGGATGGCTGCGTGTCGCACACTCCGGTATCGCTGCGTGATCTCCCCTTGCTACGTACCCGCCACCTCGGGCAGATCGGTGGACTGATGCGGCCCGGCACCCACCGTTCCCCCTTGCTTCAGCTCGGGGAACGGTTCGTCTTCTCGCCGCCGGGATTCCCGGACATGCTGGTCACCCACGACATGGACGATGTGCGAGAGCTTTTCGCCAACCACGACGACTTCTCGGTCGGCCAAGTGCTGAGCCGGTTCTCCAGCCACGACGCGATGTTCGGCAAGCAGACGTTGATCTTCCTCGACGGCGACGAGCACCGCCGCGAACGACGGCTGTTCGCTCCGCCGTTCCAGAGCAAGGCGCTTCGATCCTACGAAGAGCTCATGGTGGAGGTGGTCCAGCGCGAACTGCCGCGCTGGCCGGTCGGTGAGCCGTTCGAGTTCCTGAAGGCGGGCTACGACCTTGCCATCGGCGTGCTGCTCGCGGTCGTCTTCGGCGATGTGGCGCCCGCCCGCCGGGATCGGCTGAAGCAGGCCGTGAGCCAATGGTTCGGGGAGATCGAAAGTCGCGGTTTCCTCGCCGTCACCTTGCTCACGCCGCTGATCGGCGGCTACACGCTGCCCTACCCGCCGCTGCGTCGCCGCCAAGCCGAGGTCGACGCCGTGATCATCGAGGAGATCGCCGCGCGCCGCGCCGAACCCGGCGATCGGAGCGACCGGAAAGACGTGCTGTCCCGGTACGTCGGCACCGAACTCGATCAGCACGACGACGCCGCGCTGGCCCGCAACATGCGCGGCGTCCTGCTGGGCGCCTACGAGACCACCGCCATCACCCTCGGCTGGATCGCCGCCATGCTGGCGGGCCACCCGCAGGCCATGGCCGAACTGGACGCGGCGGCCGACGCGGGCGACGGGGAGCGGCTCGACGCATACCTCGACGCCGTGGTCGCCGAGACGATGCGGTTGCGCCCGGTCTCCCCGTTCACCGGGCGGCGCGCCCTCCGCGACACCGTGCTCAACGGAATCCGTATTCCCAAGGGCGCCATCGTCATCGTGCCGATCCTGCTCATTCACGAATCACCCAGGCATTACCCGGATCCGATGGTCTTCCGCCCCGAACGCTTTCTCGACGAGCGACCGAACGGCCAGACCTGGCTGACCTTCGGCGCGGGCGCGCATCGGTGCCTTGGCGCGCAGTTCGCCCTCGTGGAAGCCCGCATCCTGTTCCGCACCGTGCTCGAGCAGCGTCGCATCCAGGCCGCGTCCGGGCCCATCGAACCGCCACGCCGTTACCACACCGGTCTCAGCCCGGCCGAGAACGCCCGCATCACCCTGCTGCCGCGCTGAGCCCTCGCGCCGCCTACACTCGCCGTACTGGAACCTGTTCTACAAGGTGGTGGTGCGGTGCCGGAGGATCTGATCTTCGCGCTCTGGGGTGTCGGCGATCTGCGGGACGCGGCGCTGACGCGGCAGTTGGTCGCGGCGGGCGTCGAATCCGTGCGGCTGAACATCGCCGACGCCGACGTGGCCGGGGCGATGCTCCGGTTGACGACCTTCGACGCGCCGATCGACGCGGTCCTCGCCCTCTCGTCCTCGACCGGCTGCGACCGCGCCGCCGTGCTCGCCACGCTCGGAGGCGTCGCCGAACGGTGCGAGGGGTGGCGGGTCGAGGTCAGGACGCCGCTGCCGCCGCCTCCGGTGCCGATCGGCGAGCGCACCCCGGGGCTGGCCAATGTCGCGTTCCTGCGCAGGCCGCCGGAACTGCCGTACGGCGAATGGCTCGATCATTGGCGCAACCGCCACACCGAGGTCGCCATCGCCACCCAGGCCACCTTCGGCTACGTGCAGAATCGCGTCCTCGAGGCGGTCACCGACACCGCCCCGGACATCACCGCGGTGGTCGAGGAACTGTTCCCCCTGGAGGCGCTGCGCGACCCGCACGCCTTCTACGGCAGCGGCGGCGACGATGCCGAACTGAACCGGCGCATTCAGCGCATGATGACCAGCGTGGCCGCGTTCGGCGCCGACCGCGACATCGATGTCGTTCCCACCAGCCGGTACGTATTGCGCTGAGCCGCACGGGATCCGGACACCATCTCAGCGAGGCAGTCTACCGCGACAGCGGTGTAGGGCGTGGTCGGCTCGGGCGGGGTGTCGAAGCGAGCGTTCGGCAGGTACAACCGACCCGCGAACGCGGCGACAGTGGCCGGTACGTCGAAGCGCGGGTCGATGATTCGCCGTACCAGCGTGCCCTTCGTGCCCTCGGGATCGAGGGCGATCACGGCGATCGCATTGCGCCGGTTCTGGACGACATACAGTGTGCTGCCGTCCAGGAGCAGTCCGTCGCCGTCGGGCAGCTCCTCGCCACCGAGGTCGACGTGGCGCGCCTCGCCTGTCGCGGGGTCGACGCGGAACAGACGTCCGGTCACCGACTGCACGACGATCAGGCCGGTGCCATCGGGCGTGCGCGCGATGCCGTTGGCGTTGAACGCGTTCGGCACGTAGGTGAGGTCACCGGTCAGCGGGAGCCGAACCACCTCCTCGGGCGCGGGCAACTTACCGTCCGGCCCGATGGGCAAGTGATACAGCACGGGCGCGCGCGAGTCGGTGAACCACGCGCCCGACGGCGTGAACACCACATCGTTGACGAAAGTGTCCGGCGGGGTTGCCAGTTGGTAGTTCGCCAGCACCGCGCCCGTCCAGGCGTCCACGATTCGGACGTCACCGCCGGTGCCGCCCGCGACGAACAGGCGACTGCGGTGATCGAGCCGCAGGCCCAGCGCCTGCGTCCCCGGGCCGCGGCTCAGCAGGTCACCGTGCCCGGTCACCAAGTCGACGCGATAGATGGAACCATCGGCCATGGAACCGAAATAGGCCACCGGCAGCGCACCGATCGCGATGCCCTCCGGACGGAATCCGGCAGGCAGGGCGATCGTGGCGGGGAACACCGGGCTGTCCGCCACCGCCCGGTGCGCGGGTGCCAGCACGGTCCCTCCGAGGCAGACCAGCGCGGCCGCCGTACCGAGTGCACGCTTCATCTCATCGGCCTCTCGTCCGCGGCTCCGTCGACGGCGATCTTCATCGAGACGTCCTTTCCCGGGTGGGTGGATCGGGAACCCGCTGCGCTGCTGGACTTTTCATACTCACGATCTCAGCCGAGATCGATTGATGAATCCAACACATGTTTGTCACTCCATAGATCGTGATTCACGATTGATCCATGGAGCTTCAGCAGTTGCGCTATGTCGTCGCCGTCGCCGAGACGAACAGCTTCACCCGCGCCGCCGCACGGTGCCTGGTCGTCCAGTCCGCCCTCAGTCACCAAATCGGCCGCCTGGAAAGGGAACTCGGCGCACGACTGTTCGAGCGCACCAGCCGCCGAGTGCGGCTGACTCCGGCAGGCGCGGCTTTCCTCCCGGCCGCCCGCCAGTGCCTGGACGCCGCCGAGCGCGCGGCCGCCGAGGTCGCCGCGGCCGTCGGCGAGGTGCGCGGGCGGCTCGCCGTCGGCCTGATCCCCACCGTCGCCGCCGTCGACGTCCCCGGCGCGCTGCGCGAATTCCGCAAGCTGCACCCGCACGTGCGCATCGGCCTGCGGGTGGGCGCGAGCGAGGATCTCGTCGATCAGGTCGAGCAGGGAGCCATCGACGTGGCCTTCCTCGGGTTGCCGACCACCGCGCGACCCCGCGGTGTCGCCGCCCGCGAACTCGCCCGTGACCGGCTCGTCGCCGTGGTCGCGCCGGACCATCCGCTCGTCGGCGAACCGACGGTCGACCTGCGCAGACTGTCGTCCGAGATCTTCGTCGACCTGCCCGCCGGGACCGCCGGACGCGCCCAATCCGACCAAGCTTTCGCGGCCGCGGGCCTGCACCGTGACGTCGCCTTCGAAGTGACCACCGCCGACTACATCGCCCGGCTCGTCGGGCAGGACCTGTGCGTGGCCATGCTCCCCGCCGCCTACGTGCCGCAGCTCACCGGTGTGGTCACCGTCGAGGTCGACGACGCGCCTGCCCGCGTCGAATACGTCGTCTGGAACCGCTTCAGCCGCACGCCCGCGGCGACCGCCTTCCTCGCCGTCATCGACATCCCGAATCCGCATACTCCCGCCGACGATTCGGCGGGCGACGCGGTTCACTGACGGGCGATCGCTTCCACGGATCGGGGCTGCACGGCGATCACCCGGTCCAGCGCCCGCAGGTCGGCGTCGAGCGTCCTGAAAAGCCAGTACGCGGCGACGAAGGCGAGCCCGCCGCCCGCGCACAACCCCAGCACCGAATCGCGAACGAGCGCGAGCTCGCCCGATTCGAGGGCACCGAATCCCGCCAGCACGCCGACCACCGGCACAGATGCGGTGATCGCGAGATAGACCGTGGTTCTTCGGCGCAGCCAGTGCAGATCGGCCGAGTCGCGCTCCGTTGTGCGGCCATGGCGCAGATGGATGGGATAGACGCAGCGCACGATGTAGAAGGTGGAGAGGAAGAACGTGTAGGCGACGGAGATGGTGCCCGCCACCAGCACGGTCATCGCCGCGTGGATCTGTAGCCGCAGCGAAACGTCGGTGAACGCGCGCAGCAACATCACGCCGGTCACGGTGGCGATAACCGCGGCGAGAAGGGTGTTCAGCGCACACAGGTCGCCCCACAGCAACGTTCGCGACCGCACCCGCGCGAGCGTCGACTCGTCGTAGCGCCTGCCCTCGCGCAAGCCACGCAGAACCGCGAGCAGATCACGCGATATGTACACGTAGATGACGACGGCCAACGGCAAGACGCCGAGGATGCAAGCGATCACGCCCCTGTCCATCTGCGTGTTGACAGCGTCGGGCACTCGCTCTCTGATCAGTTTCTGAACGTGTGTCGCCAGATAGATCGTCGCCAGGCCGATACCGATCAGCGAAGACAACCAGAGGATCGGGGTCGGCCACCGAGAAAGCCGCGCCCGCCAACTGTTCGGTGGCGGATAGACGAGGTCGCGAGCCCTCGCCTCGAGGCACAGGTCGAGCTGCTGGGCCAATTCCGAACCGCACGAGTAGCGATCCGCGGGGTCGGGCGACAGGCACTTCAGCAGCACCTGGCAGAGCGCCGGGGGGCAGTCCGGCGGTAGATCGGACAGGAACTTCGAGTCGATGGGCCTGCGCCGCAGTTCGAGCATGCGGGCCAGCGACGTCTCCGACTCGCCCGCGGATGTTTCGTCCGCGAAAGGCCGCCGTCCGGTCAGCAGTTCCCACAGCATGACGGCCAGCGCGAAGATGTCGCTTCGCGTGTCGAGATCGGCGGCGGACGCGGGCAGCTCGGGATGACAGGCCTCGAGCTGTTCGGGCGACATGTACGCCAGCGATCCGCCGAAGTACGCCAGCGGGCTCGCGCCCTTGACGCGTTTGCTGAAGCTGACGTTGAAATCGGCCAGTTTCGGGATGCCTTCGGCGCTGAGCAGCACGTTCGCGGGTTTGATGTCGCGATGCAACACCCCGCGTTCGGACGCGTGCTGCAACGCGTCCGCGAGGCGGCGGCCCAGCCAGGCGACGGTCTCGGGCCAGGTCAGCGCGGCGGTCCGTTCGCGAACAGCCGAATCGGCGGGCCGCACCTCGCCCTTGTCGGCGAGCACGGCGTCGACCGCGTCGAGCAGCAGCTGCCCGCTGTGCTGCCCCTCGGGCGTCGCGCGCCGCAAGCGCAGCACGTCGAGCAGCGTTCCGCCCGGGAGATACTGCATGTAGAGCAGCTTCAGCTCGCCGTCGCCGATCAGTCGCTGGTCGAAGATGCGCACGATGTATTCGTGGTCGAGCTGGGCGAGGGTCTGCGGCTCGATGCCGTGGTTGTGGGAGATCTTCACCGCGACCAGTCGCTGCATGGATTGCTGCCTGGCCAGATACACCTGGGCGAAGGCGCCCGCGCCGATCCGCATCAGGAGGTCGAAATCGTCGACCCGGTCGCCGACGTCGATGGAGTCGAGCAACACCTGGGCGCCGGGGCGGGCGATCATCGTGCTGTGGTAGTCGTCGGCGATCTGCGCGAGCTCGGAATCGGCCGCGGCGGCTGTGGCAGCGGTGACGGCGGCCGCCGTCTCGGGCGCCTCCCCGCCGCGGCGCCGGGCGTGGAATTCCTCGTAGACGAGCTCGGCCGGGAGCGGCCCCTCGCGCAGCTCGGTGAATTCCGTGCGGTAATCGGCCAGTCGTTTGGGATAGTGATGACGCAGCCAGCGGTATTCGAGATCGATCTTGATCAGTTCGATCAGTACCGTCCGCCGCGCGGCCGGCTCACGCGGTAGATACGCCGACAGGTCGGGCGGTGCCCCTGACGCCCAGGCTTCGGAGAACCGTGCCACGGCGGTGGCGAGCACGGTGCGGGTCCGTTCGGCTGAATCGACCAGGTCGATCGGCTCGTACATCGGTAGCTCGGGATCAGCCCAGGGCGATCACACGGCGGGCTACGTGTGGTGCGGCCGCTCCTCGCGATTGCCCCACATCAGCTCCTTTCCGCCAACCTCCCCGCTCCAGCGTATCGCTCACCCACCGGCGAATGGATGGCAAATGGCGTGCGGCGAGCAGCGGCCGCCCGAGCTCACCTCATCGCTCCGGGACCGCCATCTCGGCCAGGACCACGTCGATCGGGGTCGGTGTGACATTCAATGTCGTCGCTGTCGATGACGCGTCGAGGATGTTGGGCCGGTCGTACAGGTACAGCATCTCCGGGAACTCCGCCATGATCGAGTCCGTCCTGCCGATTTCCTCGAGCTCGGCCCTCGTCATGCGATTCAGGCGCGGCTCGGGCGCGCCTGCCGCCGCGGCCAGGTGTGTCGCCAGTTCGCGCACCGACTCCTCAGCGCTGGACGGCACGAGCCAGGCGCGGCCCCAGGATTGTTCGTGGCTCGCTGCGGCGACGAGCGTGCGCGCCGCGTCACCGGTGTAGGTCCAACTGTGCGGGGCATCGAGGTCCCCGGGGTAGAAGGCGGGCGAACCTGCCAGCACGTGCGCACCCACCATGAGAGTGAACGGCGAGTAGGCGCGTGCGCCCAGGAAGTCGCTGGCCCTGATCTCGGTCACCCGCACCCGGCCTGCCTCGTAGGCCGCGCGCGCGTCGTGCCAAATCCGAGCCCGGACACGGCCTTTCGCGCTGGTTGCCGCCAAGGCGAGATCCTCTGTCACGGGGCCGTCCACCGGGCCATAGCCGTAGGTGTTGCCGAGCATGACGTAGTCGGCGCCGGTGCGCTCGGCCGTTGCCAGCAGGGCGGCGGCCAAGGGAGGAAAGTCGGTCGGCCAGCGATCGTAGGGCGGCATGGCGCAGTTGAACAGGGTGGCCGCGCCGCGCGTCAGCTCGGTGAGCCGCGCGGTGTCGGTGGCATCGGCGGCAACTCGCTCGATCCGCTCGTGCACCGGCCCGCTACCGCTGCGGGTGACGAGCCGGACCCGCTCGCCGGTGTCGGCCAGCAAACGGGCAGTGGCCGAGCCGGTGGCTCCGGCTCCGATGACGACGTGCAAGGACATCCCAGCTCTCCTGATTCGCGGTGGTGTGAACGGCCGCAGGCGCAACAGCCGCGCCGACGCGCCATTCAGCTTCCGCCGCAGGAGATCCGTACGATAGTGGCCCACATGCCAAACATCCGGAGGTTCGGGCCATGCACCGGGTAGCTGTTGTCGCCGTCCCGCCAGCCACGACGTTCGACCTGTCCATCCCCGAGTTGGTGCTGGGCGAGACGCTGGTCGACGGCGTCCCCGGCTATCAGGTGCGCGTCTGCGCCGCCCGTCCCGGGCCGGTCGCCACCAACGGCAGCCTGGAGATCACCGTCGCCCACGGCCTGGACGCGGTCGACGACGCCGACACCGTCATCGTCACCGGCACCGGCGCCCGCGACGACATCGACCCGCGCATCCTCGCGGTGTTGCGCCGCTCCGCCGCCGAGGGCAAGCGGATCGCCTCGATCTGCACCGGAGCTTTCGTACTCGCCGAGGCCGGGCTGCTCGACGGACGCCGGGCCACCACCTATTGGGCGAAGTCCGACGAGTTCTCCAGCCGCTTCCCCGCGGTGGACCTGCGCCCCGACGTGCTGTACGTCGAAGACGGCAACATCCTGACCTCCGCCGGACTGTCCGCGGGCATCGATCTGTGCCTGCATCTGGTGCGCAGCGACTACGGCGCCGCGACAGCCAACTCGGCGGCCCGGCTCATGGTGGCGGCGCCGGTGCGGCCGGGCGGACAAGCTCAGTTCATTCGGACACCCCTCCCGCCCGAGACCGGCATCTCCCTGGCGGCAACCCGTAGCTGGGCGCTCGCCCGCCTGCACGAGCCACTCACCCGCGCCGCCCTCGCGAACCATGCCCGCACCAGTGTTCGCACCTTGACCCGCAAGTTCCATGCGGAAACCGGCCTGAGCCCGCTCCAATGGCTGCTCCATCAGCGCGTCATCCGGGCCCAGGAGCTCCTGGAAACGACCGACTTACCGATGGACCAGGTTGCCCGCCTCAGTGGCCTCGCCACGACAGACTCTCTGCGCCAACATCTTTCGCGACGGACTGGGCTGACCCCCAGCGCGTATCGCGCCGCGTTCACCCAGAACCCGGACCGAACGTCGGAGACGAACGCGACGGTGTGAACGTTCGCGCCTTCGAAGAATCACCGTCGGCCCGTCCGCATTTCGTGCTCGAGTGCAGCCCGGCCGATACAGCGAGGAATGGGCGATCGCTCTCCCCTATCGCCGCGCGGGCGACGCCTCGGATTCGGGCCGGGAAGCCATTCGATGTTCGAGTTCGGCGCCTTCGATGTCGAGATCGGGGACGTAGCGGGCGAACCAGCGCGGGTGGTACCACATGCGGTTGCCGACGAGGGCCATGACGGCGGGCACCAGGGTCAGCCGGACGACGAAGGCGTCGAGCAGGACGCCGACGGCGAGGGTGAACGCCAGCGGTTTGACGATGGGGTTGTCGACGGTGGCGAAGGCGACGAACACAGCGAACATGATCAGCGCGGCGGCGGTGACGACGCGGGCGGAGTGCGCGACGCCGTTCTGCACCGAGGTGACCGCGTCGGCGGTGCGGGTGTGTTCCTCCTTGATCCTGGAGACGACGAAGATCTGGTAGTCGCTGGACAGGCCGAAGATGATGGCGAGGGTGATGATCGGGAGGAAGCTCAGCGTCTGCGCCTTGGTGACGCCGAAAAGTTCCGCGCCCCAGCCCCATTGGAATACGGCGACCTGTGCTCCGAGGGCGGCGAAGACCGAGAGGATGAAGCCCGCGATCGAGGACAGCGGGACCAGGATCGTGCGGAACGCGATCGTCAGCAGCACCAGCGCCAGGCCGACCACGACCGCGAGGAAGATCGGCAGCGCTTCGGCGAGCCGGTTCGAGGTGTCGATATTCGCGGCGGTGGTGCCGCCGACCAGATACGTTGCCCCGGTGCCGCTTTCGATCGCGGCGCGGTCGTCGCGCAGCCGGTTCACCAGATCGGCGGTGGCCGGGTCGTCGGGGCCGGTCTTGGGGACGACCTGGATCAGCATCAGACCGTCCCCGGTGCCCGCGGGCTGCACCGCGGCCACGCCGGGTTCCTGTCGCAGCCTGCCCATGAGCGTTTGCGCCGCGTCCGGGCCGGTGGCTCGCGACAGGTCGGTCACCACCAGCAGCGGCCCGTTGAAGCCGGGGCCGAACGACTTCTCGACCAGGTCGTAGGCCTTGTGGGCGGTGCTCGAGTCCGGTTGCGTCGCGCCACTGGGCAACCCGAGTTCCATGCGGGAGACGGGGATCGCCAGGGCGACGAGCAGCGCGACGCCGAGAATCAGCAGCGGGATACGGAATCTCGTGACGAATCGTCCCCACGAGTGCCCGAATGTGCGCTCGGGCTCGTAGGCGGCGATGCGCGCGATCTCCTCCGGCCGTCCCGGGTGCAGCGGCGGCGAGATGAACCGGGCGACGGTGTCCCCGGCGAACATGAGCAGGGCGGGCAGCAGCGTCAGCGCGACGAGCATGGCCACCAGCACCGCGCCCGCCGCGGTCAGACCCATGACGGTGAGGAACGGGATGTTCGCCACCGTCAGCCCGCACAGCGCGATGATCACGGTGACCGCCGCGAACACCACCGAACTGCCCGCGGTCCCGACGGCGAGTGGAACCGATTCCGCCGCGGCCATTCCCAGCACGATATGGTGCCGGTGCCGCGACAGAACGAACAGCGCGTAGTCGATGCCGCAGGAGAGGCCGAGCATCAAAGCCAGCGACGTCGCCGCCGAGGGCACGTCGACGAACGCGGCGACCCCGAGAATTCCGGTGAGTCCGATACCGACGCCGACCAGCGCGGTGACGATGGGCAGGCCCGCCGCGACCGCCGCGCCGAAGGTGATCAGCAGAATGATCAACGCCGCGATGACGCCGAGAAGCTCTGGCGTATGCGGTATTTCGGCGGTTAAGCCCGGATAGACCGCACCGGAGAACTCCACGTCGAGTCCCGCTTCCCGCGCGGGATCGGCGACGCGGTCCACCCCTTCGAGTGTGTCCTCGGCGACCTCCCCCGCCGACACCGAGAACTGCACGCTGCCCAGCGCGACGCGCTGATCCGGCGACACCGCCTTGGCCTGGAACGGGTCGACGACCGCCGCGACCTGCGGCAGCCCGCGCAACCCCGCCATCACCTGCTCGATCTGACCGGCGACCTGCTGGTCGGTCACCTTGGCCAGACCGGGCGTGGCGAAGACCACCTGCATATGCGCGCCACTGAACGCCGGCATCCGCTGGTGCAGCAACGACACGGCATCCTGCGATTCGGTGCCGGGGACGGCGAAGTTGTCGTTCGTCTTGCCGCCGGTCCCGGCGGCGAAGCAGACCGCACCGACCAGCAGCACGATCCAGATCACCAGCACCCACCAGCGGCGATGGACTACGACCCGCCCGAGCGCGAACAGATACCGAGACATGCGGATCCTCTCACCGAGCCAGCGAGCGACGGAGCGACTGACGCACTACTGGCACGATAACACGAGAAGTGATGATTTCCTCAAAAACGTAGTAATAGTCAGCTACCCTTCGCGCGCTCAGGCTCGATCGTCGGGCGCGAATCGCGGCGCCGCCGCGCACAGGGCGGACGCGTTCGCTCCCCAGCTCTGCACGGCTCCGTCCGGCCGGACCAGGGCCGCCGACGCGCGGCCGTGCCGAAGCCGGCGGTGCCGAAGCCAGCGGTGCAGAGCCGTCCCCGGCACCGCGCGAAGCACGACACCGCCGCGGCGCTCGATCCGGTTCTTGTCGGCCTGCGGCAGGTCGGCCGTCGTGAGGATCGCGAAGCGTCCCGCGATGAGGTCGTCGACCCGGCGCCCGTCGGGGAGGCGATCGTTCGGCGGCAGCCGACCGGCGAGGCCGCGCCGCAGCAGCGGCGCGACCACCAGATCGGAACGGCGCAGCGGCGGGGATTCGCCGCTGGTGACCGTGCGGGCGAGGCCGGGCACGCGAGGTAGCCGCGGTGCGATCAGGCCGCGCAGCCGGTTGCCGAGCTCGCCGCCTGCGGTCATGGCCATGCCCGTGAGCTGGGCCAGCCGGATCATCGCGCGCGCGTGCGGTTTTCGCTCGGTCTCGTAGGTGTCGAGCACGCCTTCCGGGAGCTCACCGCGCAGCACCCCGGCCAGTTTCCAGGTGAGATTCGCGGCGTCGCGCAGACCGGCGCCCATGCCTTGGCCGATGAACGGCGGTGTCAGGTGAGCGGCGTCGCCGAGCAGGAACACCCGTCCCGCGCGCCAGTGATCGGCGAGCTGGGCGCGGAAGGTGTATTCGGCGACCCGCACCAGCTCGAGGCGCTCGAACGCGGCGGTGTCGACCCACGGCGCGATGAGCGGTCGCAGCGGGGACAGATCGCGGAAATCGGCGGCGGTCTCGCCGGGGCGAAGGCGAAATTCCCACCGGTAGCGGGTCTTTCCGATGCGCATGTAGGTGGCTGCGCGCGTCGGGTCGCAGACCTGGTGGACGCCTTCCCAGTGGCCGAGGTCCGCCGTCGTGGCGATGTCGACGACGAGCCAACGCTGCGCGAATCGCAGATCCCGCATCCGCGCGCCGATCGCGCCGCGGACGAGACTGTTGGCCCCGTCGCAGCCGAGCAGGTATCCGGCGCGCACCGATTCGGTTCGCCCCGTCGCCCGGTCGGTGAAATCGACTCGGACGCCGCCGCTTTCCTCGGTCACGGCGGCGACTTCGGCGTTGCTCCGCAGGGTCGCCTCCGGGTAGCGGCGCAGGTTGGCGCGCAGGATCGCTTCCAGTTCCGGCTGGTCGAACAGGTTCGCCTCCGGGTGCCCGTTGCGACCACCGGCCGGGTCGCGATCGAATTGCGCCAGCACCCGCCGATCGGGATCGAGCAGCCGCAAACCCAGCGCGGGCCGGGAGATCGCGTCGAATTCCTCGCCGACGCCGAGCCGGCCGACGATCCGGCGGATCTCGCCGTCGAGGTGGACCCCGCGCGGCTGTGGATACACGCCCTCCCACCGTTCCAGGATCAGCGACTCGATCCCGTACTGCGCCAGCAAGGTGGCCGCGGTGAGCCCGGTCGGGCCCGCGCCGACGAGCACGACCGGAATCGTGCGCGCGGTCACGGGGAAACCCCGGCGAGAGTGACCACGTAGCCGACGGCGACGAGCGCGGTCGCGGCCGCGGGCGCGATCTCGGGTACGCCGTCGCCGTTGCGGAGATGGGTGACGACTGCGCCCGCCATCAGCAGCGTCAGCCCCGTGCCCGCCGCGATACCGGTCCACGGCAGAACGAAACCGAGCAGCACGCCACCGGCGGCGGCGATTTCGAGTGCGCCGATTCCCCGGTAGGCGGTCGTCGTGAAGCCGAGATGCTCGGCGCGTTCGCGCATCGGGGCGAGCGCGAGCAGCTTGGCAGCCCCGAAGAACAGGAACTCTGCCGCCAGCAGGCCCGCGAGTACCGTGGAGACGATTGTCATTGCACCACCACTTTCCAGCTGATCGCGTAGCGGCCGAGGACGGTCTCGACGTCCTGCTCGTCCGCGGCGGATTCGAGTTCGACCGTCGCGACGACCGCGCCGTCCGCGACCTCGGCCGTGACGCCGCGCAGTCCGGCGATCCCTGCGAGGGCCTCGAGCAGTTCGCGGCGGGTCGCGTCGGCGCGCAGACCGAGCTTGTAGGGCTTGCCGACGTCGGTGACCGGCAGCGCGTCGAGGACGGTGACCGTCTTGGGTGCGGCGGCCCGCTCGTGTACCCGGTCGGCGGTCCACTCCACCAACTCCGATCCGGTGACGTCCGCACCTGCGGTGATGACGACATACGCGACCGGGACTTCACCGGCGTGTACATCCGGGCGGCCGACCGCACCGGCCGCCGCGACCTGCGGGTGAGCCAGCAGGGCGTCCTCGATGGTCGAGGGGTCGATGTTGTGGCCGCCGCGGATGATCAGGTCCTTGGCGCGACCGTGCAGGTGGATGAAGCCGTCCTGGTCGATGTGGGCCAGATCGCCGGTGTCCAGCCAGCCGTCGACCAGCGTGCCCAGCCCGTCGGTGACGTGGCCGTGCTGGTCCCGGCCGGTCACGTACCCGGCGAAAACCGTTGGGCCGCTGATCACCAGCACACCGGCCGCTCCCGCGGGCAGCCTCACCCACGACCCGTCCCCGGTGATGCGCACGATCTCGACGCGTTGATAAGGCATCCGCTGTCCCACCGCGCCCGGTCGCGGCGCATCCGGGAAGCTGCGCGCCGACGCGCAGGTCGCTTCGGTGAGGCCGTAGCCCTCTACGAGGGTCACGCCGGTGTGTGCCTGGAAGTTCTCGCGCACCGCGGTCGGCAGCGGCGACGCGCCGACCATCGCGTAGCGCAGGCTGGAGATGTCCGCGCCGATCGGGCACTGCGCGAGCACGGCGTACACGGTCGGCACCGCGCTCATGGCGGCGATCTCGTAGTGCGCCACGATGTTCCAGAACTCCGCGTAGAGGGTGAAGTCGCGGTAGCCGAGCGGTCCGGCCCACACCACCGACTGACCGCGGAACATCGGCGCGAGCAGCGTGACGACCAGGGCGTTGACGTGGAACAGCGGCAGCGCGGCGAAGACGACCGCGTCCTCGTCCAGCAGGGAGTTGGCGGCGATCATCCACGCGTTGGCGACCTCACCGGAGTGCCGGTGCGCGGCCAGCTTCGGCACGCCCGTGGTGCCACCGGTGTGGAACAGCGCGGCCAGATCCGAGGGCACGGGCGGGATACCGACGAATCGGGACGAATCTTGTTCTCCGGCAAGGAGATCGAGGTAGCCGACCCGGATACCGGCGATCGCGGGCAGCTCGGGCGCCTCGTGCGCCGCAGCGGTGGGGCGCAGCACCAGCAGCGCGTCCACGAGGCCTCGCGCGGCCAGGTGACGGGCGGATGCCCAACTGTCGGCGGCGAGTTCGGGCCCGGCGACGATCAGGATCCGTGCACCGGAGCGGCCGAGCAACTTGGCGATGTGATCACGCGAGAGGCCACCATTGATCGGCGCGGCGATGCCCGCCAGCTGCGCGGCGAGGGTGGCGGGAATCAGCTCGGCGCAATTGGGCGCGATGAGCGCGACCGCGCCGCCGCGGCGCACGCCGAGTTCGTGCAGCAGGTTCGCGTACCGGTGCACGTCGGCGAGCAGTTCGGCGTAGCTGCGCCGCAACGGTTCCCGCCAGCGCGCGGCCTCGGGCAGCACCGTCAGCGCGTTGCGCTCCGGCCACCGGGTCGCGGCGCGGACGAGCAGAGCGTAGGTCGATTCGGGCAGACCGCGCTGCTCCAAGGGAACGGATTCGATGGCGGCCAAGTCCTCCGGCCCGGCGTAGCGGGGCCAGAGCAGGTCTTCGGCCGCGGCCTCGAGCGTTGTCTCGGTCACCGGGCGTACCTCACGACAGTGCGCTGGCGGCCGAGATCGATGGCGCCGTCGTCGGTGCCGATCGCGGCCTCGACCACATCGCCGTCCTTCAGGTACTTCGGATTCTTGGCCTGGCCTTGGAAGAACAGCTTCCACTTGACCGCGGACGGCAGCAGGTTCGCGACGAACTGCACCGCCTTGGGCGGGGCGCTGATGGCCGTGCCGATCGGCGTTCCGGTCAGCAGCAGATCACCGGAGTCCATCCGCTGGAAGCGCGTCAGTTCGCGCAGCGTCTCGACCGGCCGGTAGATCATGTCGGCGACCGTCATATCTTGACGGACTTCACCGTTGACCCACAGCCGCAGCCGCAGGTCGGTGAACCGCTTCAGTTCGTCGGCGTCGAGCAGCACCAGCGCCGGTCCGACCGGAGTGAACGTCGGATACGACTTCGCCTCGTAGAACTGGGTTTTCGGCAGCTGGACATCACGGGCGGAGATATCGTTGGTGACCACGAGGCCCGCGATATAGTCGGCGAGGCGCTCCGCGTCGATCGGCGAGCCGACCGGCATTTCGCGGCCGAAGACGAGGCCGATCTCCACTTCGTAGTCGAGCAGGCGCACGTGGGCGGGCCGGACGACGTCGTCGTGGGGGCCGCTGATCGATCCGGAGGTCTTGCGGAAGAACGTCAGCGGCACGGTCTCCGGGTCCAGGCCGGAGTCCTTCACGTGCGAGGCGAAGTTCGTCATCTGCGCCACCACCCGGCACGGTGCGGTCACCGGTGAGATCAGCGAAAGGCTCTCCACCGCAACGACATCTGTACTGGCGGCGGCCGCGGCGATGGCGTCACGGTCGGCGAGCAGCTCCCGCGTGGTCGTCGCGGCGGTCTCGATGCGGGCCGCACCCCGCTCCAGCACATCGTCTCGGCGCGTCCGCACCCACCAGGCGTCGGCGGTGCGAAGGACGGAAAGGGTCATGACTTGGCTCCCTTCAACAGGCCGCGCAGGCGGCGGAGATCGAATTCGTTGTCCTCACACAGCGCGTCGGCGATCGCGCGCAGTTCCCGCAGCGATTCGGCTCCGGGCGCGAGGCCGAGGAAGTCCTTGGTGGCGGGCGGACCCCACTGCGCGAGACCGGAGGCGCTCATCGGCGCCCAACCCGGCTCCAGGGTGGAGTCGAACATGTCGCCGTCGCTGAAGTGCTCGACCATGAAGCCGTCCGGATCGCGCCAGTAGTCGAAGATCTGGCTGCCCTGGATGTGGCGGCCGATCCCCCACGACCGGTGGTAGCCGC
This sequence comes from Nocardia sp. bgisy134, assembly GCF_965341865.1. Taxonomy (GTDB): domain Bacteria; phylum Actinomycetota; class Actinomycetes; order Mycobacteriales; family Mycobacteriaceae; genus Nocardia. The sequence continues at coordinate 130,216 of NZ_CBDQZP010000012.1, forward strand.
GTTCGCGCAGGTATTCGCCGCCCGCGGCGAGCGCGTCCAGATCGGCGACCTGGTACGCCGAGTGCACGTACCGGTTGGACGGTCCCAGCGTGAGCGCGAGCGTGTGGTGATCGGCCGGAGTGGCGCCACGGTCGCAGCGGATGAAGCTCATCACCGGCCCACGCTCCCGCTGGCCCGGGTAGTAGAGGAAGTCGCTGACGATCATGCCGAGGTTGCGCAGGTACCAGTCCAGCGTTTCCCGGTACTTGGTCGTCTGCACGACGACGTGCCCGAGCCGCTGCACTCGCGCGGGGATTCGCGGCGGACGCTGCGTGCCGTTGATGCGCACCACCTCGTGGCCGAGATTGAACGCGTGCGGCCGCTGCGGCGACAGCGCGGGCAGCTCGTGCGTCTCGGCGACGACCCGGACGCGCAACCCGCTCGGGTCGACCAGCTCGACCCCGAGCCCGCCCAGCGACTCCGGCAGCGGAGTCACCCGCGCGTCCATGGCCTGCGCAAGCCGCAGCAGGTCAGCGGAGTCGGCGGCCAGAAATGCTGGACCGATGAAGCGCGACCGGGGACCGCGGCGGACGAGCACGCAGGGCGAGCCGGGGTCGGTGCCGCGCAACCGCACCTCGTCGGCCGTCCGGCCCGCGGTCGTGAAACCGAATGCGTGCGCGAAGGTTTCGGCGCGCTCCAGGTCCGGCTTCGCGAATTCCAGCCACGCCAGATCGAGCACCTTCACCACCGGGTTGCCCGCGCGGCCCGGATGCTCGCCCGCCAACGCGCCGCGCGCGCTGTGCAGCCCTCTGTGCACATCGTGATGGCCGCTCATCGACCACTCCCTTCCACTTACTGACGATATCGTCACTCACGAACGAGTAGTCAGTCAAGAGGTTCTGACAAATTCGTCAATACTGACCGGACCGCTACGATGGCGTGCGAAGACGTCAGGGAGGAACAGCGATGACCGCGCAGACCGGCTCGGAACCCAACCGCCTCGAGCGGCGCAAGGCGCGAACCCGCGCGGCGCTCGTGAGCGCGGCGCAGGCATTGCTGGCGGAGGGGAAGCTCAACGTGCCGATCCTCGAGATCACGCAGGCGGCCGACGTCGGCATGGGGTCGTTCTACAACCACTTCCACAGCAGGGAGGAGCTGTACCAGGCTGCCATCGAGGAGGCGCTGGACCAGCACGGCGCACTGCTCGACGTGCTGTGCGAGGACATGGACGACCCGGCCCAGGTGTTCGCGCAGAGCTTCCGGCTCACCGGCCGCCTGCACCGGCTCAACCCCACCCTCAGCAAGGTCCTGCTCAACGACGGACTCAATCTCGCGAGGTCGAGCAGGGGGCTCGCACCGCGAGCCCGTCGCGACATCGAGGCGGCGGTCCGCGCGGGCCGCTTCCACGTCGGCGACCCGGAACTGGCCATGACCATCGTGACCGGCGCCGCCCTGTGCCTCGGCCAGCTGCTTCACGACCGCCCCGAACGCGACGACGCCGAGGCCGCCGACCAGGTGACCGAGGACCTGCTCCGGATGTTCGGCCTGCCCGCCGACGAAGCCCGCGAGATCTGCGCGCGACCGCTGCCGATCTTCGCCGCGGCACCCCGGGACGATTCCGCCGCCTGAGGCGCGGTGGCCGCTCAGCTACGTCTCAGCCCTCGGTGGCAGACTGTCGGAGAGAGACGACAGCTTCGAATCAGCGGGATGCGGATGTGATGGATTCACCGAACATTGTGCGTGACGACGACCTGGCTCATTTTCGCACCGAATTCTCCCGCTTCATGATGTCGTACCAATTCGTCATATCCGAGTTGATGACCAAGATCAATATCTTGAAAGACGAATTCACCTACATCCACAAGTACAGCCCGATCGAGCACGTCCGGTCGCGGCTGAAGTCCCCGGAGAGCATTCTGCACAAGCTGCAGCGCAAGGACATACCGGTCACGCTGCCCGACATCAGGAAGAACATCGTCGACATCGCCGGTGTGCGCATCACCTGCAGCTTCATCCAAGACACCTATCGGATCGCGGACATGCTCACCAGCCAGTCCGACGTCACCGTCACCGAGGTGCGCGACTACATCGCCAACCCGAAGCCCAACGGCTACAAGAGCCTGCACATTCTGCTCGAGCTGCCGGTGTTCATGAGCGACCGCGTCGAGTACGTGCCCGCGGAACTCCAGATCCGGACCATCGCCATGGATTTCTGGGCCAGTCTCGAACACAAGATCTACTACAAATACGGCGGCGACATTCCGGAGGAATTGCTCGCCGAACTCACCGACGCCGCGGACGCCGCGAACCGGCTCGACATGCGGATGGAACACCTCCACGAGCGGGTCGCCGCCTCACGCCTCAGCGCGCCCGGCGAGGAAGGCGTGATCCCGCTACCCACCCCACTCGAACTGATCGAGTCCCTCGCGCGGCAACACCACCTGAGCAGCTAGCGCGCCACCCACGGCCGGAGTTGGGCCGATGCGGCGTGGCCGCGCCTGGCCTCACTGCGCTGCGGACTGCCGCGTGACCATCCGGCGGGCCCGTTCGATGTCGTTGATGTTCCGCTCGGCCCACTGGCGCAGGGCGGTGACCGGCTCGGCCAGGCTGCGGCCGAGGTCGGTGAGCTCGTATTCGACACGCGGGGGAATCGTGGGATGCACTGTGCGGGTGAGGAATCCGTCGCTCTCCAGGCTGCGCAAGGTTTGGGTCAGCATCTTCTGAGAGACGCCGCCGATGCGGCGCGACAGGTCGGTGTAGCGCATGGCGCCCTGCTGGAGGAGGGCGTCGATCACCAGCACCGTCCACTTGCCCGCGATGTGGTCGAGGACCTGGCGGGTGGGGCACTTGGCGGAGTACACATCGGCGGGCAGACCCGATGATTCCACGATCGTCACACCCAGGAGAGTAGCGCACCAATTAGTGCCCTCTTCCCAATGGAGAGTCACTCTTCAATAGTTAGTGTCATGATCAAGACGCTTTCGGTCGCCGACGCGATCCGCACCCGCCGCACCGTCCGCCATTACCTGCCCGATCCAGTGCCCGCCGCCCACCTCGACACCCTTCTCGACTTGGCGATGCAAGCGCCGTCGAGCTGGAACCTGCAGGACCGGTCCATCGTGGTGGTCGCCGATACCGCGGGGCGGGAGGGCCTGACCTGGGCCACCGGCGGTCAGCCGCAGCCGCAGGAAGCGCCGGTCGTGCTCGTGTTCGTCGCCGAGCCGCACGCGTGGCGGGCGGACAGATCCGATGTCTACGAACAGGCGCGCCGCAACGGGGCGTGGAGCGACGAGTTCATCACCGGATTCTCCGCCGCCGCCACCGAGTTCCAGCAGGGCCTGACCGAACGCGGTCTCGACCGCGAATACGCGGTGAAGGACGCCATGATCGCCGCGACGTACGTCATGCTGGCCGCCACCGAACTCGGGCTGGCCACCTCGCCGATGAACGGCTGGGACGAGGACAGGGTGAAGAAGACGATCGGCATCGAGGACCGCGCCGACCTCGCCATCGCCCTGCTCATGTCCATCGGCTACGCCGCCGAGGAACGGATCCACCCGGGACGCAGGTCCCTGGACCGCACCGTCTTCCGCGGCCGCTATCGGGCCGCGTGAGCCGCGGCCCCGCGGGCTGACCCGTCAGTCGCAGACCGCGCCGCCCGAGGCCGAGCCGACCAGCTTCGTGTACTTCGCCAGCACACCGCGGGTATAGCGGGGCGGCAACGGTTTCCAGCCGTCGCGGCGGCGCGCGAGTTCGCTGTCGTCGACCTGGACGTCGAGGGTGCCCGCGGCGACGTCGAGGCGGATGCGGTCACCGTCGCGCACGAACGCGATGGGCCCGCCGTCGACGGCTTCCGGGGCGACGTGCCCGACGCACAGACCCGTGGTGCCGCCCGAGAACCGTCCGTCGGTCAGCAGCAGTACGTCCTTGCCGAGGCCCGCGCCCTTGATGGCGGCGGTGATGGCCAGCATCTCGCGCATTCCCGGACCGCCCTTGGGGCCCTCGTACCGGATGACGACCACGTCCCCCGCCGTGATCGTGCCGTCCTCCAGTGCGTCCATCGCGGACCGTTCGCGGTCGAAAACCCTTGCTGTGCCGGTGAATACATCGGAATCGAAGCCCGCCGACTTGACCACGGCGCCCTCGGGCGCGAGTGTTCCCCTGAGGATGGTGATGCCGCCGGTGGGATGGATCGGCGCGGCCATCGCGCGGATCACCTTGCCGTCGGGATCCGGCGGCGTGATCTCGGCCAGGTTCTCCGCCACCGTCCGCCCCGTCACCGTCAAGCAGTCGCCGTGCAGCAATCCGGCGTCGAGCAGCGCCTTCATCATCACCGGCACGCCGCCGATCCGGTCCACGTCGGTCATCACGTGCCTGCCGAAAGGCTTGACGTCGGCCAAGTGCGGCACCCGGCGGCCGATGCGGGCGAAATCGTCCAGCGTCAGGTCGACGTTCGCCTCGTGCGCGATGGCCAGCAGGTGCAGCACGGCATTGGTGGAGCCGCCGAAGGCCATGACGACCGCGATCGCGTTCTCGAACGCGGGTTTGGTGAGGATGTCGGCGGGAGTGATCCCCTGCCGGATCAACTCCACCACCGCCTCGCCGCTGCGCCGGGCGTAACCGTCACGGCGGCGGTCGGTCGCGGGCGGGGCCGCGCTGCCCGGCAGCGACATACCGAGTGCCTCGGCCGCGCTGGCCATGGTGTTGGCGGTGTACATGCCGCCGCAGGCGCCCTCGCCGGGACAGATCGCGCGCTCGATGGCGTCCACGTCCTCGCGGCTCATCAGCCCGCGGGCACACGCGCCGACCGCTTCGAACGCGTCGATGATCGTCACCTCGCGCTCGCTGCCGTCGGAGAGTTTCGCGATCCCCGGCAGGATCGACCCCGCGTACAGGAACACGCTCGCCAGGTTCAGCCGGGCCGCCGCCATCAGCATCCCGGGCAGCGACTTGTCGCAGCCGGCCAGCAGCACCGAACCGTCGAGCCGCTCGGCCTGCATCACGGTCTCGACACTGTCGGCGATCACCTCCCGCGACACCAGGGAGAAATGCATCCCCTCGTGTCCCATGGAGATGCCGTCGGACACCGAGATGGTGCCGAACTGCATCGGAAAGCCGCCACCGGCGAACACGCCGTCCTTGCACCCCCTGGCGAGCCGTTCCAGCGACAGATTGCACGGGGTGATCTCGTTCCACGAGGACGCCACCCCCACCTGGGGCTTCTCCCAGTCCGCATCACCCATGCCGACCGCTCGCAGCATCCCGCGCGCGGCGGACCTCTCCAAGCCGTCGGTGACGTCACGACTACGCGGCTTGAGATCGGAGACCTTCGGATTCTCGGGCACGATTCCCCATCATTCCCGTTCTCTCCCGATTCCGGCGGCGACCACGCCGAACCGCCGTCGATCCCGTGAGAACGCGGCGGCCGCAATCGACAGCCGTCATCGATTTCAGTAGTCGTACGACGCCACACCGACCGGGCCCACGCCGACGCACAGTGCGAGACCCGTTGTGTAGGAACCTATTCGGAGGCTCGATCCGCCGCCGACGACGCGCACGTACACGGTGTGCACCCCGGCTTCGACCGGGACGACGACCGGTCGGCCGTGCTCGAGGCCGACCGTGATGCGGCCGTCTCGATCGGCGAGATAGTTCAGCTGCGCGGTCCAGTTGTTGTCGAGCATGGGGCCGTCCAGCGGGAGTTCGGCCGGCGTCGAGCCCGCGATGCGGTAGTCGCAGGCGGGGTCGGGACCGGGACGGATGTGCCGGTTCCACCAGACGACCGCGTCCACGATCTCGCCCGTATCGGTGATCATGCGCAGCCGGGGAGTCGAGTCGGCGAACGCGCCGGGCCGCGCGACGGGCGCGAGCACCCGATCGGCGAGATTCCGCGGATAGGCGTAGGGGGCCAGGACTTCCCATGGCACCTCCTGCTCCAGCATCGGTGTGTCCTGCGCGCCGAGCGCGGCGGTGACATTGGTGAGGTAGGTCCGGGTCGGGCTCACGGCCCACGACCGCGCGAACGTCGCCGAGGACCACAGGCTGCTCACCACGAACACCACCGTGAGCCCCACCAGCGCGGGCGCGGCCACCCGCCGCCGTCCCGCCCACGCCGACGAACAACGCGGGTTCGATTCGCGAGGACGCGCACGGAGCACCAGCGCCCCGGCCAGGGCCATCACCACCGCGACGTCGGCCAGATACCGCAGGGATTGCATGATCTCGGTGGCGGTGTGCGGACCGCTGCGGATCAGCGCCAGCGGCAACTGCGCCACCACCACGTAGACCGCGACCGTCACCAGGACCGCCGCCACCCGCCGACGCGCCGACAGCGCGATCACCGCCAGCGCGCCGAGGACGACCCACGCCGCGGCGACCGCCCAGCCCGGCGGCGCCGCCCAGGGAGTGGCGGGCAGCCACCGTTCCCACACCCACGGCCCGCCCGACAACGCGGGCACGACACCCAGCGATGTGGCGCTGCGCAAAAGCTCCCCCACATCGTGCCCGCCGCCGTGGGCCCCGACGTCCACGACGCTGAGGTAGACGCCGAGCCAGGCCGCCAGCACCACACCGGAACCGATCCACAGCGGGGCGCCGCGCCTGGCGACCGCGCCGACGACACCGCGGTGACCGTCCACGTGATGCGTCAAGGCCGCGGCGGCGAACGCCACGAACGGAACCACCACGGACTTCTCGAAGAACAGCAGCGCCACGACCAGGACGACGATCCCGGACACCGCGTACCGGCGACGCCCGGTCCGCACCAGCAGCACCGCGTCGCCTGCCACCCAGGCGAGGGCGAACTGCAACGGCACCGCGTTCAGCGCCGCCGACCACCACGCGAACGCGGGCAGCGTCAGCGGACATGCCAGATAGAGCACGAACGGCGCCAGGATCGCGCGACGCGGGCCCGCCACGGCGATCAGCATCCGCAACACCGCGAGCGAGGCCGCGAGTTGCAGGACGATCAGCGTGATCACCGGACCCGCCCACGCCAGGGGCGCCGCTCTGGTCACGACCCACGCCGTCACGAACGCCAGCGGCATGAAATGACCGTCGTGGTCGTAGAGCAGCAGATCCGCGGACAGCAGCTCGTAACGGCCCGCGCGCCCGACCAGGACGAGATCGTCCCAATAGAAGTAGCCGCGACCCGCGATCCACCCCCGCAGCGCCAGCTGGGCCACGACTAGGCAACAGGCCACCAAGATCACGGCGCGAGGACCGGCGGCGATCGGCACCGAACGCCCCCGCAGCGGGAAACTCCGCTGCGACACAGGCTCGACCGGCCTCGCACGCTCGATCGTGCGGACGCCGTCGGTCATCGCCTGCGCTCCTGTTCACGGTCATGCTTCGGGTCGGTCCGGAAATCGCTCACCGCAGTGATCGATTCCCGCGCCCAGTCTGCCCCAAACCCGGCCGCCCTCGCTCGGCCTCAGCCGTGCGCCACCACGGGACGGAGGGCGAGCTCGCACGGCGTGTCGCGTGGTGGGGCCTGCCGCCGAGCCACGGGCGTTCGCATCGACACGGTCCGGCAATCGTGAAGCATCGCCGTGCACAACCGAAATTTTCCGCCACAATATGTCTGTCCGCCCCGGACGTTTTCCGACGAACTCGTGCCTACCTGAAAGACAACGACACCCGGCGCTCGCACCGAGCGCCATCGTCCTCGCCCGCAGCGAACACACGGAGTACGCCATGTTTCCACGATGGACGAACACTGCAGCCTGCGCGGCGGCGACAGTCGCCGCCGTTCTGTCCTACGGCGCCGCCACCACCGCACAGGCGGAGCCACCGAACTGCCCGGACGTTTACGTCGTAGCGATTCCGGGCACCTGGGAGACCTCGAAATCCGAACCGGGCAAGGGGATGTTGGCCGCCGTCGCCGACGATCTGCCCGGCGATGCCTGGACCGACTACGTCGCCTACACCGCGACCGCTTTCCCCTGGGAAGGCGAGGTGTACGGCCGGTCCAAGCGCGAAGCCGTCGACGGCGCCCGCGCGCTCATCGCGGACACGGCCCAGCGCTGCGCGACGACGCGATTCGCACTGCTCGGCTACAGCCAAGGCGCGGACGCCGCCGGCGATCTCGCCGCCGAGATCGGTACCGGACTCGGCGTGGTGACGCCCGACCGGGTCGATCTCGTCGGGCTGATCGCCGATCCCCGGCGCTCCCCCACCGACACCCTCATCGGCCCCCCGGTGCCGGGCGCGGGAGCGGGCGGGCCGCGCCTGGGCGGGTTCGGCTGGCTCACCCCGCATACCTACACCTTCTGCGCCCCCGGCGACCTGTACTGCGCGACGCCGGACGGTGACTTCGCCGCCCGGATCGCCGGATTCTTCGCCCAGGTCTCCAATCCGGACCCCGCCCTGTTCGGCAACTACCAGCAGCAGGCAGGCCAGCTCATCGATGACGCCCTCGCCGCGGGCGGCTTCGGACTCCTGCACGACCAGCTCAACAACTCGGCCTACGAGGAACGCAAGCGACAGATCGACGACTTCCTCGCCTCCGGCGCCCACCAGAGCTATCCGTCCTACCGGATCGCCCCCGGAGGCGCCACTCCGCTGACCTGGTTGCGCCAGCGTCTGGTCGGACTGGCCCAGCGCTAGGCCCTTCGGTCCTGGGACGCCGGGCGGAGCATCGGCTCTGCCCGGCGTTCGTCGTTCCTGCGGCAGTCACTCGATATAGCGGCCGAGGAACAGTGACCGATCTGACCGGCCAACGCTGCCTTCTCGAATTCCAGCTCGCGTCCGCGCGCTAGGCTCGACTCGTCACGGGCACGATCATTCGATGCGACCGGCGCAGGGATGAGGCCAGCATGTGTCGACTTTTCGGGATGACAGCAGCACCACGGCGGGTCATGGCGACGTTCTGGCTGCTCGACGCGTCGGACAGCCTCGATCACCAGAGCGAGACGAATCCGGACGGCACCGGGCTCGGCACCTTCGACATCGCGGGGCGACCGCGGATCGAGAAACAGCCGCTGGCCGCGTACGAGGACCGCCAGTTCGCGGTGGAGGCCAAGCACCGCGAGTCGGCGACCTTCTTGGCTCATGTCCGGCACGCGTCCACCGGCGCGCTCACTCCGAACAACACCCACCCGTTCACCGAGCAGGGGCGGATCTTCGCGCACAACGGCGTCATCGAGGAGCTTTCCCGGCTCGACGAGGAACTGGGCCGGTATCGCGAGCTGGTGAAAGGCGACACCGATTCGGAACGCTTCTTCGCGCTGATCACCGAACATATCGACGCGCACAGCGGAGACATCACCGCCGGAATCACCGACGCCGCGCGCTGGGTCGCCGACCAGCTGCCGATCTTCGCGATCAACCTGCTGCTGACCACCGCCACCGAACTGTGGGCGCTGCGCTACCCCGCCACGCACGACCTCTACGTGCTGGAACGCGAACCCGGCGAACACCTTGCGCACCGGGGCACCAAGGGAACCGTTCGAGTCCATTCGACAGATCCGGCGCAGACCCCGACCGTGGTGGTAGCCAGCGAGCCGATGGACGACGATCCCGGCTGGCAGCTCGTGCCGACCGGCGAACTCCTCCACGTCGACGGGGACCTGCGCGTCCACCGCACGACGATCCTCGATCGTCCCCCGGCCCATCCGCTCTCGCTGTCCGACCTCAGCGCCGAGGCCGCCGCATCCCAGATGCATCGCTGACGCCCGCTCGCGGTCCCCCCTGACCCGCTGCGTTCCGGTTGGCCCGCAACGCTTCCCGGTGTTCGAGACGACCGCCGCGCTCGCCGGAGCTGTCGCAGTGACACGCCGACGAAGAATTCAGCAGATCCCGTACTCGTAGCCGATCTCACGGGTCGTCAGCATGATCAGTGCCCCGGTCGCGACCTTCGTGCCCGCCGCGGGCTCCTGTTCGGCGACAACGCACTGGCCGCCGCGCGGTCCACGGCCGGTGCCGCCCATGACCTTCGCCGTCAGACCGGCATTCGTCAGCAGATTCTCCGCCGCGGCGGGCCGCTCACCGCGCACATCGGGCACCGTGACCGACGCGCTCTGCCGCTGTGCGCCGTCGAGGGTGAGAGCGCTCGATTCGCGTGAGACTCGGAATCCCTTGCCGTTCAGGTTCTCGGAGCAGCTCACGCCATTCTGGGCGGAATGGCAGGTGTAGCCGTTGGCGGTCAGCGACGAGCCGTAGGGCAGCACCGTGCTGGTGGTCGTGAACAGCGGTGAACCCGCGATGCAGAAGAAGTTCGTCCCCGACGGACCCACTCCCAACCCCGGGACGGGAGCTTGCAGCCCTTCGGGTTGCGCGCAGTCCTGCGCTCCGGCGGGCGTGGCGGCACGGCCCTGACAGGCCGCTCCGACGGGCACGCCGTAGGCGCTCACCGATGCGTCGAAGATGGCGCAGGAGAACGCGCCGCTGGGCGAGGTGAAGAAATAGCCTGCCCGTCCGAATCCGTCATCGTCTTGACGATATTCGGCGGTATCGGCCGGTTTCGCACTGGTGGTGGGGGTCGCCGCGGCAGCGGGCGCTGCGGGCACCTGGGTGGTCGTCGTGGGAGCTGTTGCCGTATCGGAGTTTCCGCTGGAGCAGCCGGACAACAGCACGGTGAGTGTCGCCGCGAACGCAGCGGCAGCACGCATCACACTCTTCCGATCGAAGCGCGGCTGCCCAGCTCCCACTCCCAGTCCCCGGTCCTGCTCGATGCTCACGTCTATTCCTCCCGGTGGGGTGCCCAGCCATCCTGTCGACTTCGGCATGAACCGACGAAGAGCGTAATGGATTCTTGCCCAATGCCTTTCTGTGACGTGGGACTACCCCGGCAAGATGCCCTGCTCCACTCGGCGTGCCGGCCGCAGCGGTACTGGCGCTGGTGGTGCTGTGGCCGCACCGGCCCGCACAGGCTGAGGCCATCACATCGCCGACATGAGGTCGGCGGGGTCGGTGTTGGCGCCGCAGAGGACGAAGGCGATGCGTTCGCCGGGGTGCGGGCGGTAGCCGCCCGCGCGCACGGCCGCCAGGCCGGTGGCCGCGCCGTGTTCGACGGCGATGCGGTGGCGGTCCCAGAGCAGGCGGCGGGTGGCGATGATGGCGGGGTCGTCGACGACTATGGAGTGCACGTCGGCGGCTCGGGCCCACGCCAACGCCGCACCGCAGATCCGGAGCGCGCCGAGGGAATCGGCTGCGACGGAATCGATGTCGACCTCGAGCACCGCGCCCGCGGCGAGCGCGGCGTGCAGCGCCCTGCTGCCGTCGGGTTCGGCTCCGACGACGCGGATGCCGAGGCGGTCGGCGGCGGCGGTGATGCCGGAGAACATGCCGCCCACGCCCACCGCGACCACCACGGTGTCCAGATCGGGGACGGCGGCGGCGAGTTCGAGCAGGATCGTGCCTGCGCCCGCGGAGGTGAGCAGGTCGTCGTGGGTGTAGGCGTCGATCGCGCCGGTCCGCGCCATGAAGGTGCGCGCCGCCCGCTGCGCGTCGGCCTGGCCTGCTCCGCCGACACGGACCTCCGCGCCGTAGCCGCGCAGCCGGGCCACCTTCGCCTCCGGCGCGTCAGCCGCCAGGAACACGGTGGCTGGAACGCCGAATTGCTGTGCGGCCCAGGCGAACCCGAGATCAGCGTTGCGGCCGGTCGCGGCCACTATGCCTGCCGAGGGCACGGCACGCGAATGCACGAGCGCGGCAACCAGATTGACCGCGGCGCGCGCCTTGAACGAGCCGGTGTGCTGGAGAAATTCGAGGGCGAGGTAGGCCTGCGCTCCCGGCACCAGGTCCCGGTCGGCGGCGATGACAGTGAGCGGCCGGACGGCCCCGGTGACGCGATCCGCGGCGTCTTGGACGTCGCCGAAGGTCGGGTTGAGCATGCGATTCACCTTAAGACCGAACGGCCGGGCGAACGCAGGGCGCGGGACCCGAGGGTCCGCGGCCTGTCTGCGCCCGGCTCGGCGGTGCGGCCGATTCCTATCCCAGCACCGGGTAGTTCGACCGGATCACTCCCTGCGGATCTCGCGCCCGCTTGATCTCCCCGAGCCGCGCCAGCGTGCCCGCGTCGAACGCGCTCGCCGCGGTCTCCTCCGGCGTGAGGAAGGTGTAGGGCTTGCGGCCGCTGATGCTGCCGCCGAGCGCGTCGACGATCTCGCCGCGGCGGCCCTTGACCGCGTCGGCCAGGTGCGGGAGGCCGAGGCCGAGCAGATACAGCAGGTAAGGCTCGGCGACGGGACCGCGCGCGCCGCCGCCGGGACGGGTTGCGGCCAAAGCGCCGCCGAGGTGGCGGATCTGGATGTCGACCAGCGGGGCGACCGGGCCTTCCAGCACGGTCTTGACGACCGCGTCGTCGAGGGCGGTCAGCAGTTCGCCGCGGGACAGCGAGGGACTCGGGTCGGTGGGTTCGGCGGTGATGGCGCCGAGATCGGCCATCGCCAGCGCACCCCGCGTGTCCGTGATGGCGCCGACGATCGTGTCCAGCGCGGCGAGCAATTCCCGGCCCGCCTCCGGATCGCCGAGGTAGGCGGCATCCAGCGCGACCATCGGCGGCGCGTCCGGGAACTGGAAACGGTGGAACCACAGTGTCAATTCGGCGGGCGCGTCCGAGGTCAGCCGCTGGAACAGCTCGAACACCTCGGCGGTGCGGGCGGCCGGCCACATCACCCGGCCGCCGTAGAGTCCGGGCGCCGGGAACAGGTCGAACTCCATGCCGGTCACCACGGCGAAATCACCGCCGCCGCCGCGCAGCGCCCAGAACAGCTCCGGATCGTCCTCGGCCGTCACCCGTGCCACGGCGCCGGTCGCGTCGACGATGTCGAAGGCGCGCACCGCATCCGACGCCCAGCCGTGCTTGCGCCCGAACCAGCTCAGACCGCCGCCGAGCGTGTAGCCGGTCACCCCGACCACTGGGTTGCTGCCCGCGAGTCCGGTGAGCCCGTGCGTACCGGCCGCGGCCTGCACCGCACCCCATTGCGCGCCCGCGCCGACCTTCGCGATCCGCTGTCCTGCGTCGATCTCGATGCCGTCGAGCCGCCCGGTGCGCAGCAGGATCGCCTCCGGAATCCCGCCTGCCGCACCGTGTCCGGTCGGCTGCGCCACCACCGGGAGGGCCGCTCGCGCCGCATGGGTGACGACGGCGGCCACGTCGGCGGCGTCGGCGGCCTCCACCACCGCGGCCACCGGCTGGGTGACCGTCACATTCCACGGCCGGGCGGCTGCGTCGAATCCCTCGTCACCGGGCAGCAGCACCCGGCCACGCACCGCGTCTCGGAGAACTTCGAAAGACATGGTCTTTTCCTAACTTTCAGTCGTATACAAAGAGGTGGGGGCGCGGTCGCCTTTGCCCGCGCCCACCGGAATTACGCGCGGCGGAACTTCAACGCGAGGGGCAACGGCTTCGGGTCGCGCTGGGCCGGGGCGCGCAATGCCCACGAGACCAGCGTGAGTCCCGCGAAGACCAGCGGGGACACCACTTTGGCGGTCGGATCGCCGACCGCGAGATGCGAGGCGGCCGCACCGGCGTAGACGAAGAACAGTCCGGCGTAGGCCCATTCCTTCAGTCGCGGGAATCCCGGCGTCACGACGGCGGCGACCGCGGCCACCTTGGCCGCGCCAAGGATCGTCGCGAAGTACATGGGGTAGCGCAGCCCGGCGAAGGTCTCCTCGACGTACGGGATGCGGGCCAGATCCCAGTACGCGCCCACGACCGACTCGGTCAGCACCAGGCCGGTGGTCGCGGCGAAGACGGCGAACTTGGTTCGCGATGCCGCGGTGCGGCCCGCCACGGAGTCGATCAGGCTCCGCACGTGGTGTGCCGGGGTCGCGCCGGGCAGCGCGGTCGGGGTCGCGACGTGTGTGTTCATGGTCGGTGTTCCTTTCGGATCTGCTTTCGATGGGTGGCCGCCCGGTACCTCTCTGACGACGCCGGGCGGAAAACTGTGACAGGGCGGGAAAGCCGCGGTTCAGGCCTCGTCCGTCCGGATGTCGTGGCGGACGAGCGGCCAGTCGTTGGCGACCCGCCCGACCAGCGCCACGTAATCGCCCGAAGACGCCCAGCGCGACCTGCGCGACCACCTCGACGATCTGGGCGACGAGCACCGCGATCCTGGCCCTCGTGCTCTCGGTGACAGCGCTGTCGCGCAACGCTTTCGCCAGTTCGACGTAACCGCGCAGCGCGGCCGGGCTGTTGCCGATCGTCTTGATCAGATTGGGCGTGAGGCCGCACAGCTGCTGAGCCGCGTCGAACAACGCCGCGGTCGGGCCCGGCAGGCCGCTGAGCTGTGCCGGTCGACCGGCATCGCCTACGAGGAGGCCCGCGCCTACAACACCCTGGGCAACGTCTCCTCCCGTCGCCGCGACTTCGCCGCGGCCAGAGAACTTTTCGGCCGCGCGCTCGAACTCACCCACGCGGCGGGCAACCGGGTCGGCGAGGCACATGTGCTCGGCAACCTCGGCGTCGTCCTCGATCACTGCGGCGAGCCCGAGCCGGCCGCCGACCACCTGAGCCGCGCCCTCGCCATGCACCGCGAGCTGGGCAACCGGCGCGGGGAAGCCCTGGTGCTCAACCACATCGGCCTGCTGCACCGCCGCGACGGCCGAACCGGCCCTGCCTTCGACCACCACCTCCGGGCCGCGGAACTGTACGCCGAGCTCGGCGACCACCACGATCGCGCGGCCGCGATCAACGGCCTCGGCGAAACCGCCAGGGCGGCAGGCGATCCGCGCCGCACACTGGCCGACCACACCGCCGCGCTGCGGCTGGCCGAGGACCACGGCAACCGACCCGAGCAGGCGCAGAGCGGAAGAGGGCTTGGCACGCACCCACCACGATCTCGGCGACACCGGCCGCGCCCGTCACCATGCTCGACGGGCCTTGGCGGGTTGGCGGGCGCTGCACGTCCCCGACGCCGAGGATGTTCGCGAATTCCTCGACGGCTTGGGTTGATTGACGGACGGTTGACTGAACGAGCGAGGTCAAACGCGACGCCTGGTCCACTGGCTGACATGTGGTCTGCCTGAAGAGAGGACGGGGCGTCATGTCCACCGACGTCGGGAAAGCGGCCGCGGCGACTCGCAGCGGCGGCGCGGTGGCGCTCGCGCTCGCGGCGCTGTCGGCGGGCGGATTTCTTTCGGTCGCGATCTGGGTGTCGACCCGCGTGCAGGTGAGTCCGGAACTGCATCGCCTCGCGCTGTTCGTCCACCTGGCGGCACTGGTCGTCGGGCTCGGCGCGGTGCTGGTCGGCGACTATTCGGCCCTGCTGTGGCTGACCGGGCGAGTGAGTACGGTGCAGATGCTGCGCGACATCGGCCGGTTGCATCTGCCGATCTGGGTCGGCCTCGCGGGGTTGGTCGGCAGCGGGATGCTGCTCGAGCCCCAATTCGAGGTCTTCGCGACCAGGGTGAAACTGGCTCTGGTCGCGATTCTTCTGGTCAACGGGATACAGGCGATGGCGCTCGAACGGCGCATGGTCGCGGCGGGCCCGCGGCTCGGCGTCGCGCTCGTCCTGCGCGGCGCGGTGACCGCCCTCGTCTCCCAGTCATGTTGGTGGTGCGCGATGTGGATCGGCTTCACCGCGACGCAGTCTTGAACAATTGACCGGATTTGATTGTCCTGCCGCACAGCGTATTACGGTCAATGCACGGCGCTGCTGCACTGAACACGGGCGTCATCGACGACACGCATCGATCGCGCGCCCGGCTTCACGCAGGAAAGGCAGTACCCGATGCGAAAATCCCGACTAGTGCTCAGCGTTCTCACCGCTTGTCTCACGGCTCTCGGCGCGGTGGGTTGCGGCGCGGACACGAACTCCCCCGGCCGAGACGCCGGTCTCCTCAGACTCAACACGACCGAGCCGGAGAACCCGCTGGTTCCCGGCGACACCACCGACGCCGGTGGATCGAAGATCCTTCGGACGATGTTCAAGGGCTTGGTCGACTACGACCCGCGCACCGCGGCGCCCCGCAATGCCGTCGCCGAATCCATCCAGACCGACGACGTTCCCGCTGTACGACCCGCGTTTCGCCGATCCGCGCGTACGCCAGGCGATTTCGATGTCGATCGACCGGCAGCACGTCATCGACACGGTGTTCACCGGCGATCGCGCCCCGGCCGACGGACTCGTGCCGCCCACCGTGCGCGGCGGGACCACCGGCCAGTGCGGAACACTGTGCCAGCACCGGCCGCAGCAGGCGCGGGAGTTGTTCGACAGCACGGGATTCCAGGGTCCGATCGAGATCGCGTCCAATGTCGACTCGGCCAACGAGAAGTGGCTCACCGCGGTGTGCTCGTCGATCACCGCCGCCCTCGGCCGCGAATGCCGGTTCCGGCCGGTGCCGACGCTCGGCGAGTTCCGGCGGCAGATCAATGCGCACCAGATGCAGACGATCTACCGCACCGGCTGGGTCGCCGACTATCCCTCGATCGAGAACTTCCTGAATCCCCTGTACCGGACCAGCGGCTCGTCCAACACCGGCCGCTACAGCAACCAGCAGGTCGACGCGCTGCTCGCCCGCGCGGACGCCACCGCGAACGAGCAGGACTCGTGGGCTCTCTACCAGGAAGCCGAACGCCTTGTCCTGCAGGACATGCCCGCCGTTCCGCTGGTGATCCCCGGCGTGCAGACCGGCTGGTCGGAGCGCCTGCGGAACGTGACCGTCACGCCCTTCCGTGACCTCGACCTGGAAACGGTGACGATCGCCGAGCAGTGATACGCCGATCCGTCGTGCCTCGATGGCGACCCCCATCGAGGCACGACACCGCGGCGACTTGACCCTGACGTTGCGTAAGGCTCGACGATGACGTCATGACCGACACATTCCCCGCCTTCGATATCGGCCCCGTCCCGATCCCCGCCCTGGACGCCGCGCCACCGGAGCTCTTCCGCGGCATCTACGGAATGCCGATGTTCGTCACCGTGCCGACGCCGGATCTGGCCGCGTCGGTCGACTTCTGGACCAGAGGACTCGGGTTCTTCGATCTGTTCTCGGTTCCCGGCCGTGTCACCCACCTGCGGCGCTGGGCGTTCCAGGACGTCCTGCTCGTCCCGAACGAGGACACCCCGGTGAATTCGGCACTGAGCGTGAGCTTCTCGTGCGTGCTGAGCCAGCTCGACGAGATCGCGTCCGCCTGTGCGGAATTGCTGCCAGGCTGCACGACCGGACCGCAATCGATGCCGTGGAACTCGGTGGAGCTGGAGATCCGCACCCTGGAGCACACCAGGGTGATCATGACGGCGGCCCGGCCCTACGATCCGAACAGCCCGGAGGCCGACATGCTGCGGTCCATCGGAATCGAAGCGCCGGAAGCGTGACCCGGCCGTGGCCGACGAGGGCTGACACCGCGTGACTGCCAGACTGGCCGGTGTGACGCACCGACCTCGCGACGACGCCGACCCGGCCGACGGGCTCACGGTCGGCGCCGTCGCCGCGCTGGCGGGCGTCACGGTCCGTGCCCTGCACCACTGGGATTCCATCGGGCTGGTCCAGCCGTCCGAGCGCACCGACGCCGGTTACCGGCGCTACTCCGCGGCGGACCTGGCCCGTATTCGCCGGGTGCTCGTCTACCGCGAGCTCGGTGTGCCGCTGACCGACATCGCGGAGCTGCTGGACGCGCCGTCGGCCGAGGCGATGGCCTCGCTGCGCAGGCAGCGCGCCCAGCTGCGTGAGCGCGTCGCCCAGCTGCACCGGATGGGCGACGCGCTGGATCGGGTGATCGAAGCCAGGACGTCCGGCATCCTGCTGTCGGATGAGGAACAGGTGGCGTTGTTCGGCCCGCACTGGCAGCCGTCGTGGCCCGGACAGGCACGCGACCGGTGGGGCGACACTACGCAGTGGGCGCAGTACGCCGAACGCGCGGCGGGCCGCACCGCCGCGCAGTGGCAGCAGATCGCCGACAACGTCGCGGCCCTCGACGCGGAGCTCGCCGCGGCACACCGCGCCGGGGTGGTTCCAGGAAGCGACTGGGCCAACGCGCTGGCGGAGCGGCATCGGGCCTCGATCGGCGCGTACTTCGACTGCACCCACGCGATGCACGTCTGCCTGGGGCGCACGTTCGCCACCGATCCGGGGTTCGCCGCCCACTACGACCGCATGGCGACCGGCCTGAGCGCCTGGCTGCGCGACGTCATCGACGCCAATGCGCGCGCCAACGGCATCGATCCCGCATCGGCGCGGTGGGCCTGACGAGGCGCGCTCGGCCTGCGGCCGGAATGTGTCGGTGGGCGGCGCTACGGTGACGGCGTGAACCGCACGGATCGGTTGTACGCGATAGTCGAGGAACTGCGGGCGATCTCGCCGCGTCTGCGCAGCGCGCGCGAGCTGGCCGAGCGATACGAGGTGAGCGTACGGACGATCGAACGCGACATCTGCGCGCTACAGCAGGCCGGTATCCCCATCTACGCCGATGTCGGCAGGCGCGGCGGGTACGCACTGGACAAGAGCATGTCCCTGCCGCCGTTGAATTTCACGCCCGCGGAGACCGTCGCGCTCGCGGTCGCGCTGGCCCGCCATCGCGGTGGCCCGTTCGAGCGGGCGGGTCACAGCGCATTGCGCAAGATCGTCGCGGTGCTGCCGGAACGCAACGCGGTCGCCGCCCGAGATCTCGCCGCCCGCATCCGATTGCTGGATTCCGTTGACGCGGAACAGGATCACCGGATTCCGGCGGTGATCGAACGGGCCATCGAGGTCGGCAGGGTGGTGCGGATCGGCTATCTCGACCGGTTCGGCGCGCGCACCGAACGCGACGTCGAGCCGTTCGCATTGGTGAGCGGGATCAATGGCTGGTATCTGGCGGCCTGGTGCCGGATGCGCGACCGTCCGCGCTGTTTCCGGCTGGACCGGATCGCGTCGGCGGCGGCGACCGAACTGCCCGCACCGCACCGGCCGTTCGACGGCTCGGCCTGGGACATTCCGGACGACGGGCTTCGGGTCGTCGCGCTCTGAAACCGTTTCGAAAACACCGACAGGGGGTTGTCGCTGCGGCGGGAGATCGTGATCGGGCAAGGCAACGACCCGAGATTCGGAGACGATAGATGAGCACTCCCCCGTACAACACGGTGACCTGGTTCCAGGTCGGCAGCGACAAGCCCGAGCAGATCAAGAAGTTCTACGGCGAGCTGTTCGGCTGGTCCTTCGCCCCCTACGGGAGCGACGACGAGGGCTACGAACTGATCCACTACCCCGGCAACGACGCGCCGAGCGGCGGCGTCGCGCACACCCCGGACAGCGCGGCCAATCACGCTACTTTCCTGGTCATGGTCGAGGACGTCGCGGCCACCGTGGCCGCCGCCGAGGCACTGGGCGCCAAGGTGCTGACCCCGCCCGCCACCACCTCGGACGGTCTGGTGTCGGCCGATCTGCTGGACACCTCCGGCAACCATTTCGGCGTCTTCAGCCCCGCGCCGTCGGCGTGATCGAACGGTGAGCACGGCTCCCGGCGCATCGAGGACGATGCGCCGGGAGGCGCGACGAACCACTGATCGAGGCGGCCCCGGAACGCGCGTGGCCGGAACGAAGGCGAAGGTACGTCCTAGCCGAGGTCGGCCAGTTGCGAAACGGCCGGCGCGAAATCGTCGATCCACGCGGCAGGCGATCCGGTCGTCGGGATGACCATGACGGCCTGCACGCCGAGCTTGGCGTAATCGGCCATCGCCCGGACGAATTCGTCGCGGGTGTCGAGGGTCGGCCGCGGACTGTTCGCCATGATCGTCTTGCGGATCTCGTCGTAGTCGCGACCGACCTCGTCGCAGTGCCTGCGCAAGACGTCGAGCTTGTGTTCGACATCCTGGGGCGTGCCGAACAGGTTGCACGCATCGGCGTACTGCGCGACCAGTCGCAGCGTCTTGCGTTCCCCGCCGCCGCCGATCATCACCTTGGGACGGTTGATCGGCTGCGGCGAACACAGTGTCTCGGCCAGCTGGTAGTGCTTGCCCTCGAACGGTCCGTTGTTCGCCGGATCCCACATCTGTCCGCAGATGCGCAGAGCCTCCTCGAGTCGCTCGAACCGTTCGGCGACCGAGGGGAACGCCACGCCGAGCCCGCGGTGCTCGCGCTCGAACCAGGCGGCCCCGATCCCGAGCACGGCCCGCCCGCCCGACAGCACATCGAGCGTGGTGACGATCTTCGCGAGCAGACCGGGATGCCGGTACGTCACGCCCGTGACGAGCAGGGCGAGGTCGATCGTCGAGGTGTGCGCGGCAAGGAAACCGAGCGTGGTGTAGCCCTCCAGCATGTTCGCTTCCGCGGGACGGCCGGTCGGCTCGATCTGGAAATAGTGATCCATGAAAGACAACCAGGTCGCGCCCGACGCTTCGGCCGCCGCGCCCACCCTGGCCAATTCACCGGCGATGGCGGTGGTCCCACCGTCGATGTCGAAGATCGGTATGTGAAAGCCGAGCTCCATCTTGTGATCTCCTCGTGTGTCGGCAAGCTTCGGCAAGCCTGCGCCCTCACGCTACGACTTGGAGTGCACTCCAAGGCAAGTCGAGCCCAATGCCGCGAGGACCTCGTCGGCGGCGCGTTCACCGGAGACGACCGCGCCTTCCAGGTAACCGCTCCACCGCGACGCGGTTTCGCTGCCCGCCCAATGGATCGGCCCGGTCGGCAGCGCCGAGTCGGCGAGCGCGTCGAGCGCGCCGGGGCGCGGAATCGCCGTGTAACCGCCGCCGACATGGGGATCGAGGTGCCAGGACTTCTCGTGCCAGCTCAGCGGATTCATCGTCGCGTACCCGAGCTGACCCGCCACCGCGGCCAGCACCGTGTCGCGCCGCTCGGCGGCGGTGAGCCGGTCGAGCGCTTCGGCGGCACGGCCGGGAATCAGCACGCACAGATGGCCGGGGCCGCCGGGCGGTGAAACGTCGAAGGCCGCAGGCACCGGCCCGTCGAGGGCGACGATCGCGCCGCTGAGCCCGCGTTCGCGCCAGAACGGCCTGTCGTAGACGGCGATCGCCTTGTAGATCGTGCCCATCCTGAGGTTGTCCTGGACGTATGCGCGCTCGCGTGGCAGCGGTGGATGGTGTCGTATTCCGGCGGCGACCGGCGCGGGCACGGCGACGATCGCCCGCGCCGCGCGCACCGAACCCGCCGGGGTGGCGATGGTCACGCCGTCGGCCGACCGGGTGATCGCGGTCGCGGGCCTGCCGAGATGGACGGCGGAGCCCAGCTCGGCGGCCAGCTTTTCGGCCAGCCCGCCCGCCCCGCCCGAGAGCAGCGATTCCTGTGCGCCACCCGCCGTGCCGAGCAAGGTCCGCAGCCCGCCCGCCGAGCGAATACCGACGGCGAGCGCGCCGACGGAGATGCGGTCGAGGTCGCAGGCCGTCGCCTCGGGCAGGACCGCCTCGACCAGGCGACGCGCGCGACCGCCGAGAATCCCGGCCACCCAGTCCGCCACCGTGACGTCGTCCCACCTGGGGCCTGCACCCGTGCGCGCCAGCAACTCCAGCAGCAGCAGCGCCGCCGCGGCCGCGGCCATGGTGAGCGGGCCGATCCGTATCCGTCGCCCGCCTTCGAGGACGACAGCTTCGCCGATCTCCGGAGTCGGGAACAGAGTCATGCCGAATCCCTCTGCCAGCGAGATCATTCGGGCGTGGTGGTGGCCGATCCAATGGCCGCCGAGATCCACCGGCGTACCCGCCGCCGAACGCTCGGTCTGCGCCCGTCCGCCGACTCGATCGGCCGCTTCCAGGACGCGTACGTCGATGCCGTGCGCGTGCAAAGCGCGTGCCGCGGTCAGCCCCGCGAATCCGGCGCCGATGACCGCGACGGTCGCCTGCTCCATCGCCAACTCCTTATATGAAACGCTTGTTGCAAAACAAGTGTTGCACAAATGCTAGACTGCGGCCATGCCCCGCACGGTCGATCGCACCGCCCGCCTGTCCGCGATCGGCGACGCCGTCGTCGCCCTCGCCGTCGACTCGGGATTCGCGGCGGTGACCATCCGCTCGGTGGCCGAACGCGTCGGCGCGTCCACCTCGGTGGTGACGCACTACGTCGGCGGCCGGGACGAGATGCTGCGCGTCGCGGTGCGGCGCGAGATCGAAGCGCGTCGCGAGCAGGCCGAGAACGCCATGGCGGGCCACCGCGGCGCGACGGCCGCGCGCGCCCTCATCGAGTGGGCGGTGCTCACCGCCGACGAAGCGACGCACCGGTTCTGGCTCGCGCTGATCGTCGCCGCCCCCACCGAACCGGTCCTGCGCGCGGAACTGGACGCGTTCAACGCCTGGTGGGACGCCCGGCTCCGAAACATGTTGCGCGAGGCGGGAGTCGCGGAGCTCGAGCACGCGGCCGATCTGCTCAACGTCGTCGTGGACGGCCTCGTCGTCGGCGCGTTCGACGAGGGCGCGCCGTGGCCGCAGGACCGCCGTCGGCAGGTTCTCGCCACGACGTGGGGCGCCTTGGGCCTTACCGGGTAGCCGCAGCGCCCGCGCCCGCGGGCCGCACACCGACGACGTAGGTGTCGAAATGCTGAATGCAGTCCGCCGATACCGGGGCGCCGCAGCGGGATATCTCGGCCTGATTCGCCGGGTGCGACTCCAGTCGATCGAAGATGGACTCGACGGCGGTGGGCACGCGGAATCCGGGCCGGTCCGCCATCGTCAGCGTCGCGCCATCGGCCGAATGATTCGCGCCCGCGTCGTACCACGGCCTGATGGCCGCCGCATTGCTTCCGGTTCCCTGGGGCGGCAAAGTGTCGACGTGCCAGGACAATCGACCGGAATCGACCGACCACACCGGGTCGCCATAGGCGGAGGAATCACCGTTCGCGCCGTGCACACGTAATTCGTGCGCGGCGAATTGCAGGAAATGCACCTGAAAGTCGGGCGGCAGAGCCGCGTTCGACTCGAACTCGAGAACGATCGCGTCGTCGAAGACCTCCCCCGGCGCGTCGATCGAGCGGACCTCCGCGTCGTCGCGAACGGTCAACCGACCATATCCGGGGACCTCGAGACTCTGCCACACGCCCATGGGAATCCTCTGTCCAGCAGGGGGTTTCACCATAGATCGGCAGAGTCGCGATGACCGTTACCGCGATGGCGGCATGCCGCGAGGACCCCTCGGCCAGAGGGGCCCTCGCGGGTTGCGATCGCGGCGCGCAGCGGGCGCTCCGTCGACGCCGGGTCTGCTCAGAGCGGCGCGCGAGCGGCGGTCAGGAATTCATCCCTGCTGATCCTGCCGTCGCCGTCGATGTCGACCTCGTCGAACCGGGACATCAGGATGTCGATGTCCCGAACCTGGTCGCCGTAGTGCTGAATGAACTCCTCGCGGTCGATGTAACCATCGCCGTCGATGTCCATCGCATCGAATTTCCGGTGAATGTCCTGAATATCCATGCGGTTCTCTCCCTAGCTTCTAGGGGGCGGCTGCTGCCACCCCGAGAGGACAGGTATCGAGCCGTGTTGGAGAAACTGACCCGTCAAGGATAGTCGGGCGCGGTATTGCGTGTGCGAAAATCGCGCGACCGCGAAAATCTACCCGCCGACCTCTTTGGTGGCCGACCCCGCGATCGCCGATACCCGCCACAATTCGACGGCGAGCAAGAACGCCTGCACGCGCCCCTCGACTTCGTCGAGCACGACTCCGTCGGGCCAGGACACCCGGCAGTGATACCAGCAGCGCCGCGCGCGATCGCAACGCCGCGGCTCCGGCGAGAGGAGATCCCGGCAGACCCGCCTGGCGAGTTCGGCGAGCGCCGCCGACGTCTGCGCCGGTGTGCCCACGTTGCCGACGCGCCACCACAGCTCCTGCGTCCGGCCGGGGCGGGAGATCTCTACGAGGTAGATCAGTTCGGTGTCCTGATCGCTCATACCCATGCACTTTGCCAGAAACCGACCGGTCTTCCCGGGTCTCGGTGTGCGCGTGTTGTTCCCCGGCGAAACGCGAGCCGTGTTGATTACCGGTTCACCCCGAGAATGCGGTTACTTTTCAGGACGGCGCCGGACACCGAGGTTCGGCGCGAGTGATTGGACCCTGAACGGAACGCGATGAGCACACCTGTTGTTCCCGGTACTGCCGGTTCACCGCCCGGGTACCTCTGGCGGTGGGTTTGGCCCGAATCCCGGGCCGTCGCATGGTTGTTGGCGTCCTCGGCCGCGCTCGTCGGCGCGGCGGCGGCCTCGGTCGCGGGAATGGTGGCCGACAACGACTTCGTCGTGCGCGTCGCCGCGCTCCTGCTGCTGCTGGCCGCGATGACCGGGGCGATCTATCGCGTCACCAGCATCGAGGATCGCCCTTGGGTGCACCAGGGCGACGGGGCGTCCACCTTCGTGCTGCGATACCTGCCGACCCGTGTCGCGCCGGTGCTCGCCGCGCTCACCGCGCTGGCGGTCGCGGCGCTGTGGATCGGCGTCCTCGAACGAGCGCTCGAACCGATGTTCTTCGGGATCGCGCTGCTCGTCTCGGTCCTCGTCCTCGCCTGCCTCGGAATCCGGTATCGGCGGGCCGCGCGGCTCTGCCTGTCCCCGCACACCATTCGCGTCACCACCCGCAACTTCGATTGGGAATTTCCCTGGGAGGCGATCGATTTCGAGGCCGGGTTCGACGCGAAGGGCACCGAGACCATCGCGATCCGCTGCCCGCGCGCCGCGGTGACCACCCGGCCGACGCCGGGAAGGACCCCGACCCACCTGCGGCCCCCGAAGGACAGCCCGAACGGCCCGTGGAAGGTCGCGCCGATCATGTGGGGCGTCAGCCCGAACTCGCTGTTCTCCGCCCTCGACCATCTGCGGACCGACCCCGGACTCCGCGCCGAACTGACCCACGCCCAACTCACCGCCATGCTCACCCCGCCACCGTGGCAGACCCGGCGGCCGCTCGACATCGATCCGCTGTGAGATAGCTCCGACGTCCTCGACCGCCGCCCGCGCGTGCGCTCCCACTCGGAGAGACCCGGCTGCGCGAGCCGACCGGGCGGACGGATCGGCGCTGACATCATGGACGGATGTCGTCGCAACGGGAACCGTTTTCTTCGGATGATCGAGCAGCGTCACGCCTGAGCACCGAGTGGTCGCGAGCGATGGGCTTGCGCGTGCCGGTGGTCAACGCGCCGATGGGCGGCGTCGCGGGCGGGCGGTTGGCCGCCGCGGTGACCTCGGCGGGCGGGCTGGGGATGATCGGCATGGGGAGTGCCGGATCGGCGGCGGCCCTGCGCGAGGAACTCCGGCACACGACGGCGCTCGCCGGGCGATTCGGCATCGGCCTCGTCGAGTGGGTCGTGACCGCCGATCCCGAATTGCTGGACGTGGCCATCGCGGCGGCTCCCGCCCTGATCTCGGTGAGTTTCGGGACCGATCCGTCCTGGATCGCCCGCGTGCGCGACAGCGGAATCCGCACGGCCACACAGGTTTACAACGCGACCGAGGCGCGCCGGGCCGAAGACTCCGGTATCGACGTGGTGGTCGCGCGTGGCGCCGAGGGCGGCGGCCACGGCGCGGTGGAAATGGCGACGCTGCCACTGCTTGACGCGGTGCTCGACGCCGTCTCGGCGCCGGTCCTGGCCGCGGGCGGCATCGGATCGCCCGCGAGTCTCGCCGCCGTGCTCGCCACGGGGGCCGGCGGCGTATGGCTCGGCACGCGCTTGGCCGCCTGCGCGGAGTCGTCGCTGTCGGAGGCGGGCCGCCGCGCGCTGCTCGCGGCCGACGGCACGGACACCGTCGTCACCACGGCGTTCGACGTGGCGATGGGACTGCCCTGGCCCGCCCGATTCCCGGCGCGGGTGTTGCGCAACGACTTCACCGCGCGGTGGGCCGGTCGCGAGGACGCGCTGCGCACGGACGAGCAGGCGCGAGCCGCGCTGGCGGCCGCTGTCGCCGCCGACGATCCGCGGACCGCACCGATCGATGCGGGTCAAGGGGTCGGCGCGATCACCGCGGTCACCCCGGCGGCCCAGGTGATCGACGAGCTCTGCTCGGGCGCGGCGGAGCTGCTCGCTCGCACACCGTGAGTCCGCGACGCTCGCGGACCGCGCCCTCAAGCACTTGATTCAATCAAGTGATTGAGGCAGACTCCAGCCGTGAAAGGAGCTGCCGATGTCCGCTGATGTCGACGAGGGCCTGCGCGCCCCGTATGAGATCGAGTTCCCGTTCGAGCGAACGGTGGGACCGGTCGTCGGAACCTTCCTCGCCGGTCTGCGCGAGCGGCGGTTGTTCGGCGCGCGGACCGAGCGCGGCACGGTGGTCTGCCCGCCGCCCGAGTTCGATCCGGTGACCGGCGGGGAGCTCAGCGAGCTCGTCGAGGTCGCCCCGGTCGGCTCCGTCGAGTCGTGGACCTGGGTGCGTGGCCGCCCCGGCGATCCGGTCGACGGCGACTTCGCCTGGGCGTTGATCGCCGTCGACGGCACGGAGGGCACGTTCTTCCACGCCCTCGACGTCGGCGGCGATCCGGCGCGAATCCGGCGCGGCCTGCGAGTACGGGCGCGGTGGGCGGACGAACGCCACGGCGTGCTGTCCGACCTGCGCTGTTTCGAGCCGGAGGAAGGCGATGAATAGCCCACTGCCGGAACCGGTTTCGCTGATGCCGACCCCGCTGCGGATGGAATACACGTTCGTCGCGGGCGTCGGGCGCTCGCGGTTCCTGCGCGGCCTGTCCCAGCGCAAGCTGCTGGCGGCCACCTGCCCGTCGTGCCGCCACGTCTACCTGCCCGCGCCGGAATTCTGCGCACGCTGCCTCGTCGAGCTCGGCGAACCCACCCCACTCGACGGGCGCGGAGTCGTCTCCACCTTCTGCGTCGTCAGCTTCCCCTTCCCCGGGCAGGAGATCGATCCGCCCTACGTGGTGGCCTACATCCAGCCGCACGGCGCCGACACCCGGCTGATGCACCTGATTCGCGAGGTCGAGATCGCCGAGGTCCACATCGGCATGGAGGTCGAACCGGTCTGGCGCGAGGGCGCCGATCTCGAGCCGTCCTGGATGAGCATTCGCCACTACCGCCCCGTGTCGCCCAGCCAGGAGGTTCCGCATGCGTGAGGTCGCCATCGTGGGCTCGGCACAGTCCGCGTGCCTCGCCGCGAACCGGCGCGACGACATGGCGGGCATTCTGCTTCCGGTGATCCGCGAGGCGCTCGCCGGAATCCCGCTCGACCGCGACCGGGTCGATTTCGTGTGTTCCGGCAGCCACGACTTCCACGAGGGACGCACCTTCGCCTACATCGACTCGCTCGACGCCGTCGGCGCGTGGCCGCCGATCGTGGAGTCCCACGTGGAGATGGACGCGGCGTGGGCGTTCTACGAGGCGTGGTCGTGGCTTCAGCTCGGGCACGGCGATATCGCCCTGGTGTACGGGATCGGCCGCGGGTCCCTGCCACGCGACCTCGACCAAGTCGTGCCCGCCCAGCTGGATCCGTATTACCTCACGCCGCTGCGACCGCACCGCGACGCGATCGCGGGCATCCAGGCCTGCGCGCTGCTCCAGTCCGAGCTGACGACCGAACGCGAGATGGCACGGATCGTCGCGCGCAGCCTGGCGGATGCCACGAAGAATCCGCACGCGCAGGTCTCGGGCGACTACGAGATCGACGAGTTGCTCGCCGAACCGTATGTGGCAGCGCCTCTGCGCCGCCACGACGTGTCACCGGTCGGCGACGCGGCGGCCGTGGTCGTACTCGCCGCGGGCGACGTGGCGAGATCGCTGTGCGAGCGTCCGGCCTGGGTGCGCGGCATCGACCACCGGATGGACGGGCACTATCCGGGGTCGCGGGATCTGACCAGGGCTCCCTCCGCCGGACTCGCGGCCGTCCGCGCGGCGAAGGCCGCGGGCTTCGACGCGGGCCGGGTCGAGATCGCCGAGCTGCACGTCGAATACTCCGCGCAGGAACCCCTCTTGGTTCGCGAGCTCGGCCTCGGCGCGGCGACGGCGATCAATCCGTCGGGTGGGCCGCTGGCGGGCAGGCCGACCACCGCGACGGGCCTGATCCGAATCGCCGAGGCCGCCAAGGGGATTCGCTCGGGGCTGGCGCGACGCGCTCTCGCACATGCCACGAACGGTCAAGCGCTGCAACAGAATCTGGTCTGCCTGCTGGAAGGAGACCCGGCATGAGTGAACCCGTCGCCGTCATCGGCATCGGTCAGGGCAAGCAGGCCAAGCGCCGCGAGGTGACCATCGGCGCGCTGGTGCGCGAAGCGGTCGCGGCCGCGATGGCCGACGCGGAGCTCGAACTGGGCGATGTCGACGCCGTCGTGCTGTCCAAGACACCGGATCTGTTCGACGGGGTGATGAATCCGGAGCTCTATCTCGCCGACGCGCTCGGCGCCCGCGGGCTCCCGGTGACCAGGGTCTTCACCGGCGGCAGCGTCGGCGGGCACGCGGCCATCTACGGCGCGCACCTGATCGAGGCTGGGTTGGCGAGGCGCGTGCTGGTCGCGGCGTATTCCAAAGAGTCCGAAGGCAATTTCACCTGGGCCCTCTCGCGCGGTCTGCCGTTCAGCGCCAAACTGGGCGCGGGCGCGGGCGGTCATTTCGCGCCCGTCATCCGCGAGTACATCCGCCGGTCCGGTGCGCCCGAGCACATCGGCTGGCAGGTGGCGGTCAACCACCGGCGCAACGCGATCCGCAACCCGTACGCGCACGTGCACATGCCCGACATCACCGTGGAGAAGGTCAAGGAGTCCCGCATGCTGTGGGACCCGATCCGCTATCTGGAGTCCTGCCCCTCCTCCGACGGCGCCGCGGCGATCGTGCTGTCCGCGGAATCGGAGGTCGGGAGTCCGGCCCGCCCGCCCGCGTGGATCCACGGCATGGCGTTCCGCACCGAGACCGGGCACTTCGCCGGGCGCGACGAGGTCAACCCGCGTGCGGGCGCCGAATGCGCTGCCGACGCCTACCGGCAAGCCGGAATCGCCGACCCCGCAAGGGAAGTCGACGTCGCCGAGCTGTACATCCCGTACAGCTGGTACGAACCGATGTGGCTGGAGAACATCGGCCTCGCCCCGCTGCACCAGGGCTGGAAGCTCGTCGACGACGGCACCACCCGTTTCGGCGGGGCGCTGCCGATCAACCCGTCCGGCGGCGTACTGTCCGGCAACCCCACCGGGGCGACCGGGCTGATCCGCTTCCTCGAGGCCGCCCTTCAGGTCCGCGGCCTGGCGGGCGAGCATCAGGTCCCCGACGCCCGGCTGGCCATCGGCCACGCCATGGGCGGCGCCTCCCAGTTCCACGCGCTCTGGGTCGTCGGCGCCGAACGGCCCACCACGTGAACCGGATTCCGTGCAGACCTTCCACACGCCTCGCAGCGGCCACAACCCGTGCGAGGCGTGCGAAACCGCTGCGAGAGCGGCGATGAACCGAGACAGGAGTGCGAGGATGCGACGGGTGTTCGTCGTCGGCGTCGGCATGACGCCGTTCGTCAAGATCGGGTCCATGGCGTGGACCTATCCGGAGATGGTCGGCGCGGCGGTGCGCGACGCGCTCGGCGATGCCGGGCTCGGTTACGACCGGGTCCAGCGCGCCGCGGTCGGCTATGTGTTCCAGCCCTCCGCGGCGGGACAGCGCGCCCTCTACGACGCCGGCATGACCGGCATTCCGGTGGTCAACGTCAACAACAACTGCGCCACCGGCTCCACCGCGCTCATGCTGGCGCGCGAATGGGTCGGCGCGGGGCTCGCGGACGCGGCGCTCGCCGTCGGATTCGAGCAGATGACCAAGGAAGCCATGGCCGGGCCCGCGACACCACCGAAGACCACCACCGTCGACGCGCACCTGCGAGTCATGGCCGCCCAGTACGACTTCGGCCGCGCGCCGATGACCACGCAGTTCTTCGGCAACGCCGCGCTCGAGCACGGCAAGCGCTACGGCACGACGCCCGAACAGCTGGCCGCCGTCGCGGTGAAGAATCACGCGCACTCGACGCGTAATCCCTTGGCGCAGTTCCAGAATGCCTACACCCTGGAGCAGGTGCTCGGCGACGCGCCGGTGCACGGCCCGCTCACCCGTTCGCAGTGCTCGCCGATGTCGGACGGCGCCGCGGCGGCCGTGCTGGTGAGCGAGGACGTGGTGCGCGAGCACGGGCTGGAGGCGCAGGCCGTGGAGATCCTCGCGCAGGAACTGGTCACCGACGACGAGACCGCGTTCTCCACCGCGTCGATGATCGATGTCGTCGGAGCTCCGATGACCCGCATCGCGTCCCGGCGCGCCCTCGACACCGCGGGGATCGCCATCGACGAGGTCGACGTGATCGAACTGCACGACTGCTTCTCGATCAACGAACTCATCACCTACGAGGCGCTCGGCCTGTGCGGGGAGGGCGAATCGGGCGCGCTGGTGGAATCCGGCGCCACCACCTACGGCGGCGACTGGGTGGTCAATCCGTCCGGCGGGCTCATTTCCAAGGGACACCCGCTCGGCGCGACCGGACTGGCGCAGACGGCCGAACTCTCCTGGCAGTTGCGCGGACTCGCCGCCGAGCGGCAGGTACCGGACGCGCGGATCGCTTTGGCGCACAACCTCGGTCTCGGCGGCGCGTGCGTCGTCACCCTCTACGCCGCGCCGGCCTGAGCCGGGCCGAACAATGGTCAACGACGAGCCTTCGGAGCTGAAACATCCATGACGACAATCGATCACGACACTCACCTGCGACTGCCGGTGCACAACGGTCACAGCCTGCTGGCCGGTCTTCGCAGGCACCGGCACGATCCGGTGCTCACCCTCGGCGACACCGTCCTCACCGGCGCCGACGTGCTCGATGCGATCAGCCGCTACGCCGCCGCGTTCGCGGCCAACGGCGTCGGCACCGGCACGCCTGTCGGTGTTCTGGCCATGAACCGGCCCGAGGTGTTGTTCACCATCGCCGCGGGACAAGTCCGCGGCTATCGGCGCACCGCGCTGCATCCGATGGGCGGACTGGACGACCACGCCTACGTCTTGGACGACGCGGAGATCACCACCCTGGTACTCGATCCGGTACCCGCTTTCGTCCAGCGCGCCCGCGAACTCGTCGACCGGGTGCCGCGGCTGAATCGCGTCCTCGTGCTCGGCGCGGTGCCGCCGGAGCTGGCCGACGTCGGCATCGATCTGACGGCGGCCGCCGCGGCGGTCGATTTGGAGCCGATCGAGGCCACCGACCTGTCGCCGGACGACGTGGTCTCGATCAGCTACACCGGCGGCACCACCGGAAAACCCAAGGGCGTCATCGGATCCGCGCTCACCATGGCGACGATGACCCAGATCCAGCTGTCGGAATGGGAATGGCCGCAACGACCGAAGTTCCTGATCTGCACGCCGCTGTCGCACGCGGGCGCCGCCTTCTTCCTCCCCGTGGTCCTGCTCGGCGGGCAGTGCGTGGTGCTCCCCCGCTTCGAGCCGGGCGAGGTGCTGCGCGCCATCGAGGAGCACCGGATCACCGCGACCATGCTGGTGCCGTCGATGCTCTACGCGCTGCTCGACCATCCGGATCTCGCGACCCGCGACCTGTCCTCGCTGGAGACGGTGTACTACGGCGCCTCGGCCATCGACCCGACCCGGTTGACGCAGGCGATCGAGCGTTTCGGGCCGATCTTCGCGCAGTACTTCGGGCAGTCCGAGGCGCCGATGGCCATCAGCTATCTCGGGAAGCGCGAACACGATTCGCAGCGCCTCACCTCCTGCGGACGTCCCTCGGCCGCGCTGCGCGTCGCGCTGCTCGATGGCGACGACAAGGTGGTCGCGCCCGACGAGGTCGGCGAGATCTGCGTCTCCGGGCCGCTGGTCGCCGCCGGCTACCTGAACAAGCCCGAGGCGACCGCGGAGACCTTCCGCGACGGCTGGCTGCGCACTGGTGATCTCGCCCGCCAGGACGCGGACGGCTTCCTGCACATCGTCGGGCGCAGCAAGGACATGGTGGTCACCGGCGGATTCAACGTCTTTCCCCGCGAAGTCGAAGACGTCGTCGCCGAACACCCCTTGGTCTCGCACGTCGCGGTCGTCGGCGTGCCCGACCCGCGCTGGGGCGAGGCGGTCACCGCGGTCGTCGTGCTCGACCCTGCCGCGCACAGCGATTCGACCGCCGTCGAGACGATGATCGCCGAGATCCAGGAGACCGTCCGGCAGCGCAAGGGTTCGGTCCAGGTGCCCAAGCACGTCCTCGTCATCGACGAACTGCCGCTCACCGGACTCGGCAAACCCGACAAGAAGGCCGTGCGTGCCTTGGCGGCCGACCGGCTCGGCAACTGAACAACCAACTGGCGAAACCGGCTGACACTCAGCCGGTTTCGTTTCGTTATTGCGACTGCTCCCGCCACGGATTCGCGATCACCGGATGCGGAAGCGGCGCAGCAGCGACAGCGTGGTGAGGGTGCGGTCGAGGTATTCGTCGTACGGCTGACCCGGCTTCGGTCCGAGTACCTGGCGCTTCAAGGTGGCCACGTTGGTCGATTCGGTGAACTTCAACAGGCCCTCGTCCCCGTTGCGCACGCCCATCCCCGACGCCTTGAAACCGCCGGAGGGCGCGCTCTTTCCGGCGTAGGCGAGCGCGGCGCAGTCGTTGACGTTCACGTGTCCCGCGGCGAGGCGAGCACCGACCGCGCGCGCCGCGGGCAGGTCGCGCCCCCACACGCTCGCGCTCAGCCCATAGCGCGTGTCGTTTGCGAGCTCGACCGCCTCGTCGACCGTCGCGAAGGGGTACAGCGCGACGACGGGACCGAACGTCTCCGCGCCGAAGACGTCCATCTCACCGGTGACACCCTCCAGCACCGTCGGCGCGTAGAAGGTCGGGCCCAGTTCCGGAAGCGCTCGGCCGCCGGTGAGCACGCGCGCCCCTGCGGCCTCGGCTTGCTCGACCTGCGCCGCCACGCGGGCGCACTGATCGGCCGAGATCACCGCGCCCATGTCGGCAGCGAAGTCGTAACCCGGCCCGACCCGCAGCGCCGAGACGCGCGCGGTGAACTCGTCACGGAAAGCGGCATATACCGATTCGTGAATGTAGATCCGCTCGATGTGCAGGCACAGCTGACCGGTGTTGGCGAAGACGCCGTTGATCGCGCTGTGCACCGCCGCGGGCAGGTCGGCATCGGCCAGCACGATCATCGGATTCTTGCCGCCCAGCTCCAGGCACGATTCGACGAGGCGCTCCCCCGCCTGTCTCGCCACCAGCCGCCCGGTCGCCTCGGAGCCGGTGAACATCACGAAATCGGCGCCGTCCACCACCGCGGGCCCCACCACCGGACCCTCGCCGCACACGAGCTGGACCAGCCCCTCGGGAAGCCCGGCCTCGAGCAGCAGCCGCAGCCCGAACGCCGGGCTGAGCGGGGTTCGGTTGTCGGGTTTGAGCACGATTCCGTTCCCGGCCATCAGCGCGGGGATGGCATCGCAGTAGCCGATGGCGAACGGAAAGTTCCACGGCGCGATGACGCCGACCACGCCGCGCGGCTTGCGGACCTCGGTCGACGAGCTGACCAGCGGGATGGCGCCGGGATGCCACACCGGTCGCAGCAGTCGCGGCGCGCGCTTCAGATAGTGGCTGATGACCATCGGAATATCGCACAGCTCTTCGAAAGCCATCCGGCGCGCCTTGCCCGTCTCGATCTGGATCAAGTCGGTGATCGTCCGGTGATTCTCCAGGACCAGGCGGTGGAAGCGTTCGAACACGGCGAGGCGACGCCGCACCGGCAGGCGCGCCCATTCGGCCTGGGCGGCGCGGGCGCGGACGAACGCCGCGGCGACGTGGGCGGGCG
The DNA here is from genome assembly GCF_965341865.1 of Nocardia sp. bgisy134. GTDB lineage: Bacteria > Actinomycetota > Actinomycetes > Mycobacteriales > Mycobacteriaceae > Nocardia. The sequence goes on from NZ_CBDQZP010000012.1 coordinate 163,780, forward strand.
AGGACTGCGGCAGGTCCGCCACCACGGTTCCGGTGAAGACCTCCGCCACCGGAACGGTGTCGGAGGGATCGCCGGTCACCAGGCTGGTCAGTGCCGCGAAGTCGTGGGCGGGGACGGTCGGCGTGCTCACGCACCGCACTCTATCAAGTGATTGCATCGGTTGATAGAGATTGCGTTTACGCTGGGCGAACGGTGATTACAATGCAGCAGGTGACCAGCGCAGCGGACCGTGCCGAGCTTCGGATCAGCGAAGCGGAACTAGCCATGCCGACCGACCAGCGCCTGATACTGGCCGCCGAGCGACTGTTCGCCGAACGCGGCATCGACGCGGTGTCCTTGCGTGCGGTGATGTCCGCCGCGGGCGCGAATGTCGCTGCGGTGCACTATCACTTCGGCTCCAAGGAAGCCCTGATCGAGGCGTTGATCCGGCAGCGAAGCGATGCGGTCGCGGCCCGGCGCGCCGCCCTGCTCGACGACGTGGAGCACTCGGGCGCGGTCACCGCCCGCGGCTTGGCCGAGGCGTTCGTGCTGCCCGTGTGGGAGATGGCGACCGGCGAGGGCGGATCCTGGGTCAAGTTCATCGCGGGCATCCTCGGCAGCGGCCATCCGGCACTGTCGACCGTCGCCGAGGGATTCGCCGATCAGGCCGTCCGCTTCATGACCTTGCTCGGCCGCGCCTTCCCCGACCTCCCCCGCCACACCATCCGCTTCCGGCTCGCCCAAGCCATGACATTGACCTTCCAGGTCCTCGGCGACGTGCACCAAACCCAGGACCTGCTCGCGATCTCGGGAGTCCAGCTCAGCCCCGAGCAGGTGATGACCGAACTCGTGGACGTCGTCACGGCGATCCTGGCCGGACCACCGTCGGACTGACGCGCACAACTCGGTGAACCCGATTTACTAAATGGTGTTCACAAAATAGGTGTGGTGTGGTTCACTCCTGTGGAACGTGTTCCAAAGGAGGTACCGTGTCCGCGCCGTCCATCTCACACGATTTCGACTTCACCGATCCCGACCTGCTCGCCACCCGCCTCCCCGTCGAGGAGTGGGCCGAACTCCGCCGGACCGCTCCGGTCTGGTGGGTCGACCAGCCCACGGGCGTCAGCGGCTTCGACGACGGCGGGTACTGGGTGGTCAGCAAGCTCGACCACATCAAGGAGATCTCCAAGAACTCCGAGGTCTTCTCCACCAACGCCAACACCGCGGTGATCCGCTTCAACGGCGACATCACCCGCGACGAGATCGACATCCAGCGCGCCATGCTGGTCAACACCGATCCGCCCATCCACGACAAGCTGCGCCGGATCATCTCGCGCGGCTTCACGCCACGCGCGGTGCAGAGCCTGCGCGACGCGTTGCACGAACGCGCGGAGCGAATCGTCCACGAGGCCAAGAAGACCGGCGGCGGTGACTTCGTCCAGCAGGTGGCCTGCGAGCTGCCGTTGCAGGCCATCGCCGAGCTGCTCGGCGTGCCACAGTCCGACCGCGGCAAGCTGTTCGACTGGTCCAATCAGATGATGGGCTACGACGATCCCGATTTCGACGGCAACCACAAGCTGGCCACCGCGGAGATCATGGGCTACTCCTGGAATCTCGCCGAGGAGCGCCGCAAGTGCCCGGCCGACGACATCGTCAGCCAGCTGGTCACCGCCGACCTCGACGGGGAGGCGCTCGGATCGGACGAATTCGCCTGGTTCGTCATCCTTTTGGCGGTCGCTGGCAACGAGACGACCCGCAACGCCACCACCCACGGCATGAAGGCGTTCATCGACTTCCCCGAGCAGTGGGAACTGTACAAGGCCGAGCGGCCGCGCACCGCGCCCGACGAGATCGTCCGGTGGGCGACGCCGGTGATCGCCTTCCAGCGCACGGCGTTGCAGGACACCGAGATCGGCGGCCAAGCCGTGCGCCAGGGCCAGCGCGTCGGCCTCTTCTACGCCTCGGCCAATTTCGACGAGGAGCGCTTCACCAAGCCGTTCGAATTCGACGTCACCCGAAACCCCAACCCACACGTGGGTTTCGGCGGCACCGGCACGCACTTCTGCGTCGGCGCGAACCTGGCGCGGCTGCAACTCGACCTGATCTTCAACGCCATCGCCGACGTGATGCCGAACCTGCGAGAGATTTCCGAGCCGGTGCGGCTACGCTCGGGCTGGTTGAACGGCATCAAGAGCTGGCAGGTCGCATACGAATGACACAACCCGCACGACGGGGCCGGATGCCCGCGGTGAACGACGCGGACATCCGGCGAGTGGCCAGGACGGTGCTGGCCGAACACGGTCCCGAGGCGCTGACCCTGCGCGCCATCGCGCGCGATCTCGGCATCACCGCGCCCGCGCTGTATCGCTATTACGCCTCCCGCGAGGACCTGGTCGCGGCGCTGCGCCGGGACATCTGCGTGGACCTGGCGGACGATCTCGCCGGGCAGGTGGCCGAACTCCCCGACGACGGCGTGGTGCAGTTGTTCGCCATCTGCAAGGGTTTTCGGCGCTGGGCCCTCACCCACCCGCACGAGTTCACCCTGGTGTTCGCCTCGCCGACCGGCGAAAACCCCGGCGGGATGCGGCAATTCGACGAACCATTCGGCCGCGTCTTCCTCGGCGCGGCGGGCAGGCTGCTCACCACCTACGACCTGGTGACCCCCTCGACCGACACGATCCCCGGCGCGCTGCGCGAGGATCTGATCGAGTTCCAGACCGAACTGCTCGCCATGCTCGCCGAATCGGGTCAGAAGTTCCCCGCCGAGAAACTCGACCTGGGGGTGGCCTACCTGATGATGACACTGTGGGCACGGTTGTACGGCCACGTCACCCTCGAGGTGTTCGGCAACTACCCGATGCCCGTCACCGATCCCGACGCCCTCTTCGACGCCACTCTCGCCGACCTCGCGGGCAGCATCGGCCTGACCGGCCCCCAGCTGCCCTAGGCGCCCGGTACGCGGCCACACCGCCCGGCCGCCGGGGAAGAGAAGTAGTGCACTACTCGTGACAGACGCGGCCGCTTGGCGGATAAAGAAGACATGCGTTCCCCAGGCGACCGCGGCGCGTCATGAGCGACGACTCGCTCTGGACCGACCGTGTGCTCTGCGCCCTCGGCGAGCTCTCCTCGCTGTACGTCAAGATCAGCGAGCAGGCGGTGCTGACGATGGTCGCCGCCCGGTTCGCGTCGCGATTCGATGCGCAGGCGCGGCTGTACGAGGCGGACAAGCCCGCCTGGCATCACCGGGTCACCGAGGCGCTGGCCGAGCTCACCGCACGGGGGCTCGTCGACGCCATGCGCCTGACCGCGGCGGGCGAGGAGGCGTTCCCCGCCGCCTGCACACGGTCGCGCGAGGTGCCCGAACGCGAGCTCGGCGTCGCCGAGCCGAGCTCCGACCTGCTTCTCGCGGGAGTGCTCACGCCACCGTTGCGGGAACAGTTCGCCAAGCGCGACGGACGCCCCGAACGTTCGCGCGAGCCGATTCCCGTGATGATCGAGTTGAACCTGCGTTTCCGCGGCGGGGCGCGGTCGGCGATCGCCCGTGTCGAGCAGCTGTGGCAGTACGTCGACGCCGACGGCGTACCGCGTGGGCTCGCCGACGAGTACGCGGTCGGCGAGCTCACCACGACCCAGATCGAAGGACTTGTCGCGGCCGACGCCGTCGGTATCGACTGGCCCGACCGCGCGATCTACCGCATCTGGCCCGACTTCGAGATCCGCGCGCAGATCGATACCTCCGCCAGGACGATCAAGGCCACGGCCGCGCAGCGATCGTTCAACAGCTACGGCGACGGAATCGTCTGGGCCGTCATCGATTCCGGCATCCAAGGCGACCATCCACACTTTCAGGGCTACCACACGCTCGACGACCCGGCGCTGCTCGGCCTGCACAAGGATTTCACCGATCCGCACGGCGACCCGCTGCACGACGAGAGCGGGCACGGCACCCACGTCGCAGGCATCATCGCGGGCGGACTCCAGCTCTGGGACGGTAACCCCGACCAGATCCTCGTCACCGAGCGCCGGTTCAACGTGGCCGAACCGGGCCTGCCGATCGTGAAACCCCGACCGGTCGGCAGCCCGGCGACCCTCGCAGGCGTCGCTCCGCGTGCGAAGCTGGTGAGCCTCAAGGTACTCGGCGGCGGCGGCAATCTCGTCGCACGCACCACGCGGGTGATCGAGGCGCTCGCCCACGTCCGTGAGGTCAACGCCGCAGGCGGGAAGCTGTCCCGCATCCACGGCGTGAACCTCAGTCTCGGTTACGAATTCGATCCCGAGTGGTTCGGCTGCGGACGCAGCCCGCTGTGCCTCGAGGTGGACAAGCTCGTGCGCTCCGGCGTCGTCGTGGTGGTCGCCGCGGGCAACTCCGCCTACATCACGCTCGATCCGAAGATGTCGGACGTGAAGAAATTCAGCGCGGCGATGACCATCAACGACCCCGGCAACGCCGAGCGCGCCATCACCGTCGGTTCCACGCACAAGGACGCGCCGCATTCGTATGGCATCTCGTACTTCTCGTCGCGCGGACCGACCGCGGACGGGCGGTGCAAACCCGATCTCGTCGCGCCCGGCGAGCGGATCGCCTCGGCCGCCGCGGGCGAGATGCTGTTGCCGGTCGAGCGCACGCTCGAGCACGGCGTCGACGGCATGGCGATCTATGTCGAGAACACCGGCACCAGCATGGCCGCCCCGCACGTCTCCGGCGCGGTCGCGGCGTTCCTCTCGGTGCAGCGCGAGTTCATCGGCGATCCCGAAGCCGTCAAGCGTATCTTCGTCGAGTCGGCGACCTCGCTCAACCGCGATCGCGCGTTCCAGGGCGGCGGACTCGTCGATCTCATGCGCGCCCTGCAGTCAGTGTGAAACTCCCGGAAGGACTGCGACAATGACCGATATCATCGCGGGCCGCCCGTTCTGGCGGCTGATCTTCGACAAGGACGGCGACCCCGACCAGCAGCTGGTCGCCACGCTGGCCCAGGAGCGCGCGGCGCTCGGCATCACCGACCTGGTGATGTTCTCGCACGGCTGGAACAACGGTCAAGACACCGCGATTCGGCTCTACCAGCGCTGGTTCGACCTGCTCTCCGCCCACCTCGGCACCGAGCACAAGGTGGGTTTCGTCGGAATACTCTGGCCCTCCCAGCTGTGGCGCGACGAGCCGATTCCCGACCTGGAGCCGACCCCGCGGCCGACCGAGGGCGGTGGCGCCGCGGCGCTCGGGACGACGGCGTCCGTGCCCGCGGGTGCGCCCACCCTCGAACCCGAGATCCTCGCCGACCTGAAGAGCGTCTTCCCCGACGGTGCGGCCCAACTCGACACGATCGCCGAGCTGCTCGCCGGGCCGCCGACGCACGAGACGGCCACACAGCTGTTCACCCAGCTGCGCTCCTTGTACTCGGTCACTTCGGAGGGATTCGACGACGGCGAGAACCCGGTGGACGAGCCGGGCATGCTCGACACCGACCGCGATCCGGAGGACCTGTTCACCGAGTTCGCCGACAAGCTCGCCGACACCGGCGTGCAATTCGAGTCCGGCGGGGGTGCGGCAAATGCATTCAGCGACTTCGTGTCCCGCGGCCTCCACGGCGCGAAGGAGGCACTGCGGCAGCTGAGCTACTGGCAGATGAAGAACCGCGCGGGCGTGGTCGGTCGCACCGGGCTCGGCCCGGTCGTCACGAAACTCGCGGCGGGCGACAGCGGTGTGCGGGTGCACCTCGTCGGCCACAGCTTCGGCGGCCGCGTCGTCGCCTACGCGCTCGACGGACTCGGCGACGCCGACGGGTCACCGGTCAAGTCGGTCACCCTGTTGCAGGGCGCGTTCTCCCGGTTTGCCTTCACCGACGCCCTGCCGTTCCGCGACGGTGGCGGCGCGCTCGCGGGCCGCCTCGCCAGGCTGGACGGCCCACTGTCGGTGTGCTTTTCGAGTCACGACTCGGCGCTCGGCGTCATGTACCCGCTCGCCTCGCTCGCCGCACGTGACGACGCGGCCGAGGCCGAGGACAAGCTCTTCCGGTACCGGGCCATGGGTTCGCACGGCGCCTTCGACTCCGACCGGATGGTGCTCGAGGGCCCGGGCACCGCCTATCCGTTCCAGACGCACCACATCCTGAACCTGGACGCTTCCAATGTGGTCACCGCGGGCGGCCCACCCTCCGGCGCCCACAGCGACATCTTCAAGACCGAACTCGCCTGGGTCGTCGCGGCCGCGGGCGGACTGACGTAGCCGAAACTCAGCCCGCCGCCATCCGGCTGAGCTGCTCCCACTCCCGGTACAGCTCGCCGCGCACCCGGTCGAGGTCTTGGACCATGTCGTAGGACTGGCCGCCGACGATGAGGCGGCGGGGCGGGTCGGGCAGGTCGGCCAGCTCCATGATCACGGGGGCGGCGGTGCTCGGATCGGGACCCGCGTCGTCGCCCCACATCTCGGCGAGTTCGGCCCGCAGTCCCTCGTAGTGCGGAAGGGATTCGGTCGCGGTGATGCCCGCGGTGAACAGCTCCGTGGCGTAGCCGCCCATCTGCACGATGGTCACCTTGATGCCGAATCGCTCGACCTCCCGCGCGAGCGCCTCGCTGACCGAGTCCAGCGCCGCCTTGCCCGCGCCGTAGAGGCCGACGGATGCCATGCCTCCGCTGGTGCCCATCGAGGTGACCTGCAGGATGCGACCGGATCCCTGCGCGCGCAGGTGCGGGAGCACGGCCTGCACCACCCACACCGCGCCGAGGAAATTCACGTCCAGGTGGGCGCGGATCTGCTCCTCGGTGGCCTCCTCGACCATGCCGTACAGCAGCCCGCCCGCGTTGTTGACCACGATGTCGAGCCTGCCGAAGACCGCCATCGCGCGCTCGACCCCGGCGAACACGGCTTTGCGATCGGAAACGTCCAGCGACAGCGGGAACAGCTCGTCCGGATAGTCGGCGGCCAGCGCGGCGAGCGGCTCGATATTGCGGGCGGCGGCCACCACGTGGTCTCCGGCGGCGAGCGCCGCCTCGGTGAACGCCTTGCCCAGGCCCCGCGAAGCGCCGGTGATGAACCACACTCTTGCGGTCGTCATGGAAAGTCACCCTTCTCTCTGCGAGACGAACCGTCTCGTTTCGCTAAAGAGTGCACCGGCGACGGCCGATTGTCAATACGAACCGTTCCGTCTCGTTGTCCTGCTAGTCTCGGGTCATGTCCAACGCGGAGAAGCCGGATCGCTCACGGCGCAGCGAACGTTCACGGCAGGCGATCCTCGCGGCGACCCGTGCGCTGATCTCCGAAGTCGGGTACGCCAAGGTCTCGATCGAGGCCATCGCGGCGCGGGCGGGCGTCGGCAAACAGACGATCTACCGGTGGTGGCCGTCGAAGGGCGCGGTCATCTTCGACTCGTTCCTCGCGCTCGGCGAGGACGCCGACGGGCAAGGCATGGCCCTACCCGACACCGGCGATATCGCGGCCGATCTCAAGCTCGTCCTGCGCGCGACGGTCGCCGAGTTCGCCGACCCCGACTTCGAGCGGCCGATCCGCGCGCTGAACACCGAGATCGCCAACGATCCCGAGCTCGCCGCCCAGTATCGCGAGAAGCTGGCGGGCCCCATGGACGACGTCAAGAAGGCCCGTTTACGCAGCGCCCAGCAGGCCGGCCAGCTCGCCGCGGACGCCGATCTCGACTTGGTGCTGGAGGTGCTCTACGGCCCGCTCTTCCAGCGCTGGCTGCACCGTTCGGGCCCGCTCACCCCCGAGTACGCCGACTCGCTCGTCGACCTCACCCTCCGAGCCTTCCGGCCCTGACCGCGCCCCTCAGATCTGCGGCAGCGGAGGCAACTCGGTCGAGGTGAGCTTCTGCGCCGCTCGCTTGTTCATGCCGAACATGCGCAGCACATGGAAGGCCATGTCGTCCGAGAGTGCGTCGCCGTCGGCGTCCGGCTGGGCGTCCAGCAGTTGCAGCAGGCCGAGCAACGACCCACCCGCGGCCATCACGGCCAGGTCGGGGTCCATCGGCTCGAAGCGGCCCGCCTCCTGAGCCGCGATGATGTCGCGGCGGGCGCGCGGCGCGAGACCCTCGTCCCGCAACATGATCGACATGCCGGAGTTCAGCACGACCCGGACGATCTCGGGGACCTGCCGCTGCAACCGCCCGGTCATCCGGAAGCTGACGGCGAACACCTCGGCCGGATCGTCGTACAGCGCCACGATCGCGTCGCGCATCTCGCTGTAGACCTGGAGCGCCGAGCGCACCGCCTCGTCGAACAGCTGCTCCTTGGACTCGAAATGGTTGTAGAAGGAACCGAATCCGACGTCGGCGGCGTCGGTGATCTCCTGGATGCTGACCGCGGAACGACCCTCCGCGAGGAACTTCTGCGCCGCGCCGAGCAGAGCGTTGCGGGTGCGCTCACGGCGCCGGTCGATGCGGTTGCGCGCTACGGGTTCGGCGGTCATCGGTCCTTCTCCCACTCGGAATCGACCTGAGAATCGTATCTGACGAAACAATCAGAGACGATCCGGTATCGCACCGCCGCCGTGCCGCAGCGTGTCCAACCTCCCATTGAGGTCATCATCTTTTCTGATGTTCTCATCATTTTCTCTTGACAAAACATTTCCTCGTAACTGATGATTTCATCATATGAACTGCTGGAGGTAGCTGTGACAAGCATCGACAAGGGGGTCGGCGCCGAGCGGACGGTTCGGGTCGGCGGCCGCGACATCTTCTTCACCGAGTTCGGGGCGGGCCCCGCCGTCGTGCTGCTGCACGGCGGCGGCCCCGGCGCGTCCGGACTCTCGAACTACTCGCGCAACATCGAGACGCTGGCGCGTCGTTTCCGGGTCGTCGTCCCCGACATGCCCGGGTACGGACGGTCGAGCAAGCGGCTCGACCAGTCCGATCCGTTCGGCGATCTCGCGTCCGCGCTCGGCGGATTGCTCGACACGCTCGACCTGCCGAGCGCGCACCTGGTCGGCAACTCCTACGGCGGCGCCGCCGCGCTGCGGCTGGCGATGGACCGGCCGGAGAAGGTCGGCAAGCTGATCCTGATGGGCCCCGGCGGCGTCGGCACCACGCGGGCGCTGCCGACGAAGGGCTTGCAGTCGCTGCTCGCCTACTACGGCGGCGACGGCCCGAGCCGGGAGAAGCTGGCCACCTTCGTGCGCGAGCACCTGGTCTACGACGCCAGCGCGATCACCGAGGAGCTGATCGACCAGCGGTACCGGGACAGCCTGGATCCCGAGGTCGTCGCGAATCCGCCGCTGCGCAGGCCGTCCGGCCCCACCGCGCTGCGGACGCTGTGGCGGATGGATTTCACCCGGGACGCCCGGCTCGGCGGCGTGACCAACCCGACGCTGGTGATCTGGGGCGCCGAAGACCAGGTCAACCGGCCCGAGGGCGGGCGCATGCTGGCCGATCGCATGCCCAACTGCGATCTGTTCCTGGCCGCGCGGACCGGCCACTGGGTGCAGTGGGAGCGCGCCGACCTGTTCAACGGGCTGGCGACCGCGTTTCTGGAGGCGACGCCGTGACCGGCTTCCCGCGGCCGAACACCGACGGTTCGGTCTTCGGCGCGGTGCACCTGGGCTACATCGTGGTCCAGTCGCAGCGCCTCACCGACTGGGATCGCTTCGGCGCCTTGGCGATCGGGATGCACGTCGACCGACTGGACACCGATTCGCTGCGCTTCCGGCTCGACGACCGGTCCTGTCGCTTTCTCATCGAGCGCGGCCCTGCCGAGGACGTGACGGCGCTGGGCTGGCAGGTCGACGATCACGAGACGTTCGACCGGATCGTCGCCCGGATCGCCGACCGCGGCGTCCCGATCGAGGAGGGCACGCCCGAGCAGGCGGCTCTGCGCGGCGTCGAGCGGCTCTGGCGCTTCCCCGGGCCGAAAGGCATTGTCACCGAGATCTTCACCACCGCGGTGACCACGCCGGAGCCGCTGCGCATGCTGAGTTCCGGGTGGATCACCGGCGAGGCGGGCATGGGGCACGTCGCGATCGTCTCCAGGGAGCCGGAGGCGATGCGCGGCTACTACCACACCGTCTTCGATTCGCGCCTGTCCGATTACATCGACGAGAACATCTCCGGACTGACGATGAAGATCCGCTTCCTGCGGGTCAACGAGCGCCACCATTCGATCGCGATCGCCAACATTCGCGGCGTGAAGATCGATCCGATCCGAACGCGAGTGCAGCACATCAACATTCAGTCCGCGACCTTGGACGACATGCTCGCCTCCTTCCAGCGCGTCACCGATCTCGGGTTCCGCATGGCGTGGTCGGTCGGCCAGCATACCAACGACCGTGAGCTGTCCTACTACTCGGTGACACCGTCCGGTTTCGAACTCGAGGTCGGCTGGAATCCGATCGTCATCACGCCCGAACTCGAGTCGACCTGGGAACCGAGCACCTATCAGGGCATCAGCCTCTGGGGCCACAGCACGGTCGGGCAGACAGTGGTGGACAAGCTCGCCCAGTTCCGCTGCGCCGTCGAGACGGTGCGCACGCCGGAGATCACCGTGCCGCAACTCTCGGAAGGACTGCCGCGATGAACGAATTCGACTACGACGTCGTGGTCGTCGGACTCGGGCCGACCGGACTGACCCTGGCCAACCTGCTCGGCCGCCGCGGCGTGCGCGTGCTGGTGCTGGAGCGGGAACCGGAGTACTACGGCCTCGCCCGCGCGGTCTACACCGACGACGAGGGCATGCGCATCTTCCAGACCGCCGGTGCGGCAGACGAATTGGCCGCCGACATGAACCTCGATTCCACGGTCCAATGGGTGCGCTCCGATGGGAAGCTGCTCGCGCAGTTCAACCAGGTCGAGCGGCCCCTCGGCTGGCCGGTGGTGAACTTCCTCTACCAGCCTTACCTGGAGAACAGCCTCGAACGCGCGCTCGCGCGCTACCCGCACGTCACCGTGCGACGCGGCCGCGAGGTCGTCGACTTCGACCAGGACGCCTCGGGTGTCGGCGTCGAGCACGCCGCCAGCGCGGGCACCGGCTACGGCAAAAAGCAGACCGAGCCCGACCCCACGACTTCCGAGCAGGTGCGTGCGCGGTACCTCGTCGGCTGCGACGGCGGCCGCAGCGTGGTGCGCACACGCTTGGGCATCGAGATGACCGGCACCAGCTTCCCGGAGCGCTGGCTGGTGGTGGATCTGAAAGCCAAGGACGGTGTGGACGCGTTCCGGCACCTGCCGTACTTCAACTTCGTCTGCGAGCCCGAACTGCCGATCGTGTCCTGTCCGCAGCCCGGCGGGCACCACCGTTTCGAGTTCATGCTCCGCGAGACCCAGACCAAGGAGGAGATGGAGGACCCCGGCAACGTCCGGGCGCACATCTCGCGTTTCGTGAACCCCGATGAGGTCGAGGTCCTGCGCAAACTCGTGTACACCTTCAACGCGGTCGTCGCGGACCGCTGGCGCGACGGACGCATCCTGCTGGCCGGCGACGCCGCGCACATGACGCCCCAATTCATCGGTCAGGGCATGAATTCCGGTGTGCGCGACGCGGACAACCTGTCCTGGAAGCTGACCGCGATCCTGCGCCACGGCGCCGACCCGGCGATCCTGGACAGCTACGAATCCGAGCGCCGCCCGCATGCCACAGCGATGATCACCATGTCGGTGTGGATGAAGAACCTCGTCTCCGTGAACAATCCGGTGGCGGCCCGCGTCCGTGACATCGCGCTCACCGCCGCGTTGCGGGTGCCGGGGCTCGGCGGCTGGATCCGCGGGGCGAAGATGAAGCCGGAACCCCGGTTCCGCCGCGACGCCTATCTGGGTCTGCCTCGGCGCGGTCTTCGCGGGGTCGAAGGCACCCTCGCTCCGCAACCGGAGGTGCGCACCTACGACGGCAGGCACCGCCGCCTCGACGACGTCCTCGGACTCGGCTTCGCGGTGCTCGGCCACGGCGTCGACCCCCGTGCGGCGTGCACCGCCGACGACCTGGTCGTGCTCGACGGTCTCGACAGCCATTTCGTCACCGTCTATCCCCTCGGCGGCCGTCCCCAGGGCAGCCCCGGTGACGGGCGGGGCGACAACGACCAGGTGGCCGATATCGAAGACCACACCGGCGAACTGTCGCGCTGGTTCGGGAAGGCCGGTGTCCGCCACGGCGACGTGCTGGTACTGCGGCCCGACCGCTTCGTCTTCGGAACCGCCCGGCGCGGCCACACCACCGCGCTGGTCGCGGAACTGGTGCGCAGGCTGGACCTGCGCACCGGCCCAGGCCGGACGCCCGAACCCGAGCTCACCGTGGAGCACGTGACCACCCCCGACTACGAGGAGTCCCGATGACCTCGACCGTGACCGAGAGCCCCGCGGTCCTGGCCGCCGCCGAACGGCTCGCCGAGGCCGCGCGCACCGGAGCGCCCGCCGCGCCCGTGCGCGACCTCATCGGCAGCGACGACATCGACGCGGCGTACGCGGTCCAGCGGCTCGGCGTCCGCCGGCGCGTCGAATCCGGCGCGCGCGTGGTGGGCCGCAAGATCGGTCTCACCGCGCCCGCCGTGCAGCGGCAGCTGGGCGTCGATCAGCCGGACTTCGGAGTGTTGTTCGCCGACATGGACGTTCGCACTCCGGCGGCCGACCGCCCGCGCCTGCTGCAACCCAAGATCGAGGCGGAACTGGCCTTCGTGCTGGCCGCCGATCTCGACGCCGACGACCTCGACGCCGTCAGCGTGCGCGACGCGGTGGACTACGCCGTCGCCGCGCTGGAGATCGTCGACAGCCGAATCGCGCGGTGGGACATCACCTTCGGCGATACCGTCGCCGACAACGCGTCCAGCGGATGGTTCGTGCTCGGCGAGCGACAGCTCTCCGTTGCCGATTTCGAGCCGTGGGAAGTCGACATGAGCATGCGTGTAGACGGTGAGATCGTCTCCACCGGAACCGGTTCCGCGTGTCTGGGCGACCCGCTGAACGCGTTGGCGTGGCTGGCCCAGACCGCGCGCGCCCTGGGGGATCCGCTGCGCGCGGGCGAGATCGTGCTCTCCGGCGCGCTCGGACCGATGGCGCCCTTACGTCCCGGCGCGCACGTCCACTCCGAAATCAGCTGCGGCACCAGAACCCTCGGCACCGTCGACTTCATCAGAGAGGAAACCGCATGACCCGCACCAAGGTAGCCGTCATCGGCTCGGGCAATATCGGCACCGATCTGATGATCAAGGTGCTGCGCCTCTCGGACACCCTGGAGATGGCCGCGATGGTCGGCATCGATCCCGCCTCCGACGGTCTGGCTCGGGCGGCGCGTCTCGGGGTGCCCACCACCGCCGACGGTGTGCATGGCCTCATCGCCATGCCCGATTTCGCCGAGATCGACATCGTCTTCGACGCCACCTCGGCGCGCGCGCATCTCGCCAACGCCGAAGCCCTCGCCCCGCACGGCAAACGGCTGATCGACCTCACCCCCGCCGCGATCGGGCCGTTCGTCGTCCCCGCCGTCAATCTCGACGCCCACCTCGACGCGGGCAACGTCAACATGGTCACCTGCGGTGGGCAGGCCACCATTCCGATCGTCGCCGCCATCTCCCGCGTCACGCCGGTCCCCTACGCCGAGATCGTCGCGTCCATCGCCTCGAAGTCGGCGGGGCCGGGAACCCGCGCGAACATCGACGAATTCACCGAGACCACCAGCGCGGCGATCGCCGCGGTCGGCGGCGCCGAACGGGGCAGGGCCATCATCGTGCTCAACCCGGCCGAACCGCCGCTGATCATGCGCGACACGGTGCTCGCGCTCATCGACGATCCGGACCGGAACGCCGAAGACGCGGTGCGGCAATCGATCCGGGACATGGTCGCGTCCGTCGCGGCGTACGTCCCCGGCTACCGGCTGAAGCAGGACATCCAGATCACGCCGCTGCCGCCGGACGCGCCCGTGCGCACGCTGGTCGGCGACCGTCCGGTGACGCACCAGGTGTCGGTGTTCCTCGAAGTCGAGGGCGCCGCCCACTATCTGCCCGCCTATGCCGGGAATCTCGACATCATGACCTCCGCGGCGCTGCGCGTCGCCGAACAGATCGCCCGAGTCAGGGAGGCAGTGCGATGACCCAGGTTTTCCTCCAGGACGTCACGCTGCGGGACGGCATGCACGCGCTGCGCCACCGCATCACCCCGCGAACGGTCGCCACCGTCGCCGCCGCCCTCGACGCGGCGGGCGTCGACGCGATCGAGGTCGCGCACGGCGACGGCCTGTCCGGCGGCAGCCTCACTTACGGACCGGGCAGCAACACCGACTGGGAATGGCTCGCCGCCGCGGCCGAAGCGCTCACCACCGCCCGGCTGACCACCCTGTTGCTGCCCGGCATCGGCACCATCGAGGATCTGCGCCGCGCCTACGAGCTCGGCGTGCGGTCGGTGCGGGTGGCGACCCATTGCACCGAGGCCGACATCGCCGCGCAGCACATCGCCTACGCCCGCGAGCTCGGCATGGACGTCTCCGGCTTCCTGATGATGAGCCACCTGAACAGCCCGGCCGGGCTGGCCCAGCAGGCGCGGCTGATGGAGTCCTACGGCGCGCACTGCGTCTACGTCACCGATTCCGGTGGGCGGCTCACCATGAGCGGTGTGCGCCAGCGGGTGCGCGCCTACCGCGCCGTGCTCGATCCGGACACCGAGATCGGCATTCACGCGCACCAGAATCTTTCGCTGGCCGTCGCCAACAGCGTCATCGCCGTCGAGGAGGGCGTCACCCGGGTCGACGCCTCGCTGGCCGGGCTCGGCGCGGGTGCGGGCAATACGCCGCTGGAGGCCTTCGTCGCGGTCGCCGACCTCACCGGTTGGAAGCACGGCGCGGATCTCGACGCGCTCACCGACGCCGCCGACGACCTCGTCCGCCCGCTCATGGACCGGCCCGTGCAGGTCGACAGGGAGACGCTCGCCCTCGGTTATGCCGGGGTGTACTCCAGCTTCCTGCGGCACGCCGAAAACGCCTCGGCCACTTACGGTGTCGATGTCCGCACGCTGCTCACCGAGGCGGGACGGCGGGGCCTGGTCGGCGGCCAGGAAGACATGATCGTCGACATCGCGCTCGAACTCACGAGGAAGTGAGGCCCGTGGTAGTGCCATCCTTCTCCCGTCGGCGCGCTCTCGGTAGCGCAGCGGCCGGCGTCGCCGCGCTCGCCGCCGCGCCGGGCTTCTCGCCCGCGCGCGCCGAAGCCGTACCCGCGCGCAGGCAGCCCGCGCCGAGCGGTACCTATCGCATCGATCTGCACGCGCATGTCCTGCCGCCGGACTATCGGGCGGCGCTGCTCGCCCACGGCCACTTCACCATCGGCGGCTACCCGACGCCCACGTGGTCGCCCGACGAGGCCATCGCTTTCATGGACTACTACGGGATCCAGGCGCAGGCGCTGTCGGTCTCCGATCCCGGCGTCTCGTTCCTGCGCGGCGCGGAGGCCAACGACCTGGCCCGCTACTGCAACGACTACGCAGCCCAGCTGATCAGGACCCACCCCTCCCGCTTCGGCGCCTTCGCCGTGCTGCCGATGCCGGACATCGCGGCCTCGATCGACGAGGCGATCCACGCCCTCGACACCCTGCGCCTCGACGGCGTGGTGCTGCTCTCGGCCTACGACGGTGTCTATCTCGGCGATCCCCGGTTCGAACCGTTGATGATCGCGCTGAACCAGCGCCGCGCCTTCGTCTTCGTGCACCCGGCCGCCATCCCCGCCGACGCGAAACCCGAACTCCCCCTTCCGGATTTCATGGAGGAGTTCACCTTCGACACCACCCGCGCGGCGACCATGATGATGGTCACCGGCACGACCCAGCGCTACCCGGACATCCGGTTCCAGCTCTCCCACGCGGGCGGCACCGTGCCGTTCCTGTCGCACCGCATCAGCGTCGCCTCGCAGACGGTGCTCGGCGAGCTGTGGCCGCAGGACCTGCCCAAGCCCTCCATTCTCGATATCCAGCACCAGATCTCGCGTTTCTACTTCGACACCGCGCTGAGCGGCTTCCCCGCCGCGATGGCCAGCGTGCTCGCCGTGACGAGCCGCGACCACATCGTCTTCGGCTCGGACTGGCCGTTCAGCGCGGCCACCCTCCCGCAGACCGGCGACCACGACCCCGCCCCCGGGCTCAGCGAGATCTTCGATGCCGATCAGCGCATGGAAGTGGAACGGCACAACCCGCTGCGGCAGCTACCGCGTCTGGCCGAAGCCGTGAACGCCTGACGGGCAACGGAAACGGCGACCGGCTCGGCAGTCTGGAGCGCACAGTGCCGACCCCGCGGCGATTGTCGCCGGTGCGAATCACGCTCCCCAGCGGAACGGTCTGCGGTGATGTGGCCGCGGGCGCTCCGCCCACCGGGGGTTGTCCTCGTCGCGGCGGTAGGCGGCGACCTGGCCCGCCACCGAGAAGCGCAGCCTGCGCGCCTCGCCGAGCACTTCGCCGTCGGCCGCCACCGCTTCCGGATCGCGCACCTGCACGATCAGCTCGGGCACCTGTAGTTCGTTGTAGACCTTGCTGCGCCCGATCGCGGCCAGCAGCAGGGCGAGCACCGCCCTGGTACGAGAGAACCGCAGATCGGCGCGCAGCCAGCGCACGTCGAGCAGGCCGTCGTCGAGTCGAGCGCGGAACGCGGGCACCGCACCGCGCGGATGGTAGGCGCCGTTGCCGATGAACAGGAACCACACGTCGTGCCAGGTCTCGTTCAGCCGGATCCGGACCGGCTGCGCGCGGCGCAGCACGACCACGAGGGCGGCGGCGAACGCGGGCCATTTACCCCACCGCGGTTGCCATTTCTCGCGCAGCCGCACCAGGTCCGGGTAGGCGCCGAGGCTGGCGGTGTTGATCAGATAGTGGGTGCGCGCGCCGTCTTCCGTCTCCAGTTCCACGCTCGCGATGTCGACCGAGACCGCTTCGCCCGCGCCGGTCGCGTCGACCACCTCGCGCAGGTCGTAGACCCCGAGGTCACGGGCGAAATGGTTCAGGGTGCCGGTGGGGACGACGACCAGCGGCAGGTCGTACCGCAGCGCGACGGCCGCCGCCGCGGCGATCGTTCCGTCACCGCCCGCGGCGCCCACCGCCGACGCCCGCTCGGTGCGCGCGGCCAGGATCTCCTCGAACTGCTCGACGCAGTCGCGGCCCGGCTCGGTGCGCAGCACCGTCGCCGCGGGCAGCGCCGCGGCGATGTCGTCGGTCGGATCGTAGTAGGGATCGCCCGAGACCGGATTCACCAGCACGACAAGCCCTTTGCCCTCGACTAGCATCGGCACCTCGCGCACCGCGGTGGCCGCCGCCTCGTCGGACTCGCGCACCGGCCACCAGCGGCGCGAAGCCATCGCCACCCCGGCGCCGACGGCCGCGCCGACGACCACATCCGAGCCCCAGTGCACACCGGTGTGGATACGGGAGTAGGCGACCGTGGCGGCCAGCGGCGCCACCACCACCGCGGTGCGCGGGCTCTCCAGCGCGACGGCCGTGGCGAACGCGACGGCGCTCGCGCTGTGCCCGGACGGGAACGACGAGGAGGTCGGCACCCGGACAAGTCGCCGGTGCGGCGGCAGCAACTGGGCGGCGGGCCTGCGGCGGGCGATCAGCGACTTGAGCACCACGTTGACGGTCACGCTGGTCGCGGCCACGGACACCAAGCCGCGCAGCGCGGCCCGGCGCGTCGCGCCCTGGCGGGTGGCGAGCGCCGCCGCGACGACCGTCCACAGCAGACCGCGATCCGCCGCCCGGGTCAACCGCACCATGCCCCGGTCCACCGCCGACATCGGAATCCGTGCCACCGCACCGGTCACCGCGTGATCCACCTGCTGCACCCGGCGAAAAGTCCGGCCCAACAACGCACTCATTCCGTCGAAAGTACAGCGCCCGCAACATGGCTGCCCGGCACGTTCGACCGAGGCGGGCGCCGCACGCGGGAAAGACGATGCGCCGGGCCCGCCGAGAATCCGCGGAAAAGAATTCGCGGAGGGTGTCGATCCGGCATCTTCTCGTTCGACGTCATCGATGGGAGGGTCGAAGTACGGCCCCGACGGAAGGAGTGATTCGTGAAGTACATGCTGATCATGCGCTCGACGGACGAGGCGCTGGAGGCGGCCGAGAAAGTGCCGTTCGAGGAGATCATCGAGTCCATGGGCAAGTACAACGAGGCCCTGATGAAGGCGGGCGTCGTGGTGGGCGGCGAGGGACTCGCCGAACCCGAACAGGGCTTCGTCGTCGACTACGACGAGGATCCGCCGATGGTCACCGATGGACCGTACGGCGAGACGAAGGAACTGTTCGGCGGATTCTGGATCCTCGACGTGTCCTCCAAGGAGGAAGCGATCGAATGGGCCAAGCGAGCGCCGCTCGGCCCCGGCTCGAAGATGGAAGTCCGCCGCGTCCACGAAATGGAGGACTTCCCCGCGGACAACGAGTGGATTCGCAAAGAGGCCGTGTGGCGCGAAGAGCTCGAGCAGCGCAAGGGCTGACGAATGACCGAGACCGGGCCGGAGCGCCGCGCGAATTCCGATGTGGAGTCGGTGCGGCGCTCGGTCGCGGCGGTCTGGCGGATCGAGGCCGGGCGGATCATCGCGACGCTGACGCGCGCGGTCGGGGATTTCGGCGCCGCCGAGGACCTCGCCCAGGAAGCGCTCGCCGACGCGCTCGCCCGGTGGCCGCACAGCGGGGTGCCGAAGAATCCGGCGGCGTGGCTCACCACGGTCGCGAAACGTCGCGCCGTCGACGGCTGGCGCAGGCAACAGCGGTACGACGAGCGGCTGGCGGCGATCGCGCGCGAACTCGCGACCGAGGGCGCCGAGGGACACGAGCCCGAATTGCCTTGGGACCCCGACGCCATCGACGACGACCTGCTGCGGCTGGTGTTCATCGCGTGTCACCCGGTGCTGTCCAAGCCCGCGCAGGTCGCGCTGACGTTGCGGGTGATCGGCGGGCTGTCGAGCGCGGAGGTCGCCCGGGCCTGTCTGCTTCCGGTGGCCACGGTGCAGCAGCGGATCGTGCGCGCCAAGAAGACCCTCGCCGCGGCCAAGGCGCCCTTCGAGTTGCCGCCGCGGACACAGTTCGAACAGCGGCTCGGCGCCGTGCTCGCGGTGCTGTATCTGATGTTCAACGAAGGGCACACCGCCGCAACGGGATCAGAGTGGATGCGTCCGGAGCTGAGCCGGGAAGCGTTGCGGCTCGGCCGTATTCTCGCGGGGCTCGTGCCACGCGAGCCAGAGGTGCACGGCCTGCTCGCGCTGATGGAGCTGACCGCCGCCCGCTTCCCCGCGCGGCTGGACGCGCACGGCGATCCGGTGCTGTTGGCCGATCAGGACCGGCGGCGCTGGGATCGCGGCGGTATCGTCCGCGGGCGAGCCGCTTTGGCGCGCTGCGACGACCTGGGGCGCGGTCGCGGCCCCTACGCGCTGCAAGCCGGGATCGCCGAATGCCACGCGGTGGCCGCTTCGGTCGCCGACACCGACTGGGAGCACATCGTGCTGCTCTACGACGCGCTCGGCAGGCTGCACCCCTCCCCCGTGGTGACACTCAACCGCGCCGTCGCGCTGTCCATGACCCGCGGACCAGCCGCCGCACTGTCCATCGTGGACGGCTTGATCGCCGACGGCCGCCTCGCCGACTACCACTTGCTGCACGCTACCCACGGCGAACTGCTCGCCCGGCTCGGTCGTCGTGAGCAGGCGCGCACGGCATTTCAGACGGCCGCCCGGCTGACGGAGAACGAACGGGAGCGAATGCTCTTGCTGCGCAAGGCTTCCGCGCGGAACTGAGGGTCGGGTGACGGCTGGCTCGGGCACGACGCCTTCGCCCGCGCGGGCGCGCTGGCCGATATCGATCGACGCTCGACTCTCGTCAATGGACGGGTTCGGAGCCCAGTGGCTCCCGCACGCTGAGCCATCCGTCCATCAGCCCGTGGTATCTGCAGAAGAACGGGTGCGAGCCGACGTCGACCGGCGCGCGGAAGGTGACTGTCTGACCGGGAGCGATGTCGTAATCGAACAGCCCGGGCCGTTTGCTGGTGATGCTGTGCATCACCAGATCGTTATTCACCACCGTGATCTGCGCGCCGGGCGTGATCGGCGGCGTGCCCGGATAGGTGAGGTTCTCGATCGTCATGGTGACGGCGGGGATCGGCGGCGGGCCGGGCGGCACGACCGGCTCCTCCACGACATCGTTGCCGCACGCGGCCGCCATCGCGACCAGCGACAGCAGCGCGGTCAGCCGGAGCGGCGCGGCCACCCGCAACGACCCGCAGGCCGGTCGCGCCGCGTTCACGGCTGTTCGCCACGGCCGCTGCGGCTGCCCACATAGGCGAGTTCACGCACCCTCCCGATCACCTCGGGCAGAATGCGCACCTCGTCGGGATGGTCGGTCATCGGGTCGAAGAAGTCCGTCCGGTAGTCGCCGGGGTCGGCCGGGTGCAGCACCACCTCGGCGAGCTTGCGCTCCGGGCTGCCGATCGCGCTCGCCCAGAGCACGAACGTGGCGGGCTCGTCACGCAGGTGGTCGGCCAGCTGGTCGAGGGACGGCGTCTCGGGCTGGCGGTCGTCGGGCTCGGCGAAGATCCAGGTCGGCGCGGAGTCGCCGAGGCGATAGGGCATCAGGCAGCCGTACCTGGCCGTGCGCCAGCTGCGCGCGGGGGTGATCACGAAGCGGCCGAGCGCGCTGCGGCCGGTGGTCGCCAGCACGAAGTCCCACGGATGCTCGTCGCGGTCGAGCACCCGCAGCGCGAGTCCGAGCACGTCCGGCAGCCCGGCCGGGGTGCCGATGCCCTTGGACAATCGCGCCAGCACGGCGCGCTCCCCCGTCCCGAACAACCACTCGTACTCGGGTTCGGCGTGCAACCGCCCGGACAGTCGCAACCCGTTCGGATACAAGACCCGAGCGTGGCGCAATCTCGCCACCCGGGAGAAAACACCACGTACGGCATCCGCTGCGAGATCGGTCATCGCGACTCCTTCGATCGGGACGGTCGACACTCACCGTCTGCCCCGCCGCGCGGGCACTAAACGGGCCGACCGGGCGGGTCGCACAGACGATGCAGGGGCAGCCTGGGCAAGCGGAGTGTGGCAGGAGCCTTCGCGTGGGTACTCCGTCATCGATGACAAGTACATCCCAGTTTCCCGAGGCGGTGAGCACGATGACATCGACGCAGGCGCTTCGACCGACCACAGAGACGGTCAGTGTGCGAGTACCAGCGGGGCGCATCGGAGTGACGATGCTGCGCACGACCGTGGAATCGACCGCACTGGTCGCCGACGCCGACGCCGAGGACGCGGCCGAGCTCGGACTGATCGTCGAGGAGGTCGCGCGCGGACTCGTCGACGCCGCCACCGACGGCTCGATGCTCGACTGCACCCTGTCGTGCACCGGCCACGCGGCGCAAGTGCGGCTGTCCGCGACCATCCGCTCCGAACTGCACAAGGATCGCCACGCGGTCGGCTGGCAGATCGTGGACGCGCTGACCAGAGACACCAGGGTGCTCAGATCGAGCTTCGATCAGGCCAAACACGGCTATCCGACCGAAGTCGATTTCGATTGGCAGCCGGGGGCTTCCGCCGCCTGAAAGGACAGCGGCCGACGACAGCGCCGGATCAGGGTGTGACGAAACCTGATTCGTAAGCGACGATCACCGCTTGGGTGCGGTCACGCACCCCGAGCTTCCCCAATACCGCGCTCACATGAGACTTCACGGTCTCGGCGCCGATGAACATCTCCGCGGCGATCTCCGCGTTCGACAGACCCTTGGTCATCGAACGCAACACCGCCGCCTCCCGCTCGGTGAGTCCGGCGCGGTCGAGAAGTTCGCGCGCGCGGGCATTGTCGCGTCCGACCGCGAGCGCGCGCAGGGCCGCGGGGTACAGCAGCGAGTCACCTCCGGCGACCGTGCGCACGGCATTGGCGATCTCGGCGGGACGAGATCGCTTGAGCAGGAAGCCGTCCGCGCCCGCTCGAAGGGCACGATAGACGTAGTCGTCGTTCTCGAAAGTCGTGACGATCAGGATTTTCGGCGGTGCGGGCACAGCGCGCAGCACCGCGCGGGTGGCCTCGATGCCGTCCAGCAACGGCATGCGGACGTCCATGGCGATCACGTCCGGCCGCAGCTTCCCGAGGAGCGGGACGACGGCCGCCCCGTCGCCCGCCTCCCCCACGACCTCGATATCGGGCTGGGCGTCGAGAATGACCCGCAGACCCGCACGGGCCAGTGGCTCGTCGTCGACGAGTAGCACTGTGATCGGCACGCGGCTCACCTCGGCTCGCCCAGCGGCAGCTCGACGCGAACCTGCCAGACACCGTCGGCGGGGCCGGTGAACGCGTAGCCGCCGAGAAGTTCCGCGCGTTCGCGAATGCCACGTAATCCGCCTCCGCCGCCGCTCGGCGACGGGAGTTCGGGCAGCGCGTTGGTGACGTCGAGCTCGAGCCGCTCGGCGCCGACGGCGACCCGGACCAGGGTGGGCGACGGCCCGGCGTGGCGCAAGACGTTGGTCAACGCCTCCTGGAGAATCCGGTAGCCCTCGCGCGAGATCGGTCCGGGGACACGGTCCACCGGGCCGGTGGTGCGGTCCTCGATTCGCGCTCCCGCCGATCTCGCGGACTCGAACAGGCGCGGCGCGTCGGCCAGGGTTGGACGCGGACCGCCGGGCGCCTCGGAGTCGCGCAGCACCCGCAGGACGCGATCGAGATCGTCGAGCGCTGCTCGGCCGGTTTCCTCGATGGCGGTCAGCGCTCGCGCGGTGAATTGCGGATCGCCCGCGGTGCGCGCCGCCGCGGCCTGGAGCACGGCGGCGGTGAGCGCGTGACCGATCGAGTCGTGCAGTTCGCGGGCGAGACGATTGTGTTCGAGCAGCTGTTCGGTGCGCTGCTCCAACGCCTTCGTCCGCTCCGCCGCCGAAGGACCGAGCAGCAAACCTGCCAGCGCCGTGACCAGTTCGCCGAGACCGACGAGGGTAGCGAGAACGACGATCACCGGCAGCGGCACGAGAACCACATACCACCAGTGTGGTTGCTCGATCCGTACGAGCGCGTCGAGGGTACCGCCGCCCGCTGCGGCAACGAGGTCCGCGCACAGCAGGATCATCGGCACGCTCACAGCGAGCATCACCGTGCTCAGCGCCAGCCGCGCCTCCAGCCACAGCACCGTGCGCCAGCGGTCCGACCACGACGCAGACGGGGCCGCGGCGATGGTCGCCCGGTCCCGATCGTGGGGCAGCAGGAACAGTCGGGCCTGCATGCCTTCGGCCAGCCGCATCGCCGGTATCAATCCGACCGGAACGGCGAACAGGGCGATCACATAGGGCCGTTCGGCGTCGATGAACAACCACACCGCGACAAATGCCAGGGGCAGGCACAGGTGCAGCCCGCGGGAGTAGGTCACCGGGCGGGCCGGCATCGCGGCGAAGGCACGGAGCATGACCTCATCGTGCCAGCCGCCCGCACCCGATCCGCTCCCCCGAGCGGGGGATATCGAACCCACGCGCAGGGGGAGATTCGCGTCCGCTCCGCGACCAGGCTGGAGGCCGTGACCAGCATCGACGTGCATGAGCTGAGCAAGAACTACGGGCGGATCAGGGCGGTCGACGATGTCACGTTCACCGTGCGGCCCGGCGTCGTCACCGGCTTCCTCGGCCCCAACGGGGCGGGCAAGTCGACGACGATGCGCCTGATCCTCGGGCTCGATCGGCCGACCTCCGGCACCGCCTCGCTCGGCGGGCAGTCGTTCGTCGACTCCGGGCAACCGCTCGCGCTGGTGGGCGCGCTCCTCGATCCTTTCGCCGCCCACCCCGCCCGGACCGCGCGCGACCATCTGCTCGCGCTGGCGGTGAGCAACCGCCTCGCACCGCGCCGCGCCGAGCGCGTGCTCGAGGAAGTCGGCCTCGCCGAGGCCGCGCGCAGGCGGATCAGGACCTTCTCGCTCGGGATGCGCCAGCGGCTCGGCATCGCGGCCGCCCTGCTCGGCGATCCACCGGTGTTGATGCTGGACGAGCCATCGAACGGCCTCGATCCCGAAGGGATCATCTGGATCAGGGAAACGCTGCGCAGACTCGCGGGCGAGGGCCGCACGGTGCTGGTCTCCAGCCATCTGATGGGCGAGACGGCGTCGTTCGCCGACCACCTGCTCGTCCTCGGCCGCGGCAGGGTGCTGGCCGACACGACGCTGGACGATTTCATCGCCACCCACGCGCAGCGCCGCGTCCGGGTGCGCACCGCCACCGGGACACGCGTGCGCGAGGTGCTCACGCGCTCCGGCCTCGATCCTGTCGAGGACGACGACGATCGCTGGCTGGTGCCCGGCGTCCGGGCCGAGGAACTCGGGGCTTTGCTTGCCCGCGAAGGCATTCCGGTGCTCGAACTCGCCGACGAACACGCCTCGCTCGAAAACGCCTACCTCGCCCTCACCTCGGGCGAAGCCGAGTACGCCACCCGACCCACCACCACGGAGGTATGACCGTGTCGTTCGCGCCCGTACTCCATTCCGAATGGATCAAGACCCGTTCGCTGCCGTCGCTCGGCGGCGTGCTCGCGCTGCTGTATCTGGTCACCGCCGGCTTCTCGCTGGTCGGCAGCGCCACCCTCGGTCGCGAGAAGGCCGCCGATCCGGACTTCGACCCGCTGCTGACGTCCTTCTACGGCGTCAACTTCGGGCAGGTCGTGGCGATCTGCTTCGGCGCGCTCTGTGCCGCGGCGCAGCTCGAGAACAACGGGACGCGGGTTTGGTTGCTCGCCGTGCCTCGGCGCGGCCTGCTGTATACGGCCAACCTGGCCGTCATCGCTGGGGCGACCTTCCTCGTCGGCCTGGCGACCGGGCTCACCTGCGTCTTCGCCGGGCAACCACTGCTCGACGAGAGTCGCCTCACCTTCGACGATCCGGCGGGCCTGCGCGCGGTCGTCGGGTGCTCCCTGTATCTCACGCTGATGGCTCTGCTCGGGGCCGGAATCGCCACTCTCCTGCGGAGCCGCGCCGCAGCCATCGGCGTTCTCATCCCAACCGTGCTGTTGCTGTCGTTCGTCCTCGGCGATGTCGGTGCCGACAGCGGCGTCGTCGCCTTCCTCCCGGACCGCGCCGGTCGCCAGGTCCTCGTGCTCGACCCCGTCGGCCCGCTCGATCCGTGGACCGGGCTGCTCGTCACCGCCGCTTGGTCGGCCACGGCGATCTGGGCGGGGTGGCAGCGGCTGCGGCGACACGACGCCTGAGGTGATGGGCGCGTGCCCGAACCCGCCGCGCCGCATCTCACGGCGCCTTCCGTACCGGACCGCGGCCGGTCCCTCACCCAGCGCCGGCGCGATCGAGGAACCACCGCGCCAGCCAGTCGACTGCGGTGCGGCCGTCGGCATCGATCACATAGCGTCCGTAGCTCTGGTGTGCGCCCGAGGCGACGAAGGCGGTGGCGCTCAACGCTTCCGAGATCAATCGGAGCAGGGCATCGGGTCCCTGCCCGCCGACCGCGCCGAGCACGTTGCGCGTGAGCCGGTGCAGTTCCGCGCCCGCGGGGCCGGTGAGGTCGTCCACGGCCAGTGTCACGAAGCCGAACAATGTCGGGATCACGGCGTTCATTCGTGCCGCGATGTCCAGCGGCGCCGCGCCCGCGCCGACGGCCTGGACCACGCCCCACAGATCGTCTTGCAGCAGACTCACCTGACCGACCAGCGCGGGGGTATCGATCTCGGCGAGCGCCCGCACCAGTTGCGCGGCGAGGTGGACCGCGCCGCTGTCGTCCGGGATCAGGCCGAGCAGCCGCGACACCTCACGCAGGTCGTCGCGCACCGTCCACACCAGCGGGGCGAACGCCGAATTGAGTCGCGCGACAAGGTCGTACAGTTCGCGCACGACGGCCGAGAAGTCCACGCCCGCGCCGATCATGGTGGCGAGGCGCACCAGCGCTTCGCCCATCGCGGGCAGCCGCGCGGCGAACTGGACGCTGTCGGCGGCCACCGCCGCGATCCGCCCGATCAGCACCGAGGGCCACCGCTCGGCGAGCACCCGCCACGCCGCGCGCAACGCCTCCTCGGATTCGGTGCGCACCAGCTCGAGCAGCGGCCCGGTCGCGTCGACGACCACAGCGACGACATCGCCTGGCGCAGGGAAAGATTCGGGACCTGGCTCCGCGATCACGTCGAGCGCGTCCAACGCGGCGCCGATATCGGATCGTGCGACGCCGTCCAGCACCGCCGCGGCGAGGCGCTCCGGCGAGCCCGCCGCGCCCGCCGCGAGATCGACTCGCGCCGCGGGATGTTCGTTCATCCAGCGATCCAGCTCACGCAGCGGGCGCAGCGTCGCGCTCAGCTCGCCCGCCGCGGCCGCGAGCCGGGCGGCGGCGTTCGTCCCCACCGCGCCGTATCCACCGAGGCGGTCGATCGCGGCGGGCAGCTCCGCCAGTCGCACGTCGCCGAAATCGGAGGCGAGCAGGGTGTTCAGCGCGGCGGTCGACGAGTCGTTCGCGGTCGCCGGGTCGGCGTCGCTCGGTTGGGCGAGCAACCGTCCGAGGGACGCGAGCAGCGGGTGGGCAGCCACGTCGGTCGAGCAGTACCGGTCTTTGGTCGCGCAGATCTGGGCCGTCACGGCCGACACCGCGCAGAAGCCGCTCGGACGCGGGCCCGCGATGCCCTGGCCGGGGACGGGCGGGCCGATCAGGGTCGCGCCTCCGGTGCCCTGGCGCGGGTCGGCGATCAGGCCCACCGCGAGCACACGGTCCGCGGCGATCGGCGCGCCGGTGCAGCCGATCTCCGCGGCCAGGTCACCCATCGCGTCGGCGCCCTGGCTGTATCCGGCGAGGACGAATCTCGTTGCGGGGCAGTCACGCCCGAAGTCGGTGACAGCGCGCGAGGCCGCCGCGACGCCGGTCGCCTTGCTGTCGCCGTAGGGCATTCGATCGAACGCCGCGGCCTCGTAGGCCGGGAACCGGAAGGCGAACGAGTCGCCGAGACCGGCCGACAACCCGGTGGCCAGCGGCGCCAGCATGCCCACCGGCGCGGTCTCGTCCGCCCACGGATTCGTCTCCCAGGTTCCGGGCAGGAAGACCCCGGCGACCGCAGGGCAGCCCGGGTCCGCCTCGGCGCGCCCGCCGACCGCACCGGGTACGACGGCGGTGACCACCGCGACCACCGCCGCGATCAGCAGCAGCGGCGCCGCACGCATCCCGTTCGAGACCGCGCCGGTAGGTCCGGATCGATTCACCTGAGCACCTCCTGCCGCTCGGGCCCAGGCCGAGTCCCGAAAATCGCCAACCTATTTCATCAATGAAGGCCGCCCACCCGAGGTGAAACGAGAGAATTTCACACAATTCGTCGCCGAAACCCCATCCGCGCGCCGGAGGGCACCGAAGTCCATACCGTCCAATCAGCGAGGGCCACGCTCGGCTCGTACGACGGAAGCACCAAGCAGCGATGACAATGAAGAACCCGCTGGAACACTCCGAGGCGGACCTGCTCGAGCTGGCCTACCCGTACGCGTTGCATGCCGTGACCGAGGTCGAGCGCCGGCTCATCGAAGAACGACGTGCGGCCGCCGACCGGGTGAGCGCCGCGGAGTTCGACGAGACGGTCGACCAGGTGCGAGAAACGTTGGCGGCGTTGAGCGTTCTCGACGCGCGGACCCCGCCCGCCGGTCTGGAGCACCGATTGATGCGGGCGCTCGACTGCGCCGTCGGTCCGGCGTCCGCTCGCCGGAACCGCGGCCGATCGCGCCGGAACCGGTTCGCCGCCGTGCTGGCGCTGTTGATCGCCCTCGGCGCGGGCGTCGCCGCGGTCACCCATCGCCGATCGCGCCTACCAGGTGTGACCGGCGCAGTGCAGTGGGAGCCCGGACCATCGGCGGCCCGCCGCGCCGGACGAGTCGCCCGGCGCGCCGCTCGCGATCCGGGCCCTGAGCGACCGGCACCGCCGCGATCGCTGCCTAGCCCGTCGGCTCCGAGCAGCCGACGGCGACGCCCGCCTCGGGCCTGACTCGAGAAACGATCAGCCGGCCGAACCGGTCGACTGCCGCCGCGGAGTGTTGTCGATCTCGGCGCTGCGGTGCTCGATCAGCACCGGGTAGGTGATCACGACCTCGGGCGGCCCGATGGTGGGCGGCGGGTAGTCGTAGCCACGGCCGTCCGGGTTCATGACCGGCGGGTGATGCTCCAGTTTGCCGGGAACGGTGACGTGCGGGCACCCGGCGAGGACCGGGGTCGTCGCCTGCGGCCGCGCGTACGTCACGACCGAAACCTGGCCCGCCCCATCCGAACACGTCACGACGGACCGCACCCGGTAGGTGTCGTCGGTGTCGTTGCGACAGCTGAATTGCTTGCACGAGACGCCGGGCGCCAGCTCCTGCGCGACCGCCTGCGGCGCCAGCACCCCGGCCGCCGCCATGACGAAGGACGCGAGGCCGAGGCCGAACGTCAACCTTTGACGCATCAGTGAATCACTCCTATCGAAGGGCCCCGACCCGACGGCCAATATACCGACGATCGCCGTGTGCGCACCGTGCCCGCCTTTCACCAGCGGCGTTGCCCGGCAGGAGATTTGGAATTCCGCGCGGGGCGTCACACGGCCGGAGCCAGCTCGCCGAACCACGCGAGGATCTGGGGCAGCGCGAGGCGAACGGTCGCCGAGTGGTCGACGGGCCCGAGATCGACCACGCTCGCCCGGTCGCCGCCGAGTGTCGCGAGGCACAGTTCGGCGTTCGCCGCGGGCACGGCGCGGTCGGCCGAGGAAACGTAGAGCCGCACCGGCGCGCGGGGCGTCCAGTCGCAGGCACGGTCGCTGTCGGTCATCGCGCGCAGCGCCGCGCCGGTCGGGTCGAGCGCGAGGGCCTGGAAGCGCGGGGTCAGCAGTTCGCGCGGGGTGGCGGGCAGTGCGGTGGAGACCGTGAGAACGTCGTGACGACCGTCGAAGAGCTGTTCCACACGCTCGGCGTAGGGCTGCTGGAACGCCTCGCCCGGTTCGTCGTAGAGGTGGTAGATCCGATTCATCGCGGTGAGCCAGTAGGCGATGTACAGCACCGCGGCGCGCGAGGTCATGCGGCCGTCCAGCGCGGCGGGCGCCTGCACCTCGCGGACGGCGTACGGACCGCTCACGGCGGCGACTCCCGCCAGCGTGAAACCGAGGTCCGGCGCGGCGGCCACCCGCTCGGCCAGGGCCATCGCGGCCTGGCCGCCCTGGGAGAACCCGGTGACCAGCAGCGTGTCGTCGAGCTCGCGCCCCTCCCGCTCGGCCACCGTCCGCGCGGCGCGCAGCAGATCCACCGACGCGCTGGCCTCGGTCGGCGCGTGCGCGTACGGGTGCACGCCAGGCCCCTCGCCGAGGCCGAGATAGTCCGGGGCGACCGCTGCGTACCCGGCGGCCGCGAACAGGGCGGTGCGTGCCCGGTCCGTCTCGGCGTCGGCGGAGGGCGCTTCGTCCTTGCGCACGATCGTGCCGTGCGCATAGCTGACGACCGGCAGCCTGCGCGCCTCGGTGCGCGGCAGGACCACGAGGCCGCTCGCGGTGGTGTCGGCGCCGTCGGGCGCCGAGGTGCGATAGACGACCCGGTAGGCGTCGACGCCGTTGCGGACCGGGGTCTCGATCGCCCATTCGTCCAGGTACGCGGCCGTCTGCTCGGTCGTCGTGCCGAGCACCGGCGTCACCGAGACGACCTCGCCGGGCGACCCCGCGACGCCGCCGCGCTGCGCACCGCACGCCACCAGCCCGGCCAGCAGCAGGACCAGCGCCGACACGAGCGCCACCGAGGACCGAAGCGCCCGCCTCGGCGCAGCCGCCTTCGTAGCCATCAGCCCACACTCCCACCACGAGCGGGTAATGCGCCACCGACCGGCGGAATCAGGAGTGCCACCTCTCTCGGCGTTCGCAAACCAGGCGCCGTACGGGACGTGCCTCCGAAAAGTTTCCCTCCCGAAATGCTGACGTCCGCTAAAATTGTGGCTACCTGGAATCAGAAGTGGGTCGACGTCCTGACCGCGTGATCTCGTTCGGGGGCAGGAAGTCCAAGGGGTTCTCCCGTCGGTCCTGTGCAATGGAGCACGCCGCGATGGCTCGCGGCCCGACCACGTATGCGCCCGGCCCACCTGCCGAGGAGGCACGCATGGTCGACAACGCCGCAACCGAGCAGTCCGAACCCGATCCCGCCGTCGTCATCTGGCCCGAACCCAGTCGGCTCGACGCCTGGTGGCAGCGCGTCATGTTCGGATCGAGCGCTCGGCCGGCCACCCCGCGCGAGTCACGGTACGGCACCACGCGGCAGTAGCCTTTTCCACGCATTTCGACCGCTCCGCGCCCGGAGCGTCGCTCAGCTCGGCTCAGAGACGTCGACGAGCGGTTCTTCGGGGTACGTCGCGTCCGTCATCGAGTCGTCGAGCACCATCCAGCTCGCCCGAGCGGGACCGAATGCGTTGCGCGCGTTGGAGATCACCGTCTCGGCCAGCACCCGGTTGCCGGTCGCGCCGACGATCGCGCCGATGCCCGCCGGGATCACCCGCCCGAACGCGAGCACACTGCGTTTGGCGATGGCCGGCACGACGATTCGCTCGAGCACGTCCTCGTTCAGGCTCGACACACCGGGAATCCGGTTCGCGAGCTCGGTGGCCCAGTTCTTGGCCGCGTTCGCGGTGTTCTTGCCGACGAACTGGACGCCGCCGGGTCCGAACACGATGCCGGACACCAGCGCGGTCTCGCGCGCGATCTCATCGGGTTCGACACCGTGGATCGCGGCGGCGGTGAGCGCGTAGAGCAGCGACGCCTCGACGAAGAAGACCGTCTCCACACCCATCGCCGCCAGGCCGGTGACCACGCCGATCCCCGGCACGGCAGCGCAGACGCCCACCGCGGCGCCGCTCGCGGTCACCGCGAGGAGATAGTGCCGCCGCACGCGTTCGAGAACCTGCTCCGGCGTCTCGTCTGGATACGCGCCGCGCAGCCAGTCTTCGTACCGTTCGACCAGCGGCGTCTGCGCTCTCGCGCTCTTGTCGATCGCCGACAGCACGATCTTGTCCACCCGTTCCCGGATCATCGACCACGACCTTCCTGCGTCCGCCCGCGGGCGGAGCGACGAAATACGACTGGTGAGGGATACCTCGAATCCGCGATTACTCACGGCGAAGTGTGCCTTGTCATAGCCGATCGATCCATCTCTTGCCCGTCGTGGCGTCGAACGCGTCGGCTCGTGGCACGACCGTGACCGCTTCGCGCGCACCGCGCAACACAGCGTGACCTCGGCGGAATTACGACCTGCAACACCTTCTGTCTGCGTAAATTCGGTAACGACACGATGTCTTTCACCCGAAACGGGCTGGTGCAGCAAATTATTGGCTTACGCTGGAACAGCCTTGGTAGCCCCGAGGTTGCAGGGTGGGTCGCAATGCCCCCAAAGCGCCCACCATCGCCGTGCAGGTCAGCTGGGACCAGGGTCCCGGCTTCAGCCCGAATCCCATCTGGCCCGCCGGAATTCCGCTCTTGATACGGTCGTCCGATGGAGGATGCCGAGGAACTCCTCGCCGCCGTCGTCACCTGGGCACGGCAGGACGACCGGATCACCGCACTCGTGCAGACCGGATCGCGCGGCCGCGGCGACCGAATCGACCGATACTCCGATCTCGATCTGGAGATCATCACTCCGCACTGGCCGGAATTCTTCGCCGACCGGAGCTGGCTGCACCGCTTCGGCGACGTCCTGCTGGCCGTGTCCTTCGAGGACGAGAACGAGGACGAGGCGATGGACCACCCGTGGCCCGCTCCCCTGGTTGTCGTCTACGCGGGTGGTCGCAAGATGGATGTCACGATCGCGGGCGAGGAACGCCTCACCGGCATGATCGAGCACGGACTCGACGAGTTGTACCAGCGCGGCTTCCGCGTCCATCTGGACCGCGCGGGCCTCGCCGCGCGGCTGCCTGCGCCCACCGGGGAAACCCCGAAGCCCGCGCTGCCCGATCTCGCCGAATTCACCGCGGTCACCGACGAATTCCTCTTCGAGGCCACGCAGGTGCCGATCTACCTGAACCGTGGCGAGCTGTGGGTGGCGAAGTTCCGGGACAACACCATGAAGGAGTGCCTGCTCCTCATGCTCGAGTGGTACGGGGCGAGCGACCCGGACCGTCCGCGCTACACCTGGTACATCGGCCACCACATGGACGAGTGGCTGCCCGCCGACCTGTGGCGGCGGGTGCACGAGACCTTCGGCCGCTTCGACGCCGACGACGCGCGGCGGGCGCTGGATGCCACGGTCGACCTGTTCGCGGAGGTCGCCGCCGAAGTCGCCGCCCGGCTCGGTTTCCCCTGGCACGGCGAACCCGTCGACGGCGTGCGACGACTGCTCGCCGAGTACCGGACGCACCGCTGAGCGGCCTTGGCCGGTGGGGCATTCAGTAGGCGCGCGCCCGATCCGCCCACGCCGCAGCGATTTCCGGCGCGAGACCGCGCGGGAACGAGACACGGCCGGGATCACCGTCGGACGTATAGCGCAGGCTCGGGTCCCGGGCGAGCCGGTCCAGCCAGTGCGCCGAATCGAACGGAACCTCTCCGCGCCCTGACCTGATCCGCGGAACACCGGCGGGATCGATCGCACCGTAGGGCGAGGGCGCGGGTTCGGCGCCCACCAGCATGACGGCCGCGAAGGAGTAGGGCGTGCCGTCCCATTCGCCCGCGGCGGCGAGCCGCCGGTCGGCGGGAAAGATGCCCAGCGGCAAGGCCATGGTGCGTACCGGGGCACCCGGTGCGGCCGCGGCGACGGCGCGCAGGTTCTGCACCAATTCGCGCTGCACTCCGGCCGCGTCCAAGCGGGACAGGTTGGCGTGCGATGCGGTGTGCGCGCCGAGGTCGTAGCCGTGTCCGGCGAGCCAGGCCAGCGCGCGGCGGTCGTCGCCGAATGCCTCGTTGTTCACGTAGAACGTCGCGGTCGGGCGGAAATCCGGGTGCGCGGCACCGAATTCCTCGAGTATGCCGATGGCGCTGTCCGGCGCGGGGCGTCCATCGCCGGTCAGGGTGAGCTGACTGACCGGCGAATCGTCGAAGGTGAGCACCACCGGGTGCGTGCCCGCCGGGATGTCGATGGCGCCGGAGACGTAGTCCGCGGCGGTGACCGGGCGGTAGCCCTCGCGGTACAGCCGCTCGAGTTCCGCGCGGAATTCCTCGGGCGTCTGGTCGTATTCGCCGGCGGGGTGCGCAGTCACCTGGTGGTACATCAGCACCGGGACGAGCCCGAGCTCGTTCGCGCCGACGGCGGCCGGGTCCACCGGCGGGGGCGTGGGTGCGGCGGGGGCCGGGCTGGAAACCACGGCGGGCGTGGTGGATTCGGCCGCGCCGCACCCGAGCAGCAGCGCGAACGTCAGCACCGACAGTGCGCATCGATACGCCAACGCGCCAAAGCTCGCCATCGGCTCACCGTACGCGGGCAATGTGCCGAATCAGCGACTTATGGGCGAAATGCCCGACATCGGGCCGCGCCGCCGTGGATAGTAGGGCAACTCGAGTCGAAAGTTGGTGCGCGCGTTGCTCAGACGTGTTCCGGATACCCGCGCTCGGCGGCTCGCTGCGATCGCGGTGGCCGTCGTCGGGTCGATGCTCGCCGCCGCGGTCCTTGTCGCGGCGTTCCGGCCTGCCGCCGAACGGTTCACCGTGACGGGGCTGCCCGCCGGCGTCGTCGGCGCCGCGGCCGCGCCGGAGCTGGCGCTGCGCGTCGACGTGGCGGGCCACGACCCGAACGCGGTCCGTCTCGAGCTCGACGGCACACCGGTCGAGGGCGTGGTCGAGGGCGACGACGTGGTCTACCGCCCGGGTGTATTGCCGGACGGCCCACACGAATTCACCGCGAAGATCCCCGTGGGCGGCCCGCTCGGCTTCCTGCGCTCCGATCCCGGCGCCACCGAGTCGTTCACGGTGGATTCGACGCCGCCCACGGTACAGCTGGACCGGACCGAGCCCGTGCGCTCCTACCGCGAGCCGGTCACGCTGCGCGGCAAGGCGATCGGCGCGCAGCGGGTCTCGGTCGGCGACGTCTCGGCGCCGACCGGTGACGACGGCGCCTTCGAGATCACCCTGCCGCGCGCGCCGAGCGGCGCCGAGCTCGTCGCGGTCGACGCCGCGGGCAACACGACGCGAACGCCCCTCACGGCGATCGTCGAGCTGCCGAGGATCAGGGCGGTGCACGTCACCGCGCACGCGTGGTCGCACGAAGGGCTGCGCGAGGGCGTGCTCGACCTGGCCCGCGCCGGACGCATCGATACTGTCCAGCTCGACATCAAGGACGAGGACGGCGTCGTCGGCTACGACTCCCAGGTGCCGCTGGCCAGGGAATCCGGCGCCGCCACGGCGATATACGACGCGCGCGCCGCGCTGACCCGGTTGCACGAGATGGGCCTGCGGGTGATCGGCCGGATCGTGGCGTTCCGCGACCCGACACTGGCCGAATGGGCCTGGCACGCGGGACGGACGGATTGGGTCGTGCAGAATCCCGGGGGCCAGCCGTATTCCAGCAAGTACGGGGCGATCGCCTTCACCAATTTCGCGCACCCGGAGGTGCGCAAGTACAACATCGATCTCGCGGCCGAAGCGGCGGCGCTCGGGTTCGACGAGATCATGTACGACTACATCCGGCGTCCGGACGGCAGCCTGTCGAGCATGGCGTTTCCCGGCGCGACGGTCGACCCGATCGTCTCGATCGCGGAGTTCCTGCGCGAGAGCCGGGATCCGGTGCACGACGCGGGCGCTTTCCAGAGCGCCGCGGTGTTCGGCATCGCCGCCACCCGGCCGGATCAGATCGCCCAGGACATTCCGATGATGGCCGCGCACCTCGACTACGTGGCGCCGATGGTCTATCCCTCGCACTGGAACTCGGGCGAGTACGGGGTCGCGAACCCGAATGGGCAGCCGTACGACATCGTGCTGCGCTCGCTGGAGGATTTCCGCCGGATCACCGAGGGCACCGGCGCGAAGGTCGTGCCGTGGCTACAGGACTTCAGCCTGGGCGTCACCTACGGTCCCGCCGAGGTCCAGGCCCAGATCGACGCGACCGCGGCCGCCGGGATCGACAGCTTCGTGCTGTGGAGTCCCGTCGTGCGGTACCACCTCTGAGCGCACCCCAAGGATTAGGCGCGACCTGCGCGGAATCATTGTCGCGCCGCGTCGGCCACGCGATAGTGCTTGCACGTCCGATTTGCCGCCGACACACGGGAGGTTCCCCATGGGTGAGCCCTATTCGTCGCGGGCAATGATCGTCTCCCTGCCGCTGACGCGTCGCCGCACGGTGGATCTCATGCGCGTCCCGCACGGAGTCTGTCGCCGCTGAACGGTGGCGCTTCGCCGCGCCACGCCCCTCGATCAGGTAGCCCTTCCCACGCTCACCTGCCGTACCGGCATGCCCTCGTCCGGTGGTGAGCGCATTCAGAAAGAACCGAAAGATGTTGTCCCTGAATCGACGACCGCGGGTGATCCGCGCGCTCGCCGCCGTCTTCGCGATCCCCACCGCCGTGGCGGTCCTGGCCGGGTGCGGCTCGTCCGAACCCGCCACCACCGCCGACGGCAAAACCGTGCTCCGCTACCAGGGGTCCACCGGCCAGGTCTCGGCCTTCGAATTGGCGGCCGATC
This sequence comes from Nocardia sp. bgisy134, assembly GCF_965341865.1. GTDB lineage: Bacteria > Actinomycetota > Actinomycetes > Mycobacteriales > Mycobacteriaceae > Nocardia. Next base: position 199,221 of record NZ_CBDQZP010000012.1, read on the forward strand.
TCGGCTACTTCTCGGAAATCGAGCTGCACTGGGAAGGCGACACCACCAGCGGGCCCGCCAACATCCAGGCCGCGGCCACCAAGCAGATCGAATTCGGCAGCGCCTTCAACGGCGCCGTCGTGAAGCTGGTGTCAGGCGGCGCGCCGGTCACCTCCGTGCTGAGTTCCTATGGCGCCGACGAACTCTCCTACACCGGCTACTTCGTGCGCGACGATTCCGGCATCACCTCTGCCCGGGATCTGATCGGCAAGAAGGTCGGAATCAACACCCTCGGCGCGCACCACGAGTTCGTCACGCGCGAATGGCTGCATCGCGAGGGGCTGAGCGATCAGGAGATCAAGCAGGTCGAGCTCGTGGTGGTGCCACCGGTGAACACCGAGGAAGCGCTGCGCAACAAGCAGATCGACGTGGCCGCGCTCGGCGGCGTGTTCCGGGAGACCGCGGTCGAGCGCGGCGGCATCCACCCGCTCTTCGCCGACAAGGCGATCTTCGGCGAGTTCGACTACGGCACCTACGTTTTCCGCAACGACTACATCCAGCAGCACCCGGCGGCGGTGCGCGACTTCGTGCAGGGCACGGCCCGCGCCACCCGCTGGCTCCAGGTGACGCCGCGCGACCAGGTACTCGCCCGCTTCGAATCCATCATCACCAAGCGCGGGCGCAACGAGAACACCGCACTGCTGAAGTACTGGCGCAGCCCCGGCATTCCGGTGCCCGGCGCGGTGATCGCGGAGAAGGAGCTGCAGATCTGGATCGACTGGCTGGTCCGCAACGGCGACCTGGCCCAGGGCAAGCTCTCGGCGAAGGACCTGTTCACCAACAAGGACAACCCGTACGCGAACGGCACCTACGGACCGACCACGGGCCCGACCGGAGAGGTGGTGGCAGCGAAATGACCGGCACCGCAGTCAAACTCCGCCTCAGCGGGGTGAGCAAGCAGTTCGCGATCCGCGGCTCGCAGGAACAGTTCACCGCGCTGGAGGACATCTCGCTCGACCTGCGCGAGGGCGAGTTCCTCGTGCTCGTCGGCCCCAGCGGGTCGGGCAAGTCGACGCTGCTGGATCTGCTCGGCGGGTTGAGCAAGCCCACTTCGGGACAGCTGCTGCTGGACGGCAAGCCGATCACCAAACCCGGCCTCGACCGCGGCATCGTGTTCCAGCAGTACGCGCTGCTGCCGTGGCGCACCGCGCGGACGAACATCGAGTTCGGGCTCGAGGCCAAGGGACTGCGCCGGGCGCAGCGCCGGGAACTGGCCGAGCACTACCTGGAACTGGTCGGACTGGCCGGGTTCGGCGACCGCTACCCGCACGAGCTGTCCGGCGGCATGAAACAGCGCGTGGCCATCGCGCGCAGCCTCGCCTTCGACCCCGAGGTGCTGCTGATGGACGAGCCGTTCGCCGCGTTGGACGCGCAGACCCGGGAATCGTTGCAGGACGAGCTGTTACGCATCTGGAAGGCGACCGGGAAGACGATCTTGTTCATCACCCACGGCATCGACGAGGCGGTCTACCTCGGACAGCGGGTCGCGGTGCTGACCTCGCGGCCGGGGCGGGTCAAGTCGATCCTCGAGATCGACATCGACCGCGAATCCGGAGCCGACATCCGTTCCGGCGAGCGTTTCCGCGAATACCGGCACGCGATCTGGGAGCTGTTGCAGACCGAAGTGAGTCGCGCGCAGGGAATCGAACGCGCGGAGATCGGCTCCGCGGGCAACGAGAGGAGGCACGCCCATGTCTAGCGCAGTGCCGGTCTTGGAGAAGACCGCAGGCCACAGGGCCGAACCGAAGACATCCACGCCCGCCCGACCGGCGCGCGTGCGTCCCGCACAAGCGTCCCGGTTGCTCGCCGCCGCCGTGCGGCTCGGCTGGCGCCTGCTGAAACCGACGATCGTCATCGCGCTGTTCCTCGCGCTGTGGGAGAGCGCGCCGCGGGTCGGGCTCGTCGACGAGGTCTTCCTGCCGCCCTTCTCGGTCGTGGTGCAGGCGTTCGCCGATCTGGTGGCCAGCGGCGAGATGTGGGAGCACGTCTCCACCAGCCTGACCCGCTCGCTCAGCGGTTTCACCTTGGCGCTGCTGGTCGCCATCCCGGTCGGCATCGGCATCGCCTGGTACCGGCCGGTAGCCGAGTTCCTGAATCCGATCCTCGAACTGTTCCGCAATACCGCTGCGCTGGCCCTGCTTCCGGTCTTCGTGCTGATCCTCGGCATCGGCGAGACGTCGAAGGTCGCGCTGGTGCTCTACGCGAGCTTCTTCCCGATCCTGCTGAACACCATCACCGGCGTGCGCACCGTCGACCCGCTGCTGATCAAGTCGGCGGTCTCGCTCGGCTTCGGACCGCTGCGGCTGTTCCAGAAGGTGGTGCTGCCCGCTGCGGTGCCGTCGATCTTCACCGGTGTCCGGATGGCCGCGGCGTCCTCGATCCTGGTGCTCATCGCCGCCGAAATGGTCGGCGCGCGCGCGGGACTCGGCTATCTCATCACCGCCGCGCAGCAGAACTTCCAGATCCCGAACATGTACGCGGGCATCCTCGCCATCTCGCTGCTCGGCCTGACCTTCAACTGGATCCTCGTCGCACTCGAGCGCCGCTTCTCCCGCTGGCGCAACCACTCCTGATCGTGCTCTTCCGAAAGAACGCAGAACCCCACCATGTCCGAACCTCGTAAGACCTTTCACCTCAATGCCTTCCTGATGGGCGTCGGCCATCACGAAGCCGCGTGGCGGCACCCGCGCACCGACGCGCGCCGGGTGCTCGACGTCGCGCACTTCCAGGAGCTCGGGCGCATCGCCGAGCGCGGCAAGCTCGATTCCGTATTCTTCGCCGACGGACTCGCGGTCGGTCCGCAGATCAAGCGCAACACGCTGGCCGTTTTCGAGCCGGTGACCCTGCTGTCGGCGATCGCCACGGCGACCGAGCGGATCGGGCTCATCGCGACCGCGTCGACGACCTACAACGAGCCGTTCAACCTGGCCCGCGTCTTCGCCTCGCTGGATCACCTTAGCGGCGGCCGCGCCGGCTGGAACATCGTCACCTCGGGTAACGAGCAGGAGGCCTTCAACTTCGGGTACGACGGCATCCCCGAGCACGCGCGCCGCTACGAACGCGCCCAGGAGTTCGTCGACGTCGCCGTTCAGCTGTGGGACAGCTGGGAATCGGGCGCGATCGTGCTCGACGAGGAAACCGGGTTGTTCGCCGACCCGGACCGGGTGCACACCATCGATTACGCGGGCGAGCGGTTCCGCGTCCGCGGCCCGCTCAACTCGCCGCGCAGCCCGCAAGGGCGTCCGCTGCTGGTGCAGGCCGGTTCGTCGGAGAGCGGCAAGGAGTTCGCCGCCCGGTACGCCGAGGCGGTGTTCACCGCACAGCGCACGCTCGAGGAAGGACAGCGGTTCTATCGCGACCTGAAGTCGCGGCTGCCCAAGTACGGGCGCTCCGCCGACGAGTTGAAGGTGCTGCCCGGTCTGGTGCCGTTCATCGCCGACACCCCCGAGCGGGCGCGCGCACTCGAGCAGGAATTCACCGAGCTCATCTCCCCCGACTACGCGCTGCGCCAGCTGTCCAGCCTGCTCGGCGTCGACCTGACCGCGCACGCGCTGGACGCGCCGCTGCCCCCGCTGCCCGAGGAGAGCGAGATCGAGGGCGGCAAGAGCCGATTCACGCTCGTCAAGGAACTCGCCGAGCAGGAGGACCTCACGGTGCGCCAGCTCATCGGCAAGCTCGGCGGTGGGCGCGGGCACCGCACGTTCGCCGGGACCCCGGAGCAGATCGCCGACGAGCTGCAGACCTGGTTCGAGAACGGCGCCGCCGACGGGTTCAACATCATGCCCCCGTACCTGCCCGGCGGACTCACCGACTTCGTCGACCGGGTGGTGCCGATCCTCCAGGAACGCGGGCTGTTCCGCACGGAGTACACGGCGACCACGCTGCGCGGGCACTACGGGCTGGAGCCGGTGGAAAGCCAATTCGCGCGGGAAACCGCGCGGGCGACCGCCTGAGCTCGCAGCGAATCACCGATGCCATGCCGCTGATCCGACGACTCGAGGTCGACTACATGCGCATGGGCAGCAGCAACTGTCGCCCTGACCGCCGCCCATCGCCGATCACCTCCCGAAAGACACGATCATGACCACCGTCAGCGAAGCCCCGACCACCGTCCACATCGCCCCTGTCGCCGGGCACATCGGCGCCGAGGTCACCGGCGTCGATCTGCGCGCCGATCTCACCGACCAGCAGGTCGCCGACCTCACCGCCGCGCTGCACGCGCACAAGGTGCTGTTCTTCCGCGACCAGCACATCGGCCACGCCGAACAGATCGCGTTCTCCCGGCGCTTCGGCTCCGTGACGCCCTCGCACCCCTACGACGACGACGCGCCCACCGAGTTCCCGGAGATCCTCGCCGTGGACAGCCGCCTGTACGAAAAGCGGTTCGGCGTGCGCAAATTCAGTTACACCAACCACTGGCACACCGATGTCTCGCCGCTGATCAACCCGCCCGCCGCCTCGCTGCTGCGTGCGGAGATCGCACCCGAGCGCGGCGGTGACACCAGCTGGACCAATCTGGCCGCCGCCTACGCGGGCCTACCCGAGTCGCTCCGTACCTTCGTCGACGGCCTGCGCGCCGAGCACCGGTTCGGCGGCAAGCAGCCCGCCTGGCAGGAGGACAGCGACTACGCGAAGAAGGTGGCCAAGGCGCCGCTGGTGACCGAACACCCTGTGGTGCGGGTGCATCCGGTGACCGGCGAACGCATCCTGTTCGTCAATCCCGGCTTCACCACCCGGATCGTCGGACTCAGCCCGCGCCAGAGCGACGCGCTGCTGAAGCTGCTGTTCGACGAGCTGTCCGATCCCGCCTACACCGTCCGATTCCGTTGGGAGAAGGGCAGTCTGGCGTTCTGGGACAACCGGGCCACCGCCCACCTCGCCCCGGGCGACCTCGCGCACCTCGACGTCACGCGGGTGCTCTACCGCACCACGCTCGAAGGCGACATCCCGGTCGGTATCGACGGCGCGCCGTCGACCTCGATCGCGGGCGACAAGTTCGTCGGGGCCTGATCCCGAGCCGCGAGGCCCCGCGCACCGGACCTCCGATGCGCGGGGCCTCGGGCTTTCGCCGCCATCAGAGCAGCCCGCGCCGCCGCAGATCGCCGACGTACTTCTCGATCAGCGCCGGCGACTGGTGCGGGATGTCCTCGGCGCCGGGAAGTTCGAGCGATCGAACCGCGGCGCGGAAGTTCTCGGCGGGCAGGGCCGCGCCGCGCAGGGGCGGCGCAGGCCGCCGGTACGCGTGCAGCAGCGGCAGCAGGGTGTGGGTGCGCTGACGCTCGGGAAGGGCGCGCAAGGCGGACTCGAAACGGGTGAGCCAGTCGTCGTAGTCGGCGATGCGGTGGATCGGGTGCCCCGCCTCGATCAGCCAGTCGACGAAGGTGTCCAGGGAGATCCCGTCGTCGTGCGGGTTGAGCACGTCGTAGCTGTGGAAGCCGTCGGTGGCCGCGGCGCCGAGCCCGGCGATGGTGGCGGCGGTGAAATCCGCGGGCAAGCCGTCGTAGTGGGCGCGCGGGCGCTTCCCGTCGGTGTCGGTCCGGTAGAAGGATCGGGGGGCGATGCCGGTGGCGAGCAGGCTGAGCAGCAGCCGGGTGAACATGTCGGGCACGTTGAGCTGACCTGCGTACCGGCTGTGCGCCAGGATCATGTCCGAGCGGAAGACCGCGACCGGCAGCCCGAACCGGGAATTGGCTTCGCGCAGTAGCACTTCGCCCGCCCATTTGCTGGTGCCGTACCCGTTGGCGTAGCTCTCGTCGATCACCCGGACCGGGCTCATCTCGCGAATGTCGCCGTCCTCGGCGAACTTCGACGGATCGATCTGCGCGGCGACCGCCACCGTGGAGAGGTAGTTGACCGGCTTGCGGCGCGTGGTCAGCGCCAGCCGGATCAGTTCGGCCGTGCCGACCACGTTGGGGCCGAACAGCTGCCGGTAGGGCAGGACGTGATTGACCAGCGCGGCGGGATGCACGACGAGGTCGACTTCCGCGGCGAGCCGCCGCCAAGTCGCCTCGTCCACACCGAGATTCGGTTCGCCGATATCGCCCGCGAGCACCTCGAGGCCGCGTTCGGCCAGCTCGTGGAAGCGATCGAGCAGTTCGGCGTCGCCGGTGTCGAAGACCTCGTCGAGCCGTTTGCGCGCGGCGTACCCGTCGGCGCCGCGCACCAGGCAGATCAGTTTGCCGCCAACGGCATTCAGCCGTTCCAGCCATTCCAGACAGAGGAAGCGGCCGAGGTAGCCGTTGGCTCCGGTGAGCAGCACCGTCCTGGCCGGACCGGTGGCGAGGGGCAGGTCCCCCGCGGTGGACAGCGTCGCCGGATCGAGGAACGCTTCCAGCGTGAGTTGCGCGGCGGTGACCCGGCCGGTGTCACCGTGCACGTCGACGAAGCTCGGCCGCTGCGCGGCGCCGGATCGGGCGGTGTCGATGTATTCGGCAAGTCCGCGCAGATCGTTCGCCGGGCTGGTGACCACGCCGACCGGCACCTCGACGCCGAAAACCTCGCCGAGCAGGTTCGACAGCGACAGGGCCGACAGCGAATCGCCGCCGAGATCGGTGAAGTGCGCGTCCGGGCGGATGTCCGCGCCCGCGCAGCCGAGCAGGGCGCGGGTCGCCCGGCCGACGATCTCCAGCACCGGTCGCGTCGCGGCCTCGTGGCGCAGCATGAGCAGTTCCTCGTTCTGGGCGGCGGCGAGATCGGCGTAGAGCTGTTCCAGGCGTTCGCCGTATCGCTGCTTCAGCTTGGGGCGCAACAGCTTTCCGATACCGGAGAGCAGCCCGTTCGCGGTGCTGAACGGTTCGGTCTCGATGAGGAAATCGCGCGGGATCTCATAGGAGTTCAGTTCCGCGTCCTTGGCGACCTGCTGCAACGATTCACTCAGCGCCGCCGCGAGTTCCGCGCCCTCCCAGCGGGCCAGCGCGTCAGCGGTCGGCACGATCACCGCGAGCAGATAGGCGCGCTCGCTGCTGCCGTGCACGAAGATCTGCCGCACCAGCGGGCTGCCCGCGAACACCGCCTCCAGCTTGGCGACCGTCACGAATTCGCCCTGGGACAGCTTCAGCACATTGTTGCGGCGATCGACGTAGATTAGGCGATCCGGACCGAGCTCGGCGACGATGTCGCCGGTGCGGTAGAAGCCGTCGTCGTCGAAGATCTCGGCATCGAGCTCGGGGCGCCGGTAGTACCCGGCGATCATCGCGGTCGTCTTCAGCAGCAGCTCGCCGCGCGGATGCGGCGAATCGGTATGGAAATAGCCGAGTTCCGGCACGTCGACGAGCTTGTAGTCGAGCACGGGGGGCCTGCGCACGATCGTGTCGATGACCAGTCCGCCGCCCGCCTCGGTCGAGCCGTAGCCGTCGTGCAGTTCCATGTCGAGCACGGACTCCACGAAAGTCTTCATCTCGGCGGCCAGCGGCGCACTGCCGCACATCGCGGTCATGTAGCGACCGCCGAAGAAGTCTTCCCGGAGTTCGGTTCTCACCGCTTCCTCGAGGTCGGCGGACGGGATGTCTCCATCCGCCCTGCGGTCGAGCTCGCTCTGATAGCGCTGAAAGACCATGTCGCACACGCGCGGCACGAAGAACAGCTCGGTGGGCCGCACCAGGGCGATGTCCTCGAACAACGTCGACATATCGCTCGCCGCGGTGAAATACGCCGTGCCGCCGCGGGCGAGCACCCCGTACAGGCTCATCCGGCCCGCCACGTGACTCATCGGCATGTAGTTGAGGTTGATCGACGCGACCAGCGGCTGGGCCAGCCACATCGCGGTCACCAAGGCTCCCGTGTACATCGCGCCCTTGGGCGTTCCGGTGCTGCCCGAAGTGTAGATGAGCAGGGCGAGCTCGTCGTCGTCGGGATCGTGCAGCGGCGCGGGCGGGAGTCCGCGGCCACGCGCGACGATGTCGTCCAGGGTGTCGATCACGATCGAGGAGGCGGACAGGCGGCGGCGGGCCGATTCCAGCGCCTCCCGGTGATCGTCGTCGCCAGGGTGGTAGTCGAACACGATCAGGCGCTCGGGCGGGTGACCTTCGAGCACACCGGTCACGGCGTGGTCGAGCAGGTCGAGGCTGGTGGCGAGCACCCGAGGTGCTGTCTCGGCGAGGATGGGCCGCAACTGCGCGACGGAGGCACCGGATTGCAGCGGCACCGCGACGGCGCCGAGATGCACGCAGGCGAGATCCAGGACGGTGTACTCGGCGCTGGTGAAGCCGAGGATGGCGACGAAATCGCCCGCGCGCACCGAGATCTCGTGATGCCAGTGGGCGGCGACCGCGCCCACCCGCGCCCACACCTCGCCGTAGGTCACGGTGTCGAAGGTCGGCAGCAGCCGCGTCGTCCGGCGGCCGGTCCGCGGGTCGGTGCTCAGCTCCACCGCTCGCTGCCCGAGCGCGGGGCGCTCGGCGTAGCCGGTCATGACGGTCTCCACGATCCGCGGCAGCCGCGTTCCCGGCTGCCGGATCAGTGCACTGATCTCCCGGGTCGGCGCCGCGTCCCGGATCTGCCGATGCTCGGCATACAACCGCGCGATCCGCTCGGTTTGTCGCGCGACCTGTGCTTCGTCCGCCATTGGTCCGCCTCCACGATGAGCCATCCCCACCCGACACGTTAGCTCAACTAAGGATCTCGGTCACGGGTTCCTCGAAGCCCGAGACCGCATCGTCACTCCCGCTCGGTCAGAGCGGGGTGATGCGGGCGACCGCGCGCGCTTCGTCGCCGACGGCGAGCCAGGCGTCCAGGGTGTCGCCGGCGCGACGGCCGACCACCCGGACCTGCTCGCCGGATTCGAGCGGCTTGGCGTACTCGATGATCACCCGGTACGGGGCCGCGAGCAGGTCGGCGTGCCCGGCCAGCAGTTCCTCGAGCGCACCGAGGTATACCGCGTTGTTGACGTGGTCGAGCACGTCGATGTCGGCCACCCGCAGCGGGAACGGCAGCACCTCGACGTCGGCCGACGCCGCGTCGGGCATGGATTCGGTGAGGGCGGCCCGCCAACGCAGGCGATGCTCGCTGGTACCGGCCAGCATCGGCGCCATGAAGCGGTCGCTCATCCTGGTCGGCACGCCGCTCTCGATACCGAAGTGGATCACGAAGGCCTCGGTCTCGATGTGGCCGCCTTCGCTGCCCAAGATCTGCACCCGCATGGTGCACCAGCGGTTCGACAGGGCCGAGCACCAGCGGTGCAGGGTGACCCGCTCGCCCCACACCACGGGCTCGAGCACGTCGATCACCGTGCGGCGCACCACCCAGCCCCGATGCGTGTCGCCATCCTCCACCGCCTCGAGATGTTCGAAGGCGATGTCCTGCAGGTAGCGGGCGATCGCGTCGAGGCGGAGCCGGTGTTCCCTGTCGATGTCGGCGAGGCGGACCGGCCACCCCGTCTGAAAAAGGGTTCCTGCGGGCGGACGCTCCGGCAATACGCTGGGAATGACCATGGTCGGATGATGCCAGGACGTCCGCCGGTCAGCTTGTCCGGGACGGCGCTGCGTTCAGTCGAGCGTCCCGCCGAGCCGATTCGAGCGTCGCTGATTCGAACGTCTCGTTGCCGATTCGAGCGTCCCTTTCAGCCGATTCGAGACCGCTCAGCCGATCCGAGACTCCGGAAGCGCGCACGCCATGCCCTCGGCCATGCCGGTGGGTCGCACGCCGAGCGCCTGGTTGAGCCGGGCGCGCTGGTTCTCCCAGGAGATCGCGGCGGCGAGCTCGGCGAGCTGCGCCTTGGTGAGATGGACCAGCAGTCGATCGCGCAGGTCGTCCAGTTCGACCGCGGGCGTCGCCGTGACGGCCTCGGCGTAGGCGATGACCAGTTTCTCCAGCTCGGTATAGGCATCGCTGGTCCGATAGCGCGGCAGCTCGGTGATCTGCCGCTCGGTGACCCCGGCGGACTGGGCGATGGCCGAGCCGATATCGAGGCAGAATTCGCAGTTCACCAGGCCCGCGGTCTTCAGCTCGGCCAAGTCTTTGAGATGCGGGTCGAGGCGGTTGGCGAAGATCGACATCGTCTCGTAGACCGCCGTGCTCACCAGCAGCTGCGGCCTGCGCCCCAGCCACCCGACGAGATCGGTGCGGTTCCGGCGGGCCCGCCGGAACGCCCCAACATGGCTCCGAATACGTTGAACAGTTCGCATTCTCCGGACTCCCCTTCGCTCGTCGCGAGTATTTCCGGTCGACGCCATCCTACGCTCGAAACGACGGCCTGTAGTAGAGATTCGGGGCTAGGTGCGGGCGGTCTCGCCGCGCCCTGCTTCGAGGATCGCGGCCAGGTCGGCGGGAATCGGCATGGGCGTCATGATGCCCACGGCGGTGCGGCCGGTGTTGCCGATCGGTACCCGGCCCAGCGACGAACCGAGACCCGCGCCCGACAGCCGAACCACTTGGCCCAACGCCTCCTTCCGGTCGCGGCACCGCAGCGCCAGCCGCAGCATGTGCCAGTGCGAGCGAGTGTGCGGCCACGGCCACGGCTGCGACAGGATGTGTGCGCGCTCCAACGCGCGCCACATGTCGCCGAGATCGGTGGCGGCACTCGCGGCACGCAGTTCCTCTTCGAAGGCGCTGCGAACGGTGGGCGGCATGGGGGCCATGGTTACTCCTGGACTCGTCGAATGTCTTCGCCCTCGACCCTCGCCGATCGGCCCGCTCGAAGTCTTGAACAAACCTGCTGCGCCTCGCCCCCGAACACTGGTCGGGCACCTATGCATCGGCGAGGTCGGTGGAGTGAGCCAGCGCATTGTAGACCCAGTCGTGGGCTCGTCCGACAGTGACACGAGGTCCGAAGAACCGTTCTGTCAGCGCCCAGTAACGGTGAATCCGGTGGTCGGAATCGGTGGCGTCGATCAGCAACTGTTCGCGGAAACGCGGGGAATCACGCTTCCCGCGCGCGTGAGCATGGGCGTCGACGAACCGATCGAGTTCGCTTCCGGCCTGCGGTCGCACGCCTTCCGCTACGAGTGGCACAACGTCCACCATCACGTCACCCACGTCGGCGTACAGCGCTCGCGGGTCGCGGATCAGCTCCGGCTGATTCCGCCAGTATTGCTGCCGCACAGCACCATTCATCTGGGGGTCGGCGACAAGAGCGGCCAATTCGGCATACGCGACAACCTCGTCGACGGACGGATCAGCAGGCGGCTCCGGGACATTCCAGCACACCCACGGATCGCTGTCGCACCGCGGTAGCGGTGCGAGAATGTGCCGCCAGAACCGTACGAGGTACTCGTGCACCGCACCACCATCCTGCGCGGCAGCCAGCAACGCGAGTCGCTCGCCCCGCTCCGCCGGAGCAACCGTCTCGATAGCCCGCAGTGACGCCCGCCGCCACGCCAGCGACCTCAATTCGATATCGAGCCGCTCACTTTCGGCAGCGATGGCCTCTGTCATCGACCGCTCTTCCTGCAGCACGTCGGTGATCGAGTCCAGCCCGAGACCGAGAGCGCGCAACCGCCGCACCAACAGCAGTCGTTCGGTGGCGCTGCCAGCGTCGAACTTCCGATGCCCGCCTGCGCTGCGCTGGGACTCCAGAATGCCTTCGTCGCAGTAGAACCGGATCGTTCGCACTGCGAGCCCGGTCCTGCGCGCCAACTCCCCGATGCTCACCAGCGATCGTGTGTTGTCCGTCACAACCTGTTGAACCTCCACCCCACTGGAGCTCATAGCGTACTGGCACCGCCGTCCGCCACCGACAGCGGAAACCGAAGCGGTGGCGGAGGACGGTGGAGACCTACGTATATGTCGTCACACCGAGGAGGGTGTTTCGTGGCTACCACGCAACAAGAAATCGTCGCAGGCATCGCGGAGATCGTCGAGGAGGTAACGGGTATCGACGCCGCAGAGGTGGTGATCGAGAAGTCCTTCGTCGATGATCTGGACATCGACTCGTTGTCACTGGTGGAGATCGCCGTGCAGCTCGAGGACAAGTACAGCGTGAAGGTCCCCGACGAGGACCTTGCGAGCCTGCGAACCGTCGGCGACGCGGTGGCGTACGTCCAGAAGATGGAGGCCGAGAAGCCTCAGCTCGCCGCGGAGATGGAAGCGAAATACAAGGAAGGCCAGGAGAATTGAGCGGCCCCGGGCAGTCCGGCCCCGCGGTGGAGGTGGTGAGCCGGTGATCGCTGATCCGCAGTTGAATCCCGCCGCAGTCGAGCTCGGCAGCTTCTTCCGGCAGCCACCGTACGCGGTATGGTGCGCGTTGACGGAGCCGGATCTGCTGCAGCGGTGGTTGCTTCGACCGACCGGGTTCGCCGCCTCGGCCGGAACCCACTTCCGATTCACCATCCCGGACGCATCGATCAACGAGATCATCTGCGAGGTGCTGACGGCCCGGCCGTACGAGCAGCTGACCTACCGCTGGATATATCCGCAGGCCGAGTATCCCGCTCGGTGGATTGTCGACTGGACGCTGCATCCGCAGGGTCGTGGCACACGACTTCTGCTGACGCAGACGGGTTTCGACATCGAAGATCGTCGACAGAAGATGGTGCGCAACGCCGTGGAGCGCAGTTGGAAACGACGGGTCCTACCGCGGCTCGGTGAGGTGATCCACCACTGATCCGCGTGTAGGACGGAGATCGTGCCGACGCACCTGCGGTGGAGTTGTTCTAGAAGAGCATCGCGTGCGAGCCCCGTTCCGGCGTCTCCAGGGTGTGGCGGTGTCAGGGCTTGGCGGGCAAGGCCAGCGCCGCGTCGATGGTGGCATCGAGGAAGGCGAGAGTGTCGCGGCGGCGGGCCAGTGGGTTGCGGTAGCTGCGGTGGCCCTCGGCGCCGTTGGTCCGCAGGTGCAGGCTTTCGGCGATGATGCGCTGCCAGCACGGATCGAACATCCTCTGGGCGTAGCGGCCGGCGCCGGATTTGGAAGTCATCGATCCGGTGGCGAGAAGGTGGTGCAGTCGGCTCACGCCGAGAACGGCCCAGACCGGGAACCACGGACTGACCCCCACGATGAGAGGCATCGGGCGCCGCTGTCGATGCTGTTGCCACCACGGCCGCCAGTAGGCGCGGAGGTTGTCGACGGTGAACTCGCGCAAGGCTTTCTGGTCCGCCCACAGGTCGAGGTCGGTCGGCTGTGGCCCGCGCACGGCAATCCCGTGCCAGGCCAGCTCGCAAAACGTCACCGGGTTGATGCCGGACCGTCCAGCCGGTGTGAACCGGCTCTCCTGGGCGCAGGGGACTTCGGGGCAACCGCTGGGCCCAGCTGCGAGGTCGGCCCATGTGAGAACCACCCCGTCGAAGTTCGGCCGTGGGAAGGCGGCCACGGTTCGGGCGTGTGCCTCGGCCAACGCCACCATCGCCGGAGACTCTCTCTCGAGGCGATGGTCGGTCACGACGACGAAGTCGATATCGCTGGCCGTGTGGAGTCGACCGCCCCCGGCGCCGCGTGGTCGAAAGTCGCCCAAGGCTACCGATCCCACCAGGTAAAAGGGGTTCGGCATACGGAAATGAACTCGGCGCGTTGGTCTTTCACCATCGCGCGCTACCGCCGGGAACGCGGCACGACTGGATGTCTCGTTGTTGTCGGTCCCGCGCCTGGGCTCTCAGCACGTCGACCTCGCAGCCCGGCGAGGCCGGGTCGAAGCCGTGCTCGACCAGCCAGCGGACCCCCAGCAGGCTGCGCAACGACCACCACGCGCGGATCACGTCGGGGTCGACGTCGGTGCCGTAGCCGGCGAGGACGTCGTCGAGGCGCTCCGGGTGCCCGAGCGTCAAGGTGGCGAGGTCGTACAAGGCATCGCCCCGGGCCGCCTCGGACCAGTCGAGCACGCCGGTGATCTCGTCACCGTCGACGAACACGTGGGTGACCTGCAGGTCGCCGTGGGTGAACACCGGTGTCCACGGCCGCAGCGCCGCCTCGGCAATCCGGCGGTTGCGCGTGACCACGTCGGCGGGAAGGACACTGTTGTCGACGAGCCACTCGCATTCGCCGTCGAGCTGCGAGGCGATCTCGTCGAGGCTGCGACCGGGCCATGGCGGCAGCGGCGCGTCGTGCAGTATCCGTGCGGCGGCACCCGCCGCGGCCCACGCCGCCGCCGACGCTGTCGACGGTTCGCCGAGGCGGCCGAGTGCCGTGCCGGGCAGGGCGTCGAGCGCGAGCACGGGCGGCTTGCGCCACAAGACCTCCGGAGTCGGGATCGGCGCCATGGCCATCGCCTCGACCTCGACGTCGGTGCGCGTCTGATCAGCGTCGATCTTCAGGAACACCTCGCCAACGCGCACGGTCGCGCGCTCGTGATGGGCGACGACGACCTCGACTTGTTCCACCTCGGCCATTATCGCGGGGATGATCACCCACGTCGCCGGGTTTATCGCGGGCAAGTGACCGGTCGAGCTTCGCGGCGGGTGGAAGCTGTGTGGCGACGCCGCGCCGCTGTCACGGGTGCGCGGGCCGGGGGTGGAGGGTGCCGCGCCAGGCGAGATTGTTGAATTCCGAAGGCGGAGCGCCGAACATGCTGCGGCAGACGCGGGTCAGGTGGGCGCTGTCGGCGAAGCCTGCCTCGTGCGCCACCTCGGTGAGCGAGAGGCCCGCCGCGAGCAGTTCCGCGGCGCGCTGCATCCGTAGCCAGCGCAGATACGGCCGGAACGGCAGCCCGAGTTCGGCCGAGAAGACGTGGGCCAGACGGCTTTCCGAGAGATGTACGGCACGGGCCAGTTCGGCGAGCCGGACGGGACCGGTGGACATTCGCTCCGGCAGCAACCGCAGCACCTCGGCGACCGCTGGATGGCGCACCGTCTCCCCCGCCGCACCGACCCGCACCCACTCCGCCTCCGCCTCCGATTCCGAGGCGAGCGCCGAGCACACCCAGTCGACGAAGGCGGCCGCCTCGGCAGTGAGGGCGTACGACGGTGCACCGGTGGATAGTTCGTCGGGTGACGGATCGCTCACGCGCTGCCCGGCGCGTAGCCATTCGCCGAGCGCGTCGAGCCGCAATTCCGCTGCGGCGCAGGCCCATCCGTGGGCGGAGTCGCGCGGACGCGCCAGCGTTGCCCATCGCCTGCCCGGCGCCGACTCAGGATCCAAATGCACCAGTGCACCATGTGAAGCACCGCGCACGACCGCGTGCGCCACGTCCGGCGGAACGACGGCCGCGCGGCAGACCACCCGCTCCCCCGATTGGTCCGACAGCACCATGTCCTCGTCGGCGACGATGATCTGCACCGTGTGATGGGCGTGCAACGCGGCGGTCCCGATCTGCCCGAGGATCACCAGCCGCCCCGGCCGCAGCGCGGCCACACCCCGCCACCGTCTCGTGTCGCCACCGTCCACCATGTTCTCAGTGTCACCTGGACTCCGCGATCGACCGCATCGGGTCGACGCAGGCGCGCGGTGTCGGTAAGCGCTGAGCGCCGGATTTCTCGAACACCTCGACCTCCTGGTCCTCGTGGCTCGACCGGTGCATCGGTGATACAACAACGGTCATGTGGAAGTACGAGCACAGCGCCGAGACGGCCGTGAGCCCGGAGGCGCTGTGGCGCAGCTGGTCCGATCCGAACCGCTGGCCGGAGTGGAATCCGGGCATCGAAACCTTCGAGCTGGATGGTCCTTTCGCGCCGGGCACCAGCTTCCGCATGACGTCCCCGGACGGGGATACGGTCGAACTCCGCTTCGTGGAGATCGTGCCGGGCGAACTGTGGAGCGACGTCTTCACCGGTGACGGTTTCGACATCCTCACCGTGCACCGTCTGGAGTCGTTGCCGTCGGGGCTGACTCGGGTGATCTACCGGACCGAGATCACCGGCCCCGCGGCGGATACCGCAGGCCCCGAGATCGGCCCGCAGATCACCGCCGACTTCCCCGAGGTCGTGGCGGGGCTCATCGAGCACGCCGAGCAGTCGGCCTGACCGATTCCGCTCTGATCCGGGGGCAGACCGAGTAGGCCAGGGAGGTTCGCGGGCCCCGGGTGGACGATGTCCTCCCGGGGCCCGCGTCAGCTCCGAACTACTTCTTCCGATCCCGCTTCTCGCGCACCCGCACCGAGATGCGCACCGGCGACCCGTCGAATCCGAATTCCTCGCGCAGGCGGCGTTCCAGGAAGCGGCGGTAGCCGGCCTCCAGGAATCCGGTGGTGAACAGCACGAAGGTGGGCGGACGGGTGGAGGCCTGCGTCGCGAAGAGGATGCGGGGCAGGCGGCCGCCGCGCATCGGCGGCGGCGTGGCCGCGACCACTTCCTTGAGCCAGGTGTTGAGACGGCCCGTGGCAATGCGCTTGTCCCAGGATTCCAGCGCGGTCTCCATGGCGGGCACCAGCTTCTGCACGGCGCGGCCGGTGTGGGCGGAGATGTTGACCCGCTGGGCCCACGGCACCCGGACCAGTTCGCGGTCGACCTCCTTCTCCAGCTGGAGGCGGCGGTCCTCGTCGACCAGGTCCCACTTGTTGAAGGCCAGCACCAGCGCCCGGCCGGAGTCGGCGACCAGGCTGATCACCCGCAGGTCCTGCTCGGTGATCGGCTGCGAGGCGTCGATCAGCATGATCGCCACCTCGGAGGCCTCCAGCGCCGACTTGGTGCGCAGCGAGGCGTAGAACTCGGTGCCGCTGGCGGTGGAGACCTTGCGACGCAGGCCCGCGGTGTCGACGAATTTCCAGATCTTGCCGCCCAAGTCGACGAGCGAGTCGACCGGATCGACGGTGGTGCCCGCGACATCGTGCACCACCGAGCGCTCGTCGCCGGCCAGCTTGTTGAGCAGGCTTGACTTGCCGACGTTCGGCTTGCCGACCAGAGAGACACGGCGCGGCCCGACGCCGCCGGTGCCCTCGCGCGGGGTCTCGGGCAGCACCTCGAGCACGTCGTCGAGCAGGTCGCCGGTGCCGCGGCCGTGCGAGGCGGAGACCATGCGCGGCTCGCCGAGCCCGAGCGACCACAGCGACGCCGCCTCGGCCTCGAGGCGCTGGTCGTCGACCTTGTTGGCGACCAGGATGACCGGGATCTTCGACCGGCGCAGCTTCTTGACCGCGGCCTCGTCGGTGGCGGTCCCCCCGACGGTCGCGTCGACCACGAGCAGGATCGCGTCGGCGGTCGCCATGGCCACCTCGGCCTGACGGGCCACGTGCTGCTGCAAGCCCTTGGCGTCGGGCTCCCACCCGCCGGTGTCCTGCACCATGAATCGCCTGCCCGCCCAGCTCGCCTCGTAGGAGATGCGGTCGCGGGTGACGCCGGGGATGTCCTCGACGACGGCCTCGCGGCGGCCGAGGATCCGGTTCACCAGGGTGGACTTGCCGACGTTCGGGCGGCCGACCACCGCGAGGGTGGGCATGGCGAGATGTTCCTCGCCCTCCTGTTCACCTTCGAGATCGGCAATCTCCCAGTCGGTTTCGTCGCTCCATACGCCGTCGCCGGCTAGGACGTCTTCGGTCACCGGTCCCCTCCGATAGTCGAAATCTGCTGCGCGACGACGCGATACAGCTCGTCGATGACCTCGTCCATGTTCAGCTCGCTGGTGTCGACGAGCATCGCGTCCTCGGCGGGACGCAGCGGGGACACCTTGCGGGTGGAGTCGAGGTTGTCGCGACGCTGCACGTCGGCGAGCACGGCCGCGTAGTCGTCGCCGCGGCCTTCCCGGATGTTCTGCTGGTTGCGCCGTTCGGCGCGCGCCTCCGCGGAGGCGGTCAGGTAGATCTTGGCGTCCGCGGCGGGCAGCACCACGGTGCCGATGTCACGGCCCTCGACGACGATGCGCCGGGCCGACGCGGTGAGCTCGCGCTGCATCGCGACGAGCAGCTCACGCACCTCGGCCACCGCCGACACGGCCGAGACCGCTTTCGTGACCGCGTCGCCGCGGATCTCGGCGGACACGTCCTCGCCGTCGAGCTCGATCACCTCGTGGCTGGGATCGGTGCCGATCGTCAGCGGCAGCTCCTTGACAGCGGCGCCGATGGCCGCGCTGTCGGTGAGCTCGATGCCCGTCCGCAGCACCCGCAGCGTGGCGACGCGGTACATGGCGCCGGTGTCGAGATAGCGGGCGCCGAGCCGGGTGGCGAGGCGCCGGGAGACGCTGGACTTACCGGTGCCCGAAGGCCCGTCCATGGCGACCACCAGCGAAGCCTGGCCCGCCACCGGGCCGGGAACCTCGACCGGAATCTCCACACCGTTCACAACGACACCGCCTCGTAGAGTTTGCCGATTTCATCGCGACCGAGCACACGCAGGGTGCCGGGCCGTTGATCGCCCAGCGCCACCGGGCCGATATGGGTGCGCACCAGCCGGGTCACCGGATGGCCGACCGCGTCGAGCAGGCGGCGCACGATGTGCTTGCGCCCCTCGTGCAACACCACTTTCACCAGCGAGCGTCCCTCGCCGAGCTCGAGCACCTGGAAGCGGTCCACCTTGGCGGGGCCGTCCTCCAGCTCGACGCCGTCGCGCAGCCGCTTGCCGATGATCTTGTTGTTGACCTCTCCCTGCACGGTGGCCAGGTAGGTCTTGGACACCTCGAACGACGGGTGCATCAGCCGGTGCGCGAGATCGCCGTCGTTGGTGAGCAGCAGCAGCCCCTCGGTGTCGGCGTCCAGCCGACCGACGTGGAACAGCCGCTGCCCGGCCGCGATGCGCTCGGCGACGATGTCACCGACGCAGGGCCTGCCCAGGTCGTCGGACATGGTGGACTGCCAGCCCTTGGGCTTGTTGAGCGCGACGTGCACCAGCTCGTCGCGGACCACGACGCGCGTTCCGTCGACGCGGACCACGGCCGTCTGCGGGTCGATGCGCAGACCCTGCTCGCGCACGATCGCACCGTCGACCTCGACTCGGCCCTGATCGATCATCTCCTCGGCCGCGCGCCGCGAGGCGACACCGGCCTTCGCGAGCACCTTCTGCAACCGCTCGCCCTCGCCCCACGGCAGCTTGGCCGGACCCTCGGTCTGCGCGGGCTCGACGTTCTGGCGGCGTGCCGGTTTGGCATTGCTCAGCAGCGGCTGCGCGGGGATCTGGCGCTGCGGCTTGGGGTTCTTCGACTTGCGCGCGGCCGGAGCCTTGGCCGGGCCCTGGCCCCACGAGGACCGCTGCGCCGGAGCGCCCTGGCCGGAGCCGCCGCGGCCGGAGCCGCGCTGGGCAGAACCGCCCTGGCTCGATCCGTGCTGGTCCGATCCACGCTGGCCGGAACCGCGCTGGCCCGCGCCGCGCTGGGCGGAACCGCCCTGGCCCGCACCCCCCGCGCCGCGCCGTGCGCCGCCCCTGTCGTCCGACCCCCACGGTGCGGCGCCGCGCGCTGTTCCGCCGCGCTGGGCTGCTCTGGCGCCGCGGGCGCCGACGGCGCGACCCGTGCCGCCTCTGGCGGGCTGGGCGCTGTTCTTCTTACGATCCGGTGTGCCATCTCGGCGAGCGGGCGTATTCATCTGTCCTGTCAATCCTCGGTGCCGAGATCCAAATCGGCCTCGGCGGGTTTCCTCAACCTGGTGTAACGGGGATCCGTTTCCAGGCTCTCGTTGATCTCGTCGATCAGGTCGACGCCCGGGAGCAAGGGCGCCAGCGGTGGCAGATCGGACAGCGAGGCAAGTCCGATCCGTTCCAGGAACAGTTCGGTCGTGCAGTACTGCGTGCCGTTCGTCTCCGGGTCGACCCCGGCCTCGGCGATCAGCCCGCGGGCGAGCAGTGTGCGCATCACACCGTCGACGTTCACGCCGCGGACCGCGCTCACCCTGGTCCTGGTCACCGGTTGGCGGTAGGCCACCACCGCCAATGTCTCCAACGCCGCCCTCGTCAATTTGGTCCGAGCGCCGTCGAGCAGTACGCGCTCCACATACGGTGCGTACTCGCTGCGAGTATAGAAGCGCCACCCGTCGCCGACGAAACGCAGATCGATGCCGCTGCCGCGCGCGGTCAGCTCGGCCGACATCGCGCGCAGCGCCGCCTCCACCCGTTCGGTGGTGTCGTCCAGGGCCGCGGCCAGCTGTTCTACCGGGGCGGGAGCGTCCACGACGAGCAGCATCGCCTCCAGCGCGGAGCGAAATTCGGCGTCGTCCAGCGGCTCGGGAGTGAAGCCCGCCACTGTGTCGCGGCGGCTGGGCGCCGTGGTGTTCTCCGCCACGTTCGCCGCGGCGGTTGCCACCGCGTCCTCGGCCGCGGTGTCGGTGGTCGCGTCCGTCACCCGTAGTCCTCCTCGATCGTCACGGTCGGCGCAGGCGTTCCGTCCTCGGGGTCGCCGATCCAGCTGATCGCGAGCGGGCCCAACGGATCGGGCTGGTCGAACTCGATGGTCTTGCCCCGGTACAGCTCGAGCAGCGCGAGGAAGCGCGCCACGATCTGTACCGGCACCTCGCAGTCGGCGACCAGCTCGGCGAACGTCGTCCACCCGCCCGCACCGCGCGCCTTCAGCCGTTCCAGCACCAGCGCGGCCTGCTCGGCGACCGAGATGGCGTGCGCGTGCAGGTGGTCGAGCCCGACCTTCGGCGTCGGGCGCGGACGGAACGCCGCGGCGGCGATCTCGGCGAATCCGGCCGCGTCGACTCCCAGAGTAACCTCGGGCAGCAGACCGGCGAATCGCTCCTCGAGGCCGACCGAGCGCGGATAGCGCCGCAGCGCGACCGCTTCGAGTTCCCCGAGCAGCGCGGCGACCTGCTTGAACGCGCGGTACTGGAGCAGGCGGGCGAACAACAGGTCGCGCGCCTCGAGCAGCTCGAGATCCTCGGCGTCGGTGACCTCGCCCGAGGGCAGCAGCCGCGCGGCCTTCAGATCCAGCAAGGTCGCGGCGACGACCAGGAATTCGGTGGTCTGATCCAGGATCTTGTCCGCGCGCAGCCCGCTCTGTTCGTTCATGCTCGCGGTCATGGCCTTGGTGTAGGCGATGAACTCGTCGGTGACCTGATGCAGCGCGACCTCGGTGACGTCCAGCTTGCGCGAGCTGATCAGGGTGAGCAGCAGGTCGAACGGACCCTCGAAATTGCTGAGCTTGAGCCGGAATACGGATCCGCCCTGCTCGTTCGGCTCGGTATCGCCGGGCGCCACACCATCGCCCGGCGTCGTGGAGTTGCCCGGTGTCACGGAGTTGCCCGGCGGCGGTACAACGTGCGGGCCGGTCTGCTCCTCGGTTGTCGTCTCTCGCGCGGGGTTCGGCGCCCCGATCACCGGCCGGACCGGTGGATGACTTCCCGCGCCATCGACCGATACGCTTCGGCGCCACCGGATTTCGGCGCCCAGGTGGTGATGGGTTCACCGGCGACACTGGCGTCGGGGAAACGAACGGTGCGCGCGATGGCGGTGTCGTAGACCAGTTCGCCGAACACCTCGACGACGCGCGCCATCACCTGGCGCGAATGTAGTAGGCGGGCATCGAACATGGTGACCACGATGCCGTACAGGCTCAGCCGCGGGTTCAGCCGGTCGCGCACCTTCTCCACGGTGTCGTTGAGCAGCGCGAGCCCGCGCAGCGAGAAGTATTCGCACTCCATCGGAATGATGACGCCGTCGGAGCAGGCCAGCGCGTTGACGGTGAGCAGGCCGAGCGACGGCTGGCAGTCGATGAGGATGTAGTCGTAGCGGTCGCGCACGGGTTCCAGTGCGCGGCCGAGGGTCTGCTCCCTGCCGACCTCGTTGACCAGCTGGATCTCCGCGGCCGAGAGGTCGATGTTGCTCGGCAGCAGGTCCATGTTCTCGACCTTGGTCCGCATCAGCACGTCATCGATGGAGGTGCGGCTACCGACCAGCAGGTTGTGCACCGTGAGATCGAGATCGTGGTGAGCGACGCCGAGTCCAGCCGACAGCGCACCCTGCGGATCCAGATCGACCAGCAGCACGCGGCGTCCGTATTCGGCCAGTGCCGCGCCGAGATTGATGGTCGAGGTCGTCTTGCCGACCCCGCCCTTCTGGTTGCACATGGCCACGATGAGCGCCTCGCCGTGCCTGGCCACCGGCGGCGGGTCGGGCACCAGGCGTAGCGGGCGTCCCGTGGGTCCCAGTTCCGCCCCCTCGGGAACGGGCTCGGCCCCGTCGCCCCACAGCGTCTCCGCTGTGTTATCCGAGTAACCATCCGACCGGGGCCCCGTAAGCGGCTGCGCCCCAGCACCCATCGGCGGCTCCGCCGCTCCGGCTGTCGTCACGATCCGCTGCTCCTTAGAAGTTCCTGCCCGTTGCCTCGCCGAGCCTAGCGAGGCCGATCGGGCCCGACCTCGCTTTCGTACGGTCCAGCTCTCGGTAGACGCTACCGCTTGACCGCGCGAGACCCGCGCTCGGACACGCGACACCCGCATTGCTGTCGCGGTGCTTTCCCACCCCCGACTCGCCGCGGGTGTCACGAGCGAGCTGCCGGAAGCACTTCGATGTCGGACGATACCCGCTGTCCGGGTCGGCGACGAGCAATCGTTGCCGACGCGCGCGAGACTCAGCGGGCGCGCGGGTGGGCGGTCGCCCACACTTCGCGCAGGGTGTTCACGGTGACCAGCGTGTAGATCTGGGTGGTCGTCACCGAGGCGTGGCCGAGAAGTTCTTGCACGACACGAACATCGGCGCCGCCGTCGAGCAGGTGTGTCGCGAAGGAGTGCCGCAGCGTGTGCGGCGAGACGGCGGCGCCGATACCAGCGCGCTCGGCCGCGTCCTGCAAGACCTGCCAGGCACTCTGCCGCGACAGCCGCCCGCCGCGCGCGTTCAGGAACAGCGCGCCCGCCGCGTTCTTGCCCGCGGCGGCCAGGGCCGGTCGCCCGCGCACCAGGTAGGCGTCCACCGCGGCCAGCGCGGGCCGGCCGATCGGCACCATGCGTTGTTTGCCACCCTTGCCACGCAGCACGACGGCGCGGTCGTCGGCGTCGAGATCGTCGACGTCGAGGCCGACCATTTCGGAGATACGTGCGCCCGTGGAGTAGAGCAGTTCCAGCAGTGCGCGATCGCGGAGTCCGCGCGGGCCGCCGTCAACCGCGTCCTGTTCCTCGCCGGTGCCGCCGCCCGCTGCCTCCAGCAGGCGCAGCACTTTGTCGTAGGGCAGCGCTTTGGGCAGCCGCCTGCCCGGCGCGGGCGGCTTCACGGCATGCGCGACATCGGTTCTGGTGAGTCCCTCGGCCGCCGCGAAGCGGTGCAGTCCGCGCACCGCGATCAACGCACGCGCCACCGAGCTCGCGGCCAGCGGCGGATGCTGCTCGCCACCCGCGCGCAGCGCGACGGTGAACTCGGCGACGTCGGATTCGGCGACCCGGTCCAATTCGGCGACGCCGCGGCCGATCAGGAAATCACGGTAGCGATCCAGATCGCGGCGATAGGCGCCGAGGGTGTTGCGCGCGGCCCCACGCTCGACCGCGAGATGGTCGAGGTAGGAGTCGATCTCGCGCGCAAGCACCCTCGCATCCTGTCAGGTTTCCTGTGGCGTCGCGGCTTTACGCCGCAGCAGTGCGGTGGGTTGCCCAGGCCACGGCGCATCGGCGGGTCGTAGCGGCGTGTCGCCTGCCCGTGCCGCGACGACGGCCAGCACGCCCGCCACCGCGGTGGCGTTGGTGATCTCGCCGGCCAGCGCGGCGCGCACCGCCTCGGTGACCGGCATGCGGACCAGCTCCAGGTCGGCCTCTTCGAATTCCGGATCCGGCCGCTCGGTCTCGTAGAGCCCACTGGCCAGGTAGACCCGCAGCGCCTCGTCGGTGAAACCCGGTGAGAGCGCCACGTCGACGAGCACCGCCCATTCCCGCGCCGCCAGCCCGGTCTCCTCGGCGAGCTCCCGTTTGGCCGCGGCGAGCGGGTCCTCGCCGGGAATGTCGAGCAGGCCCGCGGGCAGCTCGAGCAGACGGGTGCCGAGCGGATGCCGGTACTGCCGGATCAGCACGACATTGTCGTCGTCATCGATCGCGGCCACCGCGACGGCGGCGTGGTGCTCGACGACCTCGCGTTCGACCACCTTGCCGCCCGGCATCGCGACCTGATCCTGGCGCAGCGCCAGGATCGCGCCGGTGTACAGCGTCTTGCTCGCGACGGTCTCGAATTCGTGACGGCCCGGCGCGTCTCCCCCTGCGTGACTCATTACGCTCCCTGGTCCGCGCTCGCCAGTTCTTCGCCGGGGATGTCCACCGGTAGCCGTTCGGCCAGCTTGTATTTCAGCGCCGCCGCGATGAGCGCCGCGAACAGCGGATGCGGGCGGGTCGGGCGGCTCTTGAGCTCGGGGTGCGCCTGGGTCGCGACGAAGAACGGGTGCACGTCGGCGGGCAGCTCGACGAATTCGACCAAGTGCCCGTCGGGCGAGACGCCGCTGAACCGCAGACCGCTGGCGGCGATCTTGTCGCGGTAGGCGTTGTTCACCTCGTAGCGGTGCCGGTGCCGCTCGGACACCTGCTCGGCGCCGTAGGCGTGCGCGACGACCGAGCCCTTCTGCAGCGTGGCCGGGTACGCGCCGAGGCGCATGGTGCCGCCGAGATCGGCCTCGCCCGCCACGGCCTGTTCCTGGTCGGCCATGGTGGAGATCACCGGGTGCGGGGTGTCGGGTTCGAACTCGGCCGAGTTGGCCTCGGCCAGGCCGACCGAGCGGGCCGCCTCGATCACCACGCACTGCAGCCCGAGGCACAGGCCGAGCAGCGGGATCTTCCTGCTCTTGGCGAAGCGGATGGCGCCGACCTTGCCCTCGATGCCGCGGATGCCGAAGCCGCCGGGGATCAGCACCGCGTCCACGTCGCGCAGCGCGGCCGCAGCGCCGGATTCGGTCTCGCACTCGTCGGAGGGCACCCAGCGGATCTTCACCTTGGCGCGCGAGGCGAACCCGCCGGCGCGCAGCGCCTCGGTGACCGACAGGTACGCGTCGGGCAGGTCGACGTACTTGCCGACCAGCGCGACCTCGACCTCCTCGCGCGGCTGGTGCACGCGGTCGAGCAGATCGCCCCACACGGTCCAGTCCACGTCGCGGAACGGCAGGCCGAGCCTGCGCACCACGTAGGCGTCCAGGCCCTCGCGGTGCAGCACCTTCGGGATGTCGTAGATGGAGGGCGCATCGGGGGTGGAGATGCAGGCGTCCACATCGACGTCGCACATGAGCGCGATCTTGCTCTTGAGCGCCTGCGGCACCTCGCGGTCGCAGCGCAGGATCAGCGCGTCGGGCTGGATACCGATATTGCGCAGCGCGGCCACCGAGTGCTGGGTCGGCTTGGTCTTCAGCTCACCCGAGGGCGCCAGGTACGGCACCAGCGAGACGTGCAGGAAGAAGACGTTGTCGCGGCCGACGTCGTGGCGGATCTGCCGGGCGGCCTCCAGGAACGGCTGCGACTCGATGTCGCCGACGGTGCCGCCGATCTCGGTGATCACCACGTCGGGGGTCTGACCCTGCAGATCGGGGCCGCTCATCGCGAGGATGCGGCTCTTGATCTCGTCGGTGATGTGCGGGATCACCTGCACCGTGTCGCCGAGGTACTCGCCGCGGCGCTCCTTGGCGATCACCGACGAATAGATTTGCCCCGTGGTCACATTCGCGTCCCTGGACAGGTCCCGGTCGAGGAACCGCTCGTAGTGACCGACGTCGAGATCGGTCTCGGCGCCGTCCTCCGTCACGAACACCTCTCCGTGCTGGAACGGATTCATGGTGCCCGGATCGACGTTGAGATAAGGGTCGAGTTTCTGCATGGTGACGCGCAGACCGCGCGCCGTCAGCAGCTGACCGAGGCTGGAAGCGGTAAGGCCTTTACCCAATGAGGAGGCGACACCACCGCTGACGAAGATGTGTTTGGTAGCGGTTCGCGCCTGAATCCGTGTTTGACCCACGGGTCTTCACGGTAACACGTCGGCACCCGGTAAAACGAACGCCACGCACGTTTGCTGATCGATCGCCGGGAGCCGGTCAGAGCGCCGGGCCGCGGACTGTGAGCCGTATCGCTCGGCAGCGGCCGCAGGTGCGAGCGGATCGCCGCGCCGAGCGGGCAGCCTCCACGCTCAGCCCGGCAGCGCGGCCATGGTGAGCGAGGTCGCCTTGTCGCCGGTGCCGTATCGGCCCGCGCCGCCGTTGAGCTGTTCGGTGAGGCCGAGCACGGCGGTGACCCTGCCGATCTCCCGATCGACGTTGTCGACGGTGGTAACCGTGGTGGCCAGGGCCGCGTCGGAGCGGACGGACGCGATCGGTCCCGCGCCTTCGGCCGCGCCGGAACGGCCCGCGAGCACGATGCCCGCGCCGCGGCCGCGCAGTCCGCCCGCGAATCGGGCCAGGTTCGAACCCTGGCCGTGCTCAGCGGCTTTCGCGCCCTCGCCGGTCACCACCACCGCGAGCTGAGCGGGTTGCACCGGGGTGTCGCCGTAGGCCAGGAAGCCACTGCCGCGCAGGGTCTCCAGCACCAGGCCGAGCTCCTGCGGGGTGCTGCGGGGTTGCGCGTTGGCCGGATCGAGCAGCAGCACCGTGCCGAGCAGGTCGCCCGCCATGCTGCCCTGGTCGACCCCGCCGGTGCGCAACTGCGCGCCCGCGGGGATGACGTTGGTGATCGCGGTGCGCAACCGGTCGCCTTCGGTCGCGTCGGTGAAGGCGTCGGTGAGCGCGATCCGGCCCACCACCGGCGCACCCGCCGTCGCCAGACCCCTCGACACCGCTTCCACGTCGGCCGCGTCCGCGTCCGGCGTGGTGAAGACCACCACCGAACGACCGTCGAGGGCGCCGCCGAGGATGCGGTTCGCCGAGCCCGCGATGAACCGGTCGGCGGCGTCGAACTCGCCGGTGGAGCGGCGGTGCTGTTCGCCGAGTGCGTCGACCTGCTCACGCAGGTCGGACTTGTCCGCGCGCAGCGCGGAGAGCAGGTCGGCTGCCAGGGTCTGCGAGCCGAGCACCACGCCGAGCGCGAGCGCCAGGAAGACGGCCACCAGGGAGACGGCGTGCTGGCGTAGTGGAATCATGATCTCCCCCGGCTACTTCGCACGGGCTTCGAGTAGGTCTTTGAACCAGACCGCGAACCGGTTCCAGGTGTCCGCGGCCCAGTCGAGCATCTCGGTGCCGGAGTGCGAGGCCAGCAGCACCACGATGACCGCGATCAGCGCGGCGAGCACCACCAGCGCGATCGCCACTCCCGACACCCGGTTGCGGTACAGGGTGGCGACGGCCTTGGCGTCCATCAGCTTGGTGCCGAGCTTGAGCCGGGTGAGGAAGGTGGCCGGGTTGCTGTCGCGGCGGCCGCGGTCGAAGAAGTCGTCGAGCGAGGCGGCCGCGCCCGCGGTCACGATCAGCGCGGCGCCGTGGTGGTGGGCGAGCAGCAGCGCGAGATCGGACGGCGAGCCGGAGGACGGGAAGGTGGTCGCGCCGATGCCCAGGTCCTGGATCCGTTCCAGGCCCTTGGCGTGGCCGTCGGTGTCGGCGGGCAGGATGACCTCGGCGCCGCACTTCATGGTCGCGGAGGTGATCTCCTCCGGATCGCCGACGATGAGGTCGGGCCGGTAGCCCTGCTTGCGCAGAGTGTCCGCACCGCGGCCGACGCCGACCATGATCGGCGCGTACTCCTTGATGAACGGCTTGAGCCGCTTGAGATCGTCGACGTGGTCGGGACCGTCGGCCACCACGACCACGTGTCTGCGCTTCATGTCGAGTTCCAGCTCGGGAACGCCGATGCCGTCGATGAGCAGCGCGCTCTCGGTGCGGACGAACTCGATGGTGTTCCCCGCGAAGGCCTCGAGGTGGTCGGCCAGGCCGTTACGCGCCTCGATCATCCGCTCCGCGACCGCGGTCTCGGTGAGCTCGATGCCCTCGACCAGGACCTCCGGCTCCTTCTTGGTCAGCTTGTCCGCGTAGACCACGCCCTCGACGATGCGGACCTTGCTGCCGTCCTTGATCTTGGTGAAGGCGTCGGAACTGACGGTGTCCAGCAGCACGATGCCGTTGGCCACCAACACCTCCGGACCCAGATTCGGATAGCGCCCCGAGATCGAGGGCGAGGTGTTGATCACGGCAACCACACCCGCCTCGACCAGCCGATCGGCGGTGATCCGGTCCAGGTCCATCTCGTCGAGCACGACGACATCACCGGGACCGACCCGCCGCAGCAGACGCCGGGTGTTGCGATCCACCCGGGCCGTCCCGGTGAGACCGGGCAGCGTTTCGGTGTTCTTCGACAACAACGCCAGCATCCTCATGGCCCGATGATGGGCGCAAACCCTCGACCAATGGTGGAGGCGCGCCGAACCACCAGTCACATTCGTCACAGTGATACAAGCCAGTCCCAGTACCGAACCGACCGGACGGTCGCCTTGCCGTGGACGCTCCCCGCGCCGCCGTCTCGGACAGTGCCGCCGCTCGAGGCATGATTTTCCGGTGAGTGTCGAGAAGAAGTCCTCGGGCGTCTGGCAGATCTCGCCGGATCCCCCGGCGCGCAGGCGCAGGCGCAACGCGCCGCGGCTGCCGCCCGCCGAGCGCCGCGCACAGCTTCTCGACGCCGCGCTGCGGGTCGTGGCCCGCGGTGGACTGGCGCAGCTGACCATGCAGGAGGTGGCCAAGCAAGCCGGTGTGGCCAAACCCGTGCTGTACGCGATGTATCCGACGGCACCGGAACTGATCGGCGCGCTGCTGCACCGCGAACACGTGCGCGGCATGGCACAGGTCCGCGCGGCGATGCCGGACACCGTGCGCGGCACCGGCATCCAGGTGCGCGGCGGACCGCGGGGCGCGGACGTGGAACTCATCGGCCACGTGATGCTCGGATTCATCGAGACGATGGGCAGGCTGGTGCTCTCCGACCCGGAACGGTTCCCGCCCGAGCACCTCCGCGCCACGGTGCGCGCCCTCGGGCGCACCCTGCCCCGGGAGAAATAGCCGCACGCGGTAACGGCGAGCGGTGCCGCACCGGATAAGTCAGTGTGCGGAGACCAGCGCTGCTCCTCGGATTCGTCATCGGCATCCTGCTCACCGCGGGCTGCGACGCCGCGACGAACGCCGATCCCTCCGACGCCCGCGTCACCGCGAATGCCGTCGAGTTCGATCCGAACGGCGTGTACGGCTCCCCCTTCGCGGTGATCATCGACAGCCCGGATGCCGCGCGCGCCTTCGCCGAGTGGTTCACCGCACGCGTCCACTCGAATCCGCCTGAGGTCGTGCGCGATCCGGGTCGCCTCACCGGCTTCGAGCGCAGCGCCTACCTCGCGGTCGTCACGCTCACCGGCTGCCGCGCCCCCGTCTCCACCGAATTGCACCGCCAGGGAGCCGATTTCCGCCCGGCGATGCTCGGCGGCGTCGATCACCCCGAGTGCTACCGCCCCTTCACTCCCTTCGCCGTGTACGAAATCCCGCGCGAGGTAAGCGCCGAGATCACCACCGTCAACGGCGAATCCCTCACCCCGCTCGCCTGACAGCCTCTCGAAAACATTCGTTGGCAACAGATCTCGCGACGCCGGGAATCGGCGGCGGTGTGGCCGGTGCAAGCATCGCGCTCCAGGCGGGGACCTGTGGTCTCTCGGGGGCGCTGGTGGAGGCCCGCGACGCGCTGTTCGACAGCACAGTAGCCGTTCGGCTCTTTCAACTCGACTGCCTCGGCTGACCGACCGTGCCGAATCGGCTGGTGATCAGAGATTTTCGTGCTGAGCGTCCGTGACATGAGGATGAGCTTCCGCGACATTGGCCTCAGCTCCGCGCGCTCGTAGCGTCACGGATATGACCTTGCTTCTCGGCGCGATCCTGCCCACCTCCTCCCCCGATCCCGCACTCCCCCTCCTCGGTGACGTCCGCGCGGCCGCCCGGCTCGCCGAGCAGGCGGGGCTCGAATCCGTATGGTCCACCGACCATCTGGTGGCCAGCGCACCGATCCTGGACAGCACGGTGGCGCTCGCCACCGCCGCCGCGGTGACCGATCGCCTCCGCATCGGCTACAGCGTGCTGCTGCTCGCCCTGCGCCCGGCTGCCTGGGCCGCCAAGCAGATCGGCACGTTGCAGTACGTGTCGCAGAACCGCCTGATGCTTGGCGTCGGCACCGGCAATCCGGCCCACGGCGACATCGGCTGGCGAGCGGCGGGAGCCTCGTTCGCCGAACGCGGCGCGCGCACCGACGAGGCGCTGCGGGTGCTCCCCGACCTCGTCGCGGGCAAACCGGTGACGCTCGCCGACGGCGGGGAAGTCACCCTCGCCCCCGGCGCGGCGATGCCGCCGGTCTTGGTGGCGGGCGACGGCCCGAGGGCACGGCGCCGCGCCGCCGAATTCGCCGAAGGCTGGATCACGATCGGCGCGAGCCCCGCCGACGTGGCCGCCTCGGCACGCGAATTGACCACGCTCGCCGAGACATTCGGCCGCAACGCGCCGGCGATCACCGTGGTCGCCCCTCCGCTGGCCGCCACGCCGCGCGAGGCGGCCGACCAGCTGGCCGAATACGCCACGTCCGGCGCCGAACGGGTGATCCTGGCGCCGTCGCCCGCGGACTGGGAGGCGAGCTACGAGTTCGCCGCCGAACTCCAGCGTGCGCTGTGAACATCCGAACCTCGGAAATCCGCCCCCGGCACCGGATACCGTGGTCGTTGGCAATGCGGCGCCCATCGGGTGCGCCGCCCTCCGCGACGCACACGGTGGTGACCCATGACCGGCACGGTTCGTCCCGATTCCGCCGAGTTCGTCCGCGGCCTGCCCAAAGCCGAGCTGCACCTGCACCTCGAGGGCACCCTCGAACCGGAGCTGAAGTTCCGGCTGGCCGAACGCAACGGCATCCGGCTGCCGGAGCGCACCGTCGACGAGGTCCGCCGGACCTACCGCTTCCACGACCTGACCTCGTTCCTCGAGGTCTACTACCCGGCGATGCAGGTGCTCCAGCAGCCGCGCGACTTTCACGATCTGGCCTTCGAATACCTGACAAGGGCGCATGCCGACGGCATCAGGCACGTCGAGATGTTCTTCGATCCGCAGGCGCACACCGGACGCGGTGTCCCGTTCCAGTCGGTCATCGGCGGATACCGCTCCGCGATCGTGCAGGCCCGCCGCGAGCTCGGCATCTCGGCCGAGCTGATCCTGTGCTTCCTGCGCGACCACTCGGCGGAATACGCGATGGCCACGCTGATGGAGGCGCTGCCCTACCGCGACTGGATCATCGGCGTCGGACTCGATTCCGACGAACGCGGCAACCCACCCCGCAAGTTCGCCGCGGTGTTCGAACGAGCGCGCCGCGAAGGCTTCCTGCTCACCATGCACTGCGACATCGACCAGCCCGATTCCCAAGAACACATCCGCCAGGCGCTCGAGGAAATCGGCGTCGACCGGCTCGATCACGGCACCAATATCGTGGAGGACGAGCGGCTGGTGGAATTGGTGCGCGCCAAGAGCATCGGGCTCACCTGCTGTCCGGTCTCCAATTCCTTCGTCACCGCCCAGATGAAGTCCGACGAGATCGTCGGGCTGCTCGACCGCGGCCTGCTCGTCACGCTCAACAGCGACGATCCCGCCTACTTCGGCGCCTACGCCGCGGACAACTACCTGGCATTGCGCGAACAAGCCAGCCTGGACGTCGACCAGCTGGTGCGCCTGGCCCGCAACTCGTTCCGCGCGTCCTGGCTGACCCCGGCGCGCCTGGACGGCTACCTGCGCGAGATCGACGCCTACGTCGCCAACGGCTGAGGCCGTCGAGACGGCGAGCGTGTCACCGCCGACGACACCCGAGCGCCTCCGCTACATTGAGGCGACTTCTCAGCGCCGGAGCACATTCGCGGCGTCGCCGAGAGTGGTGGTTGTCGGGCGGTCGGCGACGGCACGGCAGGCGGCGGCGCGCACCCGGGCAGAGAGGATCGACCGATGGCCACCGAACACCGTTCTTTCTTGGCGCGGGTGTCACCAACGCAGTGGGTCGCACTGGTTCTGACCGTGCTCGCCGTGCTGTTCGTCTTCGACAACCGCGCCAAGGTGACGATCGAATTCCTGCTGATCAGCGTGGAGTCACCGATGTGGCTGATCCTGCTCGTCATGTTCGTCGTCGGCTGGATCACCGGGGTGCTGATGACGCGCAAGCGCCGCCGCTGACCGCCGCGATCACGTGCTCGGTCCCAGCGCGATCTGCACCGCGCCGTCGGACTTCTGCTGGAACCAGTACGTCAGTCCTCGTCGTCGAGCGAGGTCACGCCCGTGACCAGGCTGATCGCGAATGTCTGGTTGTTCAAGCATCCCGCGGTCACCGTGCTGCCCGCGGCGAAGCCGCCGCGGCTCTCCCCGGCGCGCGCCATGTCGTAGCGGCCACCCGCCTCCTCGGCCGAGCCGACCAGCACGCAGGTCCACTGCTCCCCGGTCGGGTTGCTGCCGACCGCGATACTGCCTTCCTCGGTGGTGTCGGCGGTGAGCGTCGGCGCCGCGGCGGCGAGTCCGCCGCCGAGCACGACCGCCGACGCGGCGGCCGCGGTGATGATTGCCAAACGAACACTCGTTCGGAACATCGTCGTCCTCCTGTTTCGACTGCCGATGTTCCCGCATTTGCCCGTCAGCACGCTCCGAAACCGGGTCCGGCGAATCCGCCACGACCGTGTGACCGCGCCGACACGGCGCACCGCGACGTGACGTGGTACCTATACACTGCCGTCACAGACAGCTCGAAGAGGAGACACGCATGGCCACCAGCACCGTCGACGTCGTCATCGCCGCCCCGCGCGATGTCGTGTACAAGTTCTTCACCGAGCGGGATGGCATCAACGCCCACCTACCGTTCGTGCAGTTCACCCTGAAGAAGCCGGGTTCCCCGACCCCAGAGGGTGTCGGAGCGCAGTACGTGGTCGGCCGAGGCGGCATCGGCATCGTCGAGGAGACCACCAAGCTGGTGCCCGGTGAGCGGATGGAATACAAGATCGTCAAGGGCGCGCCGGTGAAGCGGCACGTCGGCATCGTGACCTTCAGCGACGCCGAGAGCGGCGGCACGCGGGTGTCCTACACGATGGAGTCGGAGCCGAGCCTGCCGGTGCCCGCCAAGGCGGTCGAAGCCGGCCTGCGGGTGCTGATCAACCAGTTCATCAAGGGCACGCAGAAGGCGTTCAGCTGAGCTGACATGGAAAGGCCCTCGCCCCCGATGGCGTAATGCTCGGGGGCGAGGGCCTTTTCGTTTGTTCAGGAAGGTCAGACGGTCGCGCGTTCGGCGCGGGCGGTCTCGAGCAGTTCCTCGGCGTGCGCGCGACCGGTCTCGGTGTCGTCCAGACCGGCGAGCATGCGGGCCAGCTCGATGACGCGCTCGTCCTTGGTGAGCGCGCGGACGCCGCTGTTGACCTTGCCCTTGCCGTCGTCGGACTTGTTCACCACCAGATGCGTGTCGGCGAACGCCGCGACCTGGGGCAGGTGGGTCACCACGATGACCTGATGGGTGCGCGCCAGCCGGGCCAGCCTGCGGCCGATCTCCACCGCGGCCCGGCCGCCGACACCGGCGTCGACCTCGTCGAACACCATCGTCGCGCCGTGATCGGAACTGGCGAGCACCACCTCGAGCGCGAGCATCACGCGGGAGAGTTCGCCGCCCGAGGCGCTCTTGCTCAGCGGCAGCGACTGCGCGCCCGAATGCGCGGAGAGACGGAACTCGACCTCGTCCACGCCGGACGCGCCCGCGTGCAAGTCGACGCCATCGACGTTCAGCGGCGCGGAATCCTGCGCGCCCGCGGGCACCGGACGCACCTCGACCTCCAACCGGGCCTTCCCCATCGCCAGCCCGCCGAGCTCGGCGCTGACCGCCGCGGCCAGCTTGCCCGCCGACTTGGTGCGCGCGGCGGTGAGCTTGCGGGCCGCCGTGCGCACTCGCTCGGCGGCGATGTCCACCTCTGCCGCCAGCTTGGTGAGCGCCTCCTCGGACACATCGAGCGAATCCAGCCTGGTGCGCGCCTCGTCGGCCCAGGCGAGCACACCGTCGATGTCGGGGGCGTACTTGCGGGTCAGGCTCTTGAGCTCGGCCTGCCTGGTCAGCAGCGAGTCCAGCGCACCGGGATCGGAGGGCAGGTCGGAGAGGTAACCGCTGAGCTCGGTGGTCAGATCGACGACCACCGCGATGGCCTCGCCCAGCCGGGGCGCGAGCGCGGACAGAGCCGGATCGTCGGCGGACTCCAGCCGCGAACGCGCCGCGCCGAGCAATTCCAGTGCGCCGGAACCGTCCTCGGGCGCGTCGGCCGGACCGGCGAGCGCGTCGTGCGCGGTCGCGGCGGCCTCGCGCAGCGAATCCAGATCGCTGAGCCTGCGCACCTCGTCGACGATCCGCGCGTCCTCGCCGGGTTCCGGTGCGATGGCGTCGATCTCGGTGAGCGAGTACTTCAGCCGGTCGGCCTCCAACGCCAATTCCCTGCTGCGAGCGGTGCGTTCCAGCAGCTCGGTGCGGGCGTCGAGCCAGGAACGACGATGCACCTGATACTTGCGCAACAGCGAACCGACCGTCTCGGCGGCGAACTGGTCCAGCGCGTTCAGCTGCTGTTCCGGACGCTGCAAACGCAGCTGGTCGTTCTGGCCGTGCACGGTCAACAGCGGCGCGGTGAAATCGGCCAGCACCGAGGCGGGCACGCCGCGGCCACCGAGATGCGCGCGGGAGCGTCCATCGCTGTTCACCGTGCGGATCGCGATGACACTGCCGTCGTCGTCGGCCTCGGCCGCCGCCGACTCCAGCACCTGACCGACCTCGGTGCGGGCGGCCTCGTTCACGTCGTCGACGGTGAAGCGGCCCTCCACCACCGCACGCGCCGCGCCGAGCCGCACCCGGCCCGCGTCGGCGCGCGCACCGCTCAGCAGGTGCAGGCTGGTCACCACCATGGTCTTGCCCGCGCCGGTCTCACCCGTCAGGACGGTGAGACCCTCGTGGAACTGCGCGGTGGCCGTGGATATGACGCCGAGGCTGTCAATCCTGATCTCTGTCAGCACGTGTGCTCTCCGTTCGCCGTCGGCCTCGCCAGCCGGTCACAGGCAACTGGAACTTGCGCACCATCCGGTCCGCGAACGGCGCGGAGTCCAACCGCACCCAGCGCACCGGTTCGGCGCCGCGGACCGCCTCCACCCGGCCGCCCTTGGGCAACGCCATGGTGCGCCTGCCGTCCAGGAAAACTATCGCATCGTGGCCCGTGGCAACGGATTCCACCGCAATCCTGGACTCCGGGCTGGTCACCAGGGGTCGCGCGAACAGGGCGTGCGCGTTGCTCGGGATCACCAGCAGCGCCTCCAGCTCCGGCCACACCACCGGCCCGCCTGCCGAGAACGCGTAGGCCGTGGAGCCGGTCGGCGTGGCGATCAGGATGCCGTCGCAGCCGAACGACGAGACGGGTCGCCCGTCGACCTCGAGCACGACCTCCAACACGCCCATGCGCGAGGCGTTCTCGATGCTGGCCTCGTTCAACGCCCAGCCGGTGTCCACCACCTCGTCGTCCACCCGGACCGACAGGTCGATCGTCATCCGATGCTCGATACGGTAGTCGCCGCGCACCACCTGGCCGAGCGCCTCGTCCAAGTGCTCGGCCTCGGCCTCGGTGAGAAAGCCGATGCGGCCCAGATTGATTCCCAGCACCGGCACCGACGCCGGACGCGCCAGTTCGGCGGCACGCAGGAACGTACCGTCACCGCCGAGCACCAGCACCATCTCGCACCCGACCGCGGCCTCCGGCCCGTGCTCGACCACTTGCACCGGATATCCGCCGGGCGCCGCGCAGGCCATCGTGTCCTGGCCTGCCTCGACATCGAACCGGGTGCTGTCGGCCTCGTCATCGAGAACCCGCAGCCCGATTCCCGCCTCGGTGAAGATCTTCGCCACCCGGTGGGCGGTCTCGATGATCTCCGCCCGGCCCGGATGCGAGACAAGCAGGATCTCCCGGCCGCCGGATTCCGGCGTCACCGCGTTCACTGTGGACCCTCCTCAACCGCGCGCTCGACGAGCGCGGCGACCTCTTGCGCGTCGTATTCGAACTGCCCGTCCTTGCGCAGCCACAGAAAGTATTCGACATTGCCCGACGGACCGGGAAGCGGGCTGGCCACCGCGCCGAGGGTGCGCAGCCCGTGTTCGGCGGCCACCGCGGCGACCGTGCGCACCGCCTCCGCGCGCAACGCGGGATCGCGGACGACGCCACCCGAGCCGACCCGCTCCTTGCCCACCTCGAACTGCGGTTTCACCATGGGCAGCAGATCGGCGCCGTCGGCGGCGCAGGCGGCCAGTGCGGGCAGCACCAGGCCGAGGGAGATGAACGACAGGTCACCGACGACGAGTTCGACCGTGCCGTCGATGAGTTCGGGCGTCAGGTTGCGGACGTTGGTGCGGTCGTGGACGCGAACACGGTCGTCGTTCTGCAACCGCCAGATCAGCTGGCCGTACCCGACGTCGACCGCCACCACTTCCCGCGCGCCACGGCTGAGCAGCACGTCGGTGAACCCGCCGGTCGACGCGCCCGCGTCCAGGCAGCGCTTGCCCGCGACACGCACGCCCTCCAGCTCGAATCGCTCCAGCGCGCCGAGGAGTTTGTGCGCACCGCGCGAGGCCCACTGCACCTCGTCGGGTTCCTCCCGCACCAGCAGCGGGGTGCCCGTTTCCACCGCGGTCGCCGGTTTGGTGGCGACCGATCCAGCAATCAGGACCCGACCCGCGCCGATCAGCTCGACCGCGTGCTCCCGCGATCGCGCCAACCCGCGGCGAACGAGTTCGGCGTCCACTCGCGCGCGCCTGGCCACCTCAGATCTTGTCCACCGTAGCCAGGGCCTGGACCAGCACGTCGTGTGCCTGCTCCAGGATGCGCGCGCGCCGGGTGATGTCGGCGCCGGATTCCGCGCTGTCCGCGGCCGCCACGAAGGCGGCGCCCCGGACGTCGAGCTCGGCCAGCAGGCTGTCGATCTCGGTGCGAATCCGGTCCGGGTCGGCGGGCTCCGGGCGACCCTGCGCGCCCGGCAGATGCCTGCCGGGCAGCGGGACGCCGGGGCGGGGCGCGTTCGGTCCGGGACCGGGCACACCGGGTCCCTGCGGGCGGGGCGTCGGAGTAGTCATCGTGATGCCAACGCTATCCGATTTCCGAATCGGACGCGCGCACCGTCACCGCCCGGCCGGGGTTCCTCCGCAGCCGCTCGGACAGGTCGTCCGTCGACTCGTCCTCGACCGGAGGGTGGTTCAGCGCGTCCAGGGAATCCGCGACGTAAGTGGGGATACGCGTCTCGGGCGCGGTACGGAGCTCGTCCAGAGTGCTCACGCCGGTCAGCACCAGCAGCGAATCGAGGCCGACGTGCTGGGCGCCCTCGATGTCGGTGTCCAGCCGGTCGCCGACGACGAGCGCGCTGCGGGTGCCCGCGCGGACCAGAGCGTCCTCGAGCAGCGGCGCGTACGGCTTGCCCGCGACGATCGGCTCGCGGTCCGACGCGGCGCGCAGTGCGGCGACCATCGCGCCGTTGCCCGGCGCGAGACCGCGCTCGTTCGGCAGCGTCTTGTCCGTGTTGGCCGCCACCCACAGCGCGTCGGCGCGCAGCGCGTACGCCGCCTCGGCCAGATCGGGCCAGGCCGTCTGCGGCGAATGCCCTTGCACCACGGCGGCGGGCACGGTCCCGTCGAACCGGCGGACGGCGCGCAGGCCGACCGCGTCGACTTCCGCGACGAGATCGTCGGTGCCGACCACGAGCACCTCGGCGCCGGGCCGCAGGCGTTCGGCCAGCAGTCGCGCGGCCGCCTGCGCGCTGGTCACCACGTCCTCGGTGGTCGCGGGGAAGCCCAGCTCCGCCAGATGCTCGGCGACCACCTCCGGCCCGCGGCTGGCGTTGTTGGTGACGTACACGAGCCGCTGCTCCGACTCGCCCGCGCCCGCCAACGCTTCCGGCGCACCCTCGATCACCGCGGGACCGCGGTACAGCGTGCCGTCCAGGTCCAGCAACAGGGCTTCATAGCGATCTCGTAGCCGCTTCACACCACTCTCACTTCGTGTCACCACTCGGCGCGTGCCGAATTCCATGCGCGCCCAAGGTCGGTCGGCCCCGACGCCGCCGCCGTGGCCGAGTCGCCACGCACGGCCGCCGATCCGAGCCGCCTCGACAACACGCCGAGGATTCGACCCTACGTCAGTCAGCCGACAGATACGGCATCGCGTTGCCTGCCCCACAGCTGCGAACAACCACCGGACCACTCGACCGAGAACACGTCTCGAGGGACCAAACCCGTTCCGCGACGGCGCATCACATCCGGGCGGACCGCTGATCGACGCGTTATCCGGGACTGGGGCGTCAACCTGGAGATCCCTGCCCGTTCACGCGGAAAAGCCGGACGATCATTCACGACGGACGTCTCCAAGTGTGGTGCGCCGATCGCGGCAACCGCCCGGTCGTCCCTGCTGGATGGGCGCTGACAGTGGTGGCCGTGCGGCGATCACCGGTCGGCGGGCGACCCAACAGTCAGCACGGCATGCCGGGACCGCAGACAGATCGCGGTAACCGCCCGGCCTCCTGCCGCACGGTCACTCGCCAGCCGCCCCAGGCGGTAATCACCGTCGGCGGGCGCTCCGTGACAGGCAGCGTGCTCAGCCGGTCCACGGATCGCAGTAACCACCTGCCCCACCGCCAGACAGTCGCTGGCCAACGGTCGCCGCGGGGCGATCACTGTCGGTGGTCAATCTGCGACAGACAGCACGCGTGGGCGGATCGCGGTAGCCGCCCGGCCCACCGCCAGATCGTCGCTTGCCAGCGGTTACCGTGCGGCGATCACCGGTCGGCGGGCAGCCAATAACCGGCAGCGCCGCGTAGCCGGACCGCAGATCACGGTCACTGCCCGGAACGCTGCCCGATGGTCACTCACCAGCCGTCACCGGGCGGCACCCAACCGTCGGCGGCCGACCCTCGACAGTCAGCGCCGCATGGCTGGACCGTCGATCGCGGTAGCTCCCCCGATGCCGGTCAATCGCTGGCAGCGGTCGCTGATCGGCGCTTACCTGTCAACGGGCGCCCCGCGACACAGTGCGGATCTCGGCAGCTATCCGGCTCGTCCCGGACCGTTGCTCGCCCGTAGCGATCGCCGGTCGCTGTGCACCTCTCACCGGTTGGCGGTCGGCGGTTGGCGGTTGGCGGTTGGCGGTTGGCGGTTGGCGGTTGGCGGTTGGCGCGGACCTACAGGTCGGCGTCGCCGGTCAGCTCTTCCGCGCGTTCTTCGGCGTCGGTCTCGCCGTCGAGGTCGGCGGAGGCCGCGTTGAGGAACCAAGTCAGGCCCTCGTCGGTGCGACCTGCGGCCACCAGGGCGTCGGCGTAGGCGTAGAACAGGCGGGCGGCGGCGGAGCCGGTGCGCTCTGGGTCGAGGTCGGAGGTTTGCAGGGTCACCACGGCCTGGTCGTACTGGCCGAGGTCCATGCGGGCGCCGGCCACGACGATGCGCAGCTCGGTGGCCTCGTCGCCGCTGAGCGCGCGGGCTTCCTCGCTGCGGCCGAGTTCGATGGCGCGCTCGGGACGTCCGAGACCGCGTTCGCAGTCGGCCATCACCGCGAGCAGACCGGAACCGCCGGACATGCGTCGTGCGGTGCGCAGCTCGGACAGCGCTTCCGCCCACTCTCCCGCGTGGTAGGCCACGACGCCCGCGGTCTCGCGTACCACGGCGATCCGGCCCGCGCGCTGTCTGGCCGCGCGCGCGTGCGCGAGGGCGAGGCGCGGATCGTCCTCGACGAGGCGGACGGCCATCACCAGGTGCCGCGCCACGGTCTCGGCATTGCCCTTGTCCAGGCTCAGCAGATCGCGGCGGATCGCGGTGTCCAGGTCGGATGCCTGCACGTCGTCCGGCAGATCCGGTTCCTCGGGACGCGGGGGACGCCGATCCAGCGAACGACCACCGGTTCGTGCGCCCTCGCCGCCGCGACGACGGTCCTGCGTTCCGCGGTCGTAGTCACCCGATTCGCCGCGACGCTTGAAGCCGCCGCGATCGCCGCTCTCGCCACGATCGAAGCCGCGCTCCTCAGCGTCGCGCCGTCCGCCGGAACCTTCGCCACGCCGACCGAAATCGGGGCGGTCGCCGGAACCACGACGCTGGAAACCACCGCGCTCACCCGACTCGCGACGCTCGAAACCGCCACGGTCTTCGGAGTCACCGCGACCCGAGAATCCGCGCCGCTCACCGAAATCGCCGCCGCGCTCGCCGCGCGGCTTGAAACCTTTGTCCTCGGAGTCGCGTCGGGGCTTGAAGCCACCGCGTTCCCCGGAATCCCCGCGGCGCTCGAAACCTCCGCGATCTCCTGAATCACCGCGGCCGAATCCGCCACGATCGCCGGAACCGCCCCGATGGAATCCGCCGCGCTCACCCGAACCGCCACGGCTGAAACCACCGCGTTCGCCCGAACCGCCACGGTCGTAGCCGCCACGCTCGCCCGAGCCGCCGCGCGGCTTGAAGCCACCGCGTTCCCCGGAGTCACCGCGACGCTCGTAACCACCGCGCTCACCGGAGTCACCGCGACGCTCGTAACCACCGCGCTCACCCGAACCGCCACGCCGGTCGAATCCGCCACGCTCACCCGAGCCGCCGCGCGGTTTGAAACCGCCGCGATCCCCGGAGTCGC
This sequence comes from Nocardia sp. bgisy134, assembly GCF_965341865.1. Lineage (GTDB taxonomy): Bacteria > Actinomycetota > Actinomycetes > Mycobacteriales > Mycobacteriaceae > Nocardia. The sequence goes on from NZ_CBDQZP010000012.1 coordinate 239,544, forward strand.
CGCGACGCTCGTGACCACCGCGTTCGCCCGAGTCGCCCCGGCGCTGGAAGCCGCCGCGCTCCTCGGAGGAGCCGCGCGAACCATAGCCGCCGCGCTCGCCGGAGCCCTCGCCGCGTTGGTAACCACCACGACGTTCGCCGCCGCGGTCGAAACCGCCGCGACCTTCAGAGTCCTGACGTCGGCCCGCGCCGCCGCGGCCGCCGAAATCGTCGCGGCGCTGGAAGCCGCCGCGGCCACCGGATTCACCGCGTTCGCCCGATCCGCTCCTGCGGTCGAAGCCGCCGCGCCCGGCATTGCCCTCGCGGTCGCCGCGTGAGGAGCCACCCGTGCCGCGGGACGGCCGGTCAGAACCGGCGTCGCGCTGACCGGAGTCGGAAGCGCTACGTCGGAATGGCTTCCGACCGTCGTTGTGTTCGGACACGGTGATCCCTTTCTAGGTTCCGCTGAAGTTGTTCAGGGCCCCAACAAATTGAATCACGTGCCGTCGGTGGGGCTCGGACGCGACGGCGTCACGGGCGCGAAAGCGCCCAAACGACGATAGGGGACCCAGAATTGGGTCCCCTATCGTGAAAG
>NZ_CBDQZP010000013.1:0-239981 GCF_965341865.1 Nocardia sp. bgisy134
CTGAATCGGCCGACCCGGTTGGTGGTGGAACCGAGAGAGGAATTCTGAGCTGTTCTTCGCGCTGCTCGGGCGACATGGAGTACGTAGTGCGCACATCTGGCCGGGGTGAGATGCCGGTTACACACTCCTCGAATACCCGTACACGGGAGGCAGACGACGATGTCACCTCTCTTTGCAGGCGGCCCCATGATTCGGCGTGGTGAGAGCGCGGATCGTGGTTGATCGGTCAGGCAGTCGGGGAACCGCTACCCGCCGGTCCGCGGCCCCGGGGACACCGGGTCCGGCGCGGACGGAAGCCTCCAGATCGGCCTTCGATCACATCGCTACCACGGAGTTGGTCGGAGCAGCCTGAAATGCCGAATGCAGGATGGTTTTGAAACCCGCCAGTATCGAGAATCGAACGATTTCGCGGCACCACCAGGCAGACAGCTTGCCGCGTGATGAGGGAGTTGGGCCAGGACGAGCTGATCGACCGGTGGACGTGGCTGGGCAAGGAACCAGAGCTGGACGCCACCAAGCGGGGCGCGACGAAACTCGGGTTCGGGCTGATGCTGCGGTTCTATACCAAGCAGAGCCGGTTTCCGCGTGCCCGGGCCGAGATCGCCGACGCTGCGGTCGACTACGTCGCCCGGCAGGTGGATGTAGAGCGGAACGAGATGCGTTCTACGACTTCACCGGCCGTACCAGCAAGCGCACCGGGTCAAGCGGTGGTGTGGTCGGGAGGTGACTATCCCGACCTGTACGACATGCGGTAGGCGATAGGTCCGATGAGCAGGGGCTGGTCCAGCATGTCTGCCGTGAACGACACTCCAGTGACCTTCGCCGCCAGGGCGAAGGCTCTCGGCACGACGGCGCTGTAGCTGATGTCCCAGGCGTCCGAGTCGCTCTCGTCTTCATCGGCGTCATAAACATAGTCATCGTCGGTCATGTCCAGCTCCATGCCCAGCTCGCGCATGTAGTCGTTGAGCCGGTCGGGGTCGCAACCCCAACGGATATGCGGGTACTCCAGTCGGTGGCCGGTCACGATCGTCCCGTCGATCGCGTACTCGAGGCTGTGCTCGGCGTAGCCGTGGATGGTGATCGCCAGGACCTCACAGTCTCGCGATAGTTCCGCCAGCGTCTTGCGGTCAGTCATCCACCACCCGACCGGTTCGATGGCCACGCTCCATGCACCGGCCCGAAACACGCCCACGTGACCGCCTCCGTGCACACCGCCAGTCTTGCCGAGGAACTCGACCATCCTGTCGTTGAGCTCTTCGAAGTCCGACTCCTGGCCGGAGTCGTCGCCTTTGCTGAAGCGGCGCACCACCTCCGACGGGTCAAGGTTTCGGAAGAAGCCGACACTGAAGATCTCGCCCAGCGGGTCCGCTTGGCTCTCGGATGCGTTGAGCCACTGGAGTGGGGCCAGGGGATCAGTTGTCGCCATATGGGTCATGGTGGCAGACCCCACCGACAACTAATCGATCGTCTGGAACACCTGATCGACCCACTGTCCTCAGCGCGGAATTCCCGTGGCTCCGTTGACATCCGAGCGGCTCGCCGGGCCGGTCCGCCAGGGTCGGCAGATCACCGGACTTGCTACCACTGGCGACCATCCTTGCCGCGCGGCGAGGTGGCCCTCGGCACCGAGCACATCGGATCGGCATCCGGGACCGCCCGAAAGCACTGAAATGCCGCGTAGCGCGCTACCCGAATGGGCATGTCACAGCGGGCGAACGTCGCTTTTCCATACAGAGCATAGGTGTCGGCGGTGCACTCGATCGGCTGGCAGGGAAGGATGTCGATGTGACCGAGTTGCTCGACGACGCTCGTTTGGAACGGACTGCGGTAGTGGCGAACTCCGAGATGAACCGCGAGCGCCGCATCGGCGCATATCGCCGAGAGCTCGGCTTCGATCCGACGGCATGGCTGACAGCGCGGCCGGCACCACAGCGGTGGTTGGATGTGGGATGCGGTAGCGGCCGAGCTCTTTTCGACGCGGCGGCGTCACTGTCCGGGCATGTCGAGATCATCGGCCTGGACCTCGTCGACTTCTTCGCCGGACCCTCACGCCCCGGAGTCGACCTGCTCACCGGGTCGGTGCTGACGTGGCAGCCGCAGGCACCAGTGGAACTCATTACCGCAGTCCACGTCTTGCACTACGTCGGTGACAAGATCGCCGCGCTGACTCGGATGGCGTCCTGGCTCACCGCCGACGGACAGCTCGTCGCCAACTTCGATGCCTCCTCGATCCGGTGGGACGACGGTTCACCAATCGGTAGGCCATTCACTACCTCGCTGCGTCGCAACGGATTCCAGTACGACGCCAGGAACCATCGACTCACCCGCACCGGATATGGCCTGCCCCGCTGGGAGTTCCGGTACCTCGGCGCCGACAACCACGCAGGACCGAACTACACCGGACAGGACTCCGTCGCCGCGCACTACCGCCGATGACCTTTGCGACGCTCGGCACGAGATGGCAACAGCGCCGTGGTTGGGCGCCGCACGGAAGTAGCCGATTACCGTGTCCTACACGGCTGCCTGGCCGTACCGCCGCCAGGCCGGAGCTTCGGAAAGTTATGCCCGGCTCTTACCGCGACAGCGGTAACCACCGCTGCGCCGGTCAGCCCTGACGGCCAACGCCAGGGCAACGCACAGGCCGCCGAATCCTATGCCTCCCGCCAGCAAGATTCCCACGCCAACAATAGCGGTAGCGAGCACAGGAGTGCCGAAGCCGAAGTACACGGCGAACGGACTCGACAGTATTGTGCCGATCAAGCCCCCGATCATGGCCACGATCAGGACAGGTCGGTATTTCATGAATCCGATTCTAGTCTTCGAGTAGCTATTCACTCCGCCCAAGACACCAGCATCACAGACATCCGCACATGCCGCATATCGTCGTCTGCCGACAGCCCGCCTTTGTTGCTGCCCGTTCGCCTTGACGGCCAGATAGCTCCCCGCTAAGTGGCCGCCAGTGGGGAATCTCAACTGGCCGCTGACATATGGTCGGAGCACGGCGCGCCCTCTGGTGGTCAGCGACCCCGGCCGCGCTCTAACACTCTGCGACAACATATTCACCACCCGATGGTCCGCAACCGAATCACTCGCACGCCCCCACCTGCCCCGGTCGAATGTCCGATAGTCGGCATAGGACGTTCGTCGGTCACGCCCAACCTGCCAGACACTCGCCGAAGGACGTCAGATTCCGCCGATACCAGCAGATCTCGGTCTCGGCGTCTGAGCTAGAGTTCACCGATAACCGCCCCCAGGATTCACCAGCGGAGCTGGTGTGGCTATAGGTCCCGCCACACGATCTCGACCGAGGATGTGTCGAACCGCCACGCCTTGCGGTTCTGGTCGACCCATTTCGCGGCATACACCCGCGCGGGTTTGACGATGACCCTCTCGATCAGCCGCGCGGCGGCCTCATGCCGCCAGCGCGCACCCTTCCTATCCCACCCCTGACGCAACTCGCCCGGCGTGGACCCGATATCGGCCAGCACAGCGAGGGCTTGTGCGCCACGCAACGAATCCTGTTCGGCACGAAGCGCTTTCAGCGTCTGATTCAGTCCCGTGATGGTGCGTTCGATCACCCGCAAATCGTCTTCGTCACCGGCCCCGGTCAGCACCTCGGTGCGGCGGTCGGTTTCGGCATCCAGATTCCCCGCCGTCGTCTCGATACGCTGTTGCAGTTCCGCGATGCGCCCGGCGTTGTCGTTCCCGCGATCCAGCCGGGCCAGGATCTCCGGGTGCTCGTACACGGCGATCACCTGCTGCGCGACGTACATCTCCAACGCGCCCGCATCCCGGAACACCCGCCCGCACCCACACGCCACCTTCGCTGAATCCTTGGCCCGGCACCCATACCGGCGCTGAACAACGGTGCCGTTCTTGCGTTCACGCTCCAACTGCGAACCCACCATCCACGTGCCGCAATACTGCCCCGCCCGCTCGCGGCCCTCGCCCCAGGTGCAGCCGCACTCGGCCAGCCCGGTCAACCAATACTCGCCGTTACGCTGCCGGGGACGATCCGGCTCCTCGAGACGGCGGTGCGCGGTCAAAGCTGCTCGCATCGCGTCCTGCTCGGTGCGGGTGAAAATGCCCGGCCACTGCCCACGATGCCGGGTACCGGTGCGCTCGTGCACCCGAATGCCGTTGCCCTCCGGGTTGTTCAAGCACTCACACCGGGCACCGGTCGCGTCGGTGTGCTCACCCAGGTCATAGACCACATACGCCTCCAACCGCAGCAGGTGAGACAGTTTGCCCACCCGCCACTGCCCGCCCTGGGAGGTGGTGATCCCCCGGGCGTTCCAATCGGTGATGATCGTGGTCTGGGACTCGCCGTTGATCACCCGGTCCCGGCCCTCCTCGAGAACCGCTACCTCCTCGGCCCGCAACGCATACCGATCCAAAATGTCGGCACCGGTAATCGGGTGTGTGCCAACGACTTTGCCGTACCCGAAGCGGCGTGCACCGCCCTGCATCACCCCCTTGGCAGCCTCCTCGCCCATCCGGTCCAGGAGGTTTTCGGTGTTGGTTTCCCGGTACTCGGCGGCTTCGGCGACCTTCACCATGAAATTCTTCCGGCCTGCGCCCGTGGTTAAGTCGTACTCGGTGTCCTTCATGAACACATACCGCACCCCCTCGTCCCCGGCTCGACCGGACCGATGTCGGGGACCACCTGGCCTTCGGCGCGGGTATCCACTTCTGTCTGGGCAGCGCGCTGGCCCGGCTGGAAGCCACCGCCGCCATCGCGGAGATCATGCGTCGCGCCCCGTCTCTGACCTCGGCCGGGACGCCGGAGCGCATCGCCAGCCCGGTGCTCCGAGGCCTGCGCAGTCAACCCGTCCGCCTCGGCGCCCTGACAGCACCGAATCACCCTGGGCGATAGATCTCGTCGAACACCATCAGCTGGGCAGCGGTCAGCAGCGATCGAGCCTCGGCCAGGAGGCTCTCTCCTTGCTGCACGTGGAAGGGCCACCGGCACTTGTGTGACATCTCGAGATGAGCTCGGCTCTTGTCGGGGTCCACCGGCAGGCCGTCGGCTCCGACGAGGTAGGCCAGGCCGAGCTGGAAATGGGCATTGCCCTGCGCGAAGTGGTCGTCGTCGTAACGAAGAGAGGAACATTCGAGAAGGTCATCGGCGAAGGAGCCGGCCTCGGGGTGGCCGAAGTCTGCTGCGACATTGAGCAGTTTGTAGAGCAGTACGTCCACTTCTACCGCGTCGGCATCCGCCGATTCGAGCAAGAACAGGGCATCGACGTCACCCGCCCGAGCCGACGCCACGTACTGCCGGAATGACGGGGAGCAACCTGGGCCCGGGCTCACGACATACCCGCCCTGGTTCTCGAACGGCGATGCGCTGTCGGCAACTGTCATATTCGGCACTGTAGAGCCCGGCACCGACAGCCGGAGCGCGATGGTTGGGGTATGCCGTGTCTTGCCGCCCAGGTCAAGCGGCCGCTCCCCCAGTTGGCCCCTCCCCCGCTGCACGTGGCACCGCGCCTTCTCCGCGCATCGGCGCCGCGCTGCTCGGTCACCTCGAAATCCAGACCACCCGCGGCTACGTCGCGGTCTTCGAGGAGGATGTGGTCCGCCACTACCCGGAATTCCTCGACCGGCGGCGCGCTCAACGCCCCGCCGAGGAATACCGCAAACCGACCGAAGACGAGTGGGCTGGCTTCGAGGAGCACTTCGACAAACGACGCGTCGAATTCGGATCCTGCGGGCGCCCCTACGGCACCAGCCGCCGGCACGAACCCTCCTGCTTCTCTGAACTAACTGGCCGTGCCCATTCGGCGTCGGTCGAGCGCACTCGTGCACCCGATGACCGGTCAATTGGTCAGATCGTGCTGATCTACCAACTGGGCGTAATCCGTGTGGATTTCTCCATCGAGCAGTTTCCGGTAGAAGGCGTTCATCGCCGCGGCGGCTGGTGCGTGTCGGGTCAGGATCGCGGTCACCGTCGGAGCCACGTCGCCGGGATATGGCCAGCCGCGCAGTGGAGTACACACTCGTTACGGGCGAGGGGGCCGCCGCTGGTCGGTATCGGTATCACCCCGGGGTGAACAAACCTCGCCCGGATTCTCGAGCCGCGGGCGCAACCGCGGTCTGCGGGGGCCGGTGATCGTCCGGTGACGTTTTGGCCTGTCAGGCGCGGTCGTGGAGAGTGACCTGGTAGCCGTCGGGGTCGGCGAAGGTGAATGTCCGACCGAAGGGGCCGTCGATCGGTGCGGAGACGATGGTGTGACCGTCGGCGACCAGCGCATCGTGAATGGCTTGGACGTCTGTGGCGTGGAGCCAGATCGCGGCACCGATGCCGGGCTGAGCAGCGGATGCGAGATCGGTGCCGGGAACGATGTCGCGGAGTGCGAACGCGATCGGCTTCGTCTCGAAGACGACGGCGTGCGGAGGTCCGGCCTGCGAGCGGACGAGGCCGAGGTACTGCTCGTAGAACACCTGCGAAGCGTCGAGGTCGCGCGCTTGGAGTGAGATGAAGTCGGGGCCGGTGGCGGGCATGATGATGCTCCTTCTCTTCGTGTCAGGTTTCTGACACGGATCAATTTATGTCAGAATACTGACATGAGTCAAGACGGTGTCGGCGTCGACCTGGAGACGTCACTGGGCTACCTGCTGAAAGAGGCGTCGAGCGCGCTACGTGTAGCTATGGAGGAGGTGTTGCGGCCGCTCGGGATGAGCGTGACGCACTACTCCTGCCTCGAGCTGCTGGCTCAACGACCGGGCTTGTCGAATTCCGAGCTCGCGCGGGGCGCGTTCGTGACCCGGCAGACGATGAACGTGCTGCTCCAGGCCCTGGAACGAGACGGCTACGTGACCAGGCCTGCGCAGGCACCCGTCGGGAAGGTTCTTCCCACGCGGCTCACGCCTCGCGGCCGGCGGAGCCTCGAGAAGGCGACCATAGCGGTCCGGTCCGTCGAGGTCAGAATGCTGGCCGGCCTGACCGAGACCGAGCAGTCGGACGCGTTCCGGATCCTGCACAGCATGATCCATTCCCTGCACGATGGCAACGACGGTGCATAGCTCGCTTTCCCGGCACACGTCTCGCCGCGCCCGGATAGGAGTGCGGCCATCCCTGCAGGCAACTTCGACACCGACAGACCCCGACTACACCCTCCTTTTGCGATGAGCCTGATTGTCGGCATGCCGAGGCTGATGAATGACGGTTCGCCGGGCTGCTTCTCGTCGAGTTGGGCCAGTTTGCCTTCAGCACCGGCGAGGCTTACTTGCAGGCCTTCGATCTCGCCGAGCCATCCCTCTCGCTCTGCTTCGCTGATCCGGGTGGTGAGGTTGTCTCGGATTTGTTCCAGCCGAGTGCGTTGTTGCGGATCCGGCCACGGGAGCGAACATCGACACAGACTTCTATGAACTTGATTCTCATGGGGCAGAGCTTCTTCCGGAGATCGAGCCGAACGTGGGCATTCCGAGTCCCGTTGCTGCCGTGGTGCGTTGGAGAGTGGAATCGATCTGGGCGAGTTTGCCTTTGACGCCGCTGTAGCTGATTTGGAGTCCTTCTACTTCGCCGAGCCAGCCCTCGCGTTTGGCGTCGATGATGCGGGCTTCGAGGTTGTCGTGGATCTCTTCGAGCCGCGCCCGCTGGGCGGGGTCCGGTCGAAGGAGCGAGCACCTCACGCAAGCTTCTCTGAACTAGGGGTTGTCCTGCGTGGACTGTTGGGTAGCCTGCGGTCGTGGGAACGGGACCGAACACCGCCGGCTGGCTGGAAGACACGCGGACGTCCTACGACACCGTCGCTGCTATTTATGCAGATCTGACGCGTCACCTTCTGGATGAAACGCCCGATGAGCGCGCTGTCCTGGCGTTGTTCGCCGACCGGGTGCGTGCCGAGGGCGGGGGCCCAGTTGCGGACGTGGGGTGTGGGGCGGGGAGGATCACCGCTCACCTATCCCGGCTGGGCGTCGACGCGTTCGGAATCGACCTGTCGCCCAGGATGATCGAGGTGGCCCGGCGTGATCACCCCGGCCTCCGGTTCGATCTCGGCTCTATGACCGACCTCGCCTTCGGCGACGCCTCGATGGCTGGTCTGGTCGCCTGGTACTCGCTGATCCACGTTCCCGACGACGAGATCAGTTCGGTCTTCGCGCACTTCCAGCGAGTAGTTCGGCCCGGTGGACCGTTATTACTCGGCTTCCATGTCGGTGACGAGTCGCAGTTGAAGACGCAGGGCTATGGCGGGCACCAGATGAACATATATGTCCATCGTCGCCAGCACGGCCAGATGATTGCGTGGCTCAACGATGCTGGCTTCGTCGTCGAGACACACAGAACTCTCACCTCAGCCGAGAGCACGCTCGGGGGGATCATTCTCGCGCGCCGCCAGGTTGACGATCTCGAAGAGTGAATCGATCGAGTTCGCGCCGCCTGGGAGCCAGTTGTGCAATTCGTTCCCTCGCGTCGCAAGGCTGCCGCGGAGTTGTTCGACCTCGCCGAGCGAGCGTTCGCACTTGGCCTATCATCTGTCGCACTGATTCAATCATCGTGGGGCAGAAGACCTTCCAGAGATCGAACCGAACGTGGGCATCCCGAGGTCAGTTCCTGCCGCCGTTCGTTGGAGTGTGGCGTCGATCTGGGCGAGCTTGTCCTTGACGCCGCTGTAGCTGACCTGCAGGCTTCGCCGAGCCAGCCTTCGCGTTTGGCTTCGATGATGCGGGCTTCGAGGTTGTCGCGGATCTCTTCCAACCGGGGGCGTTGGGCGGGGTCCAGCCGTAGAAGTGAACATCTCACACATGCGTGCTCATGAATACAGGGGAGAAGCGAACGCTCGCGCGCGGGTCCCAACGGAGACTTTCCGCTTCTCGAAGTGCGCGAGGAAGGCGTCCCATTCCTGGTCGATGGGTGTGCGGTATTCCTGGCTGGGGCATTCGAACCGGTCGCCGTCGTCGGGCCACCGGCAGGCGCAGCCGCAGGAACAGCGGTTCGGGAACAGCCACTGGTCAGATCGATCGGGCCCAGCAGCGGCTCGCACGACAGGAACCGCACCGCGGCGGGACCGGCGAGCAGGTCGGTGATGCAGTGGGTGACCGCACCGTTTTCCACCGACCTGCCCAGCCAAAGGTTCGGCCGGAGCGCCAGCCCGCGCTCGACCTGCTCCGGGTCACGGGCACCGAGCCGCTTCGCCGCCGCATCGTGCAGCGGTAAACAGAACCGATTCTGTTTGGTAGAAATTCGTGCAGATCGCTTCTTGCGCAATCTAATTCATCGGACAATGGCATCTCGATGGGTACTTCTTCTGTTGGCGTTATCGAGGTGCCTCGCCGGTTTCGTCGTGCGACAATTCCGTTCCGGTTCAGGAATTCGAGGGAGCGCGCATGCAGATCCGTTCCGGCCCAGCTGTACTCGTCGTCACGGTCCTGACAACGCTGGCGCTATCGTCGTGCGGCTCCGACGCAGCGGACCGCGGCGATGCTCCGCCGTCATCGGCGCCGGTCCCCGCACCACAGTCATCGGTGGCTACTTCGTCGGCAGCGTCGGCTACGACGTCCGAACAGCAGGGCCCGACGATCCCTCCGCAGGGGGCGCCGATCACCACGAAGCCCCAACTGACCATCGCGACACCTTCGGTCGTTGCACCCTCGCCGCAAAAGCCGGAGGCACAAACGACTGTCCCCGTACCACAGACGTCAGTCGGCATCACGACCTCTCAGCGTCTGATCGTGCCCGGCATGCCGCCGATCGCGACAACTCCTCCGCCACCGACTCTTCCGCCGCTCACAGCGCGACAAGCACCCTCCAGCCGACCGGAACCGAGTTCCGGCAACGCGGAGCGCTGACCGATGACACAGCAGCAGGAACCGTCTCCGCTGAAGTCGGCGCTGACGCTCGCGGGGGCATTGGCGTCGCAGGCAGCGGTGCTCGTACCGGTCCTCTACTATTTCGGCGCGGTGTACACCCGCGCCTGGTATGGCTATTTCGGCATCGACTCGGGGCTGCTCGGCTACTCGATCACCGATTTTCTGCGGCGATCGATCACTCCCACGTTCTGGCCGGTTGTCCTCGGCATGGTGATGGTGCTGATTCTGGTGGCGTCCCGGGACGTGCCGTTACTGCTGGCCCGGCGGACCCGCAACGAGACTCGAGCGCTTCGGATTTGGTACGTGGCGATGCTGGCGCTGGGAGTGGCGGCGCTCGCGGTGGCCCCGATCATCCGGTTGACCGCGGTGCCGTCGTGGTTTCCGCCGAACAATTACCTGCTGCCGGGATCGCTGGTCGTCGGGAGTGTCTTGCTCGGCTATGTCATTACGCTTCGGTCCAGCAATCCGGGCCTGTGGCAGACTCCGCCGAGCCCAGGACTTCTGCCGCCGGCGCCTCGGCCGACGAATCAGTCAAGCACGATCGTGATCATGATCGCGCTGTTCACCCTCGGACTGGCCGGATTGATGTGGATCACCGGGGCCTACGCGTCCGACCAAGGGCTCACGGATGCTCGAAACCTGGCTCGATCCCAATTCGCCGACCAGCCTTCGGTCGTCGTGTTCAGCGTCGACCGGCTCGCCATCCTCGGCACCGGTGTAGAGGTCGGCGAAATCGACATACCCGGCGAGAAATACCGCTTCTACTACGGGGGTGTGCGACTACTCGACCGAACTGCCGACGCCTACTTCGTCATACCCCAGCAGTGGGAAGCACGGCGCGACCGCGTCTTCATCATCCCCCGCGCCGACACCATCCGGATAGATCTCGACGCCACACACAACAAATAGGGCGACATCCCAGCCGCGGCGCCCTCACTCGAACCCCGACATCGGGCTGGTATCAACCGGTTTCACGCCCTGACACGGAGCGCCGATGTGTGGGCGAGGGCTTGTCGTAGACCAGCGAGTACCTCCAGAAGAGCCTGCGACGGATGCGAGCTCCCCGGAGATGCTCCCCGGCAACAGCGCGAATTTCCGAGAGTGTCTCGCGGGGTGGCGCTGTCGGTGCAGTCATCTCGAGGGGGAAATGGTCCGTCGGCCGTGGATGCTTCAGAACTCCGATGACCATATTGGCCACGGTGGCCACGAGTCCTATTGCGAGATCGACTACCCCTGATTCCCGGTAGCACCCGATGACGACGAGGCAGCCGCCAGGAGCCAGGCAGCGATCGAGATCGCGCAAGGTCTGCGTGAGTGGAAGGTGATGAAGGCTGGCCACCAGTGTGATCGCATCCCACTGACGAGCCGGGTCGCGTTGGTCGAATCGTCGTTGTTCGATCACTACGGAAGGGATGTCGGCGAAGCGCGCTGCCGCCACGCGTGCCGCTTCGGGGTCCGGCTCGATCCCGGTCACGTGTTCGACCCGCACCCGGAGACGGCCGATCAGATTGCCTGTGCCGCACCCGATGTCCAGAACGCTGCGGGCTTTGCTCGACGCGACTCGATCGACCACCCAACCTCCGTAGAAGTCGTTGTGACTCCATGGACGCCGTCTGTTGAACCGATAGATGCGTGAAATCAAGGTCACCGCTCCACCGTACGATCATCCGTGTGGTCACCGGCACCGCTACGCCGAACTGTGGGCCGGTCTCGGCTGCGCCACCACCCGGCCGCTGATTCGCGAAATCCCGCTGCGCACTGTCGGCGCGAAGGCCCGCGGCCGCAACGACTCTCGGCGACGCGGCCGCGGGCCTCGGCCCTGGTCAGGCCGCCTTGTACTTGCGCAGGTACTCGCCGGTCAGGGAGGTAGGGTGGGTCAACAGGTCGGCGGGGGTGCCGGTGAAGACGATTCGGCCGCCGTCCTTTCCGCCGTCCGGGCCCAGATCGATCACCCAGTCGGAGTGGGCGACGACGTCGAGGTTGTGCTCGATGACGACGACGGTGTTTCCGCGTTCGACGAGTCCGTCCATGAGCGCGAGCAGGGTGTCGACATCGGACATGTGCAGGCCGGTGGTCGGCTCGTCCAGCACGTAGATCGACCCGGTATTCTGCAACTGGGTGGCCAGCTTGATGCGCTGGCGTTCGCCGCCGGACAGCGTGCTCATCGCCTGGCCCAGGCTCAGGTACTCCAGGCCGACCTCGTTCATGGTGCGCAACTTGCCATTCAGCGCCTTCTCCGGGAAGAAGCCGAGCGCCTCCTCCGCCGACATCTCCAGCACGTCGGCGATCGACTTGTCGCGCAACGTGTGCCCGAGCACGCCCTCGGAGAAGCGGCGGCCGTCGCAGGCGTCGCAGTGTGTGGCGACCGGGTCCATGTACGCGATCTCGGTGACGACCACACCGCGGCCCTCGCACTGTTGGCAGGCGCCGTGGGAGTTGAAGCTGAACAGGCTCGGCGACTCCCCCGTCGCCTTGGCGAAAAGCTTGCGAATCGGGTCCATCAATCCCAGGTAGGTCGCCGGCGTCGAGCGGGAGGACGCGGCAATGGGCGACTGGTCGACGAACAGCGCCTCGGGATGCTCGCGCACGAACACGTCGCGGATGAGGCTGCTCTTGCCCGAGCCCGCCACGCCGGTGACGGAGGTCAGTACCCCGGTGGGGATGGCGACGGTGACATCGCGCAGGTTGTGCACGCCGGCGTTCTCGATCAGCAACTCGCCCGTGGCGGCACGGAAGGTGTCCTTGACAGTGAACGGCCTGCGCAGACCAGCACCGGTGGGGGTGTCGGCGTCGCGCAGCTCGGCGAAGCTGCCCTGGAACACCACCCGTCCGCCGTGCACGCCTGCGCGCGGGCCGACATCGACGATGTGGTCGGCGATCTGGATGACGTCCGGATCGTGCTCGACCACCAGCACGGTGTTGCCCTTGTCCCGCAGCGCTTTCAGAAGATCGTTGAGCCTGCCGACGTCGCGCGGGTGCAGTCCGACGCTCGGTTCGTCGAAGATGTAGGTCATCCCGATCAACGTGCTGGACAGATGCTTGATCATCTTCAGCCGCTGTCCCTCACCGCCGGAAAGGGTCGAGGTGGGGCGATCCAAGCTCAGGTATCCGAGACCGATGTCGGCCACCCGCCGCAGCGCGGTACGGATGGCGTCGGCCAGGCCGAGCGCCGCGGGGTCGGTGATCTCGTCGAGCACCGCCATGAGATCGGTGATCTGCATCCCCGACCAGTCGGCGATATTGCGGTCGCCGATCTTGGTGGCGAGTGCGGCGGCGTTGAGCCGCGCGCCCCGACAGGTCGAGCAGACGCCCTCGGTGAGGAACTTCTGCATCTGCTCGCGGGTCTTCTCGCTGAGCGTCGAGGTGTCGCGCTGCAGTCGGGTGCGGGTGAACTTCGCGGCGAGTCCCTCGTAGTCGGCCTTCCAGGTGCCCTTCGCGAAGGTGAGCTCCACCTTGCCGCCGCTGCCGTACAGGAAGTCCTGGTACTCGGCCTCGGTGTAGTCGGCCAGCTTCTTGTCCAGGTCGAACCGGCCGGAATTGCCGTAGAGCTGCCAATCACCGCTGCCCACACCGTAACCGGGGAGCAGGATGGCCCCTTCGTTGAGCGATTTGCCACGGTCCACCAGGCGATCCGGGTCCGCGCGCACCGTCATGCCGAGCCCGTCGCAGTCCGGGCACATGCCTTGGGGGACGTTGAACGAGTAGTTGTAGACGAATCCGGCCGAGGGTGAACCGAATCGGGCGAACATGGCGCGCACCATCGAGTAGATGTCCGTCATGGTGCCGACCGTGGAGCGCGGGCCGCCACCGACCGGTTGCTGATCGATGATGACCGGCGCCGTCAGGTTCTCGATCGCCTCGGCGTGCGGGCGCTCGTACCGCGGCAGGAAGTTCAGGACGAACGCCGGGAAGGTGGCGTAGAGCTGGCGCTGCGATTCCACGGCGATGGTGTCGAACACGATGGACGACTTGCCCGACCCGGACACGCCGGTGAAAAGGGTGATCTTGTTCTTGGGGATCTCGAGCGAGACGTCGCGCAGGTTGTGCTCGCTGGCCCCGAGCACCCGGATGACATCGACGGAGGCGGTCGATTCGGTAGATGGCATGCCGAACACCATGCCATCGTGGGCCGACAAAATGGCGAGGGTGAAGTGATGTAGATCACAGAAGCCGCTCGATGATCGGGCCGAACTGTTCCATGCTGTTCTCCAGCACGGTGATGTAGCTGAATCCGAAGCGCTCGCGCAGTTCCCGGACGCGGTCGGCGCCCTCCTCGGGGGAGCCGATCAGCAGAGTCGGGATCCGCTCGGGGTGGTCGGCGGCCGAGGGCGGCAGCGCCGGTGCGTAAGCATCGGCCAGCGCGGGCCAGTCCGCGCGCGAGACCACCCGCTGGATGAGCAGATTCAGTTCCACCTCGCCCGCACGTGCGCCGAGCAGCCCGTCGACATAAGCCACCCGCTCGGCGGTGGTGTCTTCGTCGGCGAGTTGCACCGGGCCGCCGGGCGTCGCTCCCCCGCCCGCGAAGGCGATGATGTCGGCCTGCTCGGCGGCGAGCTTCAACAGCCGGTCGCCCCAGCCTGCCAGCAGCAGCGGCGGTCCGGACGGCTGCGCCGGGCGCGGCTGGTAGTCCGGGTCGGCGAACAACCTGCGCAGCGTCGTGACGGTGTGCTCGAGATGACGCACCCGCTTACCGCCGCTCTGGAAAGGGATTCCGGCGGCGTCGAACTCGGCCCGCACGTAGCCCGCGCCGAGCCCGAGTTCCACGCGCCCGTCGGTCAGCTGGTCCGCGCCCGCCGCGTCGCGGGCCAGCAGCACCGGGTTGTAGAAGGCGGTGTTGAGCACGAAGGTGTTGAGCCGCACGCGTTCGGTGGCCTCGGCCGCCACGATCATGGCGGGAAACGGCGCGGGCAGGCCGAGATGATCGGCGACGCCGACCACGTCGAAGCCGAGTTCCTCGGCCCTGCGGCATTTTTCGATCCACCGGGACCTGGACTCGGGTACCACCATGTTCACGCCGAAACGGAAGGGACGCTGCACAGTCACCGGTCCTGTCTACCCGTTGGCGCGACCCGCCCGCCACCCGGCAAAGTGTGCGCTCAGCACTCCGCGAGCGCACTCGCCGTGACGGCGACGCCGAGGCCGAGCAGCGCCACCGCCGCGCTGAGCGCGGGAACCGGACGTCGTGCCGCTTCGCGGAGGTATCGGCGCCACTCCGCCCCGCGGAAATATCGACGCATCGCGGCAGTGTCGAGTCGTGCGGGACGGCGCGCTCCGCTGTCGGCGTGCGCGGCGTCGCGATCCCTGCGGAACACGCGACGCACGAGCCCGAGGGCCGCGAGGATCAGAGTGGCGGTCACCATGTCCGAACCCCTAGGCGCCGAGCACGTTCGACGCCGGACGCGGCGCGGCCGGGCGGGTGCGGACACCCGGCGCGTGCACGACGCCGAAGGCGAGCAGGCTCTCCGCGGTGTCGAGCACGGTCTCCCGGACGGGACGCATGGTCCAGCCGAGCTCCGTGCGCGCCTTGTTCGCGCTGACCATCTCGGTGCGGCCGAGCACCGGAAGCGCCAGCCGAACGCCCTTGTCGAATCGCGCGACGAGCCGGATCAGCCAGTCGGGCAGCACGCGGGTGGGCACCCGCAGGCCGCGCGGGTTGTATTCGTCGGCCAGGATCTGGGCCAGCTCGGCCATCCACACCGCATCGGACGCGCAGATGTACCGATTGCCCGCCGCCTGCGGCAGCTCCATCGCCAGCCGATGCGCCACGGCGAGGTCACGCACGTCGACCGGGGTCCAGCCGGTGCGCATCGAGCCGGGCACATCCCGCGCCATCAGCCGCCGAATCGGTTCGTGCGAGGTGCTGGTGACGGGGCTCTGTAGCGGGCCGAGCACCATACCCGGGTTCACCGCGGCCAGCTCGAGTCCACGCTCGGCGGGCAGGCCGCCGACGAACTCCCACGCCGCTCGCTCGGCCAGCGTCTTGCTCTTCTGGTAGGGCGGAATCCGGCCGACCACCGACCAATCCGCCTCCGTACGCACGGCGTCGGTGTCGTGGCCGTAGGCGATCGCGGCGACCGAGGAGGTCAGCACCACCCGTCGCACGCCCGGCTCGGCGGCGGCCGCGCGCAGCACCCGCAGCGTGCCCTGGACGGCCGGTTCGACGAGTTCGTTCTCGTCGTCGGGAATGTACGACGGGAACGGCGAGGCCACGTGCACCACGTACGCGCAGTCCGCGACGGCCTCGGCCCACCCGGCGTCGCGGCCCAGGTCGGCGGCGACGAACTCGAGGTCCGCGCCGAGGCGCCGCGCGAGCTCGGTGAGGTGCGCGCGCTTGCCGGTGTTCGCCAAGTCGCGCACGGTGGCGCGGACATGGTAGCCGTGCTCGAGAAGGTCGGCGATGACGTGCCCGGCGATGAATCCCGTTGCGCCGGTGACGAGTACCTGCTTGCTCATGTGTTCCACCTGTCAGGGGAAGAGGGGCGCGGCCGGAATCTAAGCGCCGCTCAGATTATCTAAGCACCGCATAGATAGGTTGTCCAGCCCCGGTCGCATACGCTCGGATGGTGAAGCGGACCAGTTACCACCACGGCGCACTGCGTGATGAGCTGATCGCCGCCTGCCTGCGCCTGATCGAAACCGAAGGCATCGCGGCGGTGAGCCTGCGCCGGGTTGCCAGGGAGGCCGGCGTCAGCACCGGCGCGCCGTACCATCATTTCGCGGATCGGGCCGCACTGCTCGCGACGCTGTCCACCAAGGGATTCGAGCTGCTCGGCGCCGAACTCGCCGCCGCGCGAGCCGCCGCGACCGGCTCGCCGCTGGACACCCTCGCCGCGCTGGCGGGCGCCTACGTCCGCTTCTCGCGCGAGCAACCCGGCTACTTCCGGCTGATGTTCCGGCCGGAGCTCTCCCAGCCGGAGAAGCACCCCGACGCCATCGTGGCGGGCGACGCCGCCTTCGCGATCCTGGCCGACGCCATCGGCGAGTGCGTTGCGGCCGGTCTGCTGCCTGCCGACAAGGCGGATATTCTCGGCATCACCTGGTGGGGCATCGGCCACGGGCTCGCCTCGCTGTGGTTGGACGGTCAGCTGGAGAAGCGGGCCGTTCAGCTCGGCACCACCGCGCCCGAACTGGTCGAGGACGTGATGCGCACGGTGTCCTCGCTCCTCGCGCCCGGGTCTTGACGCGGCGCGCCGCATTTCTGACCTAGAGTGGGCGCCAGATGTTTGCTGTTCCGTCACTGCTCGACCCGATTACCGTGATTCGAGAGGGATGACCGGATGTCCGTACAGCAACAGCTCGACCCGATCGTTCAGCAGTTCGTCGACGCGCTCAACGCCAACGATCGCGACCGCTTCCACTCGGTGCTCACCGAGGACGCGACCATGTCCGATGACGGCGTGGAACGCGATGTCGAGCAGTGGACCGATTCGGAGGTCTTCGCCAGCAACGGCCGGATGCAGATCGAATCGGTGACCGACGGCGGCGTCGAATTGCTCGCCGACTACACGAACTCGCGCTGGGGATCGATGCGCACCGCGTGGCGTTTCACCGTGCGCGACGGAAAGATCAGCCGATTCGAGACCGGACAAGCCTGAAACCCTTGCCGTGGCGGCGCCGATCTTGACATTCTGACCACGTGTTCGACGCGCCACGCTACGGCTCGGGTTCCCTGGCCGACTTGTTTCCCTCTGTCCTGGCCTGTCTGGGCGTCCCCGGCGAAGACGATCGGCTCGGCCTCGGACTGTCCGCGCGCCGGGTCTGTGTCCTGCTGGTGGACGGGCTCGGCGCGGAAGCTCTCGCCGCTCACTCGGAGGAGGCGCCGTTCCTGTCGAGCCTCGCCTCGGCCGAGCTGGCGGCGGGGTTCCCGAGCACGACCGCGACCAGCCTGAGCTCCCTCGGCGTCGGGGTCCCGCCGGGTGAGCACGGCATCGTCGGCTATCTGATCAACGTGCCCGGCTACGACCGGTTGGTGAACGCACTGCGCTGGCGATTGCACGGCGAGGGCCCGAAGGTGGATCTGCTGCGCGAGCTGGTGCCCGAGCAGTTCCAGCCCACCGCAACGGTATTCGAACGCGCCGCCCGTGCCGGGATCAGCGTCTCGCAGGTCGCCCCCATGTACCAGGCGGGCTCCGGGCTGACCAGGGCCGTGTTGCGCGGCTGCGCGTTCCGCCCGAGCCTGTCGTTCGGCGACATGGTCGACGGCGTCGCCGAGGCGTTGCGCACGGGCGACCGCTCGCTCGCCTACGCCTATCACGGCGATCTGGACACCACCGGCCATGTGCGCGGTCCGTCCTCCGACGCGTGGCGGCTGGAGCTCGCACACGTGGACCGCTTGGCCGCCACCATCGCCGAACACCTGCCGCCCGGCGCGGCGCTGCTGGTGACCGCCGATCACGGCATGGTGGAGCTGACCGGAACCGTGGACTTCGACGCCGTCGACGCGCTGCGCGCCGGCGTCCACCAGCTCGGTGGCGAACCGCGGGCCCGACACGTCTACACCGTCGAGGGCGCCGTGGACGACGTCGCTGCGGCATGGCGGGAGACGCTCGGCCCCGACTTCGCGGTGCTGCCGCGCGCCGAGGTGATCGAACGCGGCTGGTTCGGGCCTACCGTCGGGCCCGTGGTGGCCGAGCGGATCGGCGATCTCGTCGTCGCGGCGCTCGGACCGCGCGGCGTCATCCGGACCGGGGCCGAACCGCTCCAATCGGCCATGGTCGGCCACCACGGCTCGCTGACCTCGGCCGAGCTCAACGTCCCGCTGCGCACCTGCCTCGCCTGATCGGCCCGCGTCGGCTCGATCAGGGCTTCCGGCGCCGTAGGCACGGCCGACGGGTTCTCCGGGTCCCAGACCAGGCCGGGCCTTGGTGACAATGTAGGGGCGGTCGGCTTGCGGCAGGCCTGCGATGGCCTTGCCGACCAGTTCCTCCGAATGGCCGAGGCCGTACACCGCGGCGGTGTCGATCCACTTGACGCCCACGTCGAGCGCGTGGCGGATCGCGGCGACCGACTCGGCGTCATCCGTGGCACCCCAGCTGAAGGTCCAGCCCGAGCCCGAAACGGCCCACGAACCGAAGCCCAATCGGGTGATGTCCCTGCCGGTACGGCCAAGCGTGACAGTCATGAGTGATGCGCTCGTGCGAATCCGTGAAGCCGGAACCGTTCCGGCGGATTCGACCTTTGCCGATTCGCGCCGGGTCAGGCAGTGCCCGGCTCTGCCTAGGCACGCCATGACGAGACATCCACCCGAGTCGAGAAATGATGGGACACATGAACTTCGACCGACGCGCCGAACTGGGTGAGTTTCTCCGATCGCGCCGCGCCCGCCTCCGCCCGGAGAAGTTCGGACTCACCTCCTACGGGCGGCAGCGCCGGGTTCCCGGACTGCGTCGCGAGGAGCTGGCGCAGCTGGCATCGCGGCGGGCGTCGTAGGTGAACGAGTACAAGTCATTCATAGGGTCGGGCGGGATCTGCCTTCCTCGAATGATGAGCCGGCACCACCACAACGACCTCGACGATCCAAACGGAATCAGGTCCACTCGCTCGATGTCGTCGAACAGGACATGCACCGGCGACTGCGCGGCTTTCCATTTCGAATGATGGTTCCGGTCCTCGAATACCACGTGGGTAGGCGTCCACGTCAACGACTTCATGATGCTCCTGTCACCTTGACATCAACCACCAATCTGCCTTGGGTCAAGATCTTGGCGGGATCTGGCTGGTCACATGGTTGATGCCACGGCTGGTGAGATCGATCGAGAGCGGTCGGATGGACGGCGATCCCGGCGGGCTGAACGCTCAAACGGAACACCCTGGGCTACTGGCGTTGTCGAAGATGACGATCATGACCGAGCTGAACGCTCGGATCGCGTGGTGCGGTTTCTGCGATTGATGCAGAGACGCGGTAAAGACCTGCCCGTCGACGAACAGGCTGACGAGGAATTCTTCCACGTGGAAATGGCCCGGAGCGGAGTGACACCAGCCGATGTCGACTGGGATACTGGATCTGGCTCAATTTTCGTGATTGACCCGTTCGGGATGCGCTCGGGCGCTTGATCATTGATGATGTCACGGGCGCTCTGGCCTCGGACCGATGTGATCGAGTCGCGGTCGCGTTTCATTGCGGTTCGGCAAAGGAACCAGTACCCGGTGGGCAGATCTCCTGGACGAACTCGCCGCGGAATGCGTCGAAGATCAGGTCCTTCGTGGCGATGTACTCGGCCATGTAGTCACGTTTGCCGTGTTCGATATTGGCCTCGAGGCTGACCCAGTGTTCCAGAAGAGTGAACGACTGCGGATCGTCTCGGTCCTGGAAGATACGGAATTCCAGGCAGTCGGGGTTGGCGCGAGTTGGACCGGCGATCTTCTCCAGCGCCCGTCGCGCTACGTCGATCTGATCCGGCCGCGCATGCACTCGCACAAGCATGACCAGGGGTCCGGGATGCTTCGGTGACGCCGCAGCGACCCGTGCGGTGACCCCGGAGTGGGTATCTGACATGTGGAAAACATACCTCAATTGGTTCATTGATCCAAATTAGTGCGATGATCCAAAAATGCTGGCAGAATCGGGCCATGGCCACACGAGCGCGCCGGGCACAGCGGCGCAACCAGGTGCTCTCCCGCGAGCAGATCATCGCTACCGCTATTGAGCTGCTCGACGGCGGCGGCGAGAGCGCGCTGACGGTCCGGGCGCTGACCGAGCGCCTGGCCACCGGAACCGGGGCGATCTACTACCAGGTAGGCGCCCGAGACGAGCTGCTGGATGCCGCGACCGAAACAGTCATCGGCACTGTGCTCGACACCGAGCCCGCCGGGGCCCGGACCACTGCGGGGGACGAGATCCGCGCCGTGGCGCTGGGCCTGTTCGACGCGATCGCCGAACATCAGTGGCTTGCCACGCGCTTGGCCCTGCAGATCACCCGCAATCCATGCGGCCCGGTGACGGTGGGGATCTTCGAGCGGTTCGGCCGGCAGGTGGGGGCACTGGGTGTGCCGCAAGCCGCGTGGTTCGACGCGACTTCGACGCTGGTGCACTACATCCTCGGTGCTCTCGGCCAGAACGCCCGTATGGACGGTGATACCTCGGGTGTCGACCCCCAGGCCGACCGCGGCGAGTTCCTCGGCGCGGTGTCGACCGCGTGGCGGGAACTCGATCCCGACGACTACCCGTTCATGCACGTGATCGCCGGCCAGATGCGTGAGCACGATGACCGCGAACAGTTCCTCACCGGCATCGCCGTCGTCCTCGACGGCATCACCAACCTGCGCTGACCCGTCGAATCCGATCGGGTCAGCGACAATCAGAGGGGAATTTCTTCATGCATGACGTCATAATCGCGGGCGCCGGCCCGATCGGACTGTTCTTGGCCGGCGAACTCGCGGTGGCCGGTTGTGCTGTCCTGGTACTCGAGCAGAACCCGGACCGGGACTCGCCGTTGAAAACACTCCCACTCGGGCTGCGTGGGTTGACCCCCGGTTCCGTCGAAGCGTTCTACCGTCGCGGCATGCTGGACGCACTGCTGAAAGCGTCCGGTGTCGATGCGGCAGCGGTCGGCGCCGTCCCCGATGCCGACCAGACCCCACCTCCCCGGAACGTGAGCCACTTCGCGGGAATAACGCTCGACGCGACCAACATCGAAACCGACGCCCTCCCGCACCGGCTGCCCAGTCCGGCGATGGAACCGATTATGACCAGCCTCGAGGCGGTCACGACGGTGCTGGCGGAGCGGGCCGCCGCGCTCGGTGCGCAGATCGTCCGGGGTGTTCCCGTCGCAGCCGTGGCCCAGGACGACGGCGCCGTTGTCGCGACGGCGGGCGGGCACGAGTACCGGGCGCGATGGCTCGTAGGATGCGACGGCGGTCGCAGCGCGGTACGCCGGCTCGCGGGCTTCGAGTTCGTCGGCACCGAGCCGCTGTTCACCGGCTACGTCGCACGAGTCACCTTCGCCGACCCGCAACAGTTGCGCCTCGGGTTCAACCTGACACCGACCGGTATGTACCTGCGCACGCCCTTCGAAGGACACCTGGGCATGATGGACTTCGACGGCGGCACGTTCGACCGCTCACAGCCGCTGACCCGCGAACACCTCCAAGCGGTCCTGCGCCGGGTCTCCGGCACCGAGGTGACACTGACCGAGGTCCACCTCGCCTCCAGCTTCACCGACCGCGCCATGCAGGTCACGACCTACCGCAACGGCCGCGTCCTGCTCGCCGGCGACGCCGCCCACATCCACTCCCCACTCGGCGGCCAAGGGCTCAACCTCGGCATCGGCGACGCGATGAATCTCGGGTGGAAGCTCGCGGCAACCGTGCACGGCTACGCGCCCGACGGACTGCTCGACACCTACACCAGCGAGCGCCACCCCATCGGCGCATCTGTTCTCGACTGGTCCCGGGCCCAGGTCGCAACCATGCAACCGGGCCCCAATGCAGTCGCCCTGCAGCGGCTGGTCCGCGACCTGATGAGCACCCCAGACGGAACCACCCACGTGTATCGGGAAACATCGGGACTGGCCTACCGCTATGGCCTGGGCAGCCGACAGCCCCTCGCCGGCCACACCGCCCCGGACTTTTGCTTCGACGACGACACTCGCCTCGGTGACCTCCTACAGCAAGGACACGGCGTCGCGCTCGACTTCAGCACCGACCACGCACTCCGGGACGCAGCCCAGGGTTGGCAAGGCCGGATCCATTACGCGGCCGGCCCGGTACACGACAACCTCGGTCTCGGCGCCGTACTGATCCGGCCCGACGGCATCGTGGCCTGGGCGGACGACCATGGCCCCGATCCCGAAGCGTTCCAACAAGCCGCGACCCGCTGGTTCGGCCGCCAGGAACACTGACCGCCCGCCAGCAAAGGCGCACGAACCCGCATCCGGACAGCCCAAGCCACTACGCCTGAGCGCCAGCGACATTCAGCGTTTTCCCCGCCACGAGCACCTCGAAGGGGCCATGAGAACCATCACCCGATCGCGATCATCGGTGAACGTCTTGGCGGCTCACCACCGCCCTGTCGGTGACGCTCCAAAATGCTGATCTCGGACCGTTTGCGGTCCTGCTGCCGCACCTGTCCACTCTGAGGATCGAGACCCTGAGTGCGACAGGGACTTCGGTGCGCATCGAGGCGAGCACCCGAGATGAGCCGGCGGCCTGTCCGGGTTGCGAGGTGTCGGCGCGACGAGTTCACAGTCGCTACGAGCGACGGTTGTCCGATACCGAGATCACCGGTCGTGAAGTGGTGATCAGGCTGCGTGTGAGACGTTTGTTCTGTGACAACAATGCTTGCAGCCGAAGGACTTTCGCTGAGGCATTACCGGCGTTGGCGGCGCGGCATGCTCGCCGCACGACCACGCTGCAACGGCTCCAGTGCGCGGTCGCGTTGGCACCGGGCGGCCGGGCCGGCGCCCGGTTGACCCGGCATCCAGCGGTGCGCCGTCTCGTCTTCGACCCGCTGACGGCCACGTAACGCCGCCACCCACCGTGGGAATCTTCGTGGCTATCGCCGGGATCGACCTGAGGGTCATGCGTGGTCCTCAGGTTTTGGGGCGGCGTCGATCTCGACCATGTGCTCCTCCGCCCACGCCCGCAGCGCGGCCAGCGGATTTTCCAGGGAGAGCCCGAGATCGGTAAGGCGATAGTGAACGCGCGGGGGAACGGTGGGTTCGACGCGGCGGGCGACCAGCCCGTCGCGGGACAGGCTTTGCAGAGTCACCGACAGCATCTTCTGCGATACGCCGGGCATCCGACGCTGCAGTTCGGCGAAGCGCACCTCGCCGGGTGCGGCCTCGGCGAGCAGCTTCACCACCATGGACACCCATTTGGTGCCGAGCCGATCCAGAAGCCGACGGGTCGGGCAGCCCGGAGCGAACAGATCCCCGCGCTGGCCTGTGCTGGTTCGGGTAGTCACCCGGAGCTCACCACCTGTATCAAAAGTGCCGTCTTGGCAGGCTACTTCAGGTTACCTACGGTCAGCTAGTAACTATTGGTAACCGGCTAGCGGAGGATCGAATGTCTCACGAACTGCCAGATCTCACAGTGCGGATGGTGGCAACCAACGGGATCGAAGCGAACGTGGCGATCGCCGGCACCGGACCGGCAGTCCTGCTGCTGCACGGCTTTCCACACACCTGGCAGCTATGGCGCGAGGTGATGGGCCCACTTGTCCGACGACACCGGGTGATCGCGCCGGACCTGCGCGGCCTCGGCGCCAGCACACGAGCACCCGACGGCTACGACGCGGGCACGCTTGCCACCGACGCCGAGGGGCTGCTCGACGCCCTGGGTGAAACCAGCGCCTCCGTCGTCGCGATCGATGCCGGTGCTCCGCCCGCGTTCCTACTGGCGATGCGGCGGCCCGAACGAGTCAACCGGCTGGTGCTCATGGAATCGCTGCTGGGCACGCTGCCCGGTGCCGAAACCTTTCTAGCCGGTGGGCCGCCCTGGTGGTTCGGTTTTCACGCGGTGCCGGGTCTTGCCGAAAAAGTCCTTGCCGGAAACGAATCCGATTACCTCGACTGGTTTCTGACGACCGGAACCCAGGGCCGCGGCATCCCCGCACAAACCCGCGATGCCTTCGTCGCCGCCTACACCGGCACTGATTCCCTGCGGTGCGCTTTCTCCTACTATCGGGCGATGCCCACCAGCGCTGAGCAGATCCGGCGGGCCGTCGACATCGCCCGGCTCACCGTGCCGACGATGGCCATCGGATCCCACCCGGTCGGAACCACACTCGAAAACCAACTCCGTCCGGTCGCCGACACCTTGACCGGGCACTTGATCGAGGACTGCGGTCACATCATCCCCCTCGACCGTCCGGCGACGCTGGTGCCGCTGCTCGTCGACTTTCTCGATTCCTGAAGGGCCAGAAACCGACCGCCGAACCTCCACTCTCCCAACGGGATTCCGTGACGATGTCCGGGCCTGACTGCTGGTGCTGCACGAAGGAGAGGATCGGGCGCGGCCTCGGGCGGAGGCGGCGTTGCACGTCTACTTCAGCCGGGCGCATGCGCCGCTGACCGAGTGGGCGAGCACTCGGTCGCACCGTCGCCGACGGTGGTGGCACCATCGACGAAGCTGTAGGCAGGAGGCGCACTCTGTGCGGGTCAGCGAGCGATCGAGATCGCGAAGGGCGCGAATCCGCTGGATCGGATCACGTGCGGTACGAACAAGATCGCGGCCTCGGCAGCCCGCGCGGTCTCGATCCCGCCGAGGTCCGTGATCCACTCCTGGTGCCAGCCGAGGTCAGCGAGAATCCCTCGGACGACCTGCTTGGCCTCCGGGTCCTTGCCGGAGAGGAACGCGGTTGGCGTCTGGGTGAGCGCGGTGGGCGCGGTCATCACCGAGTGAAGCATCGTGTTGAGCGTCTTGACGACGTGCGTCTCGGGGAGCGACTCCTGGAGTTGCTCGGCGAGGCTCGAGCCGGGGTAGAGCAGGTCGGCGGGGAGTCCGTCCGGTCCGTCGACGGTGGCGTTGGAGACGTCTACGAGGATCTTGCCGCGCAGTTCCTCGCGCAGCGCGGCGAGCCGCTCCAGCGAGCTGGCGCCCGGCGTGGCGTTGATGACGATCTGCGCTGTCCGGGCAGCGTCGGCGGCAGCGCCCGGTGAGCGGTCCGCCACGGTCACTTCGTGCCCGGCCCGGGTGAGGGCGGTGGCCAGGCCGCTGCCGACGCGGCCGCTGCCGAGGATGGTGATCTTGCTCATGGTGAACTGGTCCTCCTGAGGTTTTCTGTTCTGGTCGGTGGTCAGCGGGAGAGCGTGGCTACCGCATCGGCGTGCACGCCGGGCGCCGCTGCCAGGAAGCTGTCGCTCTCCGGGGTCCATGGGCGGCCCTCGGCGGTGGAGATCCGTCCGCCGGCCTCGGCGACGAGCAGCGCCCCGGGAAGCAAGTCCGCGCGGGCTCCGGCGAACTGCCAGAAGGCGTCGATCCGGCCGGCGGCCACGTTCAGCAGGTGCAGGGTGGCGGGCACGGCTGTCCGCACCACGAGCGCGTCGAGGAGCATCTCGGTGATCGAGGAGCCGACGCGCCGGACGACCTTCTCGTCCTCGTCCGGCCTGGCCTGGCTCGTGGCCACGATGCTCAGCCCGAGGTCCGTGGTGCCCGACACGTGCAGCGGCCGGCCGTCGAGGTGGGCGCCGGCGCCGGCGAGCGCGGTGTAGGTCTCGCCGGTCAGCGGCAGGTGGACCGCGGTGAGCACCGGCTGGTTATCGCGCACGAGGGTGGCGGTCACCGCCCACTCCGGCAGGGCGTGCAGGTGGTTGACGTTGCCTTCGGCCGGATCCACGACCCACCATTCGCCGGCAGGCAGAGCGCCGCCATCCAGCTCCTCCTCCACCCAGCGGGCGTCCGGGCGCAGGACTTCGAGGCGGGGGCGCAGGATGTCGAGAACCGTGTTGTCGTTGGCGGCGAGCGCGCGCATCAGCTCTTCGCGGGTCTGGTACTGGACCACGTCGCCGAAGCGCTCCCGCAGTGCCGAACCCGCCGTGCGTACGGCGATCGCGGTCTGTGCGAGCAGGTCGGCGTCGGAGGCGGAGCCGGTGGCTGCGGCAACACCGGTGGTCCGAATCGACTCGGGCATGGCAGTACTCCGATCTGGGCAGGGGTGATGGGGTCAACCGGGCGAGAACCATGGTCTTTTGCGCCCGCATCTCAAAGGTAGGAGGGAGAATCATTAACTTCAAGTGCATGTAAAGCACGGATAGGATGACTCTCATGCAATTGGATTTGAATCTGCTCGCCGCGCTCGACGCTCTCCTGGAGGAAGGCAGCGTGGCCGGCGCGGCCGACCGCCTGCACGTCACCGCCCCCGCGATGAGCCGAAGCCTCGGCCGAATCCGGCGCACGACGGGGGATCAGATCCTGGTGCGCACAGGGCGCACGATGACCCCGACGCCCTACGCGCTCGCCGTCCGGGAACAGGTGCACGACCTGCTGCGGCAGGTCCAGAGCGTGCTGGCGCCAAGCCGTGAACTCGACCTCGCGACGCTCGAGCGCACCTTCACGCTGCGCTGGCACGACGCACTGGTCGCCCTCAGCGGCCCCGCCCTTCTCACAGCCGTGCGCGAGCAGGCGCCGGGCGTGCGTCTGCGCTTCATCGCGGAATCGAGCATCGATACCCCCGAGTTGCGGCGCGGCGAGGTCGACCTCGCCGCGAACGCGGACCGCCCGACCGCACCCGAGATTCGCGCCGATATGGTGGCCGAGACCCAGCACGTCATCGTCGTACGGCGGGGGCATCCGCTCACCCATGTCGAGACCGTCACCGCCGCGCGGTACGCCGCGGCCGAGCACATCACCGTCTCGCGGCGCGGAAGGCTCGGCAACATCATCGATGACGCTCTCGCGCGGCTCGACCTCACCCGACGTGTGGTGGCGACCGCGCCCACCGAACGAGCCGCGTTCGAGTTCGTGCGAGGCTCCGACCTCCTCGTCACAGCCCCCGAATCCACGGCGCGTTCGGCCGCCGCAGATCTCGGCCTGGTCCTGCTCCCGCTCCCGTTCGACCTGCCGCCGGCCCCGGCGTACCTGTCATGGCATCAGCGCTATGACACCGACCCCGCACACATCTGGCTACGCGATCTGGCACGGACCGCGTTGACCAGTGCGATGAGAGGACAGGCTCAGACGGCGCGTTGACACCTGCCGACGCAGCGAACGTGACGACCTCCTACCGAAGCGGTGCAGCTGGTAAGGGCCGCGGGTTCCTGATGCTGGATCCGGAAAAAGATGATTGTTGACGACCGGCTTACCTGGTCACTCTCATGCCTTTCTGGACAAGCCAGCGTTCAGGAACCCGGAATTGTCCGGACACTCTCAACTCTTTCCGGATCGAACACACTGTCCGGCGGATCGTGTGGCCGTGATGGCGCCAAGTTAGTTCTCGCGGGCCGGACTGCGCCCGGTTGCGAGGCGTTTCTGCCCCTCGGGCATGGGCAGGACCGCCAGTGCGGTGTTGGCAATGTTCCGCAGCGTCTCCGCGTCCAGGCCGGCCTTGCCTACCGCCTCGATACCTCGGACCACCGTCAGCAGCAGTGCCGCCAACCGCTCCGGATCCGCAGCGCCATCGATGTCGCCGTGGCGCTGGGCGGCGCTGATCTCCGTCCGCAGCAGGGTCAGCAGTGCCGTCATGGTCTCGGCCGACCGTCCGGCGACCGTCGGATCATGCTGGGCCAGTTCCGCCGCGCCCTTGGCCAACAGGCACCCGCGGCGCTTGGTGTCGGAGGCGGTGTTCTCCGCCATTAGGTGCACGTATCCCGACAGCCGGGCCAAGGCCTCTGCGTCCGGGCCACCTGCCAGCCGCGCTTCGGCCACCTCAACGACTGCGGTGCACCAGTCGCCGAACACACGGTGGAACAGCTTGCCCTTGTCGCCGAATGCGCCGTACAGGCTGCCCTTGCCCAGGCCGGTCGCCTGGGCGATGTCGTCCATCCGGGTTCCTGCATAGCCCGTCGCCCAGAACTGTTCCCGGGCCCGCTCCAGGACTTGGCGTTCGTCGAATGCGCGTGGTCTCGCCATGGTCTCAGCCTATCCATTCTTGACTCGATCGTCCATTACTGCCTATGTTATGGACGATCCATTCCACAACTGAAGGGGTTCGACATGCCAGGCGTGCTGCAGGAGAAGGTGGCCGTGATCACCGGAGGGACCAGCGGGATCGGGCTGGCCATCGCCCACCGCTTCGTCCGGGAGGGCGCACGGGTCTTCGTGACCGGCCGGGACATCGACCGCCTCGAAGCGGCAGTCAAAGAGATGGGCCCTGCGGCCACCGGCGTACGATCCGACGTCTCGGTCCTGGCCGACCTGGACGCGCTCTACGCGCGAGTCCGCGAGGAGGCCGGACGCATCGACGTGCTGGTGGCCAACGCGGGAATCGTCGCGGACGCCGAGCTCGGCGCCCACACCGAGGCGAACGTCGACCTGACGCTCGCCGTCAACGTCAAGGGCCCACTATTCACCGTTCAGAAGGCGCTTCCGCTGCTGGCGGAGAACGCCTCCATCCTGGTCGTCGGCTCGAGCAACAGCGTGCGGCCCAATGAGCAACTCGAGGTCTACAGCGCCTCGAAGGCGGCGGTGAGCAACCTCGTGCACAACTGGGCCCGGCAGTCGCGGGAGCGCCGATTCCGGGTCAACGTGCTCAGCCCGGGACCCACGCGGACCCCTGGCCTGCTGGGCGCCGCGGGGCCGGACGTCGACCGGTTCGCCGAGGCCGTCGTGCCACTGGGGCGGCTGGCCGACGCCGAGGAAATCGCCGCGGCCGCCCTCTTCCTGGCTTCGGACGCCTCGTCGTTCGTCACCGGCGCCGAACTCTTCGCCGACGGCGGCTACACCCGGGCCTGAACCACGGCCGGTGGTGCGCATCCGTTCCCTCGAAGCGATGGGGCGCACTCCCGGCCGCGCGCGTGCGTCGTACGAGGCCCAGTGCGCCGGGAGCAACGAGATCGTGGCCGCGGCCTCTTTGGATGACGTCGGCCGCCATCCCGACTGCCGCTCCGGCAACGCCAACCTCCGCTGGATCCTCATCCATTCCATCTCGTCGTCGTGGAGTGCGGCGAAGGCGACCGAGTGCGCGTCGACGGTGTCGGTCTTGCGGCCGTTGCCGGTGGCGAAGACTCGCACTTGCGCGGAGAGTTCGGCGGGAACGTCGATGACGAGTTCCCCGTCGTGGACCAGGCGGTGGGCGAGGTGGCGGCCGATGCCGTTGCAGCCCTCGACTGCCCAGATCCGATCGGTGAATCGTTCTGCAGCGGTGAGCATTTGCTGATATCCGGCGGTGTCGGTGGCGTATCGGCCGGTGGCCAGGACACGACCGGTGGGGTCGATGGCTTCGACGGTGGCAGAGCGTTTGTGTGGATCCATTCCGATGATGACGGTCATCGCTGTGGCCTCCCGTGGTCTGCGGACCTGTGGTGTCCGTGCCGGGGAGGGCATTGCTAGTTCGAGCGTGGGGCAGTCCCCTTTCGAGCCACTCCGGCACGGCACCCGGTGGGAGGCAAGCCAATTAGTGAGTCACACCAATCTTGACGGCGGGCAGCCGCTGAGAGAGCGCTCCCGCCGGGCACCTGGAGCCGATCCTGGCCGGGATCAGGCCCTGGCACCAGGGTTAAGTAGCCGATGAGCGGATATCAACCGGCGAACTTCGCGGCGGCCTGCGCGGTGACCGGGGTGAAGAGGTTGATCAGGTTGCCGTCGGGATCGCGAAACAGCAACGACCGGTTCCCCCACGGCATCGTCGTGGGCTCGTTGACGAAATCCTCGACCGTATCTCGCAACCGCCGATAATCGGCATCGACGTCGGGGACCAGGAATTCGATGATCGCGGTGTGATTGTCGGCTGGGTGCGCGCTGCCCGCAGCGAACAGCGCCACGGTGCGGGTGCTTCCGATCGCGAGGGTGCCGGCCGGTGTGACGATTTCGGCGAAATCCGGTGTAGCCCAGTTTGCTTCGACGCCGGCCACGTGCTGATAGAAACTGACCAGCCGCTGGATGTCGTCAGTGATCAGACGGATCGAGACGAGCTTCATTGTGTGCTCCTGCTGTCGGATGAGGCGGAGGTTCCACCGCCGCACGCCACGGTAGAGCCGATACCGGACAGTTTCCGCCCGGTATGGATGCGAGAATTTCCCGATGACGCGCCCCACCGCCCGAGTGCTGGCCCTGCTCGAGCTGTTGCAGACCGGCGGTACTCATACCGTCGGCGAACTCGCCGGACGGCTCGGCGTCGATGAACGCACCGTCAGGCGATACGTCACACATCTCACCGACCTGGATATCCCGGTCCGATCGGTGCGGGGCCGCTACGGGGGATACCGGCTCGCTCCCGGATACCGAATGCCACCGCTGATGCTGACCGACGACGAGGCGGTGGCCGTGTTACTCGGGCTCCTCACCAGCCGCGGCGCCGACCGGCCGACAGCGGCCGCCCGCGCAGCCGACAGCGCGACGGCCAAACTCCGCCGTGTCCTACCCCCACGTCTGACGGCCTGGCTGGACGCACTGATCAACACCGTCGAATTCACCGCCGACGCGCGCCCGGAAGTGGCTGTCGAGACCGCCGTCCTGCTCCGGCTCGCCGAGGCCACCCGCGAGCACCGACCGGTCGCAATCGGGTACACCGACCGAAACGGGCGGTCCAGCCAACGGACCGTGCACCCCTACGGGCTCGTCGACCACTCCGGCCGGTGGTATCTGACAGGGATGGACAGCAACAGCGACGAACTACGCCAGTTCCGGCTGGACCGCATCACCGCGGTGAGCACACAGCCCGGAACGTTCGCTCCGCCCACCGGATTCGAGCCAGCCGCTCATCTGCTGTCCGCATTGGCCAACGCGCCCTATCGGCACGAGGTATCGATCCGAGTCCAGGGCACGCTCACCCAGGTCCGCCCGCTGCTCCCTGCGACGATCGCGACCGTGCATGAGATCGACTCGCAGCCCGCTGACACCAACCCGTGGGTCCGGATCCGAATCCGCGCCGAACAACTCGACTGGATTCCCGCCCTCCTCGCCGGCCTGAACCGACCGTTCATCATCGAGCACCCCGACACACTCAACGACGCCGTACGCGCCCTGGCCCGCCGACTCACCGCAGCCGCCGACGGCCGATACCAAACCCATAGGTAGCAGCCCGGACGCTCGGTAATGCCGCATATCGCGCGCCAGGACAGCTTGGCCCGGCGCCTCGGAGGCACGCGCGCTCATGCCAATGTCATGTCACTTCAGCCGACTCCAGACCAGCCACTGCTCGCGGTAGGCGTGCTGTTGCTCGACAGTCGAAACCTTCGACGCGGGCGCAGGCGAAAATATGTACCGGTAGCCGCGACCTCGCGACACACCTGCGATTGCAGTACGAAAAACGTTACGAAGGCCGCACCGGTAGCGGGCCCACAACTCGAACCCACCACCCATCTGACTGCTCATCGGGGTCGGCCAATACTCCGGCCGTGCGCCGACAACCAAAAATCGAAAACCACTGCGCTCCGGGAGTTTTCGCACCGCCGCGAACCCATCGAACACATCGTCGCTATCAGCGACCCATTCCCCGCCCGCCCCATCGGTCAACGTGACTCGCCACCGACCTGTTTCAAGGGCTCTCGCTGTCACCGGCCAGCGCTGGATGCGTCCGTCGGGCGAACGCACCGCCACCAGATCGCGGCATTCGCCGCGCAACTCATCAGACGTCACAAGTCCCCCTGACCACCGCCATTTCAACAGCTACCACGAGGCTGGGGGCAGGAGCCGGCCGCTGAGGACGGGACGGTCGTCGAGGTACTACCGAGGCACCCCGACGCCGAGGTTCTCTGCAAGCCTGTAGAACATTCCGCGGGACCCCAAGGGGCCGTATTCGTGTTCTTCGGGTCGGGCGCCGAGGGCCTGCATCTCGGTGTCGAAGCGGTGAGAGTCGCTGCCTGTCCGTGCGAAACGTCCGTGCTGTCGAGTCCGGTGATGAGGCGGCCGTCCTCGGCGTACTGGAACACCACTCCCGGTTTCCCGGTGGCGTGCAGCTCCAGTGCCGCGGTTTCGATCGAGGCGCGCAGCACCAGTCCTCGGTCTTGGATACCTTTCCAACTACCGTGCGCCCACGCCCATGCCCAGCTTCGGTAATGCCCTGCGGTGACCACATATCCGCCGTGTACGTAGAGAAGGTTGCCCAGCTCGTGGTGGAAGTCAGCCCGCGTATCGGCACGGTGTTTTGGTCGACGCCCATCCGCTCCAATAGCTCTCGGGCGTTGATCTGACGCGCGAAGGTGAGGCTGACCAGCGGCAGATCCGCGTCGTACATCCACCCCAGGCCACCGGTCGTGGTGTTCACGACGCCCCCGGTTCGTTGATCGCGATCAAGGTCGGAAACCAGTCCATGATCATGAAACCAGGCGTCGTCATCAGCTGAAGCAGTCACAGCGGCTGACACTGCCACGAGCCACCGACAACCATGACCGGGCCCGCGCGAGACCGTCGTCTAGAAGCGACGGCCACTCCGGCGGATAAGCCGGTTCCATGCGCCGGGCTGTTGCGGGACTCGATGGAAGTCCAACGTCTGGAAATGCCGCTGTGCGCGCGGTCATGAACGTCCGCTTCTGCCTGCGGGTTCAGGCGGTCATCGCAACGCTTGGTTGAGTGCTTCTGATGGTGTCTTGAAGCCGAGGGTTTGTCGAGGTCGTTGGTTGAGTTCGTCGGCGATGGCATCGAGGTCGGTTTGGGTGTAGTCGCGCATGTCGACGGTGCGGGGAAGGTATTGGCGGACGAGACCATTGATCCGCCCGGCTGGGGCGAGCCCACATGTGGCGAGGCGGCAGAATGTACATGCCAACGAGGGTGGGCCGCAGTGTGTCCGAAGGGGGCTCACGAATCCAACTCGGCCACAGCATGATCCGACATCGCCGGACATGCCTACCAGTGCCGAACCATGCGACTGCGGTTGCGTCTCAGCGGAACGCGGCGATATTGCGAGCGACCCAGTCCGCGAACGGGCGCGGGGCACGACCGAGGACCTGCTGCACGTGCGGGCTGATCCGCAGTTCGGAGGGGCTCGGTGAGCCGATGATGTCCAGGGTGTCATCAGCGAGTTCAGCTGGTACGAAACGGATCATCTCGGCCTTGGCCTCCTCGCGGGTGAGGTCGTGGAACCGCACTGGCGAGCCGAGCGTGGCGGCGATGGTCTCCGCCTGCTGGCGCGGGGTGATCACCTCCGGCCCGGTCAACTCGTACACGCCACCGGTGTGCCGGTCGTCGAGTAGGCAGGCCGCCGCGACCTCGGCGATGTCGGCCGGGTCTACGATCGGCACCCCGATGTCTCCGAAGGGCGCGGCGACCACCTGTCGCGTGCGGACCGATTCCATCCAGGCAAAGGCGTTGGAGGCGAAGCCACCCGGGCGCAGGATGGCCCAGTCCATGCCGGACTCTCGCGCCGCGTCCTCCACCGCGCGCATGGCGACCCGCGTTGTCCCGAGCGGCCTGGTCACCACGCCCTGCGAGGACAGCAGGACGATCCGGCGGATGCCGCTGTCGGCGGCCAGTCCGATGATGCCGGCTGGCTTGGCCCCGGGGGCATGCAGGTCGCCGGACAGCAGCAGGAACAGCGCTTTCGCCTCTGCCAGTACTGGTTTGAGGCCCGTCGGCTCAGCGAGGTCGACAGTCACGTGCCGCACGCCGTCCGGTACGGCCACCGTGTTCCGTGACACCGCCGTCACCTGTTCACCAGCCTCGGCCAGCGCCCGCGTCAACGGTCGGCCGATGTTGCCGGTAGCCCCGGTCACCACAATCATGTTCAGCTCCTTTGTCGGATGTGCACTGTGGACATGACGCTAGGAGCCGGGCTGACAATTAGTAAGGACATACCTTTGAGTAAGCTCATGACATGGTGGGAGGTGCGCAGCCAGCACAGGCCGAGGCGGGCAAGCGGTATGAGGTGTTTCACACCGACTGCCCCGCGCGTGATGTGCTCGACCACATCACCAGTAGGTGGGGAGTCTGGGTGCTGATCTCCCTGCGCGGCAACGACCTTCGGTTCTACGAGCTGCGCGAGAGCATCCGCGGCATCAGCGAGAAGATGCTCGCCCAAACCCTGCGCGCGCTGGTACGGGACGGCCTGGTCTGGCGCGAGGTCGAGCCGACGACCCCGCCCCAGGTCACCTACGGCCTCACCCAGTTCGGCCGAGACATCGGCGAACCGCTCGAGGAGCTGTTCGACCGGATCGGCCGCAGCCGTCCTTGACTCTCGCGGGCATAGGTGCCCGGTCGATGCTGGTGTACACGCGCGTACGAATACGGCTCGGCGAGCGTTCGCGAACGCACGCACATGCCGCGATCCGCGCGATCCTGAGGGCAGGGCGCCAGCCGCCGAACACACTCAACTGCCGCCTACAGCGATGAGCGAAGCGGCCACGTCGTGGTAGCCGGCGGGCCAGACCGGTTGCGGCTCAGAACATCCGGTAGTGCCGATCAGCGGATCTCGACCACCACTTTGCCCAGGGCGCGTCCCGCACCGACGTGTGCCAGCGCGTTCGCGGTCTCGTCGAGGGGGAAACTGCGGTCGATGTGGATACCGATCCGTCCCGCGACACACGACTCCGCGAGGGGTGTGAAGTGCGCGGGCCCTTCCTTTACCGCGAGGACGCCGAGCCCGCGGCCGGTCACCATTCCGGCGACCACTCCGACCGTCGTCAACCGCAGCAACGCGCGCGTGGTGCCGCCCACGCAGCGGTACCGGCCGCCACGCGCGACCGACCTGCGATAAGCGAAGACCGACCGGTGGGCGACGAGGTCGAGTACCCGGTCGTACGGTCCGGTTCGGGTGAAGTCCTCAGCGCGATAGTCGATGACCTCGTCGGCGCCGAGCGTGCGCATGAACGCCAGTTTGGCGGCGTTGTCCACCCCGGTCACATGCGCCCCGGCACTCTTGGCCAACTGGATCGCAA
Source organism: Nocardia sp. bgisy134 (assembly GCF_965341865.1). Taxonomy (GTDB): domain Bacteria; phylum Actinomycetota; class Actinomycetes; order Mycobacteriales; family Mycobacteriaceae; genus Nocardia. The sequence continues at coordinate 35,220 of NZ_CBDQZP010000013.1, forward strand.
ACGCTCCGGAACCGCCGCCCGCTCCGTTGATCAACACCGACATACCGGCTGCGATGCCGGCCGTGCCCTGCAGTGCGATCGCCCCCGCCTGTGGCAGCGTCGACGCCTCGGCGAAGCTCAGCGACACCGGTTTGTGAGCCAGCGCCGATTCAGGAACCACCGCATATTCCGCGAACCCGCCCTTGAGCATGAGATTGTCGCCGTAGACCTCGTCACCCGGTGCAAATAGTGTGACCTCGGAGCCGACGACTTCGACCCGTCCGGCGATATCGGATCCGAGAACCGGGCGTCTGGGTGCCCGGAGCCCGCCGATGCGCGAATACAGCGGCGTCCCCCGCAGTGTCTCCCAGTCGGAGAGGTTGATCGACGTCGCGTGCACTTGGACGAGCACCTGTTTCGGCCCTGGGGAAGGCGCTGGGACCTCCACGATCGACAGCACCTCGGGGCCGCCGTAGCGGTCGTACACGACGGCCCTCATGCGATTCCAGCACCGAGGATCGAGCGACAGCCTGACACACGACAAACTCTAGTCGGCGGGCCGCCCCGCGACCGGCGAACTGTGCGTCGGCATTCGGCGCGACTCGCCGAACCCTCTCCCGCAAACCAGCAACGTCCTGTATTACCGCGTGACGCGCGGGTCCGACAGGCCACGCGAAACACCCCAAAGATTAACGGGCCGAGACTATCTCGACATCCACCAACGCACTGAAATGCCGATGACCAGATCTGCGGCTCGATGTAATCCGTTGGTGGACACTGCAGTTCGCACTACGGTCTACCAGCTATGGACGTCCCAGTACCTGATTGCGCCACAGCCCGGATCGACTGCGTAACAATCGACTCCGCAGACCCAACTCGACTTGTCGACTTCTGGGGAACACTGCTCGGCTACGTTCGCCTGGAGAACTTCACCGCCTCCATCCGCATCGGCCCGTCGGACGGTCGTGGCCCGGTGCTGCTCTTTACTCCTCAGCAACCGGCACCAACGTCGAAGAATCGGCTCCATTTCGATTTGCGCCCACACGATCGCGAGGCGTGGACAGGGCTCTCGCGCTCGGCGCGACCCGAGCCCAGTGGGGTTCGACGATCGAATCATGGACAGTGCTTGCGGACCCGGAGGGCAACGAATTCTGCGTTCTGCAGTCGGAGCGTGACTACGCCGCCTTCGCAGCTCGCCGACGAGGCGAAGCCACCGTCGCCCCGACGGATGACTGACGCGCAGCCGGCGCGCCTGGCGCTGAAACGCAGCATAATCAGCGTAAGGCGTTTTGTGTCAAGCGGTTCCACTAAGTATGCCGATGTGCGGACCTTCATGAACGGGAGTGCTGGATTTGTGGCTCTTCACAGTCGAGGGTGTAGTCGGGGGTCCGCTGCCCCGCCGCAAGGGAGGCGGAGTGATGCTCCTCGGTCGGCGGTTGATGTCGCTGACGAACACAAAGTCTCGTGAAAACGCGTCACAAACTGCCGTGACACGTGCGGGCCGGTTAGTCTTCTGACCGGGTGAGCTATGGAGCGTAGGGGAAGGCGGGGCCACCGAACATGACGAGTAACCTTCAAACGACGCGAGATCAACGAGCGGGCACCACCAACCTGGCGGTCGGTGTAATCAAGGCGATGCGACCTCGGCAATGGATCAAAAACGTGCTGGTGGTCGCTGCACCGTTGGCGACGCTCGGTGGCCACGTGCATTACGACTACCGCGACGTCCTCTACAAGGCCGGCATCGCATTCGTCGTGTTCTGTTTGGCGGCGTCATCGATCTATCTGATCAACGACGTACGCGATGTGGACGCAGACCGGCAACACCCGACCAAGCGGTTGCGGCCTATCGCGGCTGGCGTTGTCGCGCCCACGCTGGCGTACGCGATCGCTGTCGGGCTGATTGGTACTTCGTTGGCTATGGCACTGGTCACCGTGCCAGCGCTCGCACTGGTGATTGCGGTCTATCTCGTGATCCAGCTCAGTTACTGCTTCGGCCTCAAACACCAGGCGGTACTCGATATCGGCATCGTCTCCTCGGCCTATCTCATCCGCGCGGTCGCCGGCGGCGTGGCGACCGGTATCCCGCTGTCTCAGTGGTTCCTGCTGGTGATGGCGTTCGCGTCGCTGTTCATGGTGGCAGGCAAGCGCTACGCCGAACTCCAGCTCGCCGAACGCACCGGCGCCAAGATCCGCAAATCGTTGGAGAGCTACACCGGCACCTACCTGCGATTTGTATGGACGATGTCGGCTACTGCCGTCGTCGTGTTCTACGGGCTGTGGGCGTTCGAACGCGACGGGCATTCCGGGCAATGGTTCGCGGTATCGATGATCCCGATCACCCTCGCGGTCTTGCGGTACGCCGTAGACGTCGACAGCGGGACTGCCGGCACACCTGAAGACATCGTCCTGCGCGACAGGGTGCTGCAGCTTCTTGGTGCTATCTGGATCGCGACCATCTGCCTCGCAATATCGGTTGCTTGAATACGTTCGCTTGGCCCCGTTGGCTTCGCAGATGATGGTGTAGAAAGCGCCAGGCGCGTCGCTGGCTCGGCAAGACCGTGGTCTTCCGACGATCGAGGTTCACACGCCGCCGATCCGGAAGACTCGACCTTGTCTGACGGACGCTACCTGCTTCGCCTGCCCCGACCTGACCACGTTCTGCCGCGTCGACGAACTCGGCTTGCAGGTCGTCGGGCAGCGACTCGACACCGATCGCGCGGTGCTGGCCTGCCGGGTCGTCGACCCCGACCAGTGGTGTCGCCGATGCGGTTGCGAGGGATCACCACGCGACAGCGTGACCCGGCAGCTGGCGCACGAGCCGCTGGCGTGGCGACCCACGACGCTGCTCGTCACGGTCCGCCGCTACCGATGCTCCGGGTGCGGACACGTGTGGCGCCAGGACACCAGGCGCGCGGCCGAGCCGCGGGCCAAACTCTCGCGCCGCGGCCTGCGGTGGGCATTGGAGGCGATCGTGTGCCAGCACCTGACTCGAAATGCCTCCTGGGCGCTGACTGAATCGGCCGACCCGGTTGGTGGTGGAACTGAGAGAGGAATTCTGAGCTGTTCTTCGTGCTGCTCAGGCGACATGGAGTACGTAGTGCGCACATCTTGCCGGGGTGAGATATCGGTTACACACTCCTCAAATGCCCGCATATTGAGACGGAGACGCAATGTCGTCTCTCCCCTGCCACAGCCCCATGATTCGGCGCGACGAGAGCGGGGATCGTGGTTGATCGGCTAGGCAGTGGTGGAACAGCTACCACCGGTCCGCGGAACCTGGACACCGAGTCCAGCGCGGACGGAGGTCCCCAGAACGGTCTTCAACCACATTGCCATCACCAAGTCGGTATAGGCATCCTGAAATGCCGATGAGCGGTCGAATCGGCCCTTTGATCCCTGGGTTCACGCAGCAGAACTGGCACTGACAGGGGCGTGGGTCGGTGTGTCCGAGAATAGGCTTCGGGCAAAGATGAGCAGGACCATTGCACCCGAGCGTCAGTGCGTCAGGGTATGTGGTTGACCAGGGAGTTAGCGATGCGCTGGGCATCGTCGCAGGAGTTGAATCCGTCGGTGCCGCCCTGAGGGTTCCAGATTCGTGACGCCAAGAGCAAAATGTCACCACCGAAAGACGCCGGTACCGCGATGTAGCACCCGAGCTTGTGAGTGTCTTGCGCCGCACGGAATTGCTGAGATTTACGGCCGGCCACCGTGACCGAACTGAAGTCGACGTACTTACCGGTCTGGCGCAGCTCACCTACCGGCATGCCATAGGCCGTGACGTAGAACTCGAGCGCGTTGTCGGCGGTCTTCCATTTGCAGGACTTCTCGGTGGGGAAACCGGGATTCGAGATCGGTTGCTCGCTGGCGACGTTCAAGCCCGCACTCGCGAGCGCGGAATCGGGAGTGTCACAAGGGTTCCAGCTGCCGGCGGGCCGATCCGTGTCCGTGCCCGGCGCCGCCGTCGTGGACTCGGACGCGACGGTCGTCGCCGGGGCTGGAACCGATGTCGGCGCCGCTGTGGTCGCGGTGACTGCATTGGCCGAGGTGACCGTGTTGTTCGGGGTGCTCGGCGCGGACGTGCTGTCATTCGAGGCGGGACCACATCCGGCAAGCAGCAGTGCGGCACCGAGTGCCATCGTTGCGACGCTGATCGATCGCGTTGTCGTACGACTCATGAATGCATATTCGCGCCTCGGAACAGGTTGTTACACAGGATCATTGCAGAGCTGAAGACATCAGAAAGTCAGCAGTCCACGTGTTCCGCCGCCAAAAGGTGCTGATCATCTCCGATTAGCCGGCTATCTGCGCGCCGCTTACGGGTCGAGCCGAGCAGATCGGACCGCGGCCTGCCGAACGCATGCAAATGCCGATTTCAGGATGGGTCGAGCTGTCCCTGGCCGGCTTCTACCGTGTGCGGTTGCGCTGTGGCCCAGGCGCGGAACGCGACCACCCACTCCCGCCCTGGGGACGGGATAGCGGGCGGGGATTTCGGGTGCCGATCCGACGCGTCAGGTGAGCCGGTCCGGTCCGGCCTCCTCGGGTGCCTCGGGGCTCTCGAGCGACGCCGTGATCGCCGCTCCGGGGGCTGCACTGACCTTGTGGCCGTTGGCTATGGCCCAGGCTCTGATCGCGCTGCTCGCGGCGCTGTCTTCCGGGCTCACCTGCGGCGTCCAGCGGCCATACCGCACGCTTTCAGCGCTCATCCCGTGTGCGGTGAGAAGCCGCGAGAGCTGTTCGAACTCGGTCGGTGTCACGAAGGCCAGGTAGTAGTTTTGCCCGGATTCCAGCGACGCCAGGACAGTACCGAGGGCGAAGGCGTGCTCACCGATCTGTTCGAGGAACGCTTCGATGTAACCGACGCGATCGTCGGCTGGCACGACGAAGGTGGCGGCCCAATCCCAGGGCAGCGCTGTGGGATAGGAGCTCAGCGATGTCAACTGCTCGCGGACAGACTGGAGATCGGCCTCGCGGGAGATGACCGCCATATCCGCGGTCCCGTTTGGAGATTCGGCGTCGCGAAACGATTCGGCGCCGTCAGGGGTGAGGTGTGCCCGTCGTTGGGCCATGATGGCCCGCACGCGGAACTCGGCATCGGGTTGCCGGCGGGCCCAGTCATGGGAGTAGGCCGCGTCCTGCGAGGTCTGGCGCACTATGCGGTCCGGTTCGGGCGGGGCGGGCCAGAACTGTAGGAGGTAACGGTCCTGTAGTGGCTCATCGTCGAGCCTGACGTCCTTCTCCCGTGCCTGGTCCATGCCCTGCGCGCAGTACCGCACCCGGTAGTCGAGCCCTTCTTTCAAGTCCAGTTCCCAGGAGTCCTCGCCTGCCCACTGCACCAGGAAGCTTCGATCCGAGAGCGGGTAGAAGGAGACCTCCACGACGTCTTCCCATGCCGGATCCAGCGGAGGAGCCTGGCCGCGCACTTCGACGGTGAAGCCGACGTCGCCGGTGTGCAACCCGGTGTGCAGGAAAAGTGCGCCGGGTACCGCGGCGCCGCACAGTCCTGAGTTCTGTCCGGCGAACGCCTCGTGCATGCGCGGGCCGTAGCCCCCAAGGGCACTCTCGACATAGATCTGGCTGTAGGAGACACCTACCTCGCCATCGAGCCTGAACACTTCTCACACCATCCCAACCGGCGAGAGCCCACCATCGCCGGGCCGCGAGGCCCCAAATAGCGAGGGGGCGTTCATCTCAGCAGGGTCGGTGCCGACCAGCTCGAGGGCGAAAGGGCCGTCAGGAGTGTGGTGCGGTCTGGTTCGGGAACGGGTCATGCACGGCAGCGTAGAGAAGCCCACTGACACGGGGCTCCCGAACTTCGCGGCATGAACATTCTGAAGCGGTTCACAGAATGCGGCATTTGCTCGGTGCGCATCGGCGACCGCCGACCGGGCGGCCTCGCAAGGGTTCTCAGAGCAGCTCAGGCAGGATCGGCTCAACGCATACAACGCCTTTGCGGACGCTGCGGTCGAGTATCGAAGCGCGGAGAACGACCGATGGTTTCGCCTCCAGGAGGGCGATGACGGAGCTACTCGATCGGCCGAACAGACTGCTCATTCGAAGCGAACCGTGGCCCGAAGTACGCTCCTTCGCATCGGCTTGCCGACGAACGACACGCGATTGCGAGAGCTCGGCAGCGAAGCCATTCAGGTATGCAGGTCGATCTCGCGCGCGAATAGTCCCGAACAGCGGGAAGAGCGCGGTGATCAAGCCAAGGCTCTGATCGATACATTCGTCGAGCGCGCCGCGGCTCAGGTTCAGTCTCCGTCAACCCAACGGCGAGTACCGGATACATCGACTGGTGGGCGCGGGCCCGCGACGTGGTGGCCTTCCTCCGGGTGGATGCGGCGCGCCCAGCGGTTTCCCCGGCCGCCCAAGCCCTGATCGAGAAGCTGTCGGCAGCCAGCCACGAGTTCCGCCAGATCTGGGTCGAGCACGACATCAAGGCTCCGGAGCACGGCAGCCACCGATACCGGCATCCGCTGATCGGCGAGCTCGAATTGATCTACGAGACACTCCAACTGCCCGGCCATCCCGACCTCGCTTTGGTCGTGCACACCGCAGAGGAGGGTTCCCCCGCCCAGGAAGCCCTCCGCATCCTGATGCAGTAGTCCCCTACATCGCCGCACCGTCACACTGGGCCGCGTGGCCCACCCCGATGCCCGCACCCTTACCCTCGATACGATCGCGGCGGCCCATCCGCTCGACCAGGTGACCAGGAGGAGCAGATGAACGCCACCGTGCTACGGACCGGCCTCGGCATGGCGGCCGCCGCGCTGCTGCTGGCGGGCTGCACCGATATCGAACGGGCCCTCAACAAGGGCGGCGACACACCGTGCAACGAGTACGTCACCCAGGATCCCGACACCAAGCGCATGACGATCACGAAGTTCGTCAAGCAGCAGACCGGGGACGACCGCGAGCCCGCGGGCACCGTCGTCGACGCCACCATCATCTCCGTCGACCTGCTCTGCGCGACCCAGCGCAATGCCGAGACGCCGATCAAGAACGCCGACGTGGCGGGCATCTTCCTCAACAAGTAATCCGCACGCGATGCCGTCACGCACGGTGTGCCCGCCGGTCGGCTCCGGCCCGGAAAGCGCTGTCAGAAGCGAACTGTCACCCCCGGCGCCACTACCGACTTGTCCGGTTCACCGCCGAAGAAGGTTGCACCCGCACCGGCGGCACCCGTCGCTGGTGTGATCGGCGTCGGCCAGATCCGATAGGCAGGCCCGAGACTCAGGTCGGGACCGTCGGGACGGAAGAACGGATCGAGTGTCCCACCCTTGGGAATGGTGCCCGGACTGGTTCCGATGAACGCTTGGTCGGGTCCGGGACCGATCCCTTTGACGCCAGGCGGCACCTTCCCCGGATTGATGTTCTTGAAGAATTCGAAGCCCTGTCCAGAAGCCTTGTCGAGATCGGGGATCGAGGTCGTCACCACGACGTCGACATCGCTCGTGGTCGGCCCGGATCCCTCCGGCCACGTTCCGGTCGCTTGGGCCTCGGCACGGCTGCCGACCACGTCGATGGCTTCGGGACGCTGACCGAAGCTCTGCTTGAAGTCCTGGGCGACCCCAGCCCCCTGCCCCTGCCGTACGCCGGGCACTACGGGAGTGGGCAGGATTCTCTGCATCGCGGTGCCCTCCAACCGACCCGCGATCTTGGAGCCCGCGCGTTCGCCTGCTTCGTGCACCGTGCGCAAGGCGCCACCCGCGCGCGAGGCCGCTCCCGCTGTTGCCCGGCCGACGGTCGACTCGGCTACCTTCGTACCGGCACGGCGCGCCGCCTGTCCCGCCGCGGATTGGCCGATTCGCGCGGCCGCCGATCGCACGACTTGCGCGGTCGCCGAGGACGCGACTCGGGAGGCGACTCCCTGCGCCGCGGCCGTTTTCGCGATCGCACCGACCGCGGCTCCCGCACCGGCGAAGACGCCGCCGATCGCGCCGCCGATGACCGCGGAGCGCAGCACGTGCGATTCGCGATTGTCGATATGCGCTTCGAGCGCTTCACCCAAACCGCTGCCCGCCGCGCCGCCGACGATGCCGCCGATGACGGCCGCGGCCGCGGTCCCCACCACCGGACCCGCCAGTCCCGCCGTGGCGACGGTGACGACCGTGCCGACCACGACGGCGGTGGCGATCCCCACCCATTGGCCAAGGCTCAGGTGGCCGGTCGGATCGGTCAGCTTGATGGGGTTGTCGCGAACGTAGACATAGAGATTCGGCCCGTCGACCACACCGGCGGGATCGGGACTCGTCCAGCGGCCGAGCCAGGGGGCGTAGTACCGCGCGCCGTGGTAGTAGAGGCCGGATTCGCTGTCGCGTTCCTTGCCGGTGAATCGATAGCGTTTGGGCGTCTCGGTCTGCGCGCGCACCGCTTGATACGAGGTGCTGCCGTACGGGTAGTACTCCTCGTAGCTGATGACCTGTGCGGTGTCGTCGAGTTCGAGCACCGCGGAACCGAGCAGGTTCGCCAATTGATAGCGCACGAGTTGCGCCGGTCCGTCGTCGGTGCCCTCCGTGCGGGTTTCGACGACGGCGACGCGTTGGTTGTCGTCGACGATGTGCAGGGTTTCGCGTGCCAGCGTCACCGTGCCGCCGGCGCCGAACTCCCGATGAATCTCGAAGCCGCCCCAGTAGATTCGCTCGGACTTGCGCCGCCCGTCGGCGTGCCGGGAGACCTTGCGCACCCGCGCCCCCGCCGAATCGTAGGAGTAGTGGGTGATTTCACCGCCGACCTGCCGGGCGGTCTCACACAGGTCATCGCGCGGATCCCAGCGCATCGTCGCAAGCTCGGGCATCGCGGTGATGTTGCCGTTCGCGTCGTAGTGGAACGGCTGCGGTGTGGTCGCTTGATCGCGCGCCTTGGTGGCCGAGAGCCGGTTGCTCACCCGATCGGGCTCGAGCAAGCTCGGTTCGGTGTAGAGATAGTCGCGGGTCCAGCCACCGCGGGCGGGATCGTCGGTCCGGTGCGCCATGCGCAGCATATTGCCGACGGTGTCGTACCAGTACCGCTGGACGTATCGGCCGAGGGCCGTGCCGTCGGCCGGATGGTCGATGCCCACCCGCGGCGCGTCGTCGGCATCCGGCGGGACCGGGATGCCTTGCCCCGTATGCTCGCGGCCGCTCGCTTCGATCAGTCGATAGGTCGCGTCGTAGACGTAGTCCGCGCGAGGATCCACCATGCGATTGCGGAAGAAGACCGTCTGCTGGGCGTCGTCGCGCAGCGTGGTGATGTTCCCGGCCGGGTCGTAGGTGTAGTCGAGATCCTGTAGCCGGGTGTCGGCGCGCAGGGTGGTCAGGCGGGTCAGCCGGAAGGTGGCCGTGTCGTATTCGTAGCCGGTGCTCGCGCCGTTGCCGTAGTCCACGAGGGTGCGCTGGCCGCGGGCGTTGTAGTCGAGGTTGGCGACGAAGGTCGTGCGCTCCTGAGCGCCGCGCAGTGCGACCTCGATCCGCTCCAGCAGATTGGCTTCGTTGTAGCCCGTGTACACCACGCTGCCGTCGGGAGTGGTGACCGCGATCGGTCGATCCAGCGCGTCGTAGCGGGTATGTCCGCGATAGACGTGCTCCTCTACGGATACCTCGGCGCTCCAGTCGACGACCTCCCGCTCGTCGACCGTGAATTGCCTGCCGACGTCCACGAGATTGCCCTTGAAATCGTACTGTCCGTGGATGTCCACGCCCGCTTGGTCGAACCGCTGGAACACCTGACCGCGCAGGTTGTGCGCAACCGCGTCGGGATGGTCCTCCCCGTATTCGATACGCAGGTACAGCGATTCGTCCGTCCGCTCCGGTTCCCGCAGCCACGTCCGCACCGGCCGCCGGAGGCGATCGAACTCGGTGCGGAATCGAAACCCGCGCGCCGTCCACTCGTAGGCGGTTCCGTCCAGCGCGTCGGACAATGTCAGTCTGCCGCCGGTGTCCATGCCCGCGTGGCCGACCCGGTGGCCGAGCATGTCGTAGTCATAGCGCATGACGATGCGATCGGCGGCGTCCCGGACTTCCCGCTCGTTGCCCTCGATATCGCGGACGGTCCTGGTGGCGTATGGCTCGTCGATCAATTCGCCACCGCGTCGGAAGCGATTGTGCGCCAACGACAGAAAGGTCCGTCCCAGCGTGTCGAACCACGCGCGCAACGGCGTCGCCGCGTGCTCGGTGGTGAGCCGGGCGGCACGCCGCTGCTCGGGTCCTAGCTCGCCTTCGATCCTCCGCTGATACCAGGTGCGCCGGTCGGGCAGGCTGCCGAGGTAGGGCCGGACCAGTCCACCGATATCCGGATCGTCGGCCGGATCGAGCAGCACGGTGTCGTTGCCGTCCCAGCTGTCCTGCCGCCAGGGGTCGAACACGGTCTTCGCGTAGCTGCCATCGGGATGGACAGCGGCGACGATCCGCTCCAGCGGGTCGTAGAACAGCACCGAGCTGACGCCGGCGATCGTGGCGAATTCGAAACGATGACTCGCCGTGAAGAACGGCTCATAGCTGCGAACCGGTTTGCCCTTGTTGTTGAAGATCGTCCAGCCGCTGCCGACCCATCGGGCACGCACCGCGGCGTCTTCGATCAGTCCCGGCTCGGCTTGCGCTTTCTGCTGGACAACGCGACCGAACCCGTCGGAGTAGGACAGGTGATGCTGGATGCGCGATGTGTCGCCGTCGGCGATTTCGTCGCTGTGCGTTTCCCTGGTCAGCGTCGCTGTCGCGGTCGGCAGCGGCCGGGCGTGATCTCTAGTGCGCCAGTGTGCCAGTTCGTCGTAGAGGATGCGGCTGGTCGCCGAGCCCAGGAGCCGCGCGGGATCGGCGAGCGGGTCGTCGAAGTAGTCCTGCACATCGCGGGGATCCGGGTCGGGGTCGAAACCGGACAGCGAATCACCGAGGCTCTCCTCGCGTTTGCCCATCACCGCTGTGCCTGCCAACCGCCCGAGCGCGTCGAAGGCGGCCGCGCGGCGATTGCGGTTGCTGTCGGTGATCAGACGTGGCGCGAGGACTCGATAGTCGTTGCCGTTGCCGAGTACGCGGTCGGCCGCATCGCGTTCGCCGACCGTGATCTGGTTGCCCAGCGGGTCGCGAGTGCCGGTGACCAGCAGGTCGTAGCCGTCGTAGCCGACTGTCGTGTCCGCGCCGAACGGATCGCGGAATCGGTGCGGGAGAAAGAAATGCGCGCGGGCAAAGGCCAGCTCGGCTGCGGCCGAGGTCTTGTCCGGCGAGTAGAAGACCCGTCCCGAGGGGATCCACCAGGCGTCCTCGATCCGGCGATAACCCGCCTCGCCGAGGATGGTCGGATCGACTCGGTCGCCGTACACGGCGTCCAGCAGACCCGGCGTGAACGCCTTGCGGTAGCTCTCGAACGGCAGGGCCATCGACTCGACAACACCCACGGGCAGCGGCCCGGAAAGATCGTCGCGGCGGAACACGGCGCGGGTCTGCTCGACGAGGCGGCGAGTGGGAACCCGCGGTGCGTCGGGATCGAGATCGACCTCGTAGGGCACCGTGATTTCGATGCCATCGAGCCCGGCGCGCAGCTCGGCGAACTCGAAAAGGCGTGCGGCGGGCGACAGTCCGAGCACCTCGAAGACACGGGCCTCGGCACGAAGCGGAACGCGGTGCGCATCAACGAGTTCGACGCTGTTGGTGTAGTCGTGCTCGGTGTACACGAGGTGGCGCCGTCGCTGTTGTGCACGGTCGGAATCCGTCAGCGCGAGGTCGGGGTCCGGGCGGAGTCGGCCGTAGCCGATCGCCGCGGACCGCAGGATGTTCCCGAACTCGTCGACGGCGAGGACCACCTCGTGCGAGACGCGCGGGTCGGACCGCCGCTCGTGGTGGGCCGTCAGCGTCTCGCGCGGCGACACAAGGAAGACCGCGTTGCGCAACCCGGCGGCGTCGGGTTCGGCCTGCGCCGGTTGCAGCATGGTGACCGTGTAGTTGTGCTCGGTCACCTGGTACGGAAGCCCCTGTGCGGCACTGCCGTCGTGCGCGTACACCTCGTGCCGCACCGGCTTGCCACGCAACGCGCGAACCGCTTGCCGCGCCTCGTCCACTGTGAGATCGCCGGACAGGGTGGAGTCTGCCAACGGGTGGTCATCCGGATGGTATTCGTCCGCGAACTGACGCGAGATACCGCGATCGTCGAGCATCGCGCCGGTGTGGAACCACGTCTTCGTCACCACGGGCGCGACGACCGTCCGCTCGTCGCAGTTCTGCGAGTCGGCCGATGACGCACCGTCTCCCAGCGCGGCGAGGTCTTCGGTGTCGAACTGTTCGACCATGCCGAAGCCGCGGAACTCCCGCTCGACGCCGTCGAAGAAACCGTGGTGGTAGGCGTACCGGGTGCGGAAACGGTTGCGGCCCACGGCATCCACGGTCTCCACCTGATGCACCACCTGCACCGGGAACGGTAGCCGCGTCGCCCACGGACGACCGGCTTCGGCGTCGGCGACGGCGAATCGGGTCGACGGTGCGTAGCTCACGCGGGTGCGCGCCCCGAGGTTGTTGCGCATGTCCACCAGCAGATGCGGTTTCCGCCCGCCCATCAGGTCCAGGTAACGCAGCTGCCGTCCCGATTCGCTCGGCAGCGGCGAGGACCAGACCAGGCAGGCTGTGCCGTTCCCGAGCAGGTCGACGACGCTCACCGCCACCTTGCTGTCCGTCCGCGGGAACGCGACGCCGAGATCGTGTGCGTTGCTCCACCTGTTGCCGCTGCGATTGAGGTAGAGACGGGTGCTGTCGGCGTGCAGATAGACGACGTCGATGACGCCGGAGCCGTCGACGTCGGCCAACCGGATGCGTCCGGGGTCGAAGGCGTCGGGCTTGTCGAACCAGGGTGCGTTGTCCATCGACACTTTCGCGCCGAACCGTCCGTAGCCCAGGTTCGGCCAGTAACAGATCTCGCCGTTGCGAATGCGCACCAGATCGGACAGCCCGTCGCCGGACATGTCCGCCAGCTGGATCGACTGGGTGCTGTCGTCGAATACGACCCGGGGTCCGCGCTCCTCGTCCCTGGCCGTCGTGACCCGTTGCGCGACATCGTATCCCGCCGTCCCCAACGCGGCATGCCAGCTGAGCACTCGGTCGTCGGTGATCAGCACATCGGCATGGCCGTCGCCGGTGAGGTCGACCATGCGCAGGTTGGGATCGGCCCAGTCGATGTTCGGCCGGCGATCAAAGGGGTGGAACGCCGCCCAACCGCCGTTCGATCGTTCGCTGAAACCCGAAGTCTCGCCGAAGAACTCGACCAGCTCGAGGTTTCCGTCCCCGTCCAGATCCAGAAACTGCTGACGGCCGTTGCCCAGCGCGGCACCGGCCGGACGCGACACTGTGCGCAGCGGACCGAACCGGCCGTCGCCGCGATTGGGTTTGTAATACCAGGCGTGCGCCTGCTCGGTCAGGATGCCCGACAAGCCTTCGCCGTCGAGGTCGACCCATCGGTAGTGGGAACCGGCCAGCCCGATCGGCAGGTTGGCCGCGCTCTCCGCGTCGAGTGTGCGGAGGCGGGCGTCGACGTGTGCTTCGCTGTAGGTGAATTGCACCGGCGGCAGCGCCCGCGACACATAGCCGCCGTCCGCTGCTCGCCGAAAACCTCTGCGGCACACCGAATCGATGACCGATACCACGGATTCGCCCCGGCTCGCATCACCTCGATAGGTCAACTCGATCGCCGACACCAGACAGTCTGCGCCGACGCCGGGCTCGTCGATGTGATGGAACATCAGCACGCGTTGGCACAGCCGATAGGTGCGCACTTCGAATCCGGCGCGGTAGCTGGAGAAAGGGTCCAGGCGACATGTCCACGGCCGGTGTTCGGCGGAGGTCGGCTCGGCCGGATCGTGGTCGCCGTAATCCAGCACGACCTCGAACAACCAGTCAGTCGCAGCCGGTTCCGGACGCACCAGGCGCGAGGTTCGATTGCCGTAGCGGATGCGTTTGAGGTACCGCTGCGCCGACCGATCGGCGGCGTCTCGATTGCGTTCGTGGGCGGCGGCGAGATCCACGCCGTAGGCGTCCTCGGCCTTGTACTCGTAGCGAATGACGTCGCCGACGTCGTTGTAGCTCTCGCAGATCAGCCAGCTGAACACTTTCGCCGGGTCGCGGGGGTCGGCGATTCGACTGTCGGCGTCCCTCCCATAGACGGTTGTCACATTCTCCCGGTCGATGGATCGCCAATGCGATTGCCCCGTCTCGGCGTCCACCCACCGCTCGATGCGCGCGAACAACCCCTCCACGCGCGGACGGTATTCGTACACGGAGAATTCCCGCCCCGACTCGACATTACGGCGGTGGACCCGCCGCCACTCCCCCTCGCGCCGCTCGAGTCGTGGCACGAGATCTTCCGCGCCGGACAGGATGTAGGTGTCGGCCGCGATGTCCGGGCCTGAGCAGCGGTCCGGTTCGGACACACCGTTCTGGTATCGGGGCATCCCCCGGTCCGTTCTGAGGGTGATCGACGGCAAGCTCAGCCGCCATCCCAACCCGAACGGGCCGTTCCCGATTCCGGAGTCGTAGCTCAGCGTCAACGCGGGACCGAAACCCCGCCGCCCGGGGCTCATGTCCAACGGAATACTCGCCGAGGCCGTTCCCGTCGCGGCGTTGACGGTGAAGGTCTCACCGATCCCCCGGATGGCTCCGCCGCCTTTCGGCAGCGAGATCGCGGGCGGACGAGCCTCCGCGCCGCCGCCGGACCAGCCATCCGAGGAGGGCGTTCCTTCGTCGTTTCGCGAATCCAGCCGGTCGTCACGCGCGGTGCGGCCGGTCGCTGTGGCGTCCATCAGTTCACCCCGCAGCAGCACTCGATGTCGCGGCAACCGCACCGTCTGTCACCACCGCAGGACCGCGCCTGCTCCGCGCAGTAGCCGAGGACCAGGTACGTCTCGCAGATCTCGCCCACTGAGTCCGGGAACTCGAAGACACCCAACGGCTCGGCGCGGTCGTCGTCGAGCGGACCCAGCCGGGTGCCGTCCAATTCGACTACGCCCCAGAACAGTCCGGGGAACTCGCTGCTCGCCACACAGTGCACGTCGATCCACTCGCAGGCGCACCGGTCGTAGCGCGCCGGGCGGAACCGGACGACGAAGGAGGCGCCCGGTTCCGCGCACGGCGCCTCGACGAACAACTGGATCGAGTCCACCCACCGCACCTCGCGCAGCGGCACGAACGGGAACATGGCCCCGGACAACCGCAGCTCGAGCCGCCGGTTCCACGGCCCGCCCTGCTCGCGCGGCACGCGCAGGCCGGACCAGGCGTCGGCCAGGTCGCGGCGGACGTCGAACAAGCGCTGACCGTCACCGGGCAGCCTGCACCTGGCCGCGTCCAGCGCCGCGGTGCGCAACACCGCCCCGCCCTCCCATGCGGTGAAGTTGACATGCAGCACGAGATCGCTCAGCGCCGCGGCGAAGTCGAAAGCGTTGGTCTCCGGGGGCAATTCGATGCGCCAGCGGCTGATCGCACCGGCGAACTCGAACGGCAGGTACCGCTCGTCGCGGAAGTTCAGCTCGAACATGCCGGAATCGTTCTGGCCGGAGGAGGTCGCGATCGCCTCGGTGGCGGTGTACGAGCGCACCATCCGGCTGTCGTTCGCCGCGGCCGAATAGCCGTTCGGTGGTGCCGCACAGCAGCATCCGAGGCGGACCGGCTCGTGGCAGCAGGCGGCGGGCGGGTCGATCAGTCGCGGATCGACCCGCGTCCAGCTGCTCAGCAGCGTCAATCGGCAGTTCACCCCGGTGTACGGGCCGACGACGCACGGGATGGTCACCGAGACGTTCTTGATCCGGCGCATGTAGTGGCCCGGATAGTCGAGGTCGAACATCCATTCCGGTATCTCGATCTCGGCGCTGCCGGTGGCCTGAAGCTGAAGGAAGGCGAGCGGGAAGCACAGGCGAAGCGAAATATGTTTGGTGAGTTCGTATTCCCGGCAGTTCTCGTCCAGATAGGCCTTGTCCATCCGCGCTACGGCCACGTGCAGCCGTTCACCCGCCAGCAGGCCCTCGCGCAGGTTGTCGAAATCGTCGACACCGAGGAAGGTCCGATTGGTGTAGCCCCGCTCGTAGTTGAACGCTCGCTCGGCCTTGCGGGCCGCGCTGCGAGCCAGCCCGTACATCCGGTAGTACTGCGCCGCGGTCTCCTGCTGGAGATACAGGTACAGCTCCCAGTTGGTGAATTTGTCGCGCAGGAAGTCTTGCACGCGCTCGACGTGCTCGAGTTGCCGCTGGTGGTTGCTCAGTTCCGACAGCGCCACGTCGCGGCGGCGTTCGGCGCCCAGGATCTGCCGCTCGATCTGCTCGAGCTCGATGGTGATGGTGTCGACCTGGTGCCGCCACTCGGCGAGCCTGCGGTCCCAGACGCCTTCTTGGTTGCTGAGATTGGCTCCGCTGGTGGCGTTCTCGCTCAGCGCGTTCATGATCCGCGCCGCGGTCGAGAAGCCCGCGGCGAGCTTGTTGCCGATCGGGATCTGGTTGAACTGCAACGGCGAGCCCGCGATACCGGCGACGCCGATCCAGAAGTCCGGCGTCATCCCGATGCCCTGCGCGATCGCCTCGAGCACATTGCCCGCGATGCGGGAGCCGAGGGACACCCCGGTGAGCGATTCGTAGCCGATCTCGCCCGCGTTCAGGCCGTTGGCGATCAGATTCTGGTGGTAGCGCAGCCGCGCCTGTGCGCCTTCCTTGGTCTTGCCGAGCGCCTGGACCTGCCAATCGGCGTCGCGCCACTGGTTCTGGCGCTGCTGCACGCTGAGCTCGAGCAGTTGACGTTCCTGCGCCGAGCGCAGCGCCGCCAGGTATTCGGCGTCGCCCTTCTCGTAGGCGCTCAGCAATTGCGCCCCGAGCGCGCGGACCTCACCGGCCAGTTCCCGCGCCTGCCGTACCAGGACGGTGAAACGGTAGGCGTCGCAACAGGATCCGCAGCCGTCGCCGCCGCATGGGCAGCCACCGTCGTGCCAGCCGTCGCGCCGCGGGTCCGCGCCGAAGAACGGCCGGTCGAGTCCGGCTCGCCCGGTGGGCAGGCGGCGTCCGTCCTGGCAGTGCCGCAGCAGCGCCAGCCGGTCGCCGGTGCGTTGGTAGAGCGCCATCAACCGCGGGTTGAGCGGCGCTTCCCTGGGCACGAACGACGACACCGTGCGCTCGTACCACTCGTCGTCACCCGGCACCGTCTGCGGGCGGGCGCCCAGGATCCGGTCGATCTGCATCAGCACCACGTCGGCGCGCCGCATCGACTCCGGCGTGCTCCGGCACAGCAGCGTGTCGGCCCAGTCGAGCATCGTCTCGAGATAGCGCAGCAGCAGCGCACGTTCGCGCGCCCGCCGCGCGTCGACGGCGGTGGTGGAACAGCAGACCTCGTCGGCGCGCGGGCGGCGGTCGGTATCCGTTCCCTCGGGATCGATCGTTCCGGTCACGACGACGTCGCCGTCGTCGTCCGGCTCGTCGTCCGTCGGCGGCGGGATGCGGCGGCACTCGGTCCACGCGTTGTCGGTGACGCCGGGGCGCTGCACCAGCTCGTACCACTTCAACGCGGCCTCGTACCGGCAATGGCTGCGCAGTGCCGCGCCGACGGTCAGCGCGACCGAGAACAGCGACAGCGGTTCCAGCGGCGCGCCGGGGCAGACGTAGGCGAAGAACGGGTAGGCGTCCAGGCCGCCGATGGAGAGCTGCGGTGCGGGCGGCGCCGCGATGAGCGGCAGGGTCGTGGCGGTATCGGTGGCGAGGTCGTAGCGGAAGCCGGGCGGCGTCGGATCGGCGTCGTAGCCGGTGGGGCGCAGGCCGCCGACAATCGCGAAGCGCAGTGAATCCAGTGTGCGGCCGGTGAATTCGAGCTGTGCCTGTGCCGCCGACTGGACCCGGACCGGTCGGCCCGACCACCGCTGCGGTTCGAATCGTCCGCCTCGCTTGCGCGACCAGCACAGATGGACCACCGGCACGGCGGGCCAGTGCAGCAGCGCGGGCAGCTTGTCCGGGCGGTGCCAGTCCGAGATCTCGTCGGTCGTATCTCGCCCGGTATCGGCGGATTGCGCTGTCGGTTCGTACACCAGCCCGTGTTCGAGCCAGAAGTAGTACTCGTCCACCTGCGGCTCGTGCTCGCCGCCGCAACCGCAGCAGGCATCGGGGTCGCCGTCGCACGGCGTGAATCCGGCGGCGGCCGGTGGCATGCCCGCGGCGGCGACCCGGACGAAGCGGGCGCCCATGCGGGCGGCCGTCCGAATCCACAGCGGCAGGCGGTCGCGGTCGGCGGACGCCAGTTCCCCGGCGGTCGCCGCGTGCACCTCCACGTGGACGTCGCCGTTGCCGTCGCCGTCCTCGTTGTCGCCGTTGCCTGGCTCGCCGTCGTCACCGTCGTCGTCGGTGTTGCGGATGCGCTGCAGCGGCGCGAGCCAGGACGCCTGGGCGTCGGCCCGCGGCGTCCCGAGCAGATCCATGCCCTCCGGGACCGGCCCCGGCACCAGCGCCTGGATCACCGACGGTTCGGCGTCCTGCAACACCGTCAGCCCGGGGTGTTCCTGCGGTCGCCGATCGGGCCACCACTCCAGCCCGCCCGGCACCGCGATGGTCAGTCGGCTGCGGCGAAGGCGGTCCTCCAGGAAGGCGAAAGCCTCGACTCGGCGTGCCTTTTCGAGCTCGTCCCATTCGATCCAGTTCTCCCGGTATACATCCCGCTCGGCGCAGCGCTGCCAGGTGCGGAAGGTCTCGTAGCGGGCCTCCCACAGCTGGGCGAACGCGGCAGAGACCGGGAACCCCGGTTCCAGCCCGAGCCGGGCGCGCTGCACGAACGCCTGCGCGCTGCCGATCGCGTCCTCGATCCGGCTGACGCGCGCGCACGTCCCGGTCGCCACGTCCTGGAGCAGCAGGTCGCCGAGGTCGGTGGCGCGGGTCGCGTACCGACCGGGATCGAACGGCAGCGGCACCCGACGCATGCCGCACAGCCAGGCCACCAGGGCGTCTCTGGCCCGGACACGCAGCTCGTCGTTCAGCGTCCGGACGTCGAGATAGCGGCGCGGCGCGGCGTTGTCGAAGGAGGCGTTTTCGAAGGACCCGTCCCGGACGAACCGGGTCAGGTTCTCGTTCCCGGCATCGGGTCCGACCTCGGGACGATCCGCCGCCCACCGGTACGGTTGCGCCGCATCGATGTGCAGCACGCGGAAGCAGCGTTCGAGCCGGTCCAGCCACATCTCGCCGCGCCACGCGCGAATCGCCCACGCCTCGTTCTCCAAGTCGGGCACCTGGACGACATAGTCGGCGTAGGTCAGCACGAGCGACGCGTGCCGCACGTCGACCCCGAGATGCCGCACCAGCTGCGCCGGATCGTCGGGCTGCCGCTCGGAGGCCTCGTGGAAGACGCGCCACGCGGGCTTCTCCCTGGCCTCCCAGGTCTCGCGGCGCAGTGCGGTGTAGTCGTAGAGCCGCTCCCACCAGTCGAACAGCGCGGCCTGACGCGCGGCGCTCGGTGCGGCCCGCTGGTCGCCTGCGGGTGGCCGGAACGGGTCGGCGACGGGCAGCAGATCGGGATCGAACCACGCGCGGTGTGTTCCGAACGACGTCGCGCCGGTCCGCGGATGACTTTGCCCGGCAAAGCCTTCCGCGTGGTCGAGCAGGTAGCCGAGCTCCGACTGCGGTTCTCTCGGCAGGGTCGCCGCCGACAGCCGCAGCCGGTGCGCGAACAGGGCCGCCTTGAACGCTCGCTGGTAGGTGCGCCGGATGTCGCGCAGGCTGGAGGTGTAGCGGGCGCGCAGGTAGGCGGCCGCCGGATCCCCGACGTCGACGCAGTCGTCCAGCGGCGCGTCGACGTGCGTGCGATACAGCCGCCGATGCGGGACCGCGACGAGGCGGTCTTCGGTGTCGGGACCGGTGTACTTCACCTGGAAGCCGGTGTGCCGTGGCCGCACGTCCTCTTCGCGGTCGAAGGTCGGCTGCGGCTGATGCAGCTCCACGGTGATCTGGTACGTGCCGCGACGCAACTCGATCGGCGCCGAGTGACAATCCGGCGCGTCCTCACCGGACCAGCCGCGGTTCAACAGGATCCACGACCGCTGCCCACGCCGCAGGGTGACGCGCCAGCGGTGATCCTCACAGCATTCGCAGTCGGGTTCGACGCCGTCGGGTGTCGGATCGCCCGCGGCGAATTCGTAGCGGCCGCCTGCCTCTACGAGCAGCGCACCGGTCCACGTCACCGTGAAGGGCTGTGCGCCGAAGAGCGGCTCGCCGTCTACGTCGCGCAGGGCGAAGCCGTTGCGGACGGCCACCTTGCGCAGCTGGTGCGGCGTCAGGGTGAGCCCCATCTCGGGGACGACGGTCGGCGCGGGCGCGTTCCACGCGTTGCGGCCCGCACCGAACGCCGTGAGCGGACCGCTCATCTCGCGCCAGGCCGGGTCGAGCCCGGCCACCGAGAACGCGCCGGTCAGCCCGGTGCCGACGAGTCCGAGCAGCGCGGCGAAGGAGCTGCCGGTCGGTCCGGTCGGCCACGTCACCTCGGGCGGTGCGCCGCTGTCGTTCTCCCACGACGCGCCGCCCGCATTCTCGTCGCCCCACAGCGACAGCAGCAGCCTGCTGACGTCGCGCGCCTCGAGCCCCGGATCGCGCTGCGGCGCCACCACACGGACGTGCGCGGCGAGATGTTCGGCGATGATCCCGGTGCGGCGGTAGAAGCGCGCGAACTCCCGCTGGACGAAGGCGAAGCGCTCCTGTTCGTCGGGCTCGTGCACCAACCGGTCGAGGGCCGCTTCGAACTCGCCGAACAGCAAGCCGAACGGCGCGAGCAGCGCGCGCGGCGCGAAGTACAACGTCTGCACAGCCGCCCGCTCGACCTCGGTCAGCGGCCGCAGGGTGCTGAGCCGCTCGGTGACCGCGGTGTCGTCGAGCGGCAGTCGCGCCCACAGGGTCTGGCTCGCGAGGTCGTAATGGAAGGGCCCGTCCGGCGGCGAGTTCCACATCGCGGGCGCGGTGTCGCCCGCGGCCAACGGCGTGCCGAACCGGCGACGGTCGGCGGCCACCAGGATGCCCTCGCGCTCCAGCACCGACGGGAAGAAGCGTTCGCCCACGGCCTGCCACGCGTCGTCGGGCGCCGAAGGCGCATAACCGAATTCGCGTTCCAGCACGTCGGTGATCCGGCCCCAGGTCCAGCTCTCGGCGTCCTCGGCGGTGGCGTCGAGCAGCTTGCGCCGCAGCGCCCACAGACCGTGCGCGTCCTCGTCGTCGGGCAGGGCGAGCGGATCGTCGTGCGCCTCGTTCGCCGCGGGCAGCGGGAACGGGTCGTCCCCACGCAGGTGCGCGTCGGAAAACAGGAACAGCACCTCGCCGACGGTGAACTCGGACAGGTAGATCTTCAGCAGCACCTCGGCGAAACGGATCGTGGCCGTCGGTTGCCGGTGCCAGGTATCGGTCGCCGTATCGGGGTCGAACCCGGCCAGCCGCGACAGCGAGTCGAGGTTGCGTGCCATCAGTTTGGCGAGCTCAGGCTGCTCGGCGAGCTCGGGGCGCAGGCGTTCGGCGGTCGCGTCGATCCGCTCGATGAGGGTGCGCACGGCCCAGTCCCAGCGCGGTGACTCGGGGCCGATCCACAGGGCGAGCAGGTGGGTGCGGTGCGAGGGGGCCGCGGCGGTCGGTTCCGGCGCGTCGGGGTCCTCCCACGGCAGGCAGAGGAATTCCCGCAGCAGGAACAGCGCGGCCAGCTGCCGCGCGAACTCCGGGTTGACCGTGTCGTCACGGAACAATTCGAGCACCGTGCAGATATCGGCCAGCTGCGTGAAAGTCACGGCGGCACAGGGATGTTCGCGCAGCCGCCGCCACAACCGGATGAAGACGGCCAGGCGGCGCAGCGCGTCCGCGATGTCCTGTTCACCGAAATCGATCACCAGATCGTCCGGGCAGCAGGGCAGGCAGTCCGGGAATCCACCGCCTTCGCGGGGACCGGCGTCGGTCTCGCCGCCCCCTTGCTCGCGCCAGAACGGCACGTAGCCGCTGTACCAGAGGTCGAGGAATTCGCAGTAATCCAGTCCGGTGCGGCGCAGGAATTCCGGTACCACCCGGACGAATTCGGTCCAGCTGCGCTCCTCGATCTCCGGTTCCGGATAGCCGTAGACCTCGTGCAGCACCAATCGGCCCTCGGCCGGCTCGGTACCGATGTCGTGGCTGTAGAGCAGCTCGTACTCTTCCGGCGTGATTCGCAGGTATTCCAGCGCGATCGGCAACCGCAGCGGAAAACGCCAGTAGTGGGTGCGGAACGTATCCGGCTCGTGCGCGGCGTCGATCGCCAGTTCGGTGATGTCCTCGCGGAAGTGCCGCATGGCCGAGAACCGGCTGGCGCCGAGCGCTTGCAGATAGCTGCGGTTGACATCCAGCGCCTGCGGGTAGGGCAGGTCGGGATGGGTGAAGTCGGTGCGCAGCACGTCGTAGGCGGCGGGGACCGCGACCGGCGTCGCGGGCGACGAGTGCTCCGGCACCGTGGCGAACAGGGTCTGCGGATCGTGGGCAAACGGGTGACCGCCAACGATGCCGTCGTCGGCGAGCCGGTGTCCCGCGAGTTCGTAGTTCGCGGTGTCGTACACGGCGCCCGCCGTGGCGCCGGGCGTCGTGGTGACCAGGTGCTCGAGGCTTTCGTTGACCAGGTCGATGACCGGGATCGTGGTCTCCAGGTTTGCCTTCGTCACCGCCAGATCGCCGAGCTCACCGCGACGCTCGCCGAGCAGGTCGCCGAGCGTGTCCTCGGCGTAGGGCACCGGGTCGGCGCAGCTGGAGGCGCCCGAGACCCGCAACATCTCGTGCAGGTAGGCCACCGGCCCGAGCGGCGAAAGATGTTCGGGCGGAACGCAGTCGATCAGCGAGCCGTCAGGATTCACGGGGTTGAACGGTCCCGGCGGCCATGGTTGCTCGGGTTGTTCGGGGGTGGCCTTCTCGTAGATGTCGAGTGCGTAGCCGTAGGCGACCGTTCCCGACAGCGCGTACCGGAAGTCGGCCCGCGAGAGCGCGGCGATCTGCGCGGCCGCGGTGAAGCCGCGCGCGTAGAGCGCCTCGATCAGAGAGAAGCGCAGCTCGCCCGCGTCGATGTCGGTCACCACCCACAGCTCGCGAATGGCGTTCAGCGCGAACAACAGCCACTGCTGGGCGGCCGGGTCGTCCGGCAGCACCTCGGTGACGGTGGCGACGACAGCGGTCGGATCGGGAGCGGTCGTGAAGCTGAAGTCGACGCCGCCGGAGTACACCGGGTACGTGGACACGAAGTTCTCGAACACATCGTCGTGCGAGCGCGTCAGTTCCGCAGGCGCACCGACCTCGGGTGGCGCACCGCTGCCGGGGTCGGCCTCGACGTCGAAGAAGGTACGCAGATGCCGGATGAACGCCTCGGTGCGTTCCGCGGGCGTGCCGGGCGCGGTGAAATCGGGCAGCAGTGCGGGATTCGCCGCGAAGAAGTCTCGCCACCGCTGATCGGTCACCGCGACCAGATCGGCGACGGACGCGACGTTCAGCGGCGGCGCCTCGATCGCGGCGATCAGCGCGGCTGAATTCGCGGTGACGCCTTGCAGCAGCAGTTCCAGGTACGGCCCCGGGTTGACTGTCACCTCGGACGCCCAGAAATCGGTGTCGATGGAGGTGCTCGGACCGGTGTGGGCCAGCCAGCGGGTCACCAGCGCTTCGATCGGCGCGATCAGCGGCACTTCGGTCAGTGTGTTCTCCGCCGCCCCCAGCGCACGCAGCCGCCGCGCCGCCTGGGTGGCCGCGACCGCGGGACCGGTCACCGTCAACGGCGCGGCGGGCGCGGTGATCACGCCGCCGTCGACCGCCGTCTCGAAGGCCGAGAGCACTTGCGGTTCCAGCGCGAACCGGGCCATGTCGAACCGCTGCGGCGGACCGACCTGCCCGGGCATCTGCGCGCCGAGCGCGTAGAAGTACGCTGCGGGCACCACGTAAGCCGGTGTGAGGCCGCCGTTTTCGACGAGCGCCACACCGGCGGCGTGTTTGGTCGTCGGAGTAGCGGCGTCGGTGATCAACGGGAAGTCGAAGCGGGCCTGCGTCGCCCTGATGCTGAGTACCTCCTGGGCGACCGCGGCCGATGCGGAGTACACGAACCCCGCCAGCCGCAGCGCCTCGGCCTCGTGGGTGCCGTAGTAGCCGTTGAGTTCGGCTTCGAAACGGGCGCGCGCCTTTTCGATGTCATCGGCGCTGAGTGTCTCCTCGGCGGGCGGGTCGGTGTAGAGCGCGCCGAACGGATCGAGCCCGAGCCTCGCGTCCGGTTGCGGCGGTGGGTAGGCGGTGCGGTTCCAGACGATCTCGGCGGCGATCTGGCGGCTCTCGGCGAGGGTGAGCGGGGATCGGCCGACCAGAGTGGCGTTCGCGCCGCCGGGGTCGTCGGCCAGCACGGTGTCGATGGCGCGCACCATCTGGTCGAACGAGGGCGGCTGCCCGTCGGAGGGCAGGTCGACGAAAGCGAGGTTCGGGTCGAGTCCGGCGCCGGTGGCGGGCAGGGTGACGTACGCGCTGGCCTCCATGTCGAAGTACTTCTTCTGGCTGTTCGAAAGATTCGGCCGGGTGGTGACGTCGACGTTGTAATGCAGCCTGCGGTGGGAGATGCCGAGCCCGCCCTTGGTGAGTTCGAGCCGCAGATCGAACGAGGTGGGCGTCGGGTACTCGGTGTGCCCCGCGGGCGCATCGACCACGATCACCGCCGTGGCCACCGCTTCCAGCTCGCGAGTGGTGGCGCCGAACGGATCGGTGACATCGATGTAGTGCTGGAGCAGCTGGGTGCTCTCGATGTCGACATGATTGTTCGTGGTGCTGCCCAGGTGCGGGTCGGCGAGGGCGGAGGCGGAACCGAGCTCCACTCCCTCGACACTCTCGGCGAAGGTCAGATCGTAGGCCGTGATCTTCAGGCCGGTCAGCACGGTGGTGAAGTCGTTCGCGGCCATCGGCTCGGCAGGGAAGAGCCGGAGGATGATCAAGTCAGGCATGGGTGTCTCCACAACTGAAGTCGAGGCGCACCGGAATGTGCCGCTGGGTGCGTGCAGAAACGTAACTGCCCAGGAAACCCGTCGCCTGCGTATGGGACTACGCGGATTCCGCGGCTCGGAGGCGAACTACGCGGCCGGACACGGCTTTTCGGATCGGATTTCCGGGAGATCGGTCGGTCGGCCCGGGTAGCCGGGGCCGACGCGAGACAGTGGCCGTGCTAGACGGTTCTGGAGTGATGGGCCTCGAATAGCGTCGCGCGCATCCGTTCCGGCCGACGTGTCCGCCCCTCGATATGTGTGTCCGCGACCGCCATGATCCCTGCCCCTCTGTGCGTTCATGCGCTCGGACGACCGAGACTCGACAGCCCCGGCCAGATCAAAATATCGGCAACACCGCGACCCATTGTGGCCTCTGATACCCCTGCCGCGCCGGGAAATCCCGGCATCCATCCGAAATGCGTTCGTACGCAGGGGCAATCCGGCTACTCACGCATTCGGCGGGAGCGGATGGGCGGCGAGCCAGTCGGCGGCTCGCTTGCGGGATGCCTGGGCGAGCCAGCCGTCCTGGATGATCTCGGTGAGTTCGCCGAGGGTGATTTCGTGCAGTCGGCACGCGCGCACCAGCACCGAGGGGTGTCCGTCGAAGTGCGGTGTGGTGAAGAACGGCGAGTCCGGATCCTGTACGAGTGCTTGCTTGTCCGATTCCGAGGGCACCCAGAAGACGATGACGTCGGGGTAGCGTTCGCCGGTCTGCGGATCCACGGCATCCGGGCGCGGCGTGCGGAAGAACACGAACGACTTTCCGCCAACCTGGTAGATGGCGTTGCCGCGCGGACCGGCCGCGTTGGTCACGTGCGGCATCCCGCGCGCGATGGCGTGCACGTCGGCGATCCGGGCCGGTCGCTCTCGCTTGTCCATGAGTACGAGCCTAGGCCCGGAAACCGGCGCGTCGCGCAGGCGCGTCCGCCATGATGGGTCCACGAGGCGAGTTCACTCGACGACAAGGGTTTTCCGAGGTGGCACCGTCGCGCACCCTCACCCGGCAGCGGGCAGAACTGGAAAAGGAATGGACCCGGTGGGCATCGACCGCCGGGCCTCGCGCGCGAATCCGTCCCGATTCCAGCGTGCTTCGCACCGACGTGGCACGCTCTTGGCAGCGCTCGCTGCACACCGTCGATCCCGGCCGCACCGTCGCACCCGGACTCGACCGGGTCGACGACCGGTGGGCGGAATCCCCGCTGCGCGGCCCCGTCACCGAACTCGCGGGCCAGATGCGCAGCATCGCCGAGGACGCGAAGTACCTGGCGGTGGTCACCGACGCGGCGGGCACGGTCCTGTGGTCCGGCGGTGACCGGAAGCTGCGCCGCCGGGCCGAGGACGTGAACTTCGCGCCGGGCGGCTGCTGGGACGAAAGCCATATGGGCACGAACGGGCTGTCCCTCGCGCTGCACGACGACCAGCCTGCCACCGTGTTCGCCGCCGAACACCTCGTCGCCGCGCTGCACGGCTGGGTCTGCTATGCCGCGCCGATCCACGCACCGGACGGCAGGCTGCTCGGCGTGCTGGATCTGTCCAGCGACTGGAGCCGCTCGCATCCGATGGCGATGGCCTCGGTGCGATCACTGGTCACGGCGGTCGAGGCGGTGCTGCGCACGAGCGCGCCGCCACCCGCCGAGCGGGTGCGGCTCGAATGTCTGGGCACCGCACGGCTGTTGCGCCACGGCAGGCCGGTGCCGCTGCCGCCGCGGCAGCTGGAGATCCTCGCTCTGCTCGCGCTGGAGCCGGACGGCTACACCCCCGATCAGCTGCACGCCGCGGTGTACGGCGATCGCTCGATCTCGACGAGCACGCTGAAAGCCGATGTCTCGCATCTGCGCCGGGCCACCGGAGGTGAGATAGCCAACCGCCGCTACACCCTGACCGGACCGCTGTCCTGCGACGCCGTCGACCTGCTCGCCGCCATCACCTCGGGCGACACCTCGGGCGCGGTGTGGCACTATCGCGGCCCGCTGCTCCCCGGTTCCGACACCCCGGGCGTCGTCGAATGGCGCGACTACCTCGATGTCGGCATTCGCACCGCGGTCCTGGCCAGCGATCGACCCGAGCACGCCATCGCCTTCGGCGAGCGCGCCGGGGGCGATATCGCGGTGCACGAGCACGCTTTGCGGCTGCTGCCCACCGACGACGTGCGCCGCGCGGTCGTCGCCGCCCGGCTGCACAACGCCCGGCACAGTTGATCCCGGCCACCAACCTCCCGCCAACCTTCGCCGTTCATAGTGGCGTGCGTCGATGGCTTTCGCGCGAGGAGTGATTGCGATGATCTACGCCAAACCGGGTTCCGACGCCGCCATAGTCGGTTACGCCACCCGCTACGACAACTTCATCGGAGGCGACTGGGCCGCTCCGATCGAGGGCCGCTACTTCGACAATCCCTCCCCGGTCGACGGGGAAACCTTCTGCTCTGTCGCCCGTTCCAGCGCCGCCGACATCGATATGGCGCTGGAGGCCGCCCATCACGCGGCCGAGGCGTGGGCCGCGACCTCGCCGACCGTGCGCGCGAACATTCTCCTCGAGATCGCCGCGCGCATCGAGAACAGCCTCGAGCCGCTCGCGGTCGCCGAAACCTGGGACAACGGCAAACCGGTCCGCGAAACCCTGGCCGCCGACCTGCCTTTGGCGGTCGACCATTTCCGCTACTTCGCCGGCGTCATCCGCGCCCAGGAGGGCGGCATCTCCCAGATCGACGCCGACACCGTCGCCTACCACTTCCACGAGCCGCTCGGCGTGGTCGGGCAGATCATTCCATGGAACTTCCCGATCCTGATGGCCGCGTGGAAACTCGCGCCCGCCCTGGCCGCGGGGAACTGCGTGGTGCTCAAGCCCGCCGAGCAGACGCCCGCCTCGATCCTGCTCGTGGTGGAGTTGATCGCCGATCTGCTGCCGCCCGGAGTCCTGAACGTGGTCAACGGTTTCGGCGTCGAGGCGGGCAAACCGCTGGCCACCAGTCCGCGGGTCGCGAAGATCGCGTTCACCGGCGAGACCACCACCGGGCGGCTCATCATGCAGTACGCCAGCGAGAACATCGTCCCGGTCAGCCTGGAACTGGGCGGCAAGAGCCCCAACATCTTCCTGCCGGATGTCATGGCCGACGACGACGCGTTCCTGGACAAGGCCGTCGAAGGCTTCGTGATGTTCGCGCTCAACCAGGGCGAGGTGTGCACCTGCCCGTCGCGCGCGCTGATCCACTCGTCCATCTACGACGAGTTCCTGGCTCGCTGCCTGGAGCGGACCGCGGCCATCGAGGGCGGGCACCCGCTCGACGACGCCACCATGATCGGAGCCCAAGCCAGCAACGATCAGTACGAGAAGATCCTGTCCTATATCGACATCGGCAGGCAGGAGGGCGCCCGCGTACTCAGCGGAGGGGAAGCACGCAAGGTGGACGGACTGCCCGGCGGGTACTACATTCAGCCCACCATTCTGGAGGGCGACAACACCATGCGCGTCTTCCAGGAGGAGATCTTCGGACCCGTGGTCGCGGTGACCCGCTTCGACACCGTCGACGAAGCGGTCCGGATCGCCAACGACACCCTCTACGGCCTCGGCGCGGGCGTGTGGACCAGGGACGGCGCCACCGCCTACCGGATGGGCCGGGCGATCAAAGCGGGCCGGGTGTGGACCAACTGCTATCACGCCTATCCCGCGCACGCCGCCTTCGGCGGATACAAGAAGTCCGGGATCGGCAGGGAGAACCACAAGATGATGCTCGACCACTACCAGCAGACCAAGAACCTGCTGGTGAGCTACTCCCCTACCAAGCTCGGATTCTTCTGATGCGGAATCGGATCACTCTCATGCAGAACCGGGTTCATCGCGTCGGCATGACCGACGCGGCGCGAGTGGTGCTGCGCCGGTTGATAGAACACCACGGGCCGGTGCGGTTCCATCAGTCCGGCGGATGCTGCGACGGCAGCTCGCCCATGTGCTTCCCGGCCCGCGAATTCCGGGTCGGTGCCGCCGACGTGCTGCTGGGGCAGCTACCGTGGCACACCGAATTCTGGATGAGCGCCGATCAGTTCCAGCTGTGGAAACACACGCACCTCACCGTGGACGTGGTGTCGGGGCGCGGGAGCGGCTTCTCGCTCGAGGCGCCCCTCGGCGTGCGTTTCCTCATCCGGTCCCGGCTGCTCACCGACGAGGAAGCGGCGGCATTGGCGGCAGGCCCGCCGCCGCCCACCGGTGCCGACCGGCTCACCTGAGAGCCGGCGACGGGGATCTGGCCGGCTCGACCGCAGACCGAGCCGGCCAGGGCCCCGAAGACGCGGTCGAATTCCGGCGGCAGGGGGCCGCCGACCGGCCGAAAATCGGGCGGATATGGCGTAGCTGCCTGGTAGAGCACGGTTTTCGCGTTCAGGGTGCGGGTCGGGTGGTTGGTGCTTGGCTCATCAGGCGGATCGCCAACAAGGCAACCCACATGCCGCCGGCAATGATCCCAATTCGTTCAATGAGCCCCGCTGGTCCCTCGTCTACCAATTTGGCGGTGAGGACGAAGGCGACATAAGAGGTGACGACCAGCAGGCCAGTGGCAACCGAATACCAGGACCAGGCCCGACTTTCGAGCGCCTCATCGCGCCGTGCCAACACGAAGCAAGCCGCAGTCAGCGAAGTGAACTGAACCAGACCTAAGAGACTATGAATGGCGCCGTGAATGGTTAGCGCTTCGGACGCTCCTGGTGGGTAACCTAGCGACGGGTCGGGAAGGACAGGCCCGATGGCGACGAAGGTGAAGCCATAGATGCCGAGCAGGATGGGCCCCCAGCTGGAACCACGTCCTGTACGCAGAAGCAGCCTCATCCCGATGGCAAAAGCGAGCAGGAGCGTTCCGGTGACGATGTAGTTGGTTACTTGCATCCACCCACCAGGCCCCAGTTCGAGGTTGCTGTCGGGGACTACCCAGGCGTTGTAGTCAGGGCGTACAGCCCCGAGGACGAGAATGACAACAATGTTGAGCAGCGGAGCAACGACACCGCAAGCCAGCAGCAGTCTCATCGCCGCTGACTGCTCTCCAGCACTTTGCGCTGAGGTTTCCATATCGATCACGACACGTGTCCTCTCGTCGTCTATCGGGGTAAGGGGTTCGAGTTGCGTTCGGCTCGCCGACCGCACCCGAGGTGAACACCACTATCGACCGATCAGTCACTCCGGAGATTGGAAAAATGTTCCCCTGGCCCGGTACCGATCCAGGGCGATGACAGGCAGATTGTCCGCGTGCAGCGCCGTTTACGGCTCCATCCGGACCATGTCCCTCCCTCTGTACCGCACCACATCGCCGTCTGCCACGTCGTCTGCGTGTTACGCTCCGCCACCGTGACGTTGTGGCCCTACAACGAGATGCCCGCCGGTTTCGCCCTCACCGGATACGGCTTGGACCCCGCCGACGAGCAGGCGCTGACCGAGAAAATCTGGTCGTGGCTGGTGGCGGGCAATGCCGATGCAGACGAATTCGTCGATGCCGAGCAGGAGGGCTGGGATCTCACCGGCGACCGGCTCTACGCGGCGTTCGAGACGGCCCGCGAAGCCCGCATCGAGCAGCAGGCGCAGTGGACGCCGGAGCAGACCGGCACCAACCTCGATCGAGCTTTTGGGGAGCTGAACGAGGCCGGCATCCTCGCCCGGCAAAACTTCACCTGCTGCGGCACGTGTGGTACCGCCGAGATCGGTAGCGAAATGAACGGCTCCCGGCACTGGCGCGGCTACGTCTTCTTCCACCAGCAGGACACCGAGACACTCGTCGACAGCGGCTATGTGTACTTGAACTACGGCTTGTTCCCGCCGGCGGACTTCGACCAAGAGGCGTATTCGCAACTGTCCGAAGCCGACAAAGAGGCCGCCTACCTGGCCGATCTCAACACCGTGATCACCGATGACGCGGTACCACGCCTGGAGAAGCACGGCCTCGATGTGGAGTGGGACGGCAACCCCCGCACGCGGATCCTGCTGCGCAACGCGCAGTGGTATGCGCCTCTCGACGCCTGATCACTGCCCCGGTAGCCGGATCAGCCTGCGGGCAGGACAACCGATGTATCCGGAGACGCTGGGCGGCCTGCTGAAAGTCCTTGGCGTTCCGAATGTTCCGGGCCGGACATCGGCAATGCGCCAGCACGTCCAACAGATGCCCGCCCCGGTCGTCGGGATCACCGCCGAACAAGCCCGCGCCTGCAAACCAACACAGAGCTGTTCCGGCATGCACACCCGTCAGTCCGGAGCTGTGGTTCAGACGGGCGTCGTCCGGGGCGCGAATCTGCGACAGATGAATAGGCGACCTCACCAGTCGGCGACACCGGCAGGCCGTGCGCGGATCAGCGGCCGGGCAGGAACCGGAGGCTGCGCGCGACGAGCATCAGGAAGCGCTGCCACAGGTCGTGCGAAACCATCGGCGGCGGATCCAGATTCATGAACCTGGTGACCACGACCGTCTGCGGCTCGGTGAACTTCAGCAGGCCGTCCGCGCCGTGCCTGCGCCCGACGCCGGAGATGCCCATGCCGCCCATCGGGGCCGCGGTGGTGCCCCACGCCGGGGCGTAGCCCTCGTCGACGCACACGGTGCCGGCATGCAGTCGCTGCGCGATCTTCTCGCCCGCCGACTTGCTCTCCGCCCACACGCTGGCATTGAGGCCGTATTCGGTGTCGTTGGCCAGCCGGATGGCGTCCTCCGCCGAGTCGACCGGGTAGATCGACACCAGCGGGCCGAAGGTCTCGTTGCGACCGCACTCCATCTCGTCGGTCACGTCGGCGAGCACCGTCGGCTCGAAGAACAGCGGGCCCAGGTCGGGGCGCGCCTTGCCGCCCGCGAGCACCTTGGCGCCCTTCGAGGTGGCGTCGGCGACGTGCTTGGTGACCGTCTCCAGCTGCGCCTCGGAGATGAGGCTGCCGATGTCGGCCGAATTGTCGTAGGCCGCGCCCAGTTTCGCGCCCTGCACCGCGGCGACGAACTTCGCGGTGAACTCGTCGGCGACCGCCTTCTCGACATAGAGGCGCTCGATCGAGATACACAGCTGACCCGCGTTGGAGAAGCACGCGCGCACCGCGGCCTTGGCGGCCTTGTCCAGGTTCGCGCCGCGGGTGACGATCATCGGGTTCTTGCCACCCAGCTCGGCCGAGAAGCCGATGAGCCTGCGCCCGCACTGTTCGGCCAGCGCCCGGCCGGTGGCCGAGGAGCCGGTGAACATCAGGTAGTCGCAGGCGTCCACGATGGCGGTGCCGACCACCGAGCCGGGGCCGGGCACCACGGCGAGCAGGTCGCGCGGCAGGCCCGCACGGTAGAGCAGCTCGGCGGCGGCCAGCGCGGAGTACGGGGTCTGGCTGTCGGGCTTGACCACCACCGCGTTGCCCGCGAGGAGAGCGGGTATCGAGTCGCCGATGGACAGCACCATCGGGTAGTTCCACGGCGAGATCACGCCGACCACGCCCTTGGGCTGGGTGTGCACCGCGGCGCGGTTCAGCACGGGGAAGGCGCCGGGCACGTTCCGCGGCCGCAGCAGTCCGGGCGCGACCCTGGCGAAGTAGCGGGCCGCGAACATCATGCCCATGATCTCTTCCTGGGCCGCCCAGCGCGCCTTGCCGGTCTCGGCCTGGATGACGTCCATCAGGGATTCGCGCTCGGCGATGATCAGCGCGCGGAAACGCTCGAACACCGCGGCGCGCTCCGCGGCGGGGCGGGCGGCCCAGCGCGCCTGCGCGGACCTGGCCTTCGCGAATGCCGACGCCACGTCCTCCGCGGTGCCGACCGGCACCGAGCCGAGCGGCTTGCCGGTGAACGTCTCGGCGATCGTCTTGCGCGAGCGAGCTTCGTGATCGTCGATCGCGGCGAGCGCGCTCAGACGGTCGAAGACTCCGGCTTCCGGCGCGGGCATCCTTGCCTCCTACTTGTGAGTAACCTCGGGATACACACAATCTACGCCGTCGGTGGCGTCGAACGCACTCGGTCCACCGACATGGTCGGATCAGGCTCGTGACGCCGCGCAGGTCCGCCAAGCACCGGTTCGATACGGTCGGCGTCCAGATGACGGGCAGGCCCGGCGATGGACAGCGCGGCGGTGAATTCGGACCAGCCCGCGGCTCGACCTCGCCGGGTCGGTGCTTTCGACCAGCGATTCACAAGTGGTCGCCGCCGGCAGGCGTCGCGAAGCCACGGACGCCGATGCCGCCGTCGACCGCCAACGCCTGGCCGGTGATGGGTCCGCTCTGTTCGCGGGAGGCGAGCAGCACGTATGCCGCGGTGAAATCGCGGGGGTCGACGCTGGAGTCGTGCAGAGGGATCGGCGGGGGCGCGGCGTTCGCGGGCCGTTCGGCAAAGGAATCGGCCAGGGAACGGCCGTGCATGGCAAGCGATTCCGGGCCGCGCAGGTCGGTGTTCATGCCGCCGCATGCCACGCCGTTGACGCGGACCTTGGGTGCGAGTTCGTAGGCCAGTTCACGCATCAGGCCCAGGCAGGCGTGCTTGCTCGCGGTGTAGACGGGTCCACCGCCGTTGACGTAGAAGGAGGCGTTCGACAGCGTCATCACGATGCTGCCGCGGGTCTCGACCAGGGCACGCCAGGCCGCCTCGGCGGCCAGCAGGTACCCCTTGACGTTGACGGCGAACAGTTCGTCGAAGGTGTCCGACAGCTCGGCGGGGGTCAGCCGGGTGAGCTGACGCTGGAAGTCCCAGATGCCCGCGTTGGCCACGAGGGTGTCGAGTTTGCCGAAACGGGAGACGGTTTCGGCGACCGCGTCGTGCAGTTGCCCCGAATCGCGCACGTCGGCTTCGACCGCGTGCATCCGTTCGGGATCGGCGCTGTCGGCGACGACCTTCTCCAGCCGGTCGAGGTCTCTGCCGAGGACGGTGACCGAGGCTCCCTCGGCGAGGAACCGCTCGGCGACGGCACGCCCGATTCCGGATCCGCCTCCGGTGACCAGGGCGACGTATCCCTCGAGCCAGCCCGTCACGACAGCTCTCCCAGGAAATCGCCGACCAGGCGCTCGAATTCACGGGCACGCTCGAGCTGCACCCAGTGTCCGCAGGATCCGAAGATGTGCATCTGAACGTCGCGAATGTTGCGGAGCATGATCTGGGCGCCGTCGAGGGTGATGGTCCGATCGTCACGGCCCCACAGCAGCAGGGTGGGTGCGGTGATCTTGTGCAGATCCCGCCACAGCGGGTCCATTCCGTGCCGTTTGCCGAACGCGGCGTTGTACCGGTGATAGAAATCGATGTGGCTCTGCTCCAGCGAGGCATCGTAGCGGGCCTTGACCACGTCCTGCCCGAACTGTTTGTGGTCGAAGACCATGGTGCGGATGAAGGCGGCCATCTTCTTCTCGCTCGGCCCGCCGCCGTTGTAGTAGCGGAACATCTCCTTCTGCCCTTCGGTCGGGGTGGGTCCGAAGGGCAGCCAGCCACCGCCGGGCGCCATGAGCACCAGGCCCGAGATACGGTCGGGTTGGGTCTGCGCCATCGCGATCGCGGCCGCGCCGCCGAGGCTGTTGCCGAGCAGGTGGAAACGTCGCACCTCGAGTCGGTCCAGTGCCTCGAAGATAGCGGTAACCGCGATCTCGGTGATCGAGTGCCGGTCGAGATCGACCTCGGTCGGGCGGTAGCTGTCGCCGAATCCCGGTTGGTCGGGCAGGATCACCCGAAATCGCTGGGCGAGCGCGGGCAGGTTCTGGTGATAGTTGCTGACGCCGGAGGCGCCGGGGCCGCCGCCGTGCAGCATCACCAGCGCGGGCCCGGCGCCGACCTCGGTGACGGCTATCGACCCGGCGGTGGTGGCGATCGTGTGACGGGTGAACGTCAGTGGTGTGTGGTCGAGGCCGGAAGGGGCGGACATGGCTGTGCCTTTCGGGATCAGAAGAATGTGGAAATGTTCTTGGCGCGCAGAACGTTCTGGTCCAGCAGAATGCTGCGGCGGGCGACCAGCAGGCCGTCACCGCGGCGACGAAGGACGTCGGTACGCCGACCGGCGAAGACGTTCTCCTCGTGCTCCAGGCGGTTGCGGTAGACCAGGAACGCCGACCGCACCAGCAGGTCCCGCGGTGTGAATCCGGGATGCTCGGTCGGATCCACGTGGTGTGCGACGACATTGGTCACCAGGTGGCGGGTCCGCGACGGCGGGTCCTCGGCCCATGCCATTCCGGAATCGAAGCGCCGAATCCGCCAGGCCAGACTGTCCTTGGTCTCGTCGTAATAGGCGGCCTCGCCGCGGGCGGCGACCGACAGCGCCTGCTGGCGTCGTAATCGGTTGGTACGCGTGGGCATCCAGTAGTCGAGGTCGTCGGCGAGCAGGTCGAGCCAGTCGGCGAACCTCCCGTCGTCGAGTAGCTCGGCTTCCAGGTAGTAGAACTGCTCCACCTCGAAGTGGATGTCGCGGTCGGCTCTGACACCGGGTGCGGTGATGGTGCTCACGGCGTCGGGTATCCCTTCTCGATGAGGGCGCGCGGGCGGCTCATCCGCGCACCAGCCGCTTGAGGTCGACTGCGGTGTCGGTCAATTGCTCGGGGTGCACCGCGACGGCGCGGTCGATCAGGCGACGCGCGGCACGCGCCGCGGTCGAATCGCCCACCGCGACCGCCGCGACGACCCGATCCCCCGACAGCCCGAAGGCGCAGAACGGCGGTTCACCGAAAACGCCTCGGCAGACGGTGTGTTCGGCTTCGGCCATCGCACCGACCACTTCGACGTGCACGCCGTGGCGGTCGGTCCAGAACCACGGCGCGCCGTCGGCGGGTGGATCGATGCCGAGGATCGTGGCCGCGGCGCGGACCCCGTCCTGCTGGGCCGCTTCCCAGTGCTCGGCCCGCGGTAGGGCGATCCCGTCGCGGCGCACGCGCGCGGCGTCACCGACCGCAAGCACCGCGGGGTTGCTCGTGGTGCGGGTGTGGTCGACGAGGATTCCGCGATCGACGTCGAGTCCGGCCGCGACGGCCATCGCGGTGTCGGGGGCCATGCCGACGCCGAGGACGACCAGATCGAAGGTGTGGCTGCCGCGGTCGTCGGCCAAGTCGGCATGGATCAGGCCCGAATCGTCGAGCAGTGACCGCACCGAGGTCCGCATGGTGACGATGCCGCGCCGGGCGTGCTGACGGTGCAGCCAGTCGGCCGTCATCGGCCCCACGGCCGCCGCGAGCGGTGGGCGCACCGGATCGACCAGCGTCACCGCGCAGCCCAGATCGACTGCGGTGGACGCGACTTCGGCGCCGATCAATCCGGCGCCGACCACGAGCACGCGCGCTCCGGGCTGCAACTGCGCACGCAGGCGTAGCGCGTCCTCGGCGGTGCGCAGCACGTGGACCCGCTCGCTCTGCACGCCGGGGACAGGTGGGCGCACCGCTCGGCCGCCGGTCGCCAGCACGACGCGATCGGCCGTCACCGCCGTCCCGTCGGACAGCTCGACCTGTCCGGTGCCCGGCCGCAACGCGGTCACCGTCCGCCGCGTGATCAGGCGTACTTTGTTGTCGTCGTACCAGCCCGGACGCTGTAATGCGATGTCGGTCAGCGTCTTCGCGCCGGTCAGGAAGTCCTTGGACAGCGGCGGCCGATCGTAGGGGAACTCTCCCGCGTCGACGAGGGTGATGTCGCCGACGAATCCACCCGAGCGCAGCGCCGCCGCGGTGCTCACTCCGGCGATACCGCCACCGACGATCGCGACGGCGGTCACGGTGTCTCACCCGGGAAGACGAACACCTCGTCGTCACGCACCTCGACACGATGGGTGCGCGCGTCCTCTGTCGCCGGAAGGCTCTGCACCGCACCGCTTTTCAAACAGAATTTGCTGGCGTGCATCGGGCATTCGACGAATCCGCCCTCCACCCAGCCCTCGGCCAGGGAAGCGACCTCGTGCGGGCAGGTGTCGTTCAACGCGTAGACCGCGCCGTCGTCGTCGCGCAGCAGCGCGATGTGGTCCGCGGTGCCGGTGATCGACCTGTCGATCGCGATGCCTTCGCCGATGGGGATGTCGTCGAGTGCCGCGACCCGGATTCCGGTGGTGTTCAACGAATTTCCTCCTCGTGCCAGGCGGGGGTGTTCATCAGGTCCCGCCAGCGGCCGTAGAACGCGCGCCCGGCCGCGTCGCTGTAGAGCTCGCTGGTCCGGCCGGGATGGCGGCCGTCGTCCCGCTCGGAACCCATGCCCATCTGGTAGTTCAACGGGACGCGATTGGTGATGAAGCCGTGCGAGATGGCCTGCACCTCGCTCCAGTTCTCGCCGTCGTCCTGCTCGAAGATGCCGCTGGGTCCGAAGGTGCGCAGGTTGTACAGCCGCTGGGCTTCACGGACTTCCTCGGGCATCGACTTGTCGACCACCGTCCACGACCAGACCTCCATGCGATCGGGTCCTTTGGGATGCCAGACCCGGACGGTGCCGATCACCGGAAGGTAGGAGAAGTTCGGGAACACCGTGGCGTGGCCGTCGGTGAGCGGACCCTCCACGCGCGCATCGCCCAACCGCGCGCGCAACGCGTCGTAGTCGGTCCATTCGTGCACCGTCTTGGCGTTGAAGCGGTTCTTCGGATGCACCGGGAACCCCGCGCCGTGCCCGTTCTGCCCGACGTACTGGCGGCCGCTGCGATGCACGACCTCGGTCTTGGGATTCTTGGTCGGCGACAGCACCATCAGCGCCGACGCGTGGCTGCTGTTGACGTGGTACCAGTCGGTGGCGAACTGTTCGGCGGCCAGCTTCCAATTGCCTTCGAGCACCCATTTGTGCACGCCGCCGACGACCGTGGTGCCCGCGTCGTCGTGGTCGAGCATCGCGTCCATGTACCAGGCCATCTCACCGAGGTATTCGCGCAGGCTCATCGGCCGCGGATGCCAGGTGCCGAAGACCAGGCCGCGATAGGACTCGACATGGGGCACCTCGACCAGCCCCCACTGGTCGGCGTCGAAGGAATCCGGGTAGCCCTCGCGATTGGGGATCGACACCAGCCGCCCGTCCAGGTCGTAGGCCCAGCCGTGATAGGTGCAGGTGAAATTGCGGGTCGTGCCGAAATCGGCGCGGCACACGCGAGCGCCGCGATGGCGGCACGAATTCAGATAGGCCCGAATGCGCTTGTTCTTGTCCATCGTCACGATCACCGGGTCTTCGCCCATGAACGTGGTGAAGAAGTCGCCCGGTCTGCGGAATTGCTCGGCGTGCGCCAGAAACAGCCAACTCGGCGCGAACACCCGGCGCATTTCCTGTCGGTAGAGCTGCTCGTCGGTGAAGATCGCGCGATCGAGCAGACCGCCCTCGGCGTCGACCAGGCCCGAGACATCGACGGTGCGGACCAGGTCCGCGGGGCGTCGCAGCGCACCGCACGGGGCCGCGCACGCCGCGTCGCGACCGGACGTGGGTTCGATGGTGGAGGTCATGCCGATCAGCAAAGCCGCCGAACGCCTGCCTTATCCAGCAACCGTTCCGCAGGACGGCACGACGACTGTTCTCGACCGCCCTGTTCGGGCGACGGTGGCGGCATGCTCGCTGCACAAGCCATCTCCCAGAGCGCTACCGACCCACTGTCGGGTCTGGTGGTGCACGATGTCGAAATCCCGCAGCCGCAACCGGGTTGGACGCTGGTGCGGGTCGCGGCGACGTCGTTGAACATGCACGATCTGTGGACCCTGCGCGGAGTCGGCCATCCCGCCGACCGGCTGCCCATCGTGCTCGGTTGCGACGCGGCAGGCCACGACAGCGACGGCAACCCCGTAATCGTGCATCCGGTCATCGCCGATTCCGACGCGGGCGGCGGGGACGAGACGCTCGATCCGGCGCGGGCCCTGATGTCGGAACGCTACGACGGCACGTTCGCCGAGTACGTCGCGGTGCCGCGCCGCAATCTGATCCCGAAGCCGGATTGGCTGTCGTTCGACGAAGCCGCATGCCTGCCGGTCGCCTGGACCACCGCCTACCGAATGCTGTTCACCAAGGCCGAGATCAAGCCTGGCGACCGGGTTCTGGTGCAAGGCGCCGGTGGCGGTGTCGCCTCGGCCGCGATCTCGCTCGCCGCCGCCGCGGGTGCGGTGGTGTACGCGACCAGCCGCAGCGCCGGCAAACGCGCCGCGGCCGTGCGATGGGGTGCGCGACTGGCGGTGCCGACCGGAGAGCGGCTGCCCGAACGCGTCGACGTCGTCATCGAAACCGTCGGCGCGGCCACCTGGGAACATTCGCTGAAGTCGCTGCGGCCCGGCGGCGCGGTGGTGGTGGCGGGCGCGACCAGCGGTGGAGATCCGTCCGCGGCGCTCAACCGGGTCTTCTATCTGCAACAGCGCATCCTCGGTTCCACCGGGTGTACGCGCGCCGAGCTGGTGGCGATGCTGCGCATGATGGAAGCCACCGGGGTGCGACCGGTGATCGATCGGACCATGCCGCTCACCGACATTCACAAGGGCTTCCAGCTCATGATCGACGGCACCCTCACCGGCAAGGTCGTCGTCCATCCCTCCGCCCCGCAGCCGTGACGCACGGCGATCCTCAGGAGTCAGCTATGACCGCGGCAGCCGTCGGCCTGTCCCATTCACCCTTGATCGGCAAGAACGATCCCGCACCCGAGGTTCTCGCCCGGGTCGATCACGCCATCGCCATCGCACGCGAGTTCGTCCGCACCTTCGACCCCGAGCTGGTGGTGCTGTTCGCACCCGATCACTACAACGGATTCTTCTACCGGGAGATGCCCCCGTTCTGTCTGGCCACCGCGGCGCACGCGGTCGGCGACTTCGATTCCGCCGCTGGGCCGTTGACGGTCGACACCGCCGCCGCCGAGCAGTTGGCCGCCGGGGTGCTCGCCCGCAGAATCGACCTCACAGTGTCGGCGCGCATGACCGTCGATCATGGTTTCGCGCAGCCGCTGGAGATGCTGTTCGGCGGGATCGACCGGGTTCCGGTGGTCCCGGTGTTCGTCAACGGTGTCGCCACTCCCCTCGGCCCGGTCGCCCGGGTGCGCGCACTGGGCACCGCGATCGGCCAAGCCGCCGCGGAACTCGATCGTCGCGTGCTGTTCCTCGGGTCGGGCGGGCTCTCCCACGACCCGCCGGTGCCGGTGCTCGCCGGCGCTCCGCCGCGGGTGGCCGACGCGCTGATCGAGGGACATCCACCGACACCGGAACAGCGCGCCAAGGGCGAGGGCCGTGTGGTCGAGGCAGGCCGCGCCTACGCGGCCGGATCGACCGGCATGATCCCCATCAATCCCGAGTGGGACAGCCAGCTGCTGGATCTGTTGCAGCACAACGATCTCGCGGCCTTCGACGACTGGACCGTCGAATGGATGGGACGCGAGGGCGGTGGATCCGCACACGAGGTGCGGACCTGGATCGCGGCCTACGCCGCGCTCGCCGCGTCCGGCGACTACGAACTCGGTTACCGCTTCTACGAGGCCATTCCCGAGTGGATCGCCGGATTCGCCGTCACCACCGCGACCGGCCGCCGACAGGAGGCTTCGTGAACACCAGTCGAGTCGCGACCCCCGGCATCCGGCAGGCGGCCGAGCTCTTGGCGCAGGCAAGCGAATCCGGTTGTCCCACAGCGTCGATCCGCGATCTGATCCCCGCCGGGGATGTGCCGGGTGCCTATGCCGTGCAGGCCGAAGGCACGCGCCGCCGCCTCGCGTCCGGCGCGCGGATCGTCGGGCGCAAGATCGGGCTGACCGCACCGGCCGTCCAGCGCCAGGTCGGGGTCGATCAACCCGATTTCGGCGTCCTGTTCGACGACATGGATGTCAGCTCGCTGCCCGCGGTGCCCTCCGATCGTCTGCTGCAACCCAAGGCCGAAGCCGAAGTCGCGTTCGTGCTCGGCGCCGATCTCGCCGACGGCGAGCTGAGCCTCGAGCGGGTTCGCGCGGCGGTCGACTACGCCGTCGCCGCGATCGAGATCGTCGACAGCCGCATCGCCGACTGGGACATCACCATCACCGACACCATCGCAGACAACGCCTCGAGTGGTCTGTACGTGCTCGGCCGAGATCGCCTGACCCTGGCGGAGTTCCAGCCCAGGGCGGTGACCATGCGCATGTTCGCCGACGACGTGCTCGTCTCGGAGGGCGCGGGCGCGGCGTGCCTCGGCGATCCGCTGCTGGCGCTGGCCTGGCTCGCCGATGCCGCTCGCGCGTACGGGGATCCGCTGCGCGCCGGGCAGGTCGTGCTGTCGGGCGCGCTGGGTCCGATGGCGCCCGCGCCGCCGGGTGCGCGCATCCGCGCCGAGATCGAGCCGCTCGGATCCGTCGATGCCGTCTTCTCCCCGAAAGAGTTCTCATGAACGTGTCCGAATCCACCACGACCTCGGTGGCGATCATCGGTTCCGGAAACATCGGCACCGATCTGATGCTCAAGGTGCTGCGGCTGTCCGACACCCTGCGCGTGGGCGCGATGGTCGGCATCGACCCCGGTTCCGACGGGCTCGCCCGGGCCCGCCGCCTCGGCATTCCGACGACGGCCGATGGTGTCGACGGCCTGATCGCACTGCCGAACTTCGACGAGATCGACATCGTCTTCGACGCCACCTCGGCCAAAGCCCATGTCGCGAACGCCGAGAAGCTCCGTCCCTTCGGCAAGAAGCTCGTCGACCTCACCCCCGCCGCGATCGGCCCGTTCGTGGTCCCGCCGGTCAATCTCGACCGGCTGCTGGACGACGGCAGCGACGACGTCAACATGGTCACCTGCGGCGGTCAAGCCACCATTCCGATCGTGGCCGCCGTCGCGGCCGTGACCCCGGTGCACTACGCCGAGATCGTGGCCTCGATCGCCTCGAAGTCCGCGGGACCCGGCACGCGCGCCAATATCGACGAGTTCACCGAAACCACGTCGCGCGCCATCGAATCGGTCGGCGGTGCGGCGCGCGGCAAGGCGATCATCGTCCTCAATCCGGCCGAACCGCCCCTGATCATGCGCGACACCGTGTTCTGTCTCATCGGCGACGCCGACCGTGAGGCGATCGCGGCCTCGGTCGCCGAGATGGCCGACAGGGTCGCGCAGTACGTGCCCGGATACCGGCTCAAGCAGCAGGTGCAATTCGCCTCGGTCGCCGAGGACGTGCACACCCTGGTCCCGCCGGGCCTCGGCCCGCTCACCCAGGTGTCGGTGTTCCTCGAGGTGGAGGGCGCGGCCCACTATCTGCCCGCGTACGCGGGCAATCTCGACATCATGACCTCGGCGGCGCTGCGCGTGGCCGAACGCATCGCAGGTCGCGACGCGGTCGCGGCGATCGGCCCGGCGCGGGCTGGAATCGAGGTGGACCGATGACCCGGCGGCTCTACATCCAGGATGTGACCCTGCGCGACGGGATGCACGCCATCCGCCACCGCATTTCGCCCGGTGATGTCGGCGCGATCGTGTCGGCGCTGGACGCGGCGGGGGTCGACGCGATCGAGGTCGCGCACGGTGACGGGTTGGCGGGCGGTTCGGTCAACTACGGGCCTGGCAGTCACACCGACTGGCAGTGGCTCGAGGCCGCCGCCGCGGCCGTGCGGAAGTCCGTGCTGACGACACTGCTGTTGCCGGGTATCGGCACCATCGCCGATTTGCGGCGCGCCTACGAGCTCGGCGTGCGGTCGGTTCGGATCGCCACCCACTGCACCGAGGCCGATATCGCCGCACAGCACATCGCCACCGCCCGCGAACTGGGCATGGATGTTTCCGGGTTCCTCATGATGAGCCACATGGCCGCGCCCGCGCAGCTGGCCGCACAGGCGGCGCTGATGGAATCCTATGGCGCACAGTGCGTTTACGTCACCGACTCGGGCGGGCGGCTGACCATGGACGGTGTGCGCGAGCGGCTCCGCGCCTATCGCGACGTGCTCGCGCCCGACACCCAGATCGGCATCCACGCTCACGAGAATCTATCGCTGGCGGTGGCCAACAGCGTCGTCGCTGTCGAGGAGGGCGCGACCCGCGTCGACGCCTCGCTGGCCGGTCAAGGCGCGGGGGCGGGCAACTGCCCGATCGAGCCGTTCATCGCGGTCGCCGAACTGCAAGGCTGGCAACACGATTGCGACCTGTTCGCACTCCAGGACGCCGCCGACGATCTGGTACGCCCACTCCGGGACCGGCCAGTGCAGGTCGACCGCGAGACCCTGACCCTTGGATACGCCGGCGTGTATTCCTCGTTCCTCCGGCACGCGGAGAACGCGGCGACACGCTACGGCATCGATGCTCGCGCGCTGCTACTCGAAGTCGGCCGCCGCGGGCTGGTCGGCGGTCAGGAGGACATGATCGTCGACATCGCCCTGGATCTGATCTCGAGTCGCCCCGTCACCGGCTGACCGGACCTCCGACTTGTCCGGCGCGTCGAGGGGTCCCGGACGAAAAACAACGACAATGGCTCGACCAGCTGAGATAGCACACTCCTCGTTTGTCCTGCGGGGCATCGTGATTGGTGCTTGGCTTGGCTGCCGATGAGGTTGGTCGGCGTGCTGGAGGTTGGGTTTCGTGGCGATGCAGGTGTTCGCGGCCGAGGAGTTGGCGCGGCTGCGCGAGTTCCCGGATATCAGCCGCGAGGAGTTGTTCCGGCACTTCACGCTTACTCCGGCTGACATCGCCTTTCTGACACCTGGTCGCGGGCGCGGCCCGGCGGAGCGGCTGGGTTTGTCGGTGGCATTGTGTGCGCTGCCGTGGCTGGGGTTCGTGCCGGACAAAGTGGCTTCCGCACCTGCGGTGGCGGTGGCGCGGTTGGCGCAGCAACTGGATGTTGATGTGTCGCTGATCGATTCGTACGGGAAGCGTGCACAGACGCGCACCGAGCATCTCCGGTTGGTGGCGCAGTATCTGGGGTGGCGGTCGGCGAGCACGATGGAGTTGAAGGAGTTGAACGAGTTCTTGCTGGCGCGGGCGATGG
This sequence comes from Nocardia sp. bgisy134, assembly GCF_965341865.1. Lineage (GTDB taxonomy): Bacteria > Actinomycetota > Actinomycetes > Mycobacteriales > Mycobacteriaceae > Nocardia. Next base: position 78,943 of record NZ_CBDQZP010000013.1, read on the forward strand.
AACATGATTCGCCGACACTGCTGTTCCGGTTGGGGTGTGAGTATCTGCTCTCGGCGCGGGTGATCCGTCCCAGCCCCGACACCGTCGTTCGCCGCGTCGTGCATGCGCGGGAGCAGGCCCAACGGGAGACCTACGATCGACTCGCGCACGAGCTGACTCCGCAACGATGCACGGAGCTGGATCGGTTGCTGGTCACCGATGCCTCGATTCGGATGTCGCGGCTGCGGTGGTTGTCCACCGGGCCGGTGGAGGCGTCGGCGGCCGCGGTAAAGAACGAGGTCGAGAAGCTGGGGTTCGTTCGTAGCCTGGGGGCCGACACCCTGGATTTGTCGGTGCTTCCGGCCGAGCGTCGCCGGTTCCTGGCCACGCTGGGCCGCCGTTTGACCGGTCAGGCGCTGGAGCGCCGTGATCCCGAGCGCCGGTATCCGATCTTGTTGACGGTGCTGGCGCAGTCGGCCGCCGAGGTACTCGATGAGGTGGTGGCGCTGTTCGACCAGGCAGTGTCGGCGAAGTTCAGTGCCGCCGAGAACCGGATGCGCGAGGAACTGGCCGAACGCGGAAAAACGGAGAAGACCGGCAGGCGCTGCTGGACGAGCTTTGGCGATCATCACCGACCCGCAGATTCCCGACGAGGACGTGGGTACGTTGATCCGGGGTGAGGGCATCGGGTGGGAGCGGTTGCGGGCCGCGATCGCCCAGGCCCGGCCGCGGCTGCCGCGCGATCACGGGCACCTGGCCGCCCTGGATGGGTCGTATTCGTATCTGCGGAAGTTCACTCCGGCGGTGTTGTCGGCGGTGCGCTTCGCCGGCGGTACGTCGGCGACGGAGCTACTCATCGCGGTGAACATGTTGCGCGAGCTCAACGCGACCGGTCGCCGGAAGGTGTTCGACGACGCGCCCACGGGATTCGTGCCGACCAAGTGGCGGGGCTATCTCGACGAAGCACGAAAGACCGGCAATGCCGTTGCCTACCGGCATTTTTGGGAGTTGTGTGTGCTGCTCGGTCTGCGGGACGGGCTGCGTAGTGGGGATGTGTTCGTGCCGGGGTCGCGCCGCTACGCCGATCCTGCCGCCTATCTGCTCACGCCCGAGCAGTGGGAGCTCCAACGCGGCGAGTTCTGCCGCCTGGTCGGCAAACCGGCTGATCCGGCTCGTGCATTGGCCGCGCTGTCGGATGAGTGGGGTGAGGCAGTCAGTGAACTGGAGCAGATGCTCAACGCCGGTGACGGGCCGGTGCGCCTGGATGACGCCGGTGACCTGGTGATCTCACCGTTGACCGCCGAGGATATTCCGACCGAGGCGATCGCGTTGAAGGCCGAGTTGACCGAGATGCTGCCGTTCGCGCCGATCGTGTCGTTGCTGATCGAGCTGGACAAACGCACTGGCTACCTGGACTGCTTCACCCACGCGGGTGGCAAACAGGCCCGCAGCCCAGAGCTAAAACGCAATCTGATCGCGGTGCTGCTGGCCTATTCCACGAATCTGGGGCTCACCCGGATGGCCGAAGCCAGCGGCATCTCCTACGACATCCTGGCTTGGACCGCGGAGTGGTATGTGCGCGAGGAAACGCTGCGCGCGGCGAATCTCGCGCTCATCGGCTACCACCAAAGACTGCCTCTGACAGCGGCTTTCGGAACCGGAACCCTGTCCTCCAGCGACGGTCAGCGGTTCCCGACGCGCGGCAAGTCGACCACTGCTCGCACCGTGCCGCAATTTTTCGCTGACCAGGGCTTATCGACCTACACCCACGTCACCGATCAGCACACCACCTACGGCACCAAGATCATCGTCACCACCCGCCGCGAAGCCCACTACGTACTCGATGAAATCCTGGGCAACGCAACCGATCTGCCGATCACCGAGCATGCGACAGATACTTACGGGGTCACCTTGGTCAACTTTGCACTGTTCGACTTGCTCGGGATGCAGTTGTCCCCGCGTATCCGGGATCTGGGCAAGATCACCCTGTACCGGCCGGTGCCGCGCGCCGACGCCGAAGCGCGGTTCCCTCACACAGGACCGCTGCTGACCCGCAAGTTGAATCTGGACCTGATCGCCGAGCATTACGACGACCTGCTCAGGTTGGCCGGGTCACTGAAATTCGGGCACGCCACCGCGTCCCTGCTGGTCGGCAAACTGTCGGCCTCGGGTCGGCAGAACGCCCTGGCGGCGGCGCTCAAGGAGTACGGCGCGATGCGCCGCACCATCTACGCCTGCCGGTACCTGACCGATCCCGACTACCGGCGCAAGATCTCGCGCCAGCTCAACAAGGGCGAATCCATCCATGCCCTCAAACGCGACCTCATCTACGCCCACGAAGGCGCCTTCCGCGCCCGGCACCTGGAAGCCCAGACCGAGCAGGCCTGGTGCCTGACCCTGGCCACGAACGCGGTAATCGCCTGGACCACAGAGTATTACGGGCTCGCGGTGGACCAGATGCGTCGGCAGGGTCGCCGCATAGACGCTGATGTGCTGGCCCATATCTCGCCCGCGCACTCGGAGAACATCAACTTCTTCGGCGCGATCGAGGTCGATATCGATGCCGAACTCGCCCAGCTCGGGCCGACCGGTTACCGCCCGCTTCGTGTGCGCGACACCCTCTTCTGACCTCGACCCGGTGCTCACGCCGTCTGTCATCAACGGCCTGTGATTAGCCGAGCAGTGCGCGTTCGGGGCGATTTCATTCTCCGTAAAAACCTGTTGGCGAACCACGGCGACCACTGTTACTTTGCCGGAGGCCGTGCAAGAGACCGAGGAGGTGGTATCCGTGAACGCAGTATCGACATGGGTGCTCCCCTCGTGGGTCATGGTCGGGCGATAGGTCGTCGTCCGGGAGCGCCGTTCACCAGCACTCCCGAAAGGCAACACCTGTGAACTCTCCTCAGTCCACCCCATCGTCGAACGCAACGGTCGAGCGGGATGTCACCTCCGGTGACGTCCCCGGCCTCCGGTCGCGGGCCTCCGGCAGCGAATGCGCGCCACTGACATTCGATGTGATCATTGCCGGGTGCGGCCCGACCGGTTTGATGCTGGCCGCCGAACTGCGGCTGCACGATGTGCGAGTACTCGTTCTGGAGAAAGAACCTGAGCCCGTGTCGTTCGTGCGCATAGTCAGTCTGCATATGCGCAGTCTCGAGCTGATGGCGATGCGTGGACTGCTGGATCGCATGCTCGAACGTGGAAGACGGCGACCGGTTGGCGGTATCTTCGCCGCCATCCCCAAACCCGCGCCCGAGGGCCTGGATTCGGCGCACGCCTATCTGCTGGGCATTCCGCAGGCGGTCGTCGTTCACCTGCTCGAAGAACATGCGATCGCGCTGGGCGCGCAAGTCCAACGCGGTTGCGCGGTGGCCGGTTTCGAGCAGAACAACGAGGGCGTGACCGTCGAGCTGGCCGACGGGGAGAAGCTGCGTGCGCGTTACCTCATCGGCTGTGACGGCGCGCGCAGTACGGTGCGCAAACTGCTCGGCGTCGGCTTCCCCGGCGAGCCCTCACGGAATGACACTCTCATGGGTGAGATGGAAGTGGGTGTGCCGCAGGAAGAGGTCGCTGCCAAGGCGGGCGAAATCTACGCGACCAATAAGCGTTTCAGGCTCCAGCCCTTCGGCGAAGGTGCCTACGGCGTCGTGGTCCCCGCCGCCGGAGTCAGCGATCGTGCGGAGCCGCCCACCCTCGACGATTTCAAACAACAGTTGCGCGCCATCGCCGGAACCGATTTCGGCGTGCACTCCCCGCGCTGGTTGTCCCGCTTCGGCGATGCCACTCGGCTGGCCGAGCGTTATCGGGTCGGGCGTGTGCTGCTGGCCGGCGATGCGGCGCACATCCACCCGCCCACCGGCGGACAAGGCCTGAACCTGGGCGTTCAGGACGCAGTCAACCTCGGCTGGAAACTGGCCGCACAGATCCGCGGCTGGGCGCCGGAAACACTGCTGGACACCTACCAGACCGAACGTCATCCGGTCGCCGCGGACGTACTCGACAACACCCGCGCCCAAACGGAACTGCACTCCACCGAACCAGGCCCTCAGGCGGTGCGCAGGCTGCTCACCGAACTGATGGACTTCGACGAGGTGAACCGCTATCTGATCGAGAAGATCACCGCCGTCGACATCCGTTACGACTTCGGCGAGGGCCCCGACCTGCTCGGCCGCCGCCTGCCCGACATAGATCTGAAACAGGGCCGCCTTTACGGTCTGCTGAATCGCGGCCGAGGCCTGCTGCTGGACCGCACCGAACGCCTGACAGTCGGCGGTTGGTCAGACCGGGTCGACTACCTCGCGGATTCCTCTGCGGCACTAGATGTTCCGTGCGTCCTGCTGCGCCCCGACGGCCACGTCGCCTGGTTCGGCGACGATCAGCAGGACCTAGACGGCCACCTCACCCGCTGGTTCGGTAAGCCCGGCACTGATTCCGCGACTGAGCAACCGAAAGCCTGTGAGGAGGATCGAACGGCCGATAGGGACTGACCATCGGAATGCATGTGAGGCGGCCAGGCCGCCTCACATGCTGCGACACAGGTGGGTGATCACTCGAGTCGAAAACGTTCGTTTCTGTCCCACAACGGCATCCCGGCGAGAAACGCGCATCCGCCCAGCTCGACGCCGACCCGATTCGGGCCAGAACTCGTGTGCGGTATCTACGGGACGAAACCGCAGGTGTCAGCCCTTTATGGGACAGTTCCGGGCATGGCTCAGTTCGGGTACGCGCGGGTGTCGACTCGCGGGCAGAAAGACGATTCCCAGATCGACGCACTCAATGCGGCCGGGTGCGAACGGATCTGGGTGGACAAGGCATCCGGGAAGCTGGCGCGGCGCCCGGAGTGGGACAAATGCTTCGAACACCTGCGTCGCGGTGACGAACTGGTGATCATCCGGCTCTCGCGCCCGTTCCGCTCTGTGCGGCATATGACCGAACTCGCCGCCCAACTCGACGAACGCGGCATCGAGCTGGTCGTGCTCAAACAAGGCATCGACACCACCACCCCCGCGGGACGGTTCCTGTTCCACGTCATCGCCGCGATGGACGAGATGCTCGCCGACCTCATCAGCGAAGGCACCCTCGAAGGACTCGAATCCGCCCGCGCCCGAGGACGAGTCGGCGGCCGACCACCCGCGCTCACCCAGTTGCAAGCGCTCAAGGCCCGCGAGATGTATGACGAACGCGACCGGCACGGCAAACGCAAATACACAGTTGCCCAGATCGCCGAAACCTTCGGCGTCTCCCGCAAAACCATCTACCGCCACCTCGAACCCGCCTGAACGCAATGACCGCTCGCGACTAGAGGCATCACCGCTGGTCAAGCCATTGTCGTTGTTTTTCGTCCGGTTACTACCGGGACCCCGACTTGTCCGGCGCGTCGAACCGCATTCTCCCGGCACCCTGCACCACATCTATGTGATCACCGGCAGGATCAGAACCGGACCGGTCAACGACAGCGGCGGCGGCTGCTGAGGTGACGGCGGTGAGTGCGCTGCCCATCCGGTCCGATTCTTGCGTTGGCACTTCCTGACAGCCTCAGGAGTTCGGGGTCGTCTCAGCTTTCGGTGGCGCGAGTGAGGAGCAGATCGATCTGCCGGGGAAAGGGTCCGGTGGCCAGGGTTGGCGGAAGTGGGTATCGCAGCATGTCCAGAATATCCTCTGGTGCGTAGGGGTTCTGGATCTTGTAGAGGCGAAAACCATTGTCCGTGAATGGTTTCAGAATCGTACTCACGTCGTGCCCGGCGATGGTCAGCCAGTGGGGAGTGACTTCGACGATGATCTCGCAGTCCTTGCGCAGCCGAGGGATCGAGGCGGCGAGCTGGGTGAGGACTGTGCCTTCGGCGCCTTCGACATCCACCTTGATGATCCGGGCGTTCTCCAAGTCGCCTCGGTCCAGCATCTGGGCCAGTGGCAGGCCGGGAACGGTGATCGTGGACTGGTAGGTGTCGGGGCGGATCGTTGTGGTGGCGCCGGTGTTCGCGTGCGGGGTGTAGAGGGTCACCGCCCCCGGTTCGTTGGTGACGGCCGCCTGGACGACGCGCACGTTGCCGATGCTGTTGAGCGCCAGGTTCGCCCGCAGCTGTTCGTGTGACGCCGGTTCGATCGCGACGACATATCCGGTGGGGCCGACGAGTCGTGCCGCGAGCACGGCATACCACCCGCCGGCGGATCCGATGTCGATGAATCCGTCGCCTCGCCGCAGACGCGCGGCGACGAGCCTGGAGATACCAGCCTCCCAGCAGCCGTGGGTGTAGATCGCACGGGCAATGAAGTCGCTGGTCGTCGGGACGAGGAACCGCTGCCCGTAGCGGGTGCGCACGTTTCTGGGTGGCCGTGGTCGCTGCTGGAGACCGACGTCGAGCCATTCCCGCAGCAGCCTCCGTTCGACGGCGATTCCAGGCCCGTATCGAACCCACCAGCGGGCCGCGATGAGCAGCGGCGGCCAGGGCGGTGGTTTCAACACGATCTGTTGCCACAAAGGAGGGGCCGAGACAGGATGCACCGCCGTGACGATATCGGCGCCCGCGCGGAATCGTCGAACCATTTCGCGCGAGCCGATGACTGCGATTCGCGGTCAACGTCTTCGGACAGGGAAGCGGTGACGCGCGCGTTCCGGCTACCGGTCCCGATCGGCGGGGGATGGTTGCGGGCTGCCGCACAGGATCCGGACGGCTTCGGCGTTGATGGCCTGCTGCAGTTGAGCATTCGAGATGTCGTCGAGCCCGGCGGCGTTGCGCAGGAAGGGCTCGAACAATTGCCAGCCGAGTACGAACGCCGCGGCGTGTGCGACGGAGAGGGCGGCGTCGCGGTCGTCGGCTCGATGTGAGCGTGCATAGTCGATCAGAGCCGCGATGACAGGAAACCGGCTCTGCATCTGTCCGACCGGGTAGCCGTCGAGAATGCAGCGCGCCAGCACGACCCAGTGCCTGCGCAGCCGGGGATCGTCCGGCAACAACACGCCCGCATCGGCGAGCTCGGCGGTCTCGGCGGAGAGGTGATCGAGGACGGCTGTTACGAGCTTGTCCTTGGCGCCGAGGTGCCGGAATACCAGTCCGTGATTCACTCCCGCCCGCTCGGCGATGTCTCGGATCGACGTCGCAGCGGGGCCGCGTTCGGCGAACAGATCCGCGGCGTGGGTGAGCACCGCGGACACGACGGCGTCGCGACCGAGCGGGTTGCTGTCGTCGGGAGACGTCCTTGCACCCTCTGTAGTCATGTGACTACAGTAGCTCACATCAGCTGTAGTCGATTGACTACAGCCTCGCTCCCTCCCAGAAAGAAGGTCGCCATGTCCGTGATCGCCGACAAGGACCCGGCCGCCGGCTTCACGCCCCGCACCGTTCAGCTCCCCGGATACCCGGTCCGGTCCGGCCCTTTCACGCATATCGCCACCGAGCGTGACCGGCTCGCCCAGCTGAGCTGGCAGCATTTCGACGCCCGCCAGGTCGGCGCGACCCTCGGCGCGGAGATCTCCGGGGTGGACCTGACCACCGAGTTGCCGAACGGGGTGATCGTCGAACTGCGGCAGGCGCTGCACGAGTACAAGGTGCTGTTCTTCCGCGACCAGCCGCTCACCCCGGGACGACATGTGGCCTTCGCGCGACGGTTCGGCATGCTCGAGGTCCACCCGTTCATTCCCTCCAACACCGACCAGCCAGAACTCGTGCGATTCGAAAAGAGTGCCCAGGTCGGCGGTTTCGAGAACGCCTGGCATCACGACGTCACCTGGCGCGAGCAGCCGTCGATGGGCGCGGTCCTGCATGCGATCTCGGTGCCCCCGATCGGCGGGGACACGCTGTTCGCCGACATGTACGCCGCCTACGACGCCCTCGACGAGGACACCCGGGCGCGAATCGAAAACGTCGACGCCGTCCATGATTTCACTCGCGCGTTCGGGCACATGCTCAACGACGAGCAGCGGGAGAAGATGCGCGCCGAGCATCCGGCGGTCGCCCACCCGCTGGTGTGCACGCACGCCGTCACCGGCCGCAAGCACCTCTACGTCAACCGGGTCTTCGCCGACCGCATCCACGGCTGGGACCTCGAGGAGGGCCGCGATCTGATCGACCGGTTGTGCCGGACGGCCGACGCCCCCGAACATCAGGTTCGCCTGCGGTGGGAGCTCGACACCGTCGCGTTCTGGGACAACCGCGCCGTCCAGCACTACGCCGCCAGCGACTACTGGCCCCACGTGCGCATCATGGAACGCGCCTCCATCGTCGGCCCCCGCCCCGCCCGTTGACCGAAATGACATTCGACGACATCCGGTCCGAGACCCCGCACGACTCCGCGCCAGTACGCTCGGCCGCCAGGGTGCTCGGGCAGGCCGTCCTCGCGCGTGGCGGCGTTCGGCACTTCGTCGACGCCGCCACGCCGGTCGCGGTATTCCTGGTCGGATATCAACTGTTCGGAACCGGTCCGGCGGTCGCGGCCACGTTGACCGCGGCGGCGCTGCTCGCCGGATGGCGGCTGCGACGCGGTGATTCACCGAAGGTCGTCACGGCCGCCCTGGTGGCCGTCACCGCCTATTCGGCGCTGGTGCTGTTCACCGGCGAGGGCCGTGCCTTCTTTCTCCCTGAGATCGTCGGTTGCGCGGTCCTGACTGTCGCCTTCGGCGCCACCCTGATCCGGGGCCGACCGTTGAGCCTGCTCGTGTGCCAACGCCTCCGGATCGAACCCTCCGATGTCGACCAGCCCCGGATCCGGAAGCACAGGCGCCTGACCGCGGCCTGGGCCGTGATGTGGGCGCTCCACGTGCTGGTGCTCCTGCCGCTGTATGCCGCCGATCAGATCACGGCCCTGGCGGTCGCGACCACGCTGCTCGGCAAACCCTCGGTAGTCCTCGCCGTCGCCGCCTCGTGGTTGTGGATCCGCAAGCGATAACCGACACGTCACCGCGACGCGAATCCTGTCGGCGGCGAGCTCGCTGCACCGACCGAATCGCTTGCCACTCCGAATGATTCGCCTCGAATACAGGCGTGTCTCATCGTGCATGGATCACCTCCATGCGACTTTGTCAAATCCAGTCCCGCTGAGCGGGACCGGAATGCCAGCCGTGTAGTTCGCTGAATTACGTTGTGCCGATGTTCAGAGCGAGGCTCGGTGTCCGGACCCGGATACTGGCGATCGCGCTCCTGCCGAGCCTGACTCTGCTCGTGATCGGCGTGGGTGCGGCGGGATACCTGGTCGACCAGGGCAACACAGCGAAAGACTGGGCGGCGCAGATGCAGGCCGCGATCCCGTCGACCAGGGAATTGATGGAGGCGACGCAGCAAGAACGCCACCTCACCCTGGCGCACCTGGCGGGCGACGACTCGATCGGTCCCGCGCTCACCGCGGCGCGGGTGCGGCTGGACGGCGCGCTGCGCAAGTTGCTGGAGGCCGGCGAGGGAATCCGCGCGGTCGACGACTCCAAGATCGGCGACGACCTGGCCGGTTTCAACACCCTCGGCCAGCACCTGGCCGGCGTTCGCGCCCAGACGGATTCGCGCCAGCTGCCCGCCGCCGAGGCGTACGCCTTCTACAACCGGCTGCTCGACGTGGTCTCGGTCGGCTCGCAGGTGGCCCAGCAGTCCGCGCCGGACGCCGAGATCGGTGTCGAGATCACCGAGGGCATGCGATTGCTGCATGCCGCGGAGGCCATGTCGCGCAGTCACGCGGTTGCCGTCGCCATCGTGACCGCCGACGGAAACGTGTCGGTGCCTGTGGAGGAGTTCCTGCGCCAGATCGGCTTCTATCACACCGAGATCGCCCTGCTCGCCACCGAAATCGACACCGATCAGCGTGCGTCGGGCGCCGCGCTCGTCGACTCCGCGGCCTGGCAGCAGCTGACCGCGATGGAGAACGCGGTCGCGCGGCGTTACGTCGCGCCCGCCGAGCACGAGAACTCCTCGACCGGAACTACTGGCGGTAGCACCGGCAGCAGCACCGTTTCCGAGCCTGCGCCGCTGCCGCTTTCGCCGCAGGACTGGCAGAAGGCGGCCGCCGAGGTGAACCGCGGCCTGCTCGATCTGTGGATCGCCCAGAACAAGCGCACCCAGCGCCTCGCCGAGGAGAAGTCGGCCGACTCCGCGCTCACCTCGCTCTTCGGCGGCGGCGGTGTGCTGCTGCTGAGTGGCGCGGCCATTGTGGTCGCGGTGCTGATGGCCAACCGGATCATTCGGCGGCTCGAGCGGTTGCGCGGTGAGACGCTCGCGCTGGCCGACGACCGGCTGCCCGACATGATGCGCAGGTTGCGCGCGGGCGAGGACATCGATGCTGCCGCGGAGACGCCACGCCTCGACTACGGCCGCGACGAGATCGGCGAAGTGGCTCAGGCATTCGAACACGCGCACGCGGCCGCGGTGACCGCCGCCGTGGACGAGGCCCGCACCCGGGAGGGCGTGAAGGCGGTCTTCCTCAATATCGCGCACCGCAGCCAGATCGTGGTGCACCGGCAGTTGGAGATCCTGGACGAGGCCGAGGCGCGCCAGGAGGATCCGGCGCTGCTGGAGACGCTGTTCCGGCTCGATCACCTGGCGACTCGCGAACGCCGCAACGCGGAGAACCTGATCATTCTCGGCGGCGGTCAGCCGGGCAGGCAGTGGCGCTATCCGATTCCGGTGATGGATCTGGTGCGCTCGGCGGTCGGCGAGACGCTCGACTACTCGCGCGTGCGGGTGTCGAAGCTGCCCGACGCGCGTGTGCTCGGTACCGTGGTCGCCGACCTCGTGCACCTGGTGGCGGAGCTGGTGGACAACGCGACCGCGTTCTCCCCGCCGCAGTCCCGGGTGGAGATCTCGGGCAACATCGTCGGCCGCGGCGTGGTCGTCGAGGTCAGCGACCAGGGGATGGGCATGCCGGAGGCGGAGCTGCTCCGGGTGAACGAGATGCTGCGCAATCCACCGGACTTCGGCGTCGCCACGCTCTCGGCGGATTCCCGTCTCGGGCTGTTCGTGGTGGCGCAGCTCGGTGTCCGGCACGGCGTCGCGGTGCGGCTCGCGGAATCCGACTACGGCGGCATTCGCGCCATCGTGCTCATCCCGACCTCGCTGCTCGTCACCGACAGCGCGCCGGCCGCGCCGGAAACCCCGGCACCCGAGCAGGCGCGACGCCCGCGGCATCCGGTGCCGTTCATCGAGGCGCCAGGAACCGAAACGCCCGCTGGCACGGCGGAGTCTTCGGCCGCGGTGCTCACCATGGACCCACCTGCGCCGGAACCCGAACAGGCGCCGCCGAGCTCGGCCGACGCGCCCGCGATCACCGCCGACGGCAGGCCCGTGCTGCCCAAACGCAACCGACAGGCCAATCTCGCACCCGAGCTGGCGAAGCCATCGTCCACCGAGCCCGTCGTCGAACGCGAGCGTTCCGCCGAACAGGCCCGGGATCTGATGTCCGCCATCGAGAATGGAACCCGGCAGGGTCGCCGTGCGCAGCCCGCCGACGAAGAGGAAGGCGTGCAGTGACCGCTCCCAAACCCGGTGATCTCAACTGGCTGCTCGATGATCTGGTGGATCGGCTGGCCGGTGTGCGGCACGCGGTGGTGCTGTCCACCGACGGACTGCTGCTCGGCCGCTCCACCGCGATGAGCCGCGACGACGCCGAACACTTCGCCGCCATGTCCTCGACCCTGTACGGGCTCGCGCGCAGCGCGGGCAGCCGATTCGACGGCGGCGGCGTGCGCCAGGCGGTCATCGAACTCGATCGCGCCGTGCTGTTCGTGACCTCGGCGGGTGACAATGCCTGCCTTGCCCTTCAGGCCTCCGAGAGCGCGAATCTCGGTATGGTGGCCTACGAAATGAACGTCACGGTCCAGCGCGTCGGCTCCTATCTCTCCACCCCCGCCCGATTGCCATGACGCGCCGGAGTGAGCCGTGGTTCGACGACGCGGCCGGACCGTTGATCCGGCCGTACGCGCTGACCCGTGGGCGCACCATGGGCGCAGGTCACGATTTGGACATCGTCACGGTGGTGGTCACCGCATCGCCCGCACCCACTTTGCGCAGGCCGGAGCCCGAATACGCGGAAATCGTACGCCTGTGCCGTGATCCGCAGTCGGTGGCCGAAGTGGCGGCGAACTTGAAACTTCCCCTTGCGGTGACCAAGATTCTCGTCGGCGACCTGATCGGCGAGGGACATTTGATCTTCCGGGCTCCGGTACAACCGGAGGCTGGCCCCGGCGATCTCAACATATTGCGAGCGGTACTGGATGGCATCAGAAAACTTTGACCCCGCCCGGCTCGATCCCGACGGGCCGCAACACTTGGCCGCGTCGGTCAAGATCCTCATCGCGGGCGGCTTCGGCGTCGGCAAGACCACCATGGTCTCGTCGATCAGCGAGATAGCGCCGTTGCGCACCGAGGAACTCATCACCGAAGTCAGCACCGGCGTCGACGATCTGTCCGGCGTGGAGTCCAAATCGACCACCACGGTGGCGCTGGACTTCGGGCGCATCACCATCGACCGCGATCTGGTGCTGTACCTGTTCGGCACGCCCGGCCAGGACCGATTCTGGTTCCTGTGGGACGAGCTGTCCCGCGGCGCGCTCGGCGCGGTGGTGCTGGCCGACACCCGGCGTCTCGGCAATTCCTTTGCCGCCGTGGACTTCTTCGAGCGCCGCGGACTGCCGTTCATGGTCGGGGTGAACTGCTTCGACGGAGCGCCGCGCTACACCCAGGACGAGGTGCGCGACGCGCTGGATCTGGACCAGCACACCCCGGTCATGCTGTGCGACGCCCGCGACCGCGAATCGGCGAAGAACGTGCTGCTGACCCTGGTTCAGCATCTCATCGAGCTGGCCGGACGCGAGCCCGTCACGACCTGAGCCGGCTAGCCGGACGGTGAGCCGAGATAGCGGCCGAGCACGCCGTCGACGGTCAGGTCCTCGAGGCAGCCGACCAGGCGGCGCTCGGTGTGTTCGCCGAGCGCCGGTGCGAGCGTCACCGCCCACGCGTCGCCGTCGGGCACCGGCCCCGCGACGATGCGCACGTGGTTGACGTGGCTCGCGCACTTGTCCCACAACCGCAGCGCGGGCTCGGACGACACTCCGGCGTCCTTGGCCCGTGCGTCGAAGCGCACCACCTGGGTGCTCGCCGCCGTGCCCCGGTCGGTTTCGAACTTCATGCGGTCGGCCATGGCGAGCACCACCGTCACGATGAGCACCGCGCCCGTGCCGAGCAGCAGGATTCGGCGCATCGGGTCACCGCCGCGGCCGGACGAGTGGACCGTGCAGCAGGTGCAGGCGGTCCGCGCTCGGGGTGAGGAAACCGTTGGGCGGCAGAGCGAGCCGGTCCAGCCGGTCCACGATGCGGTGTTCGGTGGCCGGGCCTGCGGTGAGCTTGGCCAGCCGCTCCACCAGCCAGGCCACCCCGGTGAGCAGCACCCCGCCCGCCAGCAGTACCGGAACGAACACGCCGAGCCGGTCGGGTCTGCTGAGCCAGGCGAAGGTGACCCGCGGCGCGGGCGTGGCCGCGTGCACGATCCGCGCCGTGCGCGCCCGCTCCCCCGCGGCGCCGAGTTCGCGCTGTACATCCCGCAGGCGCCTGGTCAGCAGCATGGCGACCAGCGCGATCTCGGCCGCGATGAACAGCGCCGCGGTGAGAATGGCCCGGTTCCACTCCCACCGGTACAGGTAGACGAAGACATAAGCGCCCGTGGCGATCAGCGTGCCGACGGCAAGCAGCACGCCGAGCCCCCGCACACCGCGATCCTGGGTCATCGGTGGTCCTCCGTTTCGGTCGTCTGCCGCACTTCGCCGCTGCGCCCGTCGACCTGGACGATCGCGCCGTCCGGCAGCCGCCGGGTCGCGTCGGGATAGCCGACCACCACCGGGACGCCGTGCTCGCGGGCCAGGATCGCCAGATGACTGAGTGGGCTGCCGGTTTCGGCGATCAGGCCGGACAGCCTCGGCACCACGACGGCCAGCCGAGGGTCGAGATGCCGCACGACCAGCACCGACCCCGCGGGCGGGTGGTCGCCGATGTGCACCATGCCGCGGCCGACGCCCCCGCCCGCGCCGACGCCGCGGTCACCGCGGCCCCGCCTGCGCGACACCGCGATCGGGAAACCGTCGGTGGCCAGCCGGAATTCGGTGGGCAGCGGCGTCTGGTCCGGTGGGGTGCGGTCGGGCAAGTCGTCCGGCAACCGCCGGTGTCGCACGGCGCTTCGCAGTTCGTCCAGCGTGAGCAGCGTCAGAGTTTCGGGATCGTGCACCAGCCGGGCTGCCGTGAGGCGTCCGCCGAGTTCCCATGCCGCCCTGGCGCCGAGCTCCTGCACCCAGCGGGCGCGCAGCCGCAGGGCTTCCCTCGCCAGCGCCAGCTCGCCCGCGGCGTCGCCGATCGGCATCGGAGCGCCCTCGACCTTTGGCGCCTGTGGCGGCGGACCGACCCGAGGCGGAATCAGCGCCAGCACCACGGGCAATTCCTCGATCACCCGATCGTCGGGCAGACCGGTGGCGCGCGCGGTGGCGAGGGCCGACAGCGCCATCGCGGCCGCGGTGGGCGCGGATTCACCCTTCCCGCCGAGCATTCCGGCCAAGGCCTCGTAGCCGTGAACAGCGGTGAGCGCGGTGCGGGCGTTGTCGAGCACGGTGAGCAGGGCGAGATCGGTCAGCTCGGCCAGCGGCGGAATCTCCGCGAGATCCGTATCGACCCGTTCGCATGTCTGCTGTGCCAGATCCGGTAGCGCCGCGGCGAGCCTGCCCACCCGCATGGCCGCGCCGAGCCGCCGCGCTCCGGGACGCGGGTCGAGGATCCGCGTGAGGGTGCGCCGCGGCCGCACCACGCCGAGCAGTTCGAGATCCGCCACCGCGATCCCGCGCACGGCGGTGGCGACCGGGGACTCGTGCAGCGCGCGCGGGGGCGCCGCGCTGGTCAGGTCGATCGCGACCCGGAGTCCATCGGCCAAGGGCGACAACCACAGATCCTGTTCGAGCGGACTTAGCGGATCAGGGAAGGTCTCGGCCAGCGGGCCCGGCCCGAGGATCGGTCCCCGCACCGGTCCGTGCAGCGCCGTGACCGGGCGGGCCTGTAACAGAATCACGCGGCCCCGGGTGTCGATGGCCCACTCGATGTCCAGCGCGCCGCCGAACACCCGCTCCGCGCGCAGTGCCAGGCGAACGACCTTGCGCCGCAGACCGCTCGGCAGCGGATCGGCGTCGGGCGTCGCGACCGAGGCGACCCGTCCCCGCCTGGTCAAAGTCGCGGTCCACCCGGCCTCGGCCCCGCCGACGACCGCGCTGGGTCCGCCGCGGGACGCCGTGATCATCATCCGGTCGGTCCGCCCGGTGACCGGGTCGGCGGTGAAGACGACACCACCCCAGCCCGCCGCCAGGAACGGCTGGACCAGCACCGCCATCGCGGCCTCGCCCGCGCCGAGTTCGGCGGGCGGACCCGAGGCGAGCACCACGTCCACGGCGTCGCGGAAGCCCTGCCAATCGCGGACGTCGAGCACCGAGGTGAACAGGCCCGCCATGGACTGCTGCGCACCGTCCTCGGCAACCGAGGAGGATCGCACCACAAGAGCTTTCGCGCCCGCACCGGACAGTACGCGCCATTCGGCTTCGGGCGGGTCGCCGTGGTGCGACCACGCGGTGGTGAGAACGAATCCCTCCAGCACGGGCAGGCCGTGGGCGGCGGCCCTGGCGAGGGCCGCCGCTTTGGCGCCGGTCAGCTCGGCATCGCGCGCTCGCGGATCGCGCAGGGCGACGACGCCTGGCTGGTTCGTGGTGGTTGTCGTGATGGTCATCGAACCGCCTTCGACGGAAAAACAACGCTGTTTCCGGGGCCCACCGGTCTGCACCTAAGAGGAGATGGTGTCTCCACTTAGGTGGAGTCCAGTGTTTCCCCGGAGTCCCGCGCCTGTCAAGGAATGGACGTTCGTTTTGCGAGTCGCACAGTTCACCCCCTCGTGGCCTGGCGATCCCCTACCGTTCACGGTACGATCCGCCGCCCGCGTCGAGCACTGCCCACGCACAACGTTATTCACCGGAGACGAGGTCGCGGCCACCCTGGAACGAGTGCGCCCGCGACCAGGCCGGTTCGGCTGTCCTATCGAAGGTTGCTCTGCGGGGAGCCGCTCAGGATGCGCTGCGCTCGACTCGACCCAAGAAGTCGAGAATCGATTCGACGGTGGCGTCGGGCGCTTCGAGCTGAGGCCAGTGCCCGATACCGGGTAGCTCGATGACCTGCGGGTCCGGCACCAGCTCGCGATATCGCGCGACCATGTGGGCGCCGGAATTCGGGTCGGCGGTCCCGTTGACGAAGACCATCGGTACCGCCGCGTCGATGAGCGGCCGAACGAGTCGGTCACGCAACGCTCGCCGCTCCTGGACGAATCTGCCCACCATGTGCGACACGTAGCGACCACCGTTGTGTCGCAACATGTCCAGGAGTGGTTCCAGCTCGCCGTTCGCAGGTTTGGTATCCGGTCCGAACAACCCCGTGACCGCGTTCCGGATCGCCGACCGCGGCAGCAGCGGACCTATCACGTGCCCCACCGGACTGGACAGGATCTTCTGAATCGATCGCGCGCGGTAGGTCTCAGCGAAGAGTCCGCCATTGAGGAAGACCGTGGCGCGGATCGAAGGCAGTGTCGGGTCGTCGGCTCGCCGGGCCAGCATTTCCTGGACGACCGAAACACCCAAGTCGTGACCGACGACGGCGAAATGGTCGACGCCGAGATCTCGTAACAGCGCCTCGTGCATGTCCGCGTGCATCATCAGGCTGTAGCCGGCCCGGATCGGCTTGTCGGAGAACCCCATACCGAGCATGTCCGGTGCGATGACATCGAGGTTCGCCGTCAGCTTGCTCCAAATGCGGTGCCACTCGAATGATCCGAACGGATAGCCGTGGACGAGCAAGACCGTCGGGCCATCGCCCTGGCGTCGATAGAAGATGCGGCGGCCGCGGAACTCGAAGAATCGACCGGTGTCGCGCCATGTCTGCACGGTGTCGTGCGTGCCGACTTCTCCACGGGGTTCGTAGTGCATCAGGACTCCCTTCCGATTTCGCGGCCAGCCTACTGCTTGTAGACCGAGTGGTACAGAGGTAATATCCATGTTCATGAGCGGTGATACGAGACCATCGGTCGATGCGAGTACCGATCGGTCTAGACTTGCCGAGTTGCCGACCCGCGAGCGGCTGGTGGTAGCGGCGGCCGATCTGCTGCAAGTGCAGGGTTACGCGGGCACCGGGATCGCGGAGATTCTCGGGCTCAGTGGCGTCACCAAAGGGTCGCTGTATTTCCACTTCCCCGGCGGCAAGGAGGAACTCGCGGCCGAGGCGTTGCGCCTGCGCGGCAACGAGATCGGCAGGCTGATCGAGCACCTGACTTCCTCGGCGCCCGATGCCGCGACCGCCGTCTGCGCGTTCGCCGTCGCGCTCGCGACACGACTCGAGGACTCGGAGTTCCAGCGTGGTTGCGCGCTCGCCACGGCGGTGCTCGACGCGGGCCCCGATGCCACGACGGTACGAGACGCGGTGCGCACCGGCTACGACCGCTGGCGGGAACTGCTCGCCGCTCGCATCGCCGCCGACGGGGTGGTCGACGACCCGGCAACGGAGGCGATGCTCGTTCTCTCCGCGCTCGAAGGCGCGCTGATCATGGCTCGGGCGCAACGTGATCCAGGGCCGGTGTTGCAGGTCGCGAAAAGGATCACCAGCCAATGGCTCGAACGGAAGCCGGAAGGCCGGCCCGGCTCCGGCACCACCAACAGGGAGGCACAACGATGACCACGACGACACTGACGGCACCGAACCCCGACTTCGCGGCACTGGTCAAGGGTGCGGTGTTGAGCATGCCCGCGGCCAAGCACCTCGGCTTCGAATTCGGCGCTATCGCCCCGGGCGAAGCGGAGCTGGTCCAGCCCTACCGTGCGGAGCTCACCGAGCACAATGGCTACTTCCAGGGCGGCGTGCTCGGCATGCTCGCCGACTTCGCAGGCGGCTCGGCCGCGGGCACCATGCTGCCGCCCGGATGGGTCAACATGACCATCGACTACACGGTGAAGATCGTGGCTCCGGCCAAGGGCGACAAGGTGATCGCCCGCGGTCGAGTGGTGAAGTCGAGCACGACCGTCACCGTCGCGGCGGCCGACGTCTACGCGGTCACCGGCGACACGGAGGCGCTGTGCGCCACCGCGCTGGTAACGATGCGGAACATCGACCTCAACAGGTCCTGAAACTGGACGGCGCGCAGACCGGCCTCGGCGACGCCCCCGACCAGCAGGGCGCGGCGTGGCTCGCTCACACCTGGGCGAGCCACGCCAGGAAGAGGAAAACACCGCCGATGGTGAGGACGATCGCCACCGGAATCGGCCACGCCGGCCCGGTGCGTTCGAAGAGCCTGCGTATGAGCCGCAATTGCAGGGCGGCGAGCCCGGCGAGCGCCGCCAGCCATACCGGAAGCAGCCCGACGCCGAGCGCCGCGTGCACGGCCCACGCCCCGGCCAATGTTGGCCCGCCCCACGAATTCTCGTAGTCATTCGCGCCGACCAGCGGATACGCGACCCCGCGGACGAAAGCGATACCCGCCAGGAAGGCGAGGAACCACGTCAGTAGCCCGACGCCCGCGCTCAGGATCGAATGCGCGACGATCCGCATCGGTGTGATGCCGCGCCGCCGGATCGGTTCACGCAGCCACCTGCGCGGCACGCGCATCCGGGCCGCGACCCGCGCGGCGGCGAGCGGCAGCGCGGCCAGCGCGTACCCGACCCAGCGGGCGAGCGAGCGAACCGACTTCATCCTGGGACCGTATCGCGGGGTGCGCCGCACCGCGCAGTTGCGCCCGCAAGTCGTTCATGGCACGGCCCATCGTCGGCGCGATCTCGCTCGCACGGCTTCGTGCGCGTCGCACAGGTCGGCGGTGGTGCGCGCGCTTCGTCGATCCGGTGAGGGAAGTCCGAGCCGGGGCGAGCCGCCCGGGGGCAAGCGTCAGCGCAGCAGGCCCGCCGCGGCGAGGTCGTCGAAGAGCAACTGGTCGACCGGCGGCACGAGCGGCCGGTCGGCGTAGCCGAACCAGGCCGTTTCGTCGATCTCGTTGCTCGCGGTGAGCGTGCCACGATAGTCGGCGGTGTAGCAGCTCATGCGCACGGTGACGCCGTCGTCCGGTCCGTGCACCGCCGCCTCGTACGTACCCACGTGCCGGGCGGTCTCGGGAATCAATGCGACGGTTAGCTCTTCCTCGATCTCGCGCAGCAGCGTTTCCAGATCCGTCTCCGTGCCTTCCCGCTTGCCGCCGGGAATGTAGAAGATGTCCTTGCCGCGGGGGCGCGCGCACAGGATGCGACCGTCCTCGATGCGCACCCACGCGACCGTGTCGATGACCGTTTCCACTCGCGCGTCCGTCACGCGGGCAGCCTATCGCGGCGGCACGATGCGAGCCGCGTCCGCCGCAAGCGCGGCCGGGATGAGCGTCTTGTCGCTCGCGCCGGGGCCGTACACCGGTCGCAGTTCACAGCCCTGAACATGCTCACCACACTCCGAGCACACGGGTTCGATCGTCGTCCGGTGGCCGCAGGTGGTGTGCACCAACTCGAGCGGCGGACCGTCCGGCGCGGCCCACTCGTCGCCCCACTGACGCATCGCGGTGACGACCAGCCACAGCGAACGCCCCTTCGGCGTGAGCCGGTAGTCGTGTCGTGGCGGATTCTCTTGGTACGGAACCTTTTCCAGGATGCCGTTGGCTACCAGGTTTTCCAGGCGCTGGGTCAGCACATTGCGGGCGATGCCGAGCCGGGCGCGAAAGTCGTCGAAGCGGGTCACGCCGAACAGTGCGTCGCGCACGATCAGCAGCGTCCACCACTCCCCGACCACCTCCAGGCACTGGGCCAGCGAGCAGTTCATCTCTTCGAAGCTCGTCCTGCGCATGCCCGTCAGCCTAGTCGGTTGCTTGAAAGAACTCACTAGCCTATGGTGCGTTTTATGAAGCAACTCACTCAGCGGTCGCTGGGCGACGTGTTCGCGCTCGGCGCGACCAGCCCTGGGACCTGGCAAGCAGAGGTGGATCGAACGTGGCGCGGCTGGACCGGTCCGCACGGCGGTGTGCTCGCCGCGCTGCTGGTCGAGGTGGCCCGGCGCGCGGCGGGCGACGACCTGCCGGTCCGCGCCGTGGACCTCCGCTTCCTCGGCCGGCCCGTCGACGGCGCGTTCACCTTCTCGGCCACCCCGCAGCCGGTCGGGCGCAGCACCGCGATCGTCGATGTGGTCGCGCGCCAGGAATCGGGACCCGTCGCGGCCGCGTCGATCATGCTCGGCCGGACCGCACCGAGCTCGGTGCCGGACCGTGCCGAACGGCCCGCCCCCGAGGTGACCACGGCCGATGCTTGCGCGGCATTCCGGCTGCCACCCGAGATCGTCCCCGCCGCAGCCCATTTCGACATTCGCCCTGCCGCGGGCCCGTTGCCGTTGACCGCGTCCGCGCAGGCCTGGATGTGCGCGTGGCTCGCCCTCGATCCGCCGATGGCCACGGACGCGGCCACGCTCGCGATCCTGGCCGACGCGCTACCGCCGGGCATCTTTCCCACGCTCTCGGCTCCGGTCGCCGTCCCGACGGTCGGGTTCTCGATGTACGTGCACACCGACTTCACCGAGCCCGCCTCGCAGCGGGTGCTCGTGCGCGCCGCCAACACCGGCACCGGTGGCGGCTGGTCGGTGGACGACGTCGATATCTGGGACGAGTCGGGGCGGCTGCTCGTCTCGGCCCGTCAGAACCGCCGAGTTCTCGGCTGAAACGAGAGATGCTGGTGAATACTGTTGCCCCCGAGTCCGATCGGACCACGACGGATTCGCGGCTCGTGCTCGCGATCGTGTCGGTCGGCATCCTGCTGTCGAGCCTCGACCTGTTCATCGTCAACGTGGCGCTGCCGGACATGGCGCGCGATTTCGGCAACACCGAGCTCGCCGGCCTTTCCTGGGTACTGAACGCCTACGCCATCGTGTTCGCGGCGCTCCTGGTGCCCGCGGGTCGCCTCGGCGACCGCGGCAGCAACCGCACCACCTTCCTGCTGGGACTGGCGGTGTTCGTGCTCGGCTCCGCGCTGTGCGCGGCCGCGTGGAATGTGGCCGCGCTGGTGGTGTTCCGAGTGCTCCAGGCGGTCGGTGGCGCCATGCTGACGCCGTCGTCGCTCGGCCTGGTGCTGGCTGCGACGCCGCCCGAGCGGCGTGCCACGGCGGTGCGGCTGTGGGTGGCCTTCGGCGGTCTCGGCGCGGCGCTCGGACCGGTCATCGGCGGCCTGCTCGTCGAAATCGACTGGCGCTGGGTGTTTCTGGTGAACGTGCCGATCGGTCTTGGGGCGCTCGTCGTCGGCCTGCGCAGGCTGCCCGACCCACGCGGCGACGGCGGGGCGCTGCCGGATCTGTTCGGCGCGGCCGCACTGGTCGGGGCGATCGCCTCGCTCGTGCTCGGCCTGGTGAAGGGCGAGGACTGGGGTTGGGCGTCGCCGCAGACGCTGGGCGCCTTCGCGGCGGCGGTGGTGTTCGGTGTCGCGTTCGCGATCTCCTCGGCGCGCCACCACAGTCCGGTCGTCGACCCAGGCTTGCTGCGCGCCCCGAATTTCACGTCGATGGCGGCGAATTCGCTGCTGTTCCAAGTGGCGTTCGCGGGCATGCTGCTGTCGGTGGTGTTGTGGGCGCAGACCGTCTGGGGGTGGTCGGCGCTACGCACCGGGCTCGCCATCGCGCCCGGGCCGCTGGTGGTGCCGGTCGTGGCTGTCCTGGCGGGGCGGTTGATCGGGCGCGTCGGCGCGGGACCGGTGATCGCCGCGGGCGGTGTCGCGTTCGCGGCGGGCATGGTGTGGTGGGCCCGCGCGATCGAGCTCGCGCCGGACTACCCCGCCGGTCTGCTGCCCGGCATGGTCCTCAGCGGTCTCGGCGTCGGCCTGACACTGCCGACCGCGTTCGCCGCGGGCACCAGCGGTTTACCGCCGCAAGGGTTCGCCACGGGGTCGGCAGTGCTGAGCATGGCACGGCAGATCGGTTTGGCTGTCGGCGTCGCAGTGCTGGTCGCGGTTCTCGGCTCCCCCGCCGATCCGCTCGCCACCTTGGATGCGTTCCGCCGCGGATGGTACGTCGTGGCCGCCGTCGCGCTCGCGTCCGGTGTCGTCGGGCTCGGGGCGCGGATGCCGCGTCCCGCCGTGCACACCGCGCCGGAAACGTCGGCACCGGCGCGAACATAGGGCGGTTGCTGCCCGGCATCGCTGAACAATGCCGGGCAGCAACGGTTTTCAGCGACTCAACCGCTGGAAGCGGTGCACCGCGAGAGGCAGGAAGATCGCTGTCAGCACCAGCGGCCACACCACCGCCATCAACACCGCGTGCTGCTCGATCCACGAATCACCACTGCCCACCGGCGTTCCGAACAGTTCGCGGGTGGCGGCCACCGTCGAGGAGATGGGGTTCCACGCCGCGATGTGCCCCAGCCAGCTCGGCATGAGCTGCGGCGCGACGAAGATGCTGGAGATCATCGTCAACGGGAACGCGACGGCGAACAGCCCGCCCGCCGCCTCCGGGTTCGGCACCAGCAGCCCGAGCCAGACGCCGATCCAGATCAGCGCGAACCGAAGCCACAGCAGCAGCGCGAAGGACGCCGCCGCACCCAGGATGCCGCCGTCCGGCCGCCAGCCGATCGCGTACGCGGTGATCATCAGGATGGTCAGCTCGGCGCACGCGACGATCAGATCGGTCACGCCGCGCCCGGACACCACCGCCGAAGGCGCCATCGGCATGGAGCGGAATCGGTCGATGACGCCCTTGGTGGCGTCGTGGACGACGAGCGTCGCGGTGTTGATGAAGCCGAACGCCATCGTCATCGCGAACATGCCCGGCATCAGGAAGTCCCGGTAGTCGCCGCCGCCCGGCACCGTCATGGCGCTGCCGAACACGTAGCCGTAGAGCAGCACCGACAGGATCGGGAAGCCGAGCTGCCAGGCGATGTTCACCGGCTGGCGCTGGTAGTGGGTCAGCCCGCGCCGCACCACATTCCAGCAGTCGGCCAGCGCCCAGTACGCCCGGGAACGGGTCTGCACGAGATCGATGGTGCTCATCAGGCGGCCTCCTCGGCGATCGTCCGGTGCCCGGTCAGTTGCAGGAACACGTCGTCGAGGCTCGGACGGCGCAACCCGATGTCCTCGACCGCGATGTCCTCGTCCTGGAGGGTGCGGGCCACCTCGGTGAGTGCGGCGACGCGGTCGGTCACCGGTGCGTACACCCGGCGCTCGGCGTCGTCGGTGTCCGGCTCACCCGTGCAGACCCTGGCGACCACCTTGGCCACCAGCGGCAGATCGGCCGCGTCGGCGGCGACCACCTCGATCAGGTCGCCGCCCACCGTGTTCTTCAGGCCGTCCGGGGTGTCGTCGGCGATCGCGCGCCCCTGGTCGATGACGGTGATCCGGGAGGCGAGCCGGTCCGCCTCCTCGAGGTACTGCGTGGTGAGCAGCACGGTCGTTCCGTCGGCGACCAACGCGCGCACCGATTCCCACACCTCGCCGCGGCTGCGCGGATCCAGTCCCGTGGTCGGCTCGTCCAGGAAGAGTACGTCTGGAGCGAGGATCATCGAGGCGGCCAGATCGAGTCGCCGCCGCATGCCGCCGCTGTACTTGCCGACGCCGCGGCCGGCGGCGTCGACCAGGTCGAAGCGTTCCAGCAGTTCGTTCGCCCGCTGTTCGGCGCGGCGCCCGCCCAGGTGGAACAGCCTGCCGAACATCTCGAGGTTCTGCCGCCCGGTGAGCACCTCGTCGACCGCCGCGTACTGGCCAGTCAGCCCGATGCGCGCCCGCACCTCCCTGGCTTGCCGCACCACATCGAGCCCGGCCACCGTCGCGTGCCCGCTGTCGAGGCGGATGAGGGTGGACAGGATGCGCACCGCCGTCGTCTTCCCCGCGCCGTTGGGCCCGAGCAGACCGTGCACCGTGCCGCGTCGCACGGTGAGATCGAAGCCGTCGAGCGCGTTCTTGTCCCCGTATCTCTTGCGCAAGCCCTCGGCCCGCACCGCGTAGTCGTTCACCGAATCCTCCCTGTCGAACCCTAACTGGGTACGTTGTACCCGATTTAGAGTACAACGTACCCAGTTTTACGCCAAGCGTTTAATCTGAAGGCATGACGACCACGGAGACCAGCGGCAGCGGCGACATCGCGCGCACACTCGATCTGCTCTGGGACACCGGTCATCGACCGAGCCGCGGGCCCAAACCCACGCTCACACTCGACCGGATCGTCGAAGCCGCGGTGCGGGTGGCCGACGCCGAGGGCTTGGCAGCGGTCACCATGCGGCGCGTCGCCACCGAATTGGGCACCGGAACGATGTCGCTCTACCGGTATCTGCCCGGCAAGGCCGAACTGCTCGATCTCATGCTCGATCGAGTGCAGCAACCCCCCGAGGGGGAGATTCCATCCGAGGGCTGGCGCGAAACGCTACGCGCGTACGCGTACGAATCGCTCGAAATGTATCGCCACCATCCCTGGCTGCTCGAGGTCAACCAGACCCGCCCCGTCCTCGGGCCTGGCGCGCTGGCCGGCATGGAACAGCTGCTCACGCGGATCGGACCGATGGGGCTCGCGGATCCCGAGATGATCGCGGTGCTCGTGATGATCTCCGGCTACGTCGCGGGCGTCGCCCGCACCCGGGTGTTCGCGCAGGAAGCCGAGCGCACGACGGGCATGACCGACGCCGAGTTCTGGAAGGCGCAGGAACCGGCGCTCGAGAAGGCCCTCGCCACCGGCCGCTACCCCGTGGTCGCCGCACTCTCGGAGGCGGCGTTCGACATGTCCTTCGACCACTTCGACTTCGGTCTGCAACGCATCCTCGACGGACTCGAGGTGTTCGTCGCGAAGCGGCCCGGAGACTGACCGCATCGCCGAACGCGATCAGAACCGCGCAGGCACGGACGACGTGTCAGTGCCAGCACGGTGGTTCCAAGGGGAACCCCGATCCGAGAATCGTCCTGTCGCATCGATGGAATACCGCGGGACAGGACCGAACAATGCACGAACTTCGACTGCACATCATTCCCTTGACCAACGAAGAACTGGACACCAACGGTGATCCCGTCAAGCCGTACGACGTCACGCCGATGGAGTTCGCGCAACTCATCGATCGGGTGAACCTCATCTTCGCCGACACGGGTATTCGATTCCTCTTCTATCCGGCTCACGACTGGGCGCCGATGGCGAACACGGAAATCAATACCGATGGGCCCCGTCAGCGCGAGCTCGCCAACCGCATCGCCGCGAGGCTCCCCGGCAAGATCGTCTGCTTTCTCCGCTGGGGTCCGGGACGTGACCGTACCGGCAACGGCAATACGTTTCCACCGCCGGGCGCGGGTCCGAAACCTCCGAGCGTCGGCGACGTCGTGCAGAACTACGTCGCGCTACCGAATCGGATCGCCGCCGATTTCGGGTTGCTCATTCAAGGCGACGGCGGATTCGTCGCCCATGAACTCGGTCACTACCTCGGTCTCTACCACACCTTTCCCGGTTGGACGGATCGCTAAGGGCCGGTGTACGGACACCTCTCGGGTGCGCTGACCGCAGCCGCGGCAGACCAGGCCGTCGTCGATTACATCGCCGGCCACGGCGGGACGATCGATGCGTTGAACGGTGATCTGCTCTCCGACACCGCACCCGATCCGTCGCCGGTCCTCTACGAGGCCCACAACCGACAGGACATCTGCGCCAGTCCGCGTATCACCGTTCGAGGCACGATCGGCGGGCGAACTGTGTCGTTCACGTTCTCCCCCGACCTGAACAACGTGATGAGCTACTACGCGGGATGCCCTCCGCCCGGCTCTGGCGCGAGTTCGAAACATTTCACCCCGCGACAGATCTCGCGGATGATGGACACCCTCCGGCATCCATCGCGACGTGCCCTGGTCGAATCGCCGCCGGAGGCACCCGCGGTTCGCGGGCTCTGCATCATCCAGCAACGCAGCAATTACCGGTTCCTCGACGCCTACACGGCGTCGGACGACTTCGCCGCGGTGACTCGTCCCGCGCAGAACGACGGAAGTCAGCAATGGATGCTCCTTCCCGTGGCCTCCGTCTGCACCGTGCAGCAAAGGGGCACCGGTCGTTTTCTGGATGCCTACGGATCCGCCGAGCAAGACTTTCGCGTCGTCACGCGAACCGCGCAGAACAACGACAGTCAACGCTGGGTGCTCTGGCGAACACCGACCGATGCCGATGCCGTCGCACTGCAACAGTTGAGCGGGGGCCGATTCATGGACGCCCATGAAAGTTCGGGCCACGATTTCGCGGTGGTGACACGTACCGCGCAGAACAACGACAGCCAGCTGTGGACCCTGGAATTTCGAGTCGGCGGCGGCTACTCGCTGCGGCAGAAGAGCAGCATGCGTTTCCTGGATGCCTACGAGTCGTCGCAGAACGACTTCACGGCGGTGACTCGTCCGGAGCAGGAAAACGACACGCAGCGTTGGCAACTGACGATCGTCGGCGCGGTCTACACCATCCAGCACCGGCACAACGGCCGATTCCTCGACGCCCACGAGGACGACAGGGACGACTTCCGCCTGGTCACACGTCCCGCGCAGAACGACGACAGCCAACGGTGGGTCTTCTTGCCGTACAGCGGCGATACGTTCACGGTCCAGCAACTCGCCAACGGCCGCTACGTCGACGCCCATACGTCACCGTCACGCGACTTCGCCGTCGTCACCCGCCCCGCGCAGAACGACGACACTCAGCGCTGGGTCGTCCGCGCGGTGTCCACCCGCTGACCCACCGTGCCGTGCCCGGAGTGCTGGTGCGCCTGCTCACCGGCTGCCTCCGTTGTCGCAGTCAGCGGTTCCAACCCAAAGGGCGCGTACAACTTTCAGGATTCTGTAGGCAGTCGTATTTGGTGAATCTCGGACCGCCTGGCTTCGTATTGATCTGGTAGTACATATCGAACCGCTCGTGCTCGGTGATGCCGACGGCGAGGAACGGTGGCCGGTTCCGATCCGGCACGGTGATCGCGCTTCTCCTGCCTCGATCATCGACGTAGTCGATCTGGAAGCGGAACCGGCACAAGCAGTCGGCAGATTCGACTCGGAGTCCGAGGATCATTTCCTCGGCCCTCACCGGCCGTCTGAACCGAGGGCAGTGCGCTTCGGCAGCCGATCGCGACCATGCGAAACACGATGGCCGTGAGGTGTCGGGGAAGGTCATCGGCCTCCGTTTCAGAATGGTCCACCTCGGTCGCACAGTCATGAGTAGTCGATCACTCGATCGCGACACACTCACGAAGCGCTCTGGTGTGGGAGGGTCGGCCCCTAGGCCACCCGCACGCTCACCGAATCCAGCCCGGCCGCGCGGGCCACGCGGGTCGCGGCGGTGTCGATGTTCTTCGGCAGCGACGCACCGTCGAACATGCTGACGACCACCTCGTCACCCTCGAGTTCCCAAGTGCCCGTGATCCGTCCGTCCACCACGACGATCGGGGCGATCCAGCCCGCGGTCTTGCTGACCAGCGCGCGGTGCGCCTTGGGCAGCAGCTCGGTGTCGCCGGTGCCCGGTCCGAGCACGTACTGGTCGAAGGGGCCGAGCAGGTGCACCGAGGGTGTCGGTTCGGTGGCGGCGAGTTCGTCGGCGTGTTCGGTGAGCACGTAACCGGTGCGGCCCTCCACCTCCACCGGCGTGAGCGCGTCGCCGAACTCCGCGAACCAGCCGCGCACGGTGGTCTTGCGCAGGCTGTTGCGGCTGAGCCAGGCGTCGAAGATCTCCGGTGTCGCGGGACCGTACGCGCCGAGGTAGGCGGTGATGGCGGCGGGCGCGGCGGCGGCGGGTTCGGCCAATTCCTGCCAGTCCGGGACGAGTCGGGCCGGGCTGGTGAAGGTCACCTTGTTGCCGCGTGCCGGTCCGTGGCAGATCGCGCCCTGCCAGGCGAGCGGCTTGAGTAGCGCGCCCCAGCCCGAGCGCAGCTCCTCGCCCAGTTTGTGGAACGCCTTGTCGGCGAGCAGCGCTTCCACCAATTCGTCGCGGGTGAGTTCGGCGTCGGCGAGTATCCCGCCCACCGCTTCGGTCAGTGCGGCCACTTCCGTGGGCGTGGCGCCGAAAGTGCGCTGCCAGGAAGGCTTTTCCCAGGTACGGGCGGACGCGATGAGCGGGAGGACGGCGGCGGCGCCCGCGGGCGTCATGGCGTGCAGGGTGCCGCGCATGGCCCATGTCTTGATCAGCGTGCCGTTCGACAGTGCGCGCACCACCGCCCCGTCTTCGGGTGCGGCGCTGCGCAGCGCGACCGCCGTTTCGGCCGCGGAGGTGACCTGCGCTTGCACACCGCACAGACGACCGACGAGCTCCGGCACGCTCGACGCGGCGGGCTGTGCGACGTAGTGGCGGGCGAGCCGCCAGCCGAAGACCTGATCCCAGGTGACGCGCACCCAATCCTCCTGTGTCAGCAGACGTTCGCTCCGGCACGCTACACCGCCGGTCCGACAACAGCGGCAGGTCAGTTGATCATGGTGCTGCAGAACAGAATGCCGACGGCGATCTCGAACAGGCCGATCACGGTAGCCGCGATCACGCCGAGCAAGGCGGTGCGGTTGGTGGCGCGGTGCACGCCGGTCACCGGGTCGACCAGCCGTTCGGCGCGCGCGAGCACCGCGGTGCCTGCCGCGCCGAGAACGCCGGCCGGCACCGGAGCTCCCGCACCTGCCAGGGCGATCAGCCCGCCGAGCAGTGGTTCGCGGCCGTGGACGCGGGCCGCGCGATCGTCGGCACACATCTCCAGCAGCCTGCCGATCTCCACGTTGCCCACGGAGAGCAGCCGCAGACCGGGCAGGGTGGTCGCCATCGCGCGCAGCGCGGCGGTGAGCGTGGCGTGCCTGCCGCGCAGGTGTGCGTGTTCGTGAGCGAGGACGGCGGCCAGCTGTTCCCCGGTCAGCGCGTCGAGCGCGGCACTGGTGACGACGATCGTGTCGGGGCGGCCCGCGACGCAATAGGCTTGCGGCTCCGGCGAATCCAGCACGACCGCGCCGGCGCCGAGCATCTCTCGACCGACCATTCGTACGGCGCGCCCGTGCGCCATGGTGCGCCCGCGCAGCCGCAGCGCCACCCGCGCGGCCTGCAGCGACATCGCCGCGACGCCGGAGGCGAGAAGCGCCGCCAGCGAATAGGAGGCGAACTGAGTCGCCCACCCCCCGTGCATGTCCACCGGAAACGACAACACCGAGTAGCACGCGCGCAGCGCCTCGCTCGGATGCCGCCAATAGGTGGCGAACTCGACGGCCAACAGGCCTGCCGCGAGCACCCAGGCGCCGAGCGCCCCGGCGATCGCGACCAGCCAGGCCAGCACCCCCAGCCGCGGCGCGACGCCGCGGCGGGTGAGCCGGTGCAGCACCGGCGGTCCGAAGACCGCGACGGTGCTGCCGTAGGCCATCAGGCACAGTGCGACGTTCACGGGGCCTCGGGCGTCCGTCGCGCGGTCAACCTGCGCAGCGCCGCGCGCAGCCCCGCCGACTCCTCGGCGCTGATCCGGTCCACGAAGTGGCTGAGCACCAGGTCCGAGCGCCCGCCGGAGCCGAGCGCCTCCAGCATCAGCCGGGCGCTGTGTTCCTCGCGGGTGAGCGTCGGCCAGTACCGGTAGGCCTTGCCCGCGCGCTCCCGCGCCAGCCACCCCTTGCGGTGCAGGTTGTCCATAGTGGACATCACCGTGGTGTACGCGATACCACGCTCGGCGGAGAGTTCCTCGAAAATCTCTCTCACCGTCGTGGATTCCGCGTCTCTGTCCCAGATGCGGTCCATGATCACCGCCTCCAGGTCTCCGAATCCGCGCACCGTACCGACTCCCTCATCGTCGTCCGATCTACTGTCGCCACAGAGTACCGAGCATCGACCCTGTCTACGTAGGCGAATCGTAGATCCGTGCGGAAGGGATCCCGAATCCCGCTGTCCTGCCAGGTCGGCGAGGATCAAGCTTCCTTCGCGGGCTCGCGGCGGGTATCGCCGGTCAGTGCGGCCGCGGTCAGAGTGAGGTGCCGCGTCAGCGCCTCGGCCGCGGCGTCGGCGTCGCGGGCCAGCGCCGCTTCCTCCAGCCTGCGGTGTTCCTCGACACCGTCTCGGTCGGGGTTGCGGTATGTCGACCACCGGCGAGCCAGCTCGCTCGCGGTCCACATCCGGTCGAAGGTCTCCAGCAGGACGGGATTGCCGCAGCCCTCCAGCAGGGTGCGGTGGAAGACCCGATGGGCTTCGGACCATGCCTCGCTGTAATACTCGCCCTCGTCCGGCACGAACGCCGGGGTGCGCGCCAGCCGGTGGTGGGCGGCTCGGACCTGCGCCTCCCATTCGACGTCGCCGCGCTCGATCGACATGCGAAGCATGACCGGTTCGATGGTCCGGCGGGCCTCCGCGACCTCTTGCCAGCGGCGGTCGGAGAATTCCGGGACGGCGAAACCGCGATTGGGCAGCCGATCGGCGAGGCCCTCGCCGACCACCCGCACGAGAGCTTCGCGCACGACGGCCAGACTCACACACTGCTCCGTGGCGAGATCCTGCGGTTTGAGTGCGTCACCGGGGGCGTAATCCCCGCGCATGATCGCGTTCCGCAGGTGTGCGTAGATCTGCTCGGTGAGCATCTGCTTCCCCGCGGTCGAGGTCTGGGCCGTCCGGGTCATGCTGCCAGCATAGACGATTCGACAGATAATCGATTATCTTTGCTACCGTCGATCTTGCGGTGACGCTCGTCCTCACGGGATGCCGCGGCCCCCCCGTCGGCCGCATCACCGCCCGCACAGCACGGCCCGAAAGGAACGACGCTATGAGCGCCAACAACCCCTTCGCTCGCCTCCCCGAGGCGGCCTCCTTCACCGTCACCAGCGCCACCGTCATCGACGGCGCAGCCTGGTCGCCCGAACAGTTCTCCTCCGAAATCCCCGGCGGGAAGGACGTTTCCCCGCAGCTGTCCTGGAGCGGGGCCCCGGAAGCCACCAAGAGCTACGCCGTCACCGTCTACGACCCCGATGCCCCCACCGGATCCGGGTTCTGGCACTGGGCGGTCGCCGACATCCCCGCCACCGTCACCGAATTGCCCGAGGGCGCAGGGGACGACACCGGCTCGGGTCTGCCCGAGGGCGCCTTCCAGTTGCCCAACGACGTCCGCGCAGCCCGGTTCGTCGGCGCAGCCCCGCCGGCCGGGCACGGCCCGCACCGCTACTTCGTCGTGGTGCACGCCCTCGACGTCGAGTCCATCGGCGTCCCGGCCGACGCCACCCCGGCCGTTCTCGGCTTCACCATGGCTTCGCACACCCTCGGTCGCGCGGTCCTGACCGCTACGGCGGAAACTCCGCCCGTGCGCGAAAACGCCGAAAGGATCGAGGTTTCCCGACTCGTCCCCGCCTCCGCCGACGCCATCTTCGCGGTCCTGACCGACCCGAAGGGCCACGTGGACATCGACGCGTCGGGAATGCTCCTCGACGCCGAAGGGGAACCGGTCACACAGCCCGGCGACCGGTTCCTGGTTCACATGGACAGGGAAGCCCTCGGGGACGTCCCGCTCGGCAAGTACGACGTCGAGGTCGTCATCACCAAGCTCGCCCCGGACGCGGAGATCGCCTGGACCGTCGAAGCGCGGATCCGGCCTCATGTCCGCCATATCTACGGCTACCGGCTGGAGCCGACCGAGGGCGGCACCCTCGTCACGTCGTACTACGACTGGTCGGACGTCGATGAGGAGTCGAAGAGGCGCTTCGCCTTTCCTGTGGTTCCCGAGTCTGCCCTCAAGGCCACACTCGGGATCCTCGAGCGCACCGTCCGCCGGAGGGCCGCCTGACCATAGGTCGTCAGGTCTGTCAGTCGGCGACGTAGCGCAGCATCACCACCTTGTCGAAGTGCTTCGTCTCGGCCAGCCGGAGCTGGATTCGCTTGTCCAGCAACGGGAAGAGCGGCGTGCCGCCGCCGACGACCACCGGATAGAGGAACAGCCAGTACTCGTCGATGAGCCCGTGCGGCATCAGCGAGGCCGCGATTTCCGCGCCGCCGACCTCCATCACGCCATCACCCCCGGCCTTCAGCCTGCGGACCTCCTCGACCGCGTTCTCGCTGATCAGGGTGCTGTTCCAGTGGACCTCGGTGAGCGTCCTGGAGAAGACCACCTTGGGCTTCTCCGTCCAGAGCCTGCCGAACTCGCGCTCGATGCGCGGCGCGTCCTCGGGCACGTGTGGCCAGTACTCGGCCATCAGCTCGTACAGGCGACGACCGTGCAGCGAGAGTTCGATCTCGCGGTACCTGTCGTTGTGGAACTGGTGCAGTTCCTCGTCCGGATTCGTCCAGTCGATGCTGCCGTCGCGGTCGTTGACGTAGCCGTCCACGGACACGCCGAACGAATAGATCAGTTTCCTCATGACTGATAGACCTCCCGGACCCGGAGAACTCATCGGACAAGGACGAGGCGGGGTGCTGCGGCCGCCATCCGGCCACGGAGCCTCTGCAAAAACCCGTTGGCGGACCACAGCGGCCACTGCTACTTTTCTGGAGGCCGTGCGAGAGACCGAGGAGGTGGTACCCGTGAACGCAGTATCGACATGGGTGCTCCTCTCTGGGGTCACGGCCGGGCGGTAGGTCGTCCGGGAGCGCCGTTCGCAAGCACTCCCGAAAGGCACGACTGTGCAATTCATTTCCGAACAGCGCCTCGACGACGAGAGCGTCCTCGAGCGCAGATTCACCCTCGGCGAGATCCCCGGCATCCTGTGGACACCCGCATCCGCATCCACACCGGTGCCGCTGATCCTGCTCGGCCACTCCCCCATCGGACTGCAGAAGATGTACCCGCGATTGCTGGACAGGGCCCGGTACGCCGTGGCGGAAGGTTACGCCGCAGCCTCCATCGAACTCCCCGGCAGCGGTGAGCGGCCCCGTTCCGCTGCCGTCGATCAAGCCCGCGCCGACCTGCACCGGGCGCTTGCCGCTGGCGAGCCGGTCACCGACGACATCGTCGACCGGCTCATCCTCCCTTTGCTCGACCCGGCGGTCTCGGAATGGCAGACCGCTCTGGACGCCCTGCTCGCGCTGCCCGAGATCGGCGGCCCGGTCGGGTATTCGGGAGGGGTGATCTCCATCGGCACACGGCTGGCGGTGGTCGAACCGCGCATCACGGCCGCCGTCCTGTTCGCGGGAAGTTACGTGCCGCGCACCATCATCGCCGAGGCCCGGCAGGTCACCATTCCGCTGCATGTCCTGCTGCAGTGGGACGACGAAGGAAACGACCGGCAAATGGCGCTGGACCTGTTCGACGCCTTCGGCTCCAAGGAGAAGACGCTGAACGCCAATATGGGCGGGCACACCGGCGTCCCGCAGCACGCGGGTGAGGAGGCGAACCGGTTCTTCGCCCGGCACCTGAAGTGAGGCCGGGCCGTCAGGCCGGCAGCACACGATAGGAGCTGTCGGCCAGGATGCCGCTCATCGAGGACAGGTCCCGGCCCTCCTCGATGAGCGGTGGCCGGCACATGCACAAGCTTGGTCAGCTGCGGACCGAGCGGCCCTGTCAATAGGTCTGATGTCAGTAGGTCCGACGCGCCGGACCGGCATGTATGCGAACATATGTTCGTGTCCGATCTCCGCGCCTCCCCCGCCGCCGCGCCGTCGCGCGGCCGCGGAAGGCCGCGGATCGAGGCGCGGGCCGAGGCGTCGATCCTGCACGCGGACCTGGACTCCTTCTACGCCTCCGTCGAACAGCGCGACGAGCCACGGCTGCGCGGCAAGCCGGTGATCGTGGGCGGCGGGGTCGTCCTCGCGGCGTCCTATGAGGCCAAGGCGTTCGGGGTGCGCACGCCGATGAACGGCGCGCAGGCGCGGCGGCTGTGCCCGCAGGCGATCGTGGTGCCGCCGCGCATGAGCGCCTACTCCGAGGCGAGCAAGGCGGTGTTCGAGGTTTTCCGTGACACCACGCCCGTGGTCGAGGGCATCTCGATCGACGAGGCGTTCCTCGATGTCGGCGGTTTGCGCCGCATCGCGGGCCCGCCACTGGACATCGCCCAGCGGCTGCGGGCGCGGGTGCGCGACGAAGTGGGTCTGCCCATTTCGGTCGGCATCGCGCGAACCAAGTTCCTCGCCAAGGTCGCCAGCGCGGTCGCCAAACCCGACGGTCTGCGCCTGGTGCCGCCGTCGGCCGAACTGGACTTCCTGCATCCACTCCCGGTCGAAAGACTCTGGGGCGTAGGCGATGTCACCGCACGCACGCTGCACGAGCACGGCGTCACCCGGATCGGGCAGCTGGCCGATCTCGGCGAGGGCGCACTGCGCGGATTCCTCGGCCCGGCCGCCGCCAGGCACCTGTTCGCGCTCTCGATGGCCAGAGACCCGCGCCGCGTCGAGACCGGGCGCCGCCGCCGCTCCATCGGCGCGCAACGCGCCCTCGGCCGCCGTGCCCGCCCCGCCGACGAGATCGAGGCCTACCTGCACGGGCTCACCGACCGCCTCGGCCGCAGGCTGCGCACCGCCGACCGGGTGTGCCGAACGGTCGTGCTGCGCATGCGTTTCGACGACTTCAGCCGCGCCACCCGATCCCGCACGCTGGCCGAGGCCACCGACCACACCGACACCCTGCTGCTCGCCGCGCGCCTGCTGCTCGCCGACGCCATGCCGATGATTCAGGAGCGCGGCCTCACCCTCATCGGCCTCGCCCTCACCAACCTCGACGACGCGGACGCGGTCCAGCTCACCCTCCCGCTGGAACCGCGCGCCGACAACACGCTCGACGCCACCCTCGACGACCTGCGCCGCCGCTTCGGCTCGGCGGCCGTCACCCGCGCGGCGCTGATCAACCGCGGCGAGGGCCTGTCGGTTCCGCTGCTGCCCGACTGATTCACCGGCTTCGCTTGGGCCGCTTGTCCATCAGCCGCAGGATCAGCGGCGTGAAGATCAGCTGCATCGCCAGTTCCATCTTCCCGCCCGGCACCACGATGCAGTTCGGCCGCGACATGAACGAGTCGTGCAGCATCGACAGCAGGTAGGGAAAGTCGATGACCTTCGGATCGGCGAAACGGATCACCACGAAGCTCTCGTCGGCGGTCGGAATGGTGCGGGCGGTGAACGGATTCGAGGTGTCCACGGTGGGCACCCGCTGGAAGTTGACGTAGGTGCGGGAGAACTGCGGGCAGATGTAGGTGACGTAGTCCGGCATACGACGCAGGATGGTGTCGATCACGGCCTCGCTGGAGTAGCCGCGCTGGTTCTTGTCGCGGTAGACCTTCTGAATCCATTCGAGATTGATGATCGGCACCACTCCGACCAGCAGATCGGTGTACTGCGCGACATCCACCGTCGAGGTGACGGCCGCACCGTGCAGACCCTCGTAGAACAGCAGATCGCTGCCGGGCGTGAGCTCCTCCCACGGAGTGAACGTGCCCGGCGGCTGCCCGTACGGCTTGGCCTCGGCCTCGTCGTGCAGGTATCGGCGCACCGTGCCGACGCCGGTCTCGCCGTAATCGCGGAACAGCGTCTCGAGCTCCTTCAGCAGATTCGCTTCCTCGCCGAAATGCGAGAACCGCACGTTGCGGTTCTGTTCGGCCTCGGCCATGGCGAGCTTCATCTCGTTGCGGTCGAAGCGGTGGAAGGAATCGCCCTCCACGATCGCCGCGTTGATCCCCTCGCGACGGAAGATCTCCTGAAAGGTCCGAGTGACGCTGGTCGTCCCCGCACCGGACGAACCGGTGATCGCGACCACGGGATGTTTGACCGACATGGCACCTCCTGAATTGCCGGACAACGATGTCGATGCGCCGATCAGCGACCGGCCGGCCGGAACAGCGACCGGTTGCCGAACAGGGAACTGTCGAAACTGGGGCCTTCGTCGGGCTCCTGGTGGTAGCGCTCGATGCGCTCGACCTCGTTGCGGGAGCCGAAGATCAACGGCACCCGCTGATGGACCGCGTCGGGCGTCACCTGGAGCACCCGCTCGTTACCCGTCGTCGCCGCTCCACCCGCCTGCTCGACGATGAACGCGATCGGACTGGCTCCGTACAGCAGCGCCACCCGCCCCGGCCGCGCGGGCGGACGGGTGTCGTGCGGGTAGAGGTACACCCCGCCGCGGGTGAGGATGTGGAATGTGTCGGCCACCAGCGACGCCACCCAGCGCATGTTGAAATCCCGGCCGCGCGGCCCGTCGACGCCGTCCAGGCATTCGTGCACGTAGCGCCGCACCGGGCGTTCCCAGAACCGCTCGTTGGCGGCGTTGATGGCGAAACCCGAGGTGTCCTCGGGGATTCGCATGCGCGGGTGGGTCAGCACGAACGCGCCGATCTCGCGGTCCAGCGTGAACCCGTCCACGCCGCGGCCGGTGGTCAGCACCAGCATGGTGGCCGGACCGTAGAGCGTGAAGCCAGCGCACACCTGCTCGGCGCCCGCCTGGAGGAAGTCCGCCGCCGTGGGTTCGCGGCCGGGTCGCCCCCACACCCGCTCCGGCGCCCGCAGCACGCTGAAGATCGTGCCGACGGGCAGGTTCACGTCGATATTGCTCGAACCGTCCAGCGGGTCGAACGCCAACAGATACTTTCCGCGCCGGTGCGTGTCGGGCACGGGATGGATCGCGGACATCTGCTCGGAGAGCAGCGCCGAGAGATGGCCCGTCCATTGGGTTTCCGCCACCATGATGTCGTTGGTGATGGCGTCGAGCTTGCGATGCACCGTGGGCGGGAGGTTGTCCGGCTCGGAGGCGCCGAGCGACCCGACGATCGCGCCGCGGGTGACCTGATTGGCGATGATCTTCGTCGCCGTCGCGACGACGTTCACCAGGGCGGAGAACTCACCGGACGAACCGGGATGCCGGTGCTCCTCCTCGATCGTGTAGCGGGTGAGGGTCTTCAGTCCTTCTGGCATGGCGGCTCATTCGGTCATGCGGGGGCCCTCGCGGTCGGCCCGTCCGGCTGCTCGGTGGTGTTCGACGCGCGGTGCTCCGCTGCACCGTCGCGCGCACCGCTGTCGGTGAACACGCTGCTGCCGTAGACGTCCCGGTCGGTCAGCGTGATCAGATCGGTCCTCGTCAGCGGTCGCCGCAGCTCCACCAGGCGTTTGGCCTGGCGCAACCTGCACCGGTCGAGCGCGTTGCGGACGCTGCGGGCATTCGAGAAGCGCGGGCGGGTCATCCGCAGCTCCAGATACTCCGAGAACGCCGCGGCCGCGGGCGGATCGAAACGGAAGTTCTCCCGCGCGACCATCAGCTCCGCGATGGCCATGAGCTCGGCATGGGTGTAGTCGACGAACTCGAGGTGATGCGCCACCCGGGACGACAAGCCGGGATTGGCCGAGAAGAACCGCTCCATCCGATCCGGATAGCCCGCGAAGATCACCACCAGACTCCCGCGTTCGTTCTCCATCTCCTGCAGCAGGATCTCGATGACCTCCTGCCCGTAATCCCGCTCGTTCTCCGGCCGGAACAGGTAGTAGGCCTCGTCGATGAACAGCACCCCGCCCGCGGCCTTGGCCAGCGCCTCCTTGGTCTTCGGCGCGGTGTGCCCGATGAACTGACCCACCAGATCGTCGCGGGTCACGGTGTGCACCTTGGGCTTTCGGATATAGCCCAGCGCGTGCAGCATCTCGGCCATGCGCAGCGCCACCGTCGTCTTCCCGGTCCCGGGACCGCCCGTGAAGCTCATGTGCATGGTGGGCCGCGAGGCGTCGAGCCCGAACCGCTGCCTGGCCCGGTCGATCAAGAGCAGCGCGGCGATCTCGCGCACCCGCAGCTTCACATTGGCCAGGCCGACCAGCTCCGCGTCCAGCCGGCCCAGCGTCTCCTCGACATCGTTGCCCGCGATATCGGTCGACAGATCGAGCGTCGCGTCCGGGCCGAGGACGGGCGCCTCGGCTTCGGCCTCGGACGCGACGCGCACCGGCCGGGAGTCGTCGACACCCGGCCGGTGCAGGCGGAAACCGGAGCCGTTCCGATCAGCCGCCATACCGCTGTCCCTGGCGGTGATCGGTGGCGTAGGCATGCAGGCCGTAG
Source organism: Nocardia sp. bgisy134 (assembly GCF_965341865.1). Classification (GTDB taxonomy): domain Bacteria; phylum Actinomycetota; class Actinomycetes; order Mycobacteriales; family Mycobacteriaceae; genus Nocardia. Next base: position 116,818 of record NZ_CBDQZP010000013.1, read on the forward strand.
GTCTGCACGCGGTCCGGGCCCTCGGTGCGGGTCAGGGTGAAGCCCGGCTCGTCCAGCGGACGCTGCACCAGAAAGCTCAGCGCCGTGGTCTGCCTGGTGTAGCTCGCGTCGTAGGCCAGCACTCGAATGTAGTGCCGCGGGAAGGTCGCCCGGCACGCATCGATCTCGGCGAGCACGCCGTCGGGCTCGTCCAGATCGAACAGCGGCAGACCCCACATCTCCCAGTACGCGTTGCGCGGGTGCGGGTCGTCGGTGTACTCGATCGACACCGGCCACCCGTTGAGCAGCGCGTAGCGCACTTGCGCGGCGATCTCGGCGTCGGTGAGATCCGGCAGATACGAGAAGGTTCCGTGACGCAGATACATGCGAACGCCTTTCAGCGGCTGGACGTCGGCACCGCGTCGGGTGCGTCGGTGGAGGTGTAGTCGAAGGTGACGTCGCCCCACGTCGCCAGCGCGACGTCGAGCGGACGGCAGATCTCGGCCGCCTTGCGCAGCACGTCCGGACCTTCCTTGAGCAGGTCGCGGCCCTCGTTGCGCGCCTTGACCACCGCTTCCAGCGCCACCCGGTTGGCCTCGGCGCCCGCCGCGATGCCCAGCGGATGGCCGATGGTGCCGCCGCCGAACTGCAAGATCACGTCGTTGCCGAACAGGTCGAGCAGCTGGTGCATCTGACCCGCGTGAATGCCGCCGGAGGCCACCGGCATCACCCCGGGCAGGCTCGCCCACTCCTGGTCGAAGAAGATGCCGTTGCGCGGTTCGGTGCGAATGTGGTTCTCCCGCAACGTGTCGTAGAACCCCTTGGTGGTCGCAGGATCGCCCTCCAGCTTCCCGACCACGGTGCCCGCGTGCAGGTGATCGACGCCGATCAGCCTGCACCACTTGGCTAGAACGCGGAAGCTCACGCCGTGCGTCTTCTGGCGCGTGAAGGTGGCGTGGCCCGCGCGGTGCAGGTGCAGCAGCACGCCATTGCGTCGCGCCCAATGCGACATGGACTGCATTGCGGTGTAGCCGACCGTCAGGTCCATCATGATGACCACGCTGCCGAGTTCCTTGGCGAACTCCGCGCGCTCGTACATCTGCTCCATGGTGGCCGCGGTGACGTTGAGGTAGTGGCCCTTGATCTCGCCGGTCTCGCACATGGCGCGGTTCACGCCCTCCATGGCGAACAGGTACCGGTCGCGCCACCGCATGAACGGCTGCGAGTTGATGTTCTCGTCGTCCTTGGTGAAATCGAGTCCGCCCTTGCACGCCTCGTAGACCACCCGGCCGTAATTGCGTGCGGAGAGTCCCAATTTCGGCTTCACCGTGGCGCCGAGCAGCGGCCTGCCGTATTTGTTGAGATATTCGCGCTCCATCACCGTGCCGTGCGGCGGGCCCTGGAAGGTCTTGACATACGCCACCGGAATGCGCATGTCCTCCAAGCGCAATGCGAGCAGCGGTTTGAAGCCGAAGACATTGCCGATGACCGAGGACGTCAGATTCGTGATCGAGCCCTCCTCGAACAAATCGATGTCGTAGGCGATGTAGGCGAAGTACTCCCCCGGCCTGCCCGGCACCTCGTCGATCCGGTAGCATTTGGCCTGATATTTCGAGTGTGCCGTGAGCCGGTCGGTCCACACCACCGTCCAAGTGGCCGTTGACGATTCGCCCGCCACCGCGGCCGAGGCCTCGATCGGATCCACGCCGCGCTGCGGCGTCACCCGGAACACGGCGAGCACATCGGTGTCCGACGGCTGGTAGTCCGGTGCGTAATATCCCATCGACGCGTACGACTGGACGCCCGGATCCCACCGATCCCGTTCGATCTCTTCGGCCATCGTTCCTCCTGGAGCGTTGTGCGCCTTGCGAATTCCAGGATGACCGGGCGACCGACCACAAACAATTTGAATGTTTCTGGTAATCCTCAACGTTTTCATTGAGTTTGCTACCGTCGGTAGATGGGTATGGTGAGCGCGGCGCGGATGGAAACATTCCTGGTCGTCGCCCGCCAGAGCAGCATCCGGCGCGCGGCGACCCAGCTGCACGTCACCGAGGCGGCGGTGTCGGCGGCGGTCGCCCACATCGAGAAACAGCTCGGCGCCAAGCTGGTCAGGAAGGCGGGCCGGGGCATCGCGCTCACCGAGGCGGGCCGCGTCTACGCCGAATACTGCCGCAGCATCCTCGGACTCATGAAAGAGGCCCACGCCGCCGTGCGGCAGGCCGAGATCGGACGCCTGCGCATCGGCGTGGTGGCCACTGCGGGCGAATCGGTGCTGCTGCGGCCGCTGGCCAAGTTCCGCAATCGCTATCCCGACATCGAGCTGAGCCTGAGCATCCATCCGCGCGACGTCCTGTTCGTCGAATTGCAGCACCACGAAACGGATCTCGTCATCGCGGGCCGCCCGCCGAGGGAGGCGGGGCTGGTCACCCGCGCCCGCCGCGCCAGCCAGCTCGTCGTCGTCGGCGCGCCCGACCGCTGCCGCGACCCGCTGCGCTCCACCTGGCTGCTGCGCGGACGCGGCTCGGGCACCCGCGACGCCACGCTCGCCCTGCTCGACCAACTCCAGATCACCCCGCCCACCCTCACCCTCGGCTCGCACGGCGCGGTCCTCGCCGCGGCCCGAGAAGGCCTCGGCGTCACCCTGATCCACAACGACGCCGTCGAGCACCACGTCGAATCCGGCGCACTGCGCGTGCTACCGGTGGACGGCACCCCCCTCGACCGCCCCTGGCACGCCATCACCACCCGAACCCCCACCCCCACCACGCGCCTGTTCCTCGCACACATCATGGACCGCGCCGAGGTCGGCGAAGACGCCTTCCACCCCGGCTGACCACAGGGCGTCACCGTGGCTGTCGCGCCCGACGGCCCGGCCGCCGAAGGACGCGCGGAATCGCCCGCCGACTCACACCTGCCCGTGCTGGGAGTCGAAGGTGGCGGTGCGGCCGCCGAGGAGGATTTGCGCGCCGGGGTGGAGGATCACCGGGTGTCCGGGGAGGGCGCGGGTCCAGTCCTGGCCCGGTTGACGGATGTGGGTGCCGTTGGCAGAGCCGCTGTCCACCACGGTGACATCCCAGTCCTTCAAACGGATCTCGGCGTGGGTGCGGGACATGCCGCCGGAGGCGTCGTCCACGCGGATGGGGCGGGCGCCGCGGCGGACCGCCTCGGAGTGGTCGGGTTCGCGACCCAGTACGCAGTCGGAGTCGAGGATATAGGAGGTGCCGTCGTCGAGCAGCAGCAGGCCGAGCGGCGGGCGCACGCCGTCGGTGAGGACGCAGGTGAGCTGATCCATCCGGATACCGCAGACCGCGCAGAACGAGACCCGGGGATCGTTGTGGTGCTGGCGAGCGCACTTGTAGCCCTTGACGATCGCCTGCCCGGGCGAGTGCGCCGACCCTCGACCCGATGGCGGTACGGTTTCGCGGCGCGGTTCCGTGACCGCCCGCCTGCGTGAGCCGTCGATCGGTCCGGAACCGCGGCGGCCGGACGCCGCGGTGGACGCTCGCGGCACGGCGGTCTCGTCCTCGACCGGTGCACTCGGCGCCATCGTCTCCTCGAGATCGATGTCCGTGGTCGGTGGCGCCGCACGATTCGGCGGCACGGAACGCGGCGGCTCCGACCGCGCACGGTCGGTCCCGGGATACACCGAGGCCCGATCTCGTTTCACCACGGGCACTTTCCGCACCGGCTGCCCGTACCAGAGCACCGCCCCCGCGCCGGGAACGACACCCGATGCCAACGTGCACAGTCCGCGGATCCCCGGCAGTTCGATCGCCGAATCCACCTCGTCGACGAACAATCCGGCCCCGATCGCGGGCGCGGGAATCACCACCCGGTCGACAGTGAAACCGGCGTCGCTGCCGCGCAGCACCTCCGAACGGTCCCCGACCGTCAGCACCGCGCTGACCCCGCCGTGCAGGAACACCGCGAGCCCGGTCACGCAGGGGGTGAGCACGCCGAACTCGACGGCGTCCTCGTCGTCGAGACCCATCAGCCAGGTGGTGGCAAGGCGTGCGAACATGCGCCCGGTGCGCGTGCTCTCCTTGGCGGCCGCCTCGTCGACCAGACCGCACAGCGCGGTCAACGCCGCGCCCGCCGCCGTGTCCTCGGTCGGTGTCACATCGTGCCGATGGGCCACCACCACGACCACCCCGTCGCAGCACGCCACGAGATGCGTGCCGGGCAGCACCTCGACCTGCGGATCCGTCACCGCCACCCTCCTTCGCGGCGCCCGTCCCGGTCGGGCCGGTGCGCCGCCCCGCTCACAGGAACCTGCCTCCGTTGTACCGCCAGCGGTGGAAGAACAACCGGATCGGCCCGTTCACGAAGAGCCAGAACACGATCCAGGTGACCACGAAGTGGATCAGGAACGCCGCCGCCGAAGGCCGCAGGTGCTCGGGCAGCACGATCGTGGTGGTGCGCAGCAGCAGCCAGATCAGCAGCCCCTCGTTCACGATCGTCAGCAGCCCGAACAACGTCGGCCAGTCCTTCTCCCATCGGAATTGCTGCAGGAAGTGGTACAGCAGCTCCCAGAGCACGCCGACCAGGATCACCGCGAGCAGCACCGACAGGGTCACCCGATAGGACTGGCCGAGGGAGAGCGATCCGGTCGGCAGCAGCGGCGTGACGAACAGCGCCACCAGCAGCCCGATCGCGCCGAGCACGAACACACGGGTCTGGATTCGCCCGTTCAGTGTGGGAGTCATCGGTCAGATCTTCTTGTCGTTGACCCACAGCCACCACTGCCGAGCCGAGCGCAGCGGGCCGAGGCGCGGGCAGAAACCGAGCGCGGCGAGGTCGTCCGCCATTTCCAGTGCGGCGTACTGCAGGCCGAGGAACGAGTCGACGCCCGCGTAGTAGCCGCCGAGCGTCGCGCTGCCCGCGGCGTACACGCGCCCCGCACCGCTACGGGTGCCGACCAGCTCGAACGTGCGGTCCACGTCGAGCCTGCCGACCGGGTTGCGCCCGGCCCCCGCGTGGTCGAGCAGGTCGGCGAGCAGCCGGTGTTCGCGGATGTCGGCCTCCAGGCCGGTGCAGTCGATGATGTAGTCGGCGTGGGTGTCGAACGGTTGTGTCGGCGGCCGAAAAGGCAACGGCGCCTGCGCGTCCGGCTCGATGGTGGTCACCACGCCCGGCCTGCCCTCGGCGGGGCGCAGGTCGCGAGCGCTGCCCGCCATCACCTGGTACCAGCCCTGGGCGCGGCCACGCTTCAGTTGCTCCTGCCAGCTCTTGCGCACCGGAGTGTTGGTGCCGCCGAGCATCTTGTACAGCGCGGCGCGCTCCTCCCCCTCCAGTCCGCGCAGCTTCGCTTTCAGCTGCCCGCCCCAGGCGCCCTTCGGCCAGTTGAATCCCTGATAGGCCCATCCGTCGGCGCCTTTGCGGCGCATGAACACGCTCGGCCCGTGCGGACTGGCGACGTAACTGCGGAACAGATGCAGGATCTGGGTGTTGAGCCGGTGGCTGTCGCGATCGTCGATCAAACGCTGCAACACGCGGCTGGCCACGATCCCGGCGCCGCGGATCATGACCGTCCCCGGTCTTCGCTGCAACGCCTGATACACGTGCTCATGCGGTTCGTACGCGTTCACCACCCGGGTGGGATCGCGGAAGCGCTCGCGATAGGCCTGCAGGTCGGGCAGCAACCGCAGACCCGGATAGCCCACGGCCACATGCACATACGTGCTGCGGAAGGCCACCCGCTTGGTCGGTGTCGTGCCGTCGGGCGGCGTCAGGATCGTGTAATAGCCGCCGCCGTGGCGCTTGCGCACCATCCGGACCTGCCCCTTGTAGAGCGAGCGCGCGTAGTCGACGCGGTGGTACTCGCGCTCCATCGCGGCGAACACCTGCCCGGCGCGCGGTGTGTAGTAGTTGGTGAGGATCGGTTCGGTGAGCACGTTCCACAGCGGAGCCAGCGACTTGTCGGCAATCGCCTCGCGCACCGCGTACGACGGGAAGCCCCAGATGTTCTCGGGGGTGCTGCCGGAATCGCTGCGCAATCGCTCGCCGCGCGGAATCTGCGACACCCTGGTCAGGTATTCGTAGCCGGACCACGGCACGTCCTGCGGACCGAGCACCGCGATCGACCGCGCGGGCACGCCGTAGATCCGGAGAGTGTCGAAGGCGACGAACGACCCGATTCCACTGCCGATCGTCACGAACGGTACGTCGATGACCGGTATCCCGGCCTGGTTGAGCATGTCGTCGGTCCAGATGTCGGTGTCGACGAGGACCGGGGTGAGATCTCCCCGCATTCGCCGGATGGTACCGCCAAATTCCTATGGGGCGCTTGCGATCACCTTGTCCTCGCATACCTCGTTCGCGGCGACGCGCGCATCGATCTGCGCCAACCTGCCACGGGGCGGACCGCGGCGGACGTACCATCCCTGCGTGGCCGACTCGACTCGTTCCACCCCGCTGCGGGTGCTGGTGTACAGCAACGACGCCGATACCCGGCGCCAGGTGATGCTGGCGCTGGGCAGGAACCCGCACCCCGAACTACCCGAGCTGGACTACCTCGAGGTGGCCACCGCGCCGGTGGTCATCGAGCGGATGGACGAGGGCGGCATCGACCTCGCCATCCTCGACGGCGAATCGACGCCGGCGGGCGGGCTCGGCATCGCCAAGCAGCTCAAGGACGAGATCGAGCAGTGCCCTCCGGTGCTCGTATTGACCGGCCGTCCGGACGACGCATGGCTGGCGACCTGGTCGCGGGCCGAGGCGGCGGTCGCGCATCCGATCGATCCGATCCGACTCACCGAGGCCGTCGTCACTCTGCTGCGCAACCGCACCGCCGCGTGATTCAGAGGCGAATGTCATCATCGGGTAGCCGGACCGCGAGGCCGTCCTTCCCGGCGACCGATTAGCAATCGTCACCAATAGCGTCCGGCAATCACCGCGGGTGCGGGATCGTCGCGTGTGGCGCCGTCACCAGCGCGAGCAACTCATCGGCACTGGCGATACTCGCCGGTAGCTTTGGCGTGGTCCCGCAGCTGGGACGACGTCCCGGTTCGTCACGTGACGACGCCGACCGATTACCCCACATCAGTCATAAATCGTAGTTCCGAATTCGATCAAAGATCCGGGGTCAAAGGCGTCGCGGCCACTCGTATCAGTTGTAGGCTGTGCCGTAGCTCACATGGGCGAGAGCGCAGGTATGAGACCGGCTGTGTCCGATCTCCCTGACGCACGCCCCGCCGAGCGAGGCCATGGGGCGAGTCTGGCCGAGGCGGACAACGACGTCAGCCCGCCTCGGAAGCTGCCACCAGCCGCCGTCGAGGGAGCCCCGGGCTCGCAGGAGGGGAAGTGCAGTCGTGAACATGGAGTTGCCGACCCTGGTGCTCGGCGCGGTCGCCGCGGCATTCGCGGTCTTTTCCATCATCTTGGCGGCCCTCATCGGGCCGAAGCGCTACAACCGGGCCAAGCTGGAGGCCTACGAGTGCGGCATCGAGCCCACTCCGCACGCCGTCGCGGGCGGGCCGGGAAGCATTACCGGACAGCGTTTTCCGGTGAAGTACTACCTGACCGCCATGCTGTTCATCATCTTCGACATCGAGATCGTGTTCCTCTACCCGTGGGCTGTCCACTTCGATGCGCTCGGTCTCTTCGGTCTCGCCGCGATGGCGCTGTTCATCTTCAACGTCTCGGTTGCCTACGCCTACGAGTGGCGCCGGGGCGGACTCAGTTGGGACTGATCGCCACAAGGTTTCACCCGCACAGTGGAAGTGAGAGTTAGTCGGAAATGGGTCTCGAGGAAAAACTGCCCAGCGGCTTTCTGCTGAGCACGGTGGAGGATTTCGCCGGATATCTGCGCAAGGGCTCGCTGTGGCCTGCCACCTTCGGTCTCGCCTGCTGCGCCATCGAGATGATGGCCACCGGCGCAGGACGATTCGACATCGCCCGCTTCGGTATGGAGGCCTTCCGCGCCTCGCCGAGACAGGCCGACCTGATGATCGTCGCGGGCCGGGTCAGCCAGAAGATGGCGCCGGTGCTGCGGCAGGTCTACGACCAGATGACCGAGCCGAAATGGGTGCTCGCCATGGGGGTCTGCGCCTCCTCCGGCGGCATGTTCAACAACTACGCCATCGTGCAGGGCGTCGACCACGTGGTGCCGGTCGACATCTATCTGCCCGGCTGCCCGCCGCGCCCGGAGATGCTGCTGAACGCGATTCTGACACTGCACGCCAAGATTCAGGAGATGCCGCTCGGCGTCAACCGCGAAGAGGCGATCCGCGCCGCCGAGCAGGCGGCGCTCGCGTCGACCCCGACCATCCGGATGGAGGGTCTGCTGCGATGACCTTCGACTCCCCCGAGAACACCGACACCAGCACGCCCCAGTCGGAAATCGACGCGGCGGCGACCGCGGGACCCGAGGGCACGCTGCCACCGTCGACCGAACCCGAGCCGACGGGCGAGGAGGTCATCGGCGTGCGCCGCGGCATGTTCGGCATCTCCGGCACCGGCGACACCTCCGGTTACGGTCGCCTGGTCCGTCCGGTCACCCTCCCCGGCAGCACACCCGCGCCCTACGGCGGCTACTTCGACGAGGTCGTCGACGCGCTGCGGACAGCGATGGCGGCCACCGGAACGCCCTTCGAGAGCGCGATCGAGAAGATCGTCGTCTTCCGCGGCGAGCTCACCCTGCACGTGCGCAGGGAGCACCTGCCGCGCGTCGCGCAGGCGTTGCGCGACGACGCCGCACTGCGTTTCGAGCTGTGCCTCGGCGTCAACGGTGTGCACTACCCGCACGACACCGGCCGCGAACTGCACGCGGTCTATCACCTGATGTCGGTCACCCACAGCCGCAGGCTGCGCGTCGAGGCCTCGGCGCCCGACGCCGATCCGCACATCCCCTCGCTGTACTCGGTGTACCCCACCACCGACTGGCACGAGCGGGAGACCTACGACTTCTTCGGCATCCTCTTCGACGGTCATCCGTCGTTGACCCGCATCGCCATGCCCGACGACTGGCGTGGCCACCCCCAGCGCAAGGACTACCCGCTCGGCGGGATCCCGGTCGAATACAAGGGCGCGCGCATCCCGCCGCCCGACGAGCGGAGGGCGTACAGCTAGTGAACGACATCGATACTCAGCCCGGCGTCGACACCACGGACTCCGGGCGCGAACCCGCTGCGGACCGACAGCGGGAGCACGCCGTGAACCCTTCGGAGCCGACCGTCGTCACCGTCGCCGGTCAGGACTGGGACACCGTCACCGAAACCCTCGACGGCGCAGGCGAAGAACGCATCGTCGTCAACATGGGTCCGCAGCATCCGTCCACGCACGGCGTACTGCGCCTCATCCTGGAGATCGAGGGCGAGACCGTCACCGAGGCCCGCTGCGGCATCGGCTATCTGCACACCGGCATCGAGAAGAATCTCGAGTTCCGCAACTGGATGCAGGGCGTCACCTTCGTGACCCGGATGGACTACCTGTCCCCGTTCTTCAACGAGACGGCGTACTGCCTCGGAGTGGAGAAGCTGCTCGACGTCACCGAGCAGATTCCCGAGCGCGCCACCGTCATCCGGGTGCTGCTGATGGAGCTCAACCGGATCTCCTCGCACCTCGTCGCGCTGGCCACCGGCGGCATGGAACTGGGCGCGCTCACCCCGATGCTGTTCGGGTTCCGAGAGCGCGAACTCATCCTCGACGTTTTCGAGACCATCACCGGTCTGCGGATGAACCACGCCTACATCCGCCCCGGCGGACTGGTCCAGGACCTACCCGAGGACGGCGTCACCAAGGTCCGCGAGCTGCTGGCCCTGCTGCCGAAACGGCTGCGCGACATGGAACATCTGCTCACCCAGAACCCCATCTGGAAGGCCCGCACCCAGGACATCGGCTACCTCGATCTGACCGGATGCATGGCCCTCGGCATCACCGGCCCGGTGCTGCGCGCCACCGGCCTGCCGCTGGATCTGCGCAAGGCACAGCCCTACTGCGGTTACGAGAACTACGAATTCGACGTCCCCACCACCACCGGCTGCGACGCCTACGGCCGCTACCTGATCCGGGTGGAGGAGATGAAGGAATCGCTCAAGATCGCCGAACAGTGCCTGGACAGGCTGCGGCCGGGACCGGTGATGATCGAGGACAAGAAGCTGGCCTGGCCCGCCGATCTGCAGCTCGGGCCCGACGGACTCGGCAACTCCCCCAAGCACATCGGCCGCATCATGGGCACGTCGATGGAGGGCCTCATCCATCACTTCAAGCTCGTCACCGAAGGCATTCGCGTGCCTGCGGGCCAGGTGTACATCGCGGTCGAATCGCCGCGCGGTGAGCTGGGCGTGCACATGGTCAGCGACGGTGGCACCCGGCCCTACCGCGTGCACTATCGCGATCCCTCGTTCACGAATCTGCAAGCGGTGGCTGCGATGTGCGAGGGCGGCATGGTCGCCGACGTCATCGCCTCCGTCGCCAGCATCGACCCGGTGATGGGTGGTGTCGACCGATGACCGAAATCCTGTTGAAGCTCTCCACCCGGCCCGAGCCCTTCCCGCCCTATGTGCGCGAGCGACTGGAGACCGACGCGGCGGCGATCATCGCCCGCTACCCGCACCCGCGCTCGGCGCTGCTGCCGCTGCTGCATCTGGTGCAGTCCGAGGAGGGCCACGTCTCGGGCACCGGCATCGATTTCTGCGCCGACCAGCTCGGTCTCACCGGCGCGGAGGTGACCGCGGTGGCCACCTTCTACTCCATGTTCCGGCGCACGCCCACCGGCGATTACCACGTCGGCGTGTGCACCAACACGCTCTGCGCGGTCATGGGCGGCGACGCGATCCTGGCCGCGCTGGAGACCCACCTGGGCCTGCGTCACGGCGAGACCACCGACGACGGGTCGATCACCCTCGAACACATCGAATGCAACGCCGCCTGCGATTTCGCGCCGGTCGTGATGGTGAACTGGGAGTTCTTCGACAACCAGACGCCGGAATCGGCCCAGGCTCTGGTCGACGCGCTGCGCGCCGGGCAGCAGGTGACCCCGACCCGCGGCGCGCCGCTGTGCACGTTCCGGCAGACCGCGCGAATCCTGGCGGGCTTCCCCGACGAACGTCCCGGCGTGCTCGACGGCGCGGCGGGCGAGCCGACGGTCGCCGGTCTGCGGGTGGCCAAGAACCTCGAGATGCACGCGCCGCGGCCGAACGGGGAGGACCTCCGATGACCACCCTGACACCGGTGCTCTCCAAGTACTGGGACGACCCGCAGTCCTGGACCATCGCCACCTATCGCAGGCACGACGGCTACAAGGCGCTGCGCAAGGCATTGGGTATGGAGCCGGACCAGATCATCCAGACGGTCAAGGACGCCGGACTGCGCGGCCGCGGCGGCGCCGGCTTCCCGACCGGCATGAAATGGAGCTTCATCCCGCAGGGTCCCGGCCCCGACGGCACGGTGAAACCGCACTACCTGGTGGTCAACGCCGACGAGTCGGAACCCGGTACCTGCAAAGACATTCCGCTCATGCTGGCCACGCCGCACGTACTGATCGAGGGCGTGATCATCGCCGCCTACGCCATCCGCGCCGCGACGGCCTTCATCTACGTACGCGGCGAAGTGGTGCCGGTGCTGCGCCGGTTGCAGGCCGCGGTCGCGCAGGCGTACGACGCGGGCTATCTGGGCCGCGACATCCTCGGCTCCGGCTACGACCTGGAGTTGATCGTGCACGCGGGCGCGGGCGCCTACATCTGCGGCGAGGAGACCGCCCTACTGGACTCACTGGAGGGTCGCCGCGGCCAGCCGAGGCTGCGGCCGCCGTTTCCCGCCGTCGCCGGCCTGTACGCCTGCCCGACGGTGGTCAACAACGTGGAGTCGATCGCCAGCGTGCCGCCCATCATCCTCAACGGCACCGGCTGGTTCCGCTCCATGGGCAGCGAGAAATCGCCCGGCTTCACCCTGTACTCGCTGTCCGGCCACGTGGCCAGGCCCGGCCAGTACGAGGCGCCGCTCGGCATCACGCTGCGGGAGCTGCTCGACTACGCGGGCGGCGTGCGCGTGGGCCACCGGGTGAAGTTCTGGACGCCGGGCGGCTCGTCCACCCCGCTGTTCACCGACGAACACCTGGACGTGCCGCTCGACTACGAGGGCGTCATGGGCGCCGGATCCATGTTGGGCACCAAGGCTTTACAGATCTTCGACGACACCACCTGCGTGGTGCGCGCGGTGCTGCGCTGGACCGAGTTCTACGCCCACGAGTCGTGCGGCAAGTGCACCCCGTGCCGGGAGGGCACCTACTGGCTGGTCCAGCTGCTGAAGCGGGTGGAAGAGGGCCGCGGCACCGAATCGGATCTGGACAAGCTGCTCGACATCAGCGACAGCATCAACGGCAAATCGTTCTGCGCGCTCGGCGACGGCGCGGCCAGCCCGATTCTCTCCTCGCTGAAGTACTTCCGCGACGAGTACATCGATCATCTGCGCTCGGGCGGCTGTCCGTTCGATCCCGCGCGCTCGACGGCCTGGGCCGAGGCAGGAGAAGGGGCGCAATGAACGCAGTATCGCGTAGCGATTCGATGGGGGGTGGCGGCCGGGCGACGGGTGGGCCTGCGACCGTGAGCAGCAACACCAGCGGACTTGCGCCCGCCGATCTCGTCACCGTTGTCATCGACGGCACGGCCGTGAGCGTGCCCGCCGGGACCTTGGTGATCCGCGCCGCGGAATTGATCGGCATCCAGATTCCGCGCTTCTGCGACCATCCGCTGCTGGACCCGGTCGGCGCCTGCCGCCAATGCCTGGTCGAGGTAGAAGGCCAGCGCAAACCGGTCGCGTCCTGCACTCAGACCGTGGCCGATGGCATGATCGTGCGCACCCAGCTCACCTCGCCCGCCGCCGAACGCGCGCAGGAGGGGGTGATGGAGCTGCTGCTGATCAACCATCCCCTGGACTGCCCCGTCTGCGACAAGGGCGGCGAGTGTCCGCTGCAGAACCAGGCCATGTCCTCCGGCCGGCCGGAGACCCGGTTCGACGGCGTGAAACGCACGTACCCCAAACCGATTCCGCTGTCCACGGCCGTCCTGCTCGACCGGGAACGCTGCGTGCTGTGTGCCCGCTGCACCCGCTTCTCCCAGCAGGTCGCCGGCGACCCGTTCATCGAGCTGATGGACCGCGGCGCGCTCGAACAGGTCGGCACCGCCCAGGCCGAGCCGTTCGACTCCTATTTCTCCGGCAACACGGTGCAGATCTGCCCGGTCGGCGCGCTCACCGGCACCAGCTACCGGTTCCGCGCCCGCCCCTTCGACCTGGTCTCCAGCCCCAGCGTGTGCGAGCACTGCGCCTCGGGCTGCGCGCAGCGCACCGATCACCGCCGCGGCAAGGTGCTGCGCAGGCTCGCGGGCGACGACCCGCAGGTGAACGAGGAATGGAACTGCGACAAGGGACGCTGGGCCTTCGCCTACGCCACCGAGCGCGATCGCCTCACCACCCCGCTGGTGCGCGGCTGGGACGGCAACCTGCACCCCGCGTCCTGGTCCGAAGCGCTCGCCGCGGCCGCCGAGGGACTCGCCGCCGCGCACGGCAGCGCCGGTGTGCTCGTCGGCGGACGGGTGACCGAGGAGGACGCCTACGCCTACTCGAAGTTCGCGCGAGTCGCGTTGGACACCAACGACATCGACTTCCGTACCCGCCCGCACTCGGCGGAGGAGGCCGATTTCCTCGCGGCCAGGGTCGCGGGCCAGGGCGTCACCGTCGACTACGACGGGCTGGAGCGCGCGTCGATCGTGCTGCTCGTCGGCTTCGAGCCCGAGGAAGAGTCGCCGATCGTCTACCTGCGGCTGCGCAAGGCCGCCCGCAAGAGCGGCCTGCCCGTCTACTCGCTCGCGCCGTACGCCTCGCGCGGACTGGAACGCATGTCGGGCACACTGATCTCGGCGATGCCGGGGGCCGAGCCGCACCTCATGGACGCCCTGCGCACGGGCGAGATCCCGTTCGGTGGCCCGGAATTCGAGACCGTGGTCGCGGCGGCGCGCCTGCTGCGCACGCCCGGCGCGGTGATCATGGTCGGCGAGCGCATGGCGGGTGTGCCGGGCGCGCTGTCGGCCGCCGTCCGGCTGGCCGACGAGACCGGGGCGGCGCTGGCCTGGGTGCCGCGGCGCGCCGGCGAGCGCGGCGCGGTCGAAGCGGGTGCGCTTCCCGGGCTGCTGCCCGGTGGGCGGCCGGTGGCGGATCCGTCTGCCAGGCAACAGGTTCGCACGATTTGGAACGTCGACGAGCTGCCGGTGACCGTGGGGCGCGACACCGCCGCCATCCTGGACGCCGCGCCGACGCTCGGCGCGCTGGTCGTCGGCGGTGTCGACATCGCCGATCTGCCGGACCCCAACGCCGCGCTCACCGCCATCGACGCGGCCCGCTTCGTGGTCAGTCTCGAGTTGCGGCACAGCGCCGTCACCGAGCGCGCCGACGTGGTCTTCCCGGTGGCCACGGCCATGGAGAAGTCGGGCACCTTCCGCACCTGGGAGGGCAGGCCGCGCCGGTTCGACGCCGCGCTCGGCGAATCCACCGTGCGCCGCACCGCGGCGCCGCTCTCCGATCAGCGGGTGCTGCAAGCCATCGCCGACGAGATGGGCGTGCGCCTCGGCCTGCCCGACACCGCGGCGGCCCGCGCCGAACTCGCGGAGCTCGGCGCCTGGGACGGCCAGCCGGTGGCGCCGCCCGCGCATCGGACGCATCCGATCACCCAGCCCAGGCAGGGCACCGCGGTGCTCGCGGGCTGGCGCATGCTGCTCGACCGCGGCCGGATGCAGGACGGCGAGCCGAATCTGGCGGGTGTCGCCCGGCCACCGGTGATCCGGCTCTCGCCCGCGACCGCCGCCGAAATCGGTGCGGCCGACGACGATCCGGTCACCGTCAGCTCCGAGCGCGGCACGCTCACGCTGCCGCTGCTCATTACCGAGATGCCCGAACGGGTGGTGTGGCTGCCGCTGAATTCGCCCGGCAGCTCGGTGCCCGAACAACTGGCCACCCAGCCGGGCGGCGTCGTGCAAGTACGCCGCGCCGACGAGAGGATGAAGGAACACCGCCATGAGTGATCCCGCTCTGTTCGTCACGGCGACTGTGGGGCCCTCCGTGGCTACGCAAGTTACCGCCTCCGGACCTGACACGCTGGCCATCTTCGGCCACGATCCCCTGTGGCTCGTCATCGCGAAATCCGTGGCGATCTTCGTCTTCCTGCTGCTCACCCCGATGATCGCGGTGCTGGCCGAACGAAAGATCGTGGCGCGCATGCAGATGCGCATCGGGCCGAACCGGGTCGGCCCCAAAGGCTCGCTGCAGAGCATCGCCGACGGCGTGAAGATGGCGCTCAAAGAGGACATCGTCCCCGCCATCGTGGACAAGCCGATCTACATCCTCGCGCCGATCATCGCGGCCATCCCGGCCTTCATGGCCTTCGCGGTGATCCCGTTCGGCGGTGAGGTCTCCATCCTCGGCGAACGCACCGCGCTGCAGCTGACCGATATGCCGGTCGGCGTGCTGTACATCCTCGCCATCACCTCGATCGGCGTGTACGGCATCGTGCTGGCGGGCTGGGCGTCCGGCTCCACCTATCCGCTGCTCGGCGGCCTGCGTTCGACGGCGCAGGTCATCTCCTACGAGATCGCGATGGCGCTGTGCTTCGCCGCGGTGTTCCTGCATGCGGGCACCATGGCCACCTCCGGCATCGTCGCCGCCCAGGACGGCACCTGGTACGTCTTCCTGCTGCTGCCCTCGTTCCTGATCTACTGCGTGTCGATGGTCGGCGAGACCAACCGAGCCCCGTTCGACCTCCCCGAGGCCGAGGGCGAACTGGTCGGCGGCTTCCACACCGAGTACTCCTCGCTCAAGTTCGCCATGTTCATGCTGGCCGAATACGTCAACATGGCAACGGTTTCGGCACTGGCCACCACGCTGTTCCTGGGTGGCTGGCACGCGCCGTGGCCGATCAACATGTGGCCGGGCGCGAACTCGGGCTGGTGGGGCCTGCTCTGGTTCACCGCCAAGGTGTGGACGTTCCTGTTCGTGTTCATCTGGCTGCGCGGCACGCTGCCCCGCCTGCGCTACGACCAGTTCATGAATCTGGGCTGGAAGCTGCTCATTCCGGTGTCGCTGCTGTGGGTGATGCTCGTCGCCGCGGCGCGGGTGCTCGACGCCGAGGGATTCGCCTGGGCGACCGCCGCCATGATCGTCGCGGGCCTGCTGATCACCGGCATGATGATCGGCATGTTCCTGCGGGCCGGGCGCCGCCCCGGAGCCCCGCCCCTGGTGGACGAGCACGCGGTGGACGAGCACGCGCCGAGCGGAACCGGCGTCTTCCTCGGCTTCCCGACACCGCCGCTGCCCGCCGACGTCCGCCACATAGACCCGACGAAAGGCCACCCGCTGGAACCGCTTTCTGGTTTCGCGGTCACAGCGCTCACCATGTTCAAGAAGCCGAACACCGAGTTCTACCCGGAGCACAAGGTGCCGACCGCGCCCCGCTATCACGGTCGCCACCAGCTCAACCGCCATCCAGACGGGCTGGAGAAGTGCATCGGCTGCGAGTTGTGCGCCTGGGCCTGCCCCGCCGACGCGATCTACGTCGAAGGCGCCGACAACACCGAGACCGAACGCTTCTCCCCCGGCGAACGGTACGGCCGCGTCTACCAGATCAACTATCTGCGCTGCATCGGCTGCGGTCTGTGCATCGAGGCCTGCCCCACCCGAGCCCTCACCATGACCAACGAGTACGAGCTCGCCGACGACAACCGGGCCGACCTCATCTACGAGAAGGACCGGTTGCTCGCGCCAATGGAACCGGGCATGACCCCGCCGCCGCACGCCATGTACCCCGGGACGACCGAGGGCGACTACTACCGCGGCACCGTCCCCGGCACGGCCACCGAATCCGACGAGAAGCAGCCCGCGACAGCAGGCGCGGAAGGAGGGACGCGGTGACGATACTGATGGCCGCCGAGCCACTGACCCGCACATCCACCGGTGAGGCCGTGCAGTTCTGGATAATGGCCCCGCTCGCCGTGCTCGGCGCGCTGGGCATGGTGTTCGCGGCCAAGGCCGTGCACTCGGCGATCTGCCTGGCCGCCACCATGATCACGCTGGCCGTGTTCTACATCGCCCAGGACGCGCTGTTCCTCGGTGTGGTGCAGATCGTGGTCTACACCGGCGCGGTGATGATGCTGTTCCTGTTCGTGCTCATGCTGGTGGGCGTCGACTCCGCGGAATCGCTGAAGGAAACCCTGCGCGGCCAGCGTTTCGCCGCCGCCGCGGTCGGGCTCGGCTTCGGCATCCTGTTCGTCAGCGGCATCGCGACCGGCATTCGCAATTCCGAAATCCGGTTCCCCGCCACGGGTTTCGCCGGTCGCGACGTGATCGGCGGACTCGCCGAACTGATCTTCGTCCGGTACGTGTGGGCCTTCGAGCTCACCGGAGCGCTGCTCATCACCGCCACCATCGGCGCCATGGTGCTCGCGCACCGGGAACGTTTCGGCCCGCGGATGGATCAGCGCGAACTGTCTCGCAGGCGGTTCCGTGACGGCACGAGCCGCGCCACCCCGCTGCCGACGCCCGGCGTCTACGCCAGGCACAACGCCGTGGACATTCCCGCCCGGCTGCCGGACGGCTCGTTCGAGGAGCTGTCGGTCAGCACCATCCTGCGGCACCGCCGCACCAGGGCGCTGACCGAGGCGGCCGTCATCTCGGTCGGCTCCGGCTCCGGCGACGCGAAGACCAACGGCCACGAAACCGCCGACGAGGAAGGCACCCGGTGAACCCCGAGAACTATCTGTTCCTGTCCGCCCTGCTGTTCACGATCGGTGCGGCCGGAGTGCTGTTGCGGCGCAACGCGATCGTGGTGTTCATGTGCATCGAGCTGATGCTCAACGCGGTGAACCTCGCGTTCGTCACGTTCGCGAGGATGCACGCGAACCTGGACGGCCAGGTGTTCGCGTTCTTCACAATGGTGGTCGCCGCGGCCGAGGTGGTCGTCGGCCTAGCCATCATCATGACCATCTTCCGCGCCCGCCGCTCGACCTCGGTCGACGACGCCAACCTGCTGAAGTTCTGACGTGGATACCACGATCCTGACGCTGCTGCCCACGCTGCCGCTGGCCGGGGCCGTCGTACTGCTGCTCCTCGGCCGCGCCGCCGACAAGTGGGGCCATCTGCTCGGCTGCCTTGCCGCGCTGGCCTCCTTCGGCGTGGCCGTGTGGGCGTTCGTCGTCATGCTGGGGCGCGACGGCGCCGAGCGAGCCGTGCACGCCAACCTGTTCAGCTGGGTGCCGGTGACCGGTCTCCAGGTGGACTTCGGTCTCCAGATCGACCAGCTGTCACTGTGTTTCGCGCTGTTGATCACCGGGGTCGGCTCGCTGATCCACCTGTACTCGATCGGGTACATGAGCCACGACCCGGATCGGCGGCGGTTCTTCGCCTACCTCAACCTGTTCCTCGCGGCGATGCTGCTGCTGGTGCTGGCGAACAACTACCTGGTGCTCTACCTCGGCTGGGAGGGGGTCGGTCTGGCCTCCTACCTGCTGATCGGCTTCTGGTACGGAAAGCCGTCCGCCGCGACGGCCGCCAAGAAGGCTTTCGTGGTCAACCGGGTCGGCGACATGGGCTTGGCACTGGCCATGTTCACGATGTTCGCCACGTTCGGCTCGATCGGCTTCGGTGAGGTGTTCGCCGCCGCACCGGGCGCGAGCGAGGGCACGCTCACCGTGATCGGCCTGTTCCTGCTGCTGGCCGCCTGCGGCAAGTCCGCGCAGGTGCCGCTGCAATCCTGGCTCGGTGACGCGATGGAGGGCCCGACGCCGGTGTCGGCGCTCATCCACGCGGCCACCATGGTCACCGCAGGCGTCTACCTGATCGCCCGGTCCAACGCGATCTTCGATCTCGCGCCGAATGCTCGACTGGCGGTGGTGCTCGTCGGCGCGGTGACGCTGCTCTTCGGCGCGATCGTCGGCTGCGCCAAGGACGACATCAAGAAGGCGCTGGCCGCGTCCACCATGAGCCAGATCGGGTACATGGTCCTCGCCGCGGGCCTCGGCCCCGCCGGTTACGCCTTCGCGATCATGCACCTGCTCACCCACGGCTTCTTCAAGGCGGGACTCTTCCTCGGTGCGGGCTCGGTGATGCACGCGATGGACGACGAAGTCGACATGCGCCGCTACGGCGGACTGCGCAAGCTGCTCCCGATCACCTACGTCACCTTCGGGATCGGCTACCTCGCCATCATCGGTGTGCCGCCGTTCGCGGGTTTCTTCTCCAAGGACAAGATCATCGAGGTGGCCTTCAACGAGGGCGGCGTGTCCGGTCTGGCGCTCGGCACGGCCACCCTGCTCGGTGCGGGACTCACCGCGTTCTACATGACGCGCGTGATGCTGATGACGTTCTTCGGCGAGCGACGCTGGAAGCCCGACACGCACCCGCACGAGGCGCCGATCGTGATGACCGGCCCGATGATCCTGCTGGCCATCGGCTCGCTCGCCTCCGGCCTGGTGTTCGTGTTCGGCAACGCGCTGGTGAACTGGTTGGAGCCGGTGGTCGGCGCGCACCACGGCGAGGAGGTCGTGCCCGCGGGCGTGGTCACCGCCCTCGCGCTGGCCGTCGTCGCGGTCGGCGTCGGCATCGCCTACAACCAGTACGCGCAGCGTGACATCCCGGAAACCGCGCCGGAGGACGTGTCCGTGCTGACCGTCGCCGCCCGCAACGATCTCTACGGCGACGCGGTCAACGAGGGCGTGTTCATGCGGCCCGGCCAGCACCTCACCCGGTCGCTGGTGTTCGTCGACAACCGCGGCATCGACGGCATCGTCAACGGCACGGCCGCGCTGATCGGCGGGCTCTCGGCCCGCGTCCGCCGGGTCCAGTCCGGATTCGTGCGGTCCTACGCCCTGTCCATGTTCACCGGCGCGGCCCTGGTGGCCGCCGCCCTGCTGGCGGTGAGGATCTGGTGACTACATATCCCTGGTTGACCACCCTCTGGCTGCTTCCGGTCGTCGGCGCCGTCGTCGTGCTGGCGTTGCCCGCGACACGGCGCGTGCTGGCACGCAGTGTGGCGCTGACGTTTTCGGTGGCCGTGCTGGTGCTCGCCGTCGTGCTCGCCACGCGTTTCGATCCCGGCGGGGAGCAGTACCAGTTCGTCGAATCACACGAGTGGATCCCCGCTTTCGGCGCCGGATACACCCTCGGCCTGGACGGCATCGCGCTGGTGCTGGTGCTGCTCACCACCGCGCTGATGCCGCTGCTGATCCTGGCGGGCTGGCACGACGACCGCGCGGCCGGCTCGGGCAAGCGGGTGGCGCACACCTACATGGCGCTGATCTTGCTCGTCGAGGCGATGGTGCTGGTCTCCTTCCTGGCGCTGGACATCCTGCTGTTCTACGTGTTCTTCGAGGCCATGCTCATCCCGATGTACTTCCTCATCGGCGGCTTCGGCCCGCGCACAGCGGATGTGCACCTGCGCCAGCAGCGCTCGCGGGCGGCGGTGAAGTTCCTGCTGTACAACCTGTTCGGCGGACTGATCATGCTGGCCGCGGTCATCGGCCTGTACGTGGTGACAGCGCGCGACGGCCTCGGCGCGGACGGTGCGGGCACCTTCGACTTCCGTGCCGTGGTCGCCGCCGCCAACTCCGGTGAGCTCGGCGCGGGCCCCGCGGTGCTGAACGCGCTGTTCCTCGGGTTCATGTTCGCCTTCGCCGTGAAGGCTCCGCTCTGGCCCCTGCACACCTGGCTGCCCGACGCCGCCGTCGCCGCCACACCGTCCAGCGCGGTGCTGATGATGGCGGTGGTCGACAAAGTCGGCACCTTCGGCATGCTCCGCTACTGCCTGATGCTGTTCCCCGACGCGTCGGGAACCTATGCGCCGCTGGTGATCACGCTCGCGGTGATCGGCATCGTCTACGGTGCGCTGCTGGCGATCGGCCAGACCGACCTGATGCGGCTGATCGCCTACACCTCGATCTCGCACTTCGGCTTCATCATCCTCGGCATCTTCGCCATGACCAGCCAGGCCCAGTCCGGGGCCGCGCTCTACATGATCAACCACGGCATCTCCACCGCCGCGCTGTTCTTGATCGCCGGGTTCCTCGTCTCGCGGCGTGGCACCCGGATCATCGCCGAGTACGGCGGGGTGCAGAAGGTGGCACCGGTGCTGGCCGGAACGTTCCTCATCGCGGGTCTCGCGACGCTGTCGCTGCCGGGCTTGGCTCCGTTCGTCAGCGAATTCCTGGTGCTGATCGGCACTTTCAGCCGCTACCAGCTGGCCGCGATCATCGCGACCAGTGCATTGGTGCTCGCCGCGGTCTACGTGCTGTGGCTCTACCAGCGGATGATGACCGGCCCGGTCAGGAAGGGCAACGAGAACCTCTACGATCTGGTGCCTCGTGAGCTTGCCGTCGTCGTGCCGCTCATCGCGGCCCTGCTGTTCCTCGGCCTCTATCCGAAACCGGTGCTGGACTTCATCGATCCGGCGGTGAGCCAGACCCTGACCACCATCGGCCGCCACGATCCCGCGCCGACGGTTCCGGCGCCCGAGGCAGGCGCGGCGAATCTTCAGGAAGGCGGGCACAAGTGACCACGCATCCGATCCCCCTCGCCGCGACCGTGGCCACGCCGAGCATCGAATACGGCTTGCTCTCCCCGATGCTCATCGTGTTCGGTGTCGCGGTCGCCGCGGTGCTGGTGGAAGCGTTCGTCGCGCGCCGGTACCGCTACGGCACCCAGGTGATACTGAGCCTGGCCGGTCTCGCCGCGGCGCTGGCGGCCGTCGTCCGCTTGGCGGGCACAGAGTCCACCGCGATCGCGGGCGCCGTGGCCATCGACGGGGTGACGCTGTTCCTGCAGGGCACCATCCTGGTGGTGTCGATCCTCGGGGTGCTGTTCATCGCGGAACGTAGCGCGCAACCACGCGTCGAGGCACGATCAGGGCCGGGCACCTGGAGCCTGGCCGCGGCGACCGTGGGGCGCGGCGCGGACGCGTTCACACCGCAGGCGTCCGCGGTCCCCGGCAGCGCCGACGAGCAGGCCGCGATTCGCGCAGGAATCGCCACCACCGAGGTCTTCCCGCTCACGCTGCTCGCGGTCGGCGGCCTGATGCTCTTCCCCGCCTCGAACGATCTGCTGACCATGTTCGTCGCGCTGGAGGTGCTCTCGCTGCCGCTGTATCTGCTGTGCGGGCTCGCGCGGCGCAAGCGGCTGCTCTCGCAGGAGGCGGCGCTGAAATACTTCCTGCTCGGGGCGTTTTCGTCGGCGTTCTTCCTCTATGGCGTCGCGCTGCTGTACGGCCAAGCGGGGACGGTCCGGCTCGCCGGGATCGCCGACGCGATCGCCGCGCACCCCTCCGAGGCGATGCTCGCGCTGCTCGGCCTGGCGATGCTGGCGGTCGGGCTGCTGTTCAAGATCGGCGCGGTCCCGTTCCAGTCCTGGGTGCCCGACGTCTACCAGGGCGCACCGACCCCGATCACCGCGTTCATGGCGGCCGCGACCAAGATCGCGGCGGTCGGCGCCATGCTGCGCATCCTGCAGATCGCGGTGCCGGGGCTGCGGGACGACTGGCGGCCGGTGCTCGCGGCGGTCGCGATCGCGACGATGGTCGTCGGCGCGGTCCTCGCGGTGACGCAGACCGACGTGAAGCGGATGCTGGCGTATTCGTCTGTGGCGCATGCCGGTTTCATCATCGTCGGCTTGGTCGCCGCCAACGACGCGGGCATCGCGGCGGTGCTGTTCTATCTGGTCGCCTACGGCCTGGGCACCCTCGGCGCGTTCGCGGTGGTGAGCCTGGTCCGCGAGCCCGATGGTGCGGAGGCGACCGCGCTGGCGCAGTGGTCCGGGCTCGGCCGCCGTTCCCCGTGGCTGGGAGCGGTGTTCGCGCTGCTGCTGCTCTCCTTCGCCGGTCTGCCGCTCACCAGCGGGTTCGTCAGCAAGTTCGCGGTGTTCGAGGCAGCCGTGTCCGGCGATGCCGTCACGCTGGTGATCGTCGGCGTCATCTCCAGCGCCATCGCGGCGTTCTTCTACATCCGGGTGATCGTGCTGATGTTCTTCACCGATCCCCCGGCCGACGCGCCGATGGTGATCACTCCCCCGCTCACCCGGGCGATCGTTCTGCTGACCGCCGCGGCGACCATCGTGCTCGGTCTGTTGCCGCAGTCGCTGCTCGATCTCGCCGAGCGAGCGTCGACCCTCGTGCGCTGATCTCGTCCCTGAAGGGGCCCCGGCCGATCGTTCGGCCAGGGCCCCTTCTTGTGCGCTACTTGTCGAGTTTCGCCCGGAACGGACCGCCGATGCTGTTGAACAGCAGGTCGCCGTTCGGGAATGCCTCGATGATCGCGTACGCGCCGTTGCCGTAGTTCGACGGCCCGAAGATGGTGCGGTGCACGGTCTCTCCGGTCTTCCAGTCCAGGCCGGTGACCTCCCAGCCGTCGGCCTCGCTGTAGCCGTTGACGAACACGACGCCGGCCGTGGTCGACACCGCGGGCACCATGGACGTGGACACCACGTCGCCGCGCTCCCACGCCGAGGTCCACTTGTCCGCGGCCGGGTCCCATTCGAAGCGCTGCATGCCGTGCGGCGGATCGTCGACCGGGCCGTTGGCCATCACGTCGACGAGCCGGTCGGGTTCGCCACCGGAGCCGATGTTCTGCACGACGAACGCTCCGTAGTCGTGCACCACCACGGACTGCTCGCTCTGGATGAACTCGGGCTTCGGTTCCGGCAGGCCCGCCGTCACCTCGATCTGGTCGGCGATGCGGTTCGACTCGGCGCTCGCCTTCGGCTGGAAGCCCTCGGGAATCTCATTGCGCCAGAAAGCGACCAGCTTCATGTGGTCGGCGCCGTCGGTGATCACCACGAGTTCGTCGCTGTCGTCGCCGAATCCCATGAGGGTGGGCGTGGAGCCGCTGCCGACGCCGAACTTCACCGCGGGCGGCTGGCGGCCGAAGTCGTAGGGCGCGGACCAGGCGCCATCGGCCTCGTCGGTGGACAGCTTGGCGCCGGTCCACACGACCTTGCGCATCACCTTGTCGGAGGCGACGTAGATGCCGCCCTTCTCGTCGACGGCGATGGAATTGGAGACGGTCTCGTCGTCGCCGAAGCGAATCTGCTGCGGTGGCCCCGACAGCTCGCGGTCGATCGCGAGCAGGCCGCGCGAGGAGACGACGACGAGGTGGCCGTCGTAGGTCATGTTGACGCCGACGATGCTCTCAGGGATGCCGAGCGTGGTGGTGCCCGTCCCGAGCAGCGGCTTGAAGTCGAAGCGCTCGACGATCTCGATGCCTTCTTCGGGCTTGTCGTTGTTCTTCAGGCCGAAAACGAGGAGCTCGGAGTTCTGGGTGGTGTAGTAGATGCGATTGTCCTTGTCCACCAAGCCGTAGACGCCGTTGGCGATGCGCTGCCAGGTCGCGCCGCCCCAGTCGTCGCGGATGGCGTTCTGGATCTGGGCGGTATCGGTGAACGTCTGATCGAGCACCTGGTCCAGTGCCTGCGTCGGGATGGGTTGCACCCCGGGCGCGTCCATCGCGGCGACCTCGCGGAATCCACGGTCGGAGACGTCGACGTACCGCACGCCGGAGCTCGACGAGACCCACATGTACTTCTCCGACGTCGAGGCCAAGGTGATGATGTTGACCGGGCCCGCGGGCACGCGCGGCATCTGCTGGGGGTCGACCCGGAACGTGCCCCTCGGCACGGGGTCGGCGAAGCTGTCGGACTGGCCGGAATCCAAGTGGGTGACCGCGTATTTGTCCGCGGCCAGGTACGGGTTCTTCGCCGGACCGCGTACCGTGCTGTTCGCGGCCGGACTAGGGTCCGACGATTCCGGCGAATCGTCGCCACACCCGGGTACCGCGCAGGCCACGGCCACGGCCAGGACCGCGATACCGATGGAAGATCGATGCTTGCTCACAGCAGTGCTCCTGTTCTCGCGACGGGTACTGCGTTCGAATCGAGCTGACGAACGAACCGTCGACCGCAACACCGCCGACGGCGACCAGCGGAACCACACGAACTGAGACAAGATGCCTTCGGGCTTCCGCGACGCTAACACGACGCGCGCCACAACAAGATCACTTCCGCACACTGCACGTGGGGACCTCGAACCAGGCAGGTCGCGTCCACTGCCGTTACGCACTCGATGCCGCAATCGGATCGGCGAGCTGGTAGGAGCCGCAGCTCAGGGCTTGGAGTGCCGTTCCCACGCGACTGTGTCGAGTCGCTGCCAGTAATTCAGGCGGTCCCAGGTGAGTCCGCGCAGTGTGTCTCGCGACCGTTCGTTTGTCCTGCTCAGCAAGGGCGCTGCCGGATGTGGAAGGGTGGGTTCATCAATGAGTTCGGTTCTGTGGATACCCGATCACGAGTACCCGATGGAATCTCGAGCGAGGAGCGGCTTGGTGGAAGCAATGTTCGATGTGGCTGGGCTGGTGGGACATCGCTATCGTGCGGATGACTACTACGAGGTGGGCCGGGAGAAGATCCGCGAGTATGCGCGGGCTGTCCAGGATTTCCACCCGGCGCACTGGAGCGAGTGCGCCGCCGGCGACCTCGGCTACGCCGGTTTGGTCGCGCCGACCACATTCATCTCGATAGCCGCGATGCTGGCCAACCGTAAGCTCTTCGAAACGGTGATCACGGGCTATGACGTGTTCGTGCAGACCGATCAGGTCTTCGAGATGTACAAGCCGGTGCTCACCGGTGACCGGCTGGTCAGTGATGTCGAAATCACTTCGGTTCGTCGCATAGCGGGCAAGGATTTGCTGACGATTACCAATACCTTCTTCGACCAGACCGGTGCGGTGGTGCAGATCATGCATACAACCGTCGTCGGCATCACCGGCGACGAGGTCGGCGCCGGCATCAGTGACGCGATCGAACGTGTGGTCATGCACGGTATCAACGTGTCGTCTCGAACCGCGACCTCGGCCGCGACGGCGCGGACTGCGACGGACCCGGTTTCCGAGACCGGCCCACGCCTGTCCCCTATCTCGCGCACGCGTGTCCCGCGCACCGCAATCCGATTCGAAGACATCACCGTCGGCGACGAGCTTCCTGCTCGGATCGTGCGACTGACACGCGGTGATCTGGTGAATTACGCGGGGGTCTCCGGTGACGCGAACCCCATCCACTGGCACGACGAGGTCGCCGCGCTAGTGGGTCTTCCCGATGTGATCGCGCACGGCATGCTCACCATGGGCCTCGGAGCAGGATTCGTCACCGGATGGCTCGGCGATCCAGGCGCGATCACCAGGTACGGGGTCCGGTTGTCGAACTACACCGTCGTCGAAGCCGCCACTGTCGGGAGCGTCGAGTTCACCGGGCGCATCAAGTCGGTCGACCCCGAGGCCAGGACCGCCGTCGTCGTCATCATCGCCAAGTCCGCAGGACGCAAAATCTTCGGCCTGGCCACCGCGGATATCCGTCTCGCGTAGTCCTCGGCCCACGCACTCCGACACCGCCGCCGGCTGACCGGCCGCCCTGCCCTGCCGGCGCCGGGCGGCTCCGCGATCGGAACAGGGTGTCGCGGACTCGTAGCTCGTCATCGATGCGCTGATCTATGCGGCGCATCTTCCTCACGGCAAGCCACAAGCCCAGACGATCACGGCGTTGGTGGCCAGGGGCGAACACCCTGCCTACTTGTCGTGCTGTCGGCGCACCATTTCGGTGATCCAGGTGGGCGCGAACGGAGACGTGCAGTTCGGTGGAGTCGGGTAGTCCTTCAGCACCTCCAGGCGCTCACCGATGTCGATCGCACGGGCGCGGTGCTCGGCGTGCTCGATCCCGATCTGAGCGAGGCAGTGGTTCATCGCCCACTGCAAGCGATCCGGTGCGTCTTTCATCTGCGCCTCGATGACGTCGAGCAGTCCTGCCAGGTCGAGGCCCTCGGGCTGCTTCGCCACGCGTTCGGTGGTCAGCGCCCATCCGGCGCTCGCGACCACCGGATCCGGATCGGCGGACCAGGCCAGGCGCAGTTCTTCGGCGTGCGGGTTCTTCTTCACCACGTAGTTCACGAGCCAGTCGTGCACCTTGGGTGTGCGCGCCTGGCGCACCATGACGTCCAACTCGTCACGCTCGAACGTCTTCGGGCGGCAGAGGAGTGTTGCCAGCAGTTTCGCCGCGGTGTCGTCCGTTTCCCACAGCCCGCGCGCGAGTTCCTGTTGCGTTTTCAGCCGCTTGGCGAGCGCGCGCAGTTTGCTGAGGTTCACACCGTGATCGTCACCGTGCTTCTCGTTCACCGCGCGGATCTTCGGGTCCTCGAGCGCGACCAGTTCGGCCATGACCTCGGCCACCGTCGTCTCGGCCACCTCGACCTCCTGTCCGTCACATGGGAGATTCAGCCTATGGCTTCCCGCTGTCGATCACGCGGAGCCGCTCTCGACCTGAACCACGCGCGGCCGACCGGGTCGGATTCCCTACCGGCGGCGCGTGGTGTCCGAGGCCAACATTCGTCGGCCTGCCGAGACCGGCTCACGCGGCGACGCGCTGGAACAACCGTCCCGCGAGGTCGATGCCGACGACCGCGCCGCTCTCGTCGCGGGAGAAGAAACCGAGCTGTCCACGCAGACCGCCGTGGGTGACGAGGTATTCGTCGCCATCGCCGGGCAGCAGGCCGATGGCGGCCGCCGGGTAGTCCGGCGGCACTTCCTGATCCGATGCCGCGCGGATCTCCGGTTTGACCCCGACCGCGAGGTTCAGCCCGGTCTCGTCGGCGGCAATGGTGAGGGTCATGGCGTCGATGGCGTACGTGCCGACCAGTTCCGCGGCGCGGGACGAGTCGTAGGAGATCGGTTCGGGGTCGCGGTCGAGGACGCGCAGGTAGCGCTCGAGCGCCCAGCGCACGATCGCCTGGTTGCAGGCGATGCCCTCGGGTCCCGCGTTCGACATCACCACGATCGCGAAATCGCGTTCGGGGACGATGAGCAGTTCGGCGAACTGCCCGTTGCCGGATCCGCCGTGACCGATGGCCCGCACGCCGTCGATGTCACGCAGGAACCAGCCGACGCCGATGGCGTCGCCGAACGTGCTCGCCCGCAGCGCGACCGTCGGACGACGCATCGCGCGCAGCGTGTCGGTGGGCAACACCGCGCCGCCGTCACCGAGATGGAAACGCGCCCAGCGCAATTGGTCGGCCGCCGAGGACGCCAGTCCGCCGCCGGGGTTGTTCGCTCGCCATGGCCGCCACAGACGCGCAACCGTCAGCGAACCGTCAGCCTCGGCATTGTGGCCCTCCGCGAACCGGCGGGCGGTGATCTCGCGCGACGCGAAGAAGCTGTGCGTGAGGCCGAGCGGCGCGAAGATCAGCTCCGCGATGGCCTGTTCGAACGGCTGCCCGGTGACCTTCTCGATGACCCGTCCGGCCAGGTTGTATCCGGCCTGGCTGTAGGAGGCACGAGCGCCGGACGCGGCGATCAGGCCGAGTTCCGGGAGCCTGGCGACGAATTCGGCGAGCGCGTCTTCGCCGTCGCCGGTGTCGACGAGGAGGTTCCAGTCCAGTCCGGCGGTGTGGTTCAACAGGTTCGCCACGGTGATCCGGGTGGCGGCGTCTTCGTCGGCGAGCGCGAGTTCGGGAAGGTAGGTCCGCACCGGGGCGTCCAGCTCGACCCGGCCCTGCGCGGCCAAGCGCATGAGCGCGGTCGCGGTGTAGGTCTTGGTGACCGAGCCGAGCTGGAACAGCGTGTCGCTGTCGACCGGTTGCGGGTTGTCCAGGCTCGTGACGCCGTGGCAGGCGAAGACGTCCTGGCCGTCGATCAGCACCCCGACCGCGACTCCGGGAATCCCGAACTGCGTGGCGGTCGCTTCGACGAACTCGGACAACGTGACATCGGACATCGGGCGTTTCCTTTCGCTTCGTGGAACGCCCATGACGATGCCGGTCGGCGCTGACAGCGCACCGACGGCGGGCTGACAGCCCGTCAGTCGGCGCGCAGCACGCCGCGCAGGTATGCGGCGAATGCCGACGTATCCCCGATGAATCCGGTGTGATCGCCGGGGAACAGTGTGGGTACCAGGCCGAGCGCCGCGGCCAGCGCACGACTGCTGCGGTCGCAGAGCTGTCCGGCGGAGTCGACGCCGATACCGATGACGATCCGAGCCTGGGTCGCGCGCAACGTGTTGAGATCGGGTCGCCAGCCGACGGTGCCGAGCAGCTCGTGGTCGAACCAGTAGCGTTCGGAGGCTGCCCGGGCGGGATCGCGGTCGCCGCCGAACATCTGCTGAAGTACCGGTTCCGGCAGCTGAATGTTCGCCTGCGCGAGGAACTTCCGGAAGGCGCCGAGCACGTCGCCTGCGCCGTAGGTGGCGATCATGTCCTCGGTGCCCGCCCGCAGCTCGGCGCGGTCGTCGAGCAGCTCGATCAGCGGCGGTTCGTGCGCGACCACCGTGGTGACCAGATCAGGATGGGCCTCGACCAGGGCCAGCGCGCTCGCCGCGCCACCGCTGGACCCGACGACCACGGCCGGGCCGATGCCGAGGTGGTCGATCAGCCGGGCGAGATCCTCACCCCGCAGTTCAGGCGTGGAGTCCTGGTGCGGATCGGTGAGCACGCTGCCACCGTGGCCGCGCGGGTCGAGGGTGAGGACGGTGTGGTCGGTGGCGAGCAGGTCGGCCAGCGGCGCGAAATCCGCGGCGGCCATGGGCGCGCCCGCCAAGACGATGAGCGGACCATTCCCGCGGACCTCGTAGTAGAGGCTGACGTCGGAGAATTCGACGGTGGCGGCGACGGCGGCAGGGCTGACGGTCATAAGGTCTCCTAGGTGTGAACGCGTCCCTTCGACTGTGTGGACGGGCGGGGCGTGGGAAATTCATCGCGGCCTCGGAATCGGGTGCGCGTCGGGTGTCACAACCGGCCCTGCGGTGGTGTCTAGTGGGTGTCGTCGAGCCCGGCCCGGCGACGCCCATCCGACCATTCGCCCCGAAGGACCAGCCCCATGTCGACCGACGAAGAAACGAGCAACAAGGCGACCTTGGAACGCCTGCATGCCGCCCTCAACTCCCACGATACGGAGCGCATCACGGCGACGATCGACGAGGTAGTCGCGCCCGACGCACTGATCCGCACCCCGGCGCCGGTCGGCGTCACCGGCGCGCGAGCGCTCGAAGAGGTGTTCCGCAGGCTCCACCTGGCTTTCCCCGACCTCCACGTCGGGGTCGAAGACACGATCGCGGAGGGTGACAAGGTCGTCAGTAGGAACACGGTCACCGGCACCCACCGAGGCGAGTACATGGGCCTCCCGCCGACCGGCAAACCCATCACCTACAACGAGATCTTCATCTTCCGCTTCGTCGACGGCCGAGTCGCCGAGACCTGGGGCGTTGTCGATACTTTGGGGCTGATGCGTCAGCTCGGCGCGCTTCCTTGGTGACACCGCGACGTAGTAGTTGTTTACCGTCAGGTCGCTCGCTCGGTCATTGGTAGGCTCCCCGCGTAGTGACGGGATCTACAGGGGCGGGCGCGTGATGCAGGGACGACGTTCAAGGGAGCCGATCCGGTGATCGAATCCGTCCAGCAGCTCAGGCAACTGGTCTCGCCGCCGCCGAATCGCCGAGATATCGACTGGGATGGCGTCGAACGGGACCTAGGTGATGAGCTTCCGGCCGACTACAAGGAATTGATCGGCATCTACGGCGGCGGCTACTGGGACAACTACCTCTACATCCTCGAACCTGGCTGTGCCAACGACGATTACAACCTTCTCGACTGGAAGGGCTGGCACACCGAAGTCCTGGAAGACCTCTGGGAGTTCGAGGACAAACCGGCCGAACTCAACGAAGACGGCGCCAGGCTGCTGCCATGGGCCACGACCGACAACGGTGAACTCCTCTACTGGCTGATCCGCCCCGGCCGGCGATCCGATGACTGGACCGTCATGGTGAACGAGGCGCGCGGCGACCACTGGGAACACTTCGGACACACCTGCACGCAATTCCTCGCGTCGGCTCTCACCGGAGACATCCGCTCGACCCTGCTATCAGCCCACTACTTCCCGCTTCCAGTTCACACACACAGGCGATTACGCCCGACGGATCAGTAACGGCCGCAACGCATCCAGTGTCGATCTGGTGGACGATGCCTGAATGCGTTGTGTATTCACCGACCTCACGCAGCTGACCGCTGTGCCCCGGGTCGCCGTCGTCGTCGACGTCATGCGTGCGTTCACCACCGCGGCATACGCTTTTGCCGGTGGGGCGGGCAAGATCGTCTTCGCTGAAACCGATGACGCGGCCTTGAAATCGAAGGCACGCCATCCGGATTGGCTGGCTGTGCGCGACGGGACGCCCGCGCCGGGTTTCGATCTCGCGAACTCACCTGGGCAGATCAGGGCACGGGATCTCCGTGGCCGGA
Organism: Nocardia sp. bgisy134; assembly: GCF_965341865.1. Classification (GTDB taxonomy): domain Bacteria; phylum Actinomycetota; class Actinomycetes; order Mycobacteriales; family Mycobacteriaceae; genus Nocardia. Next base: position 148,082 of record NZ_CBDQZP010000013.1, read on the forward strand.
CCCTCGTGCTGAGAACAACCGCGGGCACGGCGGGCGCACTGGCCGTGGCGGGCGCAGATGTGATCTTGTGCGCGAGTTTCGTTGTCGCACAAGCGACAGCGAGCTTCCTGCGGAGCCTGGCGCCCGGCGAGGTGGTGTTCGTGATCACCGGGGACAACGGACGCGCCGACGAGGACCTGGCATGCGCCCACTACATCGCCGAGTTACTGACAGCCGAAGAGGTAGACCCGTCGCCGTTCATCGAACGGGCGCGTCGCTCGGTCGCCGCCGAGGACCTCGCAGAGGGCCTGCGACAGGGATACCGGGGAGTGCATCCCGACGACGTACCGCTCTGTCTGGAAGCCGACGTCCACGCGTTCGCTATGACCGCAACCAGCGGAGCGTGGGGAATGACCTTGGGCGCCAGAAGGCCACGCAGATGAGGCCAGCGCGAGCGCCTCACTCGTCGAGGCCGGACCGTCGACTTGGCTGAGGCTCATGGCCACGACTACCGAAGCCGCCCTCACGCGTCGTAAGTGACCAGCACGGGCCGATCACCCCCGACGTCGCATGAGCACTGAGTAGAACGACCCTGTCCCCCAGCCGGTTTCACGAAGCGAGCCCGCCACCCGACATCTCCATTCGCATGCCGCCGAAACGGCTACACATCGCCCGGTCGTGGGTCACGATCACGACCGCGCCCGGATAGTCCGCCAGTGCGGCCTCCAACTCCTCCACCAGAGCGGGGGCGAGGTGGTTGGTCGACTCGTCGAGCAGCAGCAAACGGCCGAATCGCGTTGGCGTCAACCCCGTTCCGCGGGAACGTGATCCGGATCGCGCCACGGTGGAAAGCGCAGATAGGTGACTGCCCGCAGCAACCACTCCACCGGCCCGTACCGGTGGTCGCGCAACCACCACGCGCTCAGCGCGAGTTGCGCCGCGTAGGTGAGCAGGGCGAACCCGATCACCCCGGCGGGCGGCACCTTGTCGGCGAGGGCGAAGCCGTAGCCGGTGTAGAGCACCATGAGAACGATCGACTGCCCGATGTAGTTCGAGGCCGCCATCCTGCCCGCGGGCGCCAGTCTGCCGACGGCTCGCGCGGTGCGCGGTGCGCGGGCGAGCAGGAGGATGCCCGCGATGTAGGCGAAGGTCATCACCGGGTTCACCAGTTCCTGCACGCCCATCCACCACCACGGCGCGTGCAGCAGGCCGACCGAGTTCGCGAACGTCACCGCCGAGATGGGCAGTCCGAGCGCCAGCCCGATGGCCAGCACCCGCGGCGCCCACCGATCCAGTGTCTCGGCGTCCTCGAACAGGCCACGTTTGCCCGCCGCCATGCCGATGAGGAACAGCCCGAGACTGGTCATCCCCTGCGCGACCCAGGTGAGCAGCATGAAGCTGGGCGCTACGGACAGTTGCATGTCGAGCGTGTCGGCGAAGCTGCCGGTGTAGCCGGCGCGCAGTGCGGGCAGGTCGATGAATCTCGACAACTCCTGGTACATGTCGCCGCCGGGCCCGGGTACGAACGCCCACAGAGACCACAGAGCGTAGAGGACCACACCGGTGATCAGCGCCGTGCGTGGCCGCAGGTTCCGCAGCATGATCAGGATCAGGCACAGCAGCGCGTACAGGGTCAGGATGTCGCCGATCCAGAGCAGCACGACGTGCGCGAGTCCGATCGCCATCAACGCCGCGCAACGCCGCAGCAACCGTGCGTTCGCCGACGCTCCTGCCCGCTGCGCGGCCGCGATCTGCAAGGTGAAGGAGTAACCGAAGAGGAATGCGAACAGCAGGTAGAACCGTCCGGAGAACAGCGCGTCCACCACGCCGGTGACGATGTGGTCGACGGTGCCCCGGTAGTGCTGCCGGATGTCCTGCTCGGTTCCGTCGAACGACCACAGCACCGTCGCCACGGTCACATTGGTGAGCAGAATCCCGAACAGCGCGAAGCCGCGCAGGATGTCGACCTCCGCGATCCGCCGACCGGTGGTCGCGGCGGGCAGCACGGATTCGGTGGCACCGGACATGATCCGACGTTAACCGCCGCGACGACCGGGGCGCGTCACCCGTTCGAGCGATTCGCGCACCGGCCGAAGTCAGGGCGAGCCACGACCTCCGGCGTATTGACCGCGGATCGGCGTCAGCCGAGATCCGCTACCTCCAGGTAGATCTGGCGTTCGACGGTGAGTTCGGCGAGGAACCCCTGCTCGCCGCCGACGGACTCGGTCGCGCGGAACGCCGCCACCGCGATCTCACCGGTCCGCAGGCGCTGACCGTGGAATTCACGCTGCCCCAAGATGATCGGCTGCGCGGTGTCGAAACCCACCTCACGCACGTCGTCGGGCAGCCGCCTGCCGAGCATGTCGGTGACCGTGCCCGGAATCAGGCGCACGGCCACGATCTGATCGAAGCTGGGCCGCCGCGCGATGCGATGCGCGAGATACAACCGGCCCGGCCGCCCGAAGCACAGGTGCGTGAGCAGTTCTTCGCCGCGGTACGGCTGAAGTTCGGCGAAGTACTCGACGCTGCGAACGGTGGCGACGACGTCGCGCGCGATGATCGGACCACCGCGTTCCAGGTGACCGCGGAACAGGGTGCCGCGCAGTTCGGTGCGCGGCCGTTCACCGCGCGGATCGAGCTCGGTGAGCGGGAAGAAGTCGGGTTCGAAGGTGTGAAACCCCTCGTATCCGATCCTGCGGTCGGCGCCCAACGCGCGCCGCCCGTGCTCGTCCAGCTCGACGGCGAGCAACACCTGGTAGTTGTGCGGCGCCTCGAACGTCGGCATATGCGACAGGTAGCAGTCGACCCCGGTGCCGAACACCAGCATGGCGTGCGTATCGGTCGTGCCCGCCATGGCGCCCGAACGCTCCAGCGCGTGGGGATGGATCCCGAACATGGGGGGCTCCTCTCTCTCCAGTCCCTACAGGGAGAGTGGCACCAAACCCGGTCACGGCCACGAGTGCCGGGCTACTCGATTCCGCACGTTCCGGCTACTCGCCAGGGCCGATCCGTCGCGCGCTGGGCGCTCGGGCCCTCGGTCACACTTCCGTTTACAACTGAATCATCGTCGCGACAGCGCCGAACGCAACACCTCAGTTATACGAGTGGGTGACCCCGTCGAGCAGATGCTCCATGGTCTCGAAGGTCGGCGGGTCGACGACGTCGATCAGATCGGCGGGCGCCGGCACCTTGTGTTGGGCGCTGACCTGGGCGAACTGTGCCGCGTCACCGGTGCGGAAGCCGTGCTCTGCGGCTAGTCGCTGCAGCTCGGCATCGGTGGACAGCAGCCGGCCCAGCCGGTCGCCGGAGGCGTCCAGCGGCACCAGCGTGTGGGTGGACAGGACGGTCGGCGACGGGTACGTCAGCACCATGTCCGGCTTCAGCTGCCTCTGCACGGCCGCCTCGACGAACTGGGCCTCGTAGATCATCACCAGCGGTGTCGGCCCCATCCCGGCGGTGAGGTACTCCTGGAACGGGCCCGCGCTCGAGTTCTCCGCGTACCCCTGGCCGGTGAACAGCCGCGAGATGATCGGCAGCACCCGCTGCTCGGCCTCCGCGCCCTGCACGACCGCGTTGTCGTTCGCGACGAACCCGGCGATGGCCAGGTACATCGCGGCCGAGTTGGAGGTGCGCGGGTCGGTGGTGGAGACGAGGATGTTCTTGCGCACCGGGTAGGCGGTGTTGCCCGGCAGGTGCGCCCACTCGGTGTTGCGGCTCACCAGGTCTAGGTAGCGGGCCACATCGAAGGTCGGCACGGGACCCGGACGTACCACGCCCGCCGCGGTGAGCAGGTCCGCAATCGGCCGGAAGGTGGCGATCGCCATCGGCGAAGCGAACGGCGTGTACTTGGTCGCGATATTGCGAGCCCGCTGGATCCGCTCGGCGGCGGGCGCGCTGGACGGGAACGCGAAGCTGTGATTCGTCAGGTCGATCGCGGCGATCTGGCGCGAGCCCGCGGGCTCGACCTCGGCCTTCAGCCCGTGCTCGGCGAGCTCCTGCACGACGCGCGGGTCCTCGAAGAACGCCATCTTCTCCGATCCGACGACGCCGCGCACGATGGTGAGCCCGGAACCGGGAATCGCCGTGGGCGCGGGATCGGGCTGTCGCGCCACCAGCGCGACGACCAGCAGCGCCACCACGGCCAGCGCGCCGCCGAGCAGCGCGACCGACCGCTTGCTGTTCAGCGGGGACTGCCGCAGCCGGGCGACGAGGTCGAGGCGCGGGCCGTCGGCCTGCGCCGCCGCGGTGTCGATGCGTTCGGCCGGGGTGTCGGCGGGTTCGGGTTCGAGTTCCCTGCGCACGATCCGTTCGATGAGGATCGGTACGAATTCCCGCACCGGACGGCCGTCGAAGCGCTGCCGGGCCGAGCCGATCGCGGAGTGGATCTGCTCGGCGGAGTGGGTCTCGGTGTAATTCTCGACCAGACTGTCGGTCAACCGGCGCATCGCCTGTTCTTCGCGGACAGTGTCGACAGCCACCAGTTCTCCTCGATGTCACAGCTGGATCGGATCTCGCGACAGCATTCGAGCACCTGTTCGCGCGCGCCGAAACCATACCGGCATTTCCGGCCGGCCGATACACCGCGCAAACCCGCGCGAGGGCGATTCGACTGCGGGTGAACGCATTTCGGTGAGGCGGCACCGGTCGCCGACGGACGTCTTCGCCGCAGGTCAGCGCGGGTTCTATTGCGGGAAAGACGTCGCTGCGCTCGGTACTGCGCGGCCGTGGAGCCGGTCGCACAGCGGCTTCGGCAAACGCGCAGAGTTCAATCCGACATCGGCTGCGCGCCATCGAATGTTGTGCCGCGGTTCACCGATCGACACGGATTCAGCCAGACCGCCTGTCGCGGTTTGGTATTCGCTGATCGACGGGTCTACGACGCATGAGGGACTGCGCCGTAGCACGGGCGCTTCACTGGTTCGGATTGCGGCGCAACCTGTTTGGTGGCCTTGTGCCGCGGTTCACTCGTCAGCTCCAGCTCGTCTCAGGTTCGAGGGCGGACGCGTCCTCCCGACGGCCCGCGCCTGAGCGTCGCGCGCGCTTCGACGCCAGGACTTCTTCGGTTCGCGAAGACGATCCAGTTCTGGGATCTCGATCTCACAAAGGAGGTCCGTCCAACAACGGGACGACGAACGAAAGGGAGCATCAACTCCTTTCCATTTTCAACATATAGCGCACAGGGGGCCTTGCGGCAAGACCCGGGTCGTGCCGCACAATCGCTGGCCGAGATCGAAACCTGCGGAAATGGGAGCAGCGAGAGGCGGCACGATCCGCGGCTGAACCGCCCATGCCCGCGCCGACCGCGCGGGATCGTCGTGCCAGGGAAAGTGAGGGGTGTGTGTCAACTCAGGGATATGAAGACGAACTGCGGTCCGAACGGAGCTACGTGGCCGGTCTCTACGCACGGCTCGATGCCGAGCGCGCACGGGTGAAGGGTCGATACAGCGCGGCCTTGCGGGGCACCGGCGGCACACCCATGGAACGGGATTTCGAGGTGCGCGCGCTGGCCAAGGAGGCGAAGCGGTTGGACGTGGCCGACAACGGGCTGTGTTTCGGCCGGTTGGACGCTGTGTCGGGCGAGCATACGTACATCGGCAGGGTCGGCATTTTCGACGAGGCGAACGAGTACGAACCGTTGTTGCTCGATTGGCGGGCGCCCGCGTCGCGCGCGTTCTACGTCGCCACCGCCGCGAGCCCGGAGAACATGCGTCGGCGCCGCCAGTTCCACGCTCGCGGTCGTCGAGTGGTCGATTTCACCGACGAGGTGCTCGGCCGCCCCGGTGGTGGCGAGCGCGGGGATGCGGCCTTGCTCGCGGCGGTCGATGCGCCTCGCGGCGAGGGCATGCGCGACATCGTGGCGACGATCCAGGCCGAACAGGACGAGATCATCCGGCTCGATCATCCGGGCGTCGTGGTGATCGAGGGCGGCCCCGGCACCGGGAAGACCGTGGTGGCGCTGCACCGCGTCGCGTACTTGCTCTACACCCAGCGGGAAAAGATGGAACGCAACGGTGTGCTCGTGATCGGGCCCAACCCGGCGTTCCTGAACCACATCGGCCGCGTGCTGCCGTCGCTGGGCGAGTCCAACGTGGTGTTCATGACCACCGGCGACTTCGTTCCCGGTCTGCGCGTCACCGCGGAGGACACCCCGGAAGCCGCGCGGCTCAAGGGCTCGCTGAAGATCCTGGACGTGCTCGCGGCGGCGGTCGCGGATCGGCAGCGGCTGCCCGAGCATCCGCTGCCCATCGCGCTGGCCGACGTCACGGTGCGGATCGACGCCGAGACCGCGGAGTGGGCGAGGGAGGAGGCGCGCGGGAGCGGGCTGCCGCACAACGAGGCTCGCGCGGTGTTCACCGAGATCGTCACGTGGGTGCTCACCGAACGGGCGATCGGGCGGATCGGCCGGGGCTGGCTGACCTGGAAGGATCGGGAAGCGTGGGAGCAACTGCGGGCGGACTTGCTGACCGAGCTCGCCGGTGACGACAAATTCACCGCCGCGCTCGACGAGCTCTGGCCGATACTGACGCCGGAAGACCTGCTGGCATCGCTGTACGCCTCCCCCGAGCGGCTGCGAGCGGCGGGCGCCGACGAGGCGCTGTGGCGCGCCGACGGCGACGCCTGGACGGTATCGGACGTGCCGCTGCTCGACGAACTGGTCGATCTGCTCGGCACCGACAAGTCGGTGGACCGGTCGGCCGAGCGGGAGCGGAAGGACGAGGCCGAATACGCCGCGGGTGTGCTGGACATCCTGGTCAGCCGCGAGGACATGATGGACGACGAGGATCATCTGTTCGCCCACGACATGCTCTACGCCGAGGATCTCGCGGATCGTTTCGTCGAGCGCGACACCCGTGAACTCGCCGAACGCGCTGCCGCGGACCGGGATTGGACCTACCGGCATGTGGTGGTCGACGAGGCCCAGGAGCTGTCCGAGATGGACTGGCGGGTGCTGATGCGGCGTTGCCCGGGCCGGTCCTGCACGGTGGTCGGCGATCTCGCCCAACGCCGCTCGGCCGCCGGGGCGACCTCGTGGGACACGATGCTCGAGCCGTACGTGCCGGGCCGCTGGCTCTACCGGTCGCTGTCGGTGAACTACCGAACCCCGGCGGAGATCATGACCGTCGCCGCCGCGCTGCTCGCCGAGTTCGCACCCGAGGTCACGCCGCCGGAGTCGGTTCGCGCGTGCGGCGTCCAGCCGTGGTCCCGGCGCGTCACCGAGGACGAATTGCGCGCTGCCATCGAGGAATTCGTCCGTGACGAAGCGGGTCGCGAAGGCACCAGTATCGTGATCGGGCCACCGGGTGTGCCGGGCACGGTGGCAGCGTCGGAGACCAAGGGCCTGGAGTTCGACGCCGTCCTGGTGGTGGAGCCGGAACGGATACTCGCCGACGGTCCGCGCGGCGCGGCCGAACTCTACGTCGCCCTCACCCGCGCCACCCAACGCCTCGGCGTCCTGCACCGGAGGCCGCTGCCGCAGGCACTGCGTGGACTCGTCGAAACCGGGACACCCGCGGAGACGGGGTATCAACGGTCGGCGTGATTCGCGTGCGGCCGCTCACGCCCGGCGTGCTCGATCACGCCGGGCACGAGCGAGCCTCCGACGACGAGCTACTGCTCCCCCACCATGGCGCGGATGTCGGGCAGATTCCCGATCCGCTGCGTGGTCGGCCGTCCACCGGCTTCGGTCTGCGGGGACCCGGTGGCTCGCAGCAGCCGTCGCACCTGCGCCGGATCGTGCATCTCGAAACTCGTGGAGGTAATGCCCAGGTAGCACGCCAGCGCACCCACGACGATGGGGGACGCACTGGAGGTGCCGCTGAATTCGTCGGTGTACCAGTAGTCTTCGTCGGTTCCGCCTTGCAGGTCACCGTAGCCGGTGGTGGTCACCTCCCGGCCCCAGCCTTGCGCGTCGATGCGGGACCCGTAGTTGGAGAACGCGAGCCGCGATCGCGCCGGACCGTGATCGCTGCCGTGCGTGCCCGGCGGCGGAGCCCCCGCGCCCACCAGCACCGCGCCGGAATCGTCGGCGTCGCCGCGGAAGGGGTTGCGCCACGACTCCGGGAATCCGCTCGGGCGCGTGTCGTACAGCGCGGCGTCGAGGTCCTCGCCGCCGTTGCCCGCCGCTTCCACCACGATGACGCCACGCGCGGTGGCGTAGCGGATCGCGGCGAGGTCGTCGGGCCACCACTCGATCGCGATGTAGCCCAATTGGTCCGCGCGGTTCTGGTAGTTGCGGCGCGGCCCAGGCCGGTGCAGTTCGATGAGGATGATGTCGCCCGGACCCAACGCGTCGGCGGCGGTGCGGATCGCCGTCGCCGACCCCGGGCCGAATACCGAGACGGCGCGGATCGTGGCCTCCGGTGCGATGCCGGTGATGCCGAACATGTTGGCGTCGCCGCTGATCTCGCCCGCGACCGCGGTGCCGTGGTTGCGCCAGCCTTCGTCGGCGGAGGGTTCGCCGCCGATCACGCCGCCCTGGTTCTGGGTGAGGTCCTCGTGGGTGAATCGCCACGCGCCCTCGATGTCGATCACCCGCACGCCCGTTCCGCGTCCGCCGGGCCGGGTCCACGCCCAGCGTGCGTCGATACCGGCCGGTGCGGCGTCCAGATATCCCTGCCTGGCTTGGAAATCCGGCGTCTCCGGCGGGGCGGCTGCCGTCGATCGCATCATCGTGGTCCTCGGCGCGATCGGCGGTTCCGCCGGTGGTTTGACGTACGCGCCGGCCACCGCTTCGTTCTCTCGCAACTGTTCGGCAACCGCTTCGAGGTCTTCGGCGACGCCGACCACGGCGAAGTAGTTCAGGTAGTGCGCGGCGACCGGTTCCTGATCGGTGCCGCGCAACCGCCCGGGCAGCCGGTCGCCCGGACCGAAGATCGGGGACAGCCGCGCGCCGCCGGGCAGCGACGCCGCCAGATGCGATCGCCCGGCGGCGTTCTCGCGCAACGCGATCGGCCCGATGGGCCGCACCGCGCCGTGGGTGACGACGATGAGTTCCGCCGGAGACCGCATCGAACCCGGTACCGATGGCCGTGCCGAACTGCGCCGCTGATCCGTTGGTGCCATAAAGACAGTGAACCGGTTGCGCGGGCGACCCGCCAGTTCAACTGCGCGGCACGGGTACTCGCGTTGCGCCGGGCGCCCGGACCGGACCGGCGCGACCGACGCCGACCAGCGCGATCTCCAGCCCGCCGAGCATCGCGAGGCAGCTGCCGACGACCACGCCGAGGGAGCTCAGTTCCTCCAGCGGAAGACCGAGCACGACGATGCCGACGATCATCGTGAACAGCCCGAACAGTTCGTGCCGCAGGCTTTCGGAGAGCTGCTCGTCGTCCCACGCCGCGACGGTCGCCTGGGTGATGCCGCGAATGGTCCAGCTCAGCCCGATCCACATCGAGAGCAGCAGCACCGAATTCCCACCGCGCAGACACAATACGGCCAACACCAGCGAGAGCAGCCCGCTGACGAGCACCAGCACCCGCAGCGGCAGCGCGAACCGCGCGCCGATCGCGAGCCACAGCTGTGCCACTCCGTTGGCCAGCAGATACAGGCCGAACAGCAACTCCAGGATCGGCACGGTCTTCTCCGGCCAGATCGCGATCAGAACGCCGAGGGCGACGGAGCAGACACCCACGACCAGAATCGCCTCCCGTCCCCCACGGACCCGCGATTCCACACGCCCCTCACCATCGTTTCCGGGCATAGCACCATGATATGACCGGAAGACATGGTTAGCCTGATGTTTGCCGTATTTGTGGAGGCGGTCCGGAGATCAGCCGTGCGCCGACAGCAGAATCGACCGCGTCACCTCGCCACCCGGCCCCCGCCACGGCGCGGTGACGGTGGCGAGGCCCGGCGGCGGCGCTTCCGGATCGAGCCGCCGATGAACTCGGAGGAGCGGTCCGCCGACCACGGTGATCTCGGTGTCGTCGACGCCGTCCGCCACCGCGAATTCCGCCACCGCGGAATCGGATACCGAGTTCGCGACGACGACCGAAGAATCCGGGGTGTCGCTCTGGCTCTGCGCCTGCGGTTGCGCGTTCCCGCTCATCAGCGCGGCGATCTGCGCGACGGCCACCGGGTCGTGCGATCCGTCGTAGATCCAGCGCAGTCCGAGCACACCGTGCTCCGAGGTACCGATCAGCGCGTGCGCACCGCCGGGCAGCTCGGCGCCGCGGTAGGTCATCGGCAGGTGATAGGTCACCGGTCGCACACCCGAATCGTCGGTGACGACCATGAACTCGATGCCCACCTCCCCTGCCGGGTCGTCGAGCCGGAACCCGCCCACTTTCGTCGGCCGCGGTCGGGTCCCACCGCGATACCACGGGCGGCTCGGCAGCCAGACGGTGAGCAGATCCCGCTTGCTCGGGGACATGGTCGTGCGGTGGATGACAGCCATACCGCACCATAGCGCGCGGGCTGGATCGTAGGCCGCGCTCGGGCTTTCGGTCAGGAGCTCTCGACCGGTTCCGGCGTGACGGGGACTCGCGCGGCCGCGAGCAGCTCGTCGAGTTGGCGTTCGGCACGTTCGGCACGGGCGAGTGTTTGGGTGCGAGCGTCATCGAGGGCGGCGATGCGCTCGCCGGCCTCGGCGCGCGCCTGCTCGAGCGATACGGCCGCTGCCGAGCGCTGAGCGGCCGCTTCGGCGGAGGCGGTGCGGCGCAGGTCGGTGAGTTCGATTCGGGTGGCGTCCAGTTCGCCGCGCAGGCGGGTGAGTTCCTCGCGGGCTTCGGCGAGAGCCTGGGCGCGTTCGGCGGTGGCCTGTTCGGCGCGGTCGATGGCGCGGTCGGCGTCGGCGGCGCGCTGCACGGCGAGGTCGCGTTCGGCGCCCGCCGCGGTGACCTGCTGCGCGGCTTCCCTGCGCACCTGCTCGATCTCGGCGGCAGCCTTACGCCGTGCCTTGTCCACGTCCTCTGTCGCCTGCTGGCGGGCGCGTTCGATGTCGTCGGCGGCTTCGCGTCGCACCGTGCGGATCTCGGCGTCGGCGTCGGCGCGGGCGGCGAAGACATCGTCGGCGGCCTGCTTGCTCACCCGCTCCACCTCGCGCAACGCATCGTCGCGCGCGGTGTTCGCCTCGGCGACCAGTGTTTCCGCGCGTTCCGCAGCGGTCGCCGCGTCGTCGGCGGCGGATTCCGCGATCCGGCGGGCGTCCTCGGCCTCCCGGCGCGCTTGCTCGGCAGCCACCGTCGCGACCTCGGCCTCCGCGATGCGGCGGGCGGCATCGGCCTGCACGGCCTGCACCTGCGCCTCGGCGATCGAGGGATCGGCCAGCGTGGACAGTTCCACCACCGCCGCATTCAGGTTGTTGCTCAGTTGTTCGGCGAGGCCACGGAACTGGGTGAGCAGTTCGTCGGCCCGCGCCCGAGCGGCCGTGATCGGACCCTGTGGCGTCACAGTGACAGAAGCGACGGGTGTCTCCGACTCCTGTTGCAGCCGTTGCCTTTCCCGCCATGCCCGCCACCGCGTGTGGTCGGGGTGTTCACAGTATTCGGACGGACGTCCGGGGCCGCCACCCCGCGTGATGGGCCGGGTGCATCCCGGAAAGCTGCAAGTGCTCGACACCCGGGAATCGTAGCGTTGATTTCGTTGGATTCGACGTATTGACACGAAACGAAACCCGTGTCGGCACTTAGGAAGGGCTTTGCGCGACAGGAGGTTCTGACCACCGATAAGTGAACATTATCGGCGGTCAGAATCTGAGACTCCCCCGCATGCGGCCACATTCGTTTCGTTTCCGTTTGGTCACACCAAATGAAACGTAACGTCAACGAAAGTCGCTGAAAACTAGGATTGCTGGGACAGCCGTACCACTGCTGGGTTCTCACACCACCCGACGCTGACCCGAAAGCCCTAGCCGGGGAGATGGCGGTGTGCCTGGGACTGCCCGTCGGCCGCCACGACTCCCCTAAGCCCTCGCGCACGCGGTCGCCGCAGTGATGCGCCGGGCGGGCACCCGGCAGTAGTCATGGCCATTCTCGCGCTCTGGCGAAAGACCGCCGCACTGCTGCCGTTCCGGGTCCGGCCGGTCCGCGGCGAGACCACCCGTGATCAGGGTCTGCTCGTCGGCGGCCGACAGCTCCTGTCGTCGGCATCAACTCTGGCTCGGGGAGTTCTCCGCACCGCTGCCGGTGGACCTCAGCTCCGCACCCGAGATCGCGAAGGCAATTCATCAGCGCGACAAGCTGTTTCGCAGCGACGAGGACCGCGACTGGACTTCCGGCCACGTCAACGCAGCCCGAGACATCATGACCGCCCGGCGGTTCAACCCCGATCCGCTCATGCAGTGGCGGCTCAGCCAACGATGGAACGACCGTGACGCCGCGGTCAAGGCCGTCAACCAAGCCCAGCAACTGCTGCCGACCTGGCTGCTCGTTCTGCCCGAATCGGTGATCCTCGCCGAAATCCTGATGGATCCGGCCTGGCGTCGCCGGATCGGGCTCGCGGAGCAGCTCCACGAACAGCGACCGTTCGCCCACCGTCTCGGGCTCCGCGGCTGGGCTGCGGGCATGCACACCGACAACGACCCACTACGCCGCTGGGTCCACCAGCACCGAATCCAGCACCCAGACACGGCCTCGCTAGCCGGCTACCGGTCTGCGATCGACGATCTCACCAGACGAATCGAAGGGCTCACGACCCGCCGGACGACGCTGATCGCTCAACTGGACCAAGCCGCTCACCGCACCGGCACTGCCGCACAGGTCCATGAGAAAGAGGTAACCATGCCCGAATTCACCAGCCTGTCTGCCGAATTGCCAGCCCCCGCCGATGACGGAGCAGCAGCTCACCTGCCCGGCACGAGAATTCCGTCCCTCACGCTCCAGGCAACCAGCGGCGACGACATTCGTCTCGACGATCTCGGTTCCGGCAGGACAGTCATCTACATCTATCCGTTGACCGGTCGACCGGGGACCGACCTGCCTGACGGCTGGGACTCGATACCGGGAGCACGCGGTTGCACACCCGAAGCATGCAGCTTCCGCGACCACTACCAGGAACTGCGCGGAGCTGGCGCCGACAACGTGTTCGGGTTCTCCAGCCAGGACACCGCCTACCAGGCGGAAGTGGTTGAGCGACTCCATCTCCCCTTCAAGATGCTTTCAGACCCTACCCGGAGCCTGGGCCAGGCGCTCACCTTGCCAACGTTCACGGCCAGCGGTCTGACCCTCTACAAACGGCTGACCCTCATCGTCAACGATGGAGCGATCGAGAATGTCTTCTACCCAATCCACCCGCCGAACGACCACGCCAGCCAGGTTTTGACCTGGCTGCGAAAGAACCTGCGATAACACCCGCCGGGCCGATCGTTCAGGTTCCTAGGTCAGGTGTTGAGGGTCATGACGCTGTCCACCGCGATCGTGATGACGACCCGCTCGGGCGGGTTGGGTGGCGGCGACTGATAGCGCCTGGTGTACCGGGACACGCCGTCGGACACCTCGCGTGAATCGTTGGACACGGTCGCCGTGCCTTCGAGCGTGATCCAGCGAAAACCGTCCACCTGGCACAGGGCGACGCGGCTGCCCGGGTTCGCCGCCAGGTTGCGGGCCTTGCGTGAGGAGCCGACCGTCATGACCCGGGCCAGCCCCGCCTCACCGTCCCAGGTGAAGCGAACCGGCGCAGCGTGCAGCGAGCCGTCCGGCCGAATAGTCGTCAGGGTGGCAGACAGCGGTTCGGCCAGGAAAGTCTCGGCCGAGGCCGACAGCGGCTTGTGGCGGGTCACTTGAACGCTGTAATGGTGCGTGCCACCCATTCGGCGAAGGTGCGGGGTGGGCGTCCGAGGAGTCGTTCGATATCGGGGCTGACGGCCTGCTCGGCGGCGGAGGGTGTGCCGAGCGCGTCGAGGGTGGCCTCCACGATCGGCTCGGGCATGTACCTCAGCATCTGGGTCCGCGCTTCCGCACGGCTCTGCTCGACGAACCGCACCGACTCGCCCAGTGCGGCACCGATCGCCGCGGCCTGCTGCCGGGGTGAGATCGGTTCCGGCCCGGTCAGCGTATAGATGGTGCCCTGGTGTCCTTGCTCGCGTAGCGCGATGGCGGCTACCTCGGCGATGTCGGCCGGGTCGATGGCCGGGACTGCGACATCACCGAACGGTGCCGCGACCACCCGCTGTGTACGGACCATATCGGCCCATTGCAGCGCGTTGGAGTCGAAGTTGCCCGGCCTCAGCATCGTCCATTCCAGACCTGACTGCTGAACAGAGTCTTCCAGCACCGACGGATGACGTCCCGTGCCAACGCCATGGGACGACAACAGAACCACGCGCGGGACATCGGCCGCGCGCACGACGTCGAGGACGGCATTGATATTGCCGTTCGCCATGAAGTCTGGGGAGGTCAGCAGAAATAACACCGCTGCTCCCTGGAGGGCTGGCGCGAGGCTCTGCGGCTCGGCCAAGTCGGCCTGGTGATGCCGGACTCCCGCCGGTACCCCGATCTCCCTCCGGGACACGGCGATCACCGGCTCGTCAGCCCGGACGAGCGCCTGAACGAGCGGCTGCCCCACATTTCCGGTCGCTCCCGTCACCACAATCATCTCTGTCTCCTGTTCCGCGTTTGTTCAACGCATTCGGCGACGCTACTATCCGAGAGCTAGTAGGTACCTAGGGGAAAGTGGTTTTCAGGTGACCGAGGCCACATCGCAGGTCCCTCCGGAGCTGGCTTGCCCAATCGCTCCGGTGGTCGATCTAGTCTTCAGCCGCTGGACCACGCCGATCCTGTGGACACTCAACGAGTTCGGGCGGCAACGGTTCAGCGAGCTGGAACGCCGCATCACAACGATCACGCCCAAGGTCCTGACGCAGCGGCTCCGGCAACTGGAACGTGACGGGCTTGTCGTGCGCACTTATCACCCCGAGGTCCCACCCCGGGTGGAGTACGAGATCAGCGCACTGGGGCGCAGCCTGGCACCACTTTTCGCAACACTCGCCGAATGGTCGGTCAACCTGGACAAGGTCGATCGGGCCCGACAGGACTACGACGCCCGCGACCGGGCCCCTCACCGTCGAACCTGATCCGAGACAGTGGTAGTGACATGATGTTTCGGCGCCGGAATGAACGTTCGCGCGGAATCCGGCGCTAAGGATTTACCGCAGCGCGGGACCTGCTGGCTCGTGGCCGATTCGTCGGCTGTCGCATCGTCTCAACCGATCCGATTTCCCGGCCGATGCCGCGGTAGCGCCGTACCCTGAAGCGAGCGCCACAGCGAATCAGGGCGAGGGGGCGGGGATGGCGACCCGGGACGAATTGCTGGCCACGCTGTCCGAGCGGCTCGACGAGGCGCTGGCCGCCGACGATCTTTCCGCACTGCTCGGCAAGAAAGTGCTCCGCCAGGCCGAAGAGCTTGTGGCGCAGAGCGATCCGCTCCACGACGTGGAGGTGGCGTACACGCTCGGGTGGTTGCGCTGGTTGCCGTTCGAGGCGCAGCTGACCAGCTTCACCGAAGCGGAGCTCATCACCGTGATGAGCTGGTTCCAGACCGTGTACGCGGCCGATCCGGACGCCGTCCCGGCCCCGCTGCGCGAGGTCATCGAGGAGGACGACCCGCCGCAGGCCCGGGCCGATGCCGACCGCGCGGAGCGACTGATCGACGAGTACGAGGCTCACCAGGACGCCGGCGTGCTGGTCCGCGCCATCGAACTGCTCCGCGCGGCGATCGATGCGACACCCGAGACCAGCTTCCGATACGCGCCGCGGCTGGTGAATCTGTCGGGGCTGCTCGGGCTGTTGGACGAGGAGATGCCCGAAGCCGGCATCCTCGCGGAGGCGATCGACACCGCGCGGCGAGCCGCAGACGCCGCCGCCGACGACGACAGGATCCGCTGGCTCGCGATCGGTAATCTCACGCGAGCCCTCTGGCGCGACTACCAGCGAACCGCCGATCCGGAGTCCTTGCGCGAGGCGATCGAGCTGCTACAGGAAAGCCTCGAGCAGCTCTCCGAGGGTGAGGCGACGCCCACGCGCGAGTTCCTCGCCGAATTGACCGAGGAGTGGGATTCACACGCCGAGGAGTTCGCACGCGCGGCGGAGGCCGCGGCGAATTTCGATGTGGAGGACTCGATTTCGCAATTGCGCGCCGAATTCCTGACCGCACGGCCGGAGGATCCGGACTACGGCGGCCGACTGGCCAACTTTGCGAATGTTCTGATTCAGGCATACGACTACGCCGGGTATCCGCAGCTGCTCGACGAGGCCGTGCGCGTCGCCAGGGAGGGGGCGGCGCTGACGCCGGAGGACGTGTGGTTCTTCCACATCGTGCACAACACCCTCGCTGCCATTCGGCTGCGGCGCTATCGCACCTACGGTGATCCGGGCGATCTCGATCACGCCGTGGACGCGCTCAACCGGGCGATCGATTCGATCGATTCCGCGCATGCCGAATACGAGCATCTCACCACCAACCGGGCACTCATCTCCAGCGCCCAACCGGAAGGCACGAACGACGAGGGGGCGAGCACGGAGGCGGCGACGCTCACCGATGCCGGTCGCACTATCGCCGCGCCCGACTTCGCCGACGATCCCGAGCGGCTGTGCGCTGTAGCGGGCAGCCTGTACATCCGCGCCGACGCGCTGCACGACATGGCTGCCGTGTCCAGGGCGATCGGCTACACCGAGCGTGCCCTCGAACTGCTTCCAGCCGGAGACGACCGGCGCGGCGACGCGTTCGACCTGCTGAGCCTGCTGCATCAGCTCCGCTACCGGCGCACCGATGGCGAGAACGATCCCGACGCCGCCGTGGCCGCCGCCGAGCAAGCCGTCCGGTACGCGACCGAGCCCGGCGGTCGGCGGGCGGGATTTCTGTCCAATCTCGCCTCGGCCCTGCTGCTGCGTTCCGCGCCCGGTGATGCCGCGCGCCGCGCCGATTATCTCGCGGAGAGTGTCCGGCTGGCGTCGGCGTCCGGCGACGACCGGCAGGCGATCACTGTGTCGCTCAACGAGATCGGCCTCCTAGTGGAGATGGGCGACTACACCGCGGCGGCCAACGCCCTCACCGATTCGGCCGGGCTGTTCGACGCGACACTGGCCCCGCTCGCCCGGCGCTCGCCCGATCACGGCCGCATCCGACTCGGTCTCGCGGTGCATTGGAGCCGGATCGCGCTCGCCACCCGGCTGGCGGGCCATTTCGACCAGGCGATCGCCGCCACCCGGCGCGCGGTCGAGGTCATCGTCTCCGAACCCAATGACAATCACGCATGGCTGCTGCAACTGGCCGGTCTCACCAGGGAACGCGCCACCCTGTTCCTCGATCCCGCGGACCTCGACACCGCGGAAACAGCGCTGCGCCATCTCATTCGGAGCGGACCCGACCCGGACGAACTCGCCGAGAGTCACTGGCAGCTCGGCGCGGTCTTGCGATTACGCCACAGTCTCACCCGCGATCCCGCACTGCTCGACGAGGCCGTCACGCTGCTGCGGGCAGCCGCCGATGGGGAGCTCGACGACCTCAACCGGCGCAAGATCGTCGGGCCCAGTCTGGCCGCCGTCCTGCTGGCCCGAGTCGCGAGCGGCCGGGGCACCGAATCCGATCTGGACGAAAGTGTCGCGCTGCTGGCCGATTCCGTGGCCGACCGATTCGAGACCGGCCTCGATGACACCGACTTGGACGCGCGGAATCTGTACAACTACGCGGGCGCGCTCTATCAGCGATACCTGGCTCGGCGCGACACCACCGACCTGGATGCCGCGATCGACTCCGCGCGACAGGCGGCCGACGAAAGGGATCCCGGCGAGCCGAACCGCGCCCCCATGCTGTGCAACCTCGCCGTCTACCTGCACCGCAGATTCGCCGATACCGGGGACGGCGCCGACTGGGTGCGGGCCGCCGACACCTGGCGGCAAGCCTGGGAGACGCCGGGCGCACCGCTGGTGCCGCTGCTGCGCATCGCGCTCGGATGGGGCACGGCCACCACGCAGTCGGGTGATCCCGCGCGCGGAGCCGACATCCTCGGCCGAGGCGTGGCGCTGCTGCCCGCGCTGGCCTGGCGCGGCTTGGCCCACGCGGACCGACGGCTGCTGCTGCAAGCCGAGGCGGGCGAGTTGACCCAGAACGCGACCGCGGCGGCAATCGCGGCGGGGCGATTCGAGCGCGCGATCGAACTGACCGAAGCAGGGCGGGGCATACTGTGGACCCAGCGACGGGAGGTTCGTGCCGACATCGAGGGATTGCGTAGCGCCGCACCGGAACTCGCCGACGAATTCGAGGTCTGCGCGGCCGCCCTCGATGGCACCGGCGAGCCCGGCGAGCAGGAAACGACGCGGTACGAGCGGGCTGATTCCGCGCGGCGGTTCGAGCGGCTGCTCGACCGGATCCGTGGCCTCGACGCCACCGCCGGATTCCCGCGTCCGGCGGAATTTCTGCTCCCCCAACCATTCTCGGCGTTGCGCCCGCAGACCCCCGGCGAATGGATCGTGCTGATCAATTGCAGTGAACTGCGCTGCGACGCGGTCGCGGTGAGCCGGGATCGCGTGGTCGCGGTCCCGCTGCCGGGACTCGATGCCGACACCGCGGTCCGGCAGGCCGAGCTGCACGTGAACACAGTCAAGCGGTACGCCGCCAGTCGGCGCACCACCACCGACACTCAGGTGTTCGACGCGGGCCTGGCCAGAACTGCCGCCTGGATGTGGACCGCTATTGCCGAACCAGTGCTGTGCGCACTGGGTTTCACCGATCGCCCGGCCGCGGGTGCACCGCCCCCACGCATCTGGTGGTGTCCGACCGGTGTCCTCACCGTCATGCCCTTGCACGCCGCCGGATTCCACGCCGAAGGAGCGGGCCGCACGGTGCTGGACCGCACGATCTCGTCGTGGGCCACCTCGCTCACGCACCTCGCGCACGCCCGCCGCACCCACACCGAATCCGAGCCCGCCACCGTCGACGCCCACCTCGACACCTCGGATGGCCGCCGCGCCACCACAGACGCCCACCCCGGCACCCGGCGCGCCGAGTATCCGGGCGCCATGCTGATATTCGCGGTCCCGGAGACCCCCGGACTCGATCCGATCCCGGCCGCGGCCGAGGAGGCCGAGGATCTGGTGAAACTATTGGGCGCACAACCGCATACGGCGCTGATCGGCGCAGCGGCCACCCGGGCGGCCCTGCTCTCCGGGCTCGCGGACCACACCTGGTTACACGTGGCCTGTCACGGGACGCAGGACCTGTTCGATCCGGCGGACGCGGGGTTGTATCCGTACGACTGGCAGGAGGCGGGCGTGGTCGGCATCGACGATCTCACCGGAACCAGCCGTGGCAGTGGGGAGTTCGCGTTCTTGTCCGCCTGCGAAACCCATGTCGGCGACGCGCGGAATCTGGACGAGTCGATCACGCTCGCGGCCGCGTTGCAGAGCCGGGGCTGGCGGCACGTGATCGGCGCCATGTGGGCGATCGGGGACGTCGCGGCGCACCGCATGTCCCAATGTGTGTACCCCGCACTGCTCGGTTCCGGTCGACCGAGCGCCGACGCCGCAGCGACCGCACTGCACGGCGCAGCGATGGAGTTGCGCGACGCCGAACCGCACGCCATGCGCCACTGGGCGGCGTTCTTGCACATCGGCCCCTAGCCGCAACGAATTCGAAGGGAGCACAACAGGATTGGCACCACCACCTGTCTCGGGCCGCACCGCACGCGCTTGGTGGTGTGAGAACCTCCCGGCCTTCACCGAGATCGCCGAGCAAGCCGGTTGGCGCGGTGCACTCGACGCCGCCGTGGCCGACATCGCCGCCGGAACCGCCGTGGCCGAGGCGATTCGCGATCGCGGCCTGCCGGTCGATCCGGCCGAGGCCGTGACCCCGCGACCGGCGCCCGGCGATCGGCACGGGATCGATCCCAGCGATCTGGACCGGTTCGGTGTGCCCGCCGTACCGGTCCGCGGCGGATACGGGTGCCCGACCAGAGCCTGTGACCGGCGGGCGACCGCGGATCCCCGCACCGGTCACCGGCCGCGCTGCGCAATCGGCGACACCGACATGGTCCGGCGCCTGCCCGGGTTGCGTGGTGGCCGCTCGTGACCGACATCCTGATCGGCCTCGGTAAACGATTGAGCGAAACCTGGTTCACTGCCATCGCCCTGCCGGGATTGCTGTACACCGCGCTCGCGGTCTGGGCGGCACTGGCCGCCCACCGGCACGCGCTCGATCCGGGATTCGTCAGCAGCCGGGTACAGTCGCTCACCCGAGGCGGTCGCGATCTCGCGGCGCTGACCGTCTGGGCCATCCTGCTGCTGGCCGCCGCGACCCTGGCGGGGTTCCTGGCCGCACTGGTCGCGGAAAACCTGGTGCACCGCTGGTGGATTCGCGTGGCGCGGCCCGTGCGCCGCGATCGGCGTCAGGCTGCGGCGCGAGAGCGGTGGCAGGACCGTCACGAGCCGCCACCCGCGCGATACCTGCCGACCCGGGCGACCGCGGTCGGTGAGCACTTCCGCCTGCTGGGTGAACGCGTCGACGCCGAGTACGGGCTGTCCCTGGTGCATGCCTGGCCGCGTCTGTGGCTGTTGATCGGCGCTGAGCGTCGCGAACTCGTCGTCGCGGCGCAGCGCGGCTATTTCACCGACGCCCTCCTCGTCGCCTGGGGCGTTCTCCTGCTGCCGTGGGCCGTATGGTGGTGGCCCGCAGCTCTTCTCGCCTCGGCTGCGGTACTCACCGGGGCTTGGCGGGCCCGCGACAGTTCGCGGGTACTCGCGACGCTGATGGAGTCCACCCTCGACATCCACCAGGCCGACCTGGCCGAAGCCCTCGGCGTCGAACTGCCCAGCGGCCGCATTACCGTCGATCTCGGCAATCAGATCAACGACATACTGAACAAGCGGGCCTGATCACCGAACTGGTTTGTGGCTGGAAACGTTGCCCGGCTAGTGCAACTGCTCGGCGAGATCGGCCGCCGCGGTCATCAGCACCAGCAGCGGAACCACCTTCGCTGGAGGGATGCGGTAGGCGCCGCGGCTATGCTGCTCGATGATCTTCGCGGCGGTGAGCGCGCGGACGTGATGGTAGAGCTGACCGGTCGAGGTCAAGCCGACGGCCTCGGCCAGTTCAGCGCCGGTGCGGGGACCGTCCAGCAGCGCCTGGATCAGTGCTTGCCGCACCGGATGTCCGAGTGCAGCAAGCGCTTCCACCCGGGCGGCGGCTGGCAGGTTCAGGACCGAGGACGCGGCGTAGCGGATCGTCCAGCTGATCTCACTGCCGAAATCGACGGTCCCGCGGTATTCGATGAAGCCGCGGGCGGCGTCCTCGATGACCGGGCGCCCCTCCAGGGCCTCGATCCGCACCTCGAGTTCGGCGAGTTTACCCTCGACATCGGTCATACCGCGCACCTCAACCGGTGCAGGGTGTCCGGTTCGGTCAAGACCCCATCGCCTCGAACCCCTCCGGCGGAGCCTGCCATTCCAGCTGGGCGCGAGCGATATCCGCGCCCGCGCCGAAACTGCCCGTGGCGATCGCGCGGTGCAGGGCGGTGAGCTGGCGCGCCGAACCCGTCGGCGTGCTGTCGGCCCACGCCAGCTGAGTATCCAAGGGCTGGCAATGTCTTCGACTGGATCTCGGTGCGATAGCCGGGGTCGGCGGCATGACGCCGCGCAGCGGCCCACGGATCGGTGACGGCCGGATCGAGCAGGCGGATCGCATCGCCGAGCTTCGTGGACGGCGAGTAGCCGGTCCAACTGCCGGCCGCCGCGGCCTCGATCAGCGCCTGGTCGCCCAGGCGATCGCGCGGGTAATCCGGTGCGGCGTTGTCGCTTTCGCGGATCATGGCGCTGACCATCTGGTCCAGGGTGACCGTATCGCCCGGGAGCCGGGTGCGCGCCGTGTCGTGCGCGCCGCCGTCGGTGCCCGGCAGGTACCAGCGTTCCCAGTCGGTGACGGCGATCCGCTCCTGCGGGTCGAGGGCTCCCGTGGCGACCGCGCGGGCATAGGCCGCCAGCGGGACCACCTTCACCGCCGAGGCGAGGGGTTGCTGACGACCTCAACTCCGGCCCCGGGCGATGTCGAGTGCGGCCGCGGATCATCCGGTCAGCCGAGGCCGGGCGGGGACTTCCGGCCGTTCGGTGCTGCTGATGGTGGCGTTGACTACGGATGCATCGGTGGACTTGTGGAACTTCAGCTGGAAGAGACGGCTTCCTCGTAGGCGCGAAGTGTTGTGATGACCAGGGCGCGCTGCTCGGCCGTCAGCGGGCCCAGCGCGGCGCGCCATCCGCGGTCCGCGCCACCGAGCCAGGCCGCTACCGCCGTTCGATGCGAGTCGGCGATGGTGACAAGGGTGCGTCGCCGGTCGTTCTCGTCGGTCCGGCGGTCCAGTACGCCTTGGCGGCTGAGGTCGCTGATCATCAGGCTCACGGTGGTGGGCGCCACCTCCAGTCGACTCGCCAGCTCGTTCACTGTGAGCGGCCCGTCGAACAGCACATACGTCAACAACGACAGATGGCGCGGTGCCAAATCGAACGATTGCAGAGCTTCGGGAACCGGTAGGCGTTTCGCGCGGCCGACCAGCCGCGGCATCAGCAACACCATGGCTCGAACGCTGTCGTCCAGGGATAGACCGTGCTCCGTTGACATACCTCTCTCTCCCAAATATCTTTGCTTTCAAAGCAATAACGGTGAACGAGACCAATCGTCCCACGCGGACGGGCGGTCGCACCCCTTCGTGGAGGAGAGTCGATGACCGAAGCAACCGCACGCCTCCGAGCACTGACCATCGGATTGCATCCACAAGCCATGGACTACAGTCGTTTTCCTGATCTGGACGAGGCGCAGCTCACGGCCAGGGTCGACGTCGCCAATGCCGCTCTCCAGAACACCGAATTCGATGTGATGCCGTGCATGGTCCGCGCGTCGCCCGAGGAGGCTGAAACCGAAATCCGCACACTGCTGGCGGACCAGCAGTTCGACCTCGTCATGGTGGGCGGGGCGGTGCGGGCCTTCCCCGAGCACACCCTGTTGTTCGAGCGCATTGTCAATGTCATCGTCGACGCGGCGCCGGGAATCCGGTTCTGCTTCAACACCTCACCGGAGACCAGTCTCGACGCCCTCCGCAGAGCAGCCGCATCCGTCTGAATCGCGATTACGCGCTTGCCCCGGGGCGTGCCGTGGATCCGAAGATGAGCTGCCCGCTCGCCCCAACCCCGACAACCTCAGGCGAGAGCGTGGACTGGCGGCGGGCGGCAACTCCTCGACCGACAGAGGGAGAGGCCGGACCGGGTGTGGCAACTGCACAGAGCACTTGCCACACCCACACGATCGGCCGTCAGTGTTCGACGGGGAAGCCCGCCTCGGTCCAATCCTGAATGCCCTCAGGGTATTTGCGCACATTGGTGTAGCCGAGGGCCGTCAGCTTGGCGGCGACCTGCCCGCTGTTGGGGCACGCCGGGTTCGAGCAGTAGGTGACGATCGCCGCATCCTTGTTCGGAAGCAGTTGCGACGCTTTCGCTTCCACATCGGCTTCGACAAGGTTGAGCGCGCCGGGCAGGTGCGCCCTGGCGTAATACTCGGCCGGGAGCGCATCGATCACGGTCAGCGAACCGGTCTCGAGCTCTCTTGCGAGTTCGTCACGGGTGATCAGGGCAGTCATCAGGAGGACCTTTCTCGAGCACAAATTTGCGTGCGTGCGCACGCTACTACATGCGTGCGCGCGCACGCAATCGACTAGGATGCGTACCGTGCCGAACCATGCGAACCGATCACACCCGGCCGTCAGCGCCTGGGCCGCGTTGCTTCAGGTGCACGCCAAACTCGTCCCCGAGCTGGACGCGGAACTACGTCGCACCACCGGACTGCCCCTGAGCTGGTACGACGTGCTGCTGGAGCTAAATGGTCCGCAGCCATTGCGCATGAGCGACCTGGGCGAACAGGTGGTGCTCAGCCGAACCCGGGTGAGCAGGCTGGTCACCGAACTGGAGTCACACGGCCTGGTGCTCCGCGAATCCAATCCGGACGACGGCCGCTCCGCCTTCGTCAGCATCACCGACACCGGCCGACAACGCCTCCGGGCAGCCGCTCCGCACTACCTCGCCGCCATCGAACGCCGCTTCACCGGCCTCGACACCACAGAACTCGACGCCATCTCATCGGCACTCCGGAAAGTCTTGGGCCAGAACGACCTTCCCCATCCCACCATCAGAGGTCATCGGTCGTAGTCGCCGAAAATGGAGTACCCGAGTGAATATCGGACCTGAGGTCCGTACGACTGCCGGAGTCGTGCGAGGCGGATGGGAGAACACCGTCGTCCGATCGATCACCCGAGTCCGGCGGGTCACCTGGAGAGGGAGCCGGCGCTGTTTGCTCGGCCTGGATCTCGATCTCGACCTGAGTTCGCGCCGCGCCCGGATCCCACATGTCCTGGAACGGACCGATGACCGAAACACCACCGATCCCCCGCCGACGCGCGCGAGTCGTAGCCCACGCGAATCCACCCGTGATCAGCACGACGGGACCGACGGATATCACGAACAGCAAGAAACCGTCCATGCCCCGATGCTACTTCCCACGACACCTCCTGACACGAAACCGGAACGACAGCGCGGCGACAGCACCGGACGGAACCTTCGACCTCCCCACTGCCGACGACGGCGGGCCGCCGCCGAGCGAAGACGGTGCGAACGTTCGGGTGAACGCCCGGTTTCCGGGTCAGTGATCGATGAGTGCGGTGAGCTCGCGGCGGAGCTCGTCGTCGGGTTCTGTTGCGGCAGTGGCGGTTACCCAGCTGCGAATGTCGTCAGGGAGGTCGTGGCCGTACCATTCGACGAGGGTTCGCAGAGCTGCGCGGCGCAACCGTACTGGATTGGCGCCGAGCGCGGAGCGCACCAGCGGCAGGCCGGTTCCCGGCGCCGCGCGCCGCACAGTCGACACCATGATCTCCAGGATGTGGTCATCGGCGCGACGCCTGCCGCCAGGCTTCGGCCCGCGGGTGATCTCGTCCAGCGGTAGCAGATCGTGCGCCAGGTCGGCCAGCGCGGCAACCGCGTGGTCGGGCGTCCTTTTGGACACCCATTGCCACGCGTAACCGTTGCGTGGATTGCGTCGAAGATGGGCCAGGGCCTGCGGATATGCCTGGACCCCGACGGCTTCTGCGCAGGACAGTGCTTGGTTGAAGCCGAATTCGCCTTCCGGCTGGGCCAGGCGCGCCCGGACCTCGTCGGCCCAGTCGGTCCGCGCGAGCAGCGCCGCGTATTCGGTGGCCAGACCGGTGACCTCGTCGGAGGGCCAATCCAGTTCCGGGGGTGGGTCGTTCAGTAGACCTGTGATCGTCCGCGTACTGCGGATGCGGGTGAGGGTCGGAGCAGCGGTGGCGAGCAACTCGGCGAACCGGATCAGCACCGGCAGTGCGTCGGGGTAGTGCCGGATGTCCGCGGCTGGTCCGCCGTGGAGGGCCAGCGCGGCGAGAATGTCGGCGGCGCCGTCGAGGAGTTCGTCGCCGACCTCGGAGGCGAGCAGCGCGCCGCGGAGATCGCCGGTGGTGGCGGCGAGATGGGCGAGGTATTCGTTCATCACGCCGTTGCGGAAGCCGGTTCGCAGCAGCCATGCCTTGATCTCGGGATCGGTGGTTCTCGCCAACCGCTCCACGGCGTGGATTCGTCCCCATCCGTCGACGCGGCGAGCGAGCTGGTACACCGCGCGATGCCGATCCGGTTGCGAATTGCCCAGCGCTACCACCGCATACAGCGTCAGATCGCCCAGAGTCCCCAATGTCAGCAGCAATTCGCGGTCTCGCTCGTCGCCGGTCACTCCGAGGATGACGATGCCGAGCGCCACGGCATTGCGGCGGGTGCCGTGTTCGGTCAGCCACCGCGCCACCGACCGCACCTCGTCGCGCGGCAACGTGGCAGCGCGCAGCTCACGAACCAATGCGTCGGCCAGCGCGAGCGCTGAGCGCTCGGCCAACTGATCGTGCAATGCGGCCAGTGCCGAATCACTCGGCGCGGCAACGATATCGGTGATCGTAGCGACGGCGGCAGCGGCGACGTCCGGCTCGGCCGGGGCCGTGGCGTGATGGGTCTGCACACCATCGAGGACGGTCGAGTTCAGGAGCTTCCGCTCGTCAGGTGAATCGTCCGGCAGCGGACGGCCTTCCGCAGGCCATGGGCCTGGCCCGTGCAGGGCAGCGAGACTGATTGCGTGGGCGAGAAAAGTGGTCTGGTCATCGATGTCGTCGGAGACCAGCCACTCGCCGGGGGTCACCGGCAGGGGCGCGCGGCGCCCTTTCCGTTAGAGAAAGTCACCGCGACACCATACGACAATGGGGAGGGTTTGTGCACGCCCACATCTCCCCCGCGGCGTGAATTGCCATGGCGCAAGCCCGCGAAGAAGTTCTCGAGGTCGACGAAATCGGTCAACGACGGGCCTCGAGGATCGAGACGATCCCGGTTTGCCCACGCCGCTGGGCATTGTCGAGAGCGGTGCGTCCGGATGCGTCGCGGATCGAGGGGTCGGCGCCCGCGTCGAGCAGGGCGGTCACGACCCGCTGGTAGCGCTCGGATCCGTCTCCGTAAACGATCGCCTCGTGCATCGCGGTCCAGCCCGGCTCGTTGACGTGGTCGACTTCGACGCCCGCGTCGATCAACAGCCGCACCGTGCTGAGGTATCCGTGTTCGCTGGCCGGGATCAAGGCGGTGCCGCCGTAGCGGTTCACGCTGTGCACGTCGGCGCCGTGGCGCAGGGTGAGCTCGAGGATGTCGTCGATGCCTTCGGCGCCCGCGTAGAGGTAGGCCGAATCTTCCATGTCGTCCTTGGCGTTGACGTCGGCACCCGCCTCGATCAGTGCCCGCGCCGCGGCGGAAGCCCGGTTCTTCGTGGCCGCGATGAGCGGAGTGCGATCGTGGTCGCCGCGGAACTCGATGTCGGCCCCACCGGCGATGAGCTCGCCTACCTTCTCGGCGTCGTCGGCCGCGGCCGCCCGCACCAGCTGCGGTCCGAGTGCGGGGTCGCGGAGAGCGCGCACGGGGGACGGCTCCGCAGCGGAGGTACTCCTCGGGTCGACCGGCGGCTGCACGGTCCGGTCGCCGGGAGGATCGGCCGTGCAGGCCGCGATCGAGAAAGCCAGTGCGGCCGCGGCCAGCACGATTCGGTGGGAACGCTGGATCAATGGAGAACTCCTGACTCGGGTTGCCGATATCCCCACCATGCCCAGGAATCGCGATAGTGCCCAATACAGAGGTCCCATGGTTGCGATAGAGCGCGTCTATAGTTCGTTCATGGAGCTGCGCCTCATCCGGTATCTGCTCGCGGTCGCCGATCACGGCAACTTCACCCGTGCGGCGGAGTTCCTCCACGTGTCACAGCCGACGTTGTCGCAGCAGGTCAGGCAGCTCGAGCGCGCGCTCGGCGTGCAGCTGCTCGATCGCTCCGGTCGCGCCGTGCGGCTGACCGAGGCCGGGGAGGCGTACGCGCATCACGCCCGGCTCGCCCTGCGCGATCTGGATGCCGGTGAGCGCGCGATCCACGATGTGCAGGATCTGTCCCGCGGCCAGCTCCGGGTGGCGATGACGCCGACGTTCACCGCCTACTTCATCGGTCCGCTCGTGCACGAGTTCCATGCCGCGTACCCGGGTGTGACGCTCACCGTCGTCGAGACGACCCAGGACCGGATCGAGGCCGACTTGCTCGCCGACCGTGTCGATCTCGGTATCGCCTTCGCGGGCGCCCATGCCGCCGGGGTCGAGGGCGTCGCGTTGTTCGCCGAACGCCTCAGCTTGGTGGTCGGATCGACCCACGCCCTGGCCGGCCGCGCGAAGCCGCTGCCGGTCGCGCGGCTGGCGCGGTTTCCGCTGGCGCTGCTCACGCGCGATTTCGCGACCAGGACGCACATCGATGCCTACTTCGAGGAAAGCCGCAGCACGCCGAGCATCGCGGTGGAAGCCAATTCCATCGGAGCGCTGGTCGAGTTCGTGCGCCGCGGTTCGCTGGCCACCGTGCTGCCCGATGCGATCACTCGCGCGCACGCCGAACTGGTTCCGATCGACTTGGCGCCCGGGTTGCCCACCCGGACCGTGGAGTTGTTGCGGCGCGGGACCGCCTATCAGTCGGCCGCCGCGCGAGCGTTCGCCGCGCTCATGAAGGACGCCGCCCGGTCGAACTGAACGCGGCGACCTCCCTCCGAATCGATCTGCCACGCAGTCCATTCGGCGCGCAATGAGGACGGTGCGAACGCCGGTCGATCTTCGCGCAGCCTTCAACTATTGGCGTGAACAATCGCAAGCATGGGAACTGCGTCTTGGACGCTATAGCCGCAGGTTGTGCATGGTGGATTCGTCAGGCCCTACCGAAGGGAGCGATCCATGCACGACCTCGCCGCCGGCGTCGCGAGTTTCCAACGCGATGTCTTCCCGTCCAAGGCGGATCTGTTCGCCCGTTTGGCGACGAGGCACCGTCCCGAGACGCTGTTCATCGGCTGTTCCGACGCGCGTGTGGTTCCTGAGCTGGTGACGAACAGTGAGCCCGGCGAGCTTTTCGTGATCCGCACCGCGGGGAATCTGGTTCCCGCCTACTCGGACACCGACGGGGTGACGGCGAGCATCGAGTACGCCGTCGCCGTGCTGGGTGTCTCGCGCATCGTGGTGTGCGGCCATTCCGGCTGCGGCGCGATGACCGCCCTGGCCGAAGGTCGCGATCTGAGCAGGACTCCGATGCTCGCCGAGTGGTTGCGGCACGCGGGCTCCACCGCCCTCGGCGTCTCCGTTCCAGCGCTCGTGCGAGCGAATGTCCTCGCACAGCTGGCCAACCTGGCGGGTCACCCGCAGGTTGCCCGGGCGGTCGCGGCGGGCGGCCTAACCGTCGAGGGATGGGTATTCGACATCGGCACCGGCGCGATCACCGTCCTCGACGGCTCGGATTCCGGCAACGTGCCGGCTGCCTGACCTCCCACGCGAAAACCGAAGCGGTCCGGACTTGCCGGGCCGGTCGACCAGAAAGGAACAACCCACTATGGTGCACGCACAATTCGATCCCACCGCCCGCCAAGCTTTGGCCGCCGCGGCGGTGGACGCGAAGATCACCAAAGATCTCACCTGGCAGCAGCTCGCCGACGCGGCCGGGCTGTCGGTCGCCTTCGTCACCGCCGCGGTGCTGGGCCAGCACGCCCTTCCGCGCGAGGCCGCCACGGCGGTCGCCGAGCTGCTGGGCATGGACGACGACGCGGCGAAGTTGCTGCAGACGATCCCGACTCGCGGGTCCATTCCCGGCGGTATCCCGACCGATCCGACGATCTACCGCTTCTACGAGATGTTGCAGGTCTACGGCACAACCCTCAAAGCACTGGTGCACGAGCAGTTCGGCGACGGCATCATCAGCGCGATCAATTTCAAGCTCGACGTGCGCAAGGTCGCCGACCCGGAGGGCGGCGAACGCGCCGTGATCACCCTCGACGGCAAGTATCTGCCCACCAAACCGTTCTGAGAAGCGAGGAGTAGCAATGGATTTCACACAGCGCACCATCGGTCTCGCGCGCCGCAACGTCACCGAGGGCGGGCGGCCCTTCGCGACCGTGGGACCAGCGCCGCCTGCCCATGCGCTACGCGCCGCACGACGAAGCGGTCGACGTCTATCGCCTCTGGCAGGAACGCAACGGCGGCGAGCGGCGCGTCGCGGGCGCCCCGACCGGCAGCTAACGCTTCGCAGGCTCGGCCAGTGAGCGCGTGCCCATGACCACCTCGGTCGCGGCGGCCAAGTCGAGGTGGAGTTCGAGGTCAGGGGCCTCGGCGGGGCCGTCGTGGTGGCTGATGCCCGCGCCGGTCACCACGTAGTGGAACGTGGTCTCGCCGATGTGAACAGTGACGACCCCCTCGGGGAGCAGGTCGGCGACCGCGCGGCCCAGCGGCAGGGCGAACCAGTGCGCGCGGACGGCATCGGTGGCGCCACGCTCGCCGAGCAGCGGTGCGCCCCAAGCCGACAGCGCGGCGAGCACGGGCCGCAGGCCGAGGCCGACCTCGGTGAGTTCGTAGACGGCGGTCGCCGCGCGGGGACCGACGCGGCGACGGGTGAGGATGCCGTCGCGCTCGAGGTCCTTGAGCCGGGCGGCCAGCACGTCGGTGCTGATGCCCGGCAGGTCCGCGAACAGATCGCTGTAGCGGCGCGGACCCGACGACAGTTCGCGGACCACAAGCAGCGTCCACCGGTCGCCGACGACATCGAGTGCGCGGCTGACGGCGCAGAAGTGGGCATAGCTTCGACGTGGCACCATGCCACTGTATCGAATCGCTTGGAAAATCCAAGTGCATACTTGGAAAAACCAAGTAGAGTGTGCGGCAACCGCACTCAGAAGGGATGTTCATGCAGGTCAAGCAGTCGAGCAAGCTCGCGGGCGTGTCGTACGAGATCCGTGGCCCGGTGGCCGAGCACGCCGCGCGGCTGGAGGCCGAGGGCCACCACGTCGTGAAGCTGAACACCGGCAATCCCCTGCCGTTCGGCTTCGAAGCGCCCGCGGAGCTCTTGCAGGACATCATCCGCACGCTGCCCGCCTCGAGCGGTTACTCGTCGTCGAAAGGCCTGTTGTCGGCGCGGCGGGCGGTCGTGCAGTACTACCAAACCCTCGGTGTCGACGATGTCGACGTGGAGGAAGTGTTCCTCGGCAACGGGGTTTCCGAGCTGATCATGATGGCGATGACCGCCCTGCTGGAGAACGGCGACGAGGTGCTCGTCCCCTCGCCCGACTTTCCGCTGTGGACCGCGGCGACCACGCTCAACGGTGGCAGGCCGGTGCACTACGTCTGCGACGAGTCCTCGGACTGGTTTCCCGACGTGGCCGATATCGCCGCCAAAGTCACCGACCGCACCCGGGCGATCGTGCTCATCAACCCGAACAACCCGACCGGCGCGGTCTATTCGCCGGAGGTGCTGCGCCAGGTCCTCGAGATCGCGCGCCGCCACAATCTCGTCGTGTTCTCCGACGAGATCTACGACAAGATCCATTACGACGATCTCACCCACACGGCCACCGCCGCGCTCGCCCCCGATCTGCTGTGTCTGACCTTCTCCGGGCTCTCCAAGTCGTACCGGGCGGCCGGATTCCGGTCCGGCTGGCTGGTGGTGTCGGGTCCCACCGAGCACGCCGAGAACTACCTGGAAGGTCTGACGATGCTCGCCGGGCTGCGTCTGTGCGCGAATGTGCCCGCGCAGCAAGCGATTCAGGCCGCGCTCGGTGGGCATCAGAGCATCACCGACCTCACCTTGCCCGGCGGCAGGCTGCGCGAGCAACGCGACCGCGCCTGGGAAGCGCTGAACGCGATTCCCGGTGTCTCCTGCGTCAAACCCAAGGGCGCGATCTACGCCTTCCCGCGCATCGACCTCGACATGTATCCGATTCACAACGACGAACAATTCGTGCTGGATCTGCTACTCCAGGAGAAGCTGCACATCGTGCAGGGCACGGGCTTCAACTGGAAACGACCCGACCACTTCCGCATCGTCACCCTACCGCACGCCGACGAGCTCGAAGCGATCATCGAACGCATCGGCCGCTTCCTGGCCAC
Organism: Nocardia sp. bgisy134; assembly: GCF_965341865.1. Lineage (GTDB taxonomy): Bacteria > Actinomycetota > Actinomycetes > Mycobacteriales > Mycobacteriaceae > Nocardia. The sequence goes on from NZ_CBDQZP010000013.1 coordinate 179,503, forward strand.
CTACCGCCAGTGATCGTCGGGCGAATGCCGCTGTTTCGCAGCGGGATTCGCCTGATGCTCGGCCGAACCTGCCCGACGAGACGTCGGCCGAGCGCAGAGATCACACGCGGGCGACACCGAATTGTTCGGCGAAGCACGACAGTTCGTCGAGTTGTTCGTTCGGGTCCGACGCGGTGGCGCTGACGACGACACGGGTGACGCCCTGCGCGGCGAAGGCGGCGAGCCGTTCGTCGGTCATATCGATGCCGCTCCAGCGGGTGTATTCGAGCGCGTCCGGGTCCCGCCCGGCTTCCTGGGCCGTCGAGCGCGCCAGATCCCACTGGACCTTGCGCTCTTGCGGGACCAGCATGCCGCCCGCGAAGTATCCGTCGCCGCGCAGACCCGCTCGGCGCGCGGCAGGCAGGCTCGATCCGCCGACGTGAATCGGCAATGTCGTGGCCTGGTAGGGCTTCGGGTACTGGACGAGATCATCGAAGGCGAAGAACTCGCCTTGGTAGCTGACGCCTTCTTCGCCACCCGCCCACAGCAGCCGCAGCACATCGATCGCTTCGTCGGCGCGTCGTCCGCGGGCGCGGAATTCCACACCGGTGGCCGCCGCTTCTTCGGGCAGGGTGCCCAATCCCACTGTCAGCAAACGCATCCGGCCCTTGGACAGCACGTCGATGGTCGCCAACTGCTTCGCGAGCACCACCGGGTGCCGGTACGGCAGCAGCAGCACGCCGGTGCCGAGCAGCAGCCGCTCGGTCGCCGCGGCGACGTAGGCGAGGGTGTCGAGCGGGTCGAGGAACGGCAGCGTGGGCGGGACCTCGAAGGTGTGCATCTTCGCGCCGGGAAACAGCACCAGATGTTCGGGCAGGTACAGGCCCTCGAATCCGCAGGCCTCGGCGTGGCGCGCGTAGTCGATGATCCGGTCCGGATCGGCCCCGAAATGGGCGCTGCTGTAACTGACCGCGAACTTCATATTCGATCCCTTCCGGCGCGATGTCCGTGTCGCCGTTCAGTGCTGATACCGGCTCCGGTGTATATCGCCGGGTCCGGCGGTCGTCCGCGGGGAGAACCTTGCCGTGCTCGAGAAAAATTCCCGACCCGACATCGGGTTGTCGCGACCGCTACTCCGACCGAGTCGCGCGGTAGGAACCGCGCCACCGCTGTCCACGACCGCAATATGGCGTCCGGGTGCGCGACCAGCTCTCCGCCAGCGCATAGTCTGGGCTCGAATGCGGTCGGCGCCATTACGTTCTGTGCGCTGCCGACCCGGGGCAGTGAGGAGCGGAAGTGGGCGACAGCGTCGTGGCCGTGCCGGAAGCGGTGCGCACCGAGCTGCGTCGTGGCGTGCGCAGCGTGCTGGTCGACCCGGCCGCCTTGCATGTGGTGCGTGAGCGATTCGACGACGTCCAGGCCGGTTCGCTGCGCCGGTACCTGGAGGCGTCGCAGTCGGCGAACACGCTGCGCGCCTACCGCACCGACTGGATCGCCTGGGCGGGGTGGTGCGCGGCCGAAGGGCGGCAGGCGCTTCCGGCCGACGCGCTCGATGTCGCGGTGTATCTGGCGGCCGCGGCCGACGCGCGACGCCCGAACGGCGAATGGGCGTTCGGCCCCGCCACATTGGAACGCAAATCGGCCGCGATCGCCGCCGTGCACGCCGCCAACGGACTGCCCTCCCCCACCCGCTCCGACGTGGTCCGCCTGACCCTGCGCGGTATCCGGCGCACCCGCCGCACACCGCCCACCAGGAAGCGCCCCATCCTGCTGCACACCCTCGACCAGTTGCTCGCCGGTCTGCCCGAGCCCGGCTGGCCCACCGAACCTGCCCGCCGCCGCGACGCCCTCGCCCTGCTGATCGGCTTCGCGGGCGCGTTGCGCCGCAGCGAACTCGCGAGCCTGCGGGTCGCCGACGTCCGGGTGAGCACGGATCACGCCACCGGCGAACCGATCCTGCTCGTGCACTTGCCGACCACCAAGACCGACCCCACCGGCGCCGCCGAACAGCGTGTGGCACTACCGCGCGGACAACGCCCGCGCACCTGCCCCGTCTGCGCCTGCGCGGCCTGGCTCGAGCTCCTCGAAATCCACACGGCCGCAGGACCACTCGCTCTCCGCGACCACTGCACGACACCCATGGCGAATGACGGAATCCACCGCTGCCACGGCTTCACCGGCACTCCCCTCGCCGAACACCCGGACCTGCCGCTGTTTCCCACGATCACCCGCCACGGCGGCATCGGCGACCGCCCGATGTCGGGGCGCGCCGTCGCCGAACTCGTGAAACGCTACGCCGCCCGCGCGGGCCTCGACCCGAACCTCTTCTCCGGACACTCTTTACGCGCGGGCTTCGCCACCCAAGCCGCCCTCGGCGGCGCCAGCGACCGCGAAATCATGCGCCAGGGGCGCTGGTCAAATCCCCGCACCGTGCACGGATACATCCGCACGGCGAACCCGCTGGAAGACAACGCCGTCACCAAACTCGGTCTGTGACAGGTAACCGACTCGGCGCGGGCGAAGCGGTGTGCGGTTCGCCTGTCGGCCAGTCCGGCAACCAGCGCACAGAACTTGAAAAGATTGTCGAATTCGTTCCGACGCGGGCATAGTTGAAATATCGATAGACTGGATAACTAATCATCTAGAACGCGCCGATTGGTTGCGCCCGACAACTAGTTGGCCCGCCCACCCGAGCGTGGAAGCCGCCCACCCGGGGTGAGCATGTTTCCACCCCTACGGGTGGTGTTTGCTGGCAGGTATCTGAGGAATTATTCATGCCAGGTGTTCGACGGGAACGCCACCAGTCCGGCGGCAAAGCTTCCGGCGGGTTCGGTCTCGATTGAAGGAAATTATGACGACTGCGTACGTGAACAAGATTTCCACCGCTGTTCCAACGAACGAAGTCCATCAACTGCTGTGTGACAACCTCCTCGAGGTGACCCAGCTGAAGCGTCACAGGCTGTTATTGGAAAAGGTCATTCCGCAGTGTCAGATCTCGAGCCGCTACTCGGTGCTGGATCAGCCGTCCGAGTTCTACGGCTCCGATCCGGACGGGGTCAGCACCGCGGCCAGAATGGCCGCGTACAAGGAGGCTGCCCCCGACCTCGCCGCCAGGGCCGTGGCCGGACTGGAGATCGACGACATCGCCGCCGACATCACGCACATCGTCGTCATCACCTGCACGGGATTCTTCTCCCCGGGTCTGGACCTCGAGTTGATCAAACGGTTCGGCATCAATCCCAACGCGGAGCGCACGACCGTCGGTTTCATGGGGTGCTTCGCCGGCGTGAACGGCTTGAAATTCGCGAACCACATCGTTCGCTCCGAGCCCAACGCAAAGGTGCTGGTGCTTTCCCTCGAACTCTGCTCACTTCACCTGCAGATGCCCAAGAACCTCGAGATGTCCATCTCGTCGCTGCTGTTTGCCGACGGTTGCGCCGCAGCGCTGATCACCAGCGAGGAACAGGGTATCGGCCTCGATTCCTTTACCGCGTTGGTAGTGCCGGATACGCACGATCAGATGTCTTGGCATATCGGCGACACCGGGTTCGACATGGTCCTGTCCCGTCGTGTGCCGGGAGCTCTGAAGGATGCGCTGAACGCCGAGAACACCCAGATCATTCTCAATGGCGCACAGACGGATTCGATCGATCTGTGGGCAGTCCATCCCGGTGGACGGCTCATCCTGGATTCGGTCGAAGAGGCCCTGGAGCTCGGGTCCACCGACCTCCGGCACTCACGAGACATTCTCGATCGGTACGGGAATATGTCATCCGCAACCATTTTCTTCGTCCTCCAGCAGATGATGAGTGCCGGCGACGGAGCCAATAGCGGCAAGCGCGGGTGCGGGATGGCCTTCGGCCCCGGCCTCACGGCCGAGACCATGCTGTTCCATATCGCCTGAGAGGACACGCTGTGAATAGCTACTTGTCTCAGGCACCTGGCGACACACTCGAGCCGAAGATGGTCCGTCAGCCACGGCCTTCCCGGTCGGCCGCCACCGGTCGATACGACGCTGTCGTCGTGGGCGGCGGCCTTGCCGGGTCGGCGGTCGCGATCGGACTGGCGCGCAGCGGCGCGCGGGTTGCGCTACTGGAAAAGGAGGCCCGAACCTTCGGCAAGGTGTGCGGCGAGTTCCTCAGCCGTGAGGCGCTGACGTACCTCGATCGGCTCGGCGTCGATCCCGACGGGCTCGGTGGGGTGCCGATGGACGGCGTGCGGTTGCGTAGCCGCCAGCACAACGTCGACGTACGGCTTCCGTTCCGTGCGCTGGGCCTGTCACGTCACATCCTCGACGAGGAGTTGATCGGCCGCGCCGCGCAGGAGGGCGTCGATGTGCACCGCGGCATCCGCGCGCGCAAGCTGACAGGCGAAGTCGGCCGATGGAGCGTCGAGACCGACAAGCAGAGTTTCGATGGCCGCGAGATCTTCCTCGCTACCGGAAAGCACGACCTACGCGGATGGACCCGTGAATGCGGCAAGGGCGTGCAATCCGGGTTGGCGGGATTCAAACAACACTGGAAGCTCACGCCCGCACAGTCCGGCGCACTCGGCAACCATGTCGAGCTGGTCTTCGTACCAGGGGGCTACTGCGGGATCAACCCGGTCGAGGGCGGGGAGACGAACGTCTGTCTGCTGCTCGACAAGGCGCAGGCGGGACCGGGATGGGATCGGGACTTCGGAAGTATCGACCCGGCAATCGCGGAGCGGTTGGCTGGTGCTGATCCGGTTCATCCGAAGATGCACGCCGTGTCGTCCATTCCGTACGGCTATATCGCGCGAACTTCCGATGGCGTCTGGCGGCTCGGCGATCAGGGTGCGGTGATTCCCTCGTTCGCGGGTGACGGGATGTCGATCGCGCTGCACAGCGCGAGCCTGGCAGTCGCGGCATGGCACCGGGGATACGACGCGGACAGGTACCAGGCACGACTGGCGCGCGACGTCCGATACCGGATCCGGCAAGCAACCTGGCTCTCTCAGGCATTGGTGTCGCCGCGCTACCAATCGAAGCTTCTCGCGATCGCCGCGAGCGCGCCCTGGGTGGTCAGCGGGATCGCCCGGTTGACCCGACTGCCGAACCCCGCCATGAAACGCGCGGTGGCCCCGAACGAGGGTAGAGGAGCCCATTGGTGACCCATCTCAAAGAAGAACTGCGTGAGCCGGTGGTCGATCGGCCGGCCCTGCCGGTCTCTCGTCGCGCTCGAATCACCCTCGCAGCGGTGTGTTTGAGCACGTTCATGCTGCTGCTCGATCTCACGATCGTGGCGACGGCGCTGGCGGAACTCCAGTCCACCTTCACCGCGACGCTCGGGTCGCTGCAATGGGTGGTCGATGCATACACCCTGCCCATCGCCGGGATGGTGCTGATCGCCGCGACGGTGGGTGACCGGATCGGACGCAAGCGGCTGTATCTGGGCGGCGTCGTCGTCTTCACCACCGCCTCGGTGGCCTGTGCGATGGCCCCGTCGATCTTGGCGCTGAACCTGGCCCGCGGTGTTCAAGGTGTCGGTGCGGCCATGCTGTTCGGCATATCGTTGCCGATTATCGCCGCCACGTTCGTCGAGCCCCGAAGCCGGGCACGTGCGATCGCCGTGTACGGGGCCGTGCTCGCGAGTGCGGCCGCCGCAGGGCCACTGATCGGCGGAATCGTCGTGGACACGATGGGCTGGAAGGCGATCTTCCTCATCAATGTGCCAATCGGAATCCTGGCCTTCGTCGCTGCGTGGCGTTACATGGCGGAATCGCGCGATCTGCGGCCGCGTCGAGCAGATTGGGTCGGTACCGCAACGATCAGCATCGCGCTGTTCGCCGGTGTCTTCGCATTGATCGAAGGCAACAACGCAGGGTGGACCTCCGCAACGATCATCGCCGCAGTGATCACTTCGCTGGTCGCTCTCGTGGTGTTCGTCGGCTGGGAGTTGCGCACGCCGGAGCCGATGCTCGACCTCCGCCTGATCGCGCAGCCGACATTCGCGGCGCTGACCCTGGGCGGATTGGCCATCGGCGGCACCATTTTCGCCGGTGTCAACTACCTCGCTCTCTACTACATGAACACCCTGCAGTTCAGTCCGCTGCAAGCGGGTCTGTGTGCGCTGCCGCTGACTCTGGCTGCGTTCTTCGTCTCACCCGTTGTCGCGATCCTGCAGCGGCGCATGCCGATTCGCTGGTCTTTGCCCGGTGCAGTCGTGCTGATCGCGGCCGGGCTGTTCCTGTGCACGGGAGTGTCGGTGGGCACGCAGTGGACACATTTCGTACTGGGTTCGATCATCGGTGGTGTCGGACTGGGAGCCGCGAGCGTGATCGTCTCGCAGGGTGCGCTCGCCTTCGTCAGTGTGGAGCGCAGCGGAATGGCGACCGGTACTGTCCTCACCGCTCGTCAGGTCGGTACCGCGTTGGGCATCGCAGGCCTCGGCGCGCTGTTCGCCGACCGGGCGACCGCATCCACGGAGCGTTCGCTCACGGGCCTGGGACCTTTCGTCCGCGGGATACCGCCGCATGAGGTGAACCGGCTCACCGATGCCCTCGGCTCCGGGGTCGGTCGAAAGGTGGTCGACTATCTGCCCGACCAGATGTCGGGATTCGCCCCAGCCGTGGACCGGATCGCTATCCAGGCGTCCGCCTCGGGCATGGACGCGATCATGTGGGCGGGAGCGATCACCGCGGGCGTCCTCGCAGTGGCGATCTTCGTTCTGTGCCGGTTGCCGGGCGCACGCGAGGTCGACCTCGATCGCTGACAACCTCTGCCGTCGCGATTCGAAGGGCAACCCATGGGTGGGCGATTCCCACCCATGGGTTGCTTGTTTTGTCCCGGGCTCGCCGCGCTGTTCACGGTGTTGCTCGCCACCCGTCTCGCAGACGCTCCGCTCGAGGCCACTTCGGTAAAATCGCACGAAGTCGATCGTGTTCACGGCTGGTGGCGCACCCTCCGAGAAGGTGAGGTGAGCGAGGTGGCGGACGCTTCGTCGCAGGCGCAGACCAACGAGAATTCCGTCGAGCTCGGCGGCTATCGGCAGGAGCTGAAGCGCACGCTCGGCCCCTTCCAGGTGTTCGCGATCTCGTTCGCGTTCATCTCGGTGGCGGTCGGCATCTTCGCGACCTACGACGACGTGCTGCGGAACGCGGGCCCGGTCGGGATCTGGCTGTGGATCATCGCCGCGGTGGGTCAGGTCCTGGTGGCCTTGGTGGTCGCGCAGTTCGCGGCCCGCATCCCGCTCAGCGGCTCGTCCTACCAGTGGGCCTCACGGCTGGCCAACCCCAAGATCGGCTGGGGGTTCGGTTGGCTGACGTTCTGCTACCTGGCGGTCGCGGTGATGGCTGTCGACAATGCGCTGGCGAGCCAGGCGTTCATGCCGCTGGCCGGCCTCGCACCCGACGAGGGCACCGCTCGCCTGATCACCCTCGCGGTGCTGCTCATCCAGGCCGTACTCGCCGTCGCCTCGACGCGCCTGGTCAGCATGATCAACACCAGCGCGGTGGGGCTCGAACTGGCGCTCGTCGTGGTGGTGGCGATCGCGCTCGTCGTCGCGGTGGTGATCACCGGCAACGGCACGGCCCACAACCTCACGTCGCGCGGTGTCACCGAGAACGCCCCCGGCTATTTCGCCGTCGGCGGCGGTTTGATGCTCGCGATGATCATGGGACTCGGCACGCTCGTCGGCTTCGACGCCGCGGCCAATCTGGCCGAGGAGGCCAAGGATCCCTATCGCAGCGTCCCGCGCGCGATCGTGGGGTCGGTCGTGGCGGCCGGGGTGCTGGGTCTGCTGTTCGTGATCGCACTCACCGTGGCGATCGACGACATCCCCCGGATCAGCGCCAGCGAGTCGCCGGTCGCGGCGATCATGCGCGACCAGCTCGGTCCGGTGATGGAGAGGATCCTGCTGGTCGCCATCACGTTCGCGTTCTTCGGTGCCGGGATGGTGGTGATGGCCGCGTGCTCGCGGCTCGTTTTCGCGATGTCGCGCGACGCGCGCTTCCCCGCCCACCGGCTGATGCGACGGGTCGACCCGCGCACGCATACACCGGTCCCGGCAACGATCCTCATCTTCTTCCTCGGCGTCGTCCTGATGGTCGCACTGCCTGGTGACGCGCTGCTGGAGCTGATCACAGCCTCGACGATCCTCCCGGCGCTCATCTACGGCTCGACGATCGCGCTCTACCTGACGGTGCGCAGACGATTGGACCGCAGGAAAGGCGCGTTCGACCTCGGGCGCTTCGAGTTGCCAGTCGCGATCGCGGCGCTGGTCTGGTCGGCCGTCGCGTTGTTCGTGCTGGTGACGCCCGAGCATGCGGTGGTCCCGGTGCTGATCGTGGTCGGCTTGCTCGTCGCCGGCGGGCTGTTCTTCCTCACCCTGCTGATCTTCGACCGCGAGGCGCTCGAGACCGAGCCGGGAGACACGAGCATCTTCGAGCACTGACCGAGCGCGTCGAACGCACTTGTCGCCGAAGCGATCACGCGACGAACGCGCTCAGGCGGCGGCCTGGTCGTAGGAGGCTTGCAGCACGGTGGTCGCGACGGTCAGTTCGTCGGTGTCGCGCGGTGCGTAGAACATGACGATGCCGCTGGGGAACTCGGGTCGCTTGCTGATCGGATGCGGTTCCACCCAGCCCAGGTCCGTCAGCACCGCAACGGAACTCACCGGGATGGTCAGGTGCATGAATCCGGTGCGGTGCACGTGGCCGAATTCGTCGACGGAGGGATGCAGGAACGCGTCGAAGTCGCGATCGGCTCGGGGCAGCCGGAAGGCCAGCGATCCGGGTTCGGACACCGCACTCGGCCCGGTCCGCACCCCGGGTAGCGAGCGCGCGAATTCGATGAGCACGGAACGGATCTGCGGCGGCGAGAACGCCTCCAGTTGATCGTGCGGGATTTCCAGCCCGGTCGTCGCGGGCCTGTCCCCGGTTCGGGCGGGCAAGGCGGTGAGATCGGCGGTCACGGTGTCCTCCTGCGCGGTAACGCACTTTTTGTGCGTTGGTCACTACTTGTGTTCGACAGGATTCTGGGCGATCCTCCCGGGGTGACAGAAGTAGGCACTTCGGAATTCGCTACGCACACCGATGTTTCCATGCAGGTCAGCGCGGATTCGGCCACCTGTGAGCTGCGCGATGTGCTGGACCGGGTGGGCGACAAGTGGAGTGTGCTGATCATGGCGGTGCTCGGCACGGGACCGCGCCGCTACGCCGAGCTGCGTCGCGCGATCGACGGCATCTCCCAGCGGATGTTGACTCTCACCCTGCGCAGCCTCGAACGCGACGGGCTGGTCACCAGAACCGTCACCCCGACCACGCCGCCGCGCGTGGACTACGACCTGACGGCGGCGGGGCGGACACTGTCGCGCGAGGTCGGCGCCCTCATCGACTGGGCCGAACGGCACCGCGAATACATCGCCACCGCTCGCCGCACCTACGACGAACGCTGACCGGGCAGACGCCACAACGGTGTTCGCGGGACGTCGCACCGCCGGCCTCGCACGCTCGGGCGCCTATCGCATCGATCATGGCTGCGCCGGACGCGTGCTCGTCATGCACGGCGCGCCGGGAGTCGGAAAGTCCGCGCTGCTCGAGTACCTGAAGCGTTCGGCGACGGGCATGCGGATGCTGCGTGCGGTCGGTGTCGAGTCCGAGATGGAGCTCGCGTTCGCCACCTTGCACCAGTTGTGTGTTCCGCTGCTGGATCGGCTGAAAGAACTTCCCGCGCCGCAGCGCGACGCGCTCGAGACAGTGTTCGGGATGCGGGCGGGCACCCCGCCGGAACGCTTCCCGGTCGGACTGGCGGTGCTGAGTCTGCTCTCGGATGCTTCGGAGAGCCCGGATCGAACAGAGCTTCCTGACGCGGATCGAAGGGTTACCCGAGCAGAGCAGGCTGCTCCTGCTGATCGCCGCCGCTGAGCCGGTCGGTGATCCCGCTCTCGTGTGGCGGGCCGCCGAACGGCTCGGCCGGAAAACCTTTGGTCAGGGCGGTGATCGCTCAGGCACACTGCCAGGCGTGGTCGTATCGGAGAAGGCCGTGCGGGCGCCGAGCCAGGCACGGGCGACCGGGCTGAGTCTGATCTCGTGGGTGCTGTTCGCAAGTTCGGGCTCGCTGGCCGCGGCGGTGATGGCGGCGGGCTGGTCTCCGGCTGCGGTGACTTCGGCGCGGATCGTGTTGGCCGCGATACTGCTGGTGCCGATGGTTGCGGTGCTGCGGCCGCGGGCACTGCGATTCGGCCGCGCCGACCTCTGGTTGCTGCTCGGCTACGGTCTGCTCGGCGTCGCCGGGGTGCAACTGCTGTTCTTCGTTGCCGTGGCCAGGGTTCCGGTCGGGGTGGCGATGGTGCTGGTCAACGTGGCGCCCGCGCTGGTCGCGCTCTGGGTTCGGGTGGTGCGGGGCACCCGGCTGCCCGGACTGGTGTGGCTGGGTATCGGGTTGGCTTCGACCGGATTGGCTTTGGTCGCGCAGATCTGGCAGGGCACCCGGCTGGACCTGCTCGGCGTCGCCGCCGGGCTCGGCGCGGCGATCTGCTCAGCGGGGTACTTCCTGCTCGGCGAGCACGGCGCGAGCAGGCACGACTCGCTCGGGCTGACCGCGGCTGGGCTGGCGATCGGCGCGGTGATGGTGGCGGCGGTCGCTCCGCCGTGGACGCTGCCTTCGGGCCTGCTCACTACCGCTGCGGTACTGGGCGGTCTGCGGGCCCCGGTGTGGCTGGTGCTGCTGGCGCTGGCCGTGGCCGGCACCGTGCTGCCCTACCTGGCCGGGTTGCGGGCGCTGCGCGATCTGCCCGCGGCCCTGGCCGGCGTGCTGTCCCTGGTGGAACCGCTGGTCGCCGCGGTGCTGGCGTGGCTGCTGCTCGGCCAGTCACTCGGGCCGACGCAACTGGCCGGGGCGGCGATACTGCTCACCGGCGCGGTGCTGGTGCAACTGCCCGGCCCGAGACCGCGTCCCGACATCCGATCCGGATGCAAGGGCCGCCGATCTGATCAAGAGTCGAGCGGCGCCAGGTTCGGGTGGCGCTGAGCTGGGTGGCCCGAAGCACGGCACCAGGTCGACATCGCCGCCGGACTCGACCAGCCCGGGCCGACCGGTACCGGCCGCTGCGCGTCCGCGACACCCTCTTCCGACCTCAGTGGCGACAGGCATGGCCGCGCCTGTCATCTACCTCCGGTGATGCCGCTGATCGCGGTGTCCGGTTCGGCCACAACCGGATTAGAGTTTTCCGGGTGCCCAACCCGCTGCATTTCGATACCCATGCCGATGTCTACGACCGGGCCAGGCCGCCGTATCCGGCTGTTCTGTGGGCCGAGCTGCAAGATCTCGGATTGCTGCAGCCAGGGATCCGGGCGATCGATCTCGGGGCCGGTAGTGGACTGGCCACCGGACCGCTCCTCGAAGCGGGCGCGTCGGTCGACGCGGTCGAACCGGGCCCGGCCCTGGCCGATGGCTGCGCCGTCGCTGGCCGGCCGCAGTTGTGCACGTCGACACGGCCGAGCAGGTTGAGCTGCCCGCGGCAGTCTTTGATCTCGCTGTCGCGGCCACCGCTGTGCATTGGTTCGATCTCGAGGTGGTCTTGCCGAAGTTGCATCGCGTGCTGCGTCCCGGCGGCCATTTCGCTGTGTGGCGCAATGCCTTCGGTGACCCAACTGTCTCGATCACGCCGTTTCGCGAGCGAGTCGCCCATATCGTGGCCCGTCGCGAAGCCGTAAAACCACAGCGTGTGCATGGTGAACTCGACAGTCGTCGAATTTCCCGGCGCGCACAACGGGATACGCACCGACCCCAGGGAATTCGCTCGCCAGCTGATCCAGATCCTGTCGCCGGAATCCCGCTGAACCCGGTTCAGCGGAAGATCGCCGCGAAGTGCTTGGTCAGATCTTCGGGCGTCGGCGCGTGTTCGGTGAATCCGAGATAGCCGTCGGGCCGGATGACATAGGCGCACAACCCTTTCGCGCCGTAGGCGCGGGCGAAGTCACCGTCGCGGTCGCGAATCACCGGCAGCGGTGAGGATTCGGGTTCGGCGTCGGCGGCGGCGATGAGGTAGACGTCGACCCGGCCGTGTGCGGCGCGGCGCGCGGCATCGGTGAGCGCGGCCACCGCGGCGGGCGACTCGGGGCCCGCGGTGTCGTCGACGTAGATCAGGACGGTGTGATCGGTTCGCCCGAACAGGGAGAACAGCCGGATCGGGAAGGCGACGGCGTCGCGGGTCAGACCGGCCGCGTCGGGGGCGCGTCGTCCGGGCAGCGGACCGCCCGTGTCGGCGGGGGCGTTGCTCACCAGCGGGCTGGCGGAGTAGTCGATCAGCAGTTGCGCTTCGCGGCGGATGACGAAGTCGGGGTCGGTCTCCCCCGCGCCGATGCCTTCCCGCGCGCTGCGCATGGTCCGTCCGACCACCTCCGCGCCGACGGGCCTGCGTTCGGCGTCGTAGCTGGCGAGCAGATCTGGCGCGCCGATGCCCGCGAGGGTGAGCGCGAGTTTCCAGGCGAGGTTGTGCGCGTCCTGGATGCCGGTATTCATGCCCTGCGCGCCGGTCGGCGGATGGATGTGCGCGGCGTCTCCGGCGACGAACACCCGTGCGCGCGAATAGGAGTCGACGATGCGATGGCTGATGCGGAACACCGACGACCAGCGCAGGCTCGACGCGGTGACCCGCTCGGGGGCGAGCCGGTCGAGGACCGCCTGGATGTGGTGCAGCTCGGGCGGATGACTGCCCTCGAAACCGTGCTCGACGGCGTCGCCGCACGTCGCCGGTGCTGTCGCGAGTTCCTCGGGCACCAGCATCGAGACCCGATACCGGTAATCGCCGGGCAACGGGATACACACCAGCAGATCGTCGGTGACACCGTCGGTGCGGTGCATCGCACGGATGCCATAACCGCGCGGCATCGACCAGCCCAGTTCGACATCCCCGAGCATGTACTGTTCGGCGAACGCCGCGCCTTCGAAACTGAGCCCCAACCCTTTTCGCACGATGCTGTGCGCGCCGTCGCAACCGATCAAATACTCCGCCTGCACCCGGCGCTCGCCCTTCTCGTCGGTGAGCACGGCGTGCACGCCGGAGTCGTCCTGTTCGAAATGGGTCAGCGCCGTGCCCCGTTCGACGTGCGTACCGGTGGCGTCCAGGCGTTTGCGCAGGATCCGTTCGGTCTCGTACTGCGGCAATCCGACGAATTGGTAGGGGATGTCGGCGGGCAGCGTCAGCGCGACGCGCTCGACTTCGGCTCCGTTGACGTACACGATCTGCCCGCGCAGCTGGATCGACGAGTCGAGCACCTGCCGCAACACCCCCATGCCCTCGAACACCTCGAGCGTCCGGGGTTGGATACCGACCGCCTTGGCATACCGCGGTGGTTCGGCGGCCGCGTCGATGATCCGGCAAGTCACTCCGCGTCGGGCCAACTCGATGGCCGCTGTCAGTCCGACCGGACCAGCGCCGGCAATGAGCACCTCTGTGTCGACCATGCCACATCACCTCGAAGTGGATGTTCACGCAGCGATCCCGGTGAGTCTACGCCCGGGCCTGCGCGGCTCTCATCGATTTCCGGCAAACTCCCAGCATCCGCGCATGGTCGGCGCGGTCATTCCTGGGCGGTGAGCCAGCGTGCGGCCGGCAACCGCGGCCGGCGTTCGGCGATGTCGTGCGTCTCCTCCGCCCGGCCGGCGTGCACGGCGGCGGCACCAGATCGGTGAGCATGGCGACCAGCGCCACGGGCTGGAAGTCGGTGGTGACGAGACCCTCGCGCTGCCCGTGTTCGATCTCGCTGATCTCGGTCGCGATGATGCGGCGCACCGCGTTCTCCGCCGCGGGGATGCCGGTGGCCCGGACCTCGGCCCAGGCCTGCAGCCGGGCGTTCTCGGGCAGATAGTGGTCGAACATCCCCCCGGGTGTATCCGGCAAGTCCGCGACGTCGAGTGCGGTCCCGTCGGTGATCTGGCCCGGCCACTGCTCGATGACCGCTGGATAGAGCCCGTCCTTGCTCGCGAAATCGGCGTAGAGCCGATCCTTGCCTGCGCGCACTTCTACTTCCCGCTCGAACGGGTCGCTCCGTGCTGATCATCGCGGAGGACGAGCAGAACTTCGCGTTCCTGTCGCGCTATCCGACGCTGTTCGGCTCCGTCCTCGTCGCACCGAAACTGCACCGCGAACACGTCGTGCGAGACCTCCCCGAGGACGCTTTCCTGCGGATCATGTCGCTGGTGCACCCGGTGACACGCGCCGTGGAGGCGGTGGTGCCGAGCGAGCGCACCTATGTGCTGAGTCTCGGTAGCCAGCAAGGCAATTCGCACCTGCACCGGCACGTCGCGCCGCTGCCGCCTGGCGTCCCCTACCGCGAACAGCAGTTCCACGCGCTGATGGCCGATAACGGCGTGCTGCCGTGGTCGCTGCCGCAGGCCGTAGAGCTCGCGGAGCGGCTCCGCGCCGCGTTGTCGACACTGGACTGACCCCACGGCCCCGTTGGCCGGATGCTGGACGCGACTGCTGCTCGATCTGGTGCTGTCCGATCCGCGCTTGCGGCCGGGGCCAGCCGCAAGCGCACTGGCGTTGCAGCGCACCCAGTTCGAGCGGCGCGCCGTCGCGGTGGTGGGTAACGGGGACAAGATGCCCGCGCCGGGGAATACCGAGTGCGGCACCTGCCATTCAGTGTTGCCGTTCGGTTCGGGCGATGAGCAGGACGGCCACAAGCAGTAGCGTCAGCAGGATCGCGGCCAGCAGCACTTGGGGGTGCAGGCCGACGATCGACGGGTTGTCGAATTCGGGATCCTGTACGGCGGCGCCCGGGAACAGCATCGCACTCAGCAGGCCCAGCCACGGCGCGGCCAGGATCGCGCAGGCCGTCCACACCCGGGATCGTGTACCGCCTCCACGCTGTACCAGCAGTGTCAGCGCGACCGCGCCGAGCAGGATCGACATGACGATGTACTGCGCGTCGTGGAATTTCGCGTGCGGCGGCCACGCGTCGTTGTGCAAGTGCTGGCCCGCGCTCTCCGGGACGACGAAATCGGCAAGCAACGCACCGAACACAGTGACGAGTGCGACGAGCACGGCGAGAATCCGTGGAGCGGAAAGACTTCTGGTTACCGGAGACGTCATGTCACAAAGGTCCTTGCCGGTGTGGGGGTTTCGTGGAGTGGCAGCGCAAGAAGTCGTCGACGACATCGTGCACGTAGTCGAGGTCGAAGGTTCGGTTGGCGACCAGGCGGCGGAAGAACAGCGGACCGAGCAGTCGATCGACGGCGATGTCGATATCGAGTTCGGCGGGCAGTTCGGCGCGTGCGACGGCATCGGCCAGGATCGCGCGCACCACCCGGGTGCCCGACCGGTACAGCGCCTCCTTGACCTCCGCGAATTTCGGTTCGACAGCAGCCCTTTCGATCATCACGCGCATGCCCTGTTCGCTGGCCGGTTCGTGCAGCATCGCGCGGGTTCCCGCCAGTTCGGTCAGCAGGTCGGCGCGCAGATCACCGGTCGGCTGTGACTGCGCCAGGGTGATGTGCCAGGCGATCGTGGCGCGAACCAGATCGGGCGGCTCGGGCCAGAGCCGGTACAGCGTGGCCCGGCTGATCCCGCTGCGCGCCGCGACAGCACCGTGGGTCAGACCGGCCAATCCCTGCTCGATCAACAGCTCTCGGGCCGATGCGAGCGCGGCATCGCGGCTGCGCACCGTCCGAGGATCCGGTGGTCGCACGGCATCCCCTTACGAAACAGTTTGTCTCATATCTTCGAGACAAACTGTATCGAAGTTCAGCCGATACGAAAAGAGGGAGCGTGGAGCGGATCGGTCTGGATGGCCGAACCGATCCCTTTCGTACGCAACGCATTCGCCCGAACACGGGATCTACGGAGATCCCGTGCGGCCCCTCAGCGCGCCGCCTCCGGCCGCGCGGACGTCGCAGCGGAGACGGTCGGCGGGACTGTGTGACGGTACACGCCCAACGCCCAGGTCGGATCCTCACAGACCGCGGTGACCGCCAGCGGGGTGCCGAAGACGTCCTCGCACGCCTTCATCACCCCCGGCGCCTTCGGTTGCGCGACCGCCCGACCGGGCAGCGACGCCGTGGGATCGGCATAGTCGTCCAACACCAGGATCGCGCCGGGCGCGAGTCGCGGCAGGGTGGCACGCAGGCACTGCACCGTCGACTCGTATCGGTCGCCGTCCATGTAGGCGAAAGCGATCCGGGCGGGGAGCTGCTCGGGCAGGGTGTGGGCGAACAAACCGGCGTGCACGTGCGGCCGACGCAGACCGAACTGTTCGTGCAGCCTCAGCACATCACCCACCGAGGCGGTGAACTCGCCCTCGGCCAAGTAGTCGCTGTCGTAGCTGCCGACCGCGGGCAGCCCGCGAAACGAGTCGTAGGCGTGCACCGGCGGATCCGCGCCGAGGGCGTCCAGCACGGCGCGCATCCACGCGGTCATTCCGCCTCGGTAACAACCGAATTCGACCACAGCGCCGGTCACGCCGCCGCGCACCGCCCGGGTGAGCTCCCGCTCCACGACCACCATCCGCCCCCGGTCGATGGTCCTGGGTTGAGTCCGCAACAGGTACTCCTGCAACGCGCCGCGACGATCGTTCACAACGCCCTCCGGTCTGTGCGGTTCTCGCCGCCCGGCGGCACCGGACTACGTCAGAATAGCAATCGGCTATCGGGATGGAAGGTGATCGAGAAGCGCCGTCAGAGCCCGATCCACCGATTCCGGCGCGGCGGGCAACAGCGGCAATCGCACCGCCGCGCTCGGAATGCGCCCCTGCGCGTGCAACACACCCTTGATCACCGTGGGGTTCGGCTCGGCGAACGCCGCCGCCGAGACTGCGGCCAGCTCCGCGCCGATCGCCCGCGCGGCCGTCAGGTCGCCTGTCCGCCAGGCACTTTCGAGGGCGACATAGCGCGCGGTCGCCAGCTGCGCGGTCGCCGCGATACCACCTGCCGCGCCCAGCGCGAGCAGCGGCGACACGAACGCGTCGTCACCGGCCAGCACCGCGAAATCCGCGGGCGGTTCGGCGAGCAGATCCACCGCGTCGGCATCCACACCGCCGACCGCGTATTTCACACCGACGACACCATCCAAGGCCGCCAGTTCCCGCAGCGTGTTCGCGCTCAACGCACGCCCGGTCCGGTAGGGAATGTGATACACGATCAGCGGCACGGGCGAGCTCGCCGCGAGGTGCGCGAAATGCGCCACCACCCCGGCCTCGGCGGGCCGCGTGTAGTACGGCACCGGCACCAACGCCGCCGCGACCTGCGGCCAAGCCGTCAGCTCCGTCAGCGCGCCGACACCGGCGCGAGTGTCGTTGCCGCCCGCCCCGACGATCAGCGGCGCCCCCGCCGCCGCGCACGCCCGAGCGCACACGTCGATCACCGCGCGCCGCTCTTCGGCGTCCAGTGTCGCCGCCTCGGCGGTCGTGCCGAGCGCCACCAGACCCGCCGCACCCTCGTCGAGCACGTCACGCGCCAACGTCTCCAGTGCGTGCAACGCGACGGCGCCTTCGGCTGTGAACGGCGTGATCAGCGGTACGAAAATCCCTCGAAATCGGTACATAAGGCCAGCGTGCCGCACCCCCACGTTAAGAACCAGTTCGCATATGTTCCGCTGAGCGTAAGCTCAGCTGATGCTCGACGTGCGCAGACTGCGCCTGCTCCGGGAACTCGCGCGCCGCGGCACCATCGCCGCCGTCGCCGAAGCACTCGCGTTCACCCCGTCCGCGGTCTCCCAGCAACTCACCGCGCTGGAACGAGAATCCGGCGTCGCGCTCCTGGAACGCACCGGACGCCGAGTCACGCTCACCCCCGCCGGGCACACCCTCGTCGCCCATGCCGATGCGGTACTGGCTCGGCTGGAGGAGGCAGAGGCGGATCTGGCCGACGCCAGGGCCGGAGTCACCGGCCCGTTGCGTATCGGCGCATTCCCCAGCGCCACCCAGGCCTTCATCCCCGCCACCCTCACCCGACTTGCCGCCGTCCACCCCGGGCTGGAACCCTGTGTGACAGAACTGGATCCGGCCAGGGTCGCCGACGCACTGCGCGCGGGCGAACTCGACGTCGCCCTCGTGCACGACTACGACCTGGTGCCGTTTCCACCCGAACCCGGCGTGCACACCGCACCGCTCTACCGCGAAGCCATGTTCCTCGCCGCCGATTCCGCCGTCCCCGGCGCCACACTCGACACCTGGCGAGACGCGCCCTGGATCGTGGCCACCGCGGGCACCCGCTGCCACACCATGACCCTCCGCGCCTGCGAAGCCGCCGGATTCAGCCCGCGCATCCGGCATCAAGTCGACGACTTCAGTACCGTGCTGGCCTTCGTCGCCGCAGGACACGGCGTCGCCCTGGTCCCCGAACTCAGCGCCACCGATCCCCCGCCCGGCGTGCGACTCATCCGGCTCCCGATCGCGCGCACCACAACCATCGCGTGCCGCGCCGGAGCGCACGCGCATCCCGCGATCGCCGCCTTCGCCGCGGCCGTACGGGCCGAGATCGACTGACCCCGTTCACTCCCGGCGCAGTTCGAAGATCCGGAACTCGCGGCCACCGGACAGCTCGTACTCCATCTCGTAACCGGGCCAGAACTCCACGGCCAGATCCCAGGCCCGCTTGCGCTCCACCCCGGTGATCTCGGTGACCCGCACCGCGAAACGCTCACCCCGATGCCCGACCGTCGCGGTGCTCGCCGCACGCAGATTCGCCGACCACGCGGGATGCTTCGCGCTTCCCCAGTTCGAACCGATCACCAGGAAATCCGTCCCCCGCGGCACATACAGCAGCGACGCGGTGCGCGGCATGCCGGTCTTGCGCCCGGCGACGGTCACCTCGATCGACGGCAGCCCGACCAGGTCGAGCACGCCCATCCGGCCGCGGCTCAGCCACCGCACGAACCGTTCCAGCGGCAGCACCACCGGCGCCAGGCGCATCACCCATCGCTGCTGCGCGAAGCGCCGGGCCAGGGTCGGCAACGGATTCGAGACCATAACCGCATGGTGCCACGACGCGGCGAGCCCGTCCGGTCCGCGCGCGTCCAAGCGGGGCAATTCACACGCCCGCACGCCCGCGTCCGATCACCGACGGCACACGCGTGCGAAGCGAATCGATGTCACACGACCCGGAAATGATAGTTAAACGCCTACATTTCACTCACGTCTGTACCTTAGATGGCAGACGCCCTGTCGCCCCACGGAAAGGACGCGGCCCCTTGGTCTTCCGCGCAGCAGGATCGGCTCACCGACCGAACCCGGCCCCCGACGCCCCGCCCTGCCCTCACGGAGACCGCTGATGTTCGCGCGATGGGGGGATCTGGTCCACCGATACCGATTCGGCGTCCTCGGCGTCGTCATCGCCGGACTGCTCGCACTCGCGGGCTACGGCATCGGCATCGAAAACCACCTCAGCTCCAGCGGATTGGAGGACCCCACCTCCGAATCCGCCCGCGCGAGCCGCATCGCCGACGAGGCATGGGGCCGCGACCACGAATCCGACGTCGTCCTGCTCGTCACCGCACCCGAGGGCAAGACCGTCGACGATCCCGAACTCACCCACACCGTCGTCACCCACCTCGACAGCCTCCCCCGCGACCACCCCGACGAGATCGCTGGCATCAACGGCACCTACTGGGCCACCGAGACCGGCAGGGCCAGCGGACCCCTCTTCGCCAGGGACGACCGCCGCCACGCCTTCGTCCTCATCGCCATCCACGGCGACGACGACACCGAAATGGTGCGCAACTACCGAAAAGTCAAAGACGCCTTCCACATTCCCGGCGTCGACGTCCAAGTCGCCGGCCTGCAACCCATCGCGGGCACACTCACCGACACCCTCACCGACGACGTGCACCGCATGGAGGTCGTCGCCCTCCCTGTCGTCGCGGTGCTGCTCTTCTTCGTCTTCGGCGGACTCGTCGCCGCCGCGCTACCCCTCGCCATCGGAGCGCTCACCGTCACCGGCGCCAACGGCATCATGCGGATCTTCACCAACTTCACCGAGGTCAATTCCTTTGTCACCGGCGTGGTCTCGATGATCGGCGTCGGCCTCGCCATCGACTACGGCCTGTTCATCGTCAGCCGCTTCCGCGAAGAACTCGCCGCCGGCCACGACACCCGCACCGCCGTCCGCCGCACCGTCAGCACCGCGGGCCGCACCGTCGTCTTCTCCGCCACCATGATCGTCGCCAGCCTCGGCGGCCTGCTGCTCTTTCCGCAGGGCTTCCTCAAATCCCTCGCCTACGGCGCGATCTCGACCGTTCTGCTCGCAGCCCTCGCGGCGATCACCATCCTGCCCGCCGCCCTCGGCATTCTCGGACTGCGCGTGGACAGCCTCGGCCTCAGCCGATTCCGCCGCACCAAGACCACCGCCGAGATCGAGAACGGATTCTGGGGGCGCACCACCGACTGGGTCATGCGCCGCCCCCTCCGCGTCGCCGTTCCCATCGTCCTCGGGCTCTGCCTGCTCATCATCCCCGTCAAGAACCTCGCTTTCGGCGGCATGAGCGAGACCTACCTGCCCCCGGACAACACCACCAGACTCGCTCAGCAGCACTTCGACGAGCTCTTCCCCAAACGCCAGCCCGACCCGCTGCAACTCATCGTCGTCTCCGACGACCGGGCAGCCATCGGGCAGCTCTACCGTCAGGTCAACCAAGCCCCTGGACTCGCCAGCGAATTCAGCGTGCCCGCCTCCGCGCCCGGCCGCACCGACCTCTACCGCATGCGCGCCACCCTCGCCGACTCCAACGACACGGGCCCGACCATCGACTACCTGCGCGCACTCGACGTGCCCGAGGGACTCACCCTGCTCGTCGGCGGCCAGCCCGCCATCCAGGAAGACAGCATCGACACCCTCCTCGACCGCATGCCGTATATGCTCGCGGCGGTCGTGCTCGTCACCACGCTGCTGATGTTCCTGACCTTCGGATCCCTGGTCCTGCCGATCAAAGCCGCGCTCATGAGCGCCCTCGGACTCGGCTCCACCCTCGGCATCCTCACCTGGATATTCATCGACGGACACGGCGCCGAGCTCAGCGAATTCACACCCCAGCCGATCATGTCCCCGGTACTCGTGCTCATCATCGCCATCATCTACGGGCTCTCCACCGACTACGAGGTGTTCCTGCTGTCCCGCATGGTCGAAGCCAGAGCCAGGGGCGCGAACACCACCGAGGCCATCCGCGTCGGCACCGCCCACACCGGCGGCATCATCACCGCCGCCGCGCTCATCCTCCTGGTGGTCACCGGGGCGTTCGCCTTCTCGGATCTGGTGATGATGCAGTACATCGCCTACGGCATGATCGCCGCGCTGTTCATCGACGCCACCCTCCTGCGCATGCTGCTCGTTCCCGCGGTGATGAAACTGCTCGGCGACAGGTGCTGGTGGGCCCCGGCGTGGATGCAGCGGATCCAACGGAAGATCGGCCTCGGCGACCCCGTCCTCGACGACGAGCCGCAGGCACAGGGCGCGCCCGACGCGGCTCCGGTCGCGGCATCCGTGGCCACGCGGATCTGACGGTCGGCCGAGTCGGCCGCGAAAAGCGCGGTCGCAACCCTCGCCCGGAGTACGCTCACCGCCAGAAGGGAGCGTCACCACCGCCGACCGGATCGAAGGACGTGCACCGATGAGCAGCCGTCTCGACGCCGAATACGCCGATCCCGCCCCGCTGCGGGTGCGGATCGACACCCATGAGCGCTACTCCGAGAAGCCACACGACCCGGGCGCCGACGTGCTCGCCGCGCTCGACCTCTCCGGCGCGGAATACCTCGCCGACGTCGGCTGCGGCGACGCCCGCTTCCTCGCCAGGCTCGTGGCGCTCGGGCACCGCGGCCCGCTCCTCGGCATCGACACGTCCGCGGCCATGGTCGCCGCGGCCGACGCCGTCCCGGGCGTGCGTGGCGTCCGCGCCGACGCCCGCCGGATCCCTTTCGACGACAACACCTTCGACGTGCTCACCGCCCGCCACATGCTGTACCACGTTCCGGACCCGGTGGCGGCGCTGCGCGAATTCCGGCGCACCACCAAACCCGGCGGTACCGTCGCGATCGTCGTCAACCACGCCGAAACCTGTCCGCACATCGGCGAACTCGTCGACGCGCACGCCGCGAGCTACGGCATCGACCTCGGCGAGACGCCGTCCCGCACCGTGGATTCGGAAACCTTGCCCGGGCTCATGTCCGACCTCTTCCGGGCTGTGCGAGTCCAACGCCGTGACAACGCGCTCGTCTTCGACACCCCGGCGCCGCTGATCCGCTTCGCCGAGGCCATCTTCGGCCCCCGCGGCATCCCGGCCGACCACCCCGATCGCGACGCCGTCCTCGCCGATCTCAGCGCCGACGTCGAGGACTGGTTCGCGCACCACCCCGGTCGTACCTGGCGCGATCCCAAGGGTTACGTCATCGCCACGGCGATCGTCACCGACTGAATCCGTTCAGATCCCGCCGCATCCTCTCCTCGTCCAAAGCAGTGGCGGTTGTGCCCTGTTGTTTGTAGGAGTAGGTGATTCGTGGTGGTTCTGTAAGGATAATCTTTCATAGTTAGATGCGCATATCTACGTATCATCATGTCGTTCGACAATCACACCGGCACCGAGGTGCGCAGACCGCCGACACTGCCCCTCGAGGAGCGAGCCGGGCTCGACCTGCCCACTCCCCCCGGCCAACAACCCCACCATTCCGAGGCCCCTCCCCCACCCGAGTCGACTCAGGGGGTCGAGGGGCACCCCGTGCGAGAAAGTAGCCCTGGGCAGTTCGAGTGGGGCCGAGGCGCAGGTCTAGCTCAGTGTCTTCAGCGCCGTCCCGTCGTACGGCTTCAGCTCCTCGATCCGGTCCCCCAGAACCTTTGCCGCCCACTGCGGGTCCTGGAGCAGAGCGCGGCCGACGGCGACCAGGTCGAACTCGTCGCGCTCCAGGCGGTCGAGGAGGTTGTCGAGGCCATGGACCGGGGCGCCCTCGCCCGCGAACGCGTGGAGGAAGTCGCCGTCGAGGCCGACCGAGCCGACGGTGATGGTGGGCCTGCCGGTGAGCTTCTTCGTCCAGCCCGCCAGGTTCAGGTCCGAGCCTTCGAACTCGGGCAGCCAGTAGCGGCGAGTGGAGGCGTGGAAGACATCGACGCCGGCCGCGGCGAGCGGGGTCAGGATCGCCTCCAGCTCCTCCGGCGTCTCGGCGAGCCTCGCGCCATAGGCCTCCTGCTTCCACTGCGAGTAGCGGAAGATCACCGGGAAGTCGGGCGAGACGGTCTCGCGGACCGCGGCAACGACCTCGGCCGCGAACTTCGTACGGGCTACGGGATCGCCGCCGTAGGCATCGGTACGGCGGTTCGTTCCCGCCCACAGGAACTGGTCGAGGAGGTAGCCGTGGGCTCCGTGCAGTTCCACGCCGTCGAAGCCGATGCGCTCGGCGGCCGCGGCGGCCTCGGCGAAGGCGCCGATCACATCGTCGAGGTCGCGTTGGGTCATCGCCTTGCCGGTGCCCTCGGTGCCGTCGACGCGGATGCCGGAGGGGCCGACGGCAGGGGCGTCGGCGTAGGGCGGCTCGCCTTGGTTGCGCACCATGCCGATGTGCCACAGCTGCGGCACGATCGTGCCGCCCGCCTCGTGAACCGCCTCGGCGACCTTCGCCCACCCCGCCAGCTGCTCCTCACCGTGGAACCGCGGCACGCGGTCACTCTGACCGGCCGACTCGTGGCCGACGTAGGTCCCCTCGGTGACGATCAGTCCCACACCCGCGGCGGCGCGGCGGGCGTAGTACGACCGCACGTTCTCACCGGGGACACCGCCCGGGGAGAACATGCGCGTCATCGGCGCCATCACGATGCGGTTCGGGACGGTCAGGCCGTTCAGCGCGAGAGGCCGGGACAGGATCTCGGCCGCACGGGAGGTGGGGGACGCAGTGACGGTCAACGGGGATGCTCCTCGTAGGTACTTGACAATCTTGATGCTTGAGAACTTCAAGCAATACAAGACGGTAAAGTTAGATATTTGAGATTGTCAAGTTTCCAAAGTAGAATGACTCCAATGACAGGACGTCCCCGCGTCGACACGGCCCAGCTCATGGAACTGCTCTCGGTATCGCTCGGCGTCTATTACGGCGACTTCACGGTCGCGGCGGCGAGCGAGAACCTCACAGCGAGCCAGGGCAAGGCGCTGACCGTGTTGCGCCGGGGACCCGCCGCGATGCACGCCTTGGCCGACATCATGACCTGCGACGCCTCCAACATGACCGGGATCGTCGACCGGCTGGAGAAGCGCGGACTGGTGCGCCGCGAGGCCAGCGCCTCCGACCGGCGCGTCAAGAACGTCGTCCTCACCGCCGAGGGCGAGTGCGTCACCGACGCGATTCGTGCGAAGATGCGCGCCACACAAGATGGCCTGGACAGGCTCAGCGACCAGGACCGGGACTGCCTGTACGCCCTGCTGGAACGAGTTTTCATCGCCCAGCCCGCCGCCTGACCGGGAATTACCGGAATCTCCTGGCAGGGTACGACACAGCAGCGCCGTCTTGCCCGACAACCCATCGGTGGCCCACCCGAGCAACCGGCGCGGCTGCTGGCACGTCCACCGAGCTCGGGACCACGGTGTCGAGGTCACGAAGCCTGCCGCCGGTTGTGGTCGCGGCGCCGAGCCAGCTTGCCGCACAACGCAATCCTCCCCCGATGCGGTCGGGCGACCAGTTACAGTGTTCGCCGTGACCCCACCCGGCCCGGTGTCCTCGGATACCGGAGGTCTATGAGCGCCGGTCACCCGTTCGGAACAGGAGTTCGATGCGATCCCCCAGTCGCCGCCGAGTCTTGGCCATCCTCGCCGCCACCACCGCCGCGCTGCTCGTCGGCGGCAACGCGCCGGTGCAGGCCCGCCCCGCGCCGCCCACACACGTGCAGCCCTTCGGCAGCGACTTCCTGTGGGGCGTCGCCGCGTCCGGTTATCAGTCGGAAGGCCATGCGCCGGACAGCAACTGGTCGCGGTACGTCGCCGCGGGCAAGACCGAGGATCCGTACGGGAACGCCATCGACTTCTACAGCCGGTACCGGTCGGACATCGAACTCGCCGCCCAGCTGGGCGTGCGGGTGTACCGCATCGGCATCGAATGGGCGCGTCTACAGCCCCGGCCCGGCGAGTGGGACGAGGCCGGATTCCGCTTCTACGACAACGTGATCGCCGCGATCCAGGCCGCGGGCATGCGGCCGATGCTGACCATCGACCACTGGGTCTATCCGGGTTGGGAGGTCGACCGCGGCGGCTGGCGCAATCCGGCCATCGTCGAGGACTGGCTGGCCAATGCCCGGCGCGTGGTCGACCGCTACGCCGGCGCCGACCCCCTCTGGGTGACCTTCAACGAGCCGATGATGTACGTGCTCAACGAGGTGCGCCACGGCAGCCTCGGCGCTGCCGACGTACCCGCCATGCACGACCGAATCGCCCGGGCGCACAACGCCGTCTACGACCACATCCATGCCGTGCAGCCCGGCGCGATGGTGACGAGCAATGTCGCCTACATCCCCGCCGCAGAGGACCCGGTCAACAAGCCGCTCATCGACAAGATCGCCGCCAAGCTGGACTACGTCGGCATCGACTACTACTACGGCCTCTCCCCCGACAACCTCACCGGGATGACCAACTTCACCGAGCTGTGGAAGAACCCGCTGCAGCCCGAGGGCATCTACTATGCGCTGCAACACTATTCGCACGCCTTCCCCGGCAAGCCGCTCTACATCGTCGAGAACGGCATGCCCACCGAGAACGGCCTGCCACGCTGGGATGCCTACAGCCGCGCCGACAATCTGCGCGACACCGTCTACTGGCTGCAACGCGCGAAAGCCGACGGCATCGACCTGATCGGGTACAACTACTGGAGCCTCACCGACAACTACGAATGGGGTTCCTACACACCGCGTTTCGGCCTCTACACCGTCGACGTGCCGACCGACCCCACGCTGACCCGGCGCCCCACCGACGCCGTCGCGGCCTATCGCGCCATCACCGGCGAAGGCGGCGTCCCGGCCGACTACCTGCCGACACGACTGCCGAAGGAGTGCTCCTTCGTGGACGCGCTCGCCAGCTGCGCCGATCCGGTCACCATTCCCCGCTGACCTGTCCACCCCGCCGTGCGGCTCGACCGCCGCACGGCGGGCGTCCCGTCAGGAACGCCGTACGCGGGGCGACTCCGCGATGTCGTGCACCACGGCGTCCTGCTCGCCGCCGCGTTCCGGCTCGTCGTAGCCGGCGAGAGGGGGCATGGTGCCACCGGGATCTCCGCTCCGGTGCGCGCGGGCGACCAACGCAGAGCGCAGATACCACAGGCCCGAGGCCTGGGTCGGATCGAACGCGATCAGTTGACCGATCCGCTTGAGGCGGTAGTCGACGGTGTTGGTGTGCACGTGCAGCAGGCGCGCGGTCCGCTGCCGGTTGAGGTTGGTGCCGATGTGCACCTGCAGGGTTTCCAGCAATTCGGGGTAGTCGTCCAGCGGATCGAGCAGCGAGCCGAGGAAGTCGCGCGCCGGGCCGGGGCGGGTGAGCTGATATTCCAGCGCCAGGTCGTTGAAGCGGTACAGACCCGACACGCTGTTCATCCGATGCACCATGTCGAGCAGTTCGTGCGCTTGGTCCGCCGCCTGCGGGATGCGGTCGGGCGCGGCCTCGACGGCGCTGGCGCGCACCGGAACCTGGGCGGCTCTGGACAGGTGGGTGATCAGTTCGTCCAGCTGCGCGTCGGCGAGGGTCGTGGTCGGAATGAGGATGGTGCCGCCGTCCACGCTCAGCAGCGAGAGGGCGCTGTCTCCGCACCGCGTGGCCAGCTCGGCCTGCAGCCTGCGCAACTTGCGACGGGCGACCACCTTGCCGTCCAGCGCGGGATTCTTCTCGTCCCGGTGCGGCGGCACCGCCAGCGCGAGCACGTGATAGGACTCGGCGATCTGGATGCCGCACTCGCGTGCCATGGTCGACGTGCTGTTGCCGCCGAGCAGCGCCGAGGTCAGCGTGTGCACGGCCGTGTGGTGTTCGCTCACCACGGCGCGTAGCTCGCGCACGTACGCCACCGAGACCGTGGTGATGATGGTGTCGAGAATGTCCATGAAGCGACGGGCCACGTTCACCAGGCTCTCGTGGTCCTGGGTGGTGGCGTTCGCCAGGATCAGATCGAAGCCGAGTTTGAAGCCCTCGTGAATGGCGTGCTGGATGGTGTCGATCGGAATGCCCTCGCGCGCCCAGCCCGCGGCCGCGGCGCCGACCCGCTCGATGTCCTCACCGCCCTCGTTGCCGTCGAGCATCTGCACGGCCAGCTCCAAGCACACCCGGGTCACGGCGGTGACGTCCCCGCTCAGCGCCTCGCCGGGCAGCGTGCCACACGGCACCACGTTCTTCACGAAGTGCCCCACCATGCGCTGGGACAGCGTCCTGGTGTCTTTGAGGTGCGTCGAGACCGGGCGGCCCGAGACGATCAGATCGGGATCGGCCATGTTGGGGGCGGTCATAGCGGGTCCTTCCGGCCGGAATTGCACAGCGATCCAACGTAACGGGAATCACGGTACGGTGGGCCGCCTCGACCAGGGATTGTGAGACTTGGGTCCGCTCCGCACGGGCATTTGTGACATGTGACAGAGGACGCGGATCAGGCTTGGAAGGTCGGCTCTCCGCCCAGGTACGTGGCGTGCACCCCGATATCGGCCAGCTGCTCCGGCCGCACCCGCCGCGGATCGTGGTCGAGGACGACCAGGTCCGCGTACTTGCCGGGGGTGAGGGAGCCGGTGATGTCGTCGGCGAACAACTGGTAGGCCGCGTCGATGGTCTGGGCGCGCAGCGCCTGATCGACGGTGATTCTTTCCTCCGGCGCAAGAACGCGTCCGCTGCGCGAAGTCCTCGTGACCGCGGCGGCCATGTTGCGCAACGGCTCCTCCTCGGTGACCGGGCAGTCGTTGTGGAACGACACGCGCATACCCGCATCGAGTGCCGATCGGGTGCGCACCCAGTTCGCACCGCGGTCGGGGCCGAACAGGTCGTCGACGAGCACGTCGCCCCAGTAGTAGACGTGGTCGACGAACAAACTGCACGTGATGCCGAGTCGCGCGGCGCGCTGGAACTGCTCCGGGGTCATCGCCCCGCAATGCTCGAGGCGCAGCCGATGATCCGGGCGCGGATATCTGGCCAGCGCGCTTTCGTACACGTCGAGGATCAGGTCCACGCCGAGATCGCCGTGCACGTGGCAGGCGATCTGCCAGCCCATCGGGTAGTACGCGCCGACGATGCTGTCCAGCTGCTCTTCGGAGTAGTTGGCGTGGCCGCGGTGATCGTGGCCGAGTCCGAGCGCGGCGGTGGCCGGTGTGTTCAAGTACGGGAACGAGGTGTCGATGTTGCCGACCCACGGCGACCCGTCGACCCAGATCTTGATCCCGATCTGCCGGAACATGTCATCGCCGTTGTCCAGCGGACAGTACGTCTCCCCCGCCGGATCGGCCATCTCGTAGGCGCGCATGCGCACCTTGGCCCGCTGCTGTTGGTAGAGCGCGCTGGTCAACGGCCGCATCTGCTGGGCGAAAGCCATGTCGCTGCACAGCGTGACGCCGCGCGCGGCGAGGTCGGCGTGTTCGCGGGCGAGCAGGTCCGGGCCCACTAGCTGGTCGGCGAGGATGGGCCCGATGACCGACAGCACCGCGGGCGCTTCGTAGACCTTCCCGGTCATGTGACCGTAGTCGTCCCGCGCGTAGTGACCGCCCGCCGGATCGGGCAGGTCGTCGGAGAGACCGGCGAATCGCATGGCGGCGCCGTTCGCCCACGCCAGGTGTCCGGAGTTCTGCCAGATCACGATCGGCCGGTCCGGCCCGAGCTCGTCCAGCCAGGCCCTGGTCGGCTCGGGAAAACCCGTCTGCAGCAAGACATCCAGGCCGTAGAAGATCAACGGACGCCCGGCGGGAGCCGTGGCGACGGTGCGCAGGATCTGGGCGTGCGCGTCCTCCGCGCTGGGACAGGTGGTGACCGGGCGAATGTCGATCACGGTGTCGGAGTAGAGCATCTGGTCCTGGGTCGGATGAGTGTGCGCCTCCACGAATCCCGGCATCAGGCAACGATCCCCCAGATCGACCACCTCGGTGCCCGGCCCGAGCATCGCCAGGACCTCCGCTCCGCCGACCGCGGCGATCCGTCCGCGGGACACGGCGAGCGCGCGGGCGCCCTCGTGCTCGGGATCCATCGCGAGGATCGCGCCGCCGGTGAAGATCAGATCGGCTGTGCTCATCGGAACCTCCGTGGATGCGGTCGGGCCGGCGGACGAGCTCAGCCACTCGATTGCGAAGAGTTTGCGCAGACGACGATAACAGCTGGTGTCGCTGTTTCGTGTACACAAATGGGGTTTGCCGATGCCCGTCCGGGCCTCGATCCGGCAACCATTTACTGAAACATGTTCTAGACAAAGGCAAACATTCGTCTTACGATCGAGATATGCAGACAGCTTTGTCACATACAGGCGGGTTCGTCCTCCGGTCCGGCGACACCTGGCGCGATCCCTGGCCGATGTACGCCGCGCTGCGCGACCACGATCCGGTCCACCGCGTGATCCCGGCCGACCATCCCGACGAGGACTACTACGTGCTGTCTCGCTTCGGTGACGTCTACGACGCGGTGCGTGACGCGCAGACCTTCTCCTCCGCCTCGGGCATCACGGTCGACTACCACGATCTGGAGAAGATCGGACTGGGCGAGAACAAGCCGTTCGTGTTCACCGACGCCCCCGACCACACGATCTTCCGTCGCCGGGTGGCCAAGGGATTCACCCCACGTCAGGTCGAGGAGATCCGGCCCGCGGTACGGCGATTCGTGGTCGAGCGCATCGAGCGGCTGCGCGAGGCGGGCGGCGGCGACATCTCCGTCGAACTGTTCAAGCCGCTGCCGACCATGGTGGTGGCGCACTATCTCGGTGTGCCCGAGGCCGAGCGGGCGAAGTTCGACGAATGGACCGACAGCATCGTGGCCGCCTCGGCGACCGGCAACGTCTACTCGGCGCAGGCCGCCGTCGGCGAGCTCACCCAGTACTTCACCGCGATGATCGAACGCCGCCGCCTGGAACCGGCCGACGACACCGTCACCCACCTGGTGGCCTCCGGTCTCGGCGAACCCGACGACATTCCCGGCATCCTGCAGATCATCGGCTTCGCGTTCACCATGATCACCGGCGGCAACGACACCACCACCGGCAATCTCGGCGGCGCGGTGCAATTGCTCACCACGCATCGCGACCAGCGCAGGCGCCTCATCGAGGACCCGACCCTGATTCCCGGTTCGGTCGACGAATTCCTGCGGCTCACCTCTCCGGTGCAGAACATGGCGCGCACCGTGACCAGGGACGTGGAGATCGAGGGCGTCACCATCCCCGCAGGCAGGCGGGCGCTGCTGCTCTATGCCTCCGCCAACCGCGACGAACGCGAATTCGGCTCGGACGCCGCGGAATTGGATGTCACCCGCAGACCGAAGACCATCCTCACCTTCGGCCACGGCAACCACCACTGCCTCGGCGCGGCGGCCGCCCGCATGCAGGCCACCATCGCGCTGCAGGAGCTGCTCGCCCGCTGCCCGGACTTCACCATCGACCTCGACGGTGTCCGATACGCGGAGGGCAACTACGTACGGTGGCCGGTGCACGTTCCGTTCGTGGCGAGCGCATGAGTGCCGACTGGCTGGCCGAGGGGCGCACCGAACTGGCCGCGCAGCGAATCCTCGATGCCGCGGCGCGCCTGTTCGCCGACCGGGGCGTCGCCGAGACCCAGATGGGCGATATCGCCAAGGCGGCCGGGTGTTCCCGCGCGACGGTCTACCGCTACTTCGAGAACCGGCACGCGGTGCGGCTGGCGTTCGTCCACCGGGAGGCGCGCCGCATCGGCGCCGCGGTGGTCGCCGAGGTCGACGGGATCGCCGATCCGGGCGAGCGGATCGTGACGGCGGTGCTGACCGCGGTGCGCGCGGTGCGCGCCGACCCGCTGCTGATCGCCTGGTTCCGGCCCGCCGACGCGGGACTCGCCGTGGAGATCGGGCAGTCGTCGCAGGTCGTCGTGGCGCTCGCAGCCGCATTCCTGCCGGATTCGATTGCCGGGGAACGAGATCGGGCGCAGCTGGCGCGCTGGCTGACGCGGCTGATCGTCTCGCTGCTCACCGTCCCCGGTATCGACGACGCCGACGAACGCGCGATGCTGGAACACTTCGTCGCACCGCTGTTCACCCGCGCCTGACCGCAACACAGCCGAAGGCCACGGACACCGAAGCTGTTGTCACAGAACGGTGTCCGCGGCCTTCGCGAGCGACGCGCCTAAGGCTCCCGGTCGGCCGCCGTCGCGGCCGGTTCGCTGACGGCTTGGCCGTGCCGCGGCGCGCCCCAGCCCACGTGCGCTTCGGCGCGCATGCGGTCGACCATGTGCGGGTAGTGCAGTTCGAATGCCGGTCGCTCCGACCGGATCCGGGGCAGTTCGTAGAAGTTGTGTCGCGGCGGCGGGCAGGTGGTGGCCCACTCCAGCGAATTGCCGTAGCCCCACGGGTCGTCCACCGTGACGGGCTCGCCGTACCGCGCGCTCCTGAAGACGTTCCAGATGAAGGGCAGCAGCGAGGCTCCCAGGATGAACGAGCCGATGGTGGAGATGGTGTTCAGCCCGGTGAAACCGTCGGAGGGCAGGTAGTCGGCGTAGCGACGCGGGAAGCCCTCCGCACCGAGCCAGTGCTGCACCAGGAAGGTGGTGTGGAAGCCGATGAACGTGGTCCAGAAGTGCCACTTGCCGAGCCGCTCGTCGAGCATGCGGCCGGTCATCTTCGGGAACCAGAAGTAGATGCCCGCGTACGTGGCGAACGCGATGGTGCCGAAGAGCACGTAGTGGAAGTGCGCGACCACGAAGTACGAGTCGGATACGTGGAAGTCCAGCGGCGGGCTGGCCAGGATCACGCCGGACAGACCGCCGAACAGGAACGTGACGATGAAGCCCACCGAGAACAGCATGGGCGTTTCGAAGGTCAGTTGACCGCGCCACATCGTGCCGATCCAGTTGAAGAACTTCACGCCGGTCGGCACCGCGATGAGGAAGGTCATGAACGAGAAGAACGGCAGCAGCACCGCGCCGGTGGCGAACATGTGGTGCGCCCACACCGCGACCGAGAGCGCGGCGATGGCCAGCGTCGCGTAGACCAGCGTGGTGTAGCCGAAGATCGGTTTACGCGAGAAGACCGGGAAGATCTCCGAGACGATGCCGAAGAACGGCAGCGCGATGATGTAGACCTCGGGGTGCCCGAAGTACCAGAACAGGTGCTGATACAGGATGACGCCGCCGGTGGCCGGGTCGTAGATGTGGCCGCCGAGGTGGCGATCGTAGGCGATAGCGAACAGCGCGGCGGTCAGGACCGGGAACGCGAGCAGGATCAGCACGCTGGTGACGACGATGTTCCAGGTGAAGATCGGCAGCCGGAACATGGTCATGCCCGGTGCGCGGAGAACGACCACGGTGGTGATCATGTTGACCCCGCCGAGGATAGTGCCCAGACCGGAGACGGCCAGGCCGAGGATCCACAAATCGCCGCCGACGCCCGGCGAGTGCATGATGTCGCTGAGCGGCTGGTACGCGGTCCAGCCGAAATCGGCCGCGCCGCCCGGCGTCACGAAACCCGCGGTCGCCATGGTCGCGCCGAACAGGTACAGCCAGTAACTGAGGGCGTTCAGACGCGGGAAGGCGACGTCCGGCGCGCCGATCTGTAGTGGCAGCACGATATTGGCGAACGCGAAAACCACGGCCGTCGCGTAGAACAGCAGCATGATCGTGCCGTGCATGGTGAACAGCTGATTGAACTGCTCGGTGGACAGGAACTGCATGCCCGGCCGGGCCAGTTCGCCGCGCATGAGCAGCGCCATCAGTCCGCCGATCATGAAGAACGACATCGACGTGACCAAGTACATCTGGCCGAGCACCTTCGGGTCGGTCGTGGTGACCAACTTCAAGATGAACGAGCCCTTCGGTCCCACCCGACTCGGGTACGGCCGGACGGCCTCGAGTTCCGGCTCCGGCCTGGGAGCTACGGCAGTCACCACATCCTCCTCGCGCATCAGATTCCGGTCCGTAGCACGTGTCGCCGCTGCGGATCCCCACGGTCGAACGACGGCGAGCATACGCCGGGCGATTCCGCAAGAGTGGAGTTTCGTCCACTTGTTGCCGTGTCGTTGTGCGTCGCACGACCAGCGAAAGTGTGGACCGAACCCATTTTCGTCGAGCGGCCGCCGCACGCTTCTCCGCCGCGACACACCGCGCCGACCGTGATCCGCCCCTCGAGTCGACGTCGCTCGGTTAGTGTCGGGACGTCATGACCGCCGGGCTCGGTGCCCTAGCGACACCACCCTGCGGGTCCGGCGGTCATGCACCACTCGTCCCCCGCGGCCTCGGAATCGACAACGCCGCCCCGGGTCTCGCCCGTGCTCTAGACTCGAGCCGTGCCGACGTCCTCGTCACCCGCCCCGCAGCCGACCGGTGGCAGGCAGGCGCGCTGGCAGCCGCACAACGATCGGCGGCGCGAGCGCATCGTGACGGCCTTGATCGAGCTGATCGAGGAGACGCCGATGGGCGTCGAGGTGCCCATGCAGCAGATCACCGAGCGCTCCGGATTGTCGAAATCGGTTGTCTACCGCCAGTTCTCGGGGCGCGACGAACTCGACCGGCGTACCAGGACCGCGATCGGCGATCGGTTCACCGACGACATCGACACCGCGCTCGACATCTCCGACGGCTCCATCCGTGCGATCCTGCGCCGCACCATCGCGGCGGTCGTGGACTGGATCGACCGGCACGCGCGTCTCTACGACTTCCTGCGCCATGGCCCCGCCCTCGGCGACCCCGACGATGTAGACGCCGTGAGCAGCCTCGAAGACCGGATCGCGGGCCGCACCCGCCAGCTCGTGTCCGGTCTGGCCGGAGTTGTCGGCGTGGTGGACGAGGCGGCCGCGGACACGATGACTTTCGCCATCGTGTCCATGACGGAAGCCACCGTGTCGCGCTGGGCGCGCGATCCGGACCGTGCCATGGGCCGCGACGAGCTCGTCGCCGAACTCGCCGGTTACGCCTGGAGCGTGCTCGACGGAGTGGCGCGGGCACACCGGATCACCCTGGATCCCGACGAACCGCTGCTCGCCGCGCTCGCGCGGCTGTCGAGCGTCGACACCGCGCCCTGAGCCGCTGCCCTTCGCGGAAGGGGCGCGTGAAAAGTGCTCAGGCGATGCGGCGTTCGGGTTCGCTGCGGTAGCGCGCGGCGTCGCCGTCGATGTGCAGCATCGACCACACCCGCTTGGTGACCGGGTTCATCAGCCCCAGTTCGCCCGCCAGCTTGCGGATGTCGCCGAAGTAGCCGGACAGGATCCGGCGCGACTGCGGCCCCTGCCAGAACGCCTCGCGGAACACCTCGCGCGGGACGTCGAACTGCCTGGCGAACGAGCGCGACGGCACCATGATCTCCCCGGCCAGCCAGCGCATGGCCAGCGGAAACGCTAAGGCGCACACGGCCTTACCCGCCGGGCTCATCCGTTCGATGTGTGCCTTCAGGAACTCGTTGGCGAAGGAGATGTGCCGCGCCTCCTCGGCGATGTGAATCTCCATGGTGCGCAGCACGGCGGGCGGGATGTTGCCGCCGTCGCGGATGATCGCCTTCTGGTAGTGGTCGATCGGTTCCTCACCGCCGAGAATGCCGATGAACAGGATGACGTGCGCGTAGCCGCCCGCCACGCCGATCAACGGGGACAGCGCGCGGAAGATCGGCCGCATGCCGGGCACGTCGTCACCGATCCGGTTGACCAGCTCCTGGAACATCTGGATGTGGTTGCACTCTTCGGTCATCTCGTGCAGGCAGTAACGGAATTCAGGAGAGCCGTTGGGCAGCTTCATGATGTACTGCATCATCCCGCGGATCAGCACGCTCTCGAAGGCCGCGCCCACCTTGATCACGTTCGCGGTCCGCCAGCGGCCGATCTCGATCTGCCGCTCCCGCGGCAGGTTCCGGTACCAGTCGGTCGCGCCGAGCGGATCGAACTCCGGGGACAGGATCCACCGGGGATCGTCCTTGTCGATCGCGAACTCCGGTCCGTCCCAGTCGATGTCCAGGTACGGGTCGAATTTCCGGTGCACCGAACCCTCCGACAGGGTGTCCAGCGTCTCCCAGTACTCCCGATCGAACAGTCCGGTACGAACCGATTCGGACAGCGTCATCGATGCCTCCTCGCTCCTGCCGACGCTCGGCGCCGGCACTGCGCACGCTCCTCGCGTGGTGTGATCCAGAATATATGGGACTGGCGGTCCCACACAATGGGGCGGGTGAGGTTCGTCCGGAGGTCAGTCGCGGAAACCCAGCAGATCCAGCAGGTTGTCCAGCATCAGTTCGAACAGTTCGGCGCGGTCGGCGAAGGTGTCGCGCCCGTACATGTCGAACACGTCGAAGCTCACCGCGCCGAACAGCGCACTCCAGACCGAGACGCCGCGCGCCACCAACCAGTCCGGCACGTCCAAGCCGAATTCGTCGCGGACGGCCGCGAAACTGCCCGCCAGCGCGGTGGACACCCGCACCGGCCGGGCGGGCTCCACCAAGCGGCCAGCCCGGTAGGCGTCGGCGAAGACGTGCAGCAGGGTGGCGATCACCCGCACGCCCGGGTCGACGGTCTGCTCGGCGGGCGCTTCGTAGCCCGGCACCGGCGAGCCGAAAAGCAGTCCGTACCAAGCGGGTTCGGCCAGTGCCCAGGCGCGTACGGCGCGGCCCGCCACGCGCAGCCGCTCGGCCGGATCGTCGGGCGCGTCGATCAGGGCGGTGTCCACCGCGTCGCCGAGCGCGTTGTAGCCGTCCACCACGAGCAGGGTCAGCAGCTCGTCGCGGCTGCGCACGTAC
Source organism: Nocardia sp. bgisy134 (assembly GCF_965341865.1). GTDB lineage: Bacteria > Actinomycetota > Actinomycetes > Mycobacteriales > Mycobacteriaceae > Nocardia. The sequence continues at coordinate 215,292 of NZ_CBDQZP010000013.1, forward strand.
CGGTACACCGCCGAGGACACGACGCCGAGATCACGAGCCACCGCCCGCAGGGACAGCGCCGCGGCGCCGTGCGTGGCGAGGTGTTCGCGGCCGATCCGCTTGATGTCCTCCATCGTCTGGGCCCTTGCCCTGGCGCGCGGCGTGGTCATGGCAGCCACTTTAGAGTGAACACTGCTCGCGGTTTCGTCAGCCGTCCAGTTCGCGGACCGCGCGCTCGATCTCGTCGGCCAGGGTCGCGCCGCCGACCTCCCAGGCGGCGGCCCGGAAGCGCTCACGGAACCGGCTCAGGTCGGTGCCGATGCCCTCGCCGCCGTAGCTCGTCGCGGCGGCGTCGCGGAAGGTGCGCACCATCTCGTCGGCCAGCTCCGCGATCCTGGCGCGGATGAGTTTGCGCAGCGCGCCGGCGAGTGTGATGTCGGTGCCGACGTCGTAGAGGATCAGCGCGCCCTTGAGCATCGGCTGGTCGGGGATCCGCCAGCCGTCCTCACATCGTTCGACGTACTGCGCGGCGATGAGCTCGTCGAGGACGTCGGCTCGGCGATCGCCGAGCAGCGACGACAGTTCGTCGTCGTCGATGACGACCGACTGGTCCGCCGCGCCCGCGTACCTCGGATCGAGCACCGAACGCCAGTCGGCGTTGGCGCCGCGCTGAGCTTCGGCGTCGAACACCTCGCGGATCGCTTCCAGGCGCAACCCGCGCGCCTGCATACCGGAGATGTCGCGCAACCGATCCAGATGCTCGTCGGTGTACACCGCCTCCTTGCCCGCGCGACCGGGTTTCGGCAGCACACCGAGCGAATGGTAGTAGCGGATGGTGCGCGCCGGTACGCCGCTGAGGTCGGCCAGCTGGACTCGGCTGTATCGGGACACGCGAATCAGCATAGAGACCCCGCCGATCCTTCGTTGACAGCTCCTACTGTCCACATTAGCGTAACGCAGGTCACTGCCGACAAACCGAGGAGTTCCGCGCATGTCCCAGCGAGCAACCGACTTCGATGTACTTATCGTCGGTTCCGGTTTCGGGGGCAGCGTCACCGCGCTGCGCCTGGTGGAGAAGGGCTACAAGGTCGGCGTGCTCGAGGCGGGTCAGCGCTTCGCCGACGACGAGCTGCCCAAGACCAGCTGGGACCTGCGCAAATTCCTCTGGGCGCCCGCGCTCGGCTGCTACGGCATCCAGCGCATCCACCTGCTGCGCGATGTGCTGATTCTCGGCGGCGCGGGCGTCGGCGGCGGTTCGCTCAACTACGCCAACACCCTCTACGTCCCGCCGGAGCCGTTTTTCCAGGACCCGCAGTGGCGCGACATGACGGACTGGCGCGCGGAGTTGACGCCCTACTACGAGCAGGCCCAGAAGATGCTCGGCGTGGTCCGCAACCCGCACATGACACCCGCGGACGAGATCTTCAAGAAGGTCGCCGAGGACATGGGTGTCGGCGACACCTTCGTGCAGACCCCCGTCGGCGTGTTCTTCGGCGAACCGGGCAAGACGGTGGCCGACCCGTACTTCGGCGGCGTCGGACCCGAGCGCACCGGCTGCGTGGAATGCGGCGACTGCATGGTGGGCTGCAAGTTCGGCGCCAAGAACACCCTCGTGAAGAACTACCTCTACCTGGCCGAGCAGGCGGGCGCCGAGGTCGTCCCGATGACCACGGTCACCGCGCTGCGGCCGCTACCCGACGGCACCTGGGACGTCGCGACCAAGCGCACCGGCGCACTGGTTCGCAAGCAGCCCAAGGCCTACACCGCCGCGCACGTGGTGCTCGCCGCGGGCACCCGGGGCACCCAGAAGCTGCTGTTCGACATGCGCGACAAGGGCGTGCTGCCCGGCCTTTCCGATCGTCTGGGTGTGCTGACCCGCACCAACTCCGAGTCGATCGTCGGTGCGGCGACCAGGAAGGTCACCCCCGGCGTCGACTTCACCAAAGGCGTGGCGATCACGTCCTCGATCCACCCGACGCCGGACACCCACATCGAACCCGTCCGCTACGGCAAGGGTTCCAACTCGATGGGCCTGTTGCAGACGCTGATGGTGGACGGCGGCGGCCGCATCCCGCGCTGGCTGCGGTTCGTGCTGCTGATACTGCGCCACCCGATGCAGCTGCTGCAGTTCCTGAGCACCAAGAACTGGAGTGAGCGCACCATCATCTCGCTGGTGATGCAGCACCTGGACAACTCGATCACCACCTACACCAAGCGCGGCCTGTTCGGGCGCAAGCTGACCTCGAAACAGGGCCACGGCGAGCCGAATCCGACATGGATCCCGGTCGGCAACGAGGTGACCCGCAAGGTGGCCGACGAGATCGGCGGCATCGCGGGAGGTAGTTGGGGTGAGATCTTCAACGTCCCGCTCACCGCGCATTTCCTCGGCGGCGCCACCATCGGCGCGGACCCGGCGCACGGCGTCATCGACGGCTACCACCGCGTCTTCGGCTACCCGACGCTGAGCGTGGTGGACGGCGCTGCGGTCTCCGCGAATCTCGGCGTGAACCCGTCGCTGACGATCACGGCGCAGGCCGAGCGCGCGGCCGCCTTCTGGCCCAACAAGGGCGAGGTGGATTCCAGGCCCCCGCAAAGCGCCGGATACCAGCGCATTTCGCCGACCGCCCCGGCCAAGCCCACGGTCCCGGCCGGCGCACCCGCCGCGCTCGTACTGCCGATCACGCCGGTGCGCCCCGCCGATCAGGAGGCGCCGGCGGCGGGGTGACCGCGACCGGATGACGGATCCAGCGGCCCGTGGCCATTCGGCCACGGGCCGCTGTGCCGTCGGGTGAGATAGCTATGCGATCGCCCAGATACTGATCGAGACGACACCCGCCGATCGAGATGCAGGCGCAGGACGGATCATAATCTGCGGCCGCTGGCCGCGCTTGTGTCCAGAGATCTCCTCCCTCAGGCGAAACAGCAGCTAGAAAGCTGACTCTCGGTCGCTTTCTACGACTTCTCCACCTAGATCAGCACCTTCGGAGTCGATTCGGGACATGCACGCCGAGACTTCGGCTTACCCTTTGACGTGTCGCTGAGTATTTGCTGATATAGCATTCGGATTGAAGATTGCTGGTCGACGAAATCCGCGCACTATTCGTGGAGGTCAACGCTCGTGACTCGTCCGTTTCTTCGTTTTCTCGGCGCCAAGCGCAACCGTGTGACCGACGTACTCGGCGCACTCGGAGGTTCAGCACTCGGGCTGCTGCTCGTCGCGACAGCAACCGCGGCACCGTTGTATCCGCGGCCCGATCCCGACCCGTTCTACGCCGCGCCGCCAGATCTGGCGGCGCACAGACCCGGTGACGTGCTCGAAGTCCGGGAGATGTCGCCGCTGCTGCTCTTTCCCGGCGCCACCGTGCGGCTGGTCGAATTCCGGTCCAGCGACTCGCACGGCGCACCGATCGCGGCGACCACCACGATCGTCACGCCCGCGGGCCACCGGCCCGACGCGCCGCTGCTGTCATATCAGCACTTCATCAATTCGCTCGGCACCGACTGTGCCGTATCGCGCAAGCTGTACACCGGCGATCTGAATCTGACGACCACGGCGCCGTTCCTGAACGTGTTTCTGCAGCAGGGCTGGAGTATCGCGCTGCCGGATCATCTCGGGCCGCAGTTCGCCCTCGGAGCCGCCCGGCTGGGTGGTCAAATCACCTTGGACGGCATCCGTGCGGCCAAACGACTACCCGAGCTCGCCCTGCACGACAGTCCCGTGGTGATGGCCGGTTACTCCGGCGGAGGCATCGCCAGCTCGTGGGCGGCGGCGCTGCAACCGTCGTACGCGCCGGAGCTGGCACTCGCGGGCGCGGCCATCGGCGGCGTTCCGATGAACCTCGTGACCATGGCGGAGGCGGTGCGCGACGGTTCGCATCCGGCCTTCGGACTGGTGATGGCGGTGGCGATGGGTCTGGAACGGGAGTATCCGGACCAGGTGGCGCTCACCTCGTACCTCAATCCACGCGGTCTCGCGGTCCGCGACGCCCTGGCCAACAGCTGCACCAACGAACTCCTCGCCATAGGCGCCAACACCGGTGTCCGCGACTACGTCGCCAACACCTCGGTGTTCGACAGCCCGGAAGCCCGGGCGGTGGTGGAGCAGAACAGCCTGGAGCTCTACCCCGGGGTGCCGCAGATACCGATGTTCGAATGGCATTCGCCGACCGACCCGCTGATTCCGATCGACGCCATCGTCAACACCGACAGCCGCTGGTGCGGGGCCGGGGTGCCGTTGCAGACTTTGCGAGTGTCCGCGCCCGAACACCTGTCCGCCGCGATGATCGGCGCACCCCAGGTGCTGGACTGGCTCGGCGCCCGGGTTCGTGGTGAGCCCGCGCCCAGCAACTGCTGACGCAGCGACGGTTCGAGGCCGGCGGCGCCCACGAAGGGTCAGCCGCCGGCCATCGGCCCGACGAGGGCGAGATGAACATGCCGCCATCGCGCATCCTGAGCAACCGCGCGGTCCACGCGTCGTGAATGGTCAGAACGAGTCTGCCGACACATCCATGTCGTTCGGCGGATCGCCGAGCAGGACGAATGTCTGACCATCCTCTAACCGAATCTCGCCGCCTTCGAACTTTTGAAAGAAGCGCCCCGGCGCATCGCCTGCCTGCTGGTCGGTGGACGGGAAGCCCAGATCCCCGCTCTCGCTTCCTTTGTCTTGGTAGGCAATGAAAATGGGTCCCGACACCTCGAAAGTGCCCAACCCCTTTTTGAACCAAAGGCCGCTCAGAATTCCGGGTATTCCGCCCCCGGAACGCAACCGCATTGCTCCCTTGGTCCCGATGATGGGTAACGTCGGCGAATCGTGTTCGCGGCCGGTCGCATTACGCACTTCGACTGCCTTTCCGGCCAGCTTCGCGTCACACAGATCGAAGAGGACGCAATGGCGATCGAGTTTCGCGAGCGTGCGGGGTCCCGTGAGTCCATCGATGAAACCGTTCGGGTCACCGGGCGGAAAACGGATGTCGTAATGCGTCTTGTAGGCCTTCACCGTCTTCGTCGTCAGCGGCCCGTAAGTACCGATGACGAACTGGGACCGGTCGGACACGGGTGTGTCGATCCGCTGCGTCCAGGTCAGATCGAACAACGCTTGCTGCACCTTCTTGACGCTCTCCGGCGGGCTACCCGCCTGAAGCTTCTTGGTGCCGGTATCCGGATCGTTGAGAATCTCTTCCAGCAGCGCGTCCTCGTCGAAACGCCCTGATACAAAGCTTGCCATCATTTCCTCCGCTCGTCGCGACTGCCTGTCGTGCGACACCTCGCGAGCCACGGCTGCACCCGTTGGGCCGGGCCGCCGGTGCGATCAGGAGCGAAGTTCCTCGGATCTGCCCGCCGAAGCGCGTGGTGACACGATCCACCCACGGCGCGAGCGATTCCTGCGTACCCGACTACTCGAATTGCCGATCCATCAAGCGACGCTCGACGCCACCACGAACTCGGTTGGGAGGCGACGCCCACCGGCCGCTTGCCGACCGGGACGACCGCACGACGGCGTGGGAAGCCCGCACAACGTCGAAGACGAATCCCTCGATCGTGACGCCCGGCGCGAACGAGAACGCGACGCCCGTCGAGATCGGCTTGTCCGCCGCAGCCTCACCGGCGATCCGTTCGAGCACGAAGATCAGTGAGACGCTCGACATGTTTCCGTATTCACCGAGAACCCGCCAGCTCGTCGACGAGGCTTCCGGCGGGAGGCCGAGCGATCGCGCGGATTCGAGCAGGATCTTCGGCCCGCCCGGGTGGATTGCCCACACATCGATGTCTTGGTGCCGCAATCCATTGCGGCGCAGAACGTCTCCGACGACGGGAGCGACGCCGTCGTAGATGTACTGGGGTACGTTCTCGGACAACTCGCACGTGATGCCGTCGTGGTTGACGCCGACCGCGATGCCGTCTTCGGTGCCCTCGAACAGGTGGGTGAATTTGTCCCGAATGACGATCGTCCCGGCTTCGACCTGCTCCTCCCCTCGGTTTGCCCCGATGACGACCGCGCCGCAGCCGTCTCCGAACAGGCTGCGGATCACCGCGTCGTCGATGTCTTCGACGGGGACGGCGTGCACCGAGTTGAGCTCGATGCACAAGACCATCGCCTTCTTGTCCGGATTGGCCTGGACAAAGTCCGAGGCGGTGCGAATTCCGTTCATCGCTGCCGCGCAGCCCATGAAGTTGACCACCAGGCGAGCGATCGACCGAGGCAGTCCGAGTTCTTCGACGACCGCGGCATCGACGCCGGGCGCGATGACGCCGGTGCTCGTGGCGAACACGAGAAGTCCGAGGTCGGCAGGGTCGACACCGTCGAGCGCGCGTCGCGCCACATCGACCGCCAGTGGAACGGCGTGGCGGTAGAACAACTGCATGCGATCCTGGATCGTCGCCGTTTTGCCGCCGGGCGCATGAACTCGAGGATCCAGCGGGTCCACCGCGAACCGCCGGGTGTCGATCATGGTCTTGCGGAAGATGCGCCTGATCCGGCTTTGCTGCTCCGGATCGGTGAATTGCCCAGCAACCCAGTCCGCTGCGACGGATTGGTCGAGGACCAGGCTGGGTGCACCGGTCGCAATGGCTTCGATGACGGGTACGGTCGTCGGCGGCGCCGACGAAGTTGCGTGCTCATGCGCTTGCGTAGCTGTGCGGGTGAGGAGTGCCTGACCAAGGGTGATCGACATAAAGCCCGTTCTTCCTCGCTCGAGTGATTGGGGAATGGGTACTCCCATCGTCGAGTAGCGAACGCTCAGCAAATAGTCACCCCGGGGGTGTGGATCCCCACACCTCGGTGTCCGATGTTGCTCGAGTGCGATACGTACGCCTGCCGGCAAGCGATCGCGGTCAAGCCCCGCCGATGCTGCGCGCCGCGGTGATGAAGTCACGAACCTTCTGCAGGTCCTTGACGCCCGGGCTCGCCTCCACACCGCTGGACACATCGACGCCCCACGGCTGTACAGCGCGAATTGCCTCGATGACGTTGTCGGGGCCCAGTCCGCCCGCGAGCATCCACTTGCCCTCGGGTTTGCGGGCACCGAGCTTGGAGAGGTCCCACCGTTCACCGGACCCCGGCTTCGGTGCGTCCAGAAGCAGCGCCTCCTCGCCGAATGCGCCAACGGTGAGGTCGGGGTCGCTCTTCAGTGACGTCGCCCGCCATACTCTCGGCACGATCGTCAACGCGTTCGTGAAGTCCTCGCGCGTGTACGGACCGTGCAACTGCAGCACCGCCACGCCGAGCTTCGCGGCGTTTTCCGCGGCATCGGCGGCGGACATGTCGTTGACGACGAGGACTGTGTCGACCCGGTCACCGGCCGCCGCGATGATCTCGGCAGCCGCACCGAACTCCAGTCGCCGGGGGCTGGTCCGGTTCATGACGACACCGATCGCGTCGGCGCCTGCCGCGATGGCCGCGTCCGCAGCGGCAACGGAGGTCAGTCCGCAGATCTTCACGTACACGGGAACGAACCTACCTTCGCGCCCGTGCACGGACGGTGCCGGATCCCGCACCGGCCGGCGCGGTGCGGCGGGCCGGCGCGAATCCCGCGGCGGCACAGGCTGCCGCCAAGACCGCCGCGAGCCATCCGAACCAGTCACCGAAGCGTGCGTAGAGGGTGGCGGAAGTGTGCTGGGGGATGTCGGCGATGACGGTTCGGTCATGCGCAGTGTCGGTCGCCGCCGAGGCCACTACACGGCCGGTGGCATCGCCGGCGACCAGCTCGCCGAGTTGTGCTGCGCGGGCGACGCCGACGCCGGATTCGACGCCGCGCAGGACTGCCATGCGGCTGTGGAGCCACTTGTCGACGGTGAAATCCAATGCCGGGACCAGCATCAGGGTGGCGCCGCGGTTCCGGTTGGCGCGCACGAGGCTTGGGCGGTCCAGGTCGTAGCAAATCGCGAGTGACCATGAAGTACCGGGGACTTGCTGCCATGCGGTGCCTGGGCGCAGCTCGTCTTCCAGACCGGGAATCAAGTAGTGCTTGGCGTAGACGACGCCGGACGGATACGCGATGGCGGCATTGACGGCGGCCTCCGGCCTGGCGAGAACCAGCCCCGCGACCACGGTCGTATGGCGCCGCGCGGCGACCTCGGTCAGCGGACCGGACAGCATGGGGAGTGTGGATTCAGTTGCACGCCAGGATTTTTCGGGAAGTACAACCACCTCGGCGCCCTGATCGACGAGTCGTTCTATCTCGGTGACGGCACGCGCGACCATATCCTGGCCTGCTGCGCTGTCGACCGGAACGTAGTCATCGGGCTGAGCCAAGGCGACGAGCCCGACGCGAACCGCCGCCGAGTCCGTGGGCAGGGCGATCCGCGTGTAGCCGAAGGCGAGTGTCGCCGTGAGCAGTGCTGCTGTGCCGCTGCCGAGGCGAAGCCGTTGCGCGCGGGTCACATTCGGTGCGGTCAACACCGCGATCGCGGAGGAAGGCAGCATGATCAGAAAAGTGATGCCCCACGGACCGGTGAGTGCGGCGGACTGAATGACGGGCAATACATCGGTCTGGGTGTATGCCAGGCTCCACCACGCACCGATCGAGCCGAAGACCGAAATGAGGTACTCCACTGTCACCCAGCCCACGGGTAGCGCGAGCAGAGCCAGCCCAGGGCGGTTGCGCACCAGCAGCGCGCGAGTGAGCAGGACCAGCAGGCCGAAAGCCACCGAGGTGCCGCCGAGCAGCGCCGCCGGTGCGACCGGCGGCTGTTCGAGCGTTCCTGTGAAATACGGCCAGAATTGGCAGGCACCGCCGAGCCAGGACAGCAGCCCGGCAAGGAATGCCACACCGCCCGACGCCCTGGAGGCGAGTAGCAGCACCGGCAGGGGCGCGAGGAAAGCAACGCACGGCAAAGGGTGCAGGCCGGTGCCGAGAAACCACAGCAGGGCCGACAGAACGATTGCCACGCAGGCGGTTACCAGACGCTTCAACGGTGAACTCCTCGGATCTGGGAAGGTCACCTGGAATGCTCGTCATGCGGCGGACACGACGCATCGCCGACAAGAATGAACCGGCACTCCCTCTCGAGAGCGGTTCGAATCCAGCGTTTCGCGCTGTCGGCCCGTCGCAGCGCCACCGCTCGGACGCTCAGGCGGGTGTGCCCGGAACGACCAATCCTGCTTCGTACGCGAATACCACCGCCTGCAGACGGTCTCGCAAGCCCAGCTTCGAAAGCACAGAGCTGACATGCGTTTTGACCGTGTGCTCGGAGACCACCAGCGCCGCGGCGATCTCCGCATTCGACTGGCCTCTGGCGAGTTGGCGGAGACAGTCGCGTTCGCGTTCGGTCAACTCGGCCAGTCGGTGCGCCAGGTCGGGCCGGGGAGCGCCGCGACGAGTCAGGTCCTCGATCAGCCGGCGGGTCACCGTCGGCGCGAGCAGCGACTCCCCCGCCGCTATCACCCGCACCGCCGAGACCAACTCCGCACGACGCATGTCCTTCAGCAGGAAGCCGCTCGCGCCGGCGCGTAGCGCGGCGTACACATATTCGTCTGCGTCGAACATGGTGAGTACCAACACCTTTGCCGCCGTACGGGCGCAAATCTGCCGAGTGGCGGCGACGCCGTCGAGGCGCGGCATTCGCACATCCATCACGACGACGTCCGGCGCTGCCGCGATCACTTGGTCGACGGCGTCCTGTCCGTCGGCCGCTGTGCCGACGACGGAGATATCGGGTTCCGCGTCGAGGATCATCTCGAATCCGACGCGGAAAAGCTCTTGGTCGTCGGCGATGAGTACACGCATGTTCAGCTCACCCTCGCGATGGGTAGTTCGGCGAAAACGGTGAACCCGCAATCGGATCGGACGTCGTGCAGCAGGCCGCCGCACGCACTGACCCGCTCCCGCATTCCGCGCAGGCCGTACCCGGCCGAATACGCGCCCGAGGCGTCGCCTGTACCGTCGTCACGGACCTGCACCGTCAGCCACTGATCGGACCAGCACAGCACCACCTGCACATCGCTGGCATGTGCGTGCTTGACCGTGTTGGTCAGCGCCTCCTGCACGACCCGGTATGCAGCGACCTCGACCTCGCCGGGCAACGTCCGGGGCGTGCCGTACGCACGGTAGGTGGCGGTCAGCCCGGCACGCTTGGTCAGTTCGACCAGGTCGGCGATCGCCGCGATACCTGGCTGGTGTCGAGGATCGGCGTCGCCGCGCAATGTCTCGAGACTGCCGCGCAGTTGTCGCACCGCATCACGCCCGGTGTCCGCGATACCGGCGAAGACGGCGGCGGCGCGATCGGGATCGGTGTGGGTGAGCAGGGGGCCGGTCTCGGCCTGCACGATCATCAGCCCCACCGCGTGGGTGACGATATCGTGCATATCCCTCGCGATGCGGACCCGCTCGTTGGCGACCGCGGCCGACTGCTCCTCCTCGAGCCGCAGCGCGCGCTCCTGCAGCAGAACGATGTGAGCGTGTCTGGCCCGCACCCCGGTTCCGAGCGTCCACGCCGTCAGAAACGACATCGCCGCGTAGCCGTACGCATCCGGAGATTCGTTGGGCACGATCAGCGAGATCAGGATGCCGATGATCCCGCTCACGGCGGCGACCGCGCGGCGCGCAGGCGGGCTGTAGGCGGCAATCGTGTACGCGCACACGATGGTTCCGTACGGCAGCGCGGGCATAGCGCCGACGCAGGCAAGCCAGATGAGCGCCGGGCCGACCACGCTGAACACGACCAGCGGCGCCCGGCGCCGCCACAGCACAGGCACCGAAGCGGATGCCGCCAGCAGCAGCACCCACCACGACCGCCCCTCGAACACCACAGGCAGCGTCGTAGCCGCCGTCACCGCCACGGTGAGGGCGGTATCGACCACCAGGGTCGGCAAGGGCGCAAACAGCGTGGCGGGCCGCGCATCACCACGGATCTTCACAGCGAACCAGTCTTGCACGGCGTGGCCGACCACCGCCAAAGCCAGTCCCGCGGGCGGTCATTCGAGCCTCCGGTCAGAGCCGGAAGATGCGCCCGCTCACTCCCCAACCGGCGCTGGACCAGTTGGGGCCGAAGCAAGCCACCGTGCCCGCCTGCCCGTCGGACAGGTCTTCGCGCGCCGTGTACTGGCCCAGAATCGGCGGAAAGGCGGTGAAATTGTATCCGATGCAATCGATCTCGAGTCGGTAGCTGCCCGCACCGCCTTGGCAGATCCCGTTGTAGGCCCATGGGCCGTTCATCGATCCTGAGCAGCCGGGCTCGGCGGCGGCCGTTCCGGTGGCCGTCCCCGTGAGGGCCACTGCGACAGCGGGAGTTGCCAGGCACATCGCCAGTGCTCGAGCCGAGATTCGCATACTGAGCTCCGAATGTTGTTGTGGTTGATTACATGGGATGCATTCGAAGCTATTCCGCAACACGTTACAGAGTTGTCGCAATCTCCTGCCGAGAGACGGGTGTGCGAGTGGCTGGAAAGCATAGAGCCGAAAGGCATTTGGCGTTACCGGGAGCTGAGCTAGCCGGTGTCGGTCCGGTCGAAGCGGCCGAGCGACTGGGCATCGGCCGCAAGACCGGATAACGGTGGCGGCACGCGAACGGAGGACTGCCTCCCGCGCAGGATCGCACCGGAGTCGAGAGCATCTGATCCGACTTTTGGCGTTTCGACATCGGCGGCATCGGTCTCTACTCGAGGTGGATGGAGGGCCACCCGTCACGGGCGTTCGGGCGTTCCCCTGCCGCTGTCGCGGGCTTCGATCGCCTTGACGGTCTTTCCGAAGGCCTGCTTCAACACGGGTCCGCCGACGGTCCCGACCACGACTCCCAGGACCCGTCCCTTGAGGTTCTTGCCCTCGCGCACCACGACGACATCCACATCGGTCGTCCCATCGGGCCGGCGCGTGAAGGTGTATGTGTGACCCGAGTGGCCGCCCCACACGTTCGAGTCGGTGGTTGTCATGACGACGCGGTCGGGGTCTGACCAGTCGTAGTGCAGGCGTTCCCAGATGCCGTGCGAGCCCTCCGTGACGTCGGCTTCACGTCGGCCTTGGTCGTGGACCTCGAGATATCGGTCGGCGCTGTTGCCGAACACCTGCGAGCGGCCCGGCCCGAAATCGGTCAGCGCCGCCACGAACTGCTCCGGTGTCGAACTCGTCGTCTCCTTGAAGTGGATGGTGGACATTGTTTGCTCCTTCGCTATGGGATGACCGCTTCCGGGTGGGCGGGTTTCAGGGGCGCGGTTCGGACACCGAATCCGCAGCAGTTGAGACCCTGGGCGGGTGGCAGGCCCTAGTTGCTCCCGTCGGCATCGACGGCCCTGGTTCGAAGCCAGGAGGTGAGGACGATCTGAGCGAGGTGCTTTTCGAAGTGTTCGGGCAAGCTCTGGAGTGCGCTCGAACCGGCCCATAACACCGTCCGCCCGAGATGATTCGCGGGATCGCCCTCGACGTGCGCGGTGTTCTCCTATCGATGAATGATGATCTCCGGCGCATGCCAGCGCAAGGCTCGGGCGTGATCGGAACGATGTGCTCGGGTGATCCAGCGCGACGCCGGTGGACACCCCGCCGAAGTTCGACCGGTTCGTCTTCCGCGAGGACGACCCACGCACCCGCGCTCGCGTGTCAGCCGGTTTCAGGCCGGTGAGCTCGATATTTCCCAGGCTTCGATCGGGTCGCGGGAATACCAGTGTCCGGTCCATTCCCGGCCGGATGCCAGCGCTGCGTAGAACTCGCTGTCGTCGGGCAACTCGGGGGCATGGGCCGTGACGACACCGGGGCGGTCGCTGTGGAATCGGCGGGCGCGTTCGACCGCGCGAGCGGAGAATTCGGCATGGTAGGCGCGTTGGATGATCAGCCATTCGTCGGCGGTATGCCGGTCGGGGTGTCCGGTGTGGTCGAGGGGGTAGTGCATCTGGTGCGCCATCCGCGCCAGTTGTTCACCGGCATGCTCGAACAACCATGCGATCCACGCCGGAACCTCCGGTTGTACGGCCAGCGCCCGGGCGGCGAACCCGCTGTGCGTGGCCGAGACTTCCCGATCACGCTGCACCGCAGCGAGGACGCTTGCGAACGCGACGGAGTCGATGCGGTCACCCTCGCGATGCTTACCTCCCATAGCCGATGACTCTAGGCGGTCGGGCGGGCCGTGGCCGCCGCTTCGCGTGGGCGTGTCCGGCTCGGAGCGCGCGGAGTATCCGGGCAGGTGGAGTCATCCTCGACGACCGCTTGCGGCGCGGCGCGGCACCCATCTGAGCCGAGCTGCCGACACCGTTGACCATGGCGTTGTCGCCGAGTCGGTGGCCAGCCCCATCGCCGACGTCGGGCGTCGGGCGTCGGGCGTCGGCGCGATGATCACCCGGCCATCGGTGAAATCGTGGTCCCCGGCCGCCGTCGACAGCGGTAGCGTAGTGGTCAGCGTGCGGTCGTTTCGATCGAAGTGGCGAGGGCAGCCCGCGACCAATCGCGGCGGTAGCTGTGCATGGTCGCGAGTCGACCTCCACCACCATCTGTGAATGACAATCAGGTGGGCATCGTCCCAATTACGTTGGAAGGCAGGGCTTTTGTTCGGCTTGTCGAATCCATGGGTGGTGAAACACGGTACCCGGCAGGCTACCGCGACGGAGTCTTGTCGGCGACGTGTTCGCGGAACTGCACTGCGTCCGCTCGAGTTCATCGGGAACGACTGCCGGACACCATCGCTCGCAGCGGCGTCGTCGCCACCCCGTTGCGCGGGTAGGCCCCCCCGGGTGAGCGTTGCCCGACGAGCTACACCGAGGTGCCATCCTCCGTCGACGCCGAACCCGTTCTCCACCCGGGGTGAACGCGGAAGCCTCAGAGTTCTCTCACGAATGCGACAAAGGTGGTTCAACTCGACAGGATAATGTCCGGAACGCGAGAGAGTAGGACGGCGAATATGGCGAACGGGCGCAACGGATTTCTGCTACTCGGCGGCCTGGCATCGATCGGGGCGGGTGCGCTGCACCTGTTCGCCGCGGGGCTGCACACCGAGCACGCCACACTGGCCCGGCTCATGGTCGCGCTGGCGGCGCTGCAATGCGTGGCCGGGCTGCTGGCGACGCTGAGCCCACGCCGCGCGGTGACTGCGGCGGTTGTCGGGGTCAACCTGTTCGCGGCGGCGATGTGGGTCTACACCCGGTTCGCGAGTGTCCCGTGGATCGACGGGCTGGACGCGGAAGCCCCGCAGTTCATCGACAGTGTGTGCGCGGCGCTGGGTGTGCTGGCGGCGGTGGCGGCCGGAGTCGCGCTGGCCTTGCCGCAGGCGCAGCTGCCCGCGATGCGGACCGGTATCGCCGCGACCGCGGTGGTTGTGCTGGCGGTGGCGGCGATGCTCGGCGGAGTCGGGCACGTGCACAGCCACGGCGACGACCACGCACACGGCGATCAGACCGCGCACGGTGACGACCACGCACATGCCGACCAAGGAGCGCACGGCGACCATGGTGACCACGGTGCGAGCGCACAGTGGCCGCGCCCGTTCGACCCCGCGAACCCGATCGACGTATCCGGCGTCCCCGGCGTGACCGCCGCGCAGGAACAGCGCGCGACCGCGCTGATCCGCAGCACCCTCGACAACCTGCCCGCCTTCGCCGACGTGCAATCCGTCGGAGCCCTCGGCTACCGCTCCATCGGCGACTCGTCCACCGGCTACGAGCACTACATCAACTCCGCCTACATCCGCGACGGCCGGTTCCTCGACGCGACCCGCCCGGAGTCGCTCGTCTACCGAGTCGACGGACGGAACCGCACCCTGGTTTCGGCGATGTACATCGCGGACAAGAGGCTCGACGACCCCGAACTCGTCGACTACGGCGGCTCGCTGATGCAGTGGCACGTCCACGACAACCTCTGCTGGAGCGCGGGAGCCAACGGCCCCCGGGTCGCCGGAATCACCGACGCCCAGGGCGCCTGCCCGCCCGGCTCGATCAACCCCGGCGCGGGCAACCCGATGGTCCACGTCTGGATCACCGTCCACCAGTGCGGCCCGTTCGCCGCCCTGGAAGGCCACGGCGCCGGGCAGGCAGCAGTCGGCCCCGACGGCCGCCGCACCGACGTCTGCGCCCACGACCACTCCGGCGGACACCGCTGAGCCGACCCCGCTCCCGATCCAAACCCGTTGTCCTCACAGCCTGATTCGACAAACTCGCCGTCCGCTGCCTGGCCACCATCCACATCGCCGCCATCAACCAACGGCTCCCCGACGAATTACGACAGCCACCACCCACGTCTTGCCATTTCACAACAGGCCCAAGCTGTGTACGTGGGACGCCGGTCGGGCCACACCTACTGCTCGGCCAATTGTCGATGGAGCTGGCTGCGGCTCAACGGGTTTGCACGGCCAGCTTCAGCCCGACCCCAATCAGGACGGTGGCACTGATTCGATCCATCCAGGCGCGCACCCGCTCACGCAGCAGCATGTGCCGGGCTTTGCTCGCCGTCCAGATCAGTGCCGGGTACCAGAGGAAAGTGACGGCGATATGGATGCCAACGAGCACCGCTCCTGACGCCGCCGTGGCCGAACCGACGGGCAGGAACTGCGGAAGGATACTGATGTAGAAGACGCCGACCTTCGGATTCAGCAGATTGGTTATCGCACCCGCGCGCAGAGCCTCCGTCGCCCGCGTAGCCATCGGAGCCGTGGCGGTATTTTCGCCGATGCCCGGCGCTCTATTGCGCGGCAGGGACTTCCAAATGGCGCTCCCACCGAGCCAGATCAAGTACACGGCAGGGTCGTGCCGGACATCCCCCACCTCCATCACAGCGAGCGAGGCTATCGACAGCAATGACACCACAGCGGCTGATGTTCTGTCGTCGCAACGTGCGCGGCGGGTCGGCGTCGCGAGACATATCGCGTTCACTTCGCTATAGCCCGGTTCTGCCAGCAGCAGGCCGCGGCGCCGTTGCTCGGCCGGTCCGACTCGTGCTCGGCCGCTGATCACGATCCAGGCGACGCGGCGGCGGGAATCCCTGTCACAGTGCGGCTTCGAGTTCGGTGGCTCGCCGCAGGTCATCGACCAGTTCCGGTTCGCTGACCCCTGCCGCTCGGACCCGAGCCAACAGTTCTCGGGCCAGGTCCGTCTCGCCGCGGCGAAGCGCCACATCGGCCCTCAGCACCAGCAGCTTCACCAACTGGACCGGCGTCGGCTGCTCGTCGGTTCGGTGCAACTCACGGTCGAGGACCTTCACTGCCAACTCCAGGTCCTGTTTGGAATCGGCGAACAGCGAGCCCATATGAACGGCTCGGTCGAAGGTCGACCGCGGCACCGGCCGGTGTCGCTGGTCCTCACTGATCGGCTGCGCGATCTGGATGGTGTTCCCACCGGGGTCCGTCATCAGGAACTGTCGCACCCCGTAGGTCGTGTCCTTCAATACGCCCACCCGAGGGACGCCCTGCGTAGGCACCGACCCGAAGACCTCGCCCAGCGCCGCGGTGAAGACCGCGTACAGGTAGTCGACGTCATCGGTGTCGACCAGGCAGCCATGCGTGCACGACTGCGGATCGAAAGCCTTGTCTCCATGGAAGTTCAACTCGATACCGCCACGCTTCACGCTCAGAAACTGGGAGGGCTTGGTTTGGCGGAACGTGATCTCGAACCCCAACGCGGTGTAGAAATCGGCCACCGGCTCAATGGATCGAGCCATCAACAGAGGAATCGTCTTCTCGGTCACAGCACCGACCGTAGGCAGCGACCTCCTGTGCACGCACATGAAGGTGAGAAGCCCGACTTTCCCTGGTCAACGGCGAATCGGATCTATCACAGGCGCCGTTCCCGGACCCTGGCATGCCGACTTTCAGCGTTGCAGAACGCCTATTGCCGTTTCGCGGCTGATGTCACTCGTGGACCACACTGGACGAGTTCACCTTCGTCGGTCCGACACGACCTCGGCCGCGCCGACCGCGGCATAGGAGCCGGTCAGTGCAAGCATGCTGACTGCGGCACGCACTGGAACGTCGCGACGAACCAGCTGGGCGATACCGGTGAGGGTGTCGGAGGTATCGACGACCAGCCCGAACCGCTTCCAGCGGGCGCGTTCCTCCTCGCTGCCGGTCAGGTAGCCCAGACCCATCACCAAGGCACGTGCCCCGTAGATCCGGGTCAGGTAGGTCAGCTCCGGGGAACTCTTGATCCCGACCGCCCTGGCGAACTGTCTGGGGGCGGTCAGCGAGATGGCGGCGAGAACGAGCCGCCCGATGGCCATGCGGTCGAGCGCGTCGGCGCGGACGCCGGTGGTGGGTGTGGTGGTCACGGGCTGCATCCCTTCGGTGCGGGAGTGCTTGCGCGATGCCGCGCGTTCGGCGGCGGTCGGGAAGAATCGCGGCAACAGCTTCAGCGACAGGATCGGATGCGCGAGCAGCCGCGGCACCAGCGATGCCGAGTCGAAGTAGGTGTCGTTGGCGGCGATTCCGCCGTCACGCAGCACGATGCGATCGACGACGTCGATCGACACGGATCGGTGGCCGAGTGTCCGGGGTATTCGCCGCACTATCCGCCACGCTAGGCGCTGCCGAACACGGGTAGCACGAAAGGCGACAACGAGATCGCCGCATACCCCGAATGACGTTGCGTCGACTATCGGGCAGACGCGCGACGCGACGGTCGGATAGATACCTGGCACACCGCAGCTCATGACTCCGCAACTGCGGCACGACATCTGGCAGTAGACAGTCCAGGGCCCCGACCCAGTAGCTCGTGCGCTGCGACCTGGCCACGTGTCCGCTACACCAACACATCGAATGGTGCAGTAGGGCACCGGATTTGCGTGTACTCGCCCTACCGCTTCTGCTCGGAACGCTGATGCTCACGCCACGCCTTCTGGGTCTCGGTCAGCTTCTGGCGCGGAGTTCGGTTCCGGAAGAAATCCACCACCAGCAGCACCGGCAGGATGAACGCCTGGAAGAAGACCCAGTACGAGCCACTCTCGAAGATGAAGGCCAGGTAGATGGCATAGCCCAGGTAGATGGGCCCCAAGATGGCGTTGATGATGCGCGAAGCCTTGCTCTGCCCGTTCTCCACCAGGGCCATCGCGATCATGACGACACCACTGACCGCGAGCAGACCTACATACCAATTGAACATGGAACCCCCCAACGCAATACCGGCCGTACCGGTCGGTCCGGCCGCGCCCGAACGATAGCACCGACGACGGCGACCCACCTATTGACTATCGGTGCCCGGTTTCGCCGACCGCGTCACCCTCACGACCGTCCGGCTGTTTGCTCTGCATCGTGACGATTCCTGCGCCGAACATTCACTCCGTCGGGCGGTCGGCCTCGAGTTCCGCGACCTCGGCACGAGTGAGCTCTTCACGAAGCAGTTCGGCATTATTGCGGACCCTTTCCGCGATCTCAGGTGTCATGTGCGGCCTTCCTACATACGGATTCCGTGCAATCGCTTCGGCTGCCTCCGTTCGTGCACGCAGGACGTCGATCGGAATCTGGTGGCCAGGTTCGAGTTCGGTGCCCGACTGATCGCGGACCGGAACCCAGCCGAGAGAGCCCGGCCGGATTGTGATGTCCTCGCCGTGGAATTGGACGTCGAAGTGCGCGAAAGCTCCTGGCACGCCTTTCTTTTCCCGAACGTACGCAAGGCCGCGGCCGAAATGCGGGTGCTGGACGAGACTGCGTCGCCGAGCACGTCGTGTCGAGCGGTCGTGTCGCATCGGCCATGGAATACGACCACTGCCCCAACAGCAACGACGTGATGACGAAGCACGGTGAGCGGTTACCCGCCATGATCGGGCGGCACGTTCACCGGCCGGCGCTCCCCCATGCGACGACGGCGCCGAACGGTTCTCTCCACCCACGGTCGGTGGCCGGATCCACCCGCAGACGGTAGTCCGGAACCCGCCCGGCGAACTATCGTGACCAGCATGCCTGTTACCGACGGTATCGCTGTTTCCGAACCGCCAGTCATACCCGGCGTGCGCCGGTCGTTCAGCACCGCCCGTGGCGTCCGATTCCACGTCACCGAAGCCGGGCCGGTCGACGGCCGTCCGGTCGTGCTGCTGCACGGCTGGCCGCAGCACCATTACGCGTACCGGGATCTGCTCGCCGACCCGCCCGAGGGACTCCGGATCATCGCGCCCGATCTGCCGGGCTACGGCTGGTCGGGCCCGCCGCCGCATCGGTGGGCGAAGGAGGACATCGCCTCCGACGTGCTCGCGCTCCTCGATGCGCTGAGCCTGGAGCGCGTGTTGCTCGTCGGACACGACTGGGGCGGTTATGTCGGATACCTGATGGTGCTGCGCCAGCCCGAACGTTTCGACGGCTATCTCGCACTGAACATGGCGCATCCATGGGTCCCGGCGGCAACGGTGTTGCGCCATGTCTGGCGCTTCCTCGTCTATCAACCGCTGCTCGCCATCGCGGGCATGCCGTTACAACAGCGCACCCGCGTCCTCGAACGACTCATCCCCGCCGCGATCACCGACCGCAGCGCGGTCAGCCCCGAGGTGGTGCGAATCTTTGCCGACCGCTTCCGCGATCCGGTCTGCGCCCGCGCCGCCACCGACACCTACCGAACGTTCTGGGTGCGCGAAATCCCGAACAGCGCACGCAATCCCGAGCGCCGCCGCGCCACCATCCCCATCCGCGCGCTCTTCGGCCTGGACGACGCCGCTCTCCATCCTTCGCTGGCCGCCCCCGACACCGCCCGTGCCGACGACTACACCTTCGAACCCGTCACCGGCTGTGGACATTTCATCGCCGACGAACGCCCCGACCTGGTCCGCGCCCGCCTGATCGAGCTGGCGACGGCCACGACATAGCGCACGACCGCCGCAGCGGGGGTTCGGTGTACGCGCCTGTCACGCATGCACAAGCTCCATGCGGAAGGCGCGACACCGTCGAAAGTGGCGGGATGGCCGCGCGGAAGCTGCGTGCTCAGGGGCGAAGCCGAATGTCCCGACCATCGCACCGATGTCGCGGCGGATACCGCGGAGATCTTCCACCCGCGCGTGTCCCGATTCCCGGGACCGCTGCTGGTGGTCGACGCTTGACGACTGCGCGAATTCCCTGCCGACTCCTGGGCGATGCCGCTGCCGACAGGGAATCCACCGCGCAGCCGGTGGGCGCGCGGTCAGGCGCAGGCGCGGTTGAGTCCGTCGGTGAACGGCGTGAGGTCGACGACCTCGTCATCGATCAGAGCGCCTGCGTAGGCCGCGATGGCATCCCGTTCGGCGCCCTGCGCCGTCTCGGCCAGGCCGCTCAGCCTGCCGGACAGCGCGGTCGCGGTCGCTTCGTCCATGGTGCCGCCGGTGGTGTCGATGGCGATGTTGATCAGCTCGATGGCCTTCGCGCAGTTCAGGGACTGGGCGTGCGCGGGCGTGGCGGGCAGCGCGATCAGCGCGCCCGCAGCGATGGCGAGCGCGGCGGTGACGGACGAAGACTTGATCATGATTTCCTCCCGAGGTGTGCGACGCGAAACCGTAGCAGAGAGGAACGACACCGTTGTCATTCGCCTTGTCGGACTTCAAGGCGACGCGGACGGCGACGGTGTCAATCCCGCTTCCGGAGTGCCTCGCGCCGCGCCAGGGTCGCTGCGATCCCGTCCGCGACAGCGCGCACCGACGCCGCGTGCTGCCGCGGGCGGAAACGGGTTACCGGACCGGTGACGCTGACCGCCGCGAGCACCCGCTCATCGGCGTCGAGCACCGGCGCGGCGACGCACACAATCCCTATGGCGGACTCCTCGAACTCGAAGGCGATCCCGCTCTCGACCACGTCGTCGAGCTGATTACGGAGCGTCCCCGGTGCGGTGATCGTCCGCGGCGCCAGTCGTGGCAGCGGTTCCGCAAGGACCGCCCGCCGCACGTCCGCGGGAGCATGGGCAAGCAGCGCCTTGCCGATGGCGGTGGCGTGCAAGGGCATCCGGCCGCCCAGTCGAGAAGGCGAGCGCACCTGCCGGTGGCCACCTATCTTCGCGACGTACACCACCTCGTGGCTCTCCAGGAGCCCCAGGTGCACCAACTCATGGGTGCGTTCGTAGAGGTCCTCGAGGAAGGGTGTGGCCACCTCGATCAGGCCTCGCTCGACCGAGGCCCGCATGCCGAGTTCGAAAAGGTGACTGCCCAGATGATAGGCGCCGCCGACCCGATCCAGCAGGCGTGTCGACTCGAGATCGCCCAGTATGCGGTGCAGCGTTGCCTTCGGCAGCCGCGTACGCCGTTGCAACTCGGCGAAACCGACTCCCTGGTCCTCGACCTCGAACGCGTGCAGCACCGACATCACCTTGCCCAGCACTGTGTCGGGATCCGGCTCGGCACGCCTTGCGGAATCAGGCACTGGACAATTCTCGTCTCGCACGTCGGGAGAAGAAGTGACTGCCCAGCAAATTTCGGCCTGCGGAACAGCGGGGCCGAGCGAGCTTGACAACCCCCGCGAAAGTGTGTGCACTTTAGTGAGCTCACTGATCTAAGGGGTTTGCATGTCGTCGCAGCGTTGGTGCCTCGTCCAATTCGTCGAGAACAACCGAGCCGAGCCGAGCATTGGTGTGCTCGCGGAGGGCAAAGTCTGTCGAGCGCCGCAGTCGCTGTCCGCTCGCACTCTCCTGGACGTCTTCGACCGGTGGGAGGAGTTCACGCCGCTGCTCCAGAATCTCGAGCTCTCGGCACTCGAGGTCGCGCCGGACGCCGAGCTGATCGCCCCTCTCACCTACCCCCGCAAGATACTCTGCGCCGGGGCGAACTACTACGGACACGCGCAGGAGATGGGCACACAGCGCCCGAACCCCGACGGCGAGCCGTTCTTCTTCCTCAAGCCACCGACAACGACGGTGGTCAGTGCGCACGACGATGTGCGGCTGCCGGATAACGCAGACGTGGACTGGGAGGCCGAGCTGGCCGTCGTCATCGGCACCGGCGGGCGCGATATCGACGAGCGCACAGCCCTCGAACACGTCGCGGGCTACACCGTCGCGAACGACCTGTCCGCACGCGGACGGTTCCCGAGGAAGGATGCGGTCCAACCGCCATTCGGCTGGGACTGGGTCCAGCACAAGGCATTCGACGGATCGTGCCCTTTGGGGCCTGGAATCGTTCCCGGCTGGCAGATCGGCGACCCGCATGCCCTCACACTCCGGCTGACCGTCAACGGGGAGATCAAACAGGAAGCATCCACCGCCGACATGGTGATCACGGTGCCACGACTGATCGCCGCCGCGAGCCGCGTACTGACACTCGAGCCGGGTGACGTCATCCTGACCGGAACACCGGCCGGGGTGGGCATGCCGCGCAAGACCTTCCTGCACGTCGGCGACCTGGTCGTCACCGAGATCGACGGCATCGGCCGGCTGGAGAACAGAATGGTGGCGTCATGACCACGGCGACAATGCCGTCGCACGAGTCGGTCTCCTCAGCCGAGAACGTCCTCACACTCCTCATTGCTCTTCGCGAGCACGGCCGGTTGCGAGTGGCCGACGCCGCCGAGCTGCTGTCGGTGACGCCCCCGACCGCACACCGGCTGTTATCGACCCTCAAGCGACACGAGTTCGCCGAACAGGACCGAAAACGCGTCTACCTGCCGGGACCTCGGCTGGCGCAGTTGCCGTCGGGCGCCGAGCCGCCGCAGGACCCGGCCGCCCTGGCCCACCCCTATCTGGCGGCGCTATCGCGCAAGGTAGGCAACACGACCTTTCTGGCGACGTTGCAGGGCAACGGCTGCCGATTCGTCGACGGCGTGGAGAGCAACCACGCGCTCCGCGTCGCCAGTCGAGTCGGGCTTCTCCTCCCCGCGCACACCACATCGGGTGGCAAGGTACTCCTGGCCCAGCTTCCGGACACCGAACTGGTCGCGCTCTACCCCAACCGCCATGTCCGCATGCGCGATGGCTCGATGCGTGATCTTGTCACGCTGCGTCGCGAGCTCGGTGTCGTCCGCCGCACGGGTTATGCCCTCAGCCTCGAGGAAAGCGAGCAGTGCGTCAACGCCGTCGGCGTCCCGGTCACCACCCGGTCGGGCAAGGTCGTCGCCGCTGTCGTGTTGGCGTGCCCGGCGGCGAGCTCGAGCCGCAGGCACCTCATCGATCTCGTGCCCGACGCCAGGGCGGCCGCGACCGCGATCGCGGAGAACCTCACCTGACGACGCGCCTCGCTCCAGTCTGGTCCGGTGCCGACCGCACCGGCGGTACGACAGCCTCCCGGCCAGACGAACGCATTCAGCCGGTGGTCATGGTCGAGACAACGGCTGACGGGACGGCCGGACCTCACATGCGGAGGTCCGGCCGGTCGGGTCAGGCCGGGACGTTCTGCCCGGCGTTCTCAGCCGTCACGAAGGCCACGATGAAGTCCTTCACTTTCGTTCATGCCCGCATCCATCCGTCGTCGACAATCAAGGTCTGGCCTGTGCCCGCATTGTTCACCAAGACGTCCACTTGCCCGAGCTCGCCCTCGACCTCGGCGGCGAATGCGCGCACGGACTCGGGCGAGGGCACATCGCAATGGGCGGCGAACCCGCGGCCGCCCGCCTTCTCGATCAGGCGCAGGGTCTCGTCCGCCGGGCCGACGTCGGCGACGGCGACCACATGTCCGTCCACGGCCAGGCGCTCGGCGAACGCCTGCCCGATGCCGGCAGCGCCTCCGGTGACGACCGCGACGCGTCCTGTCGCCTTGCGCGTGCTCATGCGAACACCGGCGCCAAGTCGAAGAAGACCCGGTATTCGTCGATCAGGCCGCTGTCACCTACGGTCCAGATCGACACCACCGGGATCGGGACCTTTCCGCCATCCTTACGCGTGTACGTGACCACGAGTTCGACGATCGTGTTCTTGCCCACGATCCACTCGTTGACGATGTCGTGATGCATCCCACCGACCGTGCCGAAGAAGCCGGCGCAGCCCGCCTCGACCGCATCACGGCCTTCGAGAGTGGGGAAATTGCCGAAGGTGATCTTGCCGTCCGGTGCGAAAAGCTCGGCAAAGCCCTCGGCGTCGAGGGTGTCGACCGCCTGGAATGCTGCGGCGGTCAAAGCGCTGGTCATGGTGGATCCTTTCGAACAGAAGTGTATACACCTTGACCTTCAATAGTGATGCTGGTCACGTTGGACGCTCGCAAATTTCACCTAGCGGAACGAGTTCCCGGCAGGGTCATCGACTTTGCTTCCGGCGTGGTGCCGCCGCCCCTGAGTGCATACAGTTACCTCTTATGCGCTCCCCCACCGATATCCAAGTTGCCGACGCGGCGCGAGCCTTGGCCGCGCTGGGGCTCGTCGACGCATTCGGGCACGTCTCCGCCAGGGACGTCGACCACATGGTCATTACCCCCGCGGCCGATTTGGCGACCGTCGCGGCTTCGGACTGCCTCCGCGTCCCGTTGACCGCCACGGAATTGCCACCCGGGTGCCCGGCCGAGGCATGGGCCCACCTGGCCCTCTACCAGCGCTACCCGGCGACCGGAGCGATCGCTCGTGCGCAGCCGGCGGCCTCGCTGGCCGTCGGCATGTGCACCGACCGCATCGCCCCGACACATGGTCAGGCGTGCTGGCTCGGCGACTACATTCCGGTGTATCCGTCCGCGTTGCTGGTCCGCGAGGCCGACCGAGGCCGCAGGCTCGCCGAGGCGATGGGGTCGGCGGACGCGATGATTCTGCGTGGCAACGGTGCGATCGCGATGGGCAGCGGCCCGGCCACGGCAGTGGCCACCATGTCGGTGCTGGCGGCAGCATGCACGGTCTGGCTCCAGATGCGGGACGAACCCGCCACGCTCCTGTCGGCAGCGGAGATCCGCTCCTGGCAGGCCGTCAAGGCGGAGTTGCTGCCCCGGCTGGGAGCGCACCTGCTGCGCACAGCGGCAG
>NZ_CBDQZP010000014.1:0-225669 GCF_965341865.1 Nocardia sp. bgisy134
TCTCTCCCCCCCCCCCCCCCCCCCCCCCCCCCCCCCCCCCCCACCGGGCTCAGCAGTTGCTCGGCGCGGACTCGCCGCGGAAGCGGGCGTCGAGCCAGCCCAGTGCGGCAGGGATGCCGAGAACGGCGGCGGTGAGATGATCGGGCACCGCGATCTGCTCGGCCTGCACCCGCACGCCCGCCGCGCACCACCTGCGGTCGGTGTTGACGATCGCGTCGACCGGAACCAATCCGTCGATCGGAGAATGCCATTCGAACACCGGCGTGCGCGGCACACCGGCGTGCAGCTCGAGGCTGTTCTCCTCCACCACCGCTCGCGCGTCGCGGTTGTCGATCATCGAGGTCGTCTTGGCGAAGTCCATCGCGCCACGTCCCGCGCCCGCGGCGATGATGTCGTTGGTGCAGCTGTTGGCCATGGCGTCGCGCGCGGCCAGCCCGCGGTCGTTGAGTTGCTCGCTGAGCGGGAACCGCTCCGGGTACTCACGCTCCAGGCCGAGGCCCGCGGCCAAGGCCAGACCGAACACCGGGTGCGAACCGAGGCCGAGGCCCTCCATCATCTTGACCAGGTTCATCGGCACCCCGCCCATCGCGGCACCCGCGAGCTGGAGTTCCGGTGCGTACTCCGGCGCCAGCGCCGCCGCCCACGCGGTGGCCATCCCGCCGCCGGAGTAGCCGACCATCGCCGTAGGGCTCTGCGCCACTTGCAGATCGGACACCTGCTTCACCGCGCGGATGCCGTCCAGGGTGATCTGACCGCCCAGCTTCGCCGCGCCGTAGGCGAACTGCGGGCCGAGATGATCGGGGAGGGCCACGCTCCAGCCGCGCTGCAGCAGCACGTTCCAGCCGGGCGCCTCGCGCACGATCAGATTCGGATCGCCGGTGTAGAGCACCCGCGACACCGAGCACTCGGCGCCGAGCCCGTTGATGATGTGCTGGAAGGACAGCAGCGGGCCGTCCTTGCGGTGCGCCGTCGGGGTGAGCACCGTGGTGGTGGCCGCGATCGGCTTGCCCTGCGAGCTGGTCGAACGGAACCGCACCACGGTGACGGTGGTGTCCGGGAAGATCGGCAGCGGCGGCATCTGGCGCACCGCCAGCACCTCGCCGGGCTTCTTGTCGGCCAGGTCAGGGGGCGAGGCGTAGAACGGATCCGGATCGGGGGCCGGATACAGCGGTTCGCCGTGGGTCACCCCCGCTCCGGCGACGACCATCATCGCTCCGAGCGCGGCGACACCGAGCGCGCGCATCGAACGCAGGGCCTTCCTCATGGACTTGTGCCTCCCCAGTGGGTCCAACGTTGGAGAACATCCTCATCAACGGACGGTGGGGATGGCAGACGCGGTGCGCAACATGTTGACAATTCACAGTTCGGGCAGCGACACGCTGTGACCGCCGCGCACACATACTCGTGAGAATCCCCACCGAAGCGCCGCGCGGCCTGTGACTTGTCCAGCCAGTGGGATGGAACATGTTCTTTGCTATGGTCCCGGACCTACCGTCGAGTAACCGGCGTACGGCCGCGCCGGACCGGAAGGAGACGGTGGCATGGACGGCACACAGCGCATCGCGGATCGCTGGTCGGGTGTCGCGGACGCGCTGACCCGGCGCGTGACCGTCTACTTCGACGGCCCGACCCCCGAGGACGAGATCGTGCTCGCGTACGCCGCGACCAGCACCGAGGCGTGGGAATTCACCAGCGCGGCGCTGCACGCCGGCCTCACCGTCACCGTGGACGGCAAGGTCGGACCCGAGCTGCGCAGGTTGCCGTGCCGGTCGCTGTGGACCTGAACGCGAGGTGACGCGCCGTGCCTCACGGACTGTCCAGCACCCGATGGAGGAAGGCCATCGTGTCCGGCAGCGAGTCGCGGGCGGTAGCGAGGTGGTCGCCGGGATAGACCGCCACCTGGAGATCCGCGCCTGCCGACGTCAGCTCCGCGACCAGGGCTGCGCTCAGGGGCGCGGGCACGTCGCGATCGGTCAGACCCTGGCCGATGAACAGTGGCACCGTGTGGCCCTCGGTCGGTATCCGCAGCATCGAGCGCGCCGCGGCCAGCAGCGCCGGATCCGCCAGCGGCTTCGCCAGCATCTCGCCGATCGAGATATCGCGCACCATGGCGTCGGCCTCGGCGACACACTCGCGCTCGACCAGGGCGAGCACATCCCGGCCCACGGGAGTCAGATAGCTGTCCACGTCGACTTCGGGCGCGGTCTCGCGCAACCCCACGAGGATCGAGGCGAAATAGGCGGTCGTCATCCGGAGCGGAAGCCGCGGCACCCAGGGGCCGAGCAGCGGCGCGATGTTCTCCAGATTCGACGGCGGCCCGGTGGCGACCGCGCCGCGCAACCAGAGCTCGGGCGCGTCCTCCGGGGCGATGCGCGCGGTGAACAAGGCGGTCTGCCCGCCTTGGGACTGACCGAGCACGGCCCACCGGTCGCTCAGCTCGGGCACGACAGTCCGCGCGGCGCGCACCCCGTCGATCATGCTGCGCGCCTGCGACGGTCCATCCAGATACGGGTGCGTGCCCGGGGTGCCGAGGCCGACGTAGTCGGAGAGCGCCACGGCGTAGCCGGCGCGCAGCAACTCCGGATAGACGGTGTCGAGATAGAGGCGGCGCGGCTGCACCGTGAACGCGCAGTGGTCGGCGATCCCCACCGTGCCGTGCGCGTAGGCCACGATCGGCCATCCGCCGGGCGGCGGCGGACCCGGCGGCAGATAGATCGCGCCGCTGCTCTGCATCGGCCCGTGCGGGCCGCGCGACCAGTAGACAAGCCGTAGCCCGGCGCCCGCGTCCGCCACTTCGACGACCTGTGGCAACGGGGACACCTCCGTGACCGAGCCGGGCAGTCCGGCAGGGTTCGCCGCGCCGGTGCCCGCGGGCGCAAGCACCGAGATCACGACCCCGAGCACGCCCCCCAAGATCAGTGCGCGATTCATCGACCGATGATTGCCGTATCGATGCCGGCGGGGCAAGACACCACATTCGGTGTCCCGCTCAGGGCGACCTACCCCCGCCACATGCGGGCCATCGACGGACGTCGTCCGGCCGCGCACGACTACGCTCGACCGGGACGTCCGCGCCACGCCGGACACCACGGCGGCCATGTTGGATACCCACAGCGGCCACGCCGGACAAGTACAGCGCTCGGGAGGGAACGACAGTGAGACAGCGGACGCGGACAGCACACGACCGCCGACCGCGCGTGGTACACGGGGCGACGGTTGCGCTACTGCTGTCCCTCGCGGTCGCCGGTTGCGGCGGCGATAACACGTCCACCGCGACGACGTCCGATCTGGGCTCGCCCACGCCGTCCGCGCGCCTGACCGCACCGCCGACCACCGCGTCGATCGCGATCACCTCACCCGCCACCCCCCTTGCGGCGCAGCCGACGGTCGACCCCTACGAGGGCATTCCCCTCGTCGACCACGTGGCGTGGACCGAGAACGTGGACGGCGCCCGCCTGCTCGTCTTCCCCTCGGAAGCCGGTCGCCGCACCACCTATCCCGGTTCGGACGAGCGGGCCTGGCAGGAGGTTCTCGCCCAGTCCCCCGACGCCGACACCCCCGGCATGCGCGACCAGTTCATCTGCCACTGGGACTGGGCGCGTCTGGTCCAGCCGAACAAGCCCAGCTGGAATATCGAACCGTGGCGGCCCGCCGTCGGCTACCCGGCCACCGTGCAGGCGTCGTGCAACCCGGGCGGACCCGAACGCTGACCGACCGCCACCCGCTACCGGAAAGGACACCCATGCGCATCGTGATCGCCGGTGGACACGGCAAGATCGCCCTGCTGCTCGCCGAATCGCTCGCCGCGGTGGGTCACTCCGTCGACAGCCTGATTCGCAACCCCGTCCACGCCGCGGATGTCGCCGCCACCGGAGCCCGCCCTCTCGTGCTGGATCTGGAACGAACCGACCGCACCGCACTCGCCGCAGCGCTGACCGGGGCCGATGCCGTCGTCTTCGCGGCGGGCGCGGGGCAGGGCAGCGGCGCGGCCCGCAAATACACCGTGGACAAGGGCGGCTCGGTGCTGCTCGCCGAGGCCGCGGAGCAGGCCGGAGTACGACGTTTCGTGCAGATCTCCACCATGGGTGCCGGTCAGCCGCCCGCGCCGGGCACCGACGAGGTGTGGGCCGCCTACATCGATGCCAAAACCCAAGCCGAGGACGATCTTCGAGCCCGCGATCTGGACTGGACCATCGTGCGCCCGGGTCGGCTGCTCGATACCGAGGGCACCGGCCGGGTCACCCTGAGCGCGGACCGGGTCGGTCGCGACAGCATTGCCCGCGCCGACGTCGCGGCCGTCCTCGCCGCCGTGCTGTCCGCTCCGAACACCGTGCGCACCACGCTCGACCTCGTCGCCGGGGATACGCCGTCGGCCGATGCGGTCGCCAATATTGGTAGCCAATAGATTGCTGATTATCGTGTGACGCACCGGATTCGGCCAGCGGGATCCCCAAGACGGTTCCGTCGGCCGACTTATCCGGCCGCCGCCGACCCGCGATTTCGCACCGAATCCGAAACGATTTCCCGACGCTGCCGATTCACCATTCGAGACCTCGCCGCGCGGGGGCGCAATGACGACGCTTCGCCACACGGAGCGTCCGGCCATCCGCGCGCCCCCGCCGAGGCGCACGCGCCGGTCGGACGGTCCGGGACGCATCGCCGCGGCGAACGCCGCCCGACCTGGCCAGCCGTACACCCGGCCTGACGAGGAAGAACACTGGGAAGAGGGCGAACCCGGAGGCTGCCGCGCCGATCCAGCGAACCGCCCGGTCGGAACGCATGGCCGCGCTGGTCACAACTGTGAAAAACCTTTTGCGCGAATACAATCGATCGTGCAGATGTACTTGCATCTGAAAGGCACACGGACCTAAACTCAGTTCCGCAAAGCTATATAGAGGACAACCAGGGGAGGCCGTGTGGGCGAACCGAGGGCAAAAGTCGCCGGAGGTTTGCTGCCGCCTACAGTCAGGGGCGTTCTTATGGACCAACCACTTACAGGCGGCCGGATCGGGTTCGCCGACACCGCACTGGCCGACCAGCCAGCGAACGGTAGAGCTATGAGCACATCGTCGGCCCCGAGCGGCCACAGAAATACCGCGTACTCACGAGAAACGGCAGTCGCGTTCGTCATCGATGCCGTCGAGTCCACCGGAGCGGCCACCCGGAACGATTTCGACATCGATCGGATCGTGTCCACGGCGCACGCCATGGCGGACGACTGGGATCTCGAGGCGTTGCAGCCGGCGACGTTCTGGCGCATCGCATCCACCTTCATCAGGCAGTAGCCGGTTAATCACCGCGCGCGGCGGCCGAACAGCGCTGCGCGCCAGCGAATCTCGCCTGCGGCAGGACACGGCCGGACATCACCTCCGTCCGCCGAGCCGGTGTGCGCGACACCCAGCGCGACCTCGCCGCTTCTCGCGTCGTCCGGACCGACGACGACGCTCGAGCCACAACGGGATCTTCTCGCCGTCAATCGTTTTCGGCCCGAGCCAGGCGGCAAAAATCAGAAAAGAGACCGCTCGTGATCTTCAGGGCGTCGAGCTGCATCAGCGGCGCCAGGTAGTTATCGACGGCAGATAGTTATCGACGGCACCGCACCGCATCCAGCGGCACTCGGTGATTTCTCGGATACACCGCGAGGTCTTCGGCCGTACTGGCAGACCATCGGCGGCGCCACATGATCTTCGGCGACGCTCCTCAGCGCTGCCGGACGATCGTCACGCGTACGATGCCAACATCTCGACCGACTTCTGCGGCGGCAAGGCCTGCACGCTCAAGCGGTCCATCACCGAGAGGTACAGCGCCAGATCCTGCCTGCGGTCCAGGTACAGGGCGCTGGTCAGGTGCTCCAGGTACACGATGTCGGGTAGCTCGGGCTGAGCGAAGCGCAGGATGCTGAAGGAGCTGCCCGCGGCCGCGTGCTCGCCCGCCGAGTACGGCAGGACCTGAAGGGTCACGTTCGGTAGGCCGGCCAGCGCGATGAGGTGCTGCATCTGCTCGCGGTGCACCTGCGGCCCGCCCACCGGACGGTGCAGCGCGGCCTCGTCGATCACCGCCCAGACGATCGGCGGATCCGTCCGGTGCAGGATCTCCTGCCTGCGCTGGCGCACGGCGACGCGTCGTTCGGTGTCGGCGTCGTCGTTGCCGAGAGACAAGACGGCCCTTGCGTATTCGGGCGTCTGTAGCAGGCCGGGCACAAGGTGCGCCTCATAGGTGCGGATCTTGTTGGCCGCTTGCTCCAGCCCCAGGTAGGTGCCGAACCACGAAGGCAGCAAGTCGCTGTAGCGGTGCCACCAGCCGGGCTCGTTCGCCTGTCTGGCCAGCGCGAGGAACCGCTCGCGTTCGACGGGATCGGTTACGCCGTAAAGGGTTAGGAGATCGCGGATGTCGCGTTCTTTGAAACCGGTGCGGCCCAACTCGAGACGACTGATCTTGGCGTGCGAGCCACGAATCGCGTCGCCGGCGGCCTCGCGGGTGATGCTGCAACTCTCGCGTAGCTTGCGCAACTGCCCACCCAGGGCGATCCGGAGCACAGTCGGACCATGCTCCGCGACAACCGATTGCACGAGGCCGTCGTCGTTGGGTTCTGCGATCATGGAGTTCGTCTCCGATACTCGAGGTTGCCCACCAGTGTGTCACACACTTGTCGTTTCGAGACACACCGCACCGACCGCAATGTTACCTTTCAGCTAGTCAAATCGTCGAATTCCCCGGCCTTTGCTCCGCGAACGAACGCGTCGATCTCGGGGCGTGTGTAGAAGAGGACCGCGCCCTCGGGGTCGCGCGAGTTACGCACGGCGACCAGGCCATTGGACACCTCCGCTACTTCGACGCAGTTGCCGCCGCTCGGCCCGCTGTACGAACTCTTGCGCCAGGCGCTCGTGATCTTGTGTGTGGTTGTACCCGACATTTCCCACTCCTCGGTTACTGCCAGTGTGAGGGACCTATCCGCTTGGGTGCTTGCAGATGCACGCTCAAACGTTCTTGCATTTGCACCCACGTCCGGACGATAGCACGAAGTTCACCATGCGGCGCAGAATAATTCGGACCTACCGGTCGGCTTTGAGACCGGTGATTCGTCAGTCGCGGAAAGACCGTGATCAGCTGGCGGATCCAGTCCGCTGACACCACCCGAATCTTGTACTGTCACAGAGCACATCGGATGTACCGTCCATTCGCGACAACCTCGGTGCAAGACGCGCGCGGCGCGCCGCCGAACATCGGTCAAGGGCGGCGGACATCCGGCCAGCACGCACGTTCCCGAGGAGTCACACGCGATGCCCGAAGACCAGAGCCCGCTCATCCGGACCGACATCCCCCATTCCGCCCGAATCTGGAACTACTGGATGGGGGGCAAGGACTACTACGAAATCGACAGGGTCGCAGGTGATGCGGGCATCGAGGTCGACCCCGACATCACCACGATGGCCGTCCAGTCGCGCCAGTTCCTGATCCGCGCGGTCAGCTACCTGGCCAGCGAGGTCGGCATCCGCCAGTTCCTCGACATCGGCACCGGCCTGCCGACCATGCAGAACACCCACGAGGTGGCGCAGAGCGTGGCGCCCGACGCGAAAATCGTTTACGTCGACAATGATCCGCTCGTGCTGACCCACGCGAGGGCGCTGCTCACCAGCACCACCCCGGAAGGCGTCACCACCTACGTGGACTGCGACTTCCACGACACGGAGCAGATCGTCGCCGACGCGCAGAACGTCCTCAATTTCAACAAGCCGATCGCCGTCATGTTCATGGGCGTGCTCGGCCACGCCAAGACCTACGACGAATTGCTGCGCATCGTTCACACGGCGCTCGACGCCGTGCCGTCGGGCAGCTACCTGGTGATGTGGGACGGCACGGACGACAGCCAGGAGTACGTGACCCTCTGCGAGAACTACACCGGCACCGGCGGCGTGCCGTACGTGCCGCGCCCGCAGGCCCAGATTCGCGCCGTCTTCGACGGTTTGGAGTTGGTCGACCCCGGATTCACCTCCATCACCCAGTGGCGCGCCGAGAATACCGAGGTGGGCGAGATCCGGCCCATTTCCGCATACGGAGCCGTCGCGCGCAAACCCTGACGCGCACACCGCGGATACCGGCCAGTCGGCAAATATCCGGCGCGCCGAAATATCCTGACGTGTCATCGATAATCGCGCCGGGTCGGCGAAATTACTGACGCATCAGGAAATAGTGCGACGCGCCTGGGAAAGCCGCTGCGCCACAACGGCGGCCGTCGGCATCCGTCGACGGCCGCCGTTTTCCATTCCTCGCCGTCGTTCGTGCAGATGTACTTGCATCTGTAAGGTACGCGGCCCTAAACTCGGGCAAAGAGTAACGCGGGGAGGCGCGCAGGGAGTTCGCGCCGGCGTCGACAGACAATTCGCCTCCCCTTTGCCAGACGCGAGGGGCGGTCGACATGAGTCAGCCATTTCGAACTCCCCACCGGGACGCGCTCTTCGGAGGCGCCGGTGTAGAGACGTTGCGACCACCCGCCGCGGGCGATGTGTCCGCCGCCGATTGCGGCGCCGAGCCCGGTGGCCTCACCTATCGCCGCGCCCGCGAGATACTCCAGTTCCACGAGGTGCACGGCCCGCAGTGCAGACAGTGGCTCGCGGCGGCGGCGTACTTGTCCGCGGGCCTGGACGACGAATAGTTTGCCCTCGAATGTCGTTGCGGCTCAGTCTCTTCTGTCCCGATCACGCGCACGGCGCGTCACCGTAGACGACGAGCCAGATCGCCCGCCCCAGCGATTCCGCCAGCGCGTCGTCGGTGACGACCGAATTCGCCGCGAAGGCGGCCGTGATCGATCGCTCGACCATCGCCGTCAGCACCACCGCCGTCGCGGTCGGGTCGACGGACGAATCTATTCGCCCCTCGGCGCGATCCGTCTCGAGCCGAGTGCGCACCACATCCACGAAGGACGCGACCCGACCTCTCCAGTACCGCCCCACATCTCGGTCGTAGGCGGCGACTTCACTCAGCGCCAGCAGCAGATAGCGATGTTCACGGAACCCCGCGATCATGCTGCCGATCGCACCGACCACTCCCGCCCTGCGGTCACCGTGATCGGCGCGCCACCACGTCTCCGCCGCGTCGAACAGGTCCGCGGTCGCCAGCTCCGCCATGCGGATCAGTAGCCGGCTCTTGTCCGGAAAGTAGCGGTAGAAGGTCGATCTCGCGGAACCCGACGCCGCGGCGATCTTCTGCACCGCGATCTCGGTGTAAGGCGTTCCGTCGGCGAGCAGCTCTTCGACGGCGCGTAGGACGCGTCGCTCGAATTCCGCGCGCCGGTCGTCGACCTGCTTGCGCGCGTTCTTCGGGGCTCTCGTCAGCGAAGGCATCCGCCGCCCGCACGTCGCGCGACGGTGCG
This sequence comes from Nocardia sp. bgisy134, assembly GCF_965341865.1. Lineage (GTDB taxonomy): Bacteria > Actinomycetota > Actinomycetes > Mycobacteriales > Mycobacteriaceae > Nocardia. The sequence goes on from NZ_CBDQZP010000014.1 coordinate 9,371, forward strand.
GCGTCGCCGAGGTCGTCCGCTGGATGGATCCATGAGTTCCATTCTGCCGTGCGGCCGTTGACAGCGAGAGGCGCCGAGCCGCACCATCGATCGGACACCATGTCCGAGACGCAGTGACCGAGGCGGTTCGATGATGAGCGGCGCTTCTGCCATCCCGGTCGAGGACACCGAGGTCGTCGTGGTCGGCGCGCGCTGCGCCGGGTCGGCGGCGGCCGCCGCGTTCGCGCAGGCCGGTCGGCGGGTGGTGCTGCTCGAAGCGACTCGGCTTCCCTCCGACACGCTCTCCACGCACTTGCTGTGGCCCGGCGGAGTCGCGGAGCTGCGGCGTCTCGGTGCGCTCGATCGTGTCGCGGAGTTGGGCGCGCCACCGATGCGGACGGCCTACGCGGCGGGCGCGGGCCATGCCATTCGCTCCTCGTTCGCGCCGGTCGACGGCGTCGACTACGCGCTGTGTGTGCGCCGCACGGGCCTGGACGCCGCGCTCGCGGCCACCGCGGTCGCCGCGGGAGCGCAGCTGCGGGATGGCGCGCGGGTCGGCGAATTGCTCTGGCGAGGAACACGATGCGCGGGCGTGCGGTACACCGATTCGTCCGGCACGCACGAATTGCGCGCCGCTCTCGTCGTCGGCGCCGACGGACGGCGCAGCACGGTGGCTCGGCTGGCCGGTGCGTCCCGCCCTCGGCTCTTCGCGCCGAGCGGGCGGGACTGCTATTTCGCCTACTGGCGTGACACGGCGGTCGAATGGCGCGGGGTGGCCGCGCAGTGGCGCGACGGCGCCGATCTCGGCACCGCCTTCCCCTGCGACGACGGGCTGCTGCTCGCCCTCGTACAACCGCCCGCGAGCCAGGACCGTCCGGGACCCGGCGGGGCCGAACGACGCTATCGGGAAGCGATCGAACGGATTCCGGGGTTGACGGCGCGGCTCGCGGGATGCGAGCGCGTGGGTCGCGTCCGCTCGGCGACCGGGCTCGTCTCCTACTTCCGGGGATCCAGCGGGCCCGGGTGGGCCTTGCCCGGCGACGCCGGTCATTTCAAGGATCCCGTGACGGCGCAGGGCATTCGGGACGCGCTGCACTACGGCAGACGGCTCGGCGAACTCGCCGCCCCGGTGCTGCACGAACCGCAGCGCCTGGACGCGGCGTTGCGCGCCTGGGAGTCCCAGCGCCTCACCGAATGTCTCGGCATCTACCAGTGGACGAACCGGTTGTCTCGCGCGACGCCCATGAGCCCCTTGGAGATTCAGCTGTACCGCCGCGCCACCGGCGACCCGGAGCTAGCACGGGCGGTGACCGAGATCTTCTCCCGGACAAAGGATCCGAAGGACGTCTTCACCCCTGGCCTCGCCGCCGCGCTGGCCGTTGGCGCCTTGCGTGCGGCCTGGCCGTCGGTCGGTCCGGTGCTGACCGAACTCCTCCACGAAGCCCGCGACACCGCCGCCGACTGGTGGCAGTCCCGCGCGCACCCGGCCATCACGCCCGCCACCGCCGCCGTCCCAGGAGTTCGACATGCGTGATCAGCGACCGTTTTCCGGTATTTCCCCGACCCGTCGCGATGTCCTACGCGGTGCGCTGGCGGCGGGCGCCGGCCTGTTGGCGAGCGCTCCGATGGCCACCGCCGCGCCCGTAGCGCGGCGAGCGCCCGCGCCGGGGCGAACGGTCGCGATCTTCGGCGGCGGCGTCGCGGGGCTCTCCGCCGCTCACGAACTCGCCGAGCGCGGATACCAGGTCACCGTCTACGAACCCGCCTTCCTCGGCGGCAAGGCCAGGAGCATGGGCGTCCCGGGCACCGGCACGGAGGGCCGGCTCGATCTGCCCGGCGAGCACGGCTTTCGCTTCTTCCCCGGCTGCTACCAGAACCTTCCCGACACCATGCGGCGCATTCCGTTCCCCGGCAACCACGACGGCGTCGCGGGCAACCTGGTGCGGGTGGAGGGCACCGTCGCCGGATTCCGCGGGCGCCCACCGATTTTCACGCCGGTCGAGCTCGGCGCGATCGACCAGCTGACGCCGCAACGACTACAGAACACTCTGATGAGCGCGTTCGGTTTCGTTCCCGAGCTGCCGCCGCACGAACTCGCGTTCTTCGCCAAGCAGATGACGGTCTGGTTCACCTCTTGCGAGCAGCGGCGTTTCGGGCAATGGGAGTACATCACCTGGGAGCAGATCCTGCGCGCCGAGGGCAAGTCGCCCGCCTACCGCGACTACTTGGTCAGCGCGCTCACCCGGATCACCGTCGCCGCGAAACCGCACCTCAGCTCGGCGCGCACTATCGGCACCATCGGCGAGGCGTTGGTGCTGGCCGCGACCGGAGCGATTCCGCAGTACGCCGCGGGGATCGACCGTATTCTGAACCGCCCGACCAACGAGGCGTGGATCGATCCCTGGGTCGGCTACCTGCGTTCGCTCGGTGTCCGTTTCGTCATGAACCGGGGCGCGAGCGCGCTGGCACTGCGCGGTGGGCGCGTCGTCTCGGCGACCGTGCGTGGCGCGAACGGCGCGGCCGACACCGTCACGGCGGACTGGTACGTCTGCGCCATGCCGGTCGAGCGAGCGCGGCCGCTGCTCAGCGACCAGATCCTCGACGCCGACCCGCGACTGGCGGGCATGCGTCACCTGCAGACGGATTGGATGGTCGGCATTCAGTACTACCTCGCCAGGACGACCGAGCTGCCGGAGGGCCATATCGCCGCGCTCGGTTCGCCGTGGGCGCTCACCGCATTGCGCCAAGCGCCCATGTGGGTCGGCGATTTCGCCGCACGCTACGGCGACGGCTCGGTGCGAGAGTGTCTCTCGGTGGACATCTCCGACTGGGACTCCCCCGGTCTGCTGTACGGCCGACCGGCCAAGGAGTGCTCGCGCGCGGAGATCGCGGCGGAAGTGTGGGCCCAGCTGAAGGAATGGCTCAACACCGCGACGGGCTGGCTGCGCGACGAGGACATCCACTCCTGGCATCTCGATCCCGGAATCAGCTGGCGCGGTGGCGAAATCGACAATGCGACACCGTTGCTGGTCAACACCGCCGGCTCCTACGTGCATCGGCCGTCGGCGCACTGCGCCATACCCAATCTGTTCTTCGGCGGCGACCACGTGCGCAGCCACATCGACCTCGCGACCATGGAAGGCGCCAACGAGTCCGGCCGCGCCGCGGCCAACGCGATCATGGACGCCGCCGACGACCCCGGCCTGCGCACGCCGATCTTCCCTCTGGTCTCGCTGCCGCTCTTCGATCAGGCCAAGCTCCTCGACGCCGATCGCTACCGCGCGGGACTGCCCCATGTGCTCGACGCCTGACGTTCCTCATCGGCGACCCACGCCGGGCAGTCCACCGAAGAAGATCTCGAACACCGTCTGTGGATTCGTGTGCAGCTGGGCGCTGGTCGGCGGGACGAACGGCGGCCCTTCGTTGATGTCGGTGACGACATAGTCCGCGTGCGAACCCGGCGTGCGCTGTTCGATACCGGAGCAGTCCGGACCGCCGGTCGCGTTGACCTTCGGCAGATCCTCCGGGTACTTGTACGGCTCCGAGGCCAGCATGAAGTTGCTGTTGAACACCGCGCCCGGCTTCATCCCGCCGAATATCGCGTTCGCCAACGGCATGACCGAGGTGATGCCCATGATCACGCAGCGCAGCACAGGGCGATAGTCGTGCAGCAACTCGGCGCCCGGCCGCAGCAGCCGGACCGCCGTCGCCAGCTGCTGCTCGTTCTCGGTGAAGACCGCGCGGGTGGTCTCGGCCAGACCCAGCACGTTGAGCAGCATCTCGTCCAGGTCCGCCGCCCGGTCCGCGACGGTCACGCCGGTCGCGGTCGCGTTGCCGACCGTGCGCAGCAACTCCCCCGCGGTGTCGGCGTAGAGGCCGGTGACCTCGGCTGTGGCGGCCATATCGAGTCCGAGTTGCGGCAGGCTCGGATTCAGTTCTCGCAGTACGGCGTCGGTGCGCGCCAGCAGATCCCCGAGCGTGTCGCCGCGCCCCTGCAACGCCGCGCTCAACGCGGCGAGGGTGGCGTTCAGCCGTGCCGGTTCGATTGCCGCCAGCAGCGTCGAGAGTCGCTGGAACAGCGTGTTGAATTCGACCGTCACCGATTCCCCGCGAATCAGCGCCCCCGGCGCGAGCGGGCGCGACGACGGGTGGGCGGGCGCCACGAAGTTGACGTACTTCGCGCCGAAGACCGTCGTCGAGCGGATATCGACCAGGGTGTTCTCCGGGACCATCCGCAGCAGGCCGGGGTCGAGCGCCAACCGCAGCCACACCCGGCCATCGTGCGGTTCGACGGCCGCGACGCGCCCGATGTCGACACCGCGCAGGCGCACCGCGGCGTCGGGATCGAGCACCAAGCCCGTGCGCGGCGCATCGACGACGACCGTGGCGGTCGGCTCGAAGCGACCCGTGTACAGCGCCGAGGCGACAAACAGCACGGCCACGATCGTCGAAACCAGCGCCAGCCCGGCGAGTTTGAGCCGGATCGTCACCCACGTGGCCCACAGGTTCGGGTAGCGCCCCCGGAAGGACTGTTGCCGTGCGTCCAACTCTTCACCCCTTCGGCAGGGCCCTGCGCGTGATCACGCGATCGCGTATCCCTTGCTCGCGTCCGGTCGACAGTAGTACTGTCCAGACACGTGTCCAGCATATGTCTGGACAGGTATCTGTGGAAGGATTTCCGATGACTCTGGTGAAACCACAGCGCGTCTCCGGCGGCGAGCACGAGCACGGACATCTCGAGGAGTTCCGCTCCGATCCGATCGCGTTGATGCGCCGGGTGCGCGCCGAATGCGGCGACATCGGCGCCTTCGAGCTCGCGGGCAAACAGGTCATCCTGCTCTCCGGGGCGGAAGCCAACGAGTTCTTCTTCCGTGCCGGCGACGAGGATCTCGACCAGGGCGCCGCCTATCCGTTCATGAAGCCGATCTTCGGCGAGGGCGTGGTCTTCGACGCCAGTCCGGAACGCCGTCAGGAGATGCTGCACAACCAGGCGCTGCGGGCCGAGCACATGCGCGGGCACGCGGCCACGATCGCCGCCGAGGTGGAGCGGATGCTGGCGCGCTGGGGCGACGCGGGCGAGATCGATCTGCTCGATTTCTTCGCCGAGCTGACCATCTACACTTCCTCGGCCTGCCTCATCGGCGCGAAATTCCGCAACGAACTGGACGGCAGGTTCGCGCACCTGTACCACGAACTCGAACGCGGCACCGACGCGTTGGCCTACGTGGACCCCTACGCGCCGATCGAGAGTTTCCGCCGCAGGGACGAGGCCCGGGCCGCGCTCGTCGATCTGGTGCAGGGAATCATGGACCAGCGGGCCGCCCGTCCCCCCGCCGAGCGCGGCGACCGCGACATGCTCGACGTGCTCGTCTCCGTGCCCGACGAGAACGGCGCTCCGCGCTTCAGCGCCAGCGAGATCACCGGCATCTTCATCTCGATGATGTTCGCCGGCCACCACACCACCTCCGGCACCGCGGCCTGGACCGTGATCGAACTGCTGCGCCACCCGGAGCTGCTGGACGGCGTCGTCGCCGAGCTGGACGAACTCTACGCCGACGGCTCGCCGGTGAGTTTCGGTGCGCTGCGCCGGATTCCGCGCCTGGAGGCGGTAGTGAAGGAGACGCTGCGGCTGCATCCGCCGCTGATCATCCTGATGCGGGTCGCCAGAGGCGATTTCGAGGTCTGCGGTCACCACATCACCGAGGGCGATCACGTGGCAGCCACACCGGCCATCTCGAACCGGCTGCCCGAGGACTTTCCCGACCCCGACGCCTTCGACCCCGGCCGCTACCTCGATCCGAATCAGGAGGACATCGTCAATCGCTGGACCTGGATTCCGTTCGGGGCGGGGCGGCACCGCTGCGTCGGCGCCGCGTTCGCGCTCATGCAGCTCAAGGCGATCTTCTCGATCCTGCTGCGGGACTGGGAGTTCGAGATGGCTCAGCCTTCGGAGAGCTACCGCAACGACCATTCGAAGATGGTGGTGCAGCTGGAGCAGCCCTGCCGGGTGCGCTACCGCAGGCGCGGTGCGGCGGGCGGGCGGGGCGATTGAGCGCCGGGACTTCGGCGGACATGCTCGGACGGCCGCGGCACCACACCGCGGCCGTCCGAGCGTCACCGGCTCACTCGTATCGAACCTGCCAGCTCTTGACCCCGTTGATCCAGCCCGACCGCAACCGCACCGGATCCGAGACCTGCCGCAGCGCGGGCATCGCGTCGGCGATCGCGTTGAACATCAGATCGATCTCCAGCCGGGCCAGGTTCGCGCCGACGCAGTAGTGCGCGCCCGTCCCGCCGAAGCCGACGTGCGGATTCGGATCGCGCAGGATGTCGAAGACGAACGGGTCGGCGAAGCCGTCCTCGTCGAAATTGGCCGAGCTGTAGAACAATCCGAGCCGCTGCCCGGCGTGGATCCGCTGCCCGCCGAGCTCGACGTCCGCGGTGGCGGTGCGCTGGAATGCGGTGACCGGAGTGGCCCACCGGACGATCTCGTCGGGCGCGGTGCGCGGGCGTCGCGCGCGGTAGATCTCCCACTGCTCGGGGTGATCCACGAAGGCCTTCATGCCGTGCGTGATCGCGTTGCGCGTCGTCTCGTTGCCCGCCACCGCGAGCAGGATGACGAAGAAGCCGAACTCGTCGGAGGCCAGCGCCTCGCCGTCGACGTCGGCGTACACCAGTTCGGAGACGATGTCGTGCGCCGGACGATCACGGCGCTGCTCGGCCATGTTCCACGCGTAGCCCAGGATTTCGGCCGAGGCCACGGTCGGGTCGCCGTACTCGGGGTCGTCGTAGTTGAGCATCTGGTTCGACCAGTCGAAGAGCTTGCGCCGATCCTCCTGCGGCACGCCGAGCAGTTCGGCGATCGCCTGCAGGGGTAGCTCGCAGGCCACCTGCTGCACGAAATCACCCCCGCCCGTGCGCTTCGCGGCGTGCACGATGCGCTCGGCCCGTTCGGTCAACGCCGCGCGCAGGCTTTCGACCGCGCGCGGGGTGAATCCTTTGGAGACGATCCGGCGGATCTTGGAATGCTTGGGCGCGTCCATGTTGACCAGCAGCGCGCCGGTGAGCTCCATCTGCTCCGGAGTGATGTCGCCCGGCAGCCGGATGATCGCGCCTTTGCGCTGCGAGGAGTAGAGCTCCGCGTGCCGCGAGATCTCCTTGACGTCCGCGAGTTTGCTCACCACCCAGTAGCCCCCGTCGCGGAAGCCGCCCGAGGCGTCGTCGGACTGCCCGTTCCACCACACCGGCGCGGTGCGGCGCAACAGTGCGAATTCCTCGACGGGACTACGGTTCTGCCACAGCGCGGGATCGGTGAAGTCGAAACCCGTCGGCATCGACGGTGCGGTCATGTCTACCTCCTGGGATGAAATGTCCTGCGGCGATGCGGTTCACGCGGATCGGTGATCGGGTTCGCGACCCGCGACATGGTCCCGGGCCCAGCGGTAGTCCGGTTTGCCGCTGGGCGAGCGCACGATGGCGTCGGCAACCCAGATCTGTTTCGGCACCTTGTACCCGGCCAGGTGGCGCCGCACGTGCAGTTCCAGCGAGCCGAAGTCGATCGGGCCGGATTCCGGCACCGTGACGACCGCCGCGACCTGATGGCCCCAGCGCTCGTGCGGCACGCCGACCACCACCGCGTCGTAGATCCGCGCGTGCGCCTTCAGCACGCCTTCGACCTCTTCGACGAACACCTTCTCGCCGCCGGTGTTGATCACCATGTCGCCGCGCCCGAGCAGGGTCACCGAGCCGTCGGCCTCGGCCCTGGCGCGGTCGTCGGTCACCACGATGCGGGCGCCGTCCACGGATTCGAACAGCCGGGCGGACCTCTCGGGATCCTTGTAGTACCCGAGCGGCACCGCCCCGGTCTTCGCCAGCCGGCCTTCGGCGCCCGGCGGCACCGGACGCCCCTCGTCGTCGACCACCACCGCGCCGCGACCGGTCCGCACCCGGGGCCCGCGCGCGGGGTCGTCGTCCTTCTGCGCGAAACCTATTCCACCGAAGCCTGTTTCGGACGATCCGATGGAGTCGGACACGATCGCCGACGGAAACATCTCCAGTAGGGTGTTCTTCACCGCCTGCGAGAGCAGCGCCGCGCCGGAGGCGATGGCCAGCAGCGAGGACGCGTCGGCGGGCCGCTGCCGGTAGGCGTCGATCAGCGGCCGCGCCATGGCATCTCCGGTGATCACCAGCACCTGCGGCCGATGCCGCGCCACGCCCGCCCACACCGCGGCGGGTTCGAAACGGCGCTCGAAGATCACCGCGTTGCCCGACCACAGCGCGGTGAAGGTCGGCATCATCGCGGCCGCGTGGATCAGCGGCGGCAGTACGAACCAGATGCTCGGCTCGCCTGCCGCGCCGGTGCGCGACTGCTGGTACTCGTCGGCCACGGGTTCGCCTGTGTAGAAATCGATCCCGCCGCCGAGCACCCGCCACATGTCCTCTTGCCGCCACATGACGCCCTTCGGCAGCCCGGTGGTGCCGCCGGTATACATCATGAACAGGTCGTCGGGACCGCGCTTCGCCGCGGGCCGCGTCCCGGGATGCTCCGCCAACGCGCTCTCGTACGGTACGGCGTCGGCGTCGGCCTGGTGCACCGTCTCGTCGTCGACGCGGAGCGCGTGCCGCACGCGCGGGACTCGAGATCTGGCCGCCCGCACCGCGTCCGAATAGCGGGCGTGGTAGACGAGCGCGTCGAGATCGGCGTTGTCGTAGATGTAGGCGAGTTCCGCTGGGCCGTATCGGTAGTTGATGTTGATCGGGACGGCCGCGAGCTTGAAGCAGGCGATCAGCGTCTCCATGGTCTCCACGCTGTTGTGCATCTGGAAACCGACGTGGGCGCCCGCCTCGACGCCCGATGCCGCGAGGTGGTGCGCCAGTCGATTGGCCCTGGCGTCGAGGTCCGCGAAGCTCACACGGCGCTCGCCCTGGAGTACCGCGATCCGGTCGGGCATGGCGTCGACGGCGTGCTCGAACAGGTCGGCAAAATTGTTGGCCATCAGGTGTCGTCTCGCTCTCGGCCGTCACACCACGGTGAGCGGCAAAGGTTTTCCACGGTCAGCGAACTCGAACCGCGCGCCGGTGCTGAACCGCGTCACCGCCACCTCGGCGCACTCGCGAAACGGTGTGTCGGCGAGCCGGAAATCGACAGTCAGCACGCCGCCCTCGGCGTCGGCTGCCGCGGCGAACCAGCGCGGGTTCACCGCGCGGGCGAGCGCGTCCAGCGGGGCGAGGTGGTCGGGGGCGAGCATGGCGGGCCACGCGCCGTCGGTCCCGGCGCCACTTTTGCGCGGAATGCGCAGGCGGACAGCGTCGTTCGCATAGTCGATGGCGATGCCGGTGTAGGGCAGAGGATTCAGCGCCGGATGCGCCGCGAGCACCGTGGCGAGAGCCTCCGCGTCGTCGCCGAGCCGCAGACAGCGGCGGATTCGGTCGGCGGTGAGTCCGGCGATGCCGGTGAACTGCTTGCGCGCGATCGCCGCCGCGCTCGGCGCGTCGGCCCTGGCCCGCACGGCGAGCACGAAACCGAGGGTGAGCAGATGATGCTGGAGGCACACCTCCTCGGCGATGCGCACCAGTGCGGAGTGCGAGAAGTCCGCGAAGCGCAGGTCGCTCAGCAGCGGTCCCGCGTAGTCGGACAGCCCGTCTTCCGCGGGAACGATGGGCGCCAACTCCGTACGGGCCGCAGCGGAATCGGCGACGAGCCCGGCGTCGCGCGGTATCGGCGGCGGCTCGTGCGCCGGATCGATGGTGACCCGCCAGGCGCAGACCGGCGTGCGGTCCGCGGGATGGCGGGGCGGGCGGTGGATGGGGCGCACCTGCGCGTGCGGATTCGTCGCCAGTGCGGTGGCGTCGAAGGTCGGGTCCTCGATGTCGTGGCACATCGAGACGACGAAGTCCTCGCCCATCGGCTCGACATCGGCCAGCGCGCCGCAGTGATCGAGCCAGAACTCGCCGTGATCGCGATCGTCCACGCGGAAGCGGAAATCCATGAACTGCGGCGGCGCGCCGATGTCGAGCTGCAACCCCTTGAAGATGGTCGGCACGTCGTCGCCAGCGAAACCCAGCGCCCGCTGCATCCTGCGCGTGTACACCGGGCTGGCCAGCTGCCACTCCTCGATGGCGACCTCCGTCATGCCCGTCCTGCCGAACGCGGCGATGGAGTGCGCCATTCCGGAACGGTCGATGAGGTGCCCGCACAGCAGCAGTTCGGGCACCAGCGCCGCCAGCGTCTGCCGGGAGAATCGCGCGTAGCGGCTCGGTGTCGTGCTCATCGCCGTCACCAGAGCGGGGCGGGCGCTTCGCCGACGCCGTACCAGCCCGGCAGCGGCGTACCGGAGGTCGAGCGGGCGATCCGCTGCTGCATGCCGGGGGTCAGCGCGTTGTTCGTGATCATCTCCAGGAACAACGCCGAGACGTTGCCGAAGTCGAAGAAGTCGCGCTGCCACGACCATTGGAAGTCGCCGCCGTAGCGGAACCAGCTGCCGCCGATGCCTTCCGGGCTGTACGGGCGTCCGTCGGGGCGTTGCGCGTCGGCGACCTGCTTCCAGAAACCGATCACCGTGCCGGACCGGTCGTCGACCACGAACTCCTGATACGGATAGGTCCAGCCCTCCAGACCCGTCATCTCCTGGCCGAGGGCGATATCGCGGATCTCCTCGCGCCCGACGGCCATGAATTCCTGGGCCGGGCCGTAGTTCCAGCCGTAGGTGGCGTCCATGGTGTACATCTCGGCGAGGGGCTTCCAGTCACCCTTCTCCTCGCAGCGCTGGTTCTCCAGGACCCAGCGCCGGATCATCTCGTCGAGCTCGGCGCGGTCGTAAGTCGCCATCAGTGTGCACCTTTCGCGGCGTGGTCGTTCTCGTCGTCGGTGAGGGAGAGCGCCCTGGTCGGGCAGTAGCGGATCGCGCTCGCGACCGCGTCGCGCTGCGCCGGATCCGGGCTGGGATCGAGGATCTCCACGTGGCCGCGCTTGGGCACGGTGAAGACGGCGGGCGCCTCGGACTGGCAGACGGCGTGACCCTGGCACAGATCGAGGTCGACGGAGATCTTCACGGCGCTCTCCCCTCGCCCGCACCGGACACCCTGGCTGTCATCACACACCTCGATTTCGAGAACAGGTTCATCCAGACCGGCTGCGACGGATACAACCGTTGAGACAGATAGCTGGACATGTGTCTGGACAGTACCACCGTGCTGGTCGGCCAACAACGGTTTCGACGACAAGCGCATCGGCGACCGGAGCGGCGATTCAGGACCGCGGGCGCGACGAAACCACCGCTACCGGATTCCGTCGCCTCGGGTTTGCGGGCCCGACGGGTCACCGACCGAGACAGTCAGCCCGTCCAAGATCACGACGCGTTGCCAAAACCGTTATCACACAGCGATGTTCGCGCATCTGTACTTGCATCTGTATCGAACACCGACCTACACTCGGCCCGAAAGCAGAGGAGCTTCACCGAGCCCGTGCCAGCGTTGCCACGAGACTCCTCGCAACATCCCGAAGGTCTTTGACATGGATCAGCCGCTACATCGCTCCCGCCGGCTCGGCGTCGCCGATATCGCCGCCGTCTACGGCACCGACGCACTGCACCGACGCATCGCCCAGTTGCGCGCCCGTGGACAGCACTATGCCGCCGTCGCGATAGAGCGCGAGATCCGCAGCAGCGCAATGGAAGACGGCTCCGGGTAGGCCGCTGCTCCCGCGGCGGGGACCGGAACGGGCGCCCCTTCCGACCGGCTCGCCTCCGGCCCGCGCTCGGTCCGGCTCCGATCGAGCGCGGGCACCGGCAAGCGCGCGAAGGCCCGAACGACTTCCGCCGCGTCGATCGACGACCGGCACCGGCGACGGGCACGACCGGACCATCCTCGGCGAGAGGGTTCAGCTATGCGCGACTCGCCTCCCACCGTCCCGGACACTTCGCGCGGGAGACCGCCGGGCGGTGGCACTCCGTACCGCGCACGCCTCGATGCCGTCGCCGATGCCTTGCATCTGGGGCCTCGCACAACGGTGCTGCGGTGCAATTGATCTCATCGAACACTCCCCATGCCGATAACCGTTTCGTATAGTGATGCAACAATTCGGGCGCTGTTCTATGACGTCCGATGTGGCACTGGAGCACTACGAATGACCTTCACCGCGCTGGACCTGTCCGCCGACCCGTCCACCACGGCGCTCGAAATCGGCGGCCAGCCGGCGTCGGTACCGCTGCAGAACACCGACGGGGTGGCGTCGCGGATGGTCGGCTACTTCGCCACCTGTGTCGCCCCGTGCCGCACGCTGCCCGGTGAGCAGATGCGCGGCGACGTCACCAAGGTGACGCGATTCTGCCTCACCCTGGCCGCCGAGATGTTCGATCGCAGGACCGTGCCCGACGACGACCAGCTCGGCGAGGTCAGGGAGGCCGCCGCCCAGTGGGCGCGCGAAGCGGTGCCGCTCGGCACCATCCTGCGCGCCTATCACGAAGGCCTGCGCATCGCGTTCGGCTTGATCACCGAGAGCGCCAAGGCCGACGACGTGGACGAGGTGATCGTCGCGACCGATCTGGTGCTGGAACTGCTCGAGGTCATCACGGCCGCGGTCTCCGACGCCTACGTGGACGAGCAGCATCTCGTCGCCCGCGAGCATCAGACCGCCGCGCAGACCCTGGCCTCCGCGCTGCTGAGCGGGCGCGGCAGTTCCGCGCTGGCCAGGCAGGCGGGTATCCCGATCGCGGAGTCGTATCAGGTGGTGGCGCTCTCGGTGCCGGAGCATCCGGACGAGCGCGATCCGCGGATCGACGCGCAGGTGGCCGCGCGCCGCAAACTACGCCGACTACAGTCCGAGCTGGCCACCGTCTTCCGCTCGCGTGTGCTGGCCCTGCTCTCCACCAAGGGCGGCACACTGCTCATCCCCGTGGGCGAGGACATCCCCGAGCTCACTCCCGAACTCCTCGACACTCTCTCCGCCGGGGCCGAGGTCCCGCTCACCGCCACGGTGATCGTCGGCGACACCGATCGGATCCCGGATTCCGCCGAGCAGGCCCACGAGCTGCTGAATCTGGTCCGGGTCGGCGGCCGCTCCGCCGGGCTCTACCAGATGTCCGATCTGGCGGTGGAGTACCAGCTCACCCGCGGCGGACCCGCCGCCCGCCGGATCGCCACCATCCTCGACCCGCTCGACGCGCACCCCGAACTGTTCGACACCATGCGCGCCTACCTGGGCAACGACATGAACCGGCAGCTCACCGCGCGCCAGCTGTACGTGCACCCGAACACCGTCGACTACCGGCTGCGCCGCATCGCGCAGCTGACCACGATCGACCTGGCCACCTCGGCGGGCATCTCGCAGGCGGCCATCGCCCTGCTGGCCAGGGATCTCGACCGCAGCGTGGCGCGGCGCTTGTAGTCGCGCGGCTTCGGCACGGGCCGCGAAACGCCTCCAGCGGCGCGACGCCGACGGCCCGCAGTACGCCTGTTGTGGCACGACCGCGCAACGATGCGGATTCGTGCTGGTCACACGGTCCCGAACTTGCGATCCTGGAACCCCGTGAGTCTGGATGGTGAAAAGTATGCGAATCGCGGAGATCTTGCGCAGGAAAGGTAGCGAAGTCGCCACGGTGCCGCCCGACACGACGGTGCGCAGTCTGCTGGCCACGCTGGCCGAGCACAATATCGGCGCGGTGGTCGTCTCCCCCGACGGGATGCGAATCGCGGGCATCGTCTCCGAGCGCGATGTGGTGCGTCGCTTGCACGAGCTCGGCGCGGACCTGCTCGACACGCCGGTCGCGGACATCATGACCGTCGAAGTCCGCACCTGTGTCCCCGACGATCACGTCGACAGCCTGCGCCGGATCATGACCGACCACCGGATCCGGCACCTGCCGGTGGTGCGCGACGACATGTTGATCGGCATCGTCAGCATCGGCGACGTGGTCAAGAGCGCGATCTCGGAGCTCGCGACCGAACGCCAGCACCTGGTCGACTATCTCCAGGGCCGGTACTGAGCGAACGGCGCTACAGCGCCGAGAGGTCGCCGAGGTCGGCGGACAACCAGCGCTCGGGTCGCATGTACACCGCGACCTGCTCGCCGTACGCCTCTGCCGCCCGCAGATAACCATCGACCTTGTCCGGCGGCAGGTAGCGGGCGACCATCTCGCGGTGCAGCTCGTCGGTCATCGGCGTGATCCGGGTGACCGGCCCCTCCACACTGACGTAGCGCACCGTGGGCTCCAGGCGCTGCACCATCAGGCTGAAGCGGCCGGTCTGCCGGATGTACCGCATCTTCTCGGACTCCGGGCCGGTCAGCACCCACACCTCGGCGCCCGGCGAGTACTGGTACCAGATCGGCACGTTCAGCGGACCGCGATCCTGGCCCGTCGTGACGGCCAACGCCGCGATGTGCGGCTGCGCGAGAAACTGTTGACGCTCATCTTGGCTCAACGGCATGGGCTCCAGGCTAGCGCGTGAAACACGTTGCCCACCTGAAACCTTCGATCACCGTACGAAATGTGCGTATCGTTGAATGGTGTCCATGGCATCGGCGTGAAGGGAGCGTCACGTTGCGGTCACCCGCGCCAGGCTCGCATTTCACCCGCTTCCCTGCCGCGCGCGGACACTCCGCCGGCCACCGGATTCCCGCTTCGCCCCCGCCCCTCTCCGCCAAGGTACGCGCGCTGTTCCCCGCGCTCGCCGAAGCGAGCGAGGTCTACCTGGACAGCGCGGCCACCACGCAGAAGCCGCTGCCCGTCGTCGAGGCCATCCACCGCTACCACTCCTCGCGCACCGCCAATGCCGGTCGCGGCACCTACCCGTGGGCGACCGAACTGACCGCGCGGATCTCGGATGTGCGCGCCCGCACGGCCGCGTTCCTCGGCGCCCGGCATGCCGACGAGGTGGTCTTCACCGGCGGCGCGACCGCCGCGCTCAACGCCGTCGCACTGTCCTGGGGGCTCGCCGAGCTCGCCGACGGCGACGAGATCCTCTACAACCCGCGCGATCACGCCTCCGCGGTGCACCCGTGGCACCATCTGCGCGGCCTGCTGGCTCGGTTCGGCCGCCGCGTGGAGCTGATCCCCTATCGGACGACCGAACTCGGCGAAGCCGACACCGCCGACATCCTCGCCAAGGTCACGCCGCGCACCCGGCTGATCGTCACCAGTCACCTGCACCACGTCTTCGGCGCGGTGACGACGCTGGAGGAACTGCGAGGGCGCATCGATCCGTCGGTGCTGCTGTGCTTCGACTGTAGTCAGAGCGGCGGTCACCTCCCGGTGGACGTGACCGAGCTCGGCGCCGATTTCGCGGTCTTCGCCGCGCACAAGATGTTCGGCGCGCCGGGCACGGGAATCCTCTACTGCCGCAGACGGATTCACGATCGGCTGCTGCCTTTCCTGCCCGGCGGCAATTCGGGGGTGCGGCTCACCGAAGCGGGGCTGGTCGGCGGCGTGATGCCGGAGCTGCTCGAGGGCGGCACCCACAACATCCCGGGTATCCTGGCCCTCGGCAGCGCGCTCGACGTGCTCGAATCCTTCGGCCTCGAGGCCATCGCCGCGCACAATCGCGAGCTCACCCTGCGGCTCCTCGACGGGCTGCGCGCGGTGCCCGGACTCGAATTCCTCCCCGGTCCCGCCTACGCGCCCTGCGCCGTCGGATACGGCATCGTCTCGTTCCGTCTCGCCGGAATCACCACGGCCGACGTGGGTTTCGTGCTCGGCCAGCTGGGTTTCCTGGTGCGCACCGGCCTGCACTGCACCCCCGCGGCCGACCCCGGTGCCGACGACCTGGACTCGGTGCGGGTCAGCACGCACGTCTACAACACCCTCGACGAGATCGACCGGTTCACCGCCTGCGTCACCACGATCGCCGAGGAGGTCACGTGAAGACCGACACCCCGCGCTACGACCGGAGGGCGGCGTCCCGGGTCATCGCCGGACTCGCCCAGCCGGAGCTGTTCGACGACGTGCCGGTGCCGACCGGTCCCCGCCATTCCGAATTCACTTGTGCCGCTTTGGTTCCCGAGGAAGGCAGCCATCTGACCTATTCGCAGCGGCTGTACCTGGAGCGTTTCATGCGGCCGTGCCACCCACGGCAGGTGACCAGCGCGACCCACCGCATCGCGTGGACCGACAGCGATGGGATCCCCAACACCGGGCACTTCCGCTCCGACGGCCTGGGGCCCCTGGTGCCGATCGCGGTGCGCGAGACCGTCCTGGCGCTGTGGCACGCGCTGCGCGCCGACACCGGGCTGGTGCGCCGCGCGGAGCGACTCGGCCCCCGCGACCGCGCCGTGCTCGAGGGCACCACCACCGACCACGACCCGCTCGAGATCTTCCGCGTCGGCATCGAGGCGACCGGCCGCGCACTGGCCCAGCACGCCCTGCTCGCCCGCCAGACGCCCTACCGCGATGCGGTCGAATTCGCCAGGGGCATGCGGGATTCCGGGCTCTTCGCGGCGATCGCGACGCGCTGGTTCTGGGAATTGCAGGCCTCCACCTACCGGCGCGGAATGATCCCGGTGACCCTGGCCACCCAGCCCGACGGCACCGTGCGCTACACCGCCGACGCGGTGGCCACGCTGCGTGCCATGAAGGACGCCACCATCGCCGACGCGCACACGGTGATGCGCCGCGCGACCACCGGCGAGGGCCTGAGCGTCGCCGATGCCATCGCCAAGTACCACGAGGATCTCGACCTCATCTCCCGCCAGTACGCGCTGCTGCCGCCGGGCACCCGCCCCGCCTGCCTGGCCGCGATGCCGCATCAGCTCGACGGCGTGCACTACAGCTTGCTGCCCATGGTGGTCGACCGGTTCGTCGAGGTGTTCGCCGAGATCGTGAGGGGTTGCCGCCCTGTCGAGGTCGCCGCGACGCTCGACGAACGCACCGCCGACGATCCCGCGACGGCCGACGACCGGACCTTCTATGTACCGGACATGAACTGCAAGCACTGTGTTCGCACCATCACCGGCATTCTGGAGTCGATGGGCCTGGTCGTCGCCGAGGTCGATCTGATCACCAAGCGGGTGACCGCCGAGTTCCGCAGCCCGCGCAACCGGGCGCGCGCGTTCGAGGCGATCCGCGACGGCGGTTACAACCCCGTCGCGGAGCGGCCCGAGCCAGCCCACGCCGAAATCGCCTCCCAGCCTTCGGAATCCGCGGTATGACGGCGCCGCTACCGGCGCTACCCGCGAAGATCCACCCGCTGGTTCGCGCCTTCCTCGACACCCGCGACGCCCTGGACGAGACACTGATCCGGTTCGGCTCGCCCGTGCATCTGGTCTTCCCCCAGGTCTTCGCCCAGAACTTGAAGCAGTTGCGCGCGGTCCTCGATCGGGAGCGGACCGGGTATCGAATCTGCTACGCCCACAAGGCCAATCAGTCACGTGCCTTCGTCCGCACCGCTGAGCACGCGGGCATCGCCATCGATGTGGCCTCGCCGCAGGAGCTGGCCAGCGCGATCGGCGCCGGGTTCGGGCCGATGCGAATCGAGGTGACCGGACCGAAGGGCGAGGCGTTCCTGCGCACGCTGATCGAGTGCGGCGCGACCATCAACGTGGACAACCTCTGGGAGTTGCGCCGCATCGCCGAGCTCGCCGGTGAGCGCGCCACCGTGCCGGTGCTGCTGCGTGTCTCCGGCTTCCCCGGCTCGCCGCTGAGCCGTTTCGGGGTTCCGCTCGAGCACGTCGACCACGCGTTGGATCTGCTCAGCGCCCATCGCGGCCGGATTTCCTTCCTCGGCTTCGCCTTTCACATCGATTCCGGCGAGAACGCCGAACGGGTGCGCGCGTTCGACGCCTGCCTGACCTTGATCGAACGGGCGTACGCGCGCGGGCTTTCACCCCGCGTGCTCGACCTCGGCGGCGGTCTGCGCCAGGTCTTCACCGCCGACGCCGATCGGTTCGACGGCTACGTTCGCGCGTTGCGCGAGGCGCTGCTCGGCCGTGGCGATCCGATGAGCTGGGGCGACAATACCTTCGGCTATCACATCGATGACGCGGCGGTGCACGGCACGCCGGTGTTCCACAAGTACGCCAACACGATTCCGGCCACCCGGATGCTCGGCGACCTGCTCACCGCACCCCTGGAGCGGCACGGCGGGCGCACGGTCGCCCAGGTCGCCGCGGACAATCTGCTCGAGCTCTGGCTCGAGCCGGGCAAGGCCCTCGTCGACCATGCGGGCGTGACGGTGGCGCGGGTCGAGTTCGTCAAGGAACTCGGCGACGGCACCCTGCTGGTGCACGTCGACCTCAGCCGCGACGCGGTGACCCCGGCCGACCAGGAGGTGATGGTCGACCCGATCGTCCTGCCGAGCGCCGCGCACGACTCGGGCCCGATGAGCGAGCGGTACGACGAGGGCGCGCTCACCCCGTTGCGTTCGGCGGCCGACACCGCGCCCGCGCTGCGGCCGGTGCACGAAACCGGGCCGGTGGGTGTGTATTTCGCCGGACGGCTGTGCCTCGAGCGCGACCTCGTCACCAATCACAAGGTCTCGCTTCCGCAGCGTCCCAGGTCCGGGGATCTGGTCGTGTTCCCGAACACCGCCGCCTACCACATGGACCTGTCGGCGGCCTCCGCCTCGATGCAGGCGCCGCCCCCGAAACTGGCCGTGGCCCACCGCGCGGGCAGTTTCCAGGTGAGCCGCGACGTCGACTACGAGCCCCATATCCCGGTGGGTCCGGCGCCCGCCCGGCGGACTCCGCCCCGAGCACCGCGCCGGACGCCGGTGCCGCGCGAAACCGAGGCGCCCTGATGCTCTACGGCCACATCACCGAACTGATCGGCAACACGCCGCTGCTGCGCCTCGACCCCGCGGTGCACGGGCTCGCGCACGTCGAGCTGTACGCGAAACTGGAGTCGCACAACCCCTTCGGCTCGGTCAAGGACCGCGTCGCCTGGGGCATGATCCGCGACGAACTCGATGGCATCACCGCCGCGGGACAGACCTTGATCGAGGCGTCCAGTGGCAACACCGCCAAGGCGCTGCGCGTGCTGGGGGCGCTCTCGGGCGTCGGACTGCGGGCGGTGACCAACCGGATCAAGGTGGCCGAGGTCCGCGATCTGCTGCGGCTGCTCGGCACCGACATCGTCGAGCTACCCGGGCTTTCCGAGTGTCCGGACCCGACCACGCCGAACGACGTGTACTCCGTGATCGAGTCGACCATGGCGAAAGAGCCCGGCGTCTATCACCATCCCTCGCAGTACACCAACGAGAAGAACGTCGAGGCGCACTGCCTCGGGACCGGACGGGAGATCCACGAGGACCTGGCGGCCGAGGGCATCGACCGGGTGGACTATCTGGTCGGCGGGCTCGGCACCACCGGGTCCACCCGCGGCGCCGCGACCTATCTGCGCAAGCACAATCCCGAATTGCGCACGGTCGCGGTGGTTTCCGAGCGCTCGGACTTCATCCCCGGTATCCGCTCGGAGACGGAGATGTGGGACGTGGGGCTGTTCCAGCCCGATTTCTACGACCGCATCGTCAGCGTCGCCTCGGGCGACGCCGTCGACGCGACGCTGCGACTGGCCACCGGATACGGCGTGCTGGCGGGGCCGACCAGCGGCGCCGCCTACGCCGCCGCGTTGGAAACTTTGGGCGCGCTGGATCTTTCGGAGCGCGACGCGAACGACCCTGTGGTCGCGGTGATCATCGTCTGCGATCGCCTCGAACCCTATCTCTCGTATCTGCAGAAGCGCAGGCCCGAGTTGTTCGGCAGGCCGGATCGCCGAAGCGAGCCGACCGCCGCCGAACTCGCCGCGACGCCCCGGCTGACGCCCGCCGAGGTCGCGGAACTGGATCGCACCGGACGGCCCACCATCGTCGACACCCGCGGCGCGATGGCCTACCGGATCGGCCACGTGCCCGGCGCGGTGAACATCCGCGACGATCAACTCGAGGACATGCTCACCCACGGCGTCCCGTTCCCGCGCTCGCGACCGGTGGTGTTCGTGTGCCCGGTCGGTGAGATCTCGCTGCGTTTCGCCGCGCTCGCACGGCGCGCGGGATACGACGCGGTGAGCTTGGACGGCGGCATCGTGTCCTGGCGCGACGCCGGGATGGCGCTGGAAAGCGGGGCCTGAACGGCCGATGCCCGGCAGGCATTACTGTGAATCGGTGCAGACAGGCCAGGAATCAGAGGACGCCGGTCCCCGCATCTGGGGCGGGACGACGCTCACCGAACGCCGGGAGGCGCGGCGCTCCGCGCTGCTGGAGGCCGCCCTGGATCTGATCGGCGAGGCGGGGGCCGCGGGCGTCACCATGCGCGCGGTGTGCCGCCGCGCCAACCTCACCGACCGGTACTTCTACGAGAGTTTCAGCAGCCGCGACGAACTGCTCGACGTGCTCTACCGGCAGATCGCCGACGAGTTCCTGGAGCCGATGACCGCGTTCACCTCGGCCGACGACGCGTCCAGGGACCGGGCGCTCTCGGAGATCCTCGTCGACAAGGTGCTGGAAGATCCCCGCAAGTCGCGCCTGTTCCTGGTCGAGCCGTACTCCAGCACCGGCCTCGGCCAGACCACCATCGCCGTGATGCCCGCCTTCACCCGGCTGATCCAGGACCACCTGTTCGCCCACATCGCGGACCCGGTCCGGCGCAGACTGGCCGCGGTCAGCATGGCCAGCGGCAATGCGGGCATGTTCTCCGCGTGGCTGAACGGTTCGTTGCGCGCGACCCGCGAGCAGATCGTGGAGCACTGCGTCGCGACCCTCACGGCGTACCGCTCGATCTACCCCGCCTGATCCCGGAATCCCCACGGCCCGCCGCCTCCCCGAGGCGCGCGGGCCGTTGTCGTCCGCGACCTCGTTTCGGGACGAGCATTTGACGGCAGGTGCCATCACTTCTAAATTGATGGCACCTGCCATCAGATGAAAGGCACCGTCGCCATGACCCTGTTCAATCCGAAGACCGACACCTTCGCGGAGTTCGACCCGATGACCCAGCGATTGCTGACCTCGCTCGTCGGCTTCTTCGAGAGCAAGGGCAAACAGGCGCTCACCGCCGACGCGCACCGCGGCGAGTGGTACGACGACTGGATGGTCTTCTTGCGGAAGTCGAGAATCATCGCCTACATGGCCACCCCGAAGGCGCACGCGGGCGGCGATCCGGACAAGCGCTGGGACACCGCCTTCATCTCCAAGTTCAACGAGATCACCGGCTTCTACGGCGCGCAGTACTGGTACGCGTGGGGCGTGTCGACCCTCGGCCTGGCCACCATCTGGCAGAGCGGCAACGACAAGGCGCACGCCCGCGCCGCCGAGGAACTCGATCGCGGCGGCATCGTCGCCTTCGGCCTGTCCGAAAAGGACCACGGCGCCGACATCTACTCCACCGACATGCTGCTCACCCCCGACGGCGCGGGCGGATTCACCGCCAACGGCGGCAAGTACTACATCGGCAACGGCAACGTCGCGCGACTGGTGCCGACCATCGGCCGCCGCACCGACATCGAGGGCCCGGACGCGTACGTCTGGTTCCTCGCCGACAGCAGCCACCCCCGCTACACCCTGGTCAAGAACGTCATTCACGGCCAGAACTACGTCAGCGCCTACGATCTGGCGGATTACCCGGTCACCGCCGACGACGTACTGCACACCGGCCGCAAGGCCTTCGACGTCGCGCTGGCCGCGGTGAACTGCGGCAAGTTCAACATCGGCATGGTCACCCTCGGCATCGTGCAGCACTGCTTCTACGAGACCGTCGACCAGGCCGCGGGGAAGATCTTGTTCGGACATCCGGTCACCGACTTCGGTCAGGTGCGACAGATACTGTCCGACAACTACATTCGCATCACCGCCATGAAGCTCTATCACGAACGAACCATCGACTACATGCGCGAATCGACCCCGGAGGACCGGCGTTTCGTCATGTTCAACTCGATCGGCAAGATGAAGGTGACGCGCGAGGGCGAGCGCGTCTTCCGCGAACTCTCGGATGTCATCTCCGCCAAGGGTTTCGAGAAGAACACCTACTTCGCGGTGGCGCGCGGCACCATCGACTCCATGCCCCGCCTGGAGGGCACCGCGCACGTGAACATGGCGCTCACACTGAAATTCCTGCCGAGTTTCCTCTACAACGCCGCCGACTTGCCGCCGGTGCCGGTGCGCCGCGACGCGGGCGACGACGAGGCGCTGTTCCGCCAGCCCGGCGCGGCCGGGCTCGGCAAGGTGCGTTTCGCGGACTGGCGGCCCGCGTTCGCCGGCTATCGCCACCTCCCGAATGTCGCGCTGTTCCTGGAGCAGGCCGAGCGGTTCGTCCAATTCCCGGTACAGGCCCCCGCGACCGACGCGCAGCTGACGGACCTGGACTATCAGCTGGCCGTCGGTGAGTTGTTCACGTTGCTGCCCTACGGCCAGCTGATCCTGGAGCAGGCCGCGATCGCGGGCACGCCCGACGACCTCGTCGACGCCATCTTCGAGTTGTTGGTCCGCGACTTCTCGGCCTACGCCCTCGGGGTCTTTGCCAAGGCATCTTCCACTGTGGCGCAACAGGAATGGGCCCTCGGCTCGTTGCGCAAGCCGATCTCCGACGCCGGGCGCGCCGACCGCGTGTACGCGGAGGTGCTCGGTCATGCGGGCGCGTACCGGATGAACCCGTAACTCGCGCACGTCCGTGGCTGCCCGCCGGGCGACGCGCGAGCCCGACCGGTCAGGACGACTCGCGCTCGACGAGCTGGGCGAGCCGCTCGAGATCGCCTCGAAGCGCGCGGGAACGGTCGCGGTGGGCGGGGACGAACCGGTAGATCACCCGATCGAGCCAGACCGGGAGCGAGAGCACTCGGAACGTCTGCTCGATACACGTCCCGTCGGGAGTAGGGCGCAGCCGGAAGCGCCATTCGGAGTTGTCGCCCAAGGCGCCGTCGGTGACCCACACCAGCTCCCGCGGCTTGTCGGCGACCGTGCAGGTGCACAGCCGCCGCCAGCGCCAGAGACCCGACTTGCTGCTGCCGCGGAAGCGAGCGCCGACCTCGGCGCGGGTGCTGCCGCCGAGCCACTCGGCGCCGCGGCATTCGTGGCTCCATTCGCCGACGCGGGTGACGTCGGCGAGCACCGCCCACACCGCGTCCGGCGGCGCGGCGCAGAACACTTCGTTCCTGCCGCCCAACGGCACGCGCAGCGGGGAGAATTCGGCGGTGTGCCAGCGCCGGAACGCGGCCCTGCGATACCGCCTGATCATGACGTGCAGCATCAGCCAGCGCGGCACCGCGGGAACCATCTCGCCGATCGCGGCGGTGTCGTCGGGCGAGGCGCCGTCCACGAGGAACAGCCCCTCGTCGAACCGCTCGATCGGGCCGAGCGGTTTGAGGTTGTGCTCGTCGGCCCAGTGCCGCCATTCGCCCTCGGTGATCGCGGTCGAGACCACCGGCATCATCTGGCGCTCTTCGCGTTCCAGGTGCGGGAGCAGTACGGCCTCCAGCTCGTCGAGCGCCGCGAGAACATGTGCGCGAGCCTCACCGGCGGCCCGGTAGGCCACCGCGGCGTCGACCAGCCGATCCATGGCGGGCACGAGGGCGCGGTGGTCGGCGTTCATCCGATCGAGCAGCTGCACCGCCGCCGGGTCGTGGTCGCGGACCAGCGGGTAGAGGTGTTCGTCCTCGGATTCGTGGAGATGGCGCAGGAAGCGCATGATCCAGAGCAGATGCTCCGCGATCGCGACGCGTTGTTCGTCGAACGGGTAGGGCCAGGCGCTCAGCGCGTTCCTGGCCCGGAGCAGGTCACGGCGCAGCGCCGAGTGCGCGACTCCCATCGCGCGGGTGTCGGCGGGTCGTTCCAGGTCTGCGGAGTTGGTCATATGGATTACTCCTCGGCGAGGTCGAGCAGCCGAATCACGGTGTCGGCCGCCCAGTTTCGGTATGTGGCGGGTGTCCACGCGGACTCCTCGGTGAGCGCGAGGTAGACCTCGCCGCCGAGGACGGCGTGCAGCGAGGCTGCCTCGGCGTCGGTGACGGGCCTGCCCGTCACCGCCTCGAGCCCCGCCCGCATCGACGTCGAGCGATCCGCGCGGTCGCGGGCCGCGAGTGCCGCCAATTCCGCGTCGACGGCCGCGGCCTGCACCAGCACGCGGTGCAGTGCGGCCGATCTCCGGTTCACGGTCTCGAGCAGGTTGGCCAGCTTGGCGGCGCGCTCGCGGACGAGACCGGCCGCGATGGCGTGGAATTCCGGCCGCTCCAGCAGGGGCACCGGCTCGTCGTCCCCGACAACGGCCACGTCGAGCACCACTTTCAGGATCTCGCGCTTGTTGCCGACGCTGCTGTACACCGTCTCCACGGCGCAGCCCGCGCGTGCGGCGATGTCGCGCATCGATGTGCCCGCCCACCCGCGGGCCACGAACAATTCGGCGGCGGCGGCGAGCACCGCCGCCCTGGTCTCGCCTGCCTTGGCCTGACGCAGGGTGGAGCGATATCGCCGCGTGCTAGTGGCCATACTCCATTGTCGAACGGGCCTGTATTCGACACAAGGTCGTTCCAGCGAATTATTCGTTCGTCGTCACTCGCGACGCACCCGGCGTTTCGAAAGTCGCTACCGAAAAGTGGCCTGGCACACGTAGGCTGACGTGTTCTGGTGTCGAGGGCAGGAGTGGAGGCATGACCGATCCCGTGCGTGGATTGACGGGAACGATCACCACGCCGATCCGCGGCGCCGGGACATTGGGAGAGGTGCTGGTCGCGATACGCGGGGGGACGGAGTTGTATATCGCGCGGGCCGCGGAGCCGATCGGGACGGGCGCTACCGTGCTGATCGTCGAGGCGCATCCCGGACGCATCGTCGACGTCGTTCCCTGGATCCCGCTGATATCGGAGCAGCAGGAACACTGAAAGAGCAAGGGAGACAGACGTGCTGGGCTACCACGTACCAGACCCGGACGAGGCGATGCTGGTCAGCGGCGCCACGAGCAAGGACAACGCGCCGTTCAAGGTGATCATCGGCCGCGGCGCCTGGGTGGTTCCTATGTTCCGCAAGGTCAGCTATTTGTCGCTGGCCATGTTCGAGGCGGAGATCAAGGAACGCTGCGTCACCAAGCAGGCCATCCAGCTGGATGTGCGGGCGGTGATCGCGTTCAAGGTCGCCAACGACACCCAGTCGATCGTGAACGCCGCGCAGCGCTTCCTTTCCGAGCAGGAACGGGAGATGTCGGTCCTGACCGGCCGGATCTTCTCCGGTCACCTGCGCTCGATCGTCGGCTCCATGACGGTCGAGGAGATCATCAGGGAACGCCAGAAGCTGGCCGACGAGGTACTGGTCGCCTCGAAGGTGGAGATGAGCAATATCGGGCTGTGGGTGGATTCCTTCCAGATCCAGTCCATCGACGACGGCAATCTGGGCTACATCAACGCGCTGGCCGCGCCGCACAATGCCGCGGTGCAGCGCGACGCGCAGATCGCCCAGGCGCAGGCCGCGCAACGGGCCGCGGAGGCCGAACAGGAATCGCTGCGCAGGCAGGCCGAATACCAGCGCGAGACCGCCATCCTGAAGGCCCAGTACCAGCGCGATATCGACAAGGCCAACGCCGAGGCCGCACAGGCGGGTCCGCTGGCGGAGGCCATCGCGATGCAGGAGGTGCTCACCGCACAGGCCGAGCAGGCGCGCAAGGAGGCACACCTGCGCGAGCAGCAGTTGCAGGCCGAGGTGGTGAAACCCGCTCAGGCCGAGGCGGATCGGGTGCGCATCCTGGCCGAGGCGGAAGCCGATCGCACCAGGATCCAGGCCGAGGCGGCGGCCTCCAACAACCGGATCGCGCTCGATCAGCTGCTCATCGAACAGCTGCCGGAAATCGTCAAACAGGCCTCGAACGGGCTGGCCAACGCCAATCTCACCGTGCTCAACGGACCGGACGGCGTCGGCGAATTGGTGAATGGAATGGTCGGCCAGGGACTCACCGTGTTCAACTCTCTGCAAAAGGCGCTTTCGAACAACGAAGCGGATAATGGGAGCTAAAGTGGCCGGGTAGCGACGGCGGCGAGGAGCGGGTGTTGGTGTCCATCGGGAAATTGGTGTCGTTCGACAGCTCTCGGGGGTTCGGGTTCATTCGACCGGAAGACGGTGGACCGGATGTGTTCGTGCACGTGAACGACATCGGACTGGACGAGGACGAACTGCGCCAGGGCCGGGTCTTCGAATTCGATGTCACCGAGGGCGACCGGGGTCCCAAGGCGGTCAACCTCAGCGCGGTCGGCGGGGCGTCCGCCGCAGCGCCCCGCCACAAGAAGGACAGGTCGTCGACCGGCCAGCTCACCGCCGCCGAGCACAAGCGCCTGATCACCGAACTATTGCTGGACGCCAGCCCCGCGCTCACCGCGGGCGAGATCCTCACCATCCGCGACCGCCTCACCGCCTTCGCCGATCAGCACGGCTGGTTGGACTGACCCGGCGCCCGGCGGTAACCACACGCTCCTCCGCGCCGACAACGCCCAGCTGGCGGTCCCAGCCGGGGAATTGCCGGTGAACAGCGCACGCCCGGACCGCGAAGTCCGCCTCCTTGTCGTACCCGAGCTCTACGATCGACCGGGACGACCCGCTCCGCACCGATGAATTCGCGTCGGCCACGACGTCGACACGGGTGAAGGACCAGACCCGAGGAGGAACGTGTGGACCTACCGGTGATGCCACCCGTCCGGCCGATGCTGGCCAAGACCGCGCCGTCCGTACCGCGCGAGCCGGGGCTGAGCTACGAGCCCAAATGGGACGGATTCCGTTGCGTGGTGTTCCGCGACGGCGACGAGGTCGAGCTCGGTTCCCGCAACGACCGCCCGTTGACCAGGTATTTTCCCGAGGTCGCCGAACTGCTGAAGCAGGCGCTGCCCGACAAGTGCGTGGTGGACGGCGAGATCGTGGTGGTCACCGAGCACGGCCTGGATTTCGACACCTTGCAGAACCGGCTGCACCCGGCCGCGTCCCGGGTGAACAAGCTGGCCGTGGAGACCCCGGCCAGTTTCGTCGCCTTCGACCTGCTCGCCCTCGGCGACAAGGATCTCACCGGCGAACCGTTCGCCGAACGCAGGCGGCTGCTGGAGACGATCCTCGACACCGCGCTCGCCCGCGTCCACCTGACCCCGCTCACCCGCGATCCGGACGTGGCCGAGGACTGGTTCACCCGGTTCGAGGGCGCCGGTTTCGACGGGGTCATGGTCAAAGCCGACGCCCAGCCCTACCAGCAGGACAAGCGGGTGATGCTGAAGGTCAAACACGAACGCACCGCCGACTGCGTGGTCGCGGGATTCCGCTGGCACAAGGACGGCGAGGGCGTCGGCTCGCTGCTGCTCGGGCTGTTCGACGACGAAGGCCAGCTGCACCACGTCGGGGTGGCGAGCAGTTTCACCGCGGCCAAGCGCAAAGCCCTCGTCGAGGAGCTGAAACCGTTGCGAGACAACGCCTTGGCGAACCATCCGTGGCGGGAGTGGGCCGATGCCGCCGCGCAGGCCAAGGCGGAGGGCAAGATGCCGGGCGGGGTGAGCCGCTGGACCGGGGGCAAGGACCTGTCTTGGGAGGCGCTGCGGCCGGAGCTGGTCGCCGAGGTCCGCTACGAGCACGTGCAGTCCGGCCGGCTGCGCCACGGCGGCAGGCTGGTGCGGTTCCGATCGGATCGCACACCGGATTCGTGTACCTACGCCCAGCTGGACGAGGTGGCGCCCGCCGAGCTCGGCGCCATCTTCGCCGAGGCCGAGGCGTCCCGATGAGCGCGTCGGTGGACATCGAGGTCGACGGCAGAACCGTCACCATCAGCAATCCCGACAAGGTCTACTTCACCAAGCGCGGCGAGACCAAGCTCGACCTGGTGCGCTACTACCAGGCGGTGGCCGAGCCGTTCCTCGGCGTGGTGCGGGACCGGCCGCTGCTGCTGGAGCGCTACCCGGACGGAGCGTCGGGCAAGTCGTGGTTCCAGAAGCGGGTGCCCAAATCCGCGCCCGACTGGCTGCACACCGTCGAGGTGTCCACTCCCAACGGCACCACCAGCGACGCGCTGGTCGCCCACGATCTCGCACACGTGCTGTGGGCGGTGAACCAGGGCTGCCTCGGCTTCCACGTCTGGCCCAATCACGTCGCCGATCTGCGCATCGCCGACGAACTGCGCATCGACCTCGATCCCTCCCCCGGCATCACCTTCGATGACCTGAAGCATGCCGCGGTGCTCACCAGGGACCTGTTCACCGAACTCGGCATCGAGTGCCGGATCAAGACCTCCGGATCGCGCGGCCTGCACATCTACGTCGCGCTCCAGGAGAAATGGGACGGCTACCAAGTGCGCGCGGCCTCGGTCGCACTGGCCAGAGAGCTCGAGCGCAGACACCCCGATCTGATCACCGCGCAGTGGTGGAAAGAGGAACGCGGCCACCGGGTGTTCGTCGACTTCAACCAGAACGCACCGCACAAAACGGTGTTCGGCGCGTGGTGCGTGCGCCCGAAGGTGGGCGCGCAGGTGTCGACGCCGATCTCCTGGGACGATCTGGCCACCGTCGCGCCGGACGAGCTGACCATCGCGACCGTGCCCGCCCGGCTCGCCGAGCGCGGCGATCCCTGGGCCGACCGAGCGCCGCAGTCCATCGAACCGCTGCTCGAGATGTCCGACCGCGACATGGCCGCAGGCCTGATGGACGCACCGTGGCCGCCGCAGTATCCGAAGATGCCCAACGAGCCGCCGCGCGTCCAACCCAGCCGGGCGAAGAAACCGGACTGAGGGCCCGGCGCGGCTATTCCGTCCAGAGCACCCAGGCCCCGCCGCGCCCCTGGGTCTCGCATACCAGGGCGCGGCCCTCCGACGTGCGCCCGGTCTTGGCGACCGAGGAGTCGCATTTCGAGCCCGCTTCGTAGATGCCGGTGCCGACGTTGTAGGGGCCCGACCACTGGTAGCCGCTTTCCGCTGCGGCGTTGGCTAGGCATAGCAGCGTTCCGCCGTCGGCCGCGGCCCCGATCAGACCGGCTTGGGTTGCGGTGCAGGCCCCGCCCTTGCGCGCCGCCGGCTGGGTGGTGGTCGCAGGTGGCGGCGGAGGTGGGGCAACTGCGGTCGACGCCGACGTGGTGGCCACCGTGGCCACCGTGGTCACCTGGGCGGTGGTCGTCGTGGTCGCCTGAGTGGCCCGGGACATGGTGTCGGGCAACATGTTTCCCGACAGCACGAAGAACCCCGCCACCGCCGCCACCTCGGCGGCGCCGAGCAACAACGCGAAACAGGCCATCACGCGGCCGCGCGGATGACTGAAGGCGATGAACCCGAAGACGATCGCGACGGGGAACAGCGCGAGCAATGCGGCCACCAGCGCGACAACCGCGTAGGGATTGACGATCGGCCGGGACTCGTGCGGGAACGGATCCTCCGGATCCCGCTCGTCCGGCCAAGCCTCCGGCCAGCGCTCGCGTTCCTGCCACTGTTGCGTGCGTGCCATCCAGCTCCCTCTCGCGTCAAAACTCTCGCGCAGGAACCCGGGCTGTCCGGCCCCGCCCGATACGCAGACAGAATACGGACGAATTGCCGTAATAAGACCGAATTGTCCGATCGATTCGGAATAACGAACTCGGCACAACGCTCGCACCCGCGGCGCAGGAGGTTCATGCTGAGCTAGCGGTGATATCGCTGATAATGCGCTGGTTCACTTCAGGAGGGACCGATGCCAGGACCTACCGATTCACCGAGCAAGGACAAGCGACTCTGGCACGCCCAAGCGGGCGACATGCTCGGCGATAACTACAACATGCCCGGAATTGTGCTGTGCGCCCTGGGCGTCGTCGCGATGGCGTGCACGTTGACCGCGGCCGGTTACGGCTATCCCGGCTGGACGCAACTCGGCGCGATCGCCACGGCGCTGCTGTGGTGTCTAGGGGTCGGCGCGCTGCTGGTCGAGCACCGGAGACAGGAAGTGATCGAACTGCGCTACGGCAGGCGCGGCCACGCACCCGGCGGCCTCCGCCCGGTGCACTACAGTGCCGCGCGCAGGCCCGACGCCTGAGCCGACCGCGTCAGCCGGCCCAGGCTCCCCGACACACGGCGAGTTCGAAGATCTCAGATGCAGAAAACGACGCTGCCGAGGGGCACACAGAGGATGACGGACCCGGCGGGCGTGGCAGCGGCGGAGACCGGGGTCGCTTGCGCGGGAGCCGGACTCGCCGAGGCCGCGGGAGCTGCGAGGAAGCACAGCGGGAGAGCTAACGCGGTAGCAGCCGCGGTTTTGATGATTGTGCTGGACATTGTGCAATCCCTTGATTCGATCGAATAGTTCACGAACGCCCGGACAGCCGCTGGGTAGTGGGCCGGGGGCGCCTCGCCGATAGCCCGGAGCAGTTCTGCCGACGGGTTATCGTGCCGAGCCCTGGTGGGCAGGCGTGATCTGCCGGTCGCCGGGGGATGTCCCCGTGAGCGCATGCCGAGGAGTCGCTGGGTCGTTGTCGCTGACGACCGTCTCCGGTAATCCAGGTCTGCCGATGGCGGACGGGGCGGCTAGATGCCCCCGCGGCCAGGTCGGCACGCCGACCGGCAACTGGCCGGTGCCGAATCATCAGGTAACAGCCCGCCGCGGCATCGAGCAAACGAATGGAGACGCCGCGACGATGGTCGCGACGGCCCACCCTGGTTCACCGCGGGGAAGGCGTCTAGATCAGCTTACTTCCGGCTACCAAATGTGAAAACAGGAACAGGAAATTTTCAATAATTTTCCTCCGGCCAAATGCCCGGCCTGAACGAGGAATTCAGGCAGATCGGGCATCGTCCGTGCCGCTTATGCCGACCGCTTCGGCCGCGCTCAGCGCCAGTTGTCGACCTTCGGCATCGTCTCGGTGACCAGGGTGAACAGCATGTCGGCGAGCAGTTCGTGCACCTGTTCGCGGGTGAGATTGCCGCGGGTGATCCACTCGCGTCCCGCGACCTTCACCAGCCCGCCGTAGGCCCGCACTATCGCCCGCAGTTCCGTACTGTGCGCCGAATCGGCCAGCCCGACCATCACCAGCGTGCGCTCGGCGGCGGCGTCGTCGGCCTCGTCGAGTATCTGCTGCACCTCGGGGTCGTCGCCGACGCCTTCGTGGCTGGTGACCTTGACCCAGGTGCTGCCATGCTCGCCGATGGTGTCCAGCAGCCAGCGCACACTGGCCTCGACGCGCTCGCGATCGGTGCCCGCGGGCACGACCATGGTTTCGAGCTTGGGCAGGGTCACCATCCGGCGCACCACGGCGAGATACAAATCCCGCTTGTTGCCGAAGTAGTGGTTGATCAGTCCGCGGGCCACCCCGGCGCGCTGCGCGAGCTCCGCGGTGGACACCGCGGCATAGGGCCGCTCGCCGAACATGTCGATCGCGCAGGCGAGGATCTGTGCGCGCCGCTCGTCGGGTTCGAGCCTGCGTCGGCGCGGCGACCCGTCGGCGGCGCCGTTCGACACCGCCGCGGAGGCCTCACCGCTTCGGGTTTCAGAGAGACCGCGCAATGAGATCCTTCATCACTTCGTTGCTGCCCGCGAGGATGCGCAGGACGCGGGCGCCGGTGTAGAGCTGGGAAATCGGATACTCCGTCATGTAGCCGTAGCCGCCGAACAGTTGCAGGCAGCGATCGACAACGATACCGAGTTGGTCGGTGATCCAGTATTTCGACATGGCCGCGGTCGGTATGTCGAGCTCGCCACGCAGATGCTTGACGATCGCGTCGTCGAGGAAGGTGCGGCAGACCTTGGCCAGCGTCGCGCATTCGGCGAGCTCGAACTTGGTGTTCTGCATCGCGAACAGCGGCTTGCCGAACGCCTCGCGCCCCTTGGTGTAGTCGACGGTCAGTTCGACGGCCTTCTCCATCATGGCGGTCGCGAGGATGGCGGTGACCAGTCGCTCCTGGGCCAGCAGCTGCATCATCTGGTAGAAGCCCTGCCCCTCGGCTTCGCCGAGCAGGTTGGACGCGGGCACCCGCAGGCCGTCGAAGAACAGTTCGGCCGTGTCCTGGGCCTTGCCGCCGATCTTGTTCAGGATGCGGCCCCGAGTGAATCCGGGGGTGTCGTCGCCGACCTCGGCGAAGATCAGCGAGACGCCCGCCGCGCCCTTCGACGGATCGGTCTTCGCGGCGATGATGATGCCGTCGCAGAGCCAGCCGTTGGTGATGAAGATCTTCGAGCCGGTGATGACGTACTCGTCGCCTTCGCGCACTGCGCGGGTCTTGATGTTCTGCAGGTCCGAGCCGGTGCTCGGTTCGGTCATGCCGATGGACAGCACCATCTCGCCGCCGGCCGCCTTGGGCAGCACCCGCCGCTTGAGCTCCTCGGACCCGAATTCCATGAGGTACGGCGCGATGATCGAGCTGTGCACCGCCATGCCGAGCGAGCCGTCGCCCGCGAAGGCCTGCTCCTCGATGATCGCCGCCTCGTGCGCGAATGTGCCACCGCCACCGCCGTATTCGGCCGGGATCGCAGTGCACAGCAGACCGAGATCACCCGCCCGGTTGTACAGATTCCGGTCGGGGTGCCCCTGCGCGACGAACTTCTCCTCGTGCGGAACGACTTCCTTCTCGAAGAACGTCCGTGCGAGGTCGCGAACGGCCTCCACCTCGTCGTCACTCCACGCGGCCCGTGCCATGGTCCCGATCCTTTGCTCACCACGGACCGGCCCCGATGCCGATCCACCGCCACCAGATTCCAGCACTATTGGCGGCTTGTCAACAACATGGGCGCGAGTTCGCCCCGGGTAAGGAGAAGAGCTTGGCCAGGGTCAGCTCGCGGGGCGTGCGGAGTTCACGGTGGCCAGGGTCGTGAAGATCGGGGCGTCCGGGTCGGCGACTATGCCTTGGGTGCGGAGGAATCGGTCGATCAGGCCCCAGACGAATTCGGCGGTTCGGTCGACGAATTCGGTGGTGCCGGACGGATCGGGGCGTCCGGATTCGCCCAGCCACAGGTCGGTGACGGCAACGACCGAGCCGACGACGGCGCGGGCCAGGTAGTCGACTCCGGCGGGGTCGATCGAGACGGATTCGGCGATCTCGCGGGCCTGCCGGGTGAAGCGATCCGCCGCTGCGCGACCGAGGTCGAACTGCAGCACCGATCCGTCGGCGCGCTGACTCACCTGCGCCTGACCGAGAAACCGAAACACGTTGGGGTGCTGGAGAATACTGTCGGCGTATCCGGTGAGCACGCGGCGCAGCGCGACGCGCGGCGGTTGCAGCACCAGGGTGACGTCGTTGCCCGCGGCGGCCGCGGCGGATCTGGCCATCCGGTCACCGATCTCGGTGTACAGATCGGATTTGTCGGCGAACCGGCGGTACAGGCGCGGCTTGGTGATGCCCGCTTCCTTGGCGATGTCGTCCATGCTCGGCCGGGGCCCGTCGCGATCGATGACGCGCACGGCCGCGTCGACGATCTCCTCGCGGGTGATCGTCGTCCTCACGGTTCTGCCGTGTGTGCGGGCCACGTGCGCAGCCTACTCGTACCGTCGGTACGCCTGCCGTTCGCTCAGCCCTTCTCGCCGCCAAGCGGTGACCCAGCTCATACCGCCGTCACGTCGCTCACCATTGATTGGGGGTCTCCGCGCTGTCAGTATCGTGGAACGTACCGGCAGTACGTTCAGGGCTCCGTACCCCTGGAAGCGATGGACAGTGACCGAGGCGAGCACATGACCGAATCGTTCGACAGCATCGGACCGCGCGGGACCCATCTCCCGCGACGAGAGCGCCGGGTCCGCGGCGCCGACGGTGACCTCGCGGTCTTCGAATGGGGCCACCCCCGCGGCGTCCCGCTGGTCCTGGTGCACGGACTCAGCGACACCCATCGGGTGTGGCGCGAGGTCGCCGCGCTGCTCGCCGACGATTTCCGGGTGATCGCGTACGATGCCCGCGGCCACGGCGACAGCGAAACATGCTCCAGCGCGAGCGCTTTCCGGCTGGACAAGTTGGCCGACGATCTCTTCGCCGTGCTGGACGCGGTCAGCCCGAACCGGCCCGCGCACGTCTGCGGGCACGGGTGGGGCGCGATCCAGGGCTGGGAGGCCGTGTGTGACCCGCGCGCCAACAGCAGGATCGCCTCCTTCACCGCCATCTCCGGACCGAATCTCGATCACCTCGGCGTCCAGCTGCGCGAGCTCGCCGTGCGGCCGCACCGGATGGGGCGACTGGCGGCCGATCGCAAGTTCTGGCGGCACGGCGCGGGCTCGGCGCGCACGGCCGCGCTGCGGATCGCCTATCCGCCCCGCGTCCGCACCTGGCTCATCGAACGGCTCGGCGGCATCCCCGCGGCGCACGCGCCCATCGCGCCGACCTGGCGCACGGATCTGCTCGCCGGCGCGCGCATCGCGCACGCCAACCTGGCGCCCCGGCTGCTGTGTCCGCGTCCTCGGTCGACCGCGGTGCCGGTGCAAATGGTGGTCGACACCACCGACGTGCTGGTCCCGCCGTTCCTCTACTACGGCAGTGCCCGCTGGGTGGACCGGCTGTGGCGCTGCTCGGTCCCCGCCGACCACTGGCTCCCGAGCACCGATCCGCTGCTGGTCGCCGAGGCGCTCGGCAATTTCGTCGAAGACCTGGCCGCGGCCGACAGCAGCCTGCCTCGAGGCTGACACGACACCCGCGAGGGCTTCAGGCCTCGTGGCCCCGGGGGAAGATCGGCGACCGCGTCGATGCGCAGGCACCCCGCGCGGGTTCCGCCCGCCGCCGTGGTGACCACCCAGACGGGATAGTCCGCCGCGGCGAGCACCGCGTCGAAAGCGGTGCGGGCCTGATCGGGGGCGTTCTCCATCGGCTGTCCCTTTCGTGAGCGGCGGCCGCCGGTGCCGCCAAGGATGCGCTTCGCCCCTCGACGACACCGGCGAGCCGGTCACCAGCGATCCGGTCCGCGGGTCTCGTCGATACCGTCGACCCGTTCCGTCCGCACCCTGTCGGACCCGGTCCGTTCTTCGACGATGTCATCGATCTTCAGCTGCATCGGTTCCGCGGGCACCGATGCGTCGCGCCCGGTCGCCATCGCCACCGTCGGCTCGTCGTCGACGTATCTGCGGCCGCGCGCGGCGCCCGCCGCGTCGGGATCGGCGCCGATGGTCAACCGTTCCTCGGAACGAATCAGCTCGTCGTCGGTCCGGCCGCCGCTGTCGGCGGCCCACTCGGCGGTCGTCGCCCGGGCGTTCACCGGGTGCTCGCCATAGGGCCTGCCGTAGGTCTTCCACGCCGAGAGGGCCGGGTCGATGTCGTAGTGCTCGAACAACTCTCGTTCGCTGCGCTGGCTGATATTGCCGTCGTCGTCGAGGTACGGCGCGGACTTGACCTGGTCCTTGCCGACCCGCACCTGTAGCGTCGCGCGCTCGCGCCGGTGCTCGGCGCCTGCCAGCGGCACCAGCGCGTCGTGACCGAACAACCCCGTGGAGATGGCCACCCAGGTCGGGAAGCCGCTGGCGTTGTCCACGTAGATCCGCTTGACCTTGCCGACCTTGTCCCCGTCACGGTCGTAGACGATGTTGCCGAGTACCGAATCCAGCAGACTGCTCATGGTCTCCTCCTCGATCCTCACTGCGGGACGATTGCGGCGACCGGCCGAAAGAGCGATCGGCAAGACACCGCGGACCTGCATGATCAATCGATCACACAGGCAACTACCCCCTGTCCTCACCGGCAAACAGCACTCGGTCGAGCGTCTGTTTCGCCGTGGCCACGACCGACGCGGGTGAACAAGACACGGCCGGACCGCGACCGGACGCGAGGGTTTGCGACAATGGTGACTTCGATTGCCCAGCTCACGAAGGACCTCCACACCCCCGATGGCCGACAGCAGTATCGATCCCGACGAGCTCGCCACCTGTCTTCGGGTACTCGACCAGGCCGGACAGCTGGAGAAGGACCACCCCGATTCGCTGCTCGTGCAGCGCGCGGTCGGGCACATGTTCAAGAAGCTCAAGCAGCGCCGCCGCGTCGAGGCCCGCGACAAGATCGCCACCGCGGACCGCGCGGTCGTCGCGGCCACCGCCACGGGCTCACCGAATCGCATCGATGACGAGACCGCGGGCATTCCGCTGACCTCGACGACCAAGGGCGCCAGCGCGGGCACCCTGCTCCGCCCGCGACCCTGTTACATCTGCAAGCAGCGCTACACCCGCGTCGACGCCTTCTACCACCAGCTGTGCCCGGACTGCGCCGCGAGCAGCCACGCCAAGCGCGACGCGCGCGCCGATCTCTCGGGCCGTCGCGCGCTGCTCACCGGCGGCCGCGCCAAGATCGGCATGTACATCGCGCTGCGGCTGCTGCGCGACGGCGCGCACACCACCATCACGACCCGCTTCCCCAACGACGCCATTCGCCGTTTCGCCGCCATGGACGACAGCGCTGATTGGCTGCACCGGCTGCGCATCGTCGGCATCGACCTGCGCGACCCCGCGCAGGTGGTGGCCCTCGCCGACGACATCGCCGCGCAGGGCCCGCTGGACATCCTGATCAACAACGCGGCGCAGACCGTGCGCCGCTCCCCCGGCGCGTACAGCGCGCTGGTGGAGGCCGAGTCCGGTCCGCTGCCCGCCGGCGCACTGCCCGACGTGGTGACCTTCGGCAAGACCATGCAGGCGCATCCGACCGCGCTGACCGCCTCGCTCGCGCCGACGCTCACCGCAGCAGATGTCGCGGAGCTCGCGCTGGTCGCGGGATCGGCCACCCCCGAACGGATTTCGCGCGGCGTGGCGATCGACGCGGGCGGGCTGGTGCCAGATCTCGCGCACACCAACAGCTGGGTGCAGACGGTCGCCGAGGTCGATCCGACCGAACTGCTCGAAGTCCAGCTGTGCAATTCGGTGGCGCCGTTCATCCTGGTGTCGCGGCTGCGTCCGGCCATGGCCGCCGCGCCCGCCCGCCGCAAGTACATCGTGAACGTCTCCGCCATGGAGGGTCAGTTCGGCCGCGGGTACAAGGGACCGGGACACCCGCACACCAATATGGCCAAGGCGGCGCTGAACATGCTGACCCGCACCAGCGCCAAGGAGATGTTCGAGTCCGACTCGATCCTGATGAGCGCCGTCGACACCGGCTGGATCACCGACGAGCGCCCGCACTACACCAAGATCCGCCTCGCCGAGGAAGGCTTCCACGCCCCGCTCGACCTGGTCGACGGCGCCGCCCGCGTCTACGACCCGATCGTGCAGGGCGAGGACGGTGTCGACCTCTACGGCTGCTTCCTCAAGGACTATCAGCCCTCGCCCTGGTGAGCCTCCGCCGCCCGCGCTGCCTGGCGAGCAGAATCGGTGGTGACACAGCTACCACGATCTGGAGGGCGCATGGCGGACGAGACTGGATCGCGTCGAACCGGAATCAGCGTGCTGCTGCGCGACAAAGCGCCGTTCCTGCGCTGGTCGATGATCCGCTTCGCGCTCGGCGGCCAATCCGTGCTGCGCACCGGACAGGTGGGCGACGGCCGCGAGGAAGCCGTGCGACAGCACGTGCTGAGCACCGCGACACCGGGCGATCCCGACAGTGTGCTCGCCGCCATCGATGACTTCGCGCGCACCCGCAGCTTCCTGATGAACGTCGGCGACGAGAAGGGTCTGCTGCTCGACGCCGCGGTTCGGCGCGCGAGGCCACTGCTCGCGCTGGAACTGGGCGCCTACTGCGGATACAGCGCGGTGCGAACGGGACGCCTGCTGCCGCAGCGGGGACGGCTGGTGTCGGTGGAGGTCAGCGCCGCCAACGCCGCGATCGCGACCGACGTGATCGCGCACGCCGGGCTCGCCGACCGGGTCGAGGTGGTGGTCGGCAAGATCGGCGACGGCGGGACGACCATGCGCAGGCTCGCCGTCGACCACGGATTCGCCGCGAGCGCGGTCGATTTCGTCTTCCTGGATCACTTGAAGACCGCGTATCTGCCCGACCTGCTCGCGCTGCTCACCGTGAACTGGCTACACCCGGGCTCCCTCGTGGTCGCCGACAACGTGAAGATGCCGGGAGCGCCGCGCTACCTGCGCTACATGCGTGCGCAGGAGGGCAGGACCTGGCGCACCGTGGAGCATCGCACCCACGTCGAATACCAGTCCCTGCTGCGCGATCTCGTCCTCGAGTCGGAGTACCTGGGCTGAGCGCACCCGCCACCGCGCCCTATTCGGCGCGACGTGCGGGATCGTCCAGCTGCCGAGCTACGAAATCCGATACCGCGCCGACGTGTTCGTCGAGGTAGAAGTGGCCGCCGGGAAACGTCTCGCGGGCGAACGCGCCCGAGGTGAACGCCCGCCATCCGTCGGCCTGCTCGGGTGTGGTGGTCGGGTCGTCGGTGCTGACCAGCGCGGCGAGGTCGCACGCGAGCGGCTCGCCGTGCCGGTGCCGATAGGTTTCCACGGCTTGGTAGTCGCTGCGCACCGCGGGCAGCACCAGATCGGCGAGGCCGGGCTCGGTGCGCAGCAGTGCGATCGGCGCGGGATCGGCGGCGAGGCGCTCCAGATCCGCGATGAGCGCCTCGTCGGATTCCAGGTGCAGGCGACGGTGTTCGACGAAAGACGGTGCGGGACGGCCCGAGACGAACAGGGCGGCGAGCTCCTGCCCTCGGGCCTCCAGCCTGCGGGCCGTCTCGTAGGCCAGGGTGGCGCCCATGCTGTGCCCGAACAGCGCGAGACCGGACCAAGGACCGCGTCCCAGCAATTCTCCGGCAATCCGCTCGGCGAGTGCGTGCAGATCCGGGACCGCCGCTTCGCCGAGACGGTCCTGCCGTCCTGGATACTGGACGGCCAGTACCGCCACGCCGGAACCGAATTCGAGGGCAAGCTCACGGTAGGCCGCCGCCGAACCGCCGCCGGGCGGGAAACACACCAGGTAGTGGCGCGGCGCCGGGTCGGTCCGCAGGACTCGCAGCCAATCGGTGGCGGTGATCGTCTCGTCCACGTCGGTCTCCTTCTCCGCCGGTGCGGCTAGTCTCGATCTGGTGAACGCGCACACACGGCTGGTCCACGAGTACGAAGCCGGAATCGGTGTCCCCGTTTCCGGCATTACCCACTCCCCCGATCCTGGCAGCAATCTTGCTGCGACACTGCCGGTCTGGGCGCTTGCGGCGGGTTCGGTGGCCACGGTGGCGGCCGCGGCCAACCGGTTGCGCGACGCGCACGGACTCGCTCCCGTGCCGCATCGGATCGACCCGGAACGGATCACCGCCGCGTTCTCGAGCGACCGCCTGCTGCGCGCGGACGGCCGTCAGGTGCCTGTGTTCGCCGATCTCTCCGGATTCTTCCCCACTTTCGACGGTTGGGTGCGCACTCACGCCAACTATCCGCATCACCGAACCCGTCTGCTCGCCGCGCTCGGCCTACCGGAGGACGCGCCACTCGACCTGGCGGTCGCCCACATCGCTATGAGCCGCGCGTCCGATATCGAGGACAACGCCGCCCTGGCGGGCGCGATCGCGGTCCAGGTGCGCACCGAGGAGGAGTGGGCCGCCACGCCGCAGGCGGCGGCCGCCGCGTCCGGCCCGCTGGTCGCCATGGATCCGCGGCAAGACCGCGCGGGCGCGCCTTTCCGTTCCGAGGCGACCCCGTTCCAGCCGTTGCGCGGGGTGCGTGTGCTCGACATGACCCGGGTGATCGCGGGCCCGGTCGCGACCAGGACGCTGGCGCTGCTCGGCGCGGAGGTGCTGCGGGTGGACCCGCCGTGGCTGCCCGAGATTCCGTGGCAGTACGCCGACACCTGCCAGGGCAAGCACTCCGCGATGGTCGACCTGCGCACTCACTCGGCCGTCTTCCACGACCTGCTCGCCTCCGCCGACGTGCTCGTCACGGGATACCGCCCCGGCGCGCTGGAGCACGCCGGGCTGACCACCGCCGTGCGTCCCGGCCTGGTGCACGGCCGGGTCAGCGCCTGGGGCGAGTCCGGTCCCTGGGGCAGCCGCCGGGGCTTCGACAGCATCGTGCAGTCCGCCACCGGCATCTCCATCCTGGAGGGCGCGCCGTCGGTGCCCGGCGCGCTGCCCGCCCAGGCACTCGACCACGCCTCGGGCTATCTGCTCGCGGCGGGCGTGATCGACGCCCTCGCCGCGCGCACCTACGACGGAATCGGCCGTGACGTGCGGGTCTCGTTGGCGCGCACGGCGTCCTGGCTGCTCGTCAACCCCGACCGCGGCCTGAGCCACGGCCCCGCCGCGGCCCCCAACCCGGAGATGACCGTCCACCACGGCGGCCTGGTGACGGCCACGCCCGCCCTGGCCGAGTACCCGGATTACGCCTGGCCCGCACCGCAATACGGGGCCAGTGCGCCCGCCTGGCCGGTGCGTACCCGGTAGGGGTCGCGTCAGGCGTCGCGGGCGAAGTCGGCCAGCAGCGCCGGGACCGCGGAATCGAAGCCGGCGATGTCGAGCATCCCGGCGTCGGACGGGTCCGCGATGCTGAACTTCGCCGCCGTCATGCCGACCACGACCAGCTTCGCGTGCGGGTTGACTTCACGGCGGTACCGCTGCAGGGCCTGGTGCGGGTGGATGCGGCCCGCCCAGGTCTCGGAATCGGTGTACACCGAGAACACGTCCACCTCGAGACCGTGCCGCAGCGCGTACGTCATGGGCAGCGAGCAGTCGGTGCCGCCGAACGGCAGGCCGGACACGGCGCGCACCGCGTCGTCCAGCCGCTGGCGCGGACCGATCGCCAACGGCGTCAGCTCCGCGTCGCTCGACCACGCGCCGCTCCTGGCGGTGAAACCGACGATCGAATGCGCCGTCTCGGTACTCGCGGTCACCAGCGCCAAGGCGGCGCTCGCCTCCCGCGCCGACAGCGGCGTGCCACCGATCGTCACGGCCATGGAGCCGGACACGTCGAGGGCGAGCAGGTGGCGCTTGCCGGTCGGCGGCACCGCCTCGAACGCCGCGTAGAACGCGGAGTCCAGCGCGTCCACGATCGGCGCGGCGGGCTCCCACCGGCCGTCGCCGCGTGCGGATCGACCCGCGGCGTAGGTGCGCAACGCGACGAGGACGTTGACCGGATGCACCCGAGACTTCCGCAGTCGCGCCGGGTCGGCGAGCTGGCGCGCCACCGCCGCGGTTCGCTCACCCAGCGGGGCGAGCAACCCGAGCCGGGTCAGCCGCGGCAGCTGGCGCATCAGTGCCGTCTGCGGAATCCCGTTGTCCAGCAGCGCCTCCCACACCGCGGGCGCGTCGAGCGCGGCATCGGGCAGCATCTCCCAGGACAGCCGGTACGCGCGCACCAGATCGGGGAGCTCGCGCACCGGCGCGGCCTGCGCTCGGTGGTAGCCCTCGATCAGCCGCAACCCGTCCAGCGACGCCTCGCGACCGCAGATCCAGTCGAACAGGTTCTTGCGGTCCGGCTCGGCGGTGTCCGGGTGCGCGAGACGCAGCAGGTCGCGGTGCGTCCACCCCTCCCGCTGGCGGTACTTCACCACCTGGAAGGCGAGATCGTCGACGGACTTCTCGACATACCAGTGCGCGACGGCGCGGCGCAGACCGCGGCCCCAGCCACGGAACTGCTCGACGTAGCGCGCGAACAGGAACAGGTGCGTGCCGGTGCGCGCCACCAGCGGCAGCGCGTCCAGCGCGGTCCGGCGACCGTCGGCATCGCCGAGGGAGGCCGCGGCGGCGAGCGCGAACAGCGCGGGATTCTGCTTGGGCGCGCGGCCCGCCGTGGAGATCGCGACGATCTCGGCGACGAGCTCGGCGGTGCGATGACGCGCGAAATCCAGGACGACCTCGGCGTTGTCCTTGGTCAGGTCTTCGGCGCGCACGTAGTAGGTACCGCCCTCGGTGCCCAGTGTCAGGAACCGGCGCAGCCGTACCTCGGGGGTGACCTCGAAGGCGAAGCCGCCCGCGTTGTTGCGCGCCTGTCGCGCGTCCGCCCGCTCCGCCTGCGGCGTGGCGCGGGTGGTGATCCCAGCCAGCACGTCCATGTCTTCCTCGTTTCCGGCCCCGGTCGGGGCTTGTCGGGAACGGGGGAAGCGGACGTGACGAACGCCCACCGGGATGATCTACCCGAAAGATGACCGACGGGCTTTCGGCCCGCGTCCCCCGTTCGACGGAACGCGAAGAACGGTCGTGGTGTGCCGACCGGACCAACGCTCCGTGGGGAGCGTGGCAGGAGTCGAACCTGGGAAACCGATAACCGACCGACTCCGGCCCGTTCTTCGCGTCCTGGCAATCCAGCGGGGCGGTCGTGGTGTGCCGACCGACGTAAGCGCTCTACCGGATTGAGCTACGGCAACATGCGCTGCCGGCGGGATTCGAACCCGCAACCGCTCCATTCGAAGTGGATAACCGACCGACTCCGGCCCGCCCCTTCGGATTGCCCAACGCGGAGAACTGTAGGGCGCGGTCGCGATCCGGCGCCACCGAATTATTCGCGCTCCGGCGGCCACCGGAAAATCCGTTGCGCTCGTCGGCGCGGGGGCGATGAAATGTGTATTCGCAGGTCGTCTGCACTCACATGACAGCAATCGACATCGGCACGCCGGAAGGAACCCGCACCGTGGACACCGTCGACCAGAGCGTGCACAGAGACGTCGCGGCGCTCGCCGGACGGACCGAATGGGTCGGCCTCGGGGTCCTCGCGCTCGCCTGCCTGGTCTACGCGATGGACCTCACGGTGCTACACCTCGCGGTGCCGATGATCAGCGCCGACCTGCACCCGACCAGCTCTCAGCTGCTCTGGATCATCGACGTCTACGGCTTCATGGTGGCCGGTCTGCTGATCACCATGGGCACCCTCGGCGACCGGATCGGTCGGCGGCGCATGCTGATGATCGGCGCGGCGCTGTTCACGGTGGTGTCCGTGGCGGCGGCGTTCGCGCCGACCGCGGAAGCGCTGATCGTCTGTCGCGCCCTGCTCGGCATCGCGGGCGCCACGCTGGCGCCGTCGACGCTGTCGTTGATCTTCAACATGTTCCGCGATCCCCGGCAGCGTTCGGTCGCGGTGGGCGTGTGGGTCGGCGCGTTCTCGGCGGGCGGCGCGGTCGGGCCGATCTTCGGCGGCGTGCTGCTGGAGAACTTCTGGTGGGGATCGGTGTTCTTGCTCGCCGTTCCCGTCATGGTGCTGCTACTGGCGCTCGG
Organism: Nocardia sp. bgisy134; assembly: GCF_965341865.1. Classification (GTDB taxonomy): domain Bacteria; phylum Actinomycetota; class Actinomycetes; order Mycobacteriales; family Mycobacteriaceae; genus Nocardia. The sequence goes on from NZ_CBDQZP010000014.1 coordinate 52,255, forward strand.
CCCGAAGGTGCTGCCCGAGTTTCGCGATCCCGAGGCGGGCCGCCTCGATCCGCTCAGCGCGGCGCTCTGCGTGGCGACCATGATCGCCGTCGTGTTCGGCATGAAAAAGATCGCCCAGGACGGTGTCGGGGTGGCGGCGCTCGCCGGCCTCGTCGGCGGAGCTGCGCTCGGCGTGCTGTTCGTGCGGCGTCAGCTCACCGGCGCCGACCCGATGCTCGACCTGCGGCTGTTCCGGTTGAGCAGGTTCCGTATCGCCTTGCTGATCAACATGGTCGGCATCTTCGTCGCCTTCGGGTATTTCCTGTTCGTCGCGCAGTACTTCCAGCTGGTGCTCGGGATGTCGCCGCTGCGGACCGGTCTGGTGATGGTGCCGTCCGGCGTCGGTTTCATCGTCGGATCGCAGCTGGCGCCGCGGCTGGTCCAGGTGGTGCGGCCCGCCTACCTGATCGGCGGCGGGCTCGCCGCGGCCGGTATCGGACTGCTGATGATGACTCAGCTCAGCGCCTCCGGAGGCTACGGTCTGGCGCTGGCCGCCTCGGTGATCTCCTCGCTCGGGCTGGCTCCGGTGTTCGGCATCACCACCGAGCTCATCGTCGGCGCCGCACCGCCCGAACAGGCGGGCGCGGCCTCCGGCGTGTCCGAGACCGGCGCGGAATTCGGCGGGGCGCTGGGCATCTCGATCCTGGGCAGCATCAGCATCGCGATCTACCGCGGCGATCTGTCGTCGTCGCTGCCCGCCGGGCTCTCCGACGCCGACGCGGGGTCGGTCCGCGACACCTTGGGCGCGGCGGTGCAGGTCTCGACCCAAGTGCCAACGGCCCTGGGCGAATCCGTGCTCGCGGCGGCACGCGAGGCATTCCTGCACGGCGTGCACATCACCGCGGGCATCGCCGGTGTCGCCGCACTCGCCATCGCGCTGGTCTCGGTGCGCAAGCTGCGCGAGATCCCGGCGGGCCCGCTGACCCACGAGGACTGACCCCGTCGTCAGCCGGTGGTCTCGGGCGAACCGGCGAGCGCCGCGAACGCGGTCGAGAGGGTGTCCCCATTCGGGAGGGCGCCCTCCGCGCTGATCATCCAGAGCACCGAGAAGCCCTGCGTCAGTGCGAAATAGAGTCCGGCGATCGCTTCGGCCTGCTGCTGGGTCAACCGGGGGTGGGTTGCGCGCAGGTTCGTGGCGAGGTCGGTGGTCGCGTGCCGGATGCTGTCGGCCATGTACCGCTGCGACTCCGGCGAGCGGGCCACGCGCAGCAGGTTCTCCATGCTGGCCAGCATGCCTTCGCGGTTGGCGGCGAAGACGGCGGGCAGGCCGTCGATCATCGACGCGAAGGCTTCCGGCATCGGACGCCCCTCGGTCTCCTCGATCAGCTCGGCCATGCTGTCGCCGATGCCGGTGCCGAGCGCTTCGGCCAACGCCTCGGTGATCAACCTGTCCTTCGAACCGAAGTGGTAGCCGATGGCGGCCAGGCTGACCCCCGCCGCGTTCGCGATGTCGCGCGCGGTGGTCTTGGCGACGCCGCGTTCCATGATCGCCTTGCGCGCTCCGGCCAAGAGGTCTTCACGGTTTCCCATGCGCTTCAGGCTATCGCACGTCTCAGACGTTTGTACAAGACGTATGTACTAACACTTCAGCGGTCCGCACCGTACCTCCGCGCGTCGTTCCGGCATGCGAGAACTCTGGACGCCCCGGCCTCGCCCATTCGGCGTAACTCCGCTTTCGCTCCAGCCCCGTGCGGGACTCCAGAAGGACATGTCCGGAAGCTTCCACCAGACGTAGCTCCGCTTTCGCTCAGCGATGCTCGGGACTCCGCCGGACCGCGTCCCACAGCGTCGATTAGTGTCGAGTCGTGCGGCAGAAAATGATCGTGGACGTCGACACCGGAATCGACGATTCGCTGGCACTGCTGTACCTGCTCGCCTCCCCCGAGGCCCAGATCCTCGGTATCGCGGCCACCGCGGGCAATGTGCCCGCCGACCAGGTCGCCGCCAACAATCTCGCGTGGCTGGATGTGTGCCGGGCGCCCGAGATCGAGGTCGCCCTCGGCGCGGCCGAACCGCTCGCCATCCCGTTGCGCACCACCGAGGACACGCACGGCCCGCAGGGCATCGGCTACGCCGACCTGCCCGAGAGCAGGCGCACGTGTTCGGACCGGACGGCCGCGCAGATGTGGGTGGCGCTGGCGCGCGAACATCCCGGCGAGATCGTCGGCCTGTGCACCGGTCCGCTGACCAACCTCGCGCTGGCGCTGCGCGTCGAACCCGAACTGCCACGGCTGCTGCGCCGGTTGGTGATCATGGGCGGCGCGTTCAACCATCCCGGCAACACCACGCCCACCAACGAGTGGAACGTGCACGTCGATCCCGAATCCGCCAAGGAGGTGTTCGACGCCTTCTCCGCCGCACCGCCGGATCGCCGTCCGCTGGTGTGCGCGCTCGACATCACCGAGACCATCGAGATGCATCCGAAACACCTGGCGCTGCTGGCCGAGCGCGCGCTCAGTCACCCCGCCGAGGCGGTGTCCGAGGACGACGCTCCCGGCGCGCGGTCCGCGGCCTCGAATCCCGTTGTGCGCCATGTATCCGACGCCGTGCGGTTCTACTTCGAGTTCCACCGCGCCTACGACCAGGGCTATCTCGCGCACATGCACGACCCCTTCGCCGCCGCCGTCGCCCTCGACCCGGCCCTGGCCAGGACCAAGCCCGCGACGGTCGACGTGGAGCTGACCGGCACGCTGACGCGCGCGACGACGGTGGCCGACTGGGCGGGCATGTGGGGGCGCGAACCCAACGCGGACATCGTCGTCGGCACCGATCCCGAGCTGTTCTTCGAACGGCTCGTCGCTCGCGTCGGCGATTTCGCGAGGAACCTCTATCCCGGTGACAGCAGCGCATGACGCACGCTCGCTCCGCTCCGCTCCGGCCGACGAAGGACTCACGGTGATCGACGACGACAACGCTTACCTGGCCGATTTCCGCGCGCGGCTCGACCTGCCCGGAATCGTCGACGTGCACACCCATTTCATGCCGGAAAAGGTGCTGAGCAAGGTGTGGTCGTACTTCGACTCGGTGGGCCCGCTGACCGGCCGCAGCTGGCCGATCGCGTACCGCGAGGACGAGCAGGTGCGACTGAAGACGTTGCGCGACTTCGGTGTTCGCGCGTTCACCGCGCTGGTGTACCCGCACAAGCCGGAGATGGCCGCGTGGTTGAACGACTGGACCGCCGAGTTCGCCGCCCGCACCCCCGACTGCCTGCACACCGCCACCTTCTACCCCGAACCCGGTGCGGCCGACTACGTCGCGACCGCACTCGACCGCGGCGCGCGCGTCTTCAAGGTGCACATCCAGGTCGGCGATTTCCCGCCCGGCGACCCGCTGCTCACCCCGGTCTGGGGACTGCTCGAGGACGCCGGGGTCCCGGCGCTGATTCACTGCGGCTCCGGTCCCGCTCCGGGTCGATTCACCGGGCCCGAGCCGATCGCCGAACTCCTGCAACGGTTTCCGCGACTACGGCTGATCGTCGCCCACATGGGCACGCCGGAGTACTCGGAATTCCTCGACCTCGCGCAGCGGCACGCGGGCGTCTACCTCGACACCACCATGGTGTGGACCGATTTCAGCGAGGCCGACTCGCCGTTCCCCGTCACCGAGCACGGACGGTTGCGCGAGTTCGGCGAGCGCATCCTGTTCGGCAGCGACTTCCCGAACATCCCCTACAGCTACGGCCACGCCATTCATGCCTTGGAGCGCCTCGACCTCGGCGCGGACTGGCTGCGGCAGGTCTGCTACCGCAACGCCGCCGAGCTCTTCACGATCAGCTGACCCCAGCCGTTGCCAGACAGTGCCTTTCGGGGCACAGCGCCGGTCAGCGAGTCTCGCGCCGGGAGAGCCCGCTGGCGCGCAGCACCCGGCGCGCCACGGCCGCGCGGATGGCCTCGTCGGTGCCGATGATGCGCACGTGCTTGCGCGCCCTGGTGATGGCGGTGTAGAGCAATTCCCTGGTGAGCAGCGTGGATTCGGGTTCGGGCAACACCACCGAGACGGTGTCGTACTGACTGCCCTGGCTGCGGTGGATGGTCATGGCGAACACCGTGACCACCGCGGGGAACTGGGTGGGATGCACCAGATACGGTTCGCTGCCGCGCTGGAGCGCGGCGCGCAGCGACCCGTCCGGCAACCGGACGATGACGCCGGTGTCGCCGTTGTAGATACGGGCCTCGTGATCGTTGGCGGTGACCAGCAGCGGCTGCCCCGGATACCAGGCCGCGTAATGCGTGTCGGGCCCCGCGCCGGAGGCAGCCGCCCAGTCCGCGGCCATCCGATCCCAGCGCTCCACGCCGAACGGACCCTGCCGGTGCGCGCAGAGCAGCCGGTGCGACTCCAACGCGAGCAGGGCGCCTGCCGCATCGCCGTCCAGCGCCGAATCGGTGACGGCGCGCGCCGCCCGAACCACATCCCCGCGCACCGGGGCCGTGTCCTCCGGCGCGCACAGCGACAGCTCCTGCCCGCCCGCGCGCAGCAGCTCCAAGGCCGCGTCGGCGTCCCCCGCCCGCACCGCGACGGCCAGGTCGGCGATCCGCCCGCCGAAACGCCGCCCCCTGGTGAGCCGGACGATGCCGCCGCGCAGCCTCGTTCGCTCCAAGGGCGTAAGCGCCTCCGTATCGTGTTCCGGCGCAGCCGAACCCGCGCCGATGATCTCGTCCAGCACCGGATTCGGTTCGCCGGCAACAGGTCCGGCGACCAGATCGGCGAGCACGGCGCCCGCGTCCACCGAGGCGAGCTGGTCCGGGTCGCCCACCAGGACCAGGCGCGTGTCGGGACGCAACGCGGCAAGCAGGCTGCTCATCATGGTGAGCGACACCATGGAGGTCTCGTCGACCACGATCACGTCGTAGGGCAGACGGTTGAACTCGTGGTACTTGAACCGGGTCCGGCGGCCGCGCTGCCAGCCGAGCAGCCGGTGCAGGGTAGCGGCCGTCAGCTCGGGAAGACCGAGATCGGCCGCCTGCTCGCGCACCGCCTCCTGTAGTCGCGCGGCCGCCTTGCCCGTCGGCGCGGCGAGGGCGATGCGCAGGGCGGCCGCTTTGGGATTCGCCCTGCGGTGCGCCTCGAGCAGCGCGAGCACCCGGGCGATGGTGTGCGTCTTGCCGGTGCCGGGGCCGCCTGCCACCACGGTGGTCCAGTGCGCGGCGGCCAGCGCGGCGGCGATGCGCTGGCGGTCGGGTCCCTCGCCGAGCGGGCTGTCGAAGAGCCGGTCCAGTTCCCGGCGCACCACCGCGACATCGATCTTGGGGTGGGTGGCCGCGCGTTCGGTGAGCACCCGCCGGATGGTCTGTTCCTGCTGGTAGTAGCGGTCCAGGTAGAGCAGGGAGCCGGAGTCGTCGCCACGCTCGGGCGGTACGAGCCGCAGCGGGCGCAGTGGTCCGGCCGATCCGCCGCAGACCAGCGGGCTGACCCGCAGCGCCGCCGTCACCGCGTCGATGTCCGGCCACGGCAGGGTCGCCGGATCGACGCCTGCCCCCGCGTCCCAGTCCTCGTCCGCGTCGACGCCGATCTCGCGCATCCGGTTCAGCTCCAGGCAGACCGAGCCCGAGCGCACCGCCCGCACAGCCAGTGCCGCCGCGAACAGCACCTCCTCCGAATCCTCGCGCCCGAGCCTGCCGAGCCGCACCGCGACGTGCACGTCCGCCGCGGACAACACCCCGGCCTCGTTGAAGACCCGCAGCAGGCCGGTGCCGCGCTGCGCCAACTGAATCGACGTCATCGGGCCTCCCCCGTTTCGCCGGCGAGCGGATCCGTGTCGCCCGCGAGCAGATCCGACAGCGCGGTGACGAGTCCTGCCGGTGGCGTCCACTCGAAAACACCTCGGCCGGGCGGTGTTTCGGGGCCGACCATGCCGCGCACGAACAGATACCGGCAGCCGCCGAGGTGCCGGGCCGGGTCGTAGCCGGGCAGCCGCCAGCGCAGGTAGCGGTGCAGCGCGACGGAATACAGCAACGCCTGCAACGGATAGTGCGAGCGCAACATCTCTGCGGTCATGCGCTCCCTGGTGTAGTGATCGACGGTGAGGTCGCCCGTGCCGAGGCGGTTGGTCTTGTAGTCGACGACGACGAAACGCGGTGTGCCGGAGGGATCGGTGACGCGGAGCACGGCGTCGATGCTGCCGGTGAGGTAGCCGCGCAGCTGGACGTCGTCCAACCCCGCGAGCAGGGCGGCGTAGGAGGCCAGGTCGTCATCGGCCGGCAGGTGCGCGCGCAGCAGTTCCGCGATGCCGCGGAGGGTCGCCGCGCCCGCGGCCGGAGCGTCGCCACCCGCCAGCGGCAGTTCGAATTCCAGTTCGGCGAGTTGATCGCGACGGGAAATGTCTGCCAGACAACCGATTCCGAGCGGAGTACGGAGAACCGCGAGCAGCGCGACGCCGAGCACGGCGGGATCGATCTCGGCCATCGACTCCTCGACCGCGGTGCGACAGCGGGCGTGCACCTCGGTGTCGAGATCCGCGCCGTCGGTGTCGATCTGCTCGAGCACGCCGTGCACCAGCGTGCCGAACTCGGCGCCGTAGGGCAGGGCGTTCATCAGCGACGGCGCGGCCGCGGTGACCGGTTCTTCGGCGGCGGGCGGCGGCGCGGACGGCTCGTCCTCCGGCCCGCGTTCGTCCTCCAGCTCGGCGTCCACCACCGTCTCGTGCGCGCCCGCGGTGAGCGCGGAGTAGGAGGTGCGCCGCCAGTGCTGGTCCATGGCCCGGTCGAAGCGGGCCACCGCGAGGTCGCCAGTGACCGGTTCGGTGCGCGCCCGGCGCGGCTCGATATCCTCGGCCGATGCGACCGCGGTCACCGAAATCGCCTCGGGCGCCGCGGCCGCCCATGCCGCCAGCATCGGCACCGCCTGCTGGTCGGCGGGCACCGCGGCCCGCCCTGGCACCGTCTCGCCGCCGTCGGGCCTGCCGAGGATCATGCGGTGCAGCGGCGCCGCCGCGGTGGTGATGGCGGGCGCCCACCAGGCCACGATCTGGCACATGGCGCGGGTCAGCGCGACGTAGAGCAGCCGCAGCTCCTCGCCTGCCTCCTCGGCTTCGCTGCGCAGCTTGCGCTCGGCGTAGCCCCCGGCGTCCTGTCCGCCCACGTCGAGCACGCGCGCGCCGTCGTCGTCGTGGAACAACAGCGTGGCCGGGTACGGGTTCTTGGCGCTGTCCCACGCGAAAGGCAGGTACACGATGGGGAATTCGAGTCCCTTGCTGGCGTGCACGGTGGCGATCTGCACGGCCGCCGCGTCGCGGTCGAGCCTGCGGGAGCGGTCGGCGACGACGCTCGCGGCGGGGTCGCGCACCTGGTCGGCCAGCCAGCGGGTCAACGCGGTCAGGCCGAGCCCCTCGGTCAGCGCGACCTGGTCCAGCAGCTGGGCGATGTGCCGCAGGTCGGTGAGCCTGCGTTCGCCGTTCTCGATCGAGAGCAGCCGCGGCGCGAGACTCGCCTCGGCGGAGAGCTTTTCGAAGACGGCCGCGAAGCCGGCGCGGGCGAACAGCCGTGCCGCCTCACGCAGCTGCGCGCTCACCCGTCCGACGAGATCGGCTCCGCCGCTGTCGATGTCGGCGGCGGTGCAGCCCAGGATCGGCGTGCACGCGGCAAGGCGGACGCGGTCGGAGCGGTGCGGCTGTTCCAGCGCCCGCAGCACCCACAACCAGTCGGTGGCGCTCGGCGTGCCGAAGACACTGGTGCCACCCGCCAGCACGGAGGCGACGCCCGCCCGGTCCAGCGCCGCGCGCACCACGTCGATCTGCGACCGCGTGCGGACGAGCACGGCGATGTCGCCGGGACCGACCGGACGACGGACGACACCGTCGATCTCGTCGTCCGGCGCGTCTTCTCGCGCCCGATCGCGTTCCGTTCGCGCCTTCGGCGCCGGAACGGTCACCCGCACACCGGATTCGAGCAGACCCACGATGTCGGCGGCGAGGTCGGCGGCGACCTTCGCGCGCTGGCGGCCGACGGACGGGAACCCCGACTTGTTCAGCGGGCCCGCACCGGTGCGCGGCAGGCACCGCACCCGCATCGGGGTGACGAGTTCGGCGGGCCCGGTCAGCCGCGACCACGGGCGCGTCGCGGCGACCGGATAGACCGCGATCTCGGGATGCCCGAGCGCCGCGCCGCCCTGGACGCGTTCCAGCGCGGCCAGCAGTCCCGCGTCGCTGCGCCAGTTGGTGGTGAGCTCGCTGCGGCGGTCGGCGTGCCCGGCGGCGTCCAGGTAACTGAGCACCTCCGCGCCACGGAAGGCGTAGATGGCTTGCTTGGGATCCCCGACCAGCACGAGTGTCGTCTCGCCGTCATGGAAGCAGCGGCGCAGGATGTCCCACTGGAGCGGGTCGGTGTCCTGGAATTCGTCTACGAGCGCCACCCGGTAGCGCTCGCGGATGCGCGCGCAGGCGACGGGGCCGTGGTCGGGATCGGCGAGCACGTCGTGCAGCAGCACCAGCAGGTCGTCGAAATCACGCAGTCCCGCAAGGCGTTTGCGGCGCTCGGTCTCGGCGCGCACGGCCTCGGCGAAGGCCACCCGCTCGCCCGCGGGCCCGTCCGCGCGGGGGGCGAGGCGGGCGTGCCGGTCGCGGACCGCCGCCAGCGCGAGGGTGTGCGCCTCCTTCAGCGAGAACGGTGGCGTGTCGCGCGCGTAGCGGTGCAGATAGAGATCGTCGGCGACCGTGCCGACCAGCTCGTCGACCGATTCGACCAGGCGGGCGCCCGGATCGTGTTCGCCGGCCAGCCCGAGTTCGTCGAGCATGCGCTGGCAGAAGCTGTGCGTGGTGGCGATGGTGCCCGCGTCGAAATCCGACAGCGCGGCGAGCAGTCTGGCCCGCCTTCGCCCGACCTGTGCGGCGTCGGCGTCGGCCAGGTGCCGGACCAGGTCGTCCGAATGCGCCTGCGCCGCCACCGGATCGGCCAGCGCCGCCGCCACCGCCACGAACCGATCGCGGGCGCGTTCGCGCAGCTCTTGCGTCGCGGCCCGGCTGAAGGTCACCAGCAGCAGCTGGGCGATGTCGACGCCCGCTTCGGCCACGTAGCGCACCGCGAGCCCGACGATGGCGTGAGTCTTCCCGGTGCCCGCACTGGCTTCCAGCACCGTCGTGCCGGTGGGCAGCGGACCGTACGGGTCGAACGACGCGATCGCCTCCGTCGCCGGGGCCCGGACGGTGTCTTGAACTGTCATGCCACGCACCGCCTTTCGTCCTGCCTCCGCGCATCGTCGATCCGGGCGTCGCACGGTCGCCCGGGGAAATCGCACCACGCCTGCGCCGGAAGCCCGGCAGACACGCCGGGACGCACGCGAAAACCGTGGGACGACACCGTGATCACGGCTGCCCCTGGCCTTCCGCGCCGAGCAGCGGCGCCCACAGGCGACGCGCCAGCACGCCGAACCGGGTGGTCTCCCCCGGCTCTCCCGCCGGAGCGGGCGTGTCCATCAGGTGTTCCAGCCGCGGCGCCGAGCCCCACACGTAGCGCAGGTGACGATCGGTGTGATCCCCGAATGCGCCGGGGCCGTTGGGTCCGCCGTTGAATTCGCGTTCGGCCGCGGCGAAGGCTTCGTCCGCGGAGGCTCCGCGGAACCGTCGCTCGGCGTAGGCCGCGGTCGCGGTCGGCGCGATCGGGAGCGGTTCGCACAGGCCCGCGTCTCGCAGCCGCACCAGTTCGCGCAGGATCGCCACGGCGGCAGGGGCATCCGGCGCGGTGAGCACGGATCGCCATGCGGGACGGCCGAATTGACCGCGTCCGGTGGTCACCGCACGCCAGGAACGGTCCTCGGTCGCCGCCAGCGCGAGCAGCGCGACCCACGCGGCGATGCGGTGTTTCGGCGCGAGGCGCGAAAACGTGGTACGCACCAGAGTTTCTCCGCGCACCTCGGGCACCGTGCCGGTGAGCCTGCGACCGTTGCCTAGATCGATGGCCACGTCGACGGCCCTGGCCTGACCCTCGTAGTCCGGCAGCGAGGCGCGCACCAGCTTGTCGACGGTGTGCTCGACCTCGTCGAGCACCGCGCCGCCGAGCCCGAACGGCGGCAGGGTGCCGCGCCGCCATTCCGCGGCGCGCAGCGCGTTCGCGTCCGCGCCGGTGAGCCGCGCGGTGAGCATCCGTTCGCCCAGTTCCCATTTGGCGAGGCCGTCGAGTTCGATGGGCAGCCGGTCGGCGATGTCCTCCTCGTGCTCGGGGACCCGCAGACCGAGCCGCTGCCACAGGAAGGCGCGCACCGGGTGTTCGGCGAAGGACATCAGATCGGCCAGCGCGACGTCCGACGGTTCCGGCGTGGGCAGCGGTTGCGGCAGGAACGCGGGGCGCGGCGCGGGCGGGCGCCCGGCCGCCAGCGCACCCGCCAGCGCGACCGTGTCGAAGCTGAACGGGCGCTCGGCGTGGAAGTTGCGGCGGTCGAAGCCTTGCAGCGGGTGCCGGGTGAGCACCGCGTCCATTCCCGCCGCGCCGACATGGGCGCGCAGCGCGTCGAGCAGTTCGGCGACCGGAATCGCGGGCGGCCGGTGCGCGCCGCTGACCGGGTCGGCGCCGGTGTGGAACAGCAGCAGCTTCTCACCCGCCGCCAGTACGGCGTCCAGCAGCAGCTGCCGGTCCTCGCTGCGCGGATCTCGTTCGCCGAGCACCGGATTGCGGGCGAGCACGTCGTCGCCGTCCACTACGGCCGCGCGCGGGAACACGTCGTCGTCGAGGCCGAGCAGCACCACGACGCGGTGCGGCACCGACCGCATCGGAACCATGGTGCAGACGGTGAGCTCTCCGGTGCGGAAGTTGGCGCGGGTGGGCTGGGCGGCGAGCCTGCTCGACAGCAGCACCGCCAGATCGGCCAGGCGCAGCGGCACCTCACCCGCGTGGTCGGTGGCCGCGGCGATCTCTCTGCGCGCCTCGGTGCGCACCCACGCCTGACTGTCGGGGACGTCGGTGAGCAGGTCGAGCGAGCGGCCGAGCACGGCGGCCCATTCACGCGCGGGGCGCGGCCCACGCAGATCGCGCAGGCACACCGCGAGCCGATCGACGAACTCCGCGAAGCGTCCTGCCAGATCGACGTCGTTGCTGTCCACGTCGTCCAGCGGCAGCGCGAGATCGAGCCAGTCGTCGGCGGATTCGTCGGCGGTGACTCCGAGCAGGATCCGGTCGACCGCGCCGTTCAGCGTGTTCTGCGCGAAATCGGCCAGCCCGAACGCCTGGCGCTGCCGCTGCCCGATGGCCCATCGTGCGCCGGATTCCGCCGCCCACCCACGCAGCCGTTCGATCGCGTCGTCATCGAATCCGCAACGGCGACGGACGGTTTCGGACGCGGCGAGATCGAGCACCTGGGTGACGGTGACGCGCCCGTCGGCCATCTCCAGCAGCACCTCGATCACCGCGAGCAGCGGATTGGTCACGCCGCGGCCGCGGTCGGCGAGCCGGACCCGCAGCAGGTGCGCGGGATGCGCCGCTTCCTGCGTGGTCTCCCCCGACCCCGCGCGGGAGCCGAAGGCGGCGCGCACCAGCGGCGCGTACGCCTCCACCTCGGGGCACATGATCAGCACGTCGCGCGGTTCCAGCGTGGGATCGGCCGCGAACAGGCCGAGCAGGCATTCGCGCAGGACCTCCACCTGCCTGGCCGGTCCGTGGCAGGCGTGTACCCGCACGCTGTCGTCGGCCGGGACGAGTTCGGCGGGCGGCCACGCGTCGTCGCGAATGCCCGCCTGCACCGCGGCCAGCAGCGAGGTCGCCGCCCGCGGCGCTCCGCGCTCCCATGGCGCCGAGCCACTCACCGGCGCAACGTCGTTCGACCGACCCGCCCGTTCGGACTCGGGCACCGGCTCCGCTCCGGCCGCGACCACCCGCGCACCACGCGGCGGCGCCGAGAGATGCGTATCCGACCCGGCCGCGGCAGGCCCGGACAATCGCTGCTGCAACTCGCGCACATCCCGCGCCAGACCCGCGAGCAGCGGATGACGCATCGACCGCCCTGACGCGTCGTCCGCACGCGAGACCGTGGGCGACAACCGCGCGATCTCCGACCACATGACCGGGCTCGGGTGCGCCAGCCACAGGTGCACGTCCCTGGCGTGACCCAACGCGTCGAGGACGGCCAGCTGATCGGCGGGCAACCGGGTCACCCCGAACAGTGAAAGTCGTTGCGGCAGTTCGACGAGATCGGGTTCGGCGCGCAGCAGCGCGCAGGCCGCGTCCAGCCGTTCGGCGGGGCTCGGCGCGCCGATCTCGGCGCGCAGCCGCCGCCACAGCGTCGGCTGCCACAGCAGATCGTCGGGCACCCGGCGGCCGGCACCATCGGTGTCGGCGCCCGCCGCCCACTCGGTGATCAGGGCGGGACGCTGTGCGCCGTACCCGTCGAACAGCCCGGACAGGTGCGCCGCGGTGGCGTAGCGCCTGCCGACCCGGTGATCGCGGCCCGCGGGGTCGGCGCCGCCGAGATGACGCGCGAGCACCGCGCACCACGGCTCGCCGAGCGCGGCGTCGATCACCCGCAGCAGCGTCCACACGGTGCGCTGCGGCGACCACGGATCGTCGTCCTGCGCGATCCCGGTGCTCGCCGCGAGCGCCTCGGCGACCAGCGCCGAAGGGGACGGGAATCGGATGTTCGCCGCGACGCCGTCCCGGCCGCCTGCCGAGACGCCGAGCACCGCGGACAGCCGCTGGGTCAGCCAGCGCTCCACGCCTTTGGCGGGCACGGCGACGATCTCCGCCGCGAACGGGTCCGGCTGCGGCGTCGCCAACAGCTCGGCGAGCGCGTCCGCCAGGGCGTCGGCGCGCTCGGCCCGGTGGATGTGCAGCGGCATTGCACGTTTATACGCCAGCGACCTGCGCGCAACCGCGCCGCCCCGCCCGGTCGAGAGTGAATTGAGCCACACGGGAACGGAATACTCGGCCATGTCACGGCGAACCGGTCGGACCCGTGTGCAACAGTTCTCAGCCGGGGAGGAACGGGAGAGCTGCATCGAAAGGCTGGTTCGCATTCATGAATGCGATGGTGATTCCCCTGCTGCCGAGAGGCGGGTTCACGGTCCGCCGTGTCGGTGACCGATGGGAACTGGTCAACTCGCGCCACTTCGGCCGCACCGTCGTCCTGCACAGCTGGCCTCGCGACCGCCACGCCGAGGCGTTCGAGCACTGCTACCGGCTCAACGGACGCACCGTCGAAGAACTTCGCGCCGCCTTCCGCTGACTCGCGGTTCAGCGAAACCCGCTGCGGTACAAGCGCACAACGGTCGCTGTAACACACCGGGCTGCCGAGCTCAAGACGTGCGTCCTCGGCGCGGATGTGCGATCGTGGTCCCTCGTGCGTTACCCCATGGCCCCCACCCGGACAGTTCCCCGCGTGGCCGCATCCGCCTGTGTCCTGGCCGCAGCGGCGATCCTGATCCCGACCGCGCCCACTTTCCTCCCTGGCGCCGCGGCGCCGAGCGCCTACGCCGCGCCCGGTTGCCTCGCCGGCTTCGACTGCGATATGAGCAGCCGGATCGCCGCGGTCGACGCCTACCTGAAGACGCGGCCCGGCGTCACGGGTTATGTCGTCCGCGACCGGGTGACCGGCGGGGTGTACGCCAACGAGCACGCGGAGAACTCCGTGTGGACCGCCTCCACCATCAAGCTCGCGATCGCCGCCGACCTGCTGAACCGGGCCCGCGTCGGCGCCATCGCGCTCCCGCCGGAAGACCGCGGCCTGCTCGAGGCGATGCTCGCCACCTCCAACGACGCCGCCGCCGACCTGCTCTGGAACAAGTACGCGGGCGTCGACCGGATGGCCTACAACAACGCATTCCGCGCCAACGGCATGGTCTCGCTCGTCCCCCAGCCCACCAACACCGCGCTCTTCCCCGACTGGTCGTTCCAGAAGTGCACCGCCGCCGACCTCGACCGGCTGATGGACAACGTGCTCACCGCGATGCACCCCGACGACCGCAACTACCTGCTCGACCGGATGCGCTCGGTCGACTACAACCAGCACTGGGGCGTCTGGGGAGCGGGCGCCCGCATGCGGCCCGGACTCAAGAACGGCTGGTCGGCCGAGCAGGGCGGCTGGGTGGTCAACTCGGTCGGCTTCGCGGGCCCCAACGAGCGGTACACCCTGGCGATCATGAGCTCGCTGGGCGACGCGGGCGGGTACACCGAGGGCGCCGAGACCGACACCAAGGTCGCGGAGATGCTGCTCGCCGGTCGCTGACCGGTCCTACCGCCGACGGCGCAGCAGCATGGGGGCGCCGTCGCGCGGGAACGGAATCGTGGTGAATCCCCACGGCATTCGATAGTCGCCGGGGATCTCCCACTCGTATTCGCGCACCATGGCCGCGATCAGGGTCTTCACCTCGAAGGTGCCGAAGTGCATGCCGATGCACTTGTGCGCGCCCGCGCCGAAGGGCAGCCAGGCCAGCCGGTGCGAGTGGTCCTCGCGGCGCGGTTCGGCGAATCGCAGCGGATCGAACACCTCCGGCCGCGTCCACAGCTCGGGCAGCAGGTGGTTGACCTGGTAGGCCAGGTCGACGGCGGTGCCCGCGGGAATGTAGTGACCGAGGATCTCCGTGTCGCGCACGGCACGGCGCACCAGGCCGGGCACCGGCGGCATCAGCCGCAGCGACTCCCTGACCACGAGGTCGAGCTCGGCAAGGCGGTCCAGATCCGCGATGGTCGTTGCGGCGTCGCCGGTTTCGGCGTCGGCCGCGAGCACCTCGTCGCGCACCCTGCGCTGCCATTCCGGATGTTTGCCCAGGTAGTAGGCGACCGCGGTGGCGGTGGTCGTCGTGGTGTCGTGGGCGGCCATGATCAGGAAGATCATGTGGTTCACCACGTCGGCGTCGGTGAACACCTCGCCGTCCTCGCTGCGCGCGTGGCACAGACCGGAGAAGAAGTCGGGGTCCTGTGAGCGGCGTTTGGCGGGCAGCATCTCGGTGAAGTACCGCTCCAGCACCTGCCTGCCGCGCAGACCCGCGCGCCAGTGCCCGCCCGGGATCGGATGGCGCACGATCGACAGGCCGGCGTGTGTGCAGTCGACGAAGGCGTCGACGAGTTCGCGCCGCCGCGGCCCGACGTCGACCGCCATGAAGGTCTCCCCCGCGATCTCGAGGGTCAGCTCCTTGATCGTCGGGTACAGCCGTACCGTCGCGCCGTTCCGTCCCTGCGGCACCCAGCGCGCGACGGCGGCTCGCGCGATCGGTGTCAGCGTGGCCAGGTGCGCCGCGAGGCGGTCCCTGGTGAAAGCCTGCTGCATGATCCGGCGGTGGAACATGTGCTCGTCGAATTCGAGCAGCAGCAGCCCGCGCCGGAAGAACGGACCGATGAAATAGTCCCAGCCCTGCCCGAAGTCCCGGCGTCGCTTGCCGAGCACCTCGTCGAGCGCCTCCGGTCCGGACACCAGCACGCGGTCGATGCCGAGCGAGGTGTTCAGCGCAACCGGTCCGTAGCGGCGGTGCCGCTCCATCATCTCGGCCGGACCCCAGCGCATGTAGTGCAGGGCGCGACCGAGATAGGGCAGCCCGATATCGCCGCGCACCGGGACGGTCGCGCGGCCGCGCGGCGGAGCGGCCAGCACGCGGTGACGTTCGGGCAGCCTGCGCAGCATTCGATCGATGACGCTCGTCTGCGGGACATCGATGAGATAGGCGTTCTCCGATACGGCGTGCACGCTGCGCTTTCGGACTGCGACCCGGTCTTCGGCGACCATCGCACACCTCCCTGAACGACAGCATCTATCGTATTCTCTTCTTCACAATCGTTCAGGTGGATCCGCGGCGGTGGTTTTCACTACTCCACCCCGCCGACCGTGAGGTTCCGCACTTCAACACGCCCGGAACGGGGATCTCGTCGTGACGGTCCAGGACGGGCCGACTACGGTTGGAGCTTGTCGATAACCGTTCGCGGGGGAATCAGCCCCCCGATTGTCGAGGAGCAGGACGATGAGCACTCAGTCTGTGGAGAACCGTCGCCACAGGGTGGTGGTGATCGGCTCGGGCTTCGGCGGCCTGTTCGGCACCAAGCACCTCAAGCGCGCCGACGTGGACATCACCCTGATCTCCAAGACCTCGACCCATCTGTTCCAGCCCCTGCTCTACCAGGTCGCCACCGGCATCCTCTCGGTCGGCGAGATCGCGCCCGCCACCCGGCTGGTGCTGCGCAAGCAGCGCAACGCCCAGGTGCTACTCGGCGATGTGACCGACATCGACCTAGCCGAGAAGACCGTCACCTCGCGGCTGCTGAACCAGGACACGGTCACCCCCTTCGACAGCCTGATCGTCGCCACCGGCGCGCAGCAGTCGTACTTCGGCAACGACCGGTTCGCCACCTACGCCCCCGGCATGAAGACCATCGACGACGCGCTGGAGCTGCGCGGCCGCATCCTCGGCGCGTTCGAGGGCGCGGAGCTGGCGACCACCCAGGAACTGCGCGACCGGCTGCTCACCTTCGTCGTGATCGGCGCGGGACCGACGGGCGTCGAATTGGCCGGGCAGATCGCCGAACTCGCCGATCGCACGCTCGAGGGCACCTTCCACAACATCGATCCGCGCGACGCCAGAGTCATCCTGATCGAGGGCGCGGGCTCGGTGCTCGGCCCGATGGGTCCCAAGCTGGGCGGCAAGGCCCAGCGCAGACTCGAGAAGATGGGCGTGGAGATCCAGCTCAACGCCATGGTCACCGACATCGACGCGCACGGCGTCACGGTCAAGGACTCCGACGGCACGATCCGCAGGATCGAATCCTCGTGCAAGGTCTGGTCGGCGGGCGTGCAGGCGAGCCCGCTGGGCAAGATGCTCGCCGAGCGCTCCGAGGGCACCGAGGTGGACCGGGCCGGGCGCGTCATCGTGGAGCCCGACCTCACCATCAAGGGCCACCCCAACGTCTTCGTCGTCGGCGACCTGATGTCCGTGCCCGGCGTGCCCGGCCAGGCGCAGGGCGCGATCCAGGGCGCGACCTACGCCGCCAAGCAGATCAAGGCCGGACTCGAGGGCGAGTCGCCCGAGGAACGTAAGCCGTTCAAGTACTTCAACAAGGGCAGCATGGCCACCGTGTCGCGGTTCAGTGCCGTCTGCCAGGTCGGCAAGCTGGAGTTCGGCGGGTTCATCGCCTGGCTGGCCTGGCTGGCGCTGCACCTGTACTACCTGGTCGGCTACCGCAGCCGGATCATCACGGTGATCCAGTGGTTCGTCACCTTCCTCGGGCGCACCCGCGGACAGATGGCCGCCACCGAGCAGTGGGTGTTCGCGCGGCTCGCCTTGGAACAGGTCAACGAGGATCAGGAGGAGGCCGACGAGCTCGCGGCCGCCCTCGGCGCGCCGCCCGCGAGCGACGGCCGCGCGCCGGGGAAAACGGTGACCGACCGAGCGGTCTCCTGACTTTCCGCAACTCCTCTCCTCGCCACCCGCTCGATCGGGTGGCGAGCTTTCGCGCGTCGGCGAAGTCAACCGGCCGCGACTCACTTGTCGTGCTGCGGATTTCCACCAATCCGTGTGGCGCTCGGGTCCGAATGTGGGACGTCGAGCAATCTCATCCACGACGAAAGGTGAGTATGGGCACAGGCAAGCACAGAGCTCTCAACCCGCAGCGGCAGAAGGTGGGCTCGATGGTCGCGGCGGGCGCGGTTCCGCTGGTGCTGGCGCTCGTCGGCACCGGGGTCGCCAATGCCGAGCCCGCACAGTCGAATACGGTCTCCCACCCCGAGCAGGCGAAGCAGTGGCCCGCGGCCGACGCGCCCAACATCGTTCCGTACGAGGGCCTCGACATTCCGGACGATGTCCACAGTTCGCTGCAGTGGGCGCGGCCCGCGCCGGACCAGAGCTACCTCGCACCGGTCGGTGTCCTGCACCCGCCGGTCGCGGTGGACCCGGTACCGCCGATCGCGCCGCCGCCGGGGCAGTTCCGCTTCGGTGACGTCACGGTGCCTACCCCCGACTGGATCACCCACGACCAGGCGATCCAGATCAACGACAATGCCGCCGTGGCCGAGGCGAATATCGCGACGTTCCTCGACTCGGTCGGCATGGAGCGCAGCCGGTCCGACCGCATCGCCGCGCAGACCCTCGGCACCGCGGCCATGGGCGCCGTGTCGGGCGCCGCCTCGGCGGTGCCGATCGCGATCAGTTCGGGGATGATGGGCGCGACGGTGGGTCTGGTAGCCGGTCTGATCTTCCTGCCGATCGGCCTCGTCGCGGGACCGATGCTGGGCGCCGCGGCAGGGGCCGCTGCGGTCACCGTCCCCGCGGCCATCGTGGGTGCGGCCGCCGGTGCGGCGGTCGGCGCGGCCAGCGGCTTCATCGCCCCCGCACGGGTTCTGGGCGACTGAACGCGCGGTACGCGCTTCCGGCGGGAAAGGTTGTGCCGGAAGGCAGAGCGCAGGGCGGGGTTTCGACACTTGTGTCGAGGCCCCGCCCTTTCGACGTCGACGGGAAGTCGCGGCTGCCGCACCTCAGCCGGGCGGCTGACCACCGGCCGGCACCGAAACCGCTGTGCCGCCGGGTGTTCGCGGGCTCGCGCTCAGCCGCGGCCCCACGGCGGTGAACAGACTTCCGCCCGCGGCGAGCGGCAGTCGCGCCGCGGTCAGCCCGAAGGTTTCGACGGGCCGATCGTCGGGGTAGACGAGCTCGCTGTCGAGTGCACGCGGTGCCGCGAGCGCGTCGTCGCCGGCGGTGTGCGCCCCGAGTTCCAGACGATGGCGCAGCAGCGGCAGATCCGCGAGATCGGCGATCAGATCACCGCGCCACGCGCCTCGATCCTCGTCCGCACGCCCGATCTGCACGCGTTCGCGCAGCCGCAGGCGGGCGCCCGCCGCGAGCAGCACGGTGGTGACCGCGCGGTGGTCGGCGCCGCCCGCCACGATCGTCGGCTCGGTCTCCGCGTCCAGTTCACCGCCGTCCGCGATCTCGAAACGCCAGCGCGCGACCGACACTCGCGTGGCGGCGCCGGGGAGCGCGATGGTCGCCGCCACCGACCGCAGCGCGAGCCGGGCGCCAGGACCGACCGCGACCGAGATGTCGATTTCGTCGCCGCCGAGGGGGGTGGCGGCTGTTCCGATCAGGTGCACGGTGTGCGGACCGGTCCGGCGGGCGGCCAAGCCGCCCGACGCGTGGATCTCCGGGAGCGTGCCCGCCCTGGCGACGATGCTCAGTTCGGTGCGCAACGGTTCAGTGGACTACGGCGGCCGCGGCGAGCTGTTCGCGCACCCACGCCAGCACCGGAGCGGCCGCGGGGTCTTCCATCAGCGAGAGCATCGCCGTCGGCCTGCCCTCGCGCACCTTGGCCGCGTCACGCTCCATCACCCCGAGATCGGCGCCGACCAGCGGGGCCAGGTCGGTCTTGTTGACCACCAGCAGATCCGAGAAGGTGACGCCGGGGCCGCCCTTACGCGGCACCTTGTCGCCGCCCGCCACGTCGACGACGAAGATCTGCACGTCGATCAGGCCGGAGGAGAACGTCGCGGTGAGGTTGTCACCGCCGGATTCCACCAGGATCAGATCCAGCGGCGGGTTGGCCGCGATCAGGTCGTCGATCGCGTCCAGGTTGGCGGTGATGTCGTCGCGGATCGCGGTGTGCGGGCAGCCGCCGGTCTGCACGGCGCTGATCCGCTCGTCCGGCAGCACCGCGTGGCGGCGCAGGAAGTCCGCGTCCTCGGTGGTGTAGATGTCGTTGGTCAGCACGGCCAGCGACAGTTCCTCGCGCAGTTGCCTGCACAGCGCCGCGACCAGCGCGGTCTTGCCCGAGCCCACCGGACCGCCGATGCCGATGCGCAGCGGCTCCCCCGGTGTGCGCTCCCGTTTCGGCCGATCGTGCGAATGATCGTGCGGTTCACCATCGATCAGGTGCGGTGGCATGCGGCCTCTCCTCTCTCGAAAACGTGTCAGCTGGCGAACAGCGGCATGTCGCGGCGCCGGTGCCGCTCGGCAAGCACGTCTTGCAGCGGATCCGACAGCGCGGCGAGACCGCCTGCGGCTTCGGCCGCGGTGCGGTCGCAGAGCTCGGCCAGCCGGACGGTGCACGCGGCGACGGCGGCGGGATCCAGCGCCAGCAACCGCTGGGCGGCGGTGGCGGCGCCGGTGAGGGTGGTGTACACGACGACGTCGGCCGTCTCGCGCGGGGTGATCGCGCAGGCGCGTCCCACCGCACCGAACACCGTCGACAAGTGCGGGCGAGCCGCTAGCTCTGCCCAATCATGGTGTGGCCAAACATTTTTTGCCAAGCGCAGCAGTCCGCGGCCCTGTGCGCGCGAGGCCGCCCGTGCCGCCGGTGCGGGCGTTCGCGCGTCGGCCTCGGCGTCCGCGCGGTGCGGGTCGAGATCCCCCGCGCACACGGCCGCGGCCAGCGAGGCCGCGACCAGACCCGAGGTACGCACACGACGTCGCAGGTACGCCTCGACGGACGCGACATCGCGCACCAATCCCGAGGCGACGGCCTCCTCCACACCGCCGGAGTGCACGTGCCCACCGATCGGCAGGCGCGAGTCCGCCAGCGCGAACAGTGTCGCCGGACTCGTCGCACCCGCTTCCACCATCGCTCGATCCTAGGCGTACCTTCGCCTTCGTTCCCGCCGTGCGCGGGATTCCGGCTACGTCCGGCCGAGCATTTCAGGCCTCGCCGCGGCGGTAGGCACGGGCCCAGAAACGCCGGGCCTGCCGTCGGGTGAGGTCGGTCCAGGCCTGGATGGGCGCCGACCACCAGGGGGCGATATCGGCCGGTTTGGCGGTGACGGCGTGACAGACGAGATCGGAGGCCTCGTCGACGGTGAGGCCGGGCACCCGGCTGAAGTCGGTGGGCGCGCTCATCCTGGTGTGCACGAGCGGCATATAGATCGACGTGGTGGTCAGGCCGTCGACGGCGATCTCGGCGGCGACACTGCGCAGCCACACGTCGAAGGCCGCCTTCGACGCGCCGTAGGCGGCCCACCGCGGGGCGGGCGGCATGAGCACGCCCCAGGTGGACATGTTGACGATGTGCCCGCTGCCGCGCGATCGCATGGCGGGCAACAGGGTCAGCAGCAGGCGGACCGGACCGAGGTAGTTCACGTCGATGGTCCGGGTGAAATCGTGGAAGCGGTCGTAGGATTCGGCGATCGGCCGGCGAATCGACTTGCCCGCGTTGTTGATCAGAACATCGATGTGGCCGTGCGCGGCGAGCAGCTCGCTCGCCAGACGATCTACCGCGTCCATATCGGTCATGTCGGTCGGATAGGCGTGGGCGACGCCGCCCGCGGCGGCGATCTCGGCGGTCAGCCGCTCGAGTTCGCCCGCGGACCGGGCGACCAGCAGCACCGTCGCGCCCGCCGCGGCGAGTTTGCGCGCGCTGGCCTTGCCTATCCCGTGCGACGCGCCTGTCACCAGCACGTTCCGTCCGGACACCGCGGCGCGCAGGTCTTTTTCGGAGGGTCGCGAGGTCGGGTACAGGAGCTTGACGGCCACCCGCTCGGCGAGCGGACGCCCGGTTCCGGTGGGCTGAGTCTCGGACACCCCACCAATGTATGGCGCGCTGGGGGTTTCTACCCGGTTCCTGGCGTAGAAACACGGCGGCGCGGCGGGCGGCCGATACGAGAGGATTCGACGATGTCGTCGCAACCTTCCCGTCCGGTCGGCCTCGGGGCCTGGATCGCCCGGATCATCGCCATCGTGGTGCTCGTCCCCGTTCGGCTGATCTGGGAGGGCCTGCGTCTGCTCGGACGCGTGCTCGCGGCCGCACTCTGGTACTTCGCCACCCGGCTGCTCGCGCCCATCGCCCGGTTCGTCTGGTATTGGGTGATTCGTCCGATCTGGTTGTTCGTCAAGGACTTTCTGTGGGGCTGGCTGCTCCAGCACGTGCTGTGGAGCTTGGTGCTGACGCCCGTCCTCGCGCTGCTGCTCGACTACGTCCTGCGACCGCTGCGCCAGGCCGTCGAGCGCTGGCTCTGGCGCACCGTGCTGCGACCCACGCTGGCCTGGTTGTGGCGCGCGGTGCTGGAGCCGCTGCTCGCCCTGCTGCTCGCGGCGGTCTACTGGCTGGGCAAGTGGTTCGTGGTCTGGCCGCTGGTGCAGCTGTGGCGCTGGGTGCTGCGTCCCCTGTGGCTGCTGCTGCGGGCGGTGCTGACCTACGCCTGGATGGTGGCCACCGTGCTCGTCGGGGTGCTGGTCGTGGCGCCGTGCCGTTACGTCTACCGCACCGTGTTGCGGCCTGTTCTGCACGTGGCGGTCGCCGTGTGGGTGGCGACGGTCGTGCGACCGCTGCGCTGGGTGCACGACAACGTCGTCACGCCCGTCAACCGATGGGCAGCAGAGATACTGACCACCGTGTTCGGCCGCTGACCTATCCGGCGCGGGCGGGGCGCCGGGTCGCCACCCAGGCGACGATCGCCATCAGCACGAGCAGACCGGCGCCGACGGTGGTCGCGACGTGCATGCCGTCGACGAACGACGCCTGCGCGCTGTGCGTCACGGCGTCGTCGGCGTCCTGGATCGTCTCGCCCAGCGTCGAGGCGTAGTCGCCGCCGGAACGGAAGACCAGCGCGGCGAGCGACCCGAGCAGCGCCAGCCCGAGCGCGTTGCCGAGT
This sequence comes from Nocardia sp. bgisy134, assembly GCF_965341865.1. GTDB lineage: Bacteria > Actinomycetota > Actinomycetes > Mycobacteriales > Mycobacteriaceae > Nocardia. Next base: position 74,764 of record NZ_CBDQZP010000014.1, read on the forward strand.
TCGAAGCTGGTCTCCGAGATCCCGACCGCCGAGCCCGCGCGCTCCGGCGGCACCGACGACACCGCGACATCCGACACCAGGGTGAACGCCATGCCGTACCCGATGCCCGCGATGGTCGAACCCGCCAGGTACCAGCCGATCCCGCCGTCCACGCCGACCCCGAGCAGCATCAGGTTGCCCAGCGCGGAAGCGAGCAGGGCTAGCACGAAGGTGGCGCGCACGCCGATCCGCTGCCCGACGCGCGCGCCGCTCATCGAGCAGATGAACACCGCGACCGCCATCGGAATGCCGAGCAGCGCCGCGGCGAGCGGGTCGCGACCGGTGACCGATTGCAGGTAGATGCTGGTCAGATAGCTCAGCGCGGCCAGCGACATCATGCCGACCAGGCTGGAGCCGATGGCGACGGAGAACTGCGCGCAGCCGAACAGCCGCAGGTCGAGCAGCGGCTCGGCCAGTGTGCGCTGCCTGCGCACGAAGACGAACAGCACCGCGACGCCGATCAGGCCGATGACGATCGCCTCCGGGTCGATCCCCTCCGCGGCGGCGTGCTTGATCGCGTAGACCACCGGAAGGATGCCGCCGATGGACAGCGCCACGCTCGGCAGATCCAGCGGGCCGAGCACCCCCGCGCGATGCTCCGGCAGGAGGAACGGCCCGAACGCCAACAGGATCAGCAGCACCGGCAGGTTGATCAGGAAGACCGATCCCCACCAGAAGTGGTGCAGCAGCAGCCCGCCGATGATCGGACCGACCGCGGACCCGCCCGCGAAGAACGCCGTCCACACGCCGATCGCGGCAGCCCGCTCGCGCGCGTCGGGGAAGAGACTGGAGATCAGCGCGAGGCTGGACGGCAGCAGCGTCGCGCCGCCGACGCCCATCAGCGCCCTGGCCGCGATCAGCACGCCCGCGGTGGGCGCGAACGCGGCGAGCACCGAGGCGATGCCGAACACGGTGGCGCCTGCCAGCAGGATGTTGCGCCGCCCGATCCGGTCGCCGAGGTTGCCCATGGTGATCAGCAGGCCCGCGATGAGGAAGCCGTAGATGTCGAGAATCCACAGCTGCTGGGCAGCCGACGGGTCGAGGTCGACGGTGAGCGTCGGCATGGCCAGGAACAGCACCGAGATGTCCATCGACACCAGCAGCACCGGCAACAACAGCACCCCGAGCCCCAGCCAGGCGCGCCGTGAGCCGACAGCGACGGACCCCGGCCCTTCGGCAGGCCGCACTGTCTCCACGTCTGTCATCCCGATTTCCTCTCCCGTGTCGCGTACGCCGTACGCATGAGTCCGGGTACAGTGTACGCACCCGGGCCCGGAACCGAAAGTGAGTCATGGGATGACCGAGCCGAAGCTGCACCGCGCCGCCATCGTCGACACCGCGATCGCGCTCGCCGACGACGAGGGGCTCGACGCGCTGTCCATGCGCCGCATCGCCGACCGGATGGGCGTCGGCGCGATGTCGCTGTACCGGCACATCGCGAACAAGGACGAGCTCCTCGCGGCGATGACCGACGAGGTGACCCGCCGGCATCCCTACCCGACCGCGGAGGGGCAGGGCTGGACCTGGCGCGACCGGGTCCGCATCGCCGCCGAGATCGACTGGGACCTCTACCAGCGGCACCCGTGGGTCATCCTCACCTTCGCCATGCCCCGCTACAGCTTCGGCCCGCACAGCATGGCGTGCCTGGCCTGGCTGGTCGAGGGCTTCCGGGAAATGGACGTCTCCGCGCGCGAGGCGTTGCAGATGGCGTTCTCGGTGTGGAACTACATCTCGGGCGCTACGCTGCCGCAGATCAGCTCGGCGCTGATGACGCGCAAGGGCATCGACACCGACGGCGACAACGGACTGCGCGCGCTACTGGAGGGCGCCCCGAGCACGCCGGTCCCCGCCGCACTCGCCGAATTACAGGGCGCCGGGGTCAGCGATCTGACGTCCGAGGACCTGCTCTTCCTCGGACTCGAGGCCCTGTGCGACGGGTTCGCCGTCCGGGTTCGCCACCGCACGACTTGACCCCAACCCCACTCGAGGTTGCAGGGTGATCACCATGCACGCGATCCGACTGCACGCCTTCGGGCCCGCCGAAAACCTCTGCTACGACACCGTTTCCGATCCAGAGCCCGGGCAGGGTCAGGTCCGCATCGCGGTCGCCGCGGCCGGGGTGCACGTCGTCGACACCGCGCTGCGCGGCGGCATGCCGGGACCGTATCCGCTGCCGGAGTTGCCGACCGTGCCCGGCCGGGAGGTCGCGGGCGTGGTGGATCTCGTCGGCGCGGACGTCGACCCGGGCTGGATCGGGAAGCGGGTGGTCGCCCATCTCGGCACGGCGCCCGGCGGCTACGCCGAACTGGCGGTCGCGGATGTCGCTCGGCTGCACGAGATCCCGGCGAATCTGGATCCGGCCGAGGCGGTCGCGATGGTCGGCACGGGGCGCACGACGATGGGCATTCTGCAGTTCGCCGACGTCGGGCCGGAGACCGTCGCGGTGGTGACGGCCGCCGCGGGCGGTATCGGAACCCTGCTGGTGCAGTATCTGAAAACCCACGGCGCCACGGTGATCGGACTCGCGGGCGGACCGAAGAAGGTCGCCAGGGTGACCGCCAACGGCGCCGACATCGCCGTCGACTACCTGCTGCCCGACTGGCCCGACCGGGTGCGCGCCCGTCTCGGCGATCGCGGCGCGACCCTGGTCTTCGACGCCGTCGGCGGCGAAACCGCAAGGGCCGCCGTCGATCTCCTCGCCAAAGGCGGCAGCCACCTGGTCTACGGTTTCGCCGGGACGGGACCGAACGACGGTGCGGCCCTGACCTTCACCGACGACGGGCTCGCCGAACGGGGCATCACCTCGCAGGTCGTGCTCGGGCCGCCGATGCTGCGGCCGGTCGGCGGCGACATCCGCGTCCTGGAGGACCGCGCCATGGCGGAGGCGGCCTCCGGACGGCTACACCCCGCGGTGCACCGCTTCGAGCTGGCCGACGCCGCAGGCGCCCACCGCGCCATCGAAACCCGCGCCACCATGGGCAAAGTCGTGCTGATCCCCTGACCGCCGCGCTCATCTGCTCAGGCGCCGGTAACGATGGATGGACAATGGCAGAAAGACCGCGATCAGCACCAGCGGCCAGACGACGGCCATGAGAATCGCGTGCTCCGCGATCCAGGTGTGGTCGCCGCCGGTGGGATTGCCGAAGAGTTCACGCGCGGCGGTGGTGGTGGACGACAACGGATTCCACGCGGCGATGGGGCCGAGCCAGGCGGGCATCGTGGCGATGGCGACGAACGGGTTGGCGAGGAAACCGAGAGGGAATTCGAGGGTACGGACCGCGGTGACGGCTTCAGGATTGGCGTAGCACAGCAGTCCGAGGTAGACGCCGACCCATAGGAACGCGAACCGCAGCAGCAGTAACAGCCCGACGGCCGCGGCGGCGTCGGCGAGTCCGCGGTGCGGGTGCCATCCGACGGCAAGACCGCAGCCGATGAGCACGGCGAGCGTCGCCGCCGACTCGAGCATGTCGGCGCAGGCGCGGCCGAGTACGACGGCGGCCGACGACACGGGCATGGACAGGAACCGGTCGGTGATGCCGCGCGCGGTGTCGGAGCTGACCGCGACCATGGTGGCGCCGATGCCGAACACCATGGTCATGGCGAACATGCCCGGCAGCAGGAATTCGCGGTAGTCGCCGCCCGGCACGGTCATCGCGCCGCCCAGCAGGTACCCGAACATGAGGACGATCATGATCGGGAAGAGCAACGTGTTGGTGACGACCACGCTGGGCTTGCGGCGCCAGCGCACGAGCGCGCGGCGGGTGATCGTGCCCACGTCGGTGAGTACCAGGCCCAGCGTGCCCAGTCGAGACGGCGCGATCGACCGGGTGAACTGCGCGGTGGAGATCGTCATGCTCGGGACTCCTCGGTGGTCAGATGCAGGAACACTTCGTCGAGAGTGGGACGGCGCACGGCTAGGTCCTCGACCGGAACAGCCGCCGCGCGCAAGGCCTGGGCGATATCGGTGAGGTCGGCGATCGCGTCGACGGCCGGGGCGCTGATCCGGCGGGTATCGGGGTCGACGATCGGTGCGGTGCGCAACCGCGTGCGCACCAGATCCGCCGCCGCGTCGAGGTCGCGGCGGTCGCGGGTGACGACGTCGATCCGGTCGCCGCCCATCAGGGACTTCAGCTCTCGCGGGCTGCCGGAAGCGATCACGTGCCCCCGGTTCATCACCGAGATCCGGGCCGCGAGCTGGTCGGCCTCCTCGAGATATTGCGTGGTCAGCAAAACGGTCGTCCCGGCGGCGACCAGAGCGCGAACCGCTTCCCACACCAGGTTGCGGTTGTGCGGGTCGAGTCCGGTGGTGGGCTCGTCGAGAAACAGCACCGCGGGGGCAACGAGGAAGCCGACGGCCAGATCCAGCCGCCGCCGCATTCCGCCGGAATACTGTTCGACCGGCTTGCCACCGGTTCTATCCAATCCGAACCACTCCAGCAACTCCTCGGCGCGACGCCGGGCGCCGGCGGCTCCGAGATGGTAAAGACGGCCGAACATTTCGAGGTTCTGCCGCCCCGACAACATCTCGTCCACCGCCGCCCGCTGACCGATCAACCCGATCCGGTGCCGCACTTGCGCCGCGTTGCCCACGACGTCGAGGCCCGCCACCTCGACCCTTCCCGAATCCGGCCGCGCGAGCGTGGTCAGAATCCGCACCGCGGTCGTCTTGCCCGCTCCGTTCGGCCCGAGCAGCCCGTACACCATCCCTTCCGGTACCGCCAGATCGAATCCGTCCAGCGCCGCGGTGCCCCCATAACGTTTGAGCACCTGGTCGCAGACGATCACGTCGCCCATCCCAGCTCCAAACTCTATACAACGTAAGTTATTCAAGAATAGGATACGTTGTAGAGAGTTTGCAAGGGTCGAGACGTGAGCCTCCGGCCCGATCGGAGATGATGTCGGCATGGACTACAGCGGAAGCGGGGATCCCCAGCGCACGATCGAGCTGCTGTGGGGGCTCGCGCCGCGCTCGAAGCGTGGCCCGAAACCCAAGCTGACCGTCGACGACATCGCGAAGACGGCGATCCGGATCGCCGATCTGGAGGGACTGGCCGCGGTCACGCTGCGCCGCGTCGCCGACGACCTCGGCGTCACCGCGATGTCGCTGTACGGGTACGTCCCGAGCAAGGCTGAACTGCTCGACCTCATCGCCGACCGCGTCTACCGCGACTACCCGATGCCCGACGGCTCGCCCTCCGGCTGGCGAGCGCGGCTCGAGACCATCGCCCGCGCGAATCGGACGATGTACCTGGCCCACCCCTGGCTGCTGCAGATCGCGGCGAGCAGGCCCATCCCCGGGCCGCAGCTGACCGCCAAATACGACTACGAGCTCCGCTCCATCGACGACCTCGGCCTGTCCGATACCGAGATGGATCTCGTCGTCACCCTCGTCAACGACTACGTGCGCGGCGCGGCTCGCACCGCCGTCGACGCCGCACGGGCCGAATCCGAGACAGGCCGCACCGACCGGCAGTGGTGGGACGCCTACGAGCCCGCGCTCGCCCAGGTGCTCGATCCCGCCCGATTCCCCACCGCCGTCCGCGTGGGCAGCGCGGCGGGCGCCGAGTACGGCGCCGCCTACGATCCCGACCGCGCCTTCGAATTCGGGCTGGACCGTCTGCTCGACGGTTTGGAGCGGTTCGTCGACGCCGCCGAGACCCGGTGACCTCGAAATCCATTCTCCGGCAACACCACTACCCCAATGAGGCACCGACTACGGAGCCACCCGGAAATTCGGTGGAGCCGTTCGGCCGGGCGGCCTACTGTCGCGGAATGGGTGAAAACGCGGGGCTGCTCAACGTCGTCGACATCGAGGCGACGTGCTGGTCGGGTCCCGCTCCGGCGGGTGCGGTGAGCGAGATCATCGAGATCGGCCTGACCGTGGTCGATCTGGCGGCGGGGGAGCGAATCGGCAAGCACCGCATTCTGGTTCAGCCCGAGCGCTCCTCGGTCAGCGAGTTCTGCACCGAACTCACCGGACTCACCCAGGCCGAGGTCGATACCGGCGTCTCGTTCGCCGAGGCCTGCCGAACCCTCGCCGCGGAACACGATGCCGGGGAGCGAGCGTGGGCCAGTTGGGGCGACTACGACCGCAAGCAGTTCGCGAGCCAGTGCGCCATGACCGGCGTCGCGTATCCCTTCGGGCAACGGCACACCAACGCCAAGCTCGTGTTCTCGGAGGCCTACGGGCTTCAGCGGCGGCAGGGCATGGCGGGGGCGTTGCGGATCGCGGGACTGCCGCTGGAAGGTCGCCACCACCGCGGCGAGGACGACGCGTGGAACATCGCCGCGCTGGTGCTCGACATTGCCGGGCGCGAGGCATGGCGCCTCACCTCGACGAACTACTGAGCGGCTACTCGTTCACGACCGCGTAGGCGAAGCCGTCCCATCCCTTCGCGCCGACGGTCTGCAGCACCGTCGCGTCCACACGCGGCTCGGCCGCGAGCATTTCGACCAACTCCCGGCTCGCCCGCACCATAGGATCGTCCGATGCGTCGTCCGCCACCGCTCCCCCGCGCACCACGTTGTCGACGATGATCACCGATCCGGGCCGGGTCAACCGCAGCGCCCAGCGCACATAGTTCGAGTTGTTCACCTTGTCGGCGTCGATGAACACCAGATCGAACGGCTCGGACTCCTCGGCCTCGAGCACCGGCAGGCTGTCCAGCGCCGCGCCCACCCGGATGTCCACCCGGTCGCCCACGCCCGCCTCGTCGACGTTCGCGCGCGCTACCTCCGCATGCCGCGGCTCGTATTCGAGGGTGATCACGCGGCCCGACTTCCCCACCGCCCTGGCCAGCCAGATCGTGCTGAACCCGCCGAGCGTGCCGATCTCGAGCACCCGCTGCGCTCCCGTCGACCGGGCCAGCAACGACAGGAATTTCCCTTGCGCCGCAGACACATCGATCGCGGGCAGTCCCGCCGCCGCGTTCGCCGCCAGCGCGGCGGTGGTATCGGGATCTCGCACCAGATTGTCCACGAGGTAGGCGTCCACGTCGGCCCAGTCGGAAGTCGTCATGCCTGAAGTCTGCCACCCGAAGTTTCCGAAAAGCGGTCGTCCGAGGTCCAGGCCATATTAGAGTCTGATTACAAACAGAGACCAGCGCGTCTCACTTTCGCCGAGATCGACCGACCCGACACAACCGACCCGGAGCACCACCGACCATGACCACCGTCCGGAACCGCTTGCGCGCCACCGCCGTCGCCGCGGGCCTGCTGACCCTCTTTGCGGCGACGATGCACGCCCCGGCATCGGCCGCGCCCGCCGACGGCGGCGCCGAGTACGTGGCGCTCGGCGATTCCGGCGCGGCGACCACGGGCGTGCAGCGGTTCGACCCGAGCGCTCCGTTCCCGTGCGTCCGCTCCACCGCGAACACGCCCAAACTGGTCGCAGCCGACCTCGGTCTCCGGCTCGATGACCGCACCTGCAGCGGAGCCCGCATCCCGGACCTGACCACCGGCCAAAGGCCCGGCATCGCACCGCAATTCGATGGACTCGGCCCGAACACCCGGCTGGTGACCGTACACATCGGCGCGAACGACACCGAGATGACCAGGTTCGTCGTCGCCTGCCACTTGGCCGGGCTCCGTGGCGGCGCGTGCGCCGACCCGGCGTGGGATCCCGCGATCGACGGAATCTCTGCCGCGTATTCGGCTGCGCTACAACGGATCACGTCGCTCGCACCGAACGCGAAGATCTTCGTGGACGGCTGGCCGCTGTATGTCCGCGACGGGGGCTGCCCCGCGTTGATCGGCCTTCGCCTCGAAGACGCCGCCGTCGTGCAGCGCGCGTTCGACCGGTTGAACTCCGTAGTCGCCAGTGCCGCGGCCGAATACGGGGCCACCTATATCGACACCCGTACCCCGTCCGCCGGCCACGACATGTGCGCGCCCGAGGGCGTCCGCTGGTTCGATCCGCTCGTGGCCACCGAGACCCTGGCCCCCTACCACCCGACCCTGACGGGCATGCGCGGCGTTGCCGACCTCGTCGTGGCGGCGGTGCGCGCTTCCGGATTTCAGGGCTGACCGGAGCTTCGGCTACACCCCCGCCTCGGCCAGCTCGTTCTCGATTCCGACGACGCCCACGACCATCTGCACCAGGTTGCGCAGCAGCGCGCCGAGACCGATGAGGGATTGGGCCATCTTCAACACCATCTGGGAGACCGTCATGGTGGCGGTGGAGATGCCGAACACGGCGCGGGCGATCAGCGCCGGTGAGGCCGTGCCCCCGGAAGCGATGAGAATCGCGGCGATCTCGACCAGCATGCCCGCGAGGGAGTTGAGGATCTCGGTGATGATGCCGCGCACGCCCTCCACCACCTTCGACATCTTCTCGTTCACCCGGCTCAGCAGGTCGGCGAGCGCGGCCTGCACGGCGATCTGGGCGATCACCGCGTCGGCCTTTGTCCGGTAGGCGTCGGCGACGGCGCCGACCCATCCGTCCGTGTCCGCGGTGACCTGCTGCTTCCAGTCGGCGGCGACCGAGGCGAGTTTCGCCGATGTGGCGGACCAGGATTCGGAGTAGGCCGTGACCATCTCCGGATTGCCCGCCAGCGAATCCAGCGTCTTCCGCATCGGCTCGACGTGTTCGAGCATCCAGCCCATCAACATCGAGCCGACGTAATTGAAGGGATCGAACTTCGCCAGTGTGATGCCCTTGGCGATGTCCTGCCCGATCTTGGTCGCATCCGCCACCGCGCTCGCGCCCGCCCAAATCTGCATGACGCCCGCGAAGGTATTGCCGTTCTCGCCAGTCGATCCGGCGAAGACCTTGTGACCGCCCTCGAATAGATCACCGACCGGGGTACCCGCGAAGACACCGGCGTTCGCGTCCTTGTCCTCTCCCTGCCCGATGGGCAGGCCGACGTTGCGCAGGAACGGAACATCCTCCTGGTAGTACTCGTTGCGGTGGTCGACCCCCTCCGCGAGTAGTTCGTTCCCTTCCGGCGCCTTGCTGTCGTCGAAACCCATCCCCTACACCTTCTCTTCGATCTGCTCGCGCTGCCGGTCCGTCTCGTTCTTGCGGCCCTCGTCCAGGTTCTGGAACGAGTCCGCGGCGAACCGCAGCTTCGGCGGCAGTTCTTCGGCGTCCTCGGTCACGACGCGCAGGCGCTCGGTGATGCGGTCGTGCAACGGGTTCAGGATCGATCGCGCGTAGGGGCCGACCAGCGTGCCGTAGCCGTCGTCGGCGTGCGCGAGATACTCGGCCGCCTCCCGCGCCATCGAAAGCCCTTCGAGCACGGCGTCCACCTTCGCGGCGTGGTCACGCATCCCGCCGGGATCGACCGCGATATCACCGGGATTGCCCATCTACGTCCCTCCAGTTGCCGTTTCCGTGCCTGCCGCAGGCGGCGGCCCACTGACTATGACGCGGTCACGGCACATTCGGTTCCGACAGAATTCCGTCGGGCTCACTCCAGCCAGGACTTGCGGCGGTAGTACAGGTCGTCCTCGTCCGGTTCGTCCGGCGTGAATGTCTGATCGCGGTCGGGCTTTCGGCTGCCATGGGGTGGCTGGGACGGCTGAGCGGGCGCTGGCGGTGGGGCGTAGGCGGCGGGCGGCGTATACACCGGCTCCGCGTGGGCCGGCGGCGCGGCGGGTCCGGGATCGGGGAAGCGCTCGGCGTACTGGCCGACGATGGCCTGGCCCGCACCGTCGTCGCCGACCATGTCGTGGACGAGATCGGTGACCTGGTTGCGCAGGCGGGCCTGGGCGCGGCGGGTGCAGGCCATGAGCTCGGCGGCGACGGCGGCGGGGTCCATGCCGCGGGTGGCCGCGGCGAGGGTGATGCCGGTGGTGACGCCGTTGGCGTCGACCGTCACGCTGATCCGGTTGTCGGCCGAGCTCTCGGTGACCGACAATGCCACCATTCTGCCTTGCAGGTCCTGATATTTCTGCGCCGTACGTTGCAGATTCTCGGCCCACCGAGCCAATTCGTCGGCGGCCTGGCTCGGGTCGTTGCCCAGCACTCGCGTCCCCTTCCACGCAGTGACAGTTCGGTCGCCCGGGCGTCGGAGAGATCACCCGGACCGTTCGTTCGCAGCACCTTACCCAGCCGGACGTGACGCGGCCGCCACGGGGCGCGATGATTTTCCCGGCCGAACGCCGTCGGTATCGGTGTACGACAACGACACGTCGAGGAGATCACCATGCACGCTGCATTCGCCACCGGCGCCCCCTGCTGGTTCGATGTCACGACCCCGGATATCCCGGCCGCCGCCGAGTTCTACACCGCCCTGTTCGACTGGACCGCCGAGGATCTGGGCCCCGAGGCCGGCCACTACACGCTGCTGCGCCAGGGTGACGCCCAGGTGGCGGGCATCGCATCGGCGACAACGCCGGACGGCAGCACCGTTCCGTCGGCCTGGACGCTGTATTTCGCGGTGTCCGACGCGGCGGCCACCGTCGCGGCCGCGCGGGACGCGGGCGCGGCCGTCTTCTGCGAACCCATGGACGTCTTCGGGCAGTTGACCTTCGCGGTGCTCACCGATCCGGCCGGCGCGACCTATGCGATCGCGCAGCTGATCACCCATCCCGGTACCCAGAACTGGGGCGCGATCAACGGTCCGTGCTGGGTGGAGTATTCCGCGCCGGGCGCGCCCGCCGACGCGATGGCGCATTACGCCGAGGTGCTCGGCTGGAAGTACACCAACGCCGCCTGGGAGACGGCGGCCGAAAACCCGTACCAGGCAGTCTCTCCCGGTGCGGGCGGGCACGAATTCGGCGGGGCGCACCACGCCCAGCCCGGCGAGCCCGCACCCTTCTGGTCGATGACCCTCCGCGTCGCCGACGTCGACGCCGTGGTCGCTCGCGCCGCGGAACTGGGCGGCAAGCTGCTCGCCGAGCCGCAGGACATGCCGGGTCCCTCGCGCGTCGCCGCGCTCGCCGATCCGGCCGGGGCCGCCTTCGCGATCATGTCGTTCGGCGCCTGAGACCGGTCAGAAGAGGAAATACCGCTGGGCCATGGGCAGTTCCGTCGCGGGCTGCTCGGCCCAGACCTCTCCGTCGATGCGGACGGTGAAGGTGTCCGGGTCCACCTCGATGTGCGGCATCGCGTCGTTGAGCGGCATGTCGGACTTGGTCAGCTGGCGAACATCCTTGACGGGCACCAGCTTTCGGCGCACCGCCAGGCGATCCGCCAGACCGGATGCGACGGCCTGCTCGGAGACGAAGTGCAGCGAGGTGGCCGCGGCGACGGGCGCGGCCGCGCCGAACATCGGGCGGGGCAGCACCGGTTGCGGGGTCGGGATGGAGGCATTCGCGTCGCCCATCGCCGCCCAGGCGATCGCGCCGCCCTTGAGCACGGCGTGCGGGCGTACGCCGAAGAACGCCGGGTCCCACAGCACCAGATCGGCGAGCTTGCCGACCTCGACCGAGCCGATCTCGTGGTCCATGCCGTGTGCGACCGCGGGACAGATCGTGTACTTGGCGACGTAGCGGCGCACCCTGGCGTTGTCGGCGGCGCCGTCGCCGGGCAGCGACCCGCGACGGCGCTTCATGACGTGCGCGGTCTGCCAGGTGCGCAGCACCACCTCGCCGATCCGTCCCATCGCCTGCGAGTCGCTGCCGATCATGGAGATGGCGCCGAGATCGTGCAGCAGGTCCTCGGCGGCGATGGTGGACGGGCGAATCCGGCTCTCCGCGAAGGCCAGATCCTCAGGAATGGCCGGGCTCAGGTGGTGGCACACCATGAGCATGTCCAGGTGCTCGTCGAGGGTGTTGACGGTGTGCGGACGGGTCGGGTTGGTCGAACTCGGCAGCACGTTGGAATGCGAGGCGACGGTGATGATGTCCGGCGCGTGCCCGCCGCCCGCTCCCTCGGTGTGATAGGCGTGGATACCGCGCCCGGCGATGGCGGCGAGGGTGTCCTCGACGAAGCCGACCTCGTTCAAGGTGTCCGAGTGCAGCGCCACCTGCACGCCGGAGGCATCCGCGACCCGCAGGCAGGCGTCGATCGCCGCCGGTGTCGAGCCCCAGTCCTCATGCAGCTTGAAACCCGCTGCGCCCGCGCGCAATTGCTCCCACATGGCTTCTTCGCTGACGGTGTTGCCCTTGCCGAGCAGCGCGATGTTCAGCGGCCAGTGATCGGTGGCCTCCAGCATGCGGGCCAGATGCCAGGCGCCAGGGGTGACGGTGGTCGCCTTGGACCCCTCGGCGGGCCCGGTGCCGCCGCCGACGAGCGTGGTGATGCCGCCGCCGAGCGCTTCGTCCATCAGCTGCGGGCAGATGAAGTGCACGTGGCAGTCGATGGCGCCCGCGGTGAGGATCCGGCCGTTGCCCGCGATGATCTCGGTGGACGGGCCGACCACCAGGTCCCGGTGCACGCCCGGCATGGTGTCGGGGTTGCCCGCCTTGCCGATGCCGCAGATGCGTCCGTCGCGAATGCCGATGTCGGCCTTGATGATTCCCCAGTGATCGATGATCACCGCGCCGGTGATCACGGTGTCCGGCGCGCCCTCGGCGCGGGTCGCGCGGGACTGGCCCATGGATTCGCGCAGCACCTTGCCGCCGCCGAACACGGCCTCGTCGCCCGCGAGACCCGGTCCGCCGCAGCGGTCTTCGGTGATCTCGACGATCAGATCGGTGTCCGCCAAGCGGATTCGGTCGCCCACCGTCGGTCCGAACAGTTCGGCGTAGCGGGCCCTGCTCAGCGCGGTCATCGCGCCCCCTCGGTGTTCGACGGTTCGTTCAGCCGTCCCGGCGGCGTCAGGCCGATGCCGTGTACCTCGCGGGTCCCGCCCAGCGGAACCAGCGAAACCCGTTGGCCGAGGCCAGGTTCGAAACGCACGGCGGTGCCGGCGGGGATGTCCAGCCGCCGCCCGTACGCGACGACGCGGTCGAAGTCGAGCGCGGCGTTGGCCTGCGGGAAGTGCACGTGACTGCCAACCTGCACGGGCCGGTCGCCGGTGTTCACCACGTCGAGCGTGATGCGGTCGCGGCCCGCGTTCAGCTCGATCTCGCCCTCGGCGCAGAAGTATTCGCCAGGAATCACGCGGGCCGCCTAGGCGATCGGGTGGTGGACGGTGACGAGCTTGGTGCCGTCCGGGAAGGTCGCCTCCACCTGCACGTCGTGGATCATCTCCGGCACGCCGGTCATCACATCGTCGCGTCCGAGCACGGTGCGCCCGGACGACATCAGCTCGGCGACGGTCCTGCCGTCGCGCGCGCCCTCGAGCACGTGATCGGTGATGAGGGCGACCGCCTCGGGGTGGTTGAGTTTGAGCCCGCGTGCCTGCCTGCGCCTGGCCAGCTCGGCGGCGTAGCTCAGCAACAGGCGCTCCTGCTCGTGCGGCGACAGTCGCATCGGGGCTCCTCACCGGTCGGTGGACGGGTGAGGGCCATTCTGGCACGCCCGATCCCGCGTCGCCGCTCGACGGCGCGGGCTCAGTCGCGCTTGGGCAGGTTCTGCAGACGCACCTGGCCGCGGGCCACCACCCGCCGCTGCTCGTCGGTGATCACGACCTGCCACAGCTGCTGGGTGCGGCCCTGGTGGACCGGGGTCGCCTCACCGTAGAGGATGCCCTCGCGCACGGCGCGCAGGAAGTCGGTGTTGTTGTTCACGCCGACGACGGTGCCGCGCTCGCCGTACCAGAAGCCGCCGCCAATGCTGGCGAGCGTCTCGATGACGGTGCAGTACACGCCGCCGTTCTGGATGCCCGCCGGCTGGTAGAGGTGCGGCTTGACGACCCACTCGCCGCGCACCCGCTCCCCGCTGAGCTCGGTGTAGCGCAGGCCGATCAGGTCCGCGAAGGTGCCCTCGCTGAGCTCGTTCATCATCTCCGGCGTGACATCGGCCAGCGAACGTACGGCCCCGGTCTCCTGTTGCGTCATGACCCCCAGCTTTACACCACACGAAACCGCCGGGCGCAGCGGGTTCAGTTCCCGGCCAGCGTGATGGTCCGGCCGTTCAGCGGCTGGGTCGGCCGGTTGCTGTGCGCGAACAGCCCGCGGTAGAGCTCGACCTCGCCCGGCGCGACCGTCACCGGCGTGCTCAGCACCGTCCACGACACGCCCTCGCTGCACGGCGGCGTGGTGAGCGAACCGTTGTAGCGGAACTGATCCCGGATGGCGGGCAGGAACGCCGACGGATCCAGCGGGCCGCCGAAATCGACGGCGGCATCCGAACTCTTCGGTGCGGCGGCGAGGATCGGCCCGAACACCGACGCGCCCGCACCCGCCTCCATCAGCACGCCGAGCACGGCGATCCGGCCCGCGGCGTTCTTGTGCACCAGGTGCAGTTCCATCGCCGCGCCGTGGCCGTCGACGGTGTGCTCGCTGGGCAGATGGAAGTGGAACTGGAGCAGATCGTAGGGCTGGCCCGCGACGAGGATGCGGTTGCCGCTGCCCGCGGGGAGCTCGGCCTGGACGGTATGACCGTTGTTGATCAGCCGGACCCCCGATATCGGCCGGTAGTCGACGTCGATGTGGTCGGCGGGATCGATCCGGGCGGACCCGGACAGGTCGACCGGCGACTGCTCGTGGCCGCTGCGACAGGTCAGGAAGTCGTGGTCCAGGTCGGCCCAGTGATCGGGCCCCTCCGCGTCGTAGTCCCAGTGCGCGGGGACGTGCGGGGACGGGCTCTCGACATGACTGCGCAACCCGGGCTGTTCGGCGCTACAGGAGAGCGCGGCCAGCAAGGCGGTCGCGGTGAACAGCGCGGCCAGCGAGCGCGACCGGAACGAACGGTGAACGAACACAGCGGGTACAGCTCCTCGACATCGACACACACGATCCCGACACGCGTCCGGACGGATCGGTACTCGGCGGTGGTCGACGCGCCGGTCTGTACGGTTTGCGACGAATATCCCTTTGGGTCAGGGGATCTCGCGACTCGTGTCGGAGCGACAGCGTAGGACCGCGCTGATTCGACACGCCAGGGTCGCCGAGGGCGAAAAATGTCACATGACACACGGCCGGGAAACAGCGTGTTGCCAAGTTAGGTAAGCCTGACCTATACTTAGGACGGCGTCAGGATCGAGCGAGTCCCGAGGGCTGCGGTGACCCCGATCCACTGCCGCGACGGGCTCCACGTCACCACGTGGGGCCCGTCGCTCTTTCTTTCCCGCGCCGTCGATCTCACCGCCGTCGTCGCGAACTTCCTTCTGTCACAGCACATGTCGACTTCGTGTCGGCCGTCGACACACGATCGCAAAGAACTGGACACGCGACCGCCGGGGAACGTTCATCGGCGCGGGCGACGCCGGTTCATCGGTCGGACAACGCGACTCGACAAGCTCGGGTGCACCTCGCGGAGGCGGTGACGCCTCGAACGCCGAGGCGCACCGTCCGAGATCTGATGAGGGGAAGTATGAGCATGAATCGCTCCAGCGGTCTGCGCGGCGTCGGCCGTGTCGCCGGCGTCGGCGCCGCCGCGGCCGTTGCCATGGGCCTGCTGTCCACCGGCGCCGCCGACGCGGACACCTTCGTGCCACTGCCGAACGGCGAGCGGGTCGGGCCGGGCGTCACGATCGCCAGGATCGGTGAGCGCGCGGTGATCTCGCCCTCGCTGGCCGCCAACGGCGCGGGCCGGGTCGCCTGGGTCTCGGGCACCGTCACCGCGGACGTCACGGTCACCCCGGAGGGCAAGGTCGGCCCCAACAACGGTCCCGCCAACGGACCGGGCAGCAACAACTCCTCGACGCACGGCGCCTCGCAGCTGAACACCGGCTACATCGTCGGCTGCCAGGTGGCCATCGGCGACGACGCGATCAGCGCGGGCCTCTCCGGCGGCATCGATCTCAGCGGCGGCAGCCTCGGCGGATCGATCGGCCTCGAGCTCGGTCCCGGCCAGGTGAAGTTCGTGCAGATCGACTACAAGGACATCCTGAAGCCGGGCGTCTACTCGGTCGAGTACCAGGACGTGGAGATCGAGATCCAGGGCTGCGCGGGCTACGCCCAGGCGCGCGCCTACACCGTCGTCGAGATCGTCGGCGACCACTACTCCAAGACCACCCTCTACGGGATGCCGTTCAGCATCGGCTGATTCCGGCAGTGGTCCACGAAACACTCTCGCGCTGAAGCGACTTCGACCCCGGAGGGGCAACACCACAATGATCGATCGCAAGAGCATCGCACGAGCGGCGGGCCTCGGGGCCGCAGCCACTCTCGCGATGGGCCTGTTCTCCACCGGCGCCGCACACGCCGACACCTTCGTGCCGCTGCCGGGCGGCCAGATCACCAAGACCCTGTCCGACGGCACCGTCGTCACGGTGCGCTTGGTCGGCGAATCCGCCACCATCAGCCCGTCCCTCGGCTCGACCCCGGTGCATCGCAACACCTGGGTGTCGGCCAGCGCGCAGGTCGAGCTGTCCGGCTCGAATGCCAAGGGCGGCAAGATCTACCCGGGCTACGTCGTCGGCTGCCAGGTCAACATCGACGGCGGCGGCGTCGAGGGCGGCGTCACCGGCGAGCTCGACTGGAGCGGCGACCAGGTGGAGGGGAACGTCGGCGCCGAGAGCGGCGGCGAGCTCTCGCTCGGCCCCGGCCAGGCCAAGTCGTTCTATGTCCTCGACATCGAGGAGGCCGACGACTTCGGCAACGAGTCGCACGAGCGGCGCAACAAGTTCAAGGGCACCACCGGCAGCGTCACCTGGGCGGACGAGACCATCGGCCTGACCGGCTGCGGCGGCTACGCGCAGGCGCGCTCGTTCGTCAAGGTGAAGGTCGAGACCACCAACGTCATGTCGGTGATCACGCTGTGGGGCCGGCCTTTCAGCATCGGCTGATCCACGATCGGCACCACCGGGGCCCGGCGTCGTCACGCCGGGCCCCGCTCGTTCGTTCGGCCGCCGTGCGATCTCATGACGAATTCGTGATCGCCGCCGCGGGCAGCCACACGACGAAACGGGCGCCGCCCCCCGGTCGTTCCAGGCAGGCGATACTGCCGCGGTGCGCGGCCACAGTCTCGGCGACGAGGGCGAGCCCGATGCCGGTGCCCGCCGTCGAACGCCGACCGGTGCGGACGGTCGCGAAGCGCTCGAAGATGCGCGCGCGGTCCGCTTCCGGCACACCGGGACCCGCGTCGTCGACGGTGAGCACGGCGCGCAGGCCCTCCTTCCCGACGCGCACCGCGACGACACCCTCGCCGTGCCGGTCCGCGTTCTCCAGCAGATTCGCCACCGCGCGCTCCAGCTCGATCTTGCGGCCTTCGACGACGACGTCGTCCTCGACGTCCAGCAGCGCGCTGTCGTAGGCGCGCGCCGCCAGGGTGTTGGTCAGCAACTCCGTGAGCGAGAGCGGCTCCAGGTCCGAGCGATGAATGCCCGCCTCCGCCCTGGCCAGCGCGAGCAGATCCTCGAGCAGCCGCCGCAGGTGGTCGAGTTCGGCGTTCACCAGGCCCAGGGCCTGGCGCGACCGCTCGGGCAGCTCCTCGGCGTTCCTGGTCAGCACGGCGACGCCGGTGGTCAGCGTGGTGAGCGGGGTGCGCAGCTCGTGGCCGATGTCGGAGACCAGCCTGCGTTCCCGTTCGATGCGCTGCTGCAGTGCGTCGACCATGGCGTTGAACGCGTCCACTGTGGTCGACAGATCCCGGTCCCGCGAGCGCGGCAGCCGGATCTCGTGCTCGCCCGCGGCGAGGCGCGCCGCGGTCCCGGCCACCTGGCGCAGCGGCTTCAGCGCGTGCCTGCTGGCCCACACCCCCAGCCCCGCGCCGATCGCGACCGCGGCGAGCCCGCAGATGATCAGCACGTTGCGCAGCATGCGCAGGGTGGCCTCGAGTTCGGCCAGCGGCGCGAATTCGTAGAGCACGCCGCCCTTCTCGCCGAGCGCCACCCCGGTGCGCAGGTACGACCGCCCGTCCAGGGTGACGCGTTCGGTGGGACCGGGACCGCGCCTGCCGTGCCCCCGGGGCAGCACCACCGCGGGGTCGGCGTCGAAATCCGGGTCGCTGCTGAACCATTCGGAATTCCACCGCAACAGCAGCACCGTGTCGGCGGGCGGGTTCAGCGCGCCGAGCGCGGCGGCGCCGGTCGCGCCCGGTTCGTCGAGCAGTACGCCGAGCATTTCGGCGTGCGCCTCCGCGCCCCGTTCCACCGCGCGGACGCGCTGGGATTCCATGTAATCGCGCCCGATCAGGAACACCGCCGCCACCAGGATCAAGGCCACCAGGCTCGCGCTCGACGCGAAAGCGAAGACGACGCGCCCGCGCAGACTCCGCAGCGGGATCGGCGCGCAGCGGCGATCACTCCTGGACATCGAGGCGATAGCCGAGGCCGCGCACGGTGACGATCAGGCGAGGGTCGGAAGGATCGCACTCGATCTTGGTGCGCAGCCGCCGCATGTGCACGTCGACGATCCGCTCGTCGCCGAAGAAGCCGCGGTCCCAGACCCGGTCGAGCAACACGGCGCGGCTCAGCACGAAACCCGGGTTCTCGGCCAGCTCACAGAGCAGCCGGAACTCGGTCAGCGTGAGACGCAGGTCGTCCCCGCCGCACCGGGCGATGCCGCGCCGCGGCGAGAGCACAACGCGGCGCGCGGCGTCCAGCAGAATGTCTTGCGGCGCATCACGTTCGGCGGTCAGGCCCGCGCGCCGCCGCAGCGCCCGCATCCGGGCGGTGATCTCCTTGACCTCGAACGGCTTGGTGACGAAATCGTCCGCGCCCGCCTCCAGCGCGGCCACTACGTCGTGGGTGTCGTCGCGGGCGCTCACCACGATGATGGGCACCTGGTGGTCGCGCCGGATCTCCCTGATGCAGGTGAAGCCGTCCATGCCGCCGAGCATCAGGTCGATGATCATCACGTCCGGTGCGCCGTTGTCGCGCAGGTGATCCAGCGCCGATTCCGCGGCTTCGGCCTCGGCGACGTCATAGCCCTCGTCCTCCATCGCCAGCCGCAAGGCGGTCCGCACCCGGTCGTCGTCCTCCACGATCATCAGCTGCGTGCTCATGCTTTCGCCTCACCGGCGCTCGGCTCCGGCATGCGCACAGCCCGCAGGCACATGATTCGCTCACCGCGTTCACTCATGCCTTCGCCTCGCCCCTCCTCGCGCTGACAATCGGCCTTTCCCGGACACCGTCGCGCCGCGTCGGCATCGGCCGCGGTTCACCAGCGCGCAACGTACCCGGCGCAGGTGACGACGAAACGGACGCGCGGCGAACGGCGGTGGACTCAGCGGACCAGACAGGCGGTGCGCCGGACCGGCAGCCCGCGTTCCTCCAGCGCGAGCAGCAGACCCTGGCCGCGGCGGGCGCCGTCCTCGGCGTCGGTGCGGGCCAGAGCGGGCACATAGGTCGACGCGCCGACGAGGGATTCGCCCACCAGCGACCAGAATCGGCGCGCGCTGAGCCCGGAGCACCTGGCGAGTCCCTGCTGGATCAGCGTCAGCGAGGGCTCGCAGCGGTGGGCCAGCCAGACGAACATGGCGCGTTCGCAGGGCAGCGTCACGACACCCGGCCGCCCGGCCGAGCGTTCGCCGTCGATCACCCGAATCGTGGTGTCCTCCAAGCCCGCCCAGTCGATGCCGCCGTCGTTGTCGTGGTGCACCCACAGGTTTTCCAGGCCGGGATCCCAAGCCTTGCCCTCGGCGACGAGCAGCGCGGCCACCCGGCCGATCACCGCGTGGATGAGCGCGGTCGCGACCACCTCGGCCGCGGTGTCGGCGCTGATCATCTCGGCGGCGTGGCGCCGGTACATCAGCTCGATCCGGCCCTCGCGCAAGCCTTCCGACAGCTTCCACCACCGGCGTTTGCCCTGATCGGCCATCGCGGCAACGGCATACACTCGCGGGTGCTCCGGCTGCAACGCCCGCAGCCGGGCACAGGCGCGACCGAACGCCGCCTCGGCGTCGCGGGCCTGGCGGGTTGTCAATGGCTCGAGCATCGAACCTCCTCGGGGTCGGCTCCTCATAGAAGTCGAGTTCGGAAGATAGGTTAGGCTTACCCAACCTGGCAAGCCCAGGGCTACGTGAAGTCGGCACCACATCGAGTCAGGAGCAGTTCGTCGCTGTGACACCCCTTGGCACCGTGAGGCGGCGTCGCCTGACCGGTCTCGTCCTCTTGTTCGCGCTGCTCGCGCTCGCCGCGGTGGCCAGCGTCGCGCTCGGTTCCCGGTCGCTCGCGCCCGGCACCGTCTACGACGCCGTGCGCGATGCGCTGGCCTGCCAGGGCGGACCGTTCAGCTGCCCGGCGCAGACCGTCGAGGAGCAGATCGTGCGGTCGCTGCGGCTGCCGCGCACGGCGCTCGCGGTGGTCACCGGGATGGCGCTCGGCATCACCGGTGCGCTGATCCAGGGCTACACCCGCAACCCGCTCGCCGACGCCGGCCTGCTCGGACTCAATTCCGGCGCCGCGTTTCTCGCCGCGCTGAGCATGTACCTGTTCGGCTTCACCATGCCCGAGCAGTACATCTGGTTCGCCTTCGCCGGAGCGCTGCTGACCGGACTCGCCGTCTTCGGGTTCTCCTCACTCGGCAGCGGCAAGGCCAGCCCGCTCAGCCTGGTGCTCGCGGGCGCGGCGCTCACCGCGTTGCTCCAGGCGATGACGAATGCCATTGTGCTGCTGGACCCCGCGGCCCTGGACACCTATCGATTCTGGGTGGTCGGCGCGGTCGCTGGGCGCGACGCCGAGGTGTTCTGGCAGGTGCTGCCGTTCCTGGCGGCCGGGCTCGTACTCGCCGTCGCGGCCGCGCCCGGACTCAACCTGCTCACCCTCGGCGACGAGGTGGCGCGCGGGCTCGGCGTGCACATCGGCCGCAGCCGCGCCCTCGGACTCACCGCGGTGGTGCTGCTGTGCGGCGCCGCGACCGCCGCCGTGGGACCGATCGCCTTCCTCGGCCTCATCGTCCCGCACCTGGCGCGGATGGTCACCGGGCCCGATTTCCGCTGGCTGGTGCCGTATTCGGGGGGCATCGGCGCGCTGCTGTTGCTCGTCACCGACACCGCGGGCAGGCTCGTCGCGCGGCCGGGCGAACTCCAGGCCGGCGTGATGCTGGCCGCCGTCGGCGCCCCGTTCTTCATCGCGCTCGTGCGCCGTCGAAAGCTGGTGAACCTGTGAGACTCGGCTCCTCCGCCTTCGCGCCCGCCAGGAGGACGCGGTGAACGTCGACGTGAAAACCGCCGTCCGACCGCCGGATTCGGCCGGACTGCGCCGGGTGCGCCCCGCCCTGCGACTCGGCCCGGTGTCGCTGGTGTTGCGACCGGCCATGGTCGCGATCGTGCTCGTGCTCGCCGCGCTCGCGTTCGCGCTGTTCTGCGTGGACATCGCCGTGGGCGACACGCACATTCCGATCGGCCGGGTCCTCGACGTGCTCTCCGGCGGCGGGAGCCGATCGCAGCGCTACATCGTGCTCGACTCGCGGCTGCCGCGCGCGCTCACCGCGCTCGTCGTCGGCGCGGCGCTCGGACTCGCGGGCGCGATCACCCAATCGATCCTGCACAACCCACTGGCCAGCCCGGACATGCTCGGTATCACCACCGGAGCGAGCCTGGGCGCGGTGTCGGTGCTCGTCGCCTCCGGCGGCGCCACGACGGGCTTCGCGGCCACCTTCGGCGCGCCGCTGGCCGCGCTGCTCGGCGGACTGCTCACCGCCGCGGCGATCTACGTCCTGGCGCTCGGTCGCACCGCCACCGGCGAATTCGGTGCGACCGGCCTGCGGCTGGTGCTCATCGGCATCGGCGTCAACGCGCTGCTCATGGCTGGTATCAACTGGGTGCTCACCCGCGGGACCTGGCAGGACGCCGCCCGCGCCCAGCTGTGGCTGACCGGATCGCTCAACGGCGCGGACCGTGACCAGCTCGTCCCCGCGGCGCTGGCGCTGGCGATCGTCGCGCTGGTCGCGGTGGGTTCGGCGCGCACCCTCGCCGCGCTGCGACTCGGCACCGAGACCACCAGGGTGCTCGGCGTGCGCATCCAGACCCAGCAGGCCATCCTGATCGGCGCCTCGGTGGTGGCCGCCTCCGTGGCGACCGCGGCCGCCGGTCCGATCGCGTTCGTCGCGCTGGCCGGGCCGCAGGTCGCGCGGCGACTGCTGCGCACGCCGGGGGAACCATTGATCGGCTCGGCGTTGATCGGTGCCATCCTGGTGGTCGGAGCGGACGCGGCCGCGCGGACGCTGTTCCCGGTGGACCTGCCCGTCGGCATCGTGACCGCCGGATTCGGCGGACCGTTCCTGCTGTACCTGCTCGTGCGTATGAATCGGAAGGCGACCCTGTCATGACCGTCACCACCACCGCCGCCGCGCACCAGCTGGCCGCCGAGGGCATCAGCCTCGGCTATGGCGACCGCGTCATCGTCGACGGCCTCACCCTGGACATCACGCCCGGCGTGATCACCACCGTCATCGGCCCCAACGGCTGCGGCAAGTCCACCCTGCTGCGCTCGCTCGGCCGCCTGCTGCGGCCGCGGACCGGGCGAATCCTGTTGGACGGCAAGGCCATCTCGTCGATGAAGACCAAGGAAGTCGCGCGCGTGGTCGGCATGCTGCCGCAGACGCCGGTCGCGCCGGAGGGCCTGACCGTCGCCGACCTGGTCGCGCGCGGCCGTCATCCGCACCAGTCCTGGATCCGGCAGTGGTCCGCGGCCGACGAGGCCGAGGTGATGACCGCGCTCGAGCAAACCGGCATCGCCGATCTTGCCGACCGCGCGCTCGACGAGCTCTCCGGCGGCCAGCGTCAGCGCGCCTGGATTTCCATGGCGCTGGCGCAGGGCACCGACATCCTGTTGCTCGACGAGCCGACGACCTACCTCGACCTCGCGCATTCGCTCGAGGTCCTCGATCTGGTCGACCGGCTGCACGACGATCTCGGCCGCACCGTGGTGATGGTGCTGCACGATCTGAACCTGGCCATTCGATACAGCGATCAGCTGATCGTCATGCGCGCCGGACGGATCGTCGCGCAGGGCAGTCCGGCCGACATCGTCACCGCCGCGCTGCTGAAAGAGGTCTTCGGGCTGGACGCGTCCGTGCTCGAGGACCCGGTGTCCGGCAGGCCGATGATCGTGCCGATCGGTACCCGGCACGTGCTGCCCGGCGCATCGGCGGAATAATTCATCCGGTTCGCGAGGTATGACCAATACCACATAGCAACCGGACAGTTACGACGGGGTGTAGTACGCATCCTTGTCGTTGTGTCCGTAAACTTGGGGGATGGCAGGACTCGGTGAACTCGAGAAAGCGGTCATGGACCAGTTGTGGTCGAGCGACGAACCGCAAACCGTCCGGCAAGTGCACGAAGCGCTGGCCGCGCGCCGCGAACTCGCGTACACCACGGTCATGACCGTGTTGCAGCGACTCGCCAAGAAGAATCTGGTGGTCCAGCGGCGCGACGATCGCGCGCATCGGTACGCGCCCGTGCACACCCGGGACGAATTGGTCGCCTCGCTCATGGTCGACGCGCTGCAACAGGCCGACGCGGCCGGTAGCCGCGCCGCCGCGCTCGTGCATTTCGTGGAGCAGGTCGGTCGCGACGAAGCGGATGCGCTGCGCGAGGCACTCGCTAAGCTCGAAGCATCCGAAGGCAATCAACCACCGCCCAAGTAGTATCGGGGATGGCCGTTCGGCCCCCGGCCCTCACAATGCCGTGAGCGCGCCGGTCCCCACAACGCAGTGAGCTGAGTCGATGAACGCAACCGCGCCGGTCTTCGCCGGTCTCGCCTTGCTTCTCGCGGGGCCCGCCCCTGCGCTGCTCAGCCGTGCGACCTGGCCGTACCGGACACCGCGCGCCGCGCTCGTGCTGTGGCAGGCCATCGCGCTCGCGGCCGTGCTCAGCGCCTTCGGATCCGGGCTCGCCATCGCCGCCGAGCTGCTGGTGCCCGGACCCGACGGACGCCCGACCACCTCCCCCACCAGGGAGATCGATGCCCTCGGTCTGCCCCTGTGGCTCGCCTACGTCACCGTCTTCGCGCTGACCCTGCTGATCGGCGCGCGACTGATCTTCTCGGTGATCCGCGTCGGGGTGCACACCCGCAGGCGGCGGGCCAGGCACCGCATGCTGGTCGACCTGCTCGACCAGAGCGGCCCGCACCGGCGCGCGCACGACATCCGCGTGCTCGCCGCCACCGAACCGATCGCCTACTGCCTGCCTGGCCTGCGCCAGCGGGTCGTGCTCAGTGCGGGCACGCTCACCAACCTGGACCATTCCGAGGTCACCGCCATCGTCAGTCACGAGCGCTCGCACCTGCGGGCCAGGCACGATCTGGTGCTCGAGGCGTTCACGGCCGTGCACGAGGCCTTTCCCCGGGTGGTGCGCAGCAAGGCCGCGCTCGGCTCGGTGAAGCTGCTCATCGAGTTGCTCGCCGACGATTCCGCGGTCAAGATCACCGGACCCAAGCCGCTCGCGCGGGCGCTGGTTGCCTGCGCGAAGTCGACCGCGCCGCAGGGTGCGCTGGCCGCGGGCGGACCGACCACGCTGATTCGCATCCAGCGGCTGAGCGGCCGGATCGGTGATCTCCGCGTGGCGTCGGTCGCCTATCTGGGGTCGGTCGCCATCCTCGTGGTTCCCACCTTGGCCGTCGCGGTACCCTGGCTGGTCGAACTCAGTCGGTTGTTCAACCACTGACCTCGCCGATCCGGCGTCACACCGGTCGCCCCTACTGCATCTCACTTCGGGACGTCGCCGTCCACCACCACGCCCGTTCGCGCGCCGATCACGCGCGCGCACGTCGACACACGAAAGGCCGTCAACCCTTTGACTCCCTCGCCCGCCGCCGCGGCGCCCAGCGTCACCTTCGCTGACCTGGGCCTGCCCGTTCCGCTCGTCCAGGCTCTGCGCCGCGACGGCATCGAGGCGCCCTTCCCCATCCAGGCCGCGACGGTCCCGGACACCCTCGCGGGCAAGGACGTGCTCGGCCGCGGCCCCACCGGTTCCGGCAAGACGCTGGCGTTCGGACTACCCATGCTGGCCCGCCTCGCGGGCGGCGCCGCCAAGCCCGGCCGTCCGCGCGGATTGGTGCTGGTACCCACCAGGGAGCTGGCCGCGCAGATCGAACGCGCACTCGACGAACCCGCGCTCGCCCTCGGCCTGCGCATCGCCTCGGTGGTGGGCGGCGCGCCGATCAAGCGGCAGGCCGACCGGCTGGCCCGCGGAGTCGACCTGCTCATCGCCACCCCCGGCCGGTTGCAGGATCTGATCCTGCAGGGCTCGGCCGACCTGTCCGAGGTGGTGATCACCGCGCTGGACGAAGCCGACCACATGGCCGACATGGGCTTCCTGCCGCAGGTCACCAAGCTGCTCGACCGGACACCCAAGGACGGTCAGCGACTGCTGTTCTCGGCCACCTTGGACGGTGAGGTGGACAAGCTGGTCAAGCGCTACCTGCGCTCCCCCGTCACGCATTCCACCGCGCCGCCGTCGGCCGCGGTCACCACCATGTCGCACCACCTGCTGTACGTGCACAAGGCCGACAAGCGCGCCGTGGTCGCCGAGATCGCGTCCCGCGACGGGCTCACCATCCTGTTCGTGCGCACCAAGCACGGCGCCGACCGGCTCGCCAAACAGCTGCGCGCCTCCGGCGTCGCTGCGGGCGCGCTGCACGGCGGTAAAGCGCAGAACAACCGGACCAGGACGCTGGCGGCCTTCGCCGACGGCAGCGTGCCCGTACTCGTCACCACCGACGTCGCCGCCCGCGGCATCCACGTGGACGGCATCTCCCTCGTCGTGCACGTCGACCCGCCCGCCGAACCCAAGGCCTACCTGCACCGAGCGGGCCGCACCGCGCGCGCGGGCGAGGACGGCGTCGTCGTCACCTTGGTCACCGACGCCGAGCGCACCGACGTGGAGAAGATGACCCGCAAGGCAGGGGTCGACATCGAGGGCGTCGAGATCACGCCGGGCGACAAGCGGCTGGCGGCGATCACCGGCGCGCGTCGGCCGTCGGGAATTCCTGTCACTTTGCCCGGCGCTGCCGCAGCGAAGGTCGAGGGGGCCGGGGGCGATGGGCGTCGCACCGAGGCCAAGGCGAAGTCCACCTCGCGCCGCGCCGGCACCGAGGCGAAGACCGGTAGGCGTCGCGCCGCAGCCGAGGCGACGTCCGACGGGCGATACGTCGGTGCCGAGGCGAGATCCACCGAGCGCCACGCCGCGACAGAAGCGAAGTCCGACGGGCGTCGCACCCGCGCCGAAGTGAGCTCGACCGCGCGCCGATCCGCCGCCGAGGCGACGTCCTCCGGAGAAACTCCCGCCCCACGCGGGCCGGGACGGCGGTCCCGCGGCAACCGTTCGACCACTCCCGCGGCAGGGCGCGCGAATCACGCCGCAGGCGCGCGCTCGACCGAAAACCGCCGCACCACAACCGAACCCGCACGCCGATCGACCACGGACGGCACATCGACCGCACACACCGGCCGACGCCGCAACGAAGCCCCCGACCGCGGCGCGCCCCGCGCCGACGGCTCGACCCCGGTCCCCCGCACCCGCGCCGGACGCCGCTCCGTCGAAGCGCGAGACACCACGGGCCACCACCACGCCACCGGCGGGCGTCGCCGACGGGCCAACTGATCCGCGCGCCACGCCCAGGCGCCTTCCGCACACCGCCAACGCGTCCTCACACTCCTTCCGCACGCCTCACATAGACACCGACAGCGTGAGGCGTACGAAAGACATGTGGCAGCGGGGATTCGCGCCAGTGAATGTTTGGTACGACTCGCATGGGTTCTGAGGTCTGCGAAGGGTGTGGACGGGGCGCGAGGTTGGAGACGGGGCGCGACACGCCCGGGATGCAACGGCGACGCGCCCGGGTGGAGTGGGCGGATCCGCGAGTTGGCTAATGCGGGGCAAACTGGAGTGGTGCATCATCCGTTCTGGGCCGTGGTTTGCGCGCTCGTGGCCGCGCTGTTGTTCGCGGTGGCCGCGGTGGCACAGCATCGGGCCGCCTCGGCGGTGCCGGAGGAGCACTCGCTGGTGGGGACGCTGCTGCGCAGTCCGCGGTGGTGGGCAGGGGTCGGCGGAGACGCGGGCGGGTACGCGATGCAGGTCGTGGCGCTCGCGCTGGGGGCGGTGCTGCTGGTGCAGCCGATTCTGGTGAGTGCGCTGGTGTTCGCGCTGCCGCTTTCGGCGCGGCTCACCGGTCGCCGGGTCGGGGCGCGCAACTGGGCTGCCGCACTGGCGCTCGTCGCGGCGCTGGCCTGCTTTCTCGTGGTCGGCAATCCTTCCGAAGGGGATTCGAACGCGCCGCTGGGCGATTGGATCGTCCCGCTGGGGATTCTGCTCGGCGCCGTCGGCGGCGCGGTCGCGCTGGCGCTCGGTGCGGCCGACGGCGGACTCCGCGCCCTGTTGTTCGGCGCCGCGGGCGGCGCGCTGTTCGGGCTGGCCGCCGCGCTGACCTCCTACGTCACGGATCTGTTCGAGCACGGGCTCGGCCACGTCGTCGGCAGTTGGCAAACGTGGGCGCTGGTCGCCGCGGGCTTGATCGGTGTCTACTTCCAGCAGCGCGCCTTCCAAGCCGGTTCGCTCACCGCCTCGCTGCCCGCCGTCACGATCGCCGAACCGCTGGCGGCCGCGTTTCTCGGCCTGACGGTTCTCGACGAACAGTTGCGCACCAACGGTTTCGGGATTGTGATCACCGCGTTCGCTGTGCTCGTCATGTGCGTGACAGCGATTCAACTGTCGCGCGCACAGGCCGCCGCTTGATCGACCGCATCCGCTTCGCCACAGGAGCGTCCGGTCGCAACCCTGTAGCTGAATGTGTTGAGGCACATACTGTTCCATCGATACGCCGGGCAGACGTACGTCCAATCCCTCATGCTGACACCACTCCGGCGCTGACACCATTCCGGCACAGTGCCGAGTTGCACCGCCCCCTTCGGATTCGCCATTCACCGGCCCGCCACTGAGCAGCTCCCAGCGAACCCACTGCGCCCGCCGATCGCGTTCGGGCACGCACTGTTACGCCACGCGCAAACGCCCGGTCCCGCTCGATGGGACCGCCCCAGCCGGTGCGCCGGAGAATTGCCGCGCGAGTCGTGAGTCCCGGTTAGTATTGGTCAAGTGCAGTTTCTCCCTGGACACCAGCCGCCGTACGACCTCACCTACGACGACATCTTCCTCGTCCCGAACCGGACCGACGTCGCGTCCCGTTTCGATGTGGATCTGTCGACCGTCGACGGTTCCGGCACCACCATTCCCATCGTCGTGGCGAACATGACCGCCGTCGCGGGCCGCCGCATGGCCGAGACCGTCGCCCGGCGCGGCGGCGTCGTGGTCCTGCCGCAGGATCTGCCGATCACCGCGGCCGCCGACACCATCGCCTTCGTCAAGAGCCGCTCGCTCACCGCCGACACCCCGGTCACGCTCGACCCGGATCGGTCGGTCTCCGAGGCCGTGGCGCTGATGCACAAGCGCGCGCACGGCGCACTGGTGGTGGTCGACGCGGGCAGGCCGGTCGGCGTGGTCACCGAGGGCGCGTGCACCGACGTCGACCGCTTCGCCCGTCTGCGCGAGGTAGCCGTCACCGATTTCGTCCAGGCGCCTGCCAGCACCTCCCCGCGCGAGCTGTTCGACCTGCTCGAGGCCGAGCACGCGCACCTTGCCGTGCTCACCGCCGAGGACGGCTCGCTGGCCGGCGTGATGACCCGCACCGGCGCCATTCGCACGGGCATCTACCAGCCGAACATCGACGGCAATGGCAAGTTGCGCGTGGCGGCCGCGGTCGGCATCAACGGCGACGTGGCCGCGAAGGCCAAGGCGCTGGTCGACTCGGGCGCCGACCTGCTCGTCATCGACACCGCGCACGGTCACCAGGAGAAGATGCTCGAAACGCTGCGCGCCGTCGCCGATCTCGGCCTCGGCGTGCCGCTGGTGGCGGGCAACGTGGTCTCCGCCGCGGGCACCCGCGATCTGGCCGCGGCGGGCGCGGACATCATCAAGGTCGGCGTCGGCCCCGGCGCCATGTGCACCACGAGGATGATGACCGGCGTCGGTCGCCCGCAGTTCTCCGCGGTGGCCGAATGCGCTACGGCCGCAAAGGAACTCGGCGTGCACATCTGGGCCGACGGCGGCGTCCGGCATCCGCGTGACGTGGCGCTCGCGCTGGCCGCGGGCGCGTCCAACGTGATGATCGGCTCCTGGTTCGCAGGCACCTACGAGTCGCCCGGCGACCTGCGGGTGGACCGCGACGGCAACGCCTACAAGGAGAGCTTCGGCATGGCCTCCAAGCGCGCCGTCGCCGCGCGCACCGCCACCGACAGCGGCTTCGACCGGGCCCGCAAGGCGCTGTTCGAGGAGGGCATCTCCAGCTCGCGCATGCGACTCGACCCGGAACGCCCCGGCGTCGAGGACCTGATCGACCACATCTGCTCCGGTGTGCGCAGCGCCTGCACCTACGCGGGCGCCCGCACGCTCACCGATTTCCACGACAAGGCCGTGCTCGGCGTGCAGTCCGCGGCGGGCTTCGCGGAAGGGCGTCCGCTGCCCAGCGGATGGTGAGCACCGACACGCGAACAGGACGCAGACCGGGCGACGCGATCCACCGCGTCGGCCGGTAACATGGTGGTTGCCGGGCCGCCCGGCACCACGATTTCCGCATGCCGAAAGGAACAAGTTGTCACCCGCGTCCGAGGGCGCCGCACAGGAGGGCTCCTCTACCGAGCCGGGTGACAAACCCGGCGCTCTCCTTCTCGCAGCAAGCCAGCCCGAACCAGCTTCTCCCCGCGTGTCCCGTAGTACCGCGCTCCGCGGGCGGTGTTGATCGTGTCCACCGTCCTCACCATTCTCAGCCTGGTCGGGTTCGTCGCCCTCACCGCAGGCACCGCGCTGTTCGTCGCGGCCGAATTCTCGCTCACCGCCCTGGAACGCAGCACCGTCGAGGCGCACGCCCGCACCGGTGACGTGCGCTCGCGGATGGTGCGTCAGGCGCACCGCACGCTCTCGTTCCAACTCTCGGGCGCCCAGCTCGGCATCACCATCACCACGCTGATCACGGGCTACATCGCCGAGCCGGTGCTCGCCCGCCTGCTGGCGCCGGTGTTCACCGCGGTCGGCATGAACTCGAGCGCGGCCGGCGGCGTCTCGCTGGCGCTGGCTCTGGTGCTGGCCACCTCGCTGTCGATGATCTACGGCGAGCTGGTGCCCAAGAACATCGCCATCGCCAAGCCGATGGCGACCGCGCGCATGACCGCGGGCCCGATGATCGCCTTCTCGGTGGTGTTCAAGTGGATGATCCACTTCCTGAACAGCAGCGCGAACTGGGTGGTGCGCCGCCTCGGCGTGGAACCCGCGGAGGAATTGCGCTCGGCGCGCTCGCCGCAGGAACTCGGCTCGCTGGTGCGCACCTCGGCGCAGCGCGGCGCGCTCGACCAGCGCACCGCCTTGGTGATGGACCGGTCGCTGCAGTTCGGCGAGCGCAGCGCCGAGGAGTTGATGACGCCGCGGGTGAAGGTGGAGTCGCTGGACAAGTCCGACACCATCGCCGATCTGATCGCCGCCGCCAGCCGCACCGGCTACTCCCGGTTCCCGGTGATCGACGGCGATCTCGACAACACCCTCGGCGTGGTGCACGTCAAGCAGGCGTTCACCCATCCCGCGAACGTGCGCCGCACCATCCCGCTGCAACTGCTGGCCCGCCCCGTTCCGGTGGTGCCCGCCAGTCTGGACGGTGACGAGGTGCTCGAACGCGTGCGCGCCGACGGTATGCAGGTCGCGCTGGTCGTCGACGAGTACGGCGGCACCGCGGGCCTGGTCACCATGGAAGACCTGATCGAGGAGATCCTCGGCGACGTGCGCGACGAGCACGACGAGGAGGAGCGCGACGTGCGCCGGGTCTCCGACGGCTGGGACTGCTCGGGCCTGCTGCGCATCGACGAGGTCTCGCGCGCCACCGGCTACGACGCGCCGGAGGGTGAATACGAAACCCTCGGCGGTCTGGTGCTGACCGGCCTCGGCCGCATTCCCGTGGTCGGCGACGAGGTGGTGCTGCCCAATTCCACGGCAGGCAACCGCCACCCGTACGAAAACGGCGACGGTGGCTGGATCGCCAGGGTCGAACGCATGGACGGCCGCCGCATCGACCGGGTCCGCCTGATTCCCGTCACACCGGAGGCGCTGATCGCCCACCCGTCGCAGGAGCACAGCCATGGGTGATCTGTTCGCTGTCCTGCTCACGGTGGTGCTGCTGGCGGGCAACGCCTTCTTCGTCGGCGCCGAGTTCGCGCTGATCTCCGCGCGGCGCGACCGCCTCGAGGCGCTGGCCGCCCAGGGTAAGCGCAACGCCACCACCGTCATCCGGGCCGGTGAGAACCTGTCGATGATGCTCGCCGCCGCGCAGCTCGGCATCACGATCTGTTCGATCCTGCTCGGTCGCGTCGGCGAGCCCGCCGTGGCGCACCTGCTGGAGGGGCCGTTCGAGCTGCTCGGCCTGCCCGATCAGCTGTTGCACCCGGTGGCCTTCGCGGTCGCGCTGACCATCGTGGTGATCCTGCACATTCTCTTCGGCGAGATGATCCCGAAGAACATCGCGCTGGCCGGGCCGGAACGCAGTGCGCTGCTGCTGGTTCCGATGCACCTGATGTGGTTGCGGATAGCCCGTCCGCTGATCGCGATCTACAACCTGGCGGCCAACCTGTCGCTGCGGCTGCTGCGCATCGAGCCCAAGGACGAGTTGGAGGCCACGGTCTCCAGCGTGGAGCTCGCCGAGATGATCGGCGAATCCCGTTCGGAGGGTCTGCTCGACGAGGAGGAGCACCGACGCCTCACCCAGGCGCTGGGCACCTCGGATCAGATCGTCGCCGATGTGATGGTGCCGCTGGCCACGACGCGCTCGGTGCCGTTGCGCGGCAACGGAACAACGCTCGGCGATGTCGAGACCGCGGTCACGGAGACCGGCTTCTCCCGCTACCCGGTGCGCGCCGACGACGGTTCGCTGGTCGGCTACCTGCACGTCAAGGACGTGCTGGACAAGGTCGCCGACGACGCCGCGGGCCCGAGCACCCCGATTCCGCGCACCGACATCCGTCCGCTCCCGACCGTCGGCGCGGCCACCACACTGTTCGAGGCGCTGGCCCGCTTGCGCCGCACCAGCAGCCACCTGGGCCGCGTCGTCGACGCTCGCGGCAACACCGTGGGCATCGTCGCGCTGGAGGACCTGGTCGAGGAGTTCGTCGGCACGGTCCGCGACACCACCCACCGGATCGCCGAATGATATTCCGCGCCATCGTGTTCCGTCGCGGTATCGCGCCGTGTGGCACGGTGGCGCGGTCCGGCTTCGCGCCACGCACTCCGTTGGGCCACCGAGCGGACGACGATCGGCTGCCGCGCAGCCTGCGTCGCCCGCACGGGCACGCGGGCCGGTTCACGCGCGATTCGGGCGGACAGCTGCCCGCCCGAATCGCCTTCCCCTGTGTGGCCCGCCGACTGGTCGGTGACGTCCGGGAGTCGGCGTGATGCTCGAAAGCGTTTTGGCGGAGGACGATTGGCGTGCGCGCGCCGCCGCGTACCGGGCGCGGCTGGACGAGCTCGTCGGGCCGTATCTGGAGCGGCGGGCCGCCGGTTCCACGCATCCGGTGATCGATTTCCTGTTCACCTACTACGGCAACAAGCCCGCGCAGTTGCGCCGGTGGCATCCCGGGTTCGGCGTCGGGTTGGCCGGTGCGCGCGAGTACGAGGGGGCGCGGGGCTACCACCGGGACGCGCGGCCCCGTCAGACCGGCACTCCCGAGTGGTCCGGCGCACCCGCGACCGATCGCGGGCCGGTGTTCGCGGCGGATCCCGTATACCTCGCCCGCCGCCGCGACACCATCGAATTCGTTGCGAACCTGTTGCGCGCCACTGCGTCCCGCCCCGCGCAGCTGTCCTGCTTCGGACTGCACGAGTGGGCCATGGTGTACCGCACCGACGACGTCCGCCATCGACAGGTGCCGCTGCGTCTCGGCTCGGCGGGCACCGACGCCGTGGTCGAGGCGATGTCGTTGCGCTGCACCCACTTCGACGCTTTCCGCTTCTTCACCCCGGAGGCCGTCGGCCGCAACGCCCAGCCGCTCGCCCGCGCCGACCAGGTGGCCAGGGAGCAGCCCGGCTGTCTGCACGCCAATATGGATCTCTACAAATGGAGCTTCAAGCTCGTCCCGCTGGTCTCCTCCGAGCTGGTTCTGGAGTCTTTCGAATTGGCATGCGCCGCCCGTGAACTCGACATGCGCGCCAGCCCCTATGATCTCGGCGCATACGGCTACACTCCGATTCCCATCGAAACCCCCTCCGGCCGTGCGGAATACGTCCGCCGACAGGCCGAACTAGCCGAGCGGGCCGCGACGCTGCGCGCCACCTTGCTCGCCACCTGCGAGAAGCTGCTCGAAGCAGGCGCTGAGCACGCCGTCGGATAAGCCGTCGCACGGCAAAGCATGTCGAGGTCGGACCCTGCCGGTCGAGTCCAGCGGCATGCGTCACCTTTGCCTCGAATTGTTACCGTGGCATATGCCCAGCGAATCCCCGGCGGCGGCGACTCTGCGCCGCGAGCAGCTCCGCGACTTCCTGCGCACCCGCCGCGCCCGGCTCACCCCCGATGACGTCGGCCTGGTCACCGCAGGAAAGCGGCGGACGCCGGGGCTGCGCAGAGAAGAGGTCGCCCTGCTGGCGGGGGTCGGCGTCTCCTGGTACACGTGGCTCGAGCAAGGACGCGATATCAAGGTGTCGGCCGAGGTGCTCGACGCGGTCGGGCGCGCGCTACGCCTCACCGAACCCGAGCGCGCGCACCTCTACGTGCTGGCCGGTCTCAATCCACCGACCGCCGGTGGCACACGCGACACCGAGGTCTCGCCGGAGCTTCGGCAGCTGGTCGACGCGTGGACACCGCGCCCGGCGATCCTGCGCGACCCCTACTGGAACCTGCTCGCGATCAACGACGTGACGCGCTCCGTCTTCGGCTACGGCGACACCGACCGCAACTGCCTCGTCTCGTTCTTCACCAACGCCCGCTACCGCGGCATGCACGACCCGTGGGCGACCACCGCGCCCGTGATCGTCGCGGCCTTCCGCGCCGATGCCGCCCGCGCGCCCGGCGATCCCGAATTCAGCCGCGTGGTGGACGAACTCACCGCCGCGAGCCCCGAATTCGCCGAGCTGTGGGCGCGCCACGATGTCGGCGTCCCGGGTCAAGGCGTGAAGGCGGTGCGCCATCCCGAGGCGGGCGACCTGTACTTCGATACGACCACCCTGATCGTCGCCGACCGCCCCGACCGCTACCTCGAGCTGTACAACCCGCGGCCGGGCACCACGACCGAACAGCGAGTCGCTCAGCTCCTGCGTATCCCGGTGGCCACCTCGGCCTGACCGCCAGGGTGGTGTTGCCGGACCCAGGTTGACCACGCACTGTTTGCCGCGCGCCGCACTCGGCAGGCTGAATGCCATGACACACAGCACTTCCCGATCGTTCGGCACCTCCCGTTACCAGGACAAGATCGCGCTCGTCACCGGCGGCTCCAGCGGTATGGGGCTGGCCACCGCCCGGCGGCTGCTCGCCGAGGGCGCCACGGTCGTGATCACCGGACGGGACAAGAGCCGCCTCGATGACGCCGTCGCGGAGCTGGGCGACGGTGACCGTGTCCTCGCGATCCCCGGTGACGCGTCCAGCCTCACCGATCTCGACGCGCTGACCGACGCGATCCGGGAGCGCTTCGGACGCCTTGACGTGGTCTTCGCCAACGCGGGCGTCGCCTCGTTCGGGCCGTACGCCGAGATCACCGAGGCCGAATTCGACCGCGTGGTCGATATCAACTTCAAAGGCGTGTTCTTCACCATCCAGAAGACGCTGCCACTGCTGCCCGACGGCGCGGCGATCGTCGTCAACGCCTCGTGGACGCTGCATCGAGGCATGCCGGGCGGCTCGCTCTACGCGGCGACCAAGGCAGCGGTGCACAACCTGGCGCACACTCTCGCCGCGGAGCTGGGCCCCCGGCGAATCCGCGTCAACTCGGTGAGCCCCGGCTACATCGAGACCCCGATGTTCGACGCCGAAGTGTCCGCCGAGGCGCGGGTCGCCGTCGTCGGCGAGGTGGTCGCCGGGCGCATCGGAACCGCCGAGGACGTCGCCGACGCCGTAGCGTTCCTGGCCTCTGAAGAGGCGTCCTACATCAACGGCCAGGACCTGATCATCGACGGCGGGCTGGTCGCCGCTATCCCGGGCAAACTCCTCTAGGCGAAACCTCTTCGGTTGCAAGGAGCGTCGTCGGCCACTGCGGCGGGCTCGTCCCGGCGCACAAGAAGGCGGCGCTCCGCTTCCCTCGTTCGACGAAGTCGATAGTTTCCTGAATACCGGGAACTGTCACGGTAAATTTCCGACCAATGCCGACTACGCACGTCTTATTGGTACCCAAGGGTATTCCGCACCCAGGCATTGGGACCGCATGCACTGTCGGCGGCTCCGGGCCCGGCACGACGACGCCAGCGGATACCCCGTCAAAGGACGAAGCGGGGCGACAGGCCGGACGACCAGGCGAGTGAATCGTGCCCGGTCACGTAACGAATCACGTTGCATTCCAGCCCACTTTGCGCTTCTGACCAGGACAGCCGTTCTGGCGAGAACCACAGTTCCGGCGAGATCGAATGCGCTATCTTTATTGTGGAGTACTGGTCAGATCTACATGGCGCAATCTCTCATCTCATGGCACATCCAGCCCGAGGAGGATTCGACTATGACGACGTTCGCACCAGTCACCATTCAGCAGGCGCAATTCCCGATCGTCGAATCGTTCACCCAGGACGCCGTGACCAACCCGCACTGGCAGCTGCTCGGCAGCGCTCGGCTGAACGGCGGCAGCCTGGAGCTCACCCCCAACGCCAATTCCCAGGCCGGGACGGCGTTCCTCGATCAGGCGTTCTCGTCCAAGCTCGGCGTCACCATCGACTTCGATTACTCCTGCGAGGGAGGATCCATGCTCGGTGACGGCTTCAGCGTCTACGTGATCGACGGCGAGCACACGACGCAACCCGGCGGCATCGGCGCCGCACTCGGCTACTCCTTCACGAAAGCGTCGCAGGAACAAATCGTCGCGCCGGGAGTCACAGCCGGGTTCGTGGGCGTCGGCTTCGACAATTACGGGAACTTCGCCACGCCGCTCGCCGGTACGGGAGGCGGCGCGCAACGGCCCAACACCGCCGGGGTCCGCGGACCCGGCAGTCTGCGGGAGGGGTTCCGCTGGCTGACCGGCGTGCAGGTGCCGGGCGGATTCCGCGCGGCGTGGGAGCGCGGTGCGCACATCCAGATCTCCATCATCGGCGGCCGGCTGACCGTACGGCACGCGGACAAAGCCAACCCGAACGGCACCCTGCTGATCGACAACTTCGATCTCGCCAGCACCAACGGTAAGGCGCCTGTGCCCGAGACCTTCAAGCTGGGGCTGGCGGCCGGAACGGGTGCCGCGACCGCGTCCCACCGGATCAGGAACCTGACGGTGACCCTGCCCGCGGACATGCCGCTGGAGATGACCGGCCCGGAGACGGCGAAGTCGGGACATCGGATCTCCTACACCATCGGCGTGCAGAATCTCGGCCCCAACGACACCCCTGACGCCGTGTTGGAGGGCGCGATTCCGACCGAACTGACCGACTTGGAGCTGACCTGCCGACCCGAGAACGGGGCCGTCTGCGGCACCGGTTCGGTCCGGGACGGCTTGTACCTGCCGATCGACCTGCCCAAAGGCAGCAAGGCGACCGTCACCCTGTCCGGCACCATCGACCCGCAGTTCGAGGGCCGGCTCACCTGCACCAGCATGATCACGTCGCCGTCGCGCGCCAATACCGCCAAGCAGCACTCCGGCTCGGTCACCACCGACGTCGAGCGGCCGCCCGTCACCGTCACCCCCGAGATCGTCGGGCAATGGGCCCAGACGTGGCCCGAGGACGCGAAGGGGTGGGTCATCAGCTACAAGCTCACCCTGGCCGCCCATGAGCAGCGGGTGGTGTGGTGGGAGATCCGCTTCGACGTACCGCCGCGAACCCGCATCAATCCCCAGCAGACGCAGTGGTACAAGGTGATCAAGGACGGCACCGACGGATCCGTCGTCATCGCTACACCGGACGACACCCACACCGTCGAGCCAGGCACGCCCCTGCCCGTGGCCGTGCAGCTGCTCTACCCGTCACAGCACGAGGCCGGTGACGGCACCCTGCGCAACCTCCAGGCCACCGAGGTGACCCACCCGTAGGCCCGGGGTCGAAGCATCACCGAGAACCTGGTGACCCGCCGGGGGGTGAAGAACCAACCCCGGCGGGAAACCCAAGCGGCACCGGTCCGGAGACCGGTGCCGCTGAATCCGGTTCAGGTGTAGAGATGTTCGCCGGGCACAGCGGTTGCCGACGCACGCACCTCGGCGGGATTGGTCTCCCTCAGCACCCAGGCACTGAAGACGGTGACCAGCCCCATCAGCGCGAGATACACCGAAACGAGCACAGTGGTACCGGTATTCGCGATCAGCGCGGTCATGATGAACGGGGTTCCGCCGCTGATGGTGATCGCGGCCAGCTGATACGCCAGTGACGCACCCGAGTAACGCAACCGGGGCTCGAACAGTTCGCCCATGAAAGCGGCCAGCGGACCGTAGGTCATCGATTGGAGGATCGTGCCCACCGTGATGGCGACAGCGAACAGCGGAAGTTTCGCGGTATCGACCAGCCAGAAGTACGGGAAGGCCCAGATCACCAGACCGATACCGCCGAAGAGAATCATCGGCCGACGTCCGACCCGGTCCGATCTGGCGCCCGACCACAGGATCACCGCGCAACCGATCAGGGAGGCTACCAGCGATATGGTCAGTATGTCGTTGCGCTTCATGCCGAGCTCCCGGGTCCCGTAGCTGAGCACGCCCGCGATGCTGATGTAGAAGGAGGCGTTGGTGGCGGCGAGCAGACCGCAGCCGAGCAGGATCTTGCGCCAGTGCATCCGAAGCGCCTCCGACAGCGGTGCGGCGACGACCTGCTCGGCACGTTTGCTCGCTACTTCCTGTTGCAGCGCATGGAATTCGGGCGTGTCCTCGACCTTGGTCTGGATGTAGAGCACGACAGGGAACAGCAGCGCGCTACAGAGGAACGGCACCCGCCAACCCCAGCTCAGAAACGCCTCGTTCGACAGGGCCGAGGTCGCGACGAGGAACACCAGGTTTCCGAGGACCACGCCGAGCGGGACACCCATCTGCCCGAAAGTCCCTGCGAATCCTCGCTTTTTCGGACTCGCGGATTCGGTGAGCAGCAGCACGATCCCACCCCACTGCCCGCCACATGCCATACCCTGCACGAAGCGCATCGCGACCAGCAGTATCGGTGCGGCGACGCCGATGGAGTGCGCACCGGGCAGACAGCCGATGAGGAAGGTCGCGAATCCCATCGCGAGCAGGCAGACGACCACGGCGGGCTTGCGGCCGTACTTGTCGCCGAAGTGTCCGGCCAGCACGCCGCCGAGCGGGCGAGCCACGAATCCCGCCCAGAAGGTGCTGAACGAGAGCAATGTGCCCATCAGCGCCGAGCTGTCCGGGAAGAACACCTTCGGAAAGACCAGTGCGGCGGCTGTTCCGTACAGGAAGAAGTCGTACCACTCGATCGAGCTGCCGACGAGTCCTGCGGCAAGGAGTCTGCGATGCCCGCGACTTCTTTCCTGTTCTGGTGTCGATGCCTTTTCGGTGGCGGGGCCTACCGGTTCCAGTGGCGGTGCGGTCATGCGCATACTCCTCGAGCTGGGGTGGATCACTCACAGACACGCAGAAAACAAACTTGACGTCAGATTCATGTGAGTGCGCCCAGTGTGGAGCAGCGAGAAAGTAATGTCAATCACACTTGTCAAGCAGCGCCTACGGCCGCCCACATAGAACCTGACGCCTTCCCGCGCCGCCGAGCAGAGCCGCCGATACCACCGCATTCCGAACGGCCGGTAGGCGCAATCCATCCCCCTTTCGCCGCAAAACGCCAGCTCATCGACATCATTGGGGCCAGTTCCGCAGAAAACATAATCTTGACGTCAGTTTCATATACGCTGACCGCGGTCCCCGCACAGTTCGTCTCGAAGGATCCGCCGATGGTCAATGTCGTCGACCCCGTCCGCCGTCACGCCGTAGCCACTCCCGACGCCGTCGCGCTCCGATCCGAGCGAGGCGAATGGAGCTACCGGCAGCTGTATTCGCTGAGTGCGCGGTACGCGGGCGCGCTCACGGCCGCGGGCCTGCGCGCGGGCGATCGAGCCCTGCTCGCCGCGCCATCGGTGCCGGAGTTCGTTGTGGCGTATTTGGGGATCCAGGCAGCGGGATGCGTTGTCGTGCCGGTGAACACGATGTCGACCCGCGCCGAAGTCGAATACGTCCTCACCGATGCGGGATGTTCGCTGGCCATCGGCTGGCACGGTCTCGGCCCGGCCGTCGCGGAAGCCGCGGAGAGCATCGGCATACCGTTCTGGTCTCTGACGGACGGTGCGCGCGTGGCCGCGCCTGCCGGCCCGTGTGTAGACCGCGACGCGGAGGAGACCGCGGCCATCCTCTACACCTCGGGGACCACAGGCCGCCCCAAGGGCGCCCAGCTCACCGTCGGAAACCTCTTGGCGGGCGGCGAGATCGGCGTGGCCTCCAGTCGCGGGACAGCGGCCGATCGCACCGGGACCGGGCTACCCCTGTTCCACGTGTTCGGGCAGTCCGCGGTGATGATGCCCTGCTTCACCGGCGGTGGATCGCTGTCGTTGCTCGGCCGGTTCGATCCGGTCGCGATGCTCGGGATGCTGCGTCGTGATCGACTGACCATCATGGCCGGCGTGCCGACCATGTGGAATGCCATGCTGCATGCGGCCGAGGCCGCGGACCCGGACGATTTCCGGCAGTTGCGGGTCGCCATCTCCGGGGGCGCGTCCTTGCCCGGCGAGATCGCGCGCCAGTTCGAGAAGACCTTCGGCTGCACGATCCTCGAGGGGTACGGGCTCACCGAGACCACCGCGTTCGGCACCTTCAACGATCTCGACCGCGGCGCGAAGATCGGCTACACCGGTCGTGCCGTCCCCCGGCTCCGCGTCGAGGTCCGAGACCCGGAGGGGAACGCATGTCCGCCCGGCCACATCGGCGAGGTGTTCATTCAGGGCGACACCGTGATGAAGGGCTACTGGGGCAGGCCAGAGGCCACCGCCGAGGCGCTCTCCCCCGACGGCTGGTTCCGCACCGGAGATCTGGGCGAATTCGATGAAGACGGCGATCTGCGCATCGTCGACCGCGTCAAGGACCTGATCATTCGCGGCGGCTACAACGTGTATCCGGGTGAAGTGGAGGAGGTCCTCTACCAACATCCCGACGTGATCGAAGCCGCCGTGGTCGGCGTGCCCGATCCGCATTACGGCGAGGAGGTCGCCGCGGTCATCGTCACTGTCCCCGATTCACCGTTGGACGCCGACGGCATCGATAGCTGGACCCGGGAACGCTTGTCCGCCTACAAGATTCCGCGGATCGTGAAGTTCACCGACGCCCTTCCGAAGGGCGCGACGGGCAAGATCCTCAAGCGATCCATCGACCGCGAATCGCTGCGAGGCGAATCTCGTCGGTGATCGCGCGCCTCGTTCACACCGGCGGCGCGCCGTGGACCAGGCCGATGCCACGCACCCACAGCGTGGACAGGGTGGCCGCGGCCGCGTCGGTGTCGATCTCGGCGTCGGTCTTGGCCCACTGGGCACAGAACTCGCGGACCATGCCGCACAGCGCCGTCGCCGCGTAGGCGGCGTCGATATCGACTGCGGCGAGACGGCTTTCCTGCAGCCGGGTGATCATCTGTGTGGCCCGGTCGATGAACAGTGCGATCTCGGCTTGGAGCAGTTCGTCGATCTCGGGGTTGAGCCCGGCGACCTCACCCCACATGAGCATCAGGCGGGCATGATCGCGGAACGCGAGCACGTAGGCGCGCACCGCCGCTTCGATCGCCTCGACGGCCGTGCGGGGCTCGGTGCCCAGCCGTGAGCGCACCTTCTGGCGCATGTCGGCGATGAGATTCAGCACCACCGCCTGAAAGATCGCTTCCTTGGAGTCGAAGTAGACGTAGAAGGTCCCGTGCGCGACGCCGGCCTCGGTGACGACATCGGCGACCCGCGTTTCCACGAACCCGAGCCGCGCGAAGACCAACTCGGCGGCCTCGATCAGTTTCGTGCGGGTCCGCTCCCCGCGGGCCGTCAATGCCGGCGCATGCTTGCCGGTCCGCGCGTTCACCGATTGCGACACGAGATCATCGTCCCAAACAGGTGCGGACGCCGATGACTACGGGCCCCGCGACCGGCCCCCGCCCGTATCCCCGGGGTCAGTCGAATTCGGCCCGGAGCAGATCGGTGAACACGCCGATCGGATCGTGCCAGCACGCGCTCACCCTCATCGCCGCGCTCGTGCACGCGGGCACGCCGCTCACCCCAGAGCACCTTGCCGTCGCGCTGGATCGGCCCCTCGACCAAGTGACTTCGGCGCTGCACGAAGCCGACCGCCACCCCGACCTCGCGGACCCGGTCGCAGTGCGCGGCAACAAGTCCGGCGCCTTCTATGTGGCCGCACGGCCCGATCGCCTCACCACCGCCCAGCGGCGAAGGCTTGCCCGGAACGCTTCGTAGATCGCGGGGCCCATGCTGTTACCGCAGAGGGGCGCACCACTCGCGGCGGTAGATGGCCCAATCTTCCGGTGTCGCAGCGAAATCGACGTACAGCGCCACACCGAAGGCCGGTCGCCGAGAGTCATTTCGGCTCAATGCCAATCGGATTGCGCGCACCGCGTTGGCAACCGTCTCCGCCGCGCCGTGATGCCCTGGATCGTCCGCCCAGAAAGCGGGCAGCCCCATCAGCAGGTCGACACTCGCCGGGGTGACCTCGAGCGCGAGCGCGGTCTGCTGAGCGACGTACCCGCCATACAGGGAACCCCACGGCATAGAGGTGTCATACGACATCAGCGCTATCTGATCTACGCGGCGCGCCACGTCGGCGAAATACCCTTGCGACCACCACTTTCCGTGATCGAACACAGTGATTCCGACCGAGTGCAGCCCCGGCAGTGGGTCGATCTGCGGAGCCGACACCGACAGCGGTGCGCCTCGGCTCGCGGTGACGGCGCGCACCTGGTCCAGCAATGTCAGGTAGCCGGACGTGCCCGACCGCACCGGCTCCAGATCGAGGTGGACACCGTCGAAACCGAGGTCGACAACCCTGGTGGCGGAGGCGGTGATGCGGTCGCGGACGGCGGCTTCGTCCAGATGCAGACCGTCGAATTCGGGGGCGACGACGTCGCCGAGCCAGGACTGCACCCGTATCCCGGGCAGTGCACGATGTACCGCATCGACGAACCACTGTGCCCGCGGGTGTAATTCGCCGCGCAGACTGCCGTTGTGCTCGAGCGGGCCGGTGTGCACGTAAAGGTCCTTGATGCCGGTGGCGGCCAACGTGGTCACCAATCCAGCCACGTCGGTGTCGGTTTTTCGGCTGTCGACCCAGGCGTGGCCGAGCCACACCGCGTCCCGCCCTCTGGTGCGCGCGTCCGCGCTGGGTTCACCGGCGAACTCGAATCGCAGTGCGACCGCGGCCGCTCCCACCGGAAGCAGCAGCATCGCAAGCACCAGCCCCGCGGCTACCGTGGCGCGGCGCCGCCGCGACCAACCCCGCCACCGAATCCCCGCGCTCAGCAACCAGCCCCGCACTTTTGTCCCTCCCCGAGCCACGACCCGAGCCGCCTGTCTTGCCTGCCGCTCGCCTCGGTCGATCCCGACACTACCAATTCGCGTCAGCCACAACGCAGACCCACGACCGACGGCTGCGGGCTTGTCTCACCGCACAAGAGAGGCACCACTCCACTTCCCTCCGACGACAAAGTCGGTAGCCCCCTTAACATCGAGAGCTGTCCCAGTAGACGAGACTGTCGGTAACAATCAACGCTCCCAGCCACGGCAGCCCGGGGTCTGTCGTGCAGCTGCCATACAGCGCAATTCTTCACCAAGAGCACCGGCGGGACCAGCGCCAACCCCGTCGACAGCCGCGTACGAGCACTCGTCGACGCGGACGGAAAACCGCTGAGATCAGCCACACCCCGAGCAGCGGGAAAACGCAAGCAACAAACCGAACATTTGGGATTTCTCCAGAACCCGTTCCGCAAGTTACTCCCCATTACTACCATTCAGTCAGATCGTGTCACTGTCCCAGTCAGCGACGCGCTATGACCGCGAACA
Source organism: Nocardia sp. bgisy134 (assembly GCF_965341865.1). Taxonomy (GTDB): domain Bacteria; phylum Actinomycetota; class Actinomycetes; order Mycobacteriales; family Mycobacteriaceae; genus Nocardia. The sequence continues at coordinate 117,861 of NZ_CBDQZP010000014.1, forward strand.
AGGAAGTGGGGGATCGCAACGATGCACTCTCTGTCACGATTGCGCCGCATCAGACCGGTCGCACTGCTCACCGCTGCGGTGATCACCGCGATGATGGTGCCCGGCAGCGCCTCGGCCGATCTGCAATCCGATATCGCCACCGCCGTCCAGGAATTCCTGGATGTCGGGCGCAAATCGGTGCCACGCGCGGATTGCGGACCGGGCTCGATGCCGGAACCCGGTCTCCAGGGCGACGTGCCCGCTGCCGATCGCGACAGCGGACGCAGCACGCAGGGCTACCGGTGCAACATGTCGATGATCGGCCAATTCGCCGGGCGCGGAGCGAGTATCATATCCGCCAGCTTCGACCACTGCGCCTACATGGGCTCGTTCTTTCCCGGCGACCTGATCGGCGAGGGCCGCGGCGTCCAGGTGCTCGACGTCTCGGATCCGGCCAACCCGCGCCCCACGGTCACCCTCGCCGAACCCGCCATGCTCGCGGGCACGTGGGAGAGCCTGAAGGTCAACGCCGAGCGAAAACTGCTGGTAGGAACCGGCGTCCCGGTCGGCACCGGCGTAGGCTACCTGTCCGTCTACGACATCTCCGACTGTGCGCACCCGCGCCTGCTCAACCCGGGCCCCGGCACCAATCTGCTGATGCCCCTGCCGATCACGACCCACGAGGGCGGCTTCTCCCCCGACGGCCGAACCTACTGGGCATCCGGCATCGCCCCCGGTTTCGTCAGCGCGGTCGACCTCACCGATCCGGCGAGTCCGCGCGTCGTCTGGCAGGGCCTCACCGGCATCGAGGCCCACGGCTTCGGCATCAGCCCCGACGGCAATCGCATGTACCTGTCCGCGCTCGGCGGTTTCACCGTGCTCGACATCAGCGCCGTGCAGCGCCGCGACCCGAACCCGCAGGTGCACCACCTCGGCCGCACCTTCTGGACCGACGGCTGGGCGACCCAGCACAGCATCCCCGTCAGCTACGACGGCAAGCCGTACCTGTTCACTGTCGACGAAGGCGGTTCCGGCGGGGTGAAACTCATCGACGTCGCGAACGACAGCGCACCGAAGGTGGCCAACAAGCTGAAGCTCGAGATCAACCTGCCCCAGCACATCGACGCCAATATCGGCTCTTCGATGGGCGGTTCGGCCTTCTCCTACGAATCGCACTACTGCGCCGCCGACCGGCAGGACGATCCCACGGCGCTCGCCTGCGGCTGGACCTCCTCCGGCATCAGGGTCTTCGACGTGCGCGATCCGTTCGCGGTCCGCGAGATCGCCTACTTCAACCCGCCCGCGCGCACCGGACGCAATCTCGAGCTCTGGAACTCCCCGCACGCGCTGTCCTCGATCATCGGCGTTCCGCTGATGAGCGCACCGCCCGCGGCGCGCGCGGTGCTGGAGGGACAGTTCAACCCGGCCGACGCGCTCACCCCGCGCACCGGACGGCTCGCCTTCGGCGACGTCTCCACCGACTGGTGTTTCTCCCCGCCGGAATGGCGCGGCAACGAGCTCTACGTCGCGTGCTCGGACAACGGGTTCATGGTGCTGCGGCTGGACGACGTGGTGTACACCCCGCCCGCCGACCAGCGTTCGATCGTCGGCTCGTGAGAGTGCCGCGCGGGGCGCGGATCGCCGCGTTCGCCTCGGTCGCCCTGCTCCTGCTGGCGATCGGGGCGGCGCTGCGGCCCCTGGCATTGCCCGAGAAACACACCGCCGCACCGGTACTCGACATCGTCGAGATCGGTTTCGCCCAGGACATGACGGCCCATCACCAGCAGGCGCTGCTGATGACCCAGCGCCTCGATCCGGATGCGGGGCCAACCGTCCGCCGCGTCGCCGAGCAGCTGGCCGACACCCAACGGATCGAGATCGGCACCATGCTGGGCTGGTTGCGCTTGGCCGACGCGTCACCCCTGTCGTCGCGACCGATGACGTGGATGACGAATACCACTGCGGCGCATCAGCATTCGACGTACCCATCGGACGCGCCGATGCTGGGGACGGCGAGCACATCCGAACTCGACGCACTGGCCACGGCGCGGGGCCGTGAGGCCGAGATCCTGTTCCTGCAACTCATGATTCGCCATCACCAGGGCGGGATCACGATGGCCATGGCCGCCGATCGGCAGCTCGACGGCGGGCCGGTCAAAGAGACGGCGCGATCGATGGTGCAGTCCCAGGGCCAAGAGGTCGGCGTGATGAGCCTGCTGCTGACCCAGCTCGGGGGTGAGCTGCTTCCGCAGTGATCGCGCGGCCGCCGTCGGCGCCGTTCGGACCCGCCGGTATCGTCGGTGCCGATAGGGCCGGGAGAGGGTTTGGTGCGGTAGATGATTCAGGTGGACGAGATCACTGTTCCCGAGCACGTCCAAGGCTATCCGGACGTCGCCTTCGGCGGGTTCGTCGCCGGCGTCCTCGCGACTCGCTGCTCCGCTCCCACCGCGCGGGTCGACTTCCGCGCCAAGGTGCCGGTCGGCACACCACTCGCGCTGACGCGCACCGCCGTGAACGGCACCTCCCTCACCGACGCGGAGGGGAAGGTCCTCGCCGAGATCGGCGCGGCGACGCTGTCGCTCGACATTCCGCCCGCGCCGAGCTGGGCCGACACCGAGGCCCTCACGGCGGGCGTCCTCGCGTCGGGCGAACGCCCCGTCACCAACTGCTACGGCTGCGGCGCGGCGTGCGCCCCAGGCCGAGGCCTGCGCTTGTTCCCCTGGGTGCTGCCCGGCCGTGATCTCGTTGCCGCCGCGTGGGTCCCAGACCCGGCGCTGGGCGCGGCGGACGGCAGCGTCACCACCGAGAACGTGTGGGCCGCGCTCGACTGCCCCGGCGGCCATGCGGGATTCCTGCTGTCCGGCATGCGCCGCGGCGCGGTCACCGCCGCCCTCACCGCGACGCTGCTGCGGCCCATCCGCGCGGGCGAACCACACATCGCCCACGCCTGGCCGATCGAGCAGGACGGCCGCAAATACACCGTGGGCATCGCCCTCTCGACCGCGGCGGGCGAACTGTGCGCGATCTCCGAAGCACTCTGGATCGAGCCGCGCGACCGGTAGTCGACACCGCGCGCGAAAAGGAAAACCCCCGGCCGCGGGGGCCAGGGGTTATCGAACTCGATCAGCGCCGAATCACAGCGGAGGAAAACCCGCCGAGCCGGTGGCCAGCCAGTTCCAGAAGGCCGCGGCGCGGTTGGTGATCAGGGCGACAATGTCGAGAACGGTGCTTCCCATACTTTCCTTACCTCTCACATTTGTAAATGCTCGCCGACCCGGTTCCGTCGAGCCAGGTCAGAAGTAGTTTTCCCACTCCATGCTGAGCGGCGAGCACTGCCAGTGTGCCAACAGTGTGCCAACGTGCGGGAACCCGCCCCCTTCCCCGGGTCGCGACAGCGCTCTACCCGGCCGGTGCCGATTCTCCACCCATACCGTCGGTTTCGGCCACCAAACCGGCGCCTGCCTCCGCTCACCTCATGCGCAGTGGCGCGTGATACCAACGACCCCAGGTGCCCTAATCGGTCACGCCGCGCCATCGGGGCGCAGGCTGATCGGATCCATCTCCGACGGAACTGCCGCCGTCGGCGCGGGGTGAAGCACGGCCGTTCGCTGACCGACCACGGCCGCGGCTCGGCTTGCTGGTGCGGTTCGGTCCGTTCCGACCGAGGCCAGGCTCTATGGCGGTGCCGAGGTAATCGTTTGCGCGGGGCCAGTTCGGATCTAGTCGAAGGATCGGATGACGCGACCTGGACCACCCGCCCCACAGCACCTCCACACAACACCCACGGAGCCCCCACGACCGCGAACTATCGTGAGTCGTCATGATCAAGATCCGCCCAATCCCCGCGGCGCTTCTCTATATCCTCGGCTCAGTCCTCCTCGGCCCCACCATCTTCCTGGCCGGCTACCTCATCACCCCCGCAAACGGCGACTTCTGCGACGTAGGGGTCCATGGCTCTCGTGAACAACGCGATCGCGACTACACCCTGATCGACACAATCCAAACCACCGGCGCGATTGTCATGCTCCTGCTCGGCGCGCTCGCGCTCACCTACTTGTGGCTCAACCTCCGAAGGGTAGGCCCGCTCCCCATCGCAGTGCTCAGCGCTGGGATCGTGATCATCGCGTCCGGCTACCTCCTGATCCTGAGCGCCGCGCAATACGGAAACCCGAGCTGCTCCTGACCGCTCGGCCGATAGCCCCACGCGCCCCTATGGACCACCGGCGTAACCCCATCAACGACTCCGCCGTCCAGCTATCCTTGGTCAAAGGCTAGGGGGTTCAGGTGGCCGAGCGGGATTCTCTTGCCGAAACCATCAGGCGCCGTATCGATTACGGCCCACAAGGCGCGATCGGATATCTCGATGTAGGCACCGTCGTCGACGGGCTTCGATACGCCGAGATCCTTCGGAGCGAGGGCGGCACAACTGAGGAGTGGGGGCTGCTCGGTACTCTGCACTGGCAGCGGTTCCAGCATCCCGACGGTGGGCTTCAGCACGATCTCGTCAACGCGATTTGGGCGTTCGCCCACTGTTTCGTATGGGGCGCAGTCGATCTGCCCGAGCAACTGCTTCCGATCCTGGCCGATCAGGTCGAGGGTGAGGCACTCGCGTTCCTCGAGTCGGTCATCGGGTCGGCCGCTGATTCCTCCGATTTCACTGAGGCGGTCGAACTTTGGGAACGCATCCTGAGCGCGACGCCGATCGATCACCCAAACCGAGCTGCGCGGCTGAACAGCATGGGTGGCCTGATGCTGACACGATCAAAGCGGACCGGATCCGAGGAAGACTTCCTTCGTGCGCGCACGCTGTTCGAGGAGGCGATCTCGACACTCTCCCCGGACGATCCGCAGCGCGCCTTCATCCGCAACAACCTCGGCGTGGCACTCCACGACAAATTCGAGCTAACTGGATCGCCGGCCGATCTGGAGCTCGCCATCGAATCCCTGCACGAGGCCGAGACAGTCCTCCCGCTCGACGATCCGTATCGCGCCAGGGTCGTTCCCAACCTGGTGGACGCGCTCGACGCACGGTTCGTCCTGCTCGGCGACGAACGAGATCTGGACGCGGCTATCGAGTTCCGGCGGGAGCGGATCGATCGAACAGATCCTGGTGATCCGGACCGATACCGTCAGTTGGGGAATCTGGGTGCCGCGCTGAATCGCCGGTCCATGATCTCCGGGAGCAGCGCCGACCTCGATGAAGCGATCGACCTGCTGAGTACCGTGATGGCGAATTCCGCCCCGAACCCCCGTGCCGCGGGCAGAAGCGCCCTGCTCAACGATCTCGGAGCCGCGCTCGCGACGCGTGCTAGCCGGATCGACGCTCCAGGAGATCTCGATAGGGCCATCGCACTGTTCGACGAGGCCGCCGCGAGCGCCGACTCCGGACAGTTCCAGACTCTCTGCAATATAGGTGAAGCGCGGACCGATCGCTTTCTGAACCGCGGCGAGATCGATGACATCGACACCGCGGTGCGAGCCTTTCGAGACGCCTTCGCGCTGGACCCGGATCCGTTGTCGCACGCGAGCATTGGTTTGTCCATCGCGCTCTGGCACCGTTACGAACGCCTGGGCGCACTGGACGACCTGAACGCCAGCATCGATCTGCTCGATTCTCGGCTCGACAGCCTCCCCGACGACAACTTCCCACCGGTCGAGGAGCTGGCCAATCTGGGCACGATCCTCACAGCGCGGTTCGAGCACTTGGGCACAGTCCCCGACCTCGATCGTGCGATTCGAATCCACCGACAAGCCGAAACCCTTGCACCCATTGGCCATCCCGCGCGACCGAATGTTCTCAACAGCCTCGGAACAGCTCTCAGAGTGCGGCATCGACGGTTGGCTGTCCGATCCGACCTGGACGAAGCGATTCGATATCTCGTCGAGGCGGTGACCCTTGACACCGGATTCTTGAAGGGACAGATACTGCACAATCTCGCCACGGCACTCGTGTCGCGGTTCACGGTCACAGGCGAGATCGCCGACCTCGACGACTCGATCCGCGGCTATCGGGAAGCTCTGCATTCGGTCGCCGACCGGGACAGACCTGGGATTCTGAGCAGTCTGGGACAAGCCCTCGGCGACCGGTTCAAGCACCTGGGCAATCCCGAGGATTTGGATGCGGCGCTGGCCGCTGGCGCCGACGCCTTGGCCGAAGTGCCCGAAGACCATCCGGAACGATCACGCTTCCTCAACCATCTGGGAAATCTCTTCGAGATCCGATTCGAACGACTGCGCGATCTGGCCGACGCGGATGCCGCGATCCTTCGGCACCGGGAGGCGGTCGCCACCACACCCGACGATCATTTCGAGCGCGCGGGATATCTATTGAGCCTCGGGAATGTGCTCCTGAAGCGATATCAAGTGGCACACAATCGCGCCGACCTGGACGCCGCTGTGCGTACCGCGCGCGAGGCTGTCGACCTGGTGCCCGAGGACAGCGCCGAGCGCGCAGCTGTACTGAATCTGCTGTGCAGCACCCTGACCAAACAATTCCAGGAGTCGCACCACCGTAAGGACATCGACGAAGCGGTCACCGCCGCCAGCACCGCAGTGGACGGCACTCCACTCGGCCACTACAACCTCACCGCAGAACTCAATACCTATGCCACTGCTCTTCACGCCCGGTTCCAGCAATTCGGTAATCCCGACGACGCTGCGGCTGCGATGACCGCACTCGAGCGGGCCGTCGCGGAACCCTCCGCGGGTACTTGGGTGCGTATTCAGGTGGCCCACACTGGAGCCGATCTCCTTGCTGTGCACGAACCCGCCCGCGCCGCAGAACTTTTGGCCACCGCGGTAAGTCTCCTGACTGACGTCGCACCGCGTCGATTGAAGCGCGCCCATCAGCAACAGCAGATGGCGGAATTCACCTTCGTGGCCTCGGATGCGGCCGCGCTGCTGCTCGCCGACACCTCCCGTCCCGCCCACGAAAGGGCCAGCCGAGCCCTGGAGACGCTGGAGGCCGGCCGGGGTGTACTACTCAGCCAGACCCTCGAGACGCGCAGCGACATCACCGAACTGCGCGCGGCACCCAACTTTGGCTGCCCGGTTCGAGGAGATGCGGGACGCGCTGGACACACCCGCCGACCCGACCGCGCCCGCGGAGTACCGCGAGTCGCTAGCGTCCGATTTCGCTCTGCTGCTCAACCAGATTCGCGGACTACCACGCTTCGGCTCGTTCGGGCTTCCTCCGACTGCTGCACAACTGATCCGCGAGGCAGATCACGGCTCGGTAGTGACGATCAATGTGAGCAGATACCGCAGCGACGCCATACTGCTGACCGGTCACGGTATTCACTCACTCGAATTGCCCGCTCTCACACTGGAGGCGGTCTTCGAGCAGGTACGTGCCTTCCATACGGCTCTGGCTGATTCGCTGGAGGCCGAGTCGTCGATCACGGTCCGGCGCACTGCAGAAGCACGGCTACACGAGGTGCTCGCATGGCTGTGGGATGTCGCCGCCGAGCCGATCATGAATGCGCTGGATCTGACGTCCGCCGGCGAACCGCTTCCCCGTCTCTGGTGGGCACTGAGCGGGCTGCTCGGTCTCCTACCCATGCACGCTGCAGGACATCATGGCGAAGGTGACAATCGCACGGTCCTGGATCGGGCTGTCTCGTCCTACATTCCGACGATTCGCGCGCTCGGCTACGCCCGCCGGATGGTGAAACCTGGCACGAACTCCGACCAGTCACTGATCGTGGCCATGCCGAGCACGCCAGGCACCCTCGACGGCGATCTCCCCTCGGCGCTCGACGAGGCAGCCAAGATAGAGCAGTTGCTACCGCTGCCGATCACCCTGTTCGAATCGAACGAGCCCGCCGATCACCAGGATCGGACCCCGACGGTATCGACAGTCCTCCAGCACTTGACGGACTCTGCATACACCCACTTCATCTGCCACGGCTTCAGCAGCCCCGACGATCCGTCACAGAGCGGCCTGCTGCTCCACGACCACCAAGAGCAGCTGCTCACAGTCGGCAGCCTGGCGGGAACCAGACTCGCCAAGGCCCGGCTGGCCTATCTGTCCGCATGCGACACCGCGCTCAACAGCAATCTGAAGCTCCTCGACGAATCGATACATTTGGCCGGCGCCTTCCAACTCGCCGGATTCCCCCATGTCATCGGGGCATTCTGGGCGATCTCGGACGAGTACTCCGTGGCGGTGGCCGAATCCTTCTACCGCGCCTTGTCCACTGGTGAGGCCGGTCGATTGAATGCTGATCACGCCGCCAGGGCGCTACATCGAGTTGTACGCACCGCCCGTGATCGTTCACCGATGGCTGCCTCGAAGTGGGCCGCATACCTCCACACCGGCGCATGAGCTGTAACTGATACTGCGCGAGCGCGATTCGCGCAGCGCAAGCCAGACCGGTCGACGATACTGGTGCCATCGGATCGGGCGAATCGGAGGGCCGGTGGGGGTCGACATCAGAGTCAAGATCTCGGCCTTCTGCCTTCAACTGGCGGACCCGAGTTTGGAGTCACTGGCGCGTGACGCCGGTCAGTTGGAGATATACATGCGTGCGCGCACAGCCTTGGAATCCGGCACCATCGAGCCGACGCTCGAAGCCGATCTCGATGCTCTGCAAGCGATCGTGCTCGCAGCCACCGGACACGGCCTGTACCCAACCACGCAGCGTGGCTTCGGCTTCCTGCCTGGTGCCGCCCGTGGCCACTCGGCGCAGATATGGGTCTGTCCTCGTGCTGCCTGCGCCGGACGCGGACGAGTTCGCCCCGGCCAACACACTCCCACCTGCAATGCCAGCGGAGAGCCCTTGCAGCCGGAACAACTTGCGCCATGAACGGATTCCTCACCGAGGTGGCCAAACGACTGGCCGAGCGATGGGCTGTTCTCCTGGCCTTCCCCGGGCTCCTCTACCTGGCCACCGTCGCGATCGCGTACACGCTGGGTTGGGGGCACGCGCTGGATATGCGCCGATTGAATGATCAGATCGTCAGGTGGGCACAGGATCCCACCCTACGGTCGGTCGGCGGAAGCATCCTCATCATCGTCGCTACTCTGCTCGGCTCTGTCGCCCTCGGGCTTGCCGCGGCGACGCTGGGACGCGCGGTCTCCTTCGTCTGGACCATGCCGGGGCAACGCCCGCCAGCAGTGTGGCTGACCAGATGGCGACGAAATCGGTCCCAACAGGCCAAACGAGATGCCGACGAGCCATTTTCCAACGCCGACCAGATCCGCGCCGCCATCAGCCGAGCCGATCGCATCAGCCCCTTCGAAGCCGACCGGCCGACCTGGATCGGCGACCGGCTGCTGGCCAGTCGCCTCCGCATCGACCGCGTCTACGGCCTCGATCTCGACGCGATCTGGCCGAGGCTCTGGCTGATCGTCCCCGAAACGACCCGAACCGAACTGAACGGAGCACGCGACGCCTACACAGCATCTGCCCGTCTCATGGGTTGGGCGTTGCTCTACGCGGTGTTGACGTTCCGATGGTGGCCCGCGGCCCCACTGGCCCTGATCATTTCGATCACCGCCCAGGTGCGCGCTCGCGAGGCAACCGCGATGCTGGCCGATCTGCTCGAGTCCACAGTCGACCTGCACGCCCGCGAACTAACTACCCAACTCGGCTTCCCCGACCCCGGCGGGCCAGTGACCACAGACGAGGGCCGAACAATCACATTCCACACTCGAAAATCTCGGTGGGACCCTAATTCACCTGTGTCAGAGTAATCTTCGTATCGGCTCCGTCGCCGGGCAGTCCTCAAGCAGGTAACGATCTTGCCCACGGAGACCTCGATCATCGCGATGATCGAGGCGATGAAAGGGCTGTGCGGTCCGAAGATCAAGAAGTGGTTCGGGAAGCCTGCCAAACCAACGACGACCAGGGCCGCCGCACGGATCATCCGGTGGGTGCGCAGGTCGCGGTGTCCTTTTATCTACGCGCTGTGACGCGCTGCGCCGAGGACCTGGTGGACTTCGACCAATTCATGGCCGACTTCGCCGTGCCGACGGAGGTCGGCCAGGACCTGACACTACTCAGCGTCGAGTATCTCCGTGGCGACACCAGCTTCGACGACGAGATCGCCGAGTTTCTCGACGTTGTGGATGCGCGACTCTAACCAGGGCTGGTGTCGTGGCGTAGTACGACCCGGTATTCCCAGGCATCCCATAGCGGGTGAGTCGCTGAATGTCGTTGATCGATTAGGATTTCCTGGCCGTCGATTTTCTATGCGCTCGGCGGCGAGGCCGGTGCCTTCGAGCAACAGCAGAAGATCCGCGGGGGTGTAGCAACGTCCGAACTGGTCCAGCGCCCGCTGGTCCGACTCCCGCATCTGCGGACGGCCCCACCAACCCGACGCGGTGTCGAAGAAGGGCTTCACCCACTCCACGGGCGACCTCCGACACGTTCGGACGCCAGCTGCGGGCGCCAGGAGAATACGGACACAAACCGAGATTCTGTGCTGAATTCGATAACAGCGCTGGCGAATTTCGATGTCGTATGAGCTGGCTGGTGTGTGCGTGGAACCTCGCCCGGCCATCGGCAACAGTGCCGTGCCACCCGAACCGGTCTCGCCCGGTACCTACTCCTGTGCCGGGTTCAGGTGTCGTGTCCGGCGCTGTTCGGCACGGTGGGCGAGCGCGTTGACGATGCGTTGCCAGGCCGGTGAGGCCTCGGAGATCCTGGAAGAGATCAGCTTTCGGGTCGTCGGCAGGCCGGTGTGTTGTTCGTGTTCGATCTCCCAGGCGTCGAGGTCGTCGATGAGCTGGTTCAGGCGGGGATCGTGCGGGTCCCAGTCGACGGAGTGATCGACCGCGAGATACAGGCGCGTCGTCTCGGGGTCGTCGAAGTCGGCGTTCTTGTCGCGGATCCGCTGGGGCATCGAGTTCGGGTCGAGTGCTTGCCGCAGGATCCAGGAGTCGCGCTCGAGTCGTACCCGCTGTTCGCTGATCCCGAGACCGCGCATGCGGTTCAGGATGGCGACCACCTCGGGCGGCAGGACAAGCCCTTCGCCGCTTGCCAATTCGGAGATCCGGCCGCGGTATTCGGTGAGCTGGTCGATCTTGCGCTGCAATTCGGCGTCGATATCGGTGATGGCCGTGGCGAATTCGGTGGGCTGCGCGTGCAGCAGCGCGTCGATTCGGGCCAGCGGAACACCGGCGTCGGCGAGGGTTCTGATCCGGATGAGATCCACCGCCGCTTGGGCGCTGTAGCGGCGGTAGCCGGAGGCATCGCGCTCGGGCTCGGGCAACAGGCCGACGTGGTGGTAGTGGCGAACGGTGCGCACTGTCACGCCTGCGGTCGCGGCGAGTTGGCCGATCGTGAGCACCGTCCTCCTCGGGTCTACGCCGAACATGATCGCGTCGAGTCTAGGGGCCGGCAGTGCGGGTGAGCTCAGCGGCGAGTCGCCCGGTCGACGACGTCGCGGATCGCCTGGACCACGGCATCGGGGCGGTCGAAGCAGAGCCGATGGTGCACGGTGTCGGAGAGAATGCGTTGTTCCCCGTGCGAGACCGCGCTCACCAGCGCCGCGTCCATTCGCCTCCTGCCGTCATGCATCAACTGCCGCGCCTCCGCCTGCTGGGCGGGGTCGGTGCCCAGCACGCTGAGCGCGATCACCGGAACATCGGGAAGGTTCGGCCCCGCCCGCAGCTCGGTGGCCAGTCCGGTCACATTGCTGCGCTCGGCGATGCCGACCCGGATCCATTCGTCACTTTCCTTGGCATCGATCAGCGAGTGCCGGATGTGCTCCGGGTAATCCGCGAGCAACTCGGCGCGCATTTCGCGCAGGGCCGGGCGCAGCTGTTCGAGTTGTTCCAGATCAGGCCCCATCTGCTCGGCCGCGGCCAGCTGCATCGCGGGCGGCATGAAGTCGTCCCAGTCGCGGTGCAGGCCGTCCAACCAGACCAGTCCGGCCACGTCCCGCGGGTACAGCTGCGCGAACCGATGCGCGTAGAAGCCGCCGAGAGAGTGTGGCGCGAGAACGTATGGGGCGGGGATGTGCTGGGCGCGCAGCAGCTCGCGCAGTTCCGTGGCGACCGCGGCGGCAGTCCGCGGCAACGGGAGGGGGTCGCTGTAGCCGGTGCCGCCGCGGTCGTACACCACCGCGGTCGTGAATTGCGAAACCTGTTGCTGGACACCGAGATAGTCCAGACCGACCGCGCTCGCGCCCGGCAGGAACACGACGGCAGGTCCGCCGCTGCCCAACCGATGCACGAACATGCGGCGGCCTTCGACTTCCTGGAACCCACCGACCGGCGGAGCGAGCCGAGCCGAGGGAGTGCTGTTGTTCGTCATGCGACAAGCCTCCAACCCTGACGCACGGTCAAGGTCAACCCTCGCCCAACCAGGTCTACACCGCGAACGCGGGTGCCGCGACATGCCTGTCCGGTGGACAGTAGGTACGCCATGCTTCGGCCGGACGATCGACCGTGGCGCCGACCCAGGCCTTCGACGACGCCGAGGCGGAGGAGCTCTGGCGCTTGCGGATCCGGGAGGGAGTCCTCCTCGCCGACACCCCACTGCTTGCCGTGCAACTCGCCTTCGAGGCAGGCAGCCGACTCGTCGACGTAGCATTCCGCCGCGCCCGCACCGGCGACGAGACCACCATCGCGGAAGCGAGTCGCCTCGTCACCGCGTACCTCGCGACCCACTCGGAAGACGGCAAGGCAGACGCCTGACCTCGTTGCGGGCCAGATCGGCAGTGTGGAACCGTCGGAGTGCGGCCGTCAAGCCGGACAGTCCGGCGCCCACGACGACCGCGTCCACGCTCTCGGGGTTGCCTGCCACGACCATCTCCGTCCTCGAGTCGATCCGCTGGGAATCCGCCTCGCCCTCGTTGCGTGAATTCGAACTCAAATCGAAATCGCAATTGAGATCTACGTCACACTGGCGCGGCGCATGATGTCTTCGCCGATGATCGCAAGTTTCCGCAGGTCGAGGACGTGGCACGGCCCCCGAATCCGCGCCGCTGCGTCGGAGCCAGGCAAGCGGATACCCGCGGAGCCGACGACGCCGAGCACTCCACACGGGACGCGCTATAAACACTGACCCGCCAAAAATAGGTATGCCCCGGGCCGATCGACCGTCGCGAAAACACCCCCGCGCAGAAGACGCTGGAGAAACCGTCAGCACCATTTCGCGGAGGTCGCCATGTACTCACCTGATCCGGAGAACACCGGCAGCGTCGGCGACGCCAACGGACCGCGCGTGGCGGACACATTGATGATCCGCCGGTGTACGCGCTGCGAGAAGCTGTTCGCGCCGCTGACCGCCGACTGCTCGTTCTGCGCGGCCGACAGTCTCGAGTGGGTGCCATCGTCGGGCGCCGGGTCGATCGTGTCCTGGCGCGTGGTGGAACGCGCCGCCACCGGAGTGCCTGGCGGACTGATGCCGCTGACGATCGCCATAGTCGAACTCGAAGAGGGGCCGTGGGTCTACACCTCCATCGAGGGAGAAGTCCCGGCGCTCGCGAGTCGCCCGGTGCGTGTGCAATTCCAGCCGTGCCCCTGGGAGGACAGGTTCCCGGTCTTCACCGTCGATGCCGATTCCCGAAGCTCCGGGGACCAACGCAGGTCCCATGACCGCATCGGCGCCCGATCGGAGAAGCATGCGCTCGCCTGACCAACCGCACGCAAAGGTTGGCCATAACGCCTCATGGGTTCGCACCGCGTTGCACCAATGCCACACTCTCGAGACCGGCAAGTCGTTCGATCCGCATTCGAAGTCGGTAGTCGTTTTCGCGATCCGATGGGCCCCGTTCGGCGGCGCCACCACCGAGGAAGTGTTCTTGAATTTCGGCGTCAGCCGTCAGCGGTTCCTGCACATGGTGAGCGATGCGCTCAGCCCGCGACGGTCGGACAATCAAAGGAACCGTCAGCTGAAGAAGTATCTACTGCAATCGCTGAACCTGGCGTGGGGCGCCAATCCCATCCTTCCGCCGCCGTCGCGTATCACCACATAGCGACCCGGAAGGACGGCCCGAGCGAGACCGCAGCCGATTCGCGGCGAGCAGGTTCGCCGCTCAACCACATGTGGTGGCGAATCGGCGTCCCGGTAGTCGTTCGAACAGCCGCGAGCTCGAGTGGGGGACGCACAGTTGCCCCGCAGATCCCGGGAATCTGCGGGGCAACCGGTGCGATGTCAGGCCAGGTCGAACCGGTCCAGGTTCATGACCTTGTCCCACGCGGCGACGAAGTCGCGCACGAACTTCGCTTTCGCGTCGTCGGTGGCGTACACCTCGGCCAGCGAGCGCAGTACCGAGTTCGACCCGAAGAGCAGGTCGACGCGGCTGCCCGTCCACTTGGTCTGGCCGGTGGCGGTGTCCTTGCCGACGTACGTGCCGTCGTCGGCGGGGCTCGGCTCCCAGCTCACGCCCATGTCCAGCAGGTTCACGAAGAAGTCGTTGGTCAGCGACTCCGGTGCGTCGGTGAAGACTCCCAGCGGGGACTGCTGGTAGTTGGCATCGAGGACGCGCAGGCCGCCGACCAGGACCGTCATCTCCGGGGCGGTCAGCGTCAGCAGGTTCGCCTTGTCGACCAGCAGGTACTCCGCAGGAAGCTGCGGCGCCTTGCCGAGGTAGTTGCGGAACCCGTCGGCCTTCGGCTCGAGCGCGGCGAAAGACTCGGTGTCGGTCCACTCCTGGGTCGCGTCGGTGCGGCCCGGGGTGAACGGCACCTCGATCTCGACACCGGCGTTCGCGGCGGCCCGCTCGACCGCCGCGACACCGCCGAGCACGACCAGATCGGCGAAGGACACCTTCTTGGTTCCGGTCTGCGCCGAATTGAACTGCTCCTGGACGCTCTCCAGCGCGCGGATGACCCGGATCAGCTCGTCGGGCTCGTTGACCTCCCAGCCGAGCTGCGGCTGCAGACGGATGCGGCCGCCGTTGGCGCCGCCGCGCTTGTCGCTGCCGCGGAACGAGGAGGCCGCGGCCCACGCGGTCTTGACCAGCTGCGCGATCGGCACGCCCGTGGCCAGGATCCGGCTCTTGAGGTCGGTGATGTCGGCGGCGTCGACGAGGTCGTGATCGACGGCCGGGATCGGGTCCTGCCACAGCAGTTGCTCGGCGGGTACCTCGGGACCGAGGTAGCGGGCCACCGGGCCCATGTCGCGGTGGGTCAGCTTGAACCAGGCGCGGGCGAAGGCATCGGCGAACTCGGCCGGGTTGTCCTTGAACCGGCGCGAGATGACCTCGAATTCGGGGTCGAAGCGCAGCGACAGGTCAGTGGTGAGCATGGTGGGCAGACGCTTCTTCGACGAGTCGAAGGCGTCGGGGATGATCGCCTCGGCGTCCTTGGCGACCCACTGGTGCGCGCCCGCGGGGCTCTTGGTGAGCTCCCACTCGTAGCCGAAGAGGATCTCGAAGAAGTCGTTGGTCCACTGGGTCGGCTTGGTGGTCCAGGTGACCTCGAGGCCGCTGGTGATCGCGTCGGCGCCCTTACCGGAGCCGAAGGAGCTCTTCCAGCCCAGGCCCTGCTGTTCGATCGTGCCGGCTTCGGGCTCCGCGCCGACCAGGCTCGCGTCGCCCGCGCCGTGGGCCTTGCCGAAGGTGTGGCCGCCCGCGATGAGCGCGACGGTCTCCTCGTGGTTCATCGCCATCCGGCCGAAGGTGTCCTTGATGTCGACCGCGGCCTTGATGGGGTCCGGCTCGCCGTTGGGGCCTTCGGGATTGACGTAGATCAGGCCCATCTGGACCGCACCGAGGGGCTGCTCGAGCTCACGCGCGCCGCTGTATCGCTGGTTGCCACCGAGCCATTCGGCTTCCGGGCCCCAGTACACATCTTCCTCGGGCGCCCACACGTCCTCGCGGCCGCCCGCGAAGCCGAAGGTCTCGAATCCCATCGACTCGAGGGCGACATTGCCTGTCAGGATGAACAGGTCGGCCCAGGAGATGGCCTGGCCGTACTTCTTCTTGACCGGCCACAGCAGGCGGCGGGCCTTGTCGAGGTTGCCGTTGTCGGGCCAGCTGTTGAGCGGAGCGAAGCGCTGCTGTCCGCTGCCCGCGCCGCCGCGGCCGTCGTGGATGCGGTAGGTGCCCGCGCTGTGCCAGGCCATGCGGATCATCAAAGGGCCGTAGTTGCCGAAATCGGCGGGCCACCAGTCCTGCGACGAGGTCAGGAGGTCGGCGATATCGCTCTTGACCGCCGCCAGATCCAGTGCGGAGAAGGCGGCCTTGTAGTCGAAGCCCGAGTCGAGCGGGTTGCCTTCCACGGTGTTCTGCGCCAGCACCTTCAGGTTGAGCTGGTTGGGCCACCATTCGTGGTTTCCGCCGCCTTGCAGCGGGTGCCGCAGACGTCCGGTGACGGGGCAGCCGCTTGCGGTGGGTTCGGTGTTGGCCTCACCGATGGGCGGGTGTTCTACAGACATGCCGGTCCTTTCGGGGATATGGGGTGAGCAGGCTGTACTCGTTCAGGCGGTACGGCCATCGGCCGTCGAACATGCGGGGCAGCGGCCCCAGTAGATGACCTCCGCCTCGTCCAGGACGAAGCCGTGGGCGTCGGACGCGTCGAGGCAGGGCGCCTCGCCGATCGCGCAGTCGACGTCGACGACCACTCCGCAACCGCGACAGACCAGGTGGTGGTGGTTGTCGCCGACCCGGGTCTCGTACCGGGCGACCGAACCCATCGGCTGGATGCGCCGCAGCAGATCCGCTGCGGTCAGCGCCCGCAGGACGTCGTAGACGGCCTGATGCGAAACGGCACCGACGTTTTCGCGCACCCGGAGGAGAATCGAGTCCGTGTCCGAGTGCGGATGGTCGTGCACCACTCGCAGCACCGCGAGGCGCTGCATGGTGACCCGAAGCGAGGCGTCGCGCAGCATGCGCTCGAAGTCAGGTTTTCTGGACACATTCAAAAACTTTACACACTCAAGATATGACAGCGTTTCGAACGAGCGAAATGTGACCTGCGCCACAGAATTCGACCAAGTCGCAACGAGTGAACGTTCGAAGATGCGGCTGGGCGCGCGGCCTTCCGCCGCGGGCCCGGCCGATCCCTGTTACTCACCCCAAGAGCGTCGTCACCCGAGACCGAAGGGCTGACCCCACAGCGTCACCCAGCTGGTGACGCTCTCGGTCACGATCTCGACGCTGACGAAAGCACGCGCCTGCGCGTAACCACCACAACCGGTCAGGCCGATCGTCTGATCCGCCCAGGACACCGACCCGTTTCCGCCGGAGAACACGTTGTAGACCTTGCGATCTTCGGCGCCGAAGTCGTCGGCCTTCTCTCGGTCGAGGATGTAGAACGACTTCGCCTGCCCCGGGCCGAGCGAAAAGCTCACCGCTCGCGCTCGCGCCGACGCTCGCGTTGCCCTCCCAATCGGAGGCGCCTTCCACGCCACCGCCTGCGCCGCCACCGGCGATATCGACCTGACAACCCACGACGTACCCGGGAACGATGAGACCACCGGCTTCCGCGCCGGTGCCTGTGAGCTCGACCTGGGCGGTGGCCGACACCCAAGCATTGCGGTGCACGGGAGTGGAACCCCGGGAAGGATTGATATCGGCCGACTCACCGACGAGCCGCACCGTCACCACGGTGCCGTCGGAAAGCGTCTTCACCACTTCCCACCGGGCAGCGGAACGAAAGTATCGGCCTCGGCCGTGCTGGTGGCGAACAGGCTGAGCGCGAGACTTGCAGCCGCGCCGAAACTTACCCGCGCAACTGAAAGACCTGATCATCCGCGGCGGCTACAACGTCTACGCCGGCGAGGTGGAGGAGGTTCTGTACGAGCACCCCGATATCGTCGAGGCCGCCGTCGTCGGCGTTCCCGATGATCACTACGGCGAAGAGGTCGCCGCACTCGTCGCCGTGCGGCCCGGGACCGTGGTCACCGTGGACGAGATCTCCGCATGGAGCAGGGCGCGGTTGTCCGCGTACAAGATTCCGCGCATCATCCGGTTCGTCGACGAGCTCCCGAAAGGCCCCACCGGCAAGATCCTCGAGCGCGGTATCGACCGAGATGCTCTGCGCAACGCACCCGCATGACAAAGGACCTCGAGACACAACTCGGTGGCCGCTGAACCCCCGACCAGACTGGTCGGCAACAACCGATCGGCATCGTGTCCGATGCCGATCGGTTGCGCAGGCTGCTGATCATCTCAGGCTATATCGGAGGCATCTGCGTTGTCTTACAGCGCCTTTCGAAGGCTCACAGCGCCTTCAAGATGTCCTCGACCCGGTCCTTCGCATCGCCGAAGATCATCGCGGAGTTCTCCCGGAAGAACAGCGGATTCTGAACACCGGCGTAACCTGCGGCCATCGATCGCTTGAACACGACGACATTGTCGGCCTTCCAGACCGTGAGGACGGGCATACCGGCGATCGGGCTCTGCGGGTCCTCCGACGCGGCCGGGTTGACGGTGTCGTTGGCCCCGATGACCAGCACGACATCGGTGTCGTCGAAGTCGTCGTTGATCTCGTCCATCTCCAGGACGATCTCGTAGGGCACCTTCGCCTCGGCCAGCAGTACGTTCATGTGGCCAGGAAGACGGCCCGCAACGGGATGAACACCGAAACGCACGTTCACGTCGCGCTCGCGCAGCTTGCGGGTGAGTTCGGCGACGCCGTACTGGGCTTGGGCAACAGCCATACCGTAGCCGGGGGTGATGACCACGGAGCCGGCCTCGGCAAGCAGTTTCGCGACACCCCCTGCGGTGATCTCACGGTGCTCGCCGTAGTCGGTGTCGCCTGCCGGGCCCGCCGCGATGCCGAAGCCGCCTGCGATCACCGAGAGGAAGGACCGGTTCATCGCCTTGCACATGATGTAGGACAGGTAGGCACCCGACGAGCCGACCAGGGCGCCGGTGATGATGAGCAGGTCGTTGCCGAGCAGAAAGCCGGACGCGGCGGCCGCCCAGCCGGAGTAGCTGTTCAACATCGACACCACGACCGGCATGTCGCCACCGCCGATCGAGGCGACCAGATGCCAGCCGAGCAGCAGTGCGAGCACGGTGATCGCGACGAGCGTCCACAGCTGTGGCTCGATGACGAACCACACGACAAGCGCGGCGAACAGCACCAGCGCACCGACATTCAGAATGTTCTTGCCCGGCAGCATCATCGGATTGGACTTCATTCGTGCCGAGAGCTTGAGATTCGCCACGATCGAGCCGGTGAACGTCACCGCGCCGATGAACACGCCGATCGCGACTTCGGCCGAGTGGATGCCCAGAAGCCCGTCGACGCGAAGGAGATCGGCATCGGCGCCCTGTGGATGGCGCTCGATGTGAAGGTAGCCGTTCCAGCCGACCAGGACCGCGGCCAGACCCACGAAGGAGTGCAGCAGGGCGATCAGTTCGGGCATCCCGGTCATCTCGACGATCCGGGCGCGCCACAGACCGATCACTGCGCCCAGCGCCGTGGCGCCGACCAGCAGAACCAGGCCCACCGGCTCGATATCTCGGCTGATCGCGAGCACAACGGTCGCTGTCAGTGCCACCGCCATGCCGACGATGCCGAAGGTGTTGCCTGCCTTGGCCGTCTCGTGTTTGGCCAATCCGGCCAGCGCCAGGATGAACAGCAACGCTGCGACGATATAGGCCGAGGTGGCAACGGTCTCAACGGAAATCATGGGGATCCATTCCGACTTCGTGGGCAGGCTCAGCTGCGGGAGAACATGGCGAGCATGCGGCGGGTCACCGCGAAGCCGCCGAAGACATTGATGCTTGCGAGCAAGATCGCCGCGCAGGACATCACCGTGATCCACCGATCGCCGTGCCCGATCTGGAGCAGCGCGCCGACCACGATGATTCCGGAGATCGCGTTGGTGACCGACATCAGCGGGGTGTGCAGCGCGTGGTGCACATGGCCGATCACGTAGTAGCCGATCACGATCGCCAAGGCGAATACGGTCAGATGTCCCTGCAGCGCTGCCGGGGAAATCGCGACCAAGCCGAACAGCGCCGCCGCAGCGACCAGAGCGATACCCAGTCGGCGGCCTGCCGACATCGGCTGCTTCGTCGGCGCCGCCTCGATCTGTGCGGTGGGCTCGGTGACGGCGGGCTTGGCGGAGACCGACACCGGCGGTGGCGGCCAGGTGATTTCACCGTCACGAACGACGGTGATGGACCGCTGGATCACGTCGTCGAAATCCAGGACGAGCTGCCCGTCTTTCGCCGGCGTCAGCAACGCGAGCAGATTCACCAGATTGGTGCCGTACAGCTGGGACGCCTGAGCGGGCAGTCGCCCGGCCAGGTCCGTGAACCCGATGATCGTGACGCCGTTGTCCGTCACGATCGCCTGGTCCTTGACGGTGCCTTCGACGTTGCCGCCGTTCTGTGCCGCCATGTCGACGATCACGCTGCCCGGCCGCATCGACGCGACCATGTCCGCGGTGATGATCCGCGGCGCTGGACGGCCCGGGATCAGCGCGGTGGTGATGATGATGTCCACGTCCGTGCACTGGTCGGCGTACAGCTGCGTCTCGCGGGCCTTGTAGTCGTCGCTCATTTCCTTGGCGTAGCCGGTGCTCGACACTTCCGCCTCTGCGGACTCGATCGAAAGGTACTCCCCGCCCAAGGATTTGACCTGGTCGGCGACCTCCGGCCGCGGGTCGGTCGCGCGGACCACCGCACCCAGGCTGCCTGCCGCGCCGATCGCCGCCAGGCCGGCCACACCTGCGCCGACCACGAGAACCTTGGCCGGCGGCACCTTCCCGGCGGCGGTGACCTGTCCGGTGAAGAACCGGCCGAAGGCGTGGGCAGCCTCCACGACCGCGCGGTAGCCCGCGATGTTGGCCATCGACGACAGGACGTCCATCGATTGCGCACGTGAGATCCGCGGCACAGCCTCCATCGCCAGTGCGGTGATCGGCCGCTTGCCGAGGTCTTCGACGAGCTCCGGATCGAGTGCGGCCGACAGGATGCCGATCACCGTGGCGCCACGGTTCATCTCGTCGAGCTGGTAGGTCGCGGGCGCATTGACACCGAGGACGATGTCGGCGCCGCGGGCGTTCCCGATGGAGGCCCCCGCCTCGACGTATGCGTCGTCGGAGAAGGACGCCGCTGCTCCGGCGCCGGCGTCGACGACTACGTCGTATCCGAGCCCGATCAGCCGAGCGACGGTCTCCGGCGTCGCAGACACGCGTGTTTCGCGCGGGCGAGCTTCCCGCAGAACACCGATGATCACCTTGTCAGCTCCCGTCGTGTGCAGGTGAAGAAAGAGAGTGCGGCCCCGGTACCGCGACCAGTTCGGCCAGGCGCGATCGGTGATCGCCACCGGTGCCGAAGGCGAGTTGGTCGGCTTTCGCTCGCTTGAGGTACAGATGCGCAGGGTGCTCCCAGGTCATCCCCATACCGCCGTGCAGCTGGATCGCCTCTTCAGCCGCGTGCACTGCCGCGTCGCTGCAGAACGCTTGCGCCACACTCGCGGCAACAGGTGCGTCGCTGTCTGCCGCGGCGAGCGTGGCGGCGGCGTATCGCGCGGCGGCGTTGGCGGACTCGACCTCCGTGTAGAGATCGGCGAGCCGGTGCTTGAGCGCTTGGAAGCCGCCGACGACGCGACCGAACTGGCGCCGCTCCTTCAGGTAGGCCACGGTCTCGTCGAGGCACCAACGGGCGATGCCGTATTGCTCGGAGGCGAGCAGGGCGGCGCCTGCCGCGAGACCCCGGCGGATCGCCGGTTCGCCGTCGGCGACGACCAACTCGCCACGGACGCCGTCCACTGTGACGTCGGCGAGCTGCCTGGTCATGTCGAGCGAGATCACCGGAGCGATGTCGGCTTCCTCGGCCGAGACCGCATAGACGGCAATGCCATGGGGGCCGGCGGCCGGAACCAGCAGGACATCGGCTTCCAACGCTCCGGCGACACTGGTGATGGTTCCGCTGAGCCGGCCGTCGGCCCCCAGAGCCACCGTGCGTAGCTTCCCGTGCGGAGCCGTGGAGAACGGGAGCACGAGCGCGGCGGTGCGCTCCCCTGCCGCGAGTCCGCCGAGCAGCGAGCTGTCGGTGCCGAGCAGGACGGTGGTGGCAACCACCGCGCTGGTCAGGAAGGGCACCGGCGCGACGAAGCGCCCGAGCTCTTCGAGGACGACCGCGGCCTCGCGGGCCGAAGCCCCCGCCCCACCGCGCTCCTCGGGCACGAGCAGACCGGCCAGACCGAGATCGACGGCGATCTGCTTCCACAGGCTGGCGACCGGCGACCGGTCGCCGTCGTAGAGCGCGGTCACCTCGGCCGAGTCGCAGTGGGAGTCGAGAACTGCACGGACAGCGTTGCGCAGGTCGTCCTCGATATCGGTGTAGAGCAGATCCAGGTCGGTCATCGGGCGACCTCCTTCCAGGGACGGTCCTTGTCCGTTCGAGGCTCGGGAGGCAGCCCGAGAACTCGCTCGGAGACGATGTTGCGCAGGATCTCGGAGGTACCGCCTTCGATGGAATTGCCCTTGGCACGCAGGTATCGGTAGCCGGCGTCACGGCCGTTGAAGTCGACCCGGCCCGGCCGCACGAGGGTCCACTCCGAGTAACGCAAACCGTCCTCGCCGAGAATCTCCAGTTCCAGTCCGGAGAGCTGCTGGGCGACCCGGGCGAAGGTGAGCTTCATCGCCGCGCCCTCCGGGCCGGCCTGCCCCCTGGCCAATTTCTGCCGCAGCCGCACGGCGGCGAGGCGACCGACCTCGGCATCGACCCACAGCCGCAGCAGCCGGTCGTGCAGCTCGGCGGTGCGCCGTTCGGGATGCGTACGCCAGGTCTGCGCGACCACACCGATGATCCCGGACTCGCGGGCGCTGGCTTTGCCGCCGATCGCGACCCGCTCGGTGTTGAGCGTCGCGTTGGCCACCTTCCACCCGTCGCCTTCTCCGCCGAGTCGCTGAGCGTCGGGGATGCGGACGTCGGTGAGGAACACCTCGTTGAATTCGGCCTCCCCGGTGATCTGGCGCAGTGGCCGCACCTCGACACCCGGATCGGTCATGTCGCACAGGAAGTACGTCATGCCACGGTGTTTGGGCACTCCCGCGTCGGTGCGGGCGAGCAGGATGGCGAACTGCGCCAGGTGCGCGCCGGAGGTCCAGACCTTCTGTCCGTTGACAACCCAGCCCTCGCCGTCGCGCACCGCGCGGGTGCTGACGTTGGCCAGATCGGAGCCGGCGCCAGGCTCACTGAAGAGCTGGCACCAGATCTCCTCGCCGGTCCACAGTGGCCGCAGGAAACGGCGCTTCTGTTCCGCTGTCCCGTAGGCGAGGATCGTCGGCGCTGCCATGCCGAGGCCGATGGAGTTGGCCATGGGGTTGTTGTCAGGCGCTCCCGCCTGCTCGAGCATCCTGTCCACCTCGAGCTGCCACGCATGGGGCAGATCGAGCCCACCGTGGCCTTCCGGGAAATACACCCAGGCCAGGCCGGCGTCGTAGCGAGCGCGGAGGAAATCCAGTCGCTCGGTCGTGGCGGGATCGTGGTCGGCGAGGAACTCTTCGACTCTGCGCCTCAGATCGTCGAGCGTCATCGCGCCTCCCGCTGCGTGCGCGAGGTTCTCGGTACCTCGGTACGGGCGTCGTAGGCGAAGTCCATCAGCGATGCTCCTTCAGTGCGGTGAGGCCGGTTTCGAGCAGGGGATGGATCGCGGAGCCGAGGCCGGCGAAGCCCTCGCCCACGGTCTGGTTGTGCAGATAGCGGTAGTGCACTCCCTCGAGGATCGCCGCGAGTTTGAATGCCGCGAGTCCGAGGTAGAACCCGAAGTCGGACATATCGCGGTCACTACCCGCGGAGTACCGGGCGATGATCTCGGCCTCGGTCAAGAAGCCGGGCGCAACGGAGGCATCCGCCACCGTCGCGCTGCTGTCGAGTTCGGCGGCCAGACGCCCGTAGACGAGCATCAACGCCAAGTCGGTCAGCGGGTCGCCGAGCGTGGCCATCTCCCAGTCGATGACTGCCGCGGGGCGGTCGTCGTCATCGGTCAGCACATTGTCCAGCCGGAAGTCGCCGTGCACGATGCCTGCGGCGGACTCCGGCGGGACAAGGGCGGCAAGACGCGAGTGGAGTTCGACAGCCGCGGGCAGGTCGCGCGTGTGAGACGCATCCAGTTGCTTCTTCCACCGGCCCACCTGACGCGCCAGGAAACCTTCCGGCCGACCGAAATCCGCCAGCCCGACCGCCGCCGGATCGACCGCGTGCAGTGC
This sequence comes from Nocardia sp. bgisy134, assembly GCF_965341865.1. GTDB lineage: Bacteria > Actinomycetota > Actinomycetes > Mycobacteriales > Mycobacteriaceae > Nocardia. Next base: position 141,917 of record NZ_CBDQZP010000014.1, read on the forward strand.
GGCAAGGGTGTCGACGAGACCGGTCGAGATCGCCCGGGTCCGTTCAGGTCCCAGCTCCGTCAGCTCGGTGGCGTAGCGGTACGGCCGGCCCTCGACTCGCTCCATCACGTAGAACGGTGCGCCGAGGACGTCCTCGTCACGGCACATCGCGTACATGGCGGGCACCGGGACGGCAGTCTGCTCGAGGGCCGCCATCACCCGGTACTCCCGCGCCATGTCATGGGCCGTTGCCAGCACATGCCCCAGCGGCGGACGACGGACGATCCACGTCGTGGCGCCGTCGGTCACCTCATAGGTCAGATTGCTCTTCCCTCCGGCGATCACTCGGCCGGTGAGCTCCGAGCCGACGCCGGGAACGGCCGCACGCAGCCATGGCGTGAAGCGCCCGAAGTCGAGCCCGGGGAGTTCCGTCGCGGTTCCCATCACGCCACCACGAACGAGACGCACACCAGCTTGTCGCCGCCCTCGCGCTCGAGTTCGGCGACGCCCTGGAAGACCCTCACGCCTTCGGCCCTCCCGCTATGTAGAGCACCTGTCCGGAGACGAATCCGGCGCCCTCGCTGACGAAGAACGACACGGCGTGCGCGATGTCGTCCGGCACGCCGGTCCGTGCCACCGGGATCTGAGCCGCCGCACCGGCTTTGAAGTCCTCGAACGGGATCCCGACACGTGCCGCGGTCGCGGCCGTCATCTCGGTCTCGATGAAGCCGGGCGCGATCGCGTTGGCGGTGACGCCGAACTTGCCGAGCTCCAAGGCCAGGGTCTTGGTGAAACCCTGCAGGCCGGCCTTCGCCGCCGCGTAGTTGGCCTGGCCGCGGTTGCCCAGTGCCGAGGTACTGGACAGGTTGACGATGCGGCCGAATCCGGCTTGGGTCATGTGCTTCTGGACTGCCCGGCTCATCAGGAACGAGCCGCGCAGATGCACGTTCATCACCGTGTCCCAGTCGTCGGCGGTCATCCGGAAGATCAGGTTGTCGCGGAGGACACCGGCGTTGTTGACCAGCACAGTGGGAGCGCCGAGTTCGGCGGCGACCCGGTCGACCGTGGTCTGCACGGCAGCCTCGTCCGACACATCGGCGCCGATCGCGATCGCCCGGCCTCCGGCGGCCTCGATCTCCTCGACCACTGGCTTGCCTGCGGCCTCGTCGAGGTCGACCACGGCGACGGCCAAGCCGTCCGCGGCCAGGCGGCGGGCGACGGCGGCGCCGATGCCCCGGGCCGCTCCGGTGACGATCGCGGTGGTGGTGGCGGTCACGGGGTTGCCGGTCACGACAGACGCTCCAGAACCATGGCCATCCCCTGACCGCCGCCGACACACATGGTCTCCAGCCCGAACTGCTTGTCGTGGAACCGCAGCGAGTTGATCAACGTGCTGGTGATCCGAGCGCCGGTCATCCCGAACGGATGACCCACCGCGATCGCGCCGCCGTTGATGTTGAGCTTGTCCTCGGGGATGCCGAGTTCACGGGCCGAGCCGATCACCTGCACCGCAAAGGCCTCGTTGATTTCCACCAGGTCGATGTCGTCGATGGTGAGGCCAGCTCGGCGGAGCGCTTGCTTGGACGCTTCGATCGGACCGAGGCCCATGATTTCGGGCGAGAGCCCGGAGACACCGGTGCTGACGATCCGGGCCAGCGGCGTGATTCCCAGCTGCGCGGCCTTGGTGTCGGACATGATCACCAGCGCGGCCGCGCCGTCGTTGAGTGCACAGCAGTTGCCCGCGGTGACGGTGCCGTCGGGGCGGAACACCGGCTTCAGCGCCGACACCGCCTCCAGCGTGACTCCCGCACGGGGACCGTCGTCCGCGCTGACAACCGTGCCGTCGGGCAACGTCACCGGCGTGATGTCGCGAGCCCAGAAGCCATCGGCGATCGCCTTCTCCGCCAGATTCTGCGACCGCACACCGAAGGCGTCCTGCTCCGCACGAGTGATGCCGGTGAGCTGCGCGACGTTCTCCGCGGTCTGCCCCATCGCGATGTACACGTCGGGCAGCAGTCCTTCGGCGCGCGGGTCGGCCCAGGTCGAACCACCGGCAGCGCGCTTCGCCGTGCGGGCCACGGCCTCGGCGAAGAGCGGATTCTCGGTATCCGGCAGACCATCGGCATTGCCCTTGGCGAAGCGGCTCACGGTCTCGACACCGGCCGAGATGAAGACGTCGCCCTCACCGGCCTTGATGGCGTGCAGCGCCATTCGGGTGCTCTGCAGGCTCGAGGAACAGTACCGGTTGACAGTCGTGCCGGGGACCCCGTCGAGACCGGCCAGCACCGCGACGACCCGGGCCATGTTGAAGCCCGACTCCCCGGCCGGCTGGCCGCAGCCGAGCACGAGGTCCTCGACTTCGGCGGGGTCGAGCGCGGGTACCTGAGCCAGCGCCGCGCGAACCATCTGGACAGTCAGGTCATCGGGACGCATCTCCTTGAGCGACCCCTTGCCTGCCCGGCCGATGGGAGAGCGAGCGGCGGCGACGATCACGGCTTCCGGCATCTAGACTCCTTAGATAAATAAGCGCTTGCTTAGCAGCAAGAGTGCAGGAGCCGGAGGCGACCGTCAATAGGAGGTTGCCGATGGACTGCGTTAGCCACCTCACACCACCTCCTCGGTGACATGCGGAATCGAGACGCGATAATGAGCCCGAAATGACCGATACGACCGAACCCCGCGGCGATGCGACTCGCGCTCGGCTACTGGATGCGGCCATCGCCGCGTTCGCCGAGAAGGGCTTCAACGGCACCACCACGCGCGACATCGCCGCAGCAGCGGGAATGAGCCCGGCCGCGGTGTATGTGCATCACAAGTCCAAGGAAGAGCTCCTGTACTTGATCTCGCGGTCAGGTCACGAGGAGACGCTGGACCTGGTGACGAAGGCGGTCGACTCGTCCAGCGACCCAACCACCGCGCTGCACAATGTGATTCACGACTTCGCCGTCCACCATGCCCGCGGACGCACCGGCGCCCGGATCGTGAACTACGAATTGGCGGCACTCACGCCCGAGCACCATGCCGAGATCCGCGGCATTCGCCAGCAGATCGACAAGGAGATTCGCGAGCTCGTCGAGCGCGGTGTCGCGGCAGGCGTCTTCGACACACCCGACCCGCGCATGGCCAGTGTCGCGCTGCTGTCGCTGGGGATCGACATCGCCCGCTGGTACCGCGACGGGGGCGACTGGAGCCCCGACGACATCGCCGACGGCTACGCCGACATGGCCCTGCGCATCGTCGGCGCGACGGACGCTGCGTCAGATCTTCGATGACCGCGACGATGCCGCGCTGGCTCGGCGGGGTCGTGTTCACCCCCGGCCTGATGGCCTTCAGCGGCGACATCGGCGACACCGCGGCCCATTCCCATGCCGCCGTGCAAGTTTTGCTCGTCACCGCGGGCGAGGCGACCTTGGTCGACGCCGCCGGGCGCACCGCGGCCGCCGAGCTGGCGATCATCCCGCCAGGGGTGCGTCACGAAGTGCGCGCCGCCCCGGCCACCAAGGGTTTCATCGCCTACCTCGACTCCGGTAGCGGCGTCGGCCGCGCCGCCCTCGCTCGGCTCCGCGGCCTGCCTGCCGATCGCGTCACCAGCTGGATCACCGCGGCGAACCCGCGCACCACAGTGGTTGCGCCGCAGCAGAACTCGGCGATACGGCCGTCGCCCAGGTCCCCGCACCCGGTGGTGGCCGAGGCGCTGCGGGTGGCCGCGGCGTCCGCAGGCGGGCCACCGTCGTTGGGCGATCTCGCTGCCGCCGTGGCGATGTCGCCGAGTCGACTGTCGCATCTGTTCACCGAGCATGTGGGGCTGCCGTACGCGGCGTGGCGACGTTGGACTCGACTGCATCTCGCGGTCGGCACCGTGCGCGCGGGCGGGTCGCTGACCGAGGCCGCGCACGCCGCGGGTTTCACCGACAGCGCTCACTTGACCAAGACGTGCCGCGACCTGTTCGGCATCACCCCCACCGAAGCTCTGGTCGCGACCGGCTGGCGAGCTCCACCCGCCACGCAGCTCAGCTGATTTCTACAAGTCTCCACCGGGATGCGGCGGCGAGGCTGAGTACATGTCCACAATCGCTCGACCCCTCATCCGCTACGGCTACGCACCGCTCCTGCTGCTGGGTATCAACGGCACTGGAATCGCCTTGGCCGCAAGCGGAGCCAACAAGGCCTGGCTGCTTGCTCTGCTGGTCACCGCTATCGCGTTGTCGTTCGCCGCCGAACGCCTGCTGCCGTATCGGAGCGCCTGGAACAGCTCCCACGGTGACGTCGGACGCGATACCGCGCATACCTTCGTCAACGAAACGCTCATCCTCGCCAGTGTCGCCGCCATCCCGGCCCTGGCCGCGCTCGTCCCCGGTGACGGGATCTGGCCTACCAGTTGGCCGTTCGCCGTTCAGGTGCTGATCGCGATTCTGGTCGCCGACCTCGGGATCACTCTGACGCACTACGCCAGTCACAAGGTCGGGGTGTTGTGGCGGTTTCACGCGGTGCACCACAGCGTCACTCGTTTCTACGGTCTCAATGGCCTGATGAAACACCCTCTGCACCAAACCCTCGAGATGACCGCGGGCGTCACCCCGCTGTTGCTGGCCGGGATCCCGGTGCCGGTCGCGTCGGCGTTGTCCCTGGCGGTCGCGGTGCAGCTGCTGCTCCAGCACTCCAACGCCGACTACCGCGTCGGCCCGTTGAAATACGTCTTGGCGCTCAACGAAGGCCACCGCTTCCACCACTTGAAATGGGCGGGCATCGGCGACGTCAATTTCGGGTTGTTCACGCTCATCTGGGATCACCTGCTGCGCACCCACACCTACGACCCCTCCCGCCAATTCAGCAGCGCCGACCTCGGGATGGCCGCCAAACCCGACTATCCCGTCGGCTACCTGGCTCAGCTCGCCGAACCCTTCACTCGTCACGGCGCCTGCACGTCACCTCCGGCGACCCCACCGACGCCTCGGCGATCGACCGTGGCGAGGACACCGTCCAGCTGATCAGCTGAAAGCGACCTCGGATGCCGAGCCCCGTTCTCGGGCTCGGCTTTTCGCAGTCCTGGAAATCCTCATCCTGGCCGCACCCAGTCCGGGATCCATACGTCCTCGGTGGATGTCGTCCGGTACCCGGCCTGAAGGTACTCGAGGAAGTGCGCGAGGACGGGGTGCGGATTGTCCGCTCGCCAGATCACGGAGAGCGGATAGACCGGGGTCGGGTCGACGACGGGGATTCGGCGCAGGCCATAGCTTTCCGGCCAGAGGTATCGGGAGCCTTCGCCGACGAAGGTGGCGAGCTGGGCCGACTCGGCGATTTCGGCTAGGAGCGGTTCGACGCCGAAGCTCGGCCCGATCGTGTCGATGGTGAGCCCGAACGCCGTCGCCAGATCGTGGTAGTAGCCGACCGGCTCGGGGTCGGACATGCCGGGCATCCAGATGCGGTGATCGGTGAGCTCGGCCAAGGTCACGGTCTCGGCGTTCGCCAACGGATGTCGCGGGCCGACCAGCAGCTCGTGCCGGTCGTCGATCACTCGCGAGGACCGCAGTCCGTGCGGAAGGTCAAGGCCTCGTAGGGATCTGAAGGTGGCGTCGAGAGTGCCCGCATCGATCTCGGCCAGCGCCGATGCCGCATCGGCGTGGGTCAGGGTGACGACATCGAGCTCGATGTCGGGATGCTGCTGGTAGAAGGCGTAAAGAACGTTGGAGGGCGCGATCCTGCGGCCGACGACGTCGATCCGAAGAGCCCTTCGCCCCGGCGTCACGGCCGCTGTGACGCGTTCGGCAGCGCGGAGAAGCGCACGCGCATGAGACAGCACCGCTTGCCCGTCGACAGTGAGCCGCGCACCCCGGGCGGTCCGCGCGAAGAGCTGTACGCCGAGCTCCCGCTCCAGGCTCGCCACTCGCCTCGAGGCTCCCTGCTGGGTGATCCCCAGATCGTCGGCAGCGGCTTGGAACTGGCCGGTCTCGGCAACAGCGACGAAAGTACGAACCGCATCGAGATCCACGACGGGAGAACCTACTCCCACAACGACGAGTTGTGGCTCGCCGCTCGCTCTGTTGTTGGTGGCAGCGCCCATCGACCGGCTTCGATCTCCCTGGCAACAAAGCGTTGTCGCACGAGGTGTGAAGCGGAGCGAAGCGAGTGCCGTATATCGGGCGGAAGGCGAAACTGGGCGAGGCCTTCGGGTGGTTGTGGGCCGCCTACGCGGTCAGCGCCTACGGGACCGGGCTCGGGTTCGGAGCCTTCTCCGTCGTTGCCATCACGGTCCTGCACGCAGGCTCGGCGGAAGTGGCGGCCTTGTCGTCGGCCGGGCTCGCGATCGGGGCGCTGCTTGCGGTCCCGCTCGGGCCGTGGATGGAGTTTCGCGCCAAGCGGCCGATCATGATCGCCACGGATGTCATTCGATTCGCGGCGCTGGCATCCATACCACTCGCCTACTGGCTGGGCGTGTTGTCCTTCGCGCAGCTCTTGGTGGTCGCCATCGTCGCCGCGGCGGCGAAAATCGCGTTCGCGGCCGCCAGCGGCGCGTACCTCAGGACCATCGTTGCCGCCGACGGAATTCTGGTGGCCACCAGTCGTTTCGAGTCCACCACCTGGTCGGCCACGATCATCGGACCGCCCGTGGGCGGCGCGGCCATCGGGGTGCTGGGGCCGGTGACCACGCTCGTCATCGATGCGACGAGCTACCTCCTCTCGGCGCTCGGCATCACCGCGATCAGACAACCCGAGCAGCCCCCGAATCCGCGCAAGACCGCGACGCGCCGATGGAGCGACATCGTGGAGGGCTGGCGATACATCCTCGCCCACCGCACGTTGCGGGGATTCTTCTTCAACACGGTATCGGTCAACGGGCTGATCATGGCTACCGAGCCGCTGTTGTCGGTGCTGATGCTCTCCCACCTTCGGTTCCCGGTCTGGCAGTACGGTCTGGCATTCGCTGTTCCGTGTGTCGGTGGCCTGATCGGGTCACGACTCGCCCGCCATATCGCTTCCCGCTGTGGCGAACGGACGGTGTTGCGGGTCTTCGGCACGCTACGTGCCTGCTGGCCACTCGGGCTGGCGTTCATCCAGCCAGGCCTGACCGGGCTTGTGCTCGTGATGGTCACCGAGTTCGGGCTGATCCTCTGCGCGAGCATCTTCAACCCTGTCTTGGCCGCTCATCGGTTGAACAACACCGATACCGGTCGCCACGCCCGGGTGCTGGCCGCGTGGTCGATCACCACCAGCCTCGGCATCGCCGTGGTCACCGTGCTGTGGGGTCTGCTGGCGCAACTCACCGGGCCACGTCCAGCGATCGCTCTGGCGGGGGTTCTGCTCCTCGGCACGCCGTTCCTGCTGCCGCGGCAGTTCACCTTCACCCCGCCGGAACCGGCCGACCCCACTCCGCCGAGTGAACAGCCGGTCAGCGAGGGGGCGCGAGCATGACTCACGACGACCGGCCGGTGCCGGTGGCCATCACCTCCTCCGGGACGACCGCGTCGCGCCGGAGCGAGATACATAGAATGATCGGGTGACGACTTCTCGTCGCGATGGCGCAGTCGAGCTCGGTCACCCTCTTGTTCGGGTCGCCGCCCGGATGAACGAGCGGGTGACCGAAATCGGCGCGACCATCCGGCGCGAACTCGAGAAAGAAATAGCCGAGCTGCGCGACGACACGCATTCTCTGGGGCTGCTCGGCGCCAGCGTGGAAGCCAATGTCGAAACACTGGTGCATGCGCTGCGCCACGATATTCCGGTCGCGCGCGTCCAGGCGCCCACCGCCGCGATCGAGTACGCCAAACGCCTTGCCCAGCACGATGTTCCGGTCAACGCCTTGATTCGCTCCTACTGGGTCGGGCAGCGCCGGATGAGCGAACTGGTCTTCGCGGAGGTGCGCGCCGCCGACATCGCGGCGCAGCAGCGCCTCGACGTCCTGGAGACCATCACCACGACGCTGCTCGATTACATCGACGCGATCACCCTGCAGGTCGTCGCCGCCTACCAGGGTGAGCGGGAACAGTGGCTGGAGAGCCAGAACAGCCTCCGTGCTCTGGAGGTCCGCGAAGTGCTGACCGGGATGAGCGCCATCGATATCGACGCGGCGACCGTGTCGATCCGCTATCCGCTGCGCTGGCATCACCTCGCGCTGGTGTTGTGGTACCCGGAGCTGAGCACCGACGGTGACGAGCTCCCCCGGATGCGGCGGTTTGTGCAGGAGCTGGCCGAAGCGGCGAACACCGAGGCGCGTCCGCTGTTCGCCGCCGCCGATCGGGTCAGCGCCTGGGCCTGGCTGCCCTACCGATCGCTTCCCGCCGACCTGGTCGGCACCGTCCGCAGGTTCGCACGCGACCGGGCGGACGTTCCCTGCTTCGCGATCGGCACGCCCGGCGCCGGGGTCGCGGGTTTCCGCCGGTCACATCGACACGCTCAGGCCGCGCGCGCGGTCGCGCTCGCACGCGGCACGGACCATCCGGCGGTGTTCTCCGCGACCGATCCGGGACTGTCGGCCGCGGCCCTGCTGTGCGGCGACATCGCGGAAGCGCGGGAATGGGTGAGCGACGTACTCGGCGATCTGGCCGCCGACAACGACAACGACGAGCGGTTACGGGAGACCTTGCGGGTGTTCCTGCGCACCGGATCGAGCTACAAGGCGGCTGCCGCGGAGTTGAACCTGCACTCCAATTCCGTGAAATACCGGGTAGCGCGAGCGGTGGCGCGACGGGGTCGACCGATGGACGAGGACCGGCTCGAGGTCGAGATGGCGTTGCTGGCGTGCCAGTGGTACGGGGCGGCGGCATTGCGCCGGGACCCGGCATAGCGCTGTCGCCGGTGACAAACATCCGCATGGACTTCGTTGCCTCGAGACTATGGCGCGAGCTGCGCGCAGGTCTACCGTTCCGGCATCGACTCTGATCGTAGGCGTCGGCGAAGGAGCCCACGCCCTCTGCCGATCCGATGGCCATCGACAACGCAGCCACGACTCGAAGGCCCGCCATCCGTGACCGCCGCCACGCAACCCGGGCGCCGGGCATCCGCCGCGTACGGAGGAAAGAAATGACGACGACAATCGAGATCGCCGACGAGCTCGCGACTCCCCTGGATCTGCTGCCTGCGACTTCCGAGATCGGCGTCGGCTGGCGCACGCTGCCCGATACGTCGTGGACCCGCACGGCGCTGAGCCTGGCCGAGCAGCCGCGGACTGTCGCCGAACAGGGCGCGCTCGGCCACGAGTCGATGACCATCGCCCCCGGCCGCTCCGCTCGCGCGCCCGCCGCAAGCGACTGGCGCTTCGACGATCCGGTCGGTCGGGACAATCCGCTGTTCGATGTCGAAGGATCCGGAAAGAGTTGATCGTGTCGAATCCGACGAAATCATTTCCCCCGCAATCGAATACGCCTGCCGCCACCGATCTCCGCCAGGAAAAGAAGGGCGACGGAAACTTCCCCGCGCCGAATTCGCGCGGCTGCAAGGACGATATCGCCCCGCTCGGAGCACCCGCGCTCGTTCTGGGCGTCCTGCTGATCGGCGCGGGGATCGCCGCGCTGCTGAGGGTGCGGAGCTGGTCACGCGACTACGGCTCGTTGGTCTACGTCGCCCACTTCCTCTACCTGAGTCTCGCCGGTTCGTTGAGCGTGTGGGGTTTCCGCTTGCGCCGCAGCTCGAATATGCCGAATCCACCGGCAATTCGCCACCGCGCCGTCCACCAGAGCTGCACGGCGAGTGCCGGGGGGCGATCACCATCGAAATGCGCAGCCGACACCACCGTCACCGTCGTTTGGTGACCACACCTGCGACAGATCTGCGTCAGGTCTCGGCGGTGATCGAGATCGTGACGTTGCCGCGTTTGTGCCCGGTCTCGACGTATCGGTGAGCTTCGACGACCTGATCCCACCGATAGTTGCGGTCGATGACGATGCGCAGCTGTTCGTCTTCGATGAGCTCTTTGACGAAGGCCAGAGCAGCGCGCTTCTCGATCGACATGCCAGGCCGTACCTTCCGGCCGCCACGCAACGCGGTCCATCCGGCGAGCACCCAGTTCCGCAGTCGGGTTGTCGGGACGTAGCAGCCGGTGCGCGTCAAGGCGTCTCGGCATCGTCCGAACGAGCTCGCGGTCACCGTGTCGAAGATGACGTCGTAGGTGTTGCGCCGCGTCGTGAAATCATCTGTGGCATAGTCGATCACGTGGTCGGCGCCCAACGACGCGACCAGCTCCGCGTTCTTGGCGCTGCAGACCGCGGTGACTTCGGCGCCGAAGCGCTTCGCCAGCTGCACCGCATAGGTCCCGATGCTTCCCGATGCACCGTTGATCAGAACGTGCTGCCCCATTCGGACGCGCGCGATATCGCGAAGGAAGTACAACGCCGTCGTCGCACCGTCGACCGCGGCGGCGGCCTGCTCGTAGGTCGTGTTGGCCGGTTTGAGTTCCAAGGATGCCGTTTCCGGCATGCATTTGTACTCCGCGCATGCCCCGGCGCCGAAGCCGGTGAATCCGAATACCTGGTCGCCCGGCACGAATCGTTCGACGTCCGCGCCGACGGCCACGATCTCTCCGGACAGTTCCAACCCCGGTATCCGGAGCTTCCTGCGTGGGCGGCTCAGTCCCAGGACGACCCGGCCCCACAGTGGTCGTCCCCGCCGCATCAGAATCTCGGCCGCGGTCACCGTCGTGGCATGCACCTCGATCAGGACATCACCCCGTCCCGGTACTGGTCGATCGACCTCGCGAAGGGACAGCACGTCCGGGGGTCCGAACTTCTCGTGAACTGTCGCTCGCATTCGCTTCGCCTCATGGCTCGTCAGGGGATGCGCGCTCGAGCAGTACCCGAGCGCTCCGAAATGGTCGAATTCTTACACATGAATCATCTGCACAAATGCCATCGCGTCACGCCGAATATGAGAAGTTCGCTTGCACCGCCGAATGGAGTACATCGGACCGCGGGGTCGACGACGAAGCCGTTTCGCCGTGATCGAATTCGAACAGCGAAGACGCATTTCGCCCGACCGCGGCAGAGCGGCCCTGTCGAGGCGCCGACCGCCGGGTTCCACCGGTCCTGACGCGCTTGCCGTTGCACGATGGGGGCCTATTTGCGCTGGTAAACACGTCTTTGATCGGTCGGCGAGTACGGGCGCACGAGACCGGCGGCCGCGAGATCACGGGTCGATCGACTCTTGCGGCGGCCCTGCGGGTCCGTCGTATACTCCCTTCATGGCGGATGACCAGTCCTCCATCGAATTCCCCGACGCACCCGTTCTGGTGGTGCAGACGAGGGAACGCGTCTATCGGCTGCGCGCCGGAGGCGCATACAATGTCGGTCGCGATCCGACGGCCGACATTGTTGTGACCGATCCGCGCGTATCTTCGTTGCACGCCGTTCTGGAGCGGGGCTCGGACGGTTGGGAAATAGAGGACGCGGGCAGCCTCAACGGCACCTTTTTCGACGGTCACCGCGTCGAGCGAATGGTGATCGACCGAGACGAGACGTTCCAGCTGGGCCACGCCAAGGATGGGGAGCAGCTGACCTGCTCGGTGGAAGCGCCACCCGCTCACGAATCCGATGGCGATGGTGGTGGCGACACGATGGTCGTCCCCGATCCCGGCTACCGGCTCCACGACGAACCAACCGTCACGAAGTTCGAACCGGGCCTGCCCCGGCGAGTCTCGCGATCGGCACCTCCGGCGGCCCACCCCAGCGCGGTAGTCCAGATCACGTCGGGCTCGCTTCGGATCGGCCGCGCTGCCGACAACGACATCGTCGTGCCCGACCTCATGGTCTCGCGTCACCACGCCGAGCTGCAGGTGATCGGCGAAGGCAAGTACCGGATCGTCGACCTCGACAGCCACAACGGCACCTACGTCAACGGCGCCAGGGTCGAGATCGCCGAGCTTGTCGAAGCCGATTCGATCGGCATGGGACACACCACGTTCCGGCTGGTCGGCGACGAACTGCGCGAGTTCGTCGACACCGGTGACGTGTCGGTCTCGGTGCAGAACCTCATCGTGCGGACGCCGGAGGGCAAGGTGATCATGGACGGGGTGGGCTTCCCCATCCCGCATCGCTCGCTCGTCGGCGTCATCGGGCCTTCTGGGGCGGGTAAGTCGACGCTGCTCGGCGCGATCACCGGGTTGCGGCCTGCGACCGAGGGGACGGTCCGCTACGACGGACGCGACCTGTACACCAATTACGACGAGCTCCGGCATCGAATCGGGCTGGTCCCTCAGGAGGACATCCTGCACAACCAGCTGCAGACCCGGCGCGCGCTGCTCTACGCGGCCGAACTGCGCTTCCCCGGCGACACGCGTAAGGAGGAGCGCGAGCAGCGGGTCGACGAGGTCCTCGAGGAACTCGGCTTGGCGCAACATGCCGAGACCCGCATCGACAGGCTCTCGGGCGGACAGCGCAAACGCGTGAACGTCGCGCTGGAGTTGCTGACCAAGCCGTCGCTGTTGTTCCTCGACGAACCGACCTCCGGCCTCGACCCGGGCCTGGACAAAACGGTCATGGAAATGCTGTCCGAACTCGCGCACGACGGGCGGACCGTCATCGTGGTGACGCACAGCGTGGCCAATCTCGATTCCTGCGACCGCCTGCTGGTCCTGGTGCCCGGCGGCAAGCTGGCCTACTACGGTCCACCCGCGCAGGGGTTGCGGCACTTCGGGCAGCGCACCTGGGCCGAGGTGTTCCAGGCATTCGATCGCGAGGCCGACCGCGACTGGGCCGGCGAGTTCCGGGAGTCGTCGTATTTCCAGCAGTACGTGGCGGTCGGACTGACCGACGAGATCGGCCCGGCGCAGGTGCGCCCACCGGTGCCGCCGCCCGCGCCGCAGTCCAAGCTCAGTCAGCTCAGTACGTTGTGCCGTCGATACCTGGCGGTCATCGCCTCGGACCGAAGTTATCTGGCGCTGCTCGGCGTGATGCCCGTGCTGCTGGGTGGCTTGATCGCCGCGGTGCCGCCGGGCCAGGGGTTCGCCGGGGAGCCGGGAACCAACATCGACGCACCGACCAAGCTCATGATCTTGGCGTTCGCCGCATGCTTCGTCGGCACCGGCAACTCGATTCGCGAGATCGTCAAGGAGCAGACGATCTACCGAAGAGAACGCGCGGCAGGCCTGTCGGCGGGCGTCTATCTGATGTCGAAAATGCTGGTGCTGGGGGTGATCACCACCATTCAGGCGGTGGTGTTGGTCTTGATCGGCACCATTGGCGTGGATATGCCGCCCACAGGGCTGTTCACCTCGGTCGAGGTGGAGCTGATCCTGGCGATGGCGCTGCTCGGTATCACGTCGCTGGCGCTGGGCTTGCTGGTCTCGGTCTCGGTGAACACCTCGGAGAAGACGCTGCCGCTGCTGATCGTGCTGTCGATGGCGCAACTGGTGCTCACTGGCGGGCTGGTGCGGCTCCCCGGCACATTCTTCCTGGAACAACTGTCCTACATATCGCCGTCTCGGTGGGGGTTCGCCGCGGGAGCAGCCACGCTCGACCTCGACACCCTCTCACCGCATGACGGCGCCGCCGACCCGCTGTGGAAACATTCCCTCGGAACGTGGTTCGCCGACATGGGAATCGTCGCTGTCCTGGGCATCGTCTTCCTGGCACTGGCCTGGTACCGCCTGTACCAGCTGCGCCCACGGCGCCGCGGCGCCCCCGCCGCGAGGCTGTGAATCGGGGGAATTCGTCACTCGGCTGTGTCCAACGCAGGAGAGTCGAGGTTCCGATACAGCCGGGTGGGGTCGATGTTCGCCGTCCTCGACAGCCGTTCGCAATTATGGACGAACTCGTCGACGTCATCGACCGGCCGGTTGTCGTCAGCGCTCGGGCGAGCCCGACCGCTCGGTGCTGCCCGAAGCAAGGCTCTCGCACCGGCTCTGTAACGCACGAATCCCCCGGCCGACTCGGTCGACCGGGGGATTCGTTCGTCGCTCAGCGTATTACACGCAAGCCAGCGCCTTGGCCTCGCGGCGGCGGCGGTGCAGGATGGGCTCGGTGTAGCCGTTGGGCTGCTTGGTGCCCTCCAGGATCAGTTCCTTGGCGGCCTGGAAGGCGATGCTGCCCGCGAAGTCCGCGGCCATCGCGCGGTAGTTCGGGTCGCCCGCGTTCTGGCGGTCGACGACCGGGGCCATCCGCTCCAGGCTGGCCACCACCTCGTCGGCGGTGACGATGCCGTGGCGCAGCCAGTTCGCCATCAGCTGGCTCGAGATGCGCAGGGTCGCGCGGTCTTCCATGAGCCCGACGTCCTTGATGTCGGGCACCTTGGAGCAGCCGACGCCCTGGTCGATCCAGCGCACCACGTAGCCGAGGATGGACTGCGAGTTGTTGTCGAGCTCCTGCTGCTTCTCCTCGGCGGTCCAGGTGGGCTCGGCGGCCACGGGGATCTCCAGGATCTGGTCGACGGTGGCGCGGCGACCGCCCTTGGCGATCTCGGCCTGCCGCTTGAACACGTCCACCAGGTGGTAGTGGGTGGCGTGCAGGGTGGCGGCGGTCGGCGAGGGCACCCACGCGGTGTTGGCGCCCGCCTTCGGGTGGCCGATCTTCTGAACCAGCATGTCGGCCATCAGGTCCGGCATGGCCCACATGCCCTTGCCGATCTGCGCCTTGCCGGGCAGGCCCGCGGTCAGGCCGGTGTCGACGTTCCAGTCCTCGTAGGACAGGATCCACTGCTGGGCCTTCATGTCGGCCTTGCGGACCATCGGCCCGGCCTCCATGGAGGTGTGGATCTCGTCGCCGGTGCGGTCGAGGAAGCCGGTGTTGATGAACACGACCCGCTCCTTGGCCGCCTGGATGCAGGCCTTGAGGTTCACCGTGGTGCGGCGCTCCTCGTCCATGATGCCGACCTTGAGGGTGTTGCGGTCCAGGCCGATGACGTCCTCGACGCGGCCGAACAGCTCGTTGGCGAAGGCGACCTCGTCGGGGCCGTGCATCTTCGGCTTCACGATGTAGACCGAGCCGGTGCGGCTGTTCTTCAGCTCGGTGTCGCCGTTGAGCGAGTGCTTGGCGATCAGCGAGGTGATCAGGCCGTCCATGATGCCCTCGGGCACCTCGTTGCCCTCGGCGTCGAGGATGGCGTCGGAGGTCATCAGGTGGCCGACGTTGCGTACGAACAGCAGCGAACGGCCGTGCAGCGCCAGCTCGGAACCGTCCAGCGCGGTGTAGACGCGGTCCGGGTTCATGGTGCGGGTGAAGGTCTTGTCGCCCTTGGTGACCTTCTCGGCGAGCGTGCCCTTCATCAGGCCGAGCCAGTTGTGGTAGCAGAGGACCTTGTCCTCGGCGTCGACCGCGGCGACCGAGTCCTCGAAGTCCATGATCGTGGTGACCGCGGACTCCAGCACGACGTCCTTGACGCCCGCGGTGTCGGTGCTGCCGATGGGCGAGCTCGGGTCGATCTGGATCTCGATGTGCAGGCCGTTGTGCTTCAACAGCACCGAGCTCGGCGAAGCCGGGTCACCGAGGTAGCCGACCAGCTGCGAGGGGTCGGCCAGACCGATCTCGGTGCCGTCCTCGAGACCGACCTCCAGCTCGCCGTCGACGATCTTGTAGGAGGTGGAGCCGATGTGCGAACCGGTGATCAGGGTGACGGAGTCGTCGAGGAAGTTGCGCGCCCACTCGATGACCTTGTCGCCGCGCACCTTGTTGTAGCCGGTGCCCTTCTCCGCGCCGTTCGCCTCGGAGATGGCGTCGGTGCCGTAGAGCGCATCGTAGAGCGAGCCCCAGCGGGCGTTGGCGGCGTTGATCGCGAAGCGCGCGTTCATGACCGGGACCACCAGCTGCGGACCGGCGGTGACCGCGATCTCCGCGTCCACGTTCTCGGTCTCGATCTGGAAGTCGGCAGGCTCGGGGCGCAGGTAGCCGATGTCGGTCAGGTAGCTCTTGTAGGCGGCCTTGTCGTAGTTCGCGCCGGGGTGCTCCGCGTGCCAGGCGTCGAGCTTGCCCTGGATCGCGTCGCGCTCGGCCAGCAGGGCGCGGTTGCGCGGAGCGAGGTCGTTGATCACCTGCTCGGCGCCCGCCCAGAACGCGGCGGAATCTACGCCGGTACCGGGAAGCGCCTCGTTCTCGACGAACTCGTGGAGAACGCTGGCCACCTGGAGCCCGCCGACCTGAATCCGCTCTGTCATCTACTGCCTCACTTCTGAGAAAGCCGGGTGGAAAAGACGGGTTTTAGGTTACCCGCCGGTAGGCCCATTCCCTGCGGAGGGCCAGCGCACGCCGAGTGCGTCGGGTGAACGCCAGGGCTGCTCGCGATATTTCGCCACGCCGTGGATCGGGGTCGATCGATCGGCGCGTCACGCGGTGTCGGCGGTCGGCCGAACAACCCCTTGATCCTAACGCTCACCGCAATTAATGTACTGATCGGAACATTTCAGCTGCGAGAGGGGCGCCCATGTCGCTCACCGACAAGGTCGTTCTGGTCACCGGCGGCAGCCGGGGTCTGGGCCGGGAGATGGTGCTCGCCTTCGCCGCCGCGGGAGCAGACGTCGTCATCGCGGGCCGTCGACTGGAGGGCTGCGTCGCGCTGGCCGACGAGGTGCAGAACGCGCACGGCCGCCGGGCGCTCCCGGTCGCCTGCAACGTCAGCGAGTGGGACCGGTGCGACGCGCTCGTCGAGTCCGCCTACGCGGAGTTCGGCCGGGTCGACGTGCTGGTGAACAACGCGGGCATGTCCCTGCTGTATCCCAGCCTCGACCAGGTGAGCGAGGCGATGTTCGACAAGATCATCGGCGTCAACCTCAAGGGCCCGTTCCGGCTCTCCGCGCTCGTCGCGACCAGGATGGCGGCGGGCGAGGGCGGCAGCATCGTCAACATCTCCTCCATCGAGGCCGCGCGGCCGGAACCGCTCGCAGTGCCCTATGCGGCGGCCAAGGCCGGACTCAACGCGCTCACCGCGGGTCTGGCGCAGACCTACGGGCCGAAGGTGCGGGTGAACGCGATCCAGTGCGGACCGTTCGAGACCGACATCGCCAAGGCCTGGCCCGACGAGCTGCGCGCCGCGCTCACCGAGCACAACGCCTTGGGCCGGGTCGGCAGGCCGAACGAAATCGTCGGCGCCGCACTGTACTTCGCCACCGACGCGTCGTCCTTCTGCACCGGGGCCACCCTCGCGCTCGACGGCGGCTGGCGATGACCGACACAGCGCACACGCTCACCATCGAAGGGACACACCTGTGAAAGCACTCACCTACGCCGGGCCGCACGCGATCTCGTTCGGCGAGACCGACGACCCGACGCTGCCCGGCCGGGACGGGGCGATCGTGCGAGTCACCGCGGCCGGAATCTGCGGCAGCGACCTGCACATCTACGCGGGCCACGGATTCACGCCCGGCACCGGCTACGGCGTCGGCCACGAGGCGGTCGGCGAGATCGTGGAGCTCGGCCCCGAGGCGCACGGTCTCGCGGTCGGCGACCGGGTGCTCGTACCCGCTTCGGCGGGCTGCGACCGCTGCGGGCGCTGCCGGGCGGGCATCGTCGCGGCGTGCGAGCGGCAGCCGCTTCCGGTCGACGCCTGCTACGGGCTCGGCGGTTCGCTGCCGGGGGCGCAGGCGCAGCTGCTCGCGGTACCGCACGCCACGGGGAATCTGGTGCGGCTGCCCGACGCGATCGGCGACGAAGCGGCGATCGTGTTGACCGACAACGCCCCCACCGCCTGGTACGCCGCCCGGCGGGCGCGCGTCGCGCCGGGCGACACCGTGGTGGTGATCGGATTGGGCCCGGTCGGATTGATGGCGGTGCAGTCCGCCTTCGCCATGGGCGCCGCCCGGGTGCTCGGCATCGACCTGGTCTCGGACCGGCGCGCCAGGGCGGCCGAGCTGGGCGCGGAACCGGTCGAATCCGATGATCCGAAGCAGGCCGTGCGCGAGATGCTCGGCGGCGGAGCCGATGTCGCGCTCGAGGCGGTCGGCGCCGACGCGACCATCGCACTGGCGACGAGCGTGGTCGGGCACCGCGGGCGGGTCAGCGTCGTCGGTGTCAGCCAGAATCGGGCCTACCCGTTCCACCTGCCGCTCGCGCAGGTCAAGGAACTCGAGTTCCACATCGGGCTGTGCTCGGTCCAGTACGAACTGCCGGCGCTGCTGAAACTCACCGCCGCGGGCAGACTGCGCCCGGAAGCGGTGGTCTCGCACCGGTTGCCGATGTCGGAGGGGCCCGCCGCCTACCGCATGTTCGCCGACCGCGCCGACAAGGTCTGCAAGACCATCCTGGATCCGTGGCGATGAGCGGCCTCACGCGTCGTCGCGGACGCCCGCCCGCCTCGGAATCGACGGCCGGCGACACACGCGATCGCATCGTTCGCGCCGCCGTGGAACTGTTCGCGGAGAAGGGTTTTCACGGGACGGGCGTCGCCGAGATCGGCGACCGCGCCGATGTGCAACGCGGGGCGCTGTACTACCACATCGGGTCCAAGGAGGAGCTGCTCTGGCAGATCCTGCGCGACTACACCCAGCTCATGCTCGCCGAGGCCGAGCGCATCACGGGCGGCGACGACGACCCGATCACCAAGCTGCGCGAGCTGATGCACAGTCACGTCGAACTGATCGTCGAACACCGCCGCGAGGTCGCCATCCAGTTGCGCGATGTGAGCGCGCTGACCGGTGAGCGGGGCGCGCAGCTTCAGGAGCTGCGCGACCGGATTCAGTCGCACTGGCAGCAGGTGCTCGACGCGGGATACTCCGCGGGCCTGCTGCGCACCGCCGACCACGTGATCACCAACAGCGTGCTCGGCATGCTGAACATGGTGACCTTCTGGTATCGCCCGCACGGCGGCCGCTCCCCCGGCGAGATCGCGGAACTGCTCGCCACCACCGTCCTGGACGGTGTCGTCACCGATCACAACACGAAAGGCTGATCATGGCTTGGGATTTCGAAACCGACCCGGAGTTCCAGCACAAGCTGGACTGGGCCGCCGAGTTCGTCCGCACCGAGGTGGAGCCGCTCGACCTGCTCTACCCGAATCCCTACGACCGCAGCAACACCGAAGCCATGGCGCTGATGCGGCCGCTCAAGGAGAAGGTGAAGGAACAGGGCCTGTGGGCCTGCCACCTCGGCCCCGAACTCGGCGGCCAGGGCTACGGTCAGATGAAGCTGGCGCTGCTCAACGAGGTGCTCGGCACCTCGGTCTGGGCACCGTCGGTATTCGGTTGCCAGGCACCGGATTCCGGTAACGCCGAGATCCTGGCGCACTACGGCACCCCGGAGCAGAAGGCGAAGTACCTGGAGCCGCTGCTGGCCGGTGAGATCGGCTCCTGTTACGTGATGACCGAACCCACTGGTGGCTCGGACCCGACGCTCTTCCGTACCCGCGCGGTGCGCGACGGCGACCACTGGGTGATCAACGGCGAGAAGTGGTTCAACTCCAACGCGCAGTTCGCGAGCTTCCACATCGTCATGGTCGTCACCAACCCGGACGTCAGCCCGTACCAGGGCATGTCGATGTTCATCGTGCCCGCGGACGCGCCCGGCCTCGAGATCGTCAAGAACTTCCACGTGCACGGCTTCAGCGAGCACGAGGGCCATCTGCGCTTCACCGACGTGCGAGTCCCCGCCGACCACCTGCTCGGCGCCGAGGGCCAGGGTTTCATCGTCGCCCAGACCCGCCTCGGCGGCGGCCGGGTGCATCACGCCATGCGCACGGTCGCGTTGGTGCGCAAGGCTTTCGACATGATGTGCGAGCGCGCGGTGTCACGGCAGATGCGCAAGGGTCCGCTCGGCGGCTTGCAGATGACCCAGGAGCGCATCGCCGACAGCTGGATCGAGATGGAACAGTTCCGGCTGCTGGTGCTGCGCACCGCCTGGCGCATCGACAAGGAACAGGACTATCTGAAGGTGCGCAAGGACATCGCCGCCATCAAGGTGGCCATGCCCAAGGTCATGCACGACATCGCCCAGCGCGCGCTGCACCTGCACGGCGCCATCGGCGTCAGCGAGGACCTGCCGTTCGTCGACATGATGAACTACGCCGAGGTCATGGCGATCGCCGACGGGCCCACCGAGGTCCACAAGATCACCCTCGCCAAGGAAGTGCTGAAGAACTACGCCCCCGGCGATCCCGTCTACCCGAGCGGGTACCGGCCCGCCCTGCGTGAGCAGGCGCGGGAACTGGTCGCGCGGCGACTGGAGCACGTGGTCGGCAACCTGTAGCCGGACGGCCCGCCGGGACCGTCGTGTCGTGGTCCCGGCGGGATTCGATCTTGGCGAACGGTCCCGGACGGGTCGGGTGCCGTGCCACAATTTCGGAGCAGGTTGTGGGTCGGACGACGAGGGGATTTCCGATCGTGCGTACCGGATATGGCATCGCTGTGGCGCTGCTGGCGCTGGCTCTCGGCGCGAGCGGGTGTGCGGACGAGGACACCGGAGACCGTGACACGACCACGTCGCGGACGACGGCCGTCTCCCCCGAACAGACAGTCACGACCGTTCCCGCGCCGACGCCGCCCGCGACCGCGTCGACGGGCCTGATTCCGAACACCGCCCCACCCATCGTTCGACCGACGACGACCGTCCCCACCGTCGGACCACCGACGACGGTCCAGCCGTCTCCCCCAGGAAAGACGACCGATAAGGTCGCGCCCCCTACCACGCTCATACCCCAGCCAACCCAGTGACCGCGGCGAGCGACGCGCGCGCCTTCGCGCTGCTTCCCCTGCTCGGCGCCATCGCCTCGCAGGTGGCATTCGTCACCGGCGTGCTCTATTACTTCGGCTGGGCGTACAGCCGGGCTTTCTTCGGACACTTCGGCGTATCCGCAGGAACGCTCGGATTCACGACACAGGACTACGTCCTGTTCAGCGTCGGAGCGATGTTCCTGCCGCTGCTGTCCACCCTGTTCTGGATCCTCGCCTTGCTCGCCGTCCGGAAGCTGCCGGTCTGGCACGCCCTCAAAAGTGGACGTCCGCGCACCACCCTGCGGTGGTACGTCCGCTTGTCCGCCGCGGCGGGCACGCTGTTCGTCGCCGCGGTCGCCGTACTCACCTCGATACCGACACGGTTCGCCGGCCCGCTCGCGGAAGAGGCTCCGTTCTTGCTGATCGCGGGCGCGGCGATGATCGGCTATGCGACCTGGCTGCTGTGGCGGTACCCGGCCGCGCTCGGCATCCGGCGGCCGAGCCGGACGGTGATGCAGGTCAGAACAATCGCGCTCGTCGCGGTCGCCATGATCGGCTACGTCTGGGCCGCCGCCGCCTTCGCGGAGCGCAAAGGCACGGACGACGCTCTGCACCAGGAAGCAGCGCATTTCATCGACCGCCCCGCCATCGTCGTGTTCAGCGTCGACCGTCTCGGCATCGAAGGCGCGGGCACCCAGGTCGGCGAGATGACCGCGCCCAACGAGAAATACCGATACGTCTACAGCGGACTGTGGCTGCTCATCCGCACCTCGGACCGCTATTACCTGCTCCCGCAGCAGTGGAAAGCCAAGCAGGATCGGGTGTTCGTCATCAAGGACAGCGATTCCATCCGCGTCGATATCGCGCGGAATCCCTAGCCCACCGCGCTCCCCGTTCAGGCCGACATCGAGGACAATTCGGCGCGCGAATCCGAGTACGGCGCAACGGGGCTCAGTTGCAGGACGGCAGGCATCCGGCGGGTCAGCACCGTCGGGCCGGTGAATTCGAGCCGACCGGTGCGCAGCGCGTGCAAGACCGGGATGCGGCCGAGCCACACCTGGTAGAGCGAGCTGACGTCGGAGCGAATGGTGACATCGACCGGATAGCCGGGATCGGTGAAGCACACCGAGGGCGCCCCGCGTTCGACAACGATCCAGTAGCGGCGCGGATCGTCGTCGAACCGCACCGCGAGCACCTGCCGGACCCCGGGGAACGAGGAGGTGTCCAGGCGGGTGTGCATCCACCAGACGAGCAGGTCGGCGTCGAGTTCGTCCGGGTCGGGTTCGCCGAAGGTCCAGCGCGCGCCCCAGGCGCCGAGGCCGAACAGGATCGGCTCCAGGTCGCGTCCCGCCTCGGTCATCAGATACCGGCCGCCGATCTTCTCGATCAGGCCCGCGCGCTCGAACTGGCGCAGCCGCTTGGTGAGCAGGGTGCGCGACAGCCCGGGCAGGCCGCGGGCGAGGTCGTTGAAGCGGGTGCTGCCGAGCAGCAGGTCGCGCAGGATGAGCAGCGACCATCGCTCACCGATCAGGTCGAGGGCCCGAGCTATCGGGCAGTACTGGCCGTAGCCCGCCGTCGTTGTCGTCACGCCGCACCTCGCGATTCCGTGGTCCTTCTCGTGGACCGGGTCAGTCCACTTTCTGCACTATTCGGTTATCGCGTGGCTTCGTAGCTTCGAAACATGACCACTACCGCTACCCCCGATGTCATGACGACCGCCGACTGGATCGAGCGCACCCGTTCGATCGGCGAGACCCTGCGCGCCGAGGTCGCCGACCGCGACCGCACCGGCGAGATCTCCGTGGCCGCCTTCGACCTGTTGCGCAGCGCGGGCCTCTCGGCCGCCTTGGTGCCCACCGAGCACGGCGGCGGAGGCGCCACGCACCGCGACATGGGCGAGATATTGCGCGAGCTCGGCCGCCACGATCCGTCCACCGCGGTGGCGTTCGCCATGCACGCGCACCTGGTCGCCACCCAGGTGTGGCGGCACAAGCACGGCGCCGACGCCACCGCGCTGTTCCAGAAGGTGGTCGACGGCGCGCTGCTGGTCAGCACCGGCGCCTCGGACTGGGTGGGCTCCAACGGCCGCGCCGAGCGGGTCGACGGCGGCTATCTGGTGCACGCCCGCAAGGCGCCCGCCAGCGGCTGCGAGGTCGGCACCGTGCTCGTCACCAGCGTGCGCTACGAGGACGGACCGGAAGGCCCGCAGGTGCTGCACTGCGCGATACCGATGCAGGCGCCCGGGGTGAACATCGAGAAGACCTGGGACACTTTGGGTTTGCGTGCGACCGGCTCGCACACGGTGGTGCTGGACGGCGTGTTCGTGCCGGATGCCGCCATCTCCCTGATCCGGCCCGCCGAGGTCTGGCCGCCGCTGCTGAACGTGGTGATCGGCGCGGCGATGCCGCTGGTCCTCGCCGCGTACCTCGGCATCGCCGACGGCGCGGTGCGCACCGCGCTCGATCTGGTGGCCGGGCGCGGCGATCCGCACATCGTGCAGCTGGCCGGTGAGCTGTCCAATGCCCACACCACCGCGGCCGATCTGGTGGAGGCCATGTTCGCCGGCTCGGAGAACCTCGGGTTCGCCAACACCGACGCCTACGCGGCGCGCACCCTCAGCCGCAAAACCGTCGCGGCGGACGCGGTGATCGAGACCGTGCGACTGGCCATCGAGACGGTCGGCGGCGTCGGCTACTCGCGCAGCAGCGAGCTGGAGATGCGCTACCGCGACGTGCACGGCTGCCTGTTCCATCCGCTGCCGCGGGCCAAGCAGACCCTGTTCAGCGGACACGTTCTGCTCGGACACACTCCGCTCGGGTGAAACCGGTCAACGACGCGCCCCTGTTCGGTGATGATGAACAGGGGCGCGATTCGGCTGCGTTCTCGAGATGGAAGCAGGGCGCCATGCCGCGCCCGCACGACAGGAAGGACAGTCATGGCGTCGATGCGCGCGATCGCCCGCTCCCCGCTCACCTGGGTGCTCACGGTCCTGATCGTGCTCGTGCTCGGCGCGGCGCTCGCCTTCTTCGAGCCATGGCGGCTCGTCACGGACACCACCGTCGACGAGGCGGCCCCTACCGTGGTCGCGCCACCCGGCAGCATGCCCCAGATCGACCCGGGGTCGCAGCCGCCGCGCGCACTTGCCACGGGCACCTTCATCTCCCATGAGCACGGCACGTCGGGCACCGTCAGCGTCCTCCAGCTGGCCGACGGCAGCCGGGTGTTGCGCCTGGCGGATCTGGACACCTCCGACGGACCCGACCTGCACGTCTGGCTCACCGACGCACCGGTGCTGGAAGGCAGGGCGGGCTGGGGCGTCTTCGACGACGGTCGCCACACCGATCTCGGCCAGCTCAAAGGCAACAGGGGCAGCCAGAATTACGCCATACCGGCCGATGTCGATCTCACCGTCCTGACCAGCGTCTCGATCTGGTGCGACCGGTTCGACGTGTCCTTCGGCGCGGCCGCGTTGCACGCGGTCTGAAGGCTCGCACCGCCCGAAAAAAATGACCCGACAAACGCGGGTTCCCTGTGCCACCATGTGATTCCACGATGATCGCCCCGATCGGCGGGGCGATCCGACGAGTACCTGGAAGGAGGAGGTGGCCCGTGCATCCGATGATCGGGTATTCGGCGAACAGCAAAGCCGTACAGCGGTTCTCGATCGTCGAGAACGAACAGCCGTCGCGCGGCGACGGCGGCGCGGCAGGCCACCTCCCGGCCGGTCGCTGACCCCACCGGTTCCCGCATCGAGAGCGCCGCGCCGCGCTCCGCCGAATCTTCCACTTCCTCCACGAAACATGGTGATCCCCATGATGTTCCGCCGTGCCGCCGATCCGGCGGCGGTGACCGCCGACAACTGGATACACACGGGCGTCCTCGTCCTCAACGCCTCCTACGATGCGCTCGACGAGGTCGCCGCCGAACGCGCCGTGGTGCTGCTGATCAGCGGCGCCGCCGAATCTGTCGCCGACAGGGAGCCGTACTTCCCGGTCCGGTCGCGGCATATGGAGATCGCGCTGCCGGAGACCATCCGCTTGCTGCGCTACGTGTACATCGAGCACACCACCCGGGTGCACGACGAGAGTCGCGCCACCCTGGCGGGCGTGCTGCGACGCGACGCGCAGCGGTGCGGCTACTGCGCCGGGTGGGCCCGCACCGTCGACCACATCCGGCCGCGCAGCCGCGGCGGGCCCAACACCTGGAGCAACCTGATCGCGGCCTGCGCCCCGTGCAACACGCTCAAGGCCGACCGCACGCCCGAAGAGGCGGGCATGCGACTGCTGTGGGAGCCGAAGGCGCCCGATCACCTGGCCAAACGGCAGCGCCAGATCTGGAAGCAACTGGCGAGCGCCTGAGAACCGAGAGAGGAGTAAGGATCAATGACCGTCCGAACAGCACCGACCGGGACCGAGTCGACGCTCGCCGACCTGCTGCCGCTCTCGGACACCCGAGGGTGGCACCGGGCCGCGTGCCGTGGTGACCCGAATCACGAAGCCTGGTTCCCCTACCCGTCCCAGGACTTCGACTACGCGCGGGCCATCTGCGCGAGCTGCCCCATCCGAGTGGCCTGCGCCGATTTCGCCGCGGAGACCGGCCAGTCCGGCGTGTGGGGTGGGCACGAGTTCGACCGCGGGCGGATGATCCGCGAATGACCGCCGCGAGCCGCCGACGTACGACAGCGTCGGCGGCTCGCGTGCGTCGCCCGCCGAACTGGTGGACTCGCCGGGCGGGCGAACTGGCGGTGACCATACACTGATCCGCCGTGGGCACTCATCGCAGCGGGACCAGATCTCGAGGTATCAGCAAAGGTCCGGTTATTGCGGTGGTCGCTCTGCTGTTACTCGGGGCCGCGGTTTTCGCCTGGTTCCAGTTCAGTGACCGGGCCGCGGACCGGGACAACGCGGCGGCCGCCGACTGCGTCGAGGGACCCGCGACGCTGTTCGTCACCGTCGATCCCGACCTCGAGGCGCCGGTGCGCGCCATCGCCGACAAGTACAACGCGACCGAGCCGCAGGTGCGCGATCACTGCGCGCGCGTCACAGTGACCGCTCGGCCCTCGGCCGAGATCGCCGAGGCATTCCGCGCGGGCGGCCAATGGAACCCGGCGCTGGGACCGCAACCCGCGCTGTGGATTCCGGATTCCTCGCGCGCCGTCGAGACCATGCGCGTGCCGGGACTCGTTGCGGGCGAACCGAGTCCGATCGCGGGCACCCCGGTCGCGCTCGGCGTGCCCGAGCAAGTGCGCGCCGCACTGGAGAGCGCGCGGATCGCGTGGGGCGATCTGCCTCGCCTGCAACAGGGTTCGCTCGACGAGATCGGCCTGCCCGGCTGGGGTGGATTGCGGCTTGCGCTGCCCCCGGGCGATGCCAGGGTGGCCGCCGCTGTCGCGGTCGGGTCCGCCATAGCCGGTGAGGAGCCGCTGTCCGATGCCGGCGCGCAGTCCGGCCAGGCGGTCGCGGCGATCTCCGGTTTGGCGTCCGGAGCGCCGGAGGCCGCGGATACCGCCACCGCCCTCGCCGCGGTCGCCGATCCGGCTCAGGGCGCGAAGTCCGCCATCCACGCGGTAGTCGCTACCGAGCAGCAAATAGCGGGGCGTCCCGGCGTCGCCGTCTTCCGGCCCGTGGGCACCGCGCCGGTGGCCGATCACCCCGCCGCGCTCATGTCCGGGCCGTGGGTGGATCAGACGCAGAACCTGATCGCCGGACTCTTCGTCGACTATCTGCGCAACCCCGAACAGTCGCCGTTCTTCACCACCGCGGGGTTCACCGCGGTGCCGCCGCCGACCGGTCCCGGCGCGTCCCGCGCCGCGCTGGACAAGGTGCGGGCCACCCTCGCGCACCCGGTGCTCGGTGTGCAGTCCACGGTGTTGCTCGATGTCTCGTCGTCCATGTCGACGGCCGAGGGCACGAGCACCCGGCTGGCGAACGCGCTCGGCGCGCTGCGCTCCACCATGAACGTCATGCCGCCGGACTTCGGCCTCGGCGTCTGGACCTTCGGCAAGAGCCTCGACGGCGTCAACCCGTACCGGGTGCAGGCTCGCACGGGCGCGCTCGCCGACGGCCAGCGCGCGACGATCGATGCCGCGCTGACCGCCGTCCGCGCCACCGAGACCAAGACCGATCAGGCCTACCCCGCGCTGCTCGCCGCCTACCGCAGCGCGGTGGCCGGCTACGCCGAGGGCCGGACCAACTCGGTGCTGCTGATCACCGACGGCCCTGACGACGACTCCGCGCTGACTGGCGCGCAGCTGCTCGCCGATATAGCGGCGGCCGCCGATCCGGACCGCCCGGTGCGCGTCGATGTCATCGTGATCGGCGGCAGCGGCACCGAGACGCTGCAGACCGCCGCCCAGCGCACCGGCGGCAGCTACGTCCGACTGGCCACGTCGAACGATCTGAGCTTCGGCAGCGCGGTGGTCCAAGCCCTGACCACCCCGTAGGGCTCGGTCCGTTCCGACTTGGACGAGCGCGCCGGACGCCATGGCCGAATGGTCCGCATCGGCGCATGCGGTCCGGCGCCGAGCAGATCGAGTACGCCGATCTCCCCGGTCGTAGTGCCCCTCCCTTGTGGCGCAGCCTTTCGATGAGAGCGCGCGCCAGGCCGGATGACTATTCCCGTCCGTCCGGTTCGACACAGACGAGCGCGCCCGACTCCATCGCGACCCAGATCGCGCCGTCGGGGCCGAGCGCCAGACCGTGCGGTTCCGCGCCGGGCAGGTCGAGTTCGCTGATCTCCCCGGCGGTGGTGATCCGCCCGAGCCGGGAGCTCCCCCATTGCGTGAACCACAGCGCCCCATCGGGTCCCGCGATGATCGCGTGCGGACGCGCACCGCGATCCGGCAGCGGGAACTCCTCGATGGTGCCGTCGACCGTGATGCGGCCGATCTGTCCCGCGCCGATCTCGACGAACCACAGCGCGCCGTCCGGGCCCGCGGCCATGCCGACTGGGTTCGCCTGCTCGGTCGGCAGCGGATACGTGGTGATCGCACCGTTCGAGGTGACGCGGCCGATCGCGTTGGCCTGATTCAAGGTGAACCAGAGCGCACCGTCGGGCCCCGCGGTGATCATCGAGGGCATGCCGTCGACCGGGTAGCGGACGATCGAGCCGTCCTCGGCCAGCCGCCCGATATGGCCTGTTTGGAGTTCGGTGCACCACAGCGCGCCGTCCGGTCCGGCGCACAGACCGTACGGCGCGTCGGCGGCGATGAACGACAGCGCGCCGTCCGCGCCGATCCGGCCGATGCGGTTGCCGCGGAACTCGGTGAACCACACCGCGTCGTCGGGACCGGTGACGATCACGGTCGGCTGCCCGTCGGCCGGGTCGAGGTCGACGGTCTCGACCCGCTCGCCCGTCCATAGGCCGATCGCACCCTGCGCGGCCATCGTGAACCACAGCGCGCCCGCCTTGTCGACGGTCACACCGTACGGCGCACCCGGCGCCTCGATCGTCGTGCGGATCTCAGGCAAATTCGTGCACTCCCTTCTGTTCTCCCTGGAACCGGCGGCGCAACGCGCGGTCGTGACTGACCACGACCACCGCGCCCGGATACTCACCGAGCGCCTGCTCCAGTTCTTCCACCAACGCCAGTGACAGGTGGTTGGTCGGCTCGTCGAGCAGCAGCAAATCGTGCTCGCCCGCGAGGACCCTGGCCAGCGCGAGCCTGCGTCGCTGCCCTTCCGACAGCGCAGCGACGGGCACGTCCAGCGCGCTCCGGTGGAACAGACCTGTCGCCACCAGCGCATCCCGGCCGTGGCCGTAGGCCTGCGCGACCGTCTGCGCCGAATCGAACGCGACTTCTTGGCGCAGGTAGCCGACCCGGCCCTGGGTGCTGCCGTATATCCGGTCCAGCAGCGTCGACTTGCCCGAGCCGTTGGGTCCGTCGATGAGCAGCCGGTCGCGCGGGCCGAGGGTGAGCTCGCCGATCGCGAACGACTTCGCCTGTGCCGCACCGAATCTGCCGCGCAAGCGCAGCGGCTTCGGTGGCGCAGGCACCGGATCGTCGGTCAATCTGCGCAACCGTTCGGCGGTCTGGCGCACCCGCGAGGAGATCGAACTCTGCACCCGTCCCGCGTTGCGGTCGTAGGCCATCTTGTTGTTGTCCTTCATGACCCGGCCCGCCGCGACCCGGTGCGCGGTGGTCGCGGAGAACTCCTCGAGCCGCCGGATCTCGTCCCGCCACTGCGCGTACTCCTGCTCCCAGCGCTGCCGCGCCGCCGCCTTGGCGGCGAGGAAACCGGTGTAGCCGCCGCCGAATCGCGTGACGCCGCCGTGCTCGACCTCGATGATCGCGGTCACGACCCGGTCCAGGAAGACCCGGTCGTGCGAGACCACCACGACGGTGCCGCGATGGGCGCGAAGACGGTCTTCCAGCCAGGTCAGGGCGGCGTCGTCGAGATGGTTGGTCGGCTCGTCGAGCAGCAGGATCTCCGGGGACGCCGCCAGCAGGCAGGCCAGCCCGAGCCGCGCCTGCTCCCCGCCGGAGAGGCTCGCCACGGCGCGCTCGCGACCGATGCCCGCGAGGCCGAGGCCGTGCATGGCCTTGTCGACCCTGGCATCGGCGTCGTAGCCGTCCCTGGCTTCGAAGGCGGTGAGCAGGTCGCCGTAGGCGTCCATGTCCTGCGCGGCGGCGGCTTCGTGCATGCGCCGCTCCAGGTCGCGCAGGTCGGCAAGCGCCAGATCGATGGCGTCGGCGACGGTCTCGCCGGTCAGTGTCTGCGCGAGATAGCCGCGGCCGCCTGCCGCGGTGATGGTCACGACGCCCTCGTCGGCGGGTTCGGCTCCGGTCATGACGCGCAGCAAGGTCGACTTGCCCGAACCGTTCTCACCGACGATCCCCACCCGTTCGCCGGGCCGGATCGAGAACGTGACTCCGTCGAGCACACGACGGTCGCCGTAGGACTTCGCAACACCCCGAAGGGTCAGTTGGGTGGTCAGATGCACTCCAATCGCTACTTGTGTAGCTTTAACTTAGCAAGCCGTCCGCACTAACGCAACAGGAGTTGTCTTTGGAGACTCGGAAACGTCCCGGCGGCCGCAGCGCGCGGGTACGCGACGCGGTGCGCGCGGCCACCCTGGAGGAACTCGCCGAGCACGGTTACCAGGGCCTCAGCGTGGACGCCGTCGCCCAGCGATCAGGGGTGCACAAGACCACGGTCTACCGCCGCTGGGGCAGCCCAGAAGGACTGATCGCCGACGCGCTCGACTTGGCCGCCGACGAGCCGTGGCCCATGCCCGACACCGGCACGCTCGCCGAAGATCTGCGCGCGCTGACCGAACTCGTCCGCACCGGCTTCGCCGATCCAGAGGCGGGCCCGGTCGCCGCCGCGTTCATCGCCGCCGCCATGCAGAATCCGGCCGCGGCGACCGCGCTGCACGACTTCTATCAGGCACGCCATCGACAGTCGGCCGAGATCGTGCGCCGGGCCGTGCGCCGCGGCGAACTCGACCCCGAGGTCGACGCGGAGCAGGTCGTCCGCTTCGCGGTCGCGCCGATCTTCTACCGGCTGTTCATCTCTCGCGAACCGGTGACGGCGGAGGACGCCCGCCATGCCGCCGACGCGGCCCTCGCCGCCGCCCGCGCCCACGCGCTCTGAACGCTTCCGAATACGCGAAAGGCCGCCGCACCGCGGAACGATCCTCGAGTGCGGCGGCCTGGCTGTACGTCAGTCGGCGTAGGCGTCCAGCGGCGGGCAGGAGCACACCAGGTTGCGGTCGCCGTACGCGCCGTCGATGCGCCGCACCGGCGGCCACACCTTGGCCCTGGCGTGCGCGAGACCCCGTGGGTAGACGGCGATTTCGCGGCTGTACGGATGATCCCAGTCCCCGACCAGGCTGGCCGCGGTGTGCGGCGCACCGCGCAGCGGATTGTCCTGCACCGGCCAGACACCCGCGCCGACCTGATCGATCTCTTTGCGAATGGAGATCATCGCCTCGATGAAATCGTCCAGCTCGGCGAGGTTTTCACTCTCGGTCGGCTCGACCATCAGCGTGCCGGCGACCGGGAAGCTCATGGTCGGCGCGTGGAAACCGTAGTCCGCCAAGCGCTTCGCCACATCGTCGACGGTGACGCCGGTCCGCTTGCTGATCTCGCGCAGATCGAGGATGCACTCGTGGGCGACCATGCCGTTCTCACCGGTGTAGAGCACCGGGAAGTACTCGTCCAGCCTGCGCGCCAGGTAGTTGGCCGAGGCGATGGCCGAGAGCGTGGCGCGACGCAGGCCGTCGGCGCCCATCATCCGGATGTAGGCCCAGGTGATCGGCAGGATCGAGGCCGAGCCGTACTTCGCGGCTGATACCGCGTGCGAACCGCGTTCCAGCGGGTCGCCCGGCAGGTACTTCGCCAGATGCGAGCGCACCGCCACCGGGCCGACGCCGGGACCGCCGCCGCCATGCGGGATGCAGAAGGTCTTGTGCAGGTTCAGGTGGCTGACATCGCCGCCGAACCGGCCAGGCCGGGCCAGACCGACGAGCGCGTTCAGGTTCGCGCCGTCCACGTAGACCTGGCCACCCGCGTCGTGCACCAGCGCGCACAGCTCGGCCACCTCGTGCTCGTACACGCCGTGCGTGGACGGGTAGGTGATCATGATGCAGGCCAGCCGGTCGGCGTGGTCGGCGATCTTGGCGCGCAGGTCGTCCAGATCGACGTCACCATTGTCGCGGCACTTGACCAGTTCCACGCGCATGCCGACCATGGCCGCCGAGGCGGCGTTGGTGCCGTGCGCGCTGGACGGGATCAGGCAGGTGTCGCGGTGCGTGTCGCCGCGGTCCAGGTGATAGCGGCGGATGGCCAGCAGACCGGCGTACTCGCCCTGGCTGCCCGCGTTCGGCTGCAGGCTCACCGAGTCGTAGCCAGTGATCTCGCAGAGCCAGGTCTCCAGGTCTGCGACGACCTTCAGCAGGCCGGGGGCGTCGTCGACCGGGGCGTAGGGGTGCACCCTGGCGAAACCGGGCCAGGTGATGGGCTCCATCTCCGCGGTCGCGTTGAGCTTCATGGTGCACGAGCCGAGCGGAATCATGCTGCGGTCCAAGGCGATGTCCTTGTCGGACAGCCTCCGCAGGTAGCGCAGCATCGCGGTCTCGGTGTGGTAGCTGGTGAACGCGGGGTGGGTGAGGAATTCGGAGGTACGCGTCTCGATGGCGGAGGCGGGCGCGACGGCGGCGTCGGTGTCCAGCGACCGTGCGGTGCCGAAGGATTCGAGCACGGCCGCGACGTGCGCCGAGGTGGTGGCCTCGTCGCAGGCGATGGCCACGTGATCGGCGTCGACCAGCCACAGGTTGATGCCGCGCGACTTCGCCTTGGCCACAACGGCTTCCGCGCCGCCCGGCACGTGCGCCAGCACGGTGTCGAAGAAGGTGTCGTGCACGACAGCGCCGTCCAGCCCCGCCGCGATCGCCGCCGCGTGCCCGTGCACCCGCCGCGCGATCGCCCGCAGACCGTCGGCGCCGTGGTAGCTCGCGTACATCGCGGCCACGATGGCCAGCAGCACCTGGGCAGTGCAGATGTTCGAGGTCGCCTTCTCGCGACGGATGTGCTGCTCACGGGTCTGCAGCGCGAGCCGGTAGGCGAGATCGCCGTCGGCGTCCACCGAGACGCCGACCAGCCTGCCCGGCAGCTGCCGCGCGTACTGGTTGCGCACCGCCAGATACCCGGCGTGCGGACCACCGAAGCCGAGCGGCACGCCGAAGCGCTGGGTGGTGCCGAAACAGACGTCGGCGCCCTGCTCGCCGGGCGGGGTGATCAGCGTCGCCGCGAGCAGGTCGGCGCCCACCGCGACCAGCGCGCCGCGCTCGTGCGCGGCCGCGATCACGGTCGTCCAGTCGACGATCCGGCCGGACGCGCCCGGCGCCTGCAGCACCACGCCGAAGAACGCGCCCTCCGGCAGCGCCCCGGTGGACAGGTCCGCCTCGACGATCTCGATGCCGAGCGGCTCGGCCCTGGTCTCCAGGATGGTGCGGGTCTGCGGGAACAGGTCCGCGTCGACGAGCAGCCGCGCCGACTTCGACCGGCCCGCCCTGCGCAGCAGCGTCATGGCCTCGGCGGCCGCGGTGGCCTCGTCCAGCATGGACGCGTTGGCCACTTCCATCCCGGTCAGATCCGAGACCATGGTCTGGAAGTTGAGCAGCGCCTCCAGGCGACCCTGGCTGATCTCCGGCTGGTAAGGCGTGTAGGCGGTGTACCAGGCCGGGTTCTCCAGCAGATTCCGCACCAGCACGGGCGGGGTGAGGGTGTCGTAGTAGCCGAGGCCGATCATCGAGGTGGCCACGGTGTTGGCGTGCGCGAGGGCGGCCAGCTCGGTGAGCACCTCGTGTTCGGTGGCCGCGGGCGGCAGCTCGGCCAGCGCGCCTGCGGCGGAGTCGTCGAGGATGCTGGCGGGCAGCGCGACGGTAGCGAGGTCGTCCAGCGAATCGACGCCGACGACGGGCAGGATCAGGGCGAGTTCGTCCCGGTCGGGTCCGATATGACGGTCGGCGAATGATCGAGTCACGGCAGCAGCTCCAAGGTCGGGCGGGTCGAGCCGTGTCGATGGGTAGACGCGGTGTCGACGGGGTACCAGCCCTCCCCCTCTGTCGTGGTGCCTGAGAGATTCGGGCGGCCCGGTCGAAGCCATTCCCTTTCCCCATGGGCGGGCGGCCCTGCGCACGCGCAGACCACCGCTTTCCAGAGGCGCCGAAGCCCGTACGGTCCCTGTTGCCTGAGAGATTGACGGGGAGGTGCTGCTCCTTCGGCGCCCGGTCTGTTCGAGACCGGAACTCTCCCGCACGGCGGCGACGCACCGTCAGTTTATGTCGGCGCGCCGCGAAACGATGCCTCCGCCCGGGTGTCGCCCTCGTCACTCCGCCGCGGCGGACAGCGAAAGGCCACCGTCCCGCGCGGGTGACGGTGGCCTGATGCCGCTCGGTGTCAGCCGGTGGCCCTGTTCATCCGCGCCTTGCGCCGGAACGCCAGCTCGTCCTCCGGACGCTCGGTCGCGGTGCTCGCGCGCTCCGCGGGGAAGTTCGCGATAGCGCCGGTCAGCTCGCGCATGGCGCCGCTCACGGCGATACCGAAGACACCCTGCCCGCCCTGCAGTAAATCGACGACCTCCTCGGGCGAAGTGCACTCGTACACCGAGGTGCCGTCGGAGAACAGGGTGATGCCCGCCAGATCCTGGACGCCCCTGCTGCGCAGATGATCGACGGCGATGCGGATGTTCTGCAGCGAGATCCCCGCGTCCAGCAGCCGCTTCACGATCTTGAGGACCAGGATGTCCTTGAACGAGTACAGCCGCTGACTACCCGAGCCCGCCGCGCCCCGGATGGAGGGCACGACGAGTCCGGTCCTGGCCCAGTAGTCGAGCTGACGGTAGGTGATTCCAGCGACCTGGCACGCGCTCGGCACACGGTAACCGACGAGCTCGTCGGGTACGGAGTCATCCGGGAACAGGCCGGGCTGCACCTCTGAGCCCTCGGTTGAGCCCTCGGTCGGACGGACGTCCGGCCGCCGCACATCCTGCGATTGCTCTGCCACTGACCACTCCCTTGCTCCGCAGACGCCTAGCCTCATCGATGGCCCGGCTCCGTGATGACCAACAACCCGTCATTCCGGACGTGGCCCAACTATCGAGATTACTCCCGTTGATTGTCTCGGGAGCGGCATCGTCGGACCAAACGCGACGCGCGGTAAAAGTCTGTAGCTGTAGTTGAGGTCTAGAAGATTTTCGGAATCCTCAGCTGTCGGTGGCCTTGAAGTCGTCCGGCGACACCGACTCGAGGAACTCCTTGAACTTCTCCACTTCGTCCTCGCGTTCGTCGGGCATCACCAATCCCGCTTCCTCGAGGACCGCTTCCTCGGCGTGAATCGGGCAACCCACGCGCAACGCGATGGCCACCGAGTCGGACGGCCGCGCCGAGATGCGTAGCTCGTTGTCGAAGACCAGATCCGCGTAGAAGGTGCCCTCTTGCAGATCCACGATCCGGACTTCCTTGAGAGTGTGCCCGAGCTCGGTGATCAAGATCTTGATCAGATCGTGGGTCAGCGGGCGGATGGGCGTCACCCCCTCCTGCTCCAGCACAATGGCCGTCGCCTCGGCCTGCCCGATCCAGATCGGAAGGTACCTGTCCCCCGACACCTCGCGCAGCAACAGCACGGGCTGGTTCTGTGGCTGCTCGACGCGGATGCCGATCACGCGCATTTCACTCATGCCCGCGCCTCGCTAACCCTCGGCTCCGGCATGCGCGAAGCACGCTGTGACATGATTCGCTCGCTCATAGCACTGCCTCCCATATTCGCCGGCCGCCCGACCTGACCGCTGCAGAGCACGCCGTACCACGAGTCTAGGCGAACCCATGGCGGTGCTGCGATCGGTGTGCACAGCCGAAATCGGCGTGTTGCCGGGGTGGAACACAGGAGCGGAAGTCAGCTTCCGAGAGAGTTGCGTACCGAGGCTTTCACCAGGCAGGTGTGCAGCGTCAGCGAGAGTGCCGCGAGTTCGCGCACAGTTTCCTCGGCCCTTGCCCGCGCGCCCGCGTCGCGGCTCTTGGCGATCGGCGCGGCGATCTGCGCCAACAGCGCGGCCTCCCGGTCCGCGGCCAGTTTGAAGGCGCGCAGATGCCGTGCCTCCAGGCCGAATTCGGCCATGGCGCGGGCGGTTCTGGCCAACGTGACCGCCTCGCCGTCGAAGAATCCGGCGGCGCCAGGGGTGATCAGGTTGGCCCGGATCAGATCGTTGAGGAACCGCTCATCGATCTCGGCCTGCTCCAGCAGATCCGCTCGGGTGAGCCGGATTTCGTGATCGAAGCGCAACTCGTCCGGCGAGACCTCGCCGGGCACCACGCCCAGCCTGCGCGGCGCGGCCGTCCGCGGGACACGGCCGACCTGCGCGGCGGCGGAGCCGGAATCGGCGCCCGTGATCGGGCCCGATTCCGCACCGCCGGGACGGCCGGAGTGCGCCCGCGCGCGAGCTTCCCGCACGCCGAGCGTGGCCGCTCCGCTGTCGATCGCTTCCAGTTGCTCCTTGATCACCTTCAGCGGCAGGTACTGATCGCGCTGCGCGGTCAGCACGAACCTGAGCCGTTCGCAGTCCGCGACCGAGAACCTGCGGTAGCCGGAGGGCGTGCGCTCCGGCCGGATCAGGCCCTCGGACTCGAGGAACCTGATCTTCGAGATGGTGATGTCCGGGAAGTCGGGTCGCAGTAGGTCGAGAACGGAGCCGATCGACATCCCTCCGCGCGCCCACTGCGCCGCGCCCGTCACAGCGCCGTGCCTTTCACACACATCGGCGCCGTCGTGCTCATAGACTGCCCGCACCCGCTGACGGCTCGTTCACGGCGGCGCGCGGTCCGGTCAGGAACACGAGCCGGAACTTGCCGATCTGGACCTCGTCGCCGTTCTGCAGCTCCGAGGAGTCCACCGGCTCCCGGTTCACGTAGGTGCCGTTCAGGCTGCCCACGTCCACCACCTGGAACGTGTCGTCGTCCTGCCGGAACTCGGCGTGCCGACGGCTGACCGTGACGTCGTCGAGAAAGATGTCACTGTCGGGGTGACGCCCCGCCGAAGTGGTCGGCTGATCCAGGAGGAACCGCGATCCCGCGTTCGGCCCGCGCTTGACGACCAAGAGGGCTGCGCCGACCGGCAGGCCCTCGACCCCTTGGACCGGCTGCTCACCGGTCTGCTCACCGGAGCGCGACGCGTCGACCTCGCTCAGGAAATCCGCGCGGAAGACCGACGTCGTCTCGGCCGCGGTCTCCTGGTAACCCGGGTCTTTGTTCTCGCTCACCGTTTCTCTCCTCCTCGAACCTGATTATCCATGCAAGCAGGTGATGCTTCGCCGACACGACCGGTCGTGTCGCTAGAACACCGGCAGCGGATGCCGGTACATCTGTTGGCTTTGACCGTACCCTGCCGGGGCGTGCCCGTGCAGGGAGAACTAGGAAGGCCGCGTCAGCCCCCGATAACTCCTTGATAACCTGCCGCATCCAGCAGTTCACCCAGCGTGACATCGAGCCCGGCGGCGTCCTCCACCTCGAGCTCGAACAGCCAGCCCGCACCATACGGGTCGGTGTTCAGCGTCTCCGGCGCGGAGGTCAGTTCTTCGTTCACCGCAACGACTTTCGCGGCCAGCGGGGCGTAGATGTCCGAGACGCTCTTGGTGGACTCGACCTCCGCGATGCCCTCGCCCGCGCTCGCCGCCCGGTCCGCGTCCGGCAGCTGCACGAACACGACATCACCGAGCTGCGACTGCGCGTAATCGGTGATGCCGACCCGCACCCGATTCGGGGCGACCCGGCGCACCCACTCGTGCTCTTCGGTGTACCGCAGATCCTCGGGGGTTAGGGGCACTGGGCGTCCTTTCGTAGTGAACGTTGCACGCAACCTTATCGGTTATGGGCGACGGTGCCCCACAGCCGGTATCGCTCGCGCCACCGCAATGGCCTTGCCCGCGTAGAGCACGCCGGTCCAGAGATACACCGCCGTGCCCCAGACCAGGAAGGCCCCGCCGAAGGCCCGGCCGAAACCGGCGAGTGCCCAATCCATCTGTCCGGCAAGCAACCATGGCAGCGCGGACATGAGCGCGAAGGTGGCGGCCTTGCCCAGATAGATGACCTCGGGCGGGTCCAGATCCCGCCGTTTGTAGACCGAGAGCGTGAAGGTCAGCATCAGATCGCGGCCGACGAGCAGCAGCGCGACCCACCACGGCAGCAGGCCGCGGATCACGAAGGCCAGCAAGGTGGTCACCAGGAAGAGCCGGTCCACGAACGGGTCGAGCAGCGCGCCCAGACGGGACCCCTGATCCAGCAGCCTGGCCAGCTTGCCGTCCAGGAAATCGGTCACGCCGCTGGCGACAAGCAGCGCGAAGGCCCAGCCATCGGCCTCCTCGACGAGCAGCAGCCACAGGAACACCGGCACGCCGATCAGCCGCAGCACGCTCAGCACGTTCGGGACGGTGAGGATGCGGTCGTCGAACACGCCACCGCCGGTGTCGGCGCGCTCGCCGGGTTCGGTGGTCCCCGATTCCGTTGTCACACGCCTGTGCTTACCGCACGAGCCCCTGGCGTCGCCATCCGGGCTCGCCGTGGGTTTACGCCACATCGCCCACCCTGAAAGAATGAATATGAAACCATCTCATCATCGATAGATGAGGAGAGGATGTCATGCCCGCATTCGACTACGACGTGGTAGTGATCGGTTCCGGGTTCGGCGGCAGCGTGAGCGCCCTGCGGCTGACCGAGAAGGGCTACCGGGTGGGCGTGCTCGAGGCCGGGCGGCGCTGGACGGCCGACGACCTGCCCAGCACGAATTGGAACGTGCGCAAATCCCTTTGGGCACCGCGCCTCGGCCTGACCGGTCCGCAGCGGATCAGCATTCTGGGCAAATGCGCGGTGTTCTCCGGCGCCGGAGTGGGCGGCGGCTCACTCATCTACGGCAACACCCTCTACGAGCCGCTGCCGAGCTTCTACACCGACAAGCAGTGGGCGCACATCACCGACTGGAAGGCCGAGCTGGCGCCCTACTACGACCAGGCCAAACGGATGCTCGGCGTCGCGCCCAACCCGCGCATGACGCCCGCCGACACCGTGATCAGGGAGATCGCCGACGACCTCGGGGTCGGCGATACCTTCCACGCGACGAACGTCGGAGTCTTCTTCAACGAGTCCGATCCCGGCACCGAGGTCGACGACCCGTACTTCGGCGGCGCCGGCCCGCGCCGCCGCGGCTGCGTGCACTGCGCACGGTGCTTCACCGGCTGCCCGCACAACGCCAAGAACACCACCCCCACCAACTATCTCTACCTGGCCGAACAGGCGGGCGCCGAGGTGCATCCGCTGACCACGGCCACCGTGGTGCGCCCGCTGTCCAGCGGTGGCTACGCAGTGGAGACCGAGCGCTCGGACCGCTGGATCCGCAAACAGCACAGGACGTTCACCGCCGAGCAGGTGGTATTCGCGGGCGCCGCGCTGGGAACCCAGAAGCTGCTGCACCGGATGCACGACGAGCGGGTGCTGCCCGCGCTCTCGCCCAGGCTCGGCGAGCTGACCCGCAGCAACTCCGAGGCAATCCTCAATGTGGTGAGCCGGACGCGGCGCGATTTCGCCGAGGGCATCGCGATCACCTCCTCCATCCATCCGGAGGCCGACACGCACATCGAGGTCTGCCATTACGGCAAGGGACAGAACGCGCTGTTCCCTATGTCGGTGCCGATCGTGGACGGCGGCGCGTTCCGGTTCCTGCGGTTCCTGCTGGCGATCCTGTTACACCCTGCGGTGTTCCTGCGCAGCCTGAACGCCAGGCACGCGTCGGAGAAGTCGGTGATCCTGCTGGTGATGCAGTCGCTGGACAACTCGCTCACCTCGTTCCGCAAGCGCGGGCAGCTGAAGACGAGGCAGGGCACGGGCGAGCCGAACCCGACCTGGATCCCGCTCGCGCACGACGTCGGCCGCCGCTTCGCGGAGAAGGTCGACGGTGACACCCACGGCCTGATCATGGACGTCTTCGACATCCCGGCCACCGCGCACTACATCGGCGGCTGCGTGATCGGCGAGAGCGCCGAGACCGGCGTGGTCGACCCGTATCAGCGGGTGTTCGGGCATCCCGGCCTGCACGTCGCGGACGGGTCGGCGGTCACCGCGAATCTCGGCGTGAATCCCTCGCTGACCATCACCGCCCAGGCCGAGCGAGCCATGGCCTTCTGGCCGAACAAGGGCCAGGACGATCCACGCCCCGCGCTCGGCGAGCACTACCGGCGCATCGATCCGGTGGCGCCCGTCGGGCCCACCGTCCCCGCCGCGGCGCCGGGCGCGCTGCGCCTGCCGATCGCGCCGGTCGATCCCCCCGTGCCTGCGACCTGAGCCGCGCGGTCTCGGCGTCCGCACGATGCGCGGGAATCGACGGCGGCAGGCTAGCGTGATCCCTCGTGTCGGACAGTGGTGTTGATCTGCGTTCCTACGTCCCCGCCGAGGAGATGCGCGAGCGTGGGCGCGCCCTGCGCGAGCGTGTCCCGGTGACCGCGCGCGACCGCGAGGTCACCGGCACGCGGCGGCCGGAGGTGCTCGAATTCCTGCGCGCCGCACACGCGGACCGGCTCCCGCACCTGGTGCCGCTGCGGGTGGGGCGCATGATGTCCGGTCCGTTCACGTTCTACCGCGGCGCGGCCGGACTGATGGCCGCCGATCTGGCCGATGGACCGGTCAGCGGTCTCGACGCGCAGCTGTGCGGTGACGCGCACGCCGCGAACTTCGGCCTCTACGGCACCTCGCGCGGCGAAATCATCATGGACATCAATGATTTCGACGAGACCATCGCCGGGCCGTGGGAGTGGGATCTGGAGCGCCTCGCCGCCAGCCTGGTGCTGGCCGGGCGCGAGTCGGGCGCCGACGAGGACGACTGCCGCAGGGCCGCGCGCGACGCCGCCCGCAGCTACCGGATCGCCGTCGACACGCTCGCGGAGCAGCCTTTCATGGAGTCGTGGACCGCCCTGCCCGACGAATCCGTGATCAGCAGGGCCAAGGCCGACGACCTGCTCGACGACTTCAAGAAGGCGGCCAAGAAGGCGCGCAAGAACAACAGCGCCAAGGTCGCCGCCAAGTGGACCAGGCATCTCGACGACCACGTGACCGATGTCAGCAAGCACCGATTCGTCAGCGACCCACCGGTTCTCACCCCGGTCGAGGACGCCGTGGAGCAGGCCGTCATCGACGGATTGCAACGCTACGGCGATACCCTCGGCGAGTCGCGACGCAACCTGCTGGCCCGATTCGCGGTGTCGGACGTCGCTTTTCGTATCGTCGGCACCGGAAGCGTCGGGCTGCACAGCTATGTCGCGCTGCTGCACGGCAACGACGGCGAGGTGCTGGTGCTGCAGCTCAAGCAGTCCATTCCCTCCGCGCTCGCGCCGTACCTGCCCGTACCGCCGGTGCGCCACGAGGGCGAGCGAATCGTGCAGGGCGCCAGGCTGGTTCAGTCCGACTCCGACATGCTGCTCGGCTGGACGACGCTCGCACTCGGCGGGCGCGAGCTGCCTTTCATCGTCCGGCAGTTCCGCAACTTCAAGGGCAGCATCGACCCGGCCGCGCTGCCCGCGGACGATCTCGACGACTACGGCAGGCTGGCGGGCGCGCTGCTGGCCCGCGCGCATTCGCGATCGCTCGATCCCCGTCTGCTCTCCGGGTATCTGGACGGTGACGAGAGCTTCGACGAGGCCGTCGCGAATTTCGCGGTGCGCTACGCCGATCGCACCGAGGCCGACCACGCCGAGCTCGAACGTGCGGTCCAGGCTGGGAAACTCGCCGCCGAGGTTCCCGAATGACCGGTGCCGCCGGCTTCCAACACGCCGCGTGTCGGTGTTGGCGCGGCGCGCCGCGCGCCATTGCTCGTATCCTGTCCACTGTCGCGTGACGACGTGAAGGGCGGTCGCGAATGCTCGTACGAGTACAGAACCCGGCTGGCACGAATGCCGAACGGGCACTGATCGATTGGCTGCGCACGTGGAAGGACCCGGTGAGCCCGCACGGCGTGGCCACCATCAATTGCAGCCTGTTCCACAAGGACAAGCTGCACCAGTTCGACGCGGTCGTCTGGACGCCGACCAGCTGCGTGGTGATCGAGGCCGAGGCGCTCGTCGCCCGCCAGGACGGCGTGCTGGAGATCCCGCTGAACGGGCCGTGGACGATCAACGGTGAACCCGCCGCGATGGAGAGCAGGGACAAGCGCACGCCGCTGGAGAAGTCCCGCGATCACACCTTCGCGCTGCAGGACTGGCTGTCCGCCCGCGGCCTCGGGCAGCGCGCGGTGCACGGCGTGGCGCTGGTGGTCCCGCTGCGCGGAGCCGAGCTGCAGATCCAACAGGCGTGGAGCGACCCGAGTTTCGACGTCATCCTCGGCAACGACCCCAGCAGGCTGCGGCACTACTTCGACACGCTCGCCGAGAGCGAGAAGCACCTGTGGACCGCCAACGACGTCGCGGTCGCCTTCCGCGGTCTCGGCATCCTCCCCTATCTACCCGCACCGCAGGAGCTGATCAACGAGGGCTTCATCGGCCCCGTCGACATCACGCTGTGGCACGGCGGCCCGCAGCAGGCCCAGGCCGAGGCGTACGCCGAAGAGCTGGCCCAGCTGGAGCGCGACGCGCGAGGGCCGATCGTCAAGGCTCCGTGGTACAGCCCGTGGAAGCTGTACCCGACCGAGCGCGGCGACATCGACATGGGCCGCGCGCTCATGCGGGCGGTGCTCACGGTCGGCATGGTGGTGGCCATCGCCTGGGTGCTGTGGTTCGTCGTCACCGCGATCCTCACCTACGGGCCGGGCTGATCGCTCGGCGCGCACCGCCCCTGATCAGCTCCGCTCGTAGACGCTCGCGTCGTCGAGCATGGCGGCGCGCAACATCGTCTCCGGCACGCCCATCGCCTCCACCAGCGTCAGCGCGTGCGGGCGCAGCCGGTCCACCAGCTCGTTCACCCCGCGGCGCACCGCCTTCGCGCGCTCGACCGACATGAACCGGTGCATGATGAACCAGGCCGAGTTCTCCTCGAGCATGGTGTAGACGAACAGGTCGCACACGTCGTCGGCGAGCGCCTTGGCGTCCGGGTCCTCGATGTCGCCGATGCCTTCGATGAAGGCTTCCAGCACCAGCCGGTCGATGTGCGCGGCGCCCGCGGCCAGGATGTGGTCCTGGGCGTTGTTGAACGCCTCGAAGGGACCGGTCTCCTCGGCCCGCGCGCGCAGCCGGTGCGCCGCGGTGCGGACCAGGTAGTCCTCGCGGTCGGCGAACAGTTGCAGCTGCACCGAGCGCCGGGACAGGTCGCCCTCGTCGACTCCGTCGTCGCCGCGGTCGCGCAGCGTCTGGATGAGCTGACGCACACCGGAGCGCTTGCGCACCACGTCACCGGCCATGGTGGCGGCGAAACGCACCCAGCCGAGCGCGTCCAGATCGCGGATCTCGTCGGCGTAGGCGGTCAGCAGTTCCTTGGCGACCAGTTGGGTCAGAACGATGTTGTCGCCCTCGAACGTGGTGAACACGTCGGTGTCGCCCTTGAGCGTCACGAGCCGGTTCTCGGTGA
Source organism: Nocardia sp. bgisy134 (assembly GCF_965341865.1). GTDB lineage: Bacteria > Actinomycetota > Actinomycetes > Mycobacteriales > Mycobacteriaceae > Nocardia. Next base: position 184,485 of record NZ_CBDQZP010000014.1, read on the forward strand.
GATACCCTGCGCCGCCGCACGCTTCGCGACATTCCTGGATGGCGCGGGTGGCGTGCCTGGTCTGGGCGACCTTCAGGCCCGCCGCGCGCTTCTCCAGCGCGCGCTGCGCGTTCGGCTCCAGATCCTGGCCGGTCTGCACCAGGTGCATGCGGCGAACCAGGTCGTTCTGCGCGAAGGCGTAGGCGTAGGACTTCGCCAGCAGCGGCAGCAGCCTGCGCTGGTGGCTGCGGTAGTCGAGCAGCACCGTCTCCTCGCCGCTGTCCGGATCGGCGAACTGCCTGCGCTTCAGCGCGTACCGCAGCGCGATGCTCAGCGCCACGCGCGCTCCCGCGGCCGCCGCGCCGCCCACGCTGACCCGCCCGCGCACCAGCGTGCCGAGGGTGGTGAAGAAGCGCCTGCTCGGGTTGTCGATCTCCGAGCTGTAGGTCCCGTCGGGCGCCACGTCGGCGTAGCGGTTGAGCAGGTTCTCGCGCGGGACGCGGACGTGATCGAAGGTGATGCGGCCGTTGTCGACGCCGAGCAGGCCGCCCTTGAGCCCGTCGTCGGAGGTGGTGACGCCGGGCAGGTCGGCGCCCTGGTCGTCGCGGATCGGCACCAGCAGGCAGTGCACGCCCTGGTTCTCACCGTTGGTGATGAGCTGGGCGAAGACCGCGGCCATCCTGGCGTGCTCGGCGGCGCCGCCGATGTAGTCCTTGCGCGCCGACGGCGTCGGGCTGTGCACCACGAATTCCTGGGTGCCGGGATCGTAGGTGGCGGTGGTCTCGATGTTGGCGACGTCGCTGCCGTGCCCGGATTCGGTCATCGCGAAGCAGCCGAGCAGGTCCAGCGAGATCAGCCTGCGGATGTACTCACGGTGCCGTTCGGTGCCGAGGTTCTCCACCGCCCCGCCGAACAGGCCCCACTGCACGCCCGCCTTGACCCACAGCGACAGGTCGGCGTAGGCGAGCATCTCCAATCCGGTGACGGCCGCGCCCGGTTCGCCGGTTCCGCCGTTCTCCCTGCGGAATCCGCGCTCGGCGTAGCCGAGGGTCGCGATCACCCGCATCTGGTCCAGCACGCGGGCCCTGGCCGCCTTGTAGTCGAGGTAGGGGTCGCCGGTGAATTCCTGCCCGGTCAATTGGGTTCGGGCCTCCTCGCGGACCGACCCCCATGGTCCATCGAGTGCCGCACGAAGGTGTTCTGCCGTCGTAGAGCTGCTGCCGGTAGCCATGACTTCGACCATAGTCGCCACGTACCACGCGGAATCGAGGCAAAACTCTTGCCCCCGATTGAACACACGTTTAATATACTGAACATGTGTTCAAGCAACAGCCCGTATCGCAAGGATCCTCCGCGGATCTGACCACGGCGGCCCGTATCAGAGACGCCGCGATCGAAGTCTTCGGCGAGCACGGATTCCAGGTCGGGGTTCGTGCCATCGCGGCCGCGGCAGGCGTCTCCCCCGGACTCGTCAACCACCACTTCGGTTCCAAAGACGGTCTGCGCGCCGTGTGCGACGACCGGGTGCTGGAGCTGATCCGGGACGAGAAGGTCAAGGCGATCACGGCACCCAACGCCGCGTCGGGCATGCTCGCCGCCCTGGCCGAGATCGAGATCTACGGCCCGCTCGTCGCCTACATGGTGCGCAGCCTGCAAGCAGGCGGACCGATGGCCGAGTCGCTGTTCGAGCACATGGTCGCCGACGCCGAGGTCTACATGCAGCAGGCCGTCGACGCGGGGACCGTGAAGCCGAGCCGCGACCACAAGGCCCGCGCCCGATATCTGATGATGCTCAATGTCGGCGCCATCCTGCTGTGGGTGCAACTGCATCGCCGCGACGACGAAAAGATCGATTTCCGCAGGGCGATCCGCGCGATCACCGAAGAACTCACCCCACCGGCCCTCGAGTTCTACACCCAGGGCCTGCTCATCGACACCACCCTGATGGACACTGTCATGAAGGAGCACTGATGTCCGAGGTCATCGAAGCCGAGGATCTGCGTAAGACCTTCGGCCACGTCAAAGCCCTCGATGGGCTGAACCTCACGGTCAGTGAGGGCGAAATCCACGGCTTTCTAGGCCCCAACGGCGCGGGCAAGTCGACCACCATCCGGGTCCTGCTCGGCATCCTGCGCGCCACCTCGGGTCACGCCAGGCTGTTCGGCCGCGACCCGTGGACCGACGCGGTCGGCCTGCACCGCGAATTGGCCTACGTGCCGGGCGATGTCACGCTGTGGCCGTCGCTGTCCGGTGGCGAGACCATCGACCTGCTCGCCAGGATGCGCGGCGGCATCAACGCCGAACGTCGCGCCGAGCTGATCGAGCGCTTCGATCTCGACCCGCGCAAGAAGGCGCGCACATACTCCAAGGGCAACCGGCAGAAGGTCGCGCTGATCTCCGCGCTCGCCTCCGACGTGCGGCTGCTGCTGCTCGACGAGCCGACCTCCGGCCTGGATCCGTTGATGGAACAAGTCTTTCGCGAGTGCGTGCACGAAGCGCAGCAGCGTGGCACGACGGTGCTGCTGTCCAGCCACATCCTGTCCGAGGTGGAGGTGCTCTGCGATCGGGTGACCATCATCCGGGCAGGGCGGACCGTGGAGACCGGCTCGCTGTCCGATATGCGCCATCTCTCGCGCACCGCTATCACTGCCGAATTGCTCGGCGACCCAGGCGATCTCAGCCGGATCGGCGGCGTCGAGGACATCGAGCGCGACGGGTCGACGCTGCGCTGCCAGGTCGACAGCGAGCACCTCGGCGAGCTCATCCGGGTACTCGGCGACGCGGGTGTGCGGAGCCTCACCAGCGCGCCGCCCACGCTCGAGGAACTGTTCATGCGGCACTACCACGTCGACGGCCAGGCGGGCGACACCGCGACGACCCACGGGGAGAAGGTGCGAGCATGACAGCATCGCGGAGCGATTCGTTGAGGGGTGGCGGCCGGGTGACGGGTGGGCCCACCGCCGTCCACCGCGCCTCTGCCGCACCGCTTTTCGGCGAATCCGCCGATTTCGCGGGCACCTGGCAGTTGCTGCGGCTGTATCTGCGTCGCGACCGGATCGTGCTGCCGCTCTGGTCGCTGCTGATCGGGTTGATGCCCGCCTTCCAGGTGGTCAGCATCAAGGACCTGTACACCACCCAGACTCAGCTGGACGATTTCGCCCGGACCACCGCCGACAGCCCGGCCCTTGTCGCCATGTACGGGCCGGTGTTCAGCACCGAGCTGGGCTCGATCGGCACTTGGAAGGCCGGCGCGATGTACACGATGATCGCGATCGCGACCATCCTGACCGTCATCAGGCACACCAGGGTCGAGGAGGAGACCGGTCGCGCGGAACTGGTCGGCGCCACCAGCATCGGCCGCTTCGCGGGGCTCACGGCGGCGCTCACGCTGACCTTCGGCGGCGCGCTGATCGCCGGAATCTCCTGCGCCGCTTCGCTCTACGCCGCCGACCTGCCCGCGGCGGGTTCGCTGGCGTTCGGCGCGGCGCTTGCCGCGTCGGGCATCGTGTGGGCCGCGATCGCCGCGGTCGCCGCCCAGGTGAGCGCCGGTGCGCGGGTCGCGCGCGGCGTCGCGTTCGGGACACTGGGCGCTGCCTTCGCGCTGCGCGCGGTCGGCGACGCGGGCAACGGCGTACTCTCCTGGTTCTCGCCGATCGGCTGGTGCCTGCAGATCCGCCCCTACGCCGACGAACGGTGGTGGGTGCTGCTTCCGCTCGCCACGGCCGCCGTGCTGGCGACCGGCGCCGCCTACGCCCTGCTCGCCTCGCGCGACACCGGCTCCGGTCTGCTCGCCGAACGGCCAGGCCCCGCCGCCGCGGCGCCGCGACTCTCCGGCCCCGTCGCGCTGGCCTGGCGTCTACAGCGCGGCACGCTGCTGGTCTGGACGGTGGGCTTCGGCCTCTACGGTCTGCTGATCGGCGGCGCGGTGAACAGCGTCAGCGACATGCTCGACGACAGCGGCACCATCACCGATCTGGTCACCCGCATGGGTGGTTCGGAGAGCCTGGAGGAGTCGTTCATCGCGTACGCGCTCGCCATGCTGGCCGCCGCGGCGTCCGCGTTCTCGATCTCCGCGGCGTTGCGCCTGCACGACGAGGAGGCCAGCCAGCGGGCCGAGGCCACGCTGGCGGCCGCGGTCGGCCGGACCCGATACGCGTTGAGCCACATCGCTTTCGCGCTGGCCGGCCCCGCGCTGGCGCTGCTCACCGCCGGGCTCGCGATCGGTGTCGTCTACGGTCTCACCACCGGTGATCTCGGCGAGAAGCTGCCGGAATCGCTGGCCGCCGCGGCCGTGCAGGTACCCGCGGTCTGGGTGGTCACCGGCATCACGATCGCGCTCTTCGGGCTCGCGCCGCGCTACACGCCGGTCGCCTGGGGCGTGCTGAGCGGCATGGTCGTGCTCTTCTTCGTCGGCTCGCTGAACGGGCTGCCGCAGTGGATGGTCGACCTGGTGCCGTTCGTGCACCCGCCGAAGCTTCCGGGCGCGACGTTCGAGGCGACGCCGATCCTGTGGTTGCTGGGCACCGCCGCCGTCCTGCTCACCGTCGGCATCGCGGCCTACCGCCGCCGTGACCTGCGCTGACCCGACACCGTGCGCCGCCGCTCGTTCGCGGGCGGCGGTGCACGCGTCTCAGCGCCGGTCGATCCCGGTGAGCCCCAGTTTGCCCGCCAGCCGCTCGAGATAAGCGCGGACCTCCTCGGCGTCGCGGTCCGGCAGACCGAAAACCGCCTCCGTCACGCCGAGTTCGGCCCACTGCGCCAATTGCGCGGCATCGTGCCGCCCCGCCAGCGCGACGATCTCCGGGGTCTCGGTACGTCCGTGTTCGCGCCAGATCCGGTGCAGCAGTTCGATCTTCTCGCCGAGGCCTTCCTCGGTGGGTGTCGTGATCCACCCGTCGGCGTTCTTGGCGAGCCAGGCGAACGACTTCTCCCCGCCCGCCGCGCCGAGCAGCACGGGGATGCGCTTCTGCGTCGGCTTCGGCCATGACCAGCTCGGACCGAAGCTCACGAACTCGCCGGAGAAGCTCGCCTCCTCCTCGCTCCAGATCGCGCGCATCGCGTCCAGGTGTTCGCGCAACACCGTGCGCCGCTTGTTGGCGGGCACCCCGTGGTGGGCGAGTTCGTCGGTGTTCCAACCGAATCCGACGCCGAGGCTGACCCGTCCGCCGGACAGGTGGTCCAGCGAGGCGATGGCCTTGGCCAAGGTGATCGGGTGGTGTTCGGCGGGCAGCGCCACCGCGGTCGAGAGCGTGATCCGTTCGGTCACCGCCGCGGCCGTGCCCAGCGCGACCCAGGGATCGAGCGTGCGCAGGTAGCGGTCGTCGGGCAGGCTGGCGTCGCCGGTGCGCGGATGCGCCGCCGCGCGCACCACCGGAATGTGCGTGTGTTCGGGGACATAGAACGAATCGAAGCCGGCCCGCTCGGCTGCCGCGGCGGCGTCGGCGGGCGTAATGCCCCGGTCACTGGTGAACAACACGATCCCGTACCGCATCGCACGCACTCCCATCGCCAGAAATTAGAACAAGTTCTACCACCTTTCACCGCGCCGCACCATGGTCTTGCGCCCCGCGCACGCGTGCTGACAGGCGCGGATGCCGGACCCGCACCGCGACAACTATGGTCGCGGGCATGGGTCTTGACGCGCCGCCGGGAGGAGACAACACGAATCCGCGAGCCGATCACCCCGGCTGGCGCAACAGGGTGTGGCCACGCCGGGCCCCGCATCTGCCCGGTGTCAGCGAGGCCGTCGGGCTGCTGGTGGCCGACCGGCAGGCCACCGCCGACACCATCGTGGCCGCGCCCACTCCCCTGCAACCAATCGACCTCACCGACGACGCGAGGGTGGCCGAGGTGCTCGATCTCGCCGTACGCGCCGGAGAGGTGGTGCTCGCGTCGGGCACCGGCGTCATGGACACCACCACCCAGGTGCGTTTCATCGCGGCCACCTACGGCCTGGCCCGCTGCGATGTCGACGTCACCTACGACTCGATCCGCATCTGGGCCGACCGCGGCCCGCTGCTGCCGCCCGCGAGCACGATGCGCGTCGTGCAGTATCGCGCGCTCGACTTCACCCGGCTGGCCGCGGTGGACCGGCTCACCCGGCGCATCCGCACCCAGGTGGTCGCGCCCGAGGACGCGCGCGCGTCCCTCGACGCCATCACCTCCGCACCACACCCGTACCACCGCTGGACCGCGACGTTCGGCTGGTCGCTGCTCGCCGCCGCCATCGCCGCGCTGCTCGGCGCGGGCATCGTCGTCGCGGCGCTCAGCTTTGCCACCACCGCGGCGATCGACCGGACGAACCGGGTGCTGAACCGCTACGGGTTGCCGTTCTTCTTCCAGCACATGATGGGCGGACTCATCGCCGCGGTCCCTGCCATCGTGCTGTCCACCCTCGCCGAACCGCTCGGCTTCCACGCGGATCCCACGCTGATCATCGCGGCGGGCATCACCGTGCTGCTCAGTGGTCTGCAATTGGTGGGTTCGGTGCAGGACGCCATCACCGGGGCGCCGATCACCGCGACCGCGCGGCTGCTCGAGGTGGTGATGATGACCGGCGGCATCGTCGCGGGCATCGCGCTGGCGCTGCGTCTGGCGCAGGTGGTCGGCGCCACCGTGCCGTCCATCGATATGACCTCGGGTCGCGACATCACCGATCTGCCGGTCAAGATCGCCGCGGGCGCGATCGCGGCGCTGGCCTTCGCGCTCGCCTGCTACGCCGAGAAACGCGCGCTGGCCGCCGCGGCGTTCGGCGGCGCGGCGGGCGCGATCAGCTATCTGCTCGTCCAGCACGCCGGATTCGGTCCGGTGATCTCCTCCGGGGTGGCCGCCACCCTGGTCGGCATGGCCGGTGGTCTGATGGCCCGCCGCGCGCTGACGCCGCCGCTCGTCGTCGCGGTCGCGGGCATCACGCCGCTGCTGCCGGGTCTCAGCGTGTATCGCGGGCTCTACGCCATGCTCAGCGACGAACCGTTGCTCGGCTTCGATCAGCTGCTCGCCGCATTCGGCATCGGCTGCGCGCTGGCCGCGGGTGTGACGCTCGGCGAATGGTGCGACCGCTCGCTGCGCCGTCCGCGGATTCTCAGCCGTTTCGGTTCGCTCCGACGACCCATCGTCCGGCGCAGGCGGCGCGCGAATCCCGCACACTGATACCCTGCCGCGACTCGGGTGCGGCGAAACCGGCGAACCGGTATGGTCTGTGCGGTTAGTTAGGGTAGCCAAACAAGTGGGCTGCCGCAGGCGACGGTGAGGTGGTTCGGAATGTCGGAAGCAGTACCTTTCTCGGCACGCATCCAGTCCGCCACCGCGCGTCAGCACGCGGAGGCGGAGAACTCCTCGTTCATCAGCGACATGCTCGGCGGCGCGCTCGGCATCGACTCCTACCACCGCTACACCGGCCAGCTGTGGTTCATCTACCGCGCACTGGAGCAGCGCTGGCCCGAACTGGCCGACGACAGCGTCGCGGGCCCCTTCATCAAGCCGGAGCTGGCCAGGACCGCCGAACTCGAGCGCGACCTCGTCGCCCTGCTCGGCCCGGACTGGCGCGCCCAGCTGCGGGCGCTGCCCGCCACCGTCGCCTACGCCGAGCGCATCGAGGAGTGCTCGCGCGACTGGCCCGCCGGGTACGTCGCCCACCATTACACCCGCTATCTCGGCGACCTGTCCGGCGGTCAGGTGATCCGGGGCACCGCCGAGAAGCTGTGGGACCTGCCGCGCCGCGGCGACGGGGTCCGCTTCTACGTCTTCGACGGCATCGCCAATCCGGCCGCCTTCAAACGCGAATACCGGGCCCTGCTCGACGACCTGGCGGTGGACGAGCTCGAGCGCAGGCGGGTGCTCGAGGAATGCCAGCGCGCCTTCGACTACAACTCCGCGATCTTCGCCGAACTCGCCGCGGAGTTCCCGGCGCGCCGCCCGTCCTGACGGTCAGTAGGCGCCCTCGCCGCGAGCGACCGCGCCGATGGTCTTGGCGATGAGCAAGAGGTCGAGCACCATCGACCAGTTCTCCACGTAGGAAAGATCCAGCCGCACCGAGTCTTCCAGCGAGAGATCCGATCGGCCGCTCACCTGCCAGAGCCCGGTGATGCCCGGCTTGACCAGCAGCCTGCGCCGCATCTCGCCGTCATAGCTGTCGACCTCGCGCTGCACCTGCGGACGCGGGCCGACGACGCTCATCTCACCGCGCAGCACGTTGAGGAACTGCGGCAGCTCGTCCAGACTCAACTTCCTGATCACCCGCCCGACCGGCGTCACCCGCGGATCGTCCCTCATCTTGAAGAACACCGGGTTGCCGCCGTTGGCCTCGATCAGCGCGGACACGGTGCGCTCCGCGTCCTGGTACATGCTGCGGAACTTGATCATCCGAAAAGGCTTGCCGCCGCGCCCGATCCGCTCCGAGAGGTAGAACACCGGCCCGGGGCTGGTCAGTTTGACCGCCAGGGCGATGGCCAGCAACACCGGCGCGATCGCCAGCAGCACGCCCGCCGCGAAACACGCGTCGAAGACCGCCTTTCCGGTCGACTTGGCCCGGTCGTACTGCGGTTTGGCGATGTGCAGCATCGGCATTCCCGCGACGAGCCGGTTCGTCAGCCGGGTACCGGAGATGTCGACCACGCCGGGCGCGACGATCAGCTCGACGCCGAGCGGATCGAGTTCCCATGCCATCCTGCGCAATTCGACCGGACCCAGGTAGTCCGTCGCGGTGACCGCGACGGTGTCCGCACCGCTGCGGCGCACCGCCTCCAGCACCGAGCGATCGTCGCCGACGACGGAGAAGCTGCGGCCGGATGCCCGCAGCGAGTAGCGCCCCGTCGTGGCGACCCCGTCCGGAATGCACACGCCCACCACGCGATAGCCCGAATCCGGGTCTCGGGAGAACGCGCTCGCCATCGCCTGCGCAGCCTCCGGGGCGCCGACCACGAGCACCGAGGTCAAGCACTCCGCGCGATCGCGGCGCCTGACGCGGGTGTGCCAGCGCCAGCCCAGCCTGCTGGACATCAGTCCGAGCAGCCCGAGCGGCAGTGCGATCGCCAAATAGCCACGCGCGAAATCGATCTGGACGATCAGCGAGACGATGGCCACGGCGCCGAACAGGCGCAGCGTTGCCGAGACCAGCCGCCGGTATTCCTCGGTTCCCGAGCCGACCACCTGCGGCGAGCGGGTGTTCCCGGCGGCGAGGAACAGCGCCCAGGTCGCCGCGAGCGCCACGGAAACGACCGTATAGCCGATCTCGTAGGACAATCGCCAGGCCAGCGGCGGCGCCGCGGGCCCGCCGAACCTGATCACCTGCGCCAGACCGACCGCGCCCGCTATCACTAGCAGATCCGTTGCGGCCAAGTGCTTCACGTAGTCGGCTTGCCAGCGTTCCCGCTCGGAACGCGGCGGGATGTGCGACGGTCCGGATATATCGAGATCGTCGCTGCCCGTGAGCTCGTAGCTCATGGAACACACACCTCCCCCTGGGAGAGAATTCGTTGCTCCCGATCCCTGTCGATCGGTCCCCCGCAGTCCCGCATCGGCCGTCCCGGGGTGTTCGGTCATTCGACGGCCAACAGCAGATTGTTACAGAACTCGAAACGGCGCACATATCGAATGCCAAGGGTCACACTGTATTCCAGAGAATAGCCGACGAACTTCCGGTCGGTTTCGCCCCCGAATCGGAAATCCGGCCCGATCGGAATATTACGGCAGGTAGCGCACTCGAGTTGCTTTCGAATCGAAACGGCGACCGGGGGGCCGATCGCGTCAACCCCCGATAGCGGACTCGATGCCCGCCCACGACACGCCGAGAGACGTGTCCGTAAACCGCTATCTCACAGTCGATTTCATCAGCCATACGGGGGCAGTTGGTTGTAACGTCTCACTGGATCGCCTCGCCGCCTGAGGCGTGCCGGCCGCCTGCCGGGCGATCCGATCTCTCAGCAGAAGGTGGGTCTGCATGCGTTGTCGTCTGTGTGATTCCGCGCGCCTTTCGAGCGTGCTCGACCTCGGCGCGACACCGCCGTGCGAGAAATTCCTCGCGGTGGACGAACTAGATCTGCCCGAACCCGCCTATCCGCTCCATCTGCGGTTGTGCGAGGACTGTCTGCTCCTGCAGATTCCGGCCTTGATCACGCCCGAGGACACATTCACCGAATACGCTTATTTCGCTTCGTATTCCGAAAGTTGGGTGCGGCACGCTGAAAGATTCGTTTCGCACGCCGTCGAACGGCTCGGCCTCGGACCCGAATCCTTCGTCGTGGAGGCCGCGAGCAACGACGGCTATCTGCTCAGGCACGTGGTCGCCGCGGGCATCCGCTGCCTCGGCATCGAACCGTCGGTGAACGTCGGCGCGGCTGCCCGCGCACTGGGCGTGCCGACCGAAACCCAGTTCCTGGACGAGGATTCGGCGGCGAAGGTGCGCGCGGTGCACGGCCCTGCGAACCTGGTCGTCGCCAACAACGTCTACGCGCACGTGCCCGACCTGCGCGGCTTCACCCGTGCGCTGCGCGAGCTGATGGCCGACGACGGCTGGCTGACGATCGAGGTACACCACGCGGCGAACCTGGTGCGGCTCGGGCAGTTCGACACCATCTATCACGAGCACTTCCAGTACTACACCGTGTTGTCGGCCCAACGCGCACTCGCCACAGCTGGGCTCACCGTCGTCGACGTGGAACTGCTTGCCACACATGGTGGTTCGATCAGACTGTGGGCTCGGCCCGAGGCGGCGGCAGGCGCGCCCGGTGAACGCGTCGCCGCGGTGCTGCGCGACGAAGCCGCGGCCGGGCTGCACGACCCCGACGGCTACCGGGATCTGGCCCCGCGCGCCGCGCATGTGCGTCAGGAGCTGTTGCGCTATCTGCTCGCCCGGCGCGCCGAAGGCAAAAGGGTGGTCGGCTACGGTGCGCCGGGCAAGGGCAACACCCTGCTCAACTACTGCGGCATCCGCCCCGATCTGCTCGAGTACACCGTCGACCGAAATCCCTACAAGCACGGCCGTTTCACGCCCGGCACGCGCATCCCGATCCACCCGACCGAACGTATCGATGCCGACCGGCCGGATGTGGTGCTGGTGCTGCCATGGAATCTGGAGACCGAGCTGACCGCGCAATTGCGCCACGTCGCCGACTGGGGCGGCGAGCTCGTCTACCCGCTGCCGACCGTGCATCGCGCCGACCTCACCAGCGCGACCCCAGACGACGACGCGGACCCGTCCACCGCCGCGGCGTCCACCGACAACGACTTCGAACACTTCACGGGGAGGCACGCGCGATGAAAGTTGTGCTGTTCTGCGGCGGCTACGGGATGCGGATGCGCGACGGCTCCGACGACATGATCCCCAAGCCGATGCAGCTGGTCGGTCCGCGACCGCTGCTCTGGCACGTGATGCGCTACTACGCGCACTTCGGCCACAAGGAGTTCATCCTGTGCCTCGGCTACGGCGCCGAGCACATCAAGAACTTCTTCCTCACCTACGAGGAGTCGGTCTCCAACGACTTCGTCATCCGCGAGGGCCGCGTGGAGTTGCTGCGCAGCGATATCAGCGACTGGTCCATCACCTTCGTGGACACCGGCGTGGAATCGGCCATCGGCGAGCGGCTGCGACGCGTACGGCAGTACATCGGCGAGGACGAGGTGTTCCTGGCGAACTACGCCGACGTGCTGACCGACGCGCCGCTGGACGAGATGATCGCCAGGTTCACCGCCTCCGGCGCGGCGGCCTCCATGATGGTCGTGCCGCCCCAATCCTCGTTCCACTGCGTCGATCTCACCCCGACCGGCGAGGTCAAGGACATCATGCCGGTCGCGAGGATGCCGCTGTGGGAGAACGGCGGGTACTTCGTGCTCACCCAGGAGGTGTTCGACCTGCTGCCACCCGACGGCGACCTGGTGGCCGACGCCTGCGGCGCGCTGGCCGGGCAGGGCAGGCTGTTCGGGTACCGGCACCTCGGGTTCTGGAAGCCCGCCGACACGTTCAAGGAGCGCGCCGAACTCGACGCGGGCTACCGCGCGGGCGTGCGGCCGTGGATGGTCTGGGAACCCGCGTGATCCCTCTGATCGTCGCGCCCGTCGCCGAAATCGCGGTGCTCGGCGCGCACTGCGACGACATCGCGATCGGCATGGGCGCCACGCTGCTCACCCTCGCGCGCCGCCGTCCCGGCCTGCGGGTGCGCGCGCTGGTCCTGTCCGGCGGCGGCACCGAACGCGAGGCCGAGGAGCGCGCCGCGCTCGCCGATTTCTGTCCCGGCGCGGCGCTCGCGCTCACCGTCCTCGACATCCCGGACGGTCGCGCGCCCGCGCACTGGGACCGAATCAAGAACGCGCTGGCGGACTTTCGCGCTGGCTGTGCGCCGGATCTGGTGTTCGCGCCGCAGCGCGGCGACGCCCACCAGGATCACCGGCTGCTCGCGGAGCTGACGCCCACCGAGTTCCGCGACCACCTGGTGCTCGGCTACGAGATCCTCAAGTGGGAGACCGATACGCCCCGCCCCACCGTCTTCCAGCCGGTCGCCGTCGATCTCGCCGAGGAGAAGGCGCGGCTGCTGCACAAGCACTACCCCTCCCAGACCGGGCGCGACTGGTTCGACGAGGCCGCGTTCACCGGCCTGTCCCGGCTGCGCGGCGTACAGAGCCGCAGCGGGCACGCGGAGGCATTCGTATTGGACAAGGCCGTCGTCGAGCTGGGAGGCAACTGAACATGCGGGTACTGCTCACCGGACACCAGGGTTATCTCGGCACCGTCATGGCGACGGTGCTACGCGCCGCGGGCCACGACGTGGCCGGACTGGACTCCGGGTTCTTCGCCGACTGCGTGCTCGGCGCGCTGCCGGGTGATCCGCCGGGCTCGTCGGTCGACCTGCGTGACGTGTCGGCCGAGCAGCTGACCGGATTCGACGCGGTGGTGCATCTGGCGGCCCTGTCCAACGATCCGCTGGGCGCGCTGGCGCCCGAGATCACCTACGACATCAACCATCACGCGTCGGTGCGGCTGGCCCGGTTGGCGAAAGCGGCAGGCGTGCGCCGGTTCCTGTACGCCTCGACCTGCTCGGTGTACGGCGCCGCGGGCGAGGACCTCGTGACCGAGGACGCCCCGCTGCGCCCGATCACCCCGTACGCGGAGAGCAAGGTGCGCGTCGAGGACGATGTCGCGGCGCTCGCCGACTCCGGCTTCTCGCCCGTATTCCTGCGCAATGCCACGGCTTTCGGCTTCTCGCCGCGACTTCGGGCCGACATCGTGCTGAACAATCTCGTCGGCTACGCCGTGCTCACCGGCGAGGTGAAGGTGCTCTCCGACGGCACGCCGTGGCGGCCGCTGGTGCACGCGCGTGACATCGCCGCCGCGTTCGCGACCTGCCTCACCGCGCCGATCGACGCGATCCACACGCGCGCGTTCAACATCGGCACCGAGGAGAACAATCTGACGGTCGCCGAGATCGCCGAGGCCGTGGTAGCCGCTGTGCCCGGCTCCCGGCTGCTCGTCACCGGGGAGAACGGCGCCGATCCGCGCTCCTATCGCGTCGATTTCTCCGCCGCGCGCGATGCCATCGGATTTCGCGCCGAGTGGACCGTGCCCGCGGGCGCGACCGAGCTGTACCGCGAGTACACCGCGAGGGGGCTGACCAGTGCCGACTTCTTCCACCGTTTCACGCGACTGCCGCACCTGCGCAAGCTGTGCGACTCCGGGGTGCTCGACGCCTCGCTGCGCCGGATCGGGACAGCGGCCGCCGCGCAGACTTGATCGGACGCGCCGCAGGGTCGTCGGCTCAGCGCGCCGCGGGACGCTGCCAGACGGCGCGCAGCAGCTGTTCCCAGCTGCTCGCTGCCGCGTCGCGCGCCGAGACCTCGGTCACCGCGAGGGGCCAGGCGATGCCGAGGTCGGGGTCGTCGTAGGCGACGCCGATGTCCTCGGCCGGGTCGTGCGGCCGATCGATGCGGTAGCAGACGTCGGCCGTCGCGGTGAGGGCCTGGAATCCGTGCAGGAAGCCCGGCGGCACGTACAGGTGGTGGAAGTCCTTGTCGTCCAGCCGAAATGCCTGCTGCGCGCCGAAGGTGGGCGAGCTGGGCCGGATGTCGACGAGCACGTCGTGCACCGCGCCGTGCGCGCAGCGGACCAGCTTGGCCTCGCCGCGCCCGGAGCGGCCGTGCATGCCGCGAATCACGCCGCGCGCGGAACGGGATTGAGAGTCCTGGACGAACGCGGCCGCGGCGCCCGGCGCGCCGAGCCGCTCGTCGAAGGCCTCGGCGTCGAAGGTCCGGGTGAAGAAGCCCCGAGCGTCGTGGAACGGCTGCGGAACGAGCAGCAGGACGTCGGCGAGCTCGGTCTGCTCGATACGCACGGGGTCATCGTGCCATGAGAGAGGGGAATCCGGCATGAGTTCCGAGCCGGGGAATCTCTGCCGCGGCTGCGCGAGTGCGGCGCTGCGCCCGATACTCGATCTCGGGAAAGTTCCTGCGGCCGACCATTTTCCGAGTGCGCAGAGCCCGATCGATCCCGACGAGGCCGGACATCCGCTGCGCATGGACTACTGCGCCGCGTGCGGACTCGCCCAGCTCGCCGAGGACGACACCGTCACCGCGGAACCGAGGGGCGTGGAGCCGCGGGCGCTGCGCGATCAGGCGGCCGACGCGGTCGCCGCGGTGGCGGCGGCCGGGCTGCTGACCGGACACACCGCGCGCGAATTCGGCAGCCCGCACGGCGGCACCTGGCTACCGCTGCTCGCCGCGCGCGGCTTCACCGAGACCGTGGCCCCGGCAGACATGGTGCTGGACTGCTTCGGGATCATGCACGAGCCCGATCAGCGGGCCGCGTTCCGGCGGCGCGCGGCCGCGACCGCGCCGCACGGCGCACTGCTTGTCCAGTACCACTCGCTGGCCACCATCGTGTCGGCCTGCCAATGGAACGCGTTGCGCCACGGGCACTTCGCCTACTACTCGCTGACCGCGCTGCGGGGACTGCTGCACGAGGTCGGCATGAGCGCGACGCACGCCTGGACCTTCGACCTCTACGGCGGGACCATGCTGCTGCGCGCGGTGCACGGCGCGGCGGCACCGCACGATTCGGTCCGCACCGTGCTCGACAGCGAAGCGCCCCACGTCGATCCGGGCGCGCTGCCCGCGCTCCAGCGCACTGTCGACCGGCACGCGAGCGCGTTGCGCCGATGGCTGGAGGACCGGGCCGAGCGCGGATTTCGCGTCTACGGATACGGCGCCGCGTCGCGGGCGGTCGCCCTGTTCAGCCTGGCCGGGGCGCACCGCGGCCTGATCGCCGGGGTGGCCGACGCCTCCCCCGCCAAGCAGGGGCGGCGGATGCCGGGAACCGACATCCCGATCGTCTCCCCGCGCGAACTCGTCACGGCGCGACCGGATCTCGTGCTCCTGACGCTGCCCGATCTGCTGGCCGAGGTGCGCGCGGCCTACCCGGAACTCGACGGCCGCTGGGTGGTCGACGGGCCGTCCGGACCGCGGGAAGGAGGCACCGGGACAGCGATCGTTACCCGCGCCCCAACGTGATTCGTTGTCGCAGGGCCGCGTTCATTCCGTATGACAAGTATTCACGCAGCGAAGGACTTTGATGATCAACCTCAACCTGCCTCCTCGTCGGGGCGTCCGCGCCGTCGCGCTCGCCTCCGTCCTGGCGGCCGGGCTGGTCTTCGGGAACGGTTCCGCCGCGGCGGTAATCGACAGCAGCAATACCGTCGTGGACCGCCAGGACCGCGCGGTGGAAGCCATCCAGGCCGACACCCGCATCGATTTCGTACCCCCGCTGGACGGCAACCCGCTCACCAGGGAGTGGTTCCACCACGGGGAGGCGGCTTTCAAGGTCTCCGGTCCGCACGCCGAGGACTGGAAGGGCCGGATCACCATCGGCTATCAGGTCGGGTTTCCCGCCACGCTGAACGGCAAGATCCGCTTCGAGTATTCGACACCGGGCCTCGGCGTCGATCTCGGCGGCGGTGACGGCGCGTTGCTCAAGATCGACGGCTTGATCCCTCGGCTCGGTCTCCAGCTGGAGGTCGGTTTCGGGCCGGGTATCCAGACGATCGAATGCGCGAGCGGCGAGATCTCCGGCACGTCGGGCTTCATTCGCATGTCGGGCTTCCACGGCACCGTCACCGGCGTTGTCGGGCCGACCAACATTCGCCCGTTCGTGATGATCGTCGGCGCGAACGGCGACACGGTGATCACCTACGGCAGGCTCTGGACTATCTGAGCCCGCCGCAGGCCGCCCGGATCAGACCAGCAGATCCGGGCGGTTCCGCACGGTCGCCAGCGTCCGCACGCGCAGCCGGTGCAGCGCCGCCTTCGCCAGCCTGGTGTCCCCGGCCAGCACGTCCCCGCGGTGCACCAGTTCGGGATAGTCCTGCGCGATCCGGTGGTGGAAGCGGTACATCTCCGTCAGCTTGCTCACCGTCGAGGACCGGCTGCACAGGTTGAACGACGAATTGCGCCAGGCGGCAAGGATCTCCGTCATCCCGAAGAACGCGCCGAACGAACCGACCCTGGCGAACAGATCGACGTCCATCGGAAACACCAGATCGCCGCGCAGTCCGCCGACCTTGTCGTAGTGCTCGCGGTAGAACATCGCCGCCGCGGTCGGTCCGAAGTCGGCGGGCCCGCGTCGCACGATGGTGCGCGCCAGCACGCGCGGGGTCTGCCTGCCGAGCAGTCCCGCGAGGCCGAGCCCGGACTCCATGACCGCCCCCGCTTCGTCGATCACCTCGAACCGGCTCGACGAGATGGCGATCGAGCGGTCCGCCATCACCGCCAGCTGCGCGGCCAGCGCGCCGGGCCGCAGCACGTCGTCGGCGCAGACGACCTTGACCAGCGTGCCGGTCGAGGCGGTGATGACCTTGTCCCAGTTCCGGCCGATCGGTAGCACGGTGTCGTTGCACAGCACCCGCACCCGGGGATCGTCGACGGAGCGCGCCACCTCCCCCGTGTCGTCGGTGCTGGCGTTGTCCAGCACGACCAGTTCGAAGTCCTCGTCCTGTGCGAGTACCGAATCCAGCGTGGCGGCCAGCGTCCGCCCCGAGTTGTACGCCGGAACACACACCGACAGCGATGCCATGTCAGCCCCCTAGCCGTCGACCCGGGCGACCGGGCCGTTCTCCACCAGCCTGAACACCCGCTCCAGGCCCGCCCTGCTTGCTTCGATCTGCTCGACGGCCTTCTGCTGCAACGGATCACGCAGCTCGGGAGCGGCTGCCCACTGCTCGTCGATGGCCTCGCGCAGCGCCGTGTCCAGGTCGGGGTCGTCCAAGTGCACCACCCGCAGTCCGGCGCCGAACATGCCGGCCAGACCGTGGAATTTGTCGTCGTAATACTCCGAGGCGGTGATGCCGACCGCCGGAATGCCTTGAGACAGCGCGAAAACCGCCAGGTGGTAGGCGCTGGTCACCAGCACGCGGCAGCGGGCGACCTGCCTGGCCACGTCCTGCGGGCTGCCGCCGCGTCCGACCGGCGACCTGCGCCGGACCGCACCCGTCAGCAGCGGCAGCGTCGAGCGGCGGTCCTCGGAGGCGTACTCGGAAATGATCAGCGGCATCAGTCCCGCGTCCAGCGCCGCGGCGCGGTCACGGACCACCCGGCCCAGCGTCTCCCGCGCCTCCGCGCCGACCGGCGCGTACTCCGCGACCCGCAGGCACAGGCCGAGGTCGGCGCCGATGCGGGCGTCGCGCAGCCGGTAACCGAATTCCACCGCGTCGTCGCCGGTGACCATCGTCTGTTCCGGCGCGACGCCGAGCCGCGCCAGCAGTTCCGGTCCGCGCCTGCGCTCGCGCAGCGCGACGAAGTCCACTCCCGGCAGCACCTCGGCGGCGCGATCGAGCAGGCCCCGATCGCGTAGCGGGCCTAGACCCTGGCCGACGAGCGCGGTCGGAATGCCTTGGGAACGCGCCTTTTCCAGGAGATCGAGGGTGCGGTGCGCCTGGTACTTGTCGACGTCGGTCATGTACCCGCCGCCGAGGGCGAGCACCAGCGAGGCCTCGGCCACCGCCGCGGGGACCTCCGCCCGCGGCTCGGGCGCTTCGGGCTCGGCGACGGCGGTCGCGGCCTCGGCGCGCAGCGCGCGGACCCGGTCCTTGGGTCCGTCGGTGGCCGCACGCCAGCGCAGCGCGGCAGGTCCGATCAATTTCGTTGCGGCCGTGCGGGATACCCGGCCCATCCAGCCGCTGGAACCCCAGGACCAGTCGGGTCCGCTGATGGGTTCCGCCTCGGGAAGCAGCGCGCGCAGCACCGCGGGCTGGTGAGTGAGCACCCCGATGCGCGCGTGCGGCCAGCGAGCGCGCAACCGTTCGACGGTGGTGACCATCATGGCGATGTCACCGCGATTGCGCAGCCAGTACTCACCGTTCTCCACGAGCACGCGAATATCGCGCTCGGCAAGGGTGACTCGCTCGGGCACAGAACTACCGATCCCCACTGTGTCAGTCCTCCCGCTGGTCCCCCGCGGGTCGGCTCGTGCCGAGCACGAACTCGCTGTGCAATCTACCCCACGCCACCCGCCACGGCCAGCGTTCGCGATGCCACGCCGAGTACGCCTCCGTGTCCTAGACTGTTGCGCGGGAAGCGAGTTCGGCCGGGCGATGCGCGCGACCGGTGCAGGGAGTAGGGGGCCGTGTGACGGCAGGGACGGGGTCACTGCGTGTGCACATGACCGGGTCCGAATGGTTCACCGCGGAGCCGGGTGGACTCAACCGATACTTCACCGAGCTGTTCCACGCGCTCGCCCGCAGACCGGAGGTCGCGGTGTCGGCGGCGGCCTGGGGCGCGACCGGTGACGACGATCCGCCCGGAGCCCGATCCTGGGGCGCGACAGGGGGCTCCACCGCCCGGCGGGCCCGCGTCGCGTTCCTGGATCGAGCAGCGCTGCGTCGCGCCGCCGTGCTGGATCGTCACTTCTGCCTCTACGGGCCCGCCGCGATCGGCGGGAAGGGGCGGCTGCCGCTGGTGGTGCATTTCCACGGCCCTTGGGCGGCGGAGAGCAGGCTCACCGGGCAGCGTGAGCTCGCGGCCAAGGCGAAGTACCTGATCGAACGACTGCGTTACGCGGGCGCGGACCGATTCGTGGTGCTGTCCAACCATTTTCGCGAGGTGCTCGGCGCGGACTACCGGATACCCGAGGAGCGGATCGCGGTGATCCCGCCGGGGGTCGACCTGTCCCGTTTCCGTGCCGCCCCGCCGCCCGCGGACGCGCCGACCCGCACCGTCCTGTGCGTGCGCAGGCTGGAACGCCGCATGGGCATCGATACGCTGCTGCGCTGCTGGCCCGGTGTGGTGGCCGAGCGTCCGGACGCGCGCCTGGTGATCGTCGGAACCGGCACGGCGGAAAGGGAATTGCGCACCATGGCCGCCGGGGCGGGCCTCGGCGACTCCATCGTGTTCGCCGGGCACGTGGCCGACGAGCGGCTCGCCGAACTGTACGAACAGGCCGCGCTCACGGTCGTGCCGACCACCGCGCTCGAGGGTTTCGGACTGATCGCGCTGGAGTCCCTCGCCGCGGGCCGGGCGCCGATCGTCACCGACTGCGGCGGGCTTCCGGATTCGGTTCGCGGGCTCGATCCTTCGCTGATCGTCCCGGCCGGCGCGGCCGACGAGCTGGGCGCGCGCATCACCGCCGCGCTGCACGGCGCGGTGCCGACCCCCGAGCGCTGCCGTGCGCATGCGGAAACCTTCTCGTGGGACGTCACCGCGCAGCGCCACGTGGCGATGTACCGGACGATCACATGACGATCCGGGCGGTGTTCCTCGCGCACACGGCGGTTCCCTCCGGCGCCGAACTGGCCACCCTGCGACTGGTGTCCGCGCTGCGCGCCGAGCGGCTCGTCGAGGTCGCCGTGATCTACACGGAGGACGGTCCGATGGTCGAGCGGACGCGGGCGCGCGACGTCGACGCGCGCGTGGTCCGCGGCGCGTTCGACAGCCGCGCCATGACGATCGGGTCCGGGCCGCTGCGGCTGCTGGCGGGCGCGCTCGCGCTGCTGCGCCTGGGCTGGACCCTCGGCGCGCACCCGGCGATCGGGCAGGCCGACGTGCTGGTCGCCGAGAGCACCAAGGCGCTGGCGATGGGCGCGGTGGCGGCCCGGCGCGCGGGCATACCCCTGGTCTGGCAGGTGCACGACCGGATCGCGGCCGACTACTTCGGGCGGCTGCCCGCGCTCGTCGTCGGCCTGCTCGGGCGGGCTGTGGCACAGGGCTTTCTGGCCAACAGCCGAACCACGCTGGCCACGCTGCGCACCGGCCGGCGCCCGGCCGAAGTCGCCTATCCCGGAGTCGAACTCGGTGCCGCACCGGACCGCGCCGCCCAGCGCGACCCCGCCGAGACGGTGGTCGCCGTATTGGGGCGGCTCGCCCCGTGGAAGGGACAGGACGTGCTGTTGCGCGCGGTGGCCGCGACGAGGATCCGGCCGCGCCGGGTGCTGCTGATCGGCGGCGCCTTCTTCGACGAGGAACCCTTCGCCACCGAATTGGACCGGCTCGCAGCGGATCTCGCGCTCCCCGTGACCCGCACCGGTCACGTCGACGACCCGAGCCCGTACCTGTGCGACGCCGACATCCTGGTGCACTGCTCGGTGCTGCCCGAACCGTTCGGTCAGGTCGTCGTCGAAGGCATGCACGCGGGCTGCGCCGTGATCGCCTCCGGCCCCGGCGGTCCCGAAGAGATCGTGCGCACGGGCGCCGACGGTCTGCTGGTGCCCGGCGGGGACGAATCGGCGCTCACCGCCGCGCTCGACACCCTCATCGGCGATCCGGACCTGCGCACGCGCCTGGCCGCGGCGGGGCGCGGGCGCGCCGCGGATTTCGACGTCGCCGTCACCGCCCGATCCGTCGCCGCCTTCCTCGGCCGGATCGTCCAGCGCCGGGGCGCCGCCCATGTCTGAGGCGCGGTATGCCGCGGACCACGCGGGTGCGGGCGGCGCGCATCGCAGGGACGACGAGGCGCGCGGGCCGTCCGGCGGCGGCGCGCACCGCTCGCAGGGGTTGCTCGCGGTGCTGCGCGATATCGGGTACGTCAGCTTCGGCAAGTACGGCCAGTACGTCATCACGGTGGTGACGGTGCCGCTCATCGCGCGCGTACTCGGCACGCACGGACTCGGCCTGCTCGCGATCGGCATGGCCGCCTATTACCTCGGCTCGCTGCTGGTGGACCTCGGCATCACGTCGTTTCTCGCCGCGCGGGTGCACGACACCGCCGAAGACCGCGAGGACCGGCGCGGCTACGTCAACCAGCTGCGCGGCGACTACCTCGCCATCCGCGCCACCGGCCTCGCGGTGCTCGGCGCCGTGCTGGCCGCCGGCCTGGCGGTCGGCGTTCCGGAACAGGCGGACATGATCCTGCTCGGCCTTGTCGCCGGCGGATTCTCGTCGACATCGGAGGACTGGCTGCTGATCGGGCAGGGCCGGTTCGGCACCTCGACCGCGTATCAGGCGGTGGGCCGGATCGGGTATCTGATTCTGCTCGTGGTGCTGCTGCCCCGGCTGCCGCACGCGTACGTCGCGCTGCTCTGCCTGCTCGTGTCCTCGGTACCGACCGTGACGCTGACCTGGTGGGACGCGCTGCGCACCTACGGCAGGCCCGCGCGGCCGCGACTGGTGCGGTCCGTACTGCGCACCGGCGCACCGGTACTCACCTCGCGGTTGCTGATCACGTCGTACGGTCAGGGCGCGCCGGCGGTCTACGCCGCGGTGCTCGACGCGGCGGCGCTCGGGCTGTACTCCGCGGGCGATCGGCTGGTGCGGGCGATCCAATCGATGCTCGACCCCATCGGCTTCGCGCTGCTGCCGCGCATGGCCCGCCGCAGCGCCGACCACCGCTTCTGGCGGCACGCGCTGCAAGCGCTCGCGGCGGCAGTGTGCGTGGCGACGGTGGCGGCCGCGGCGGTGTGGCTGGCCGCGCCCGTGCTCGTCCACCTCGTGTTCGGCGACAAGTTCACCGGAGCCATCGGGCTGTTGCGCGTCGAGGTGCTGATATTGCCCGCCACCACGGTCACCTCGTTCGTCACCACCGCAGTGCTTCCGGTGCGGCAGGACACCACCGGCGTGCTGATCGGCGCGGTGCTCGGCACCTGTGTGGCCGCCGCGGCGCTGGCCATCGCGTTCCGCACACACTCGGTGTGGACGCTGGTGTACGGCTCGGTGGTCGTCGAATGCACCGTTGCCGCCTGGTATCTCGCGCGCGTGCGCAGGCTGATCGTGCGCGAGCGAACCCCGGCGGCGAGCTCCGATCCGGCCGTGGTGATGATGCGCGAGGAGGGCGGCGCTTGAGGATCCTCTATGTCGGCGACGATTGGATCGGCAGCAATGCCCGCTCACTGGCCGACGGCTTCCGCCAAGCCGGGCACGAGGTGCTCGTCGTCGACTCCACGCCCGTGACGCTGCCCGCGCGGCTGTCCCCGCCGTGGCTCTACGCCAAGGCGGCGCGGCGGCGCGCGCCCTGGGCCGTCGAGCGGCTGCACACCGAGATCGACAGCGCGGCAGCGGCTTTCCGCCCGGATCTGCTGTTCGCGTTCAAGTCGGTGCACCTGGACCAGCGGCGGCTGCTGGCCACACCCGCGGCCCGCCGCGTGCACTACAGCCCCGACGACGTCGCCAATCCGGAGAACATCACCCCCGATTACCTGGCGCACGAACCGGACTGGGATCTGGTGGTGACCACCAAGCGGCACAACGTCGCCGAGCTGCACGAGCGCGGCGCCCGCGCGGTCGCTTTCGTGCGCAGCGCCTACGACCCGGCCTGGCATCACCGCGCGGCGCGGCGCGGCCGACGTGAATTCCTGGCCGGTTTCGTCGGCGTGTGCCGTCCGGACCGCCGCGCCGACCTCGTCGCATTGGCGCGAAAGTACGGCGAGCGCATGTTGATTCGCGGACCGGGCTGGCGACGAGTGCCCGAATTGCGGTCGACGGGGGCGGTGGTGGCGGGACCGGTATACGGGCAACACTATTCGGCGGTGATCGCCACGGTCACCGCCAACCTGGTGCTGCTCAACTCCGACAACCGCGACACCCACACCTGCCGCACCTTCGAAGTGCCCGCGGCGGGCGGGCTCTTCGTCGGCGAGCGCACCGACGAGCACGCCGAACTGCTGCGCGACACGGCCGAGTGCTTCCTGTTCACCGACACCGCCGAACTGCACGAGATCCTCGACTGGTGCGCGGCCAACCCGGAGCGGGCCGCCGCCGTCGCCGACGCCGGGCACCGCAGGATCGTCGAAGGCGGCCACCGCTACGTCGACCGGGCGCGGGAGATCCTCGCCGCGCTGGAGGCTCAGGTATGAGCGAGCGCAGCGAGCGAACAATGTGCCAGCCCGCCGGAGGCATGCCGGAGCCGAGCGCCAGCGAGGCTCGGGCATGAATCCGGTCGCCGAACTCGCCGCCGTCGCGGGGGCGCTGCTCACCCTGGTCGTCGCGGCCGCGTGGATTCCCGGTGTGGTGCGGGTTTTCGTGATCGCCCAGGCGGCGTTCTGGTCGCTGTCCTACATCGCGCGGCCGCTGGTGTTGCTCGCGGTGCGGCCGCAACCGCACTACGGCGACAACGTGCCCGACCCGCGACTGGCCGAGCTCGGCTACGACCGCGGCATCGCTCTCGTTCTCGACCACGTCGTGTTCGGACTGTGGGTGTACGCCGCGCTGGTGGTGGCCTACGCGGTGTGGGCCCGCAACCGTCCGCCTGCCGCGCCCGCCTTGGCAGGCGACCCGGATCTGATACCCACGCTGGTCACCATGTACGCGCTCGGCCTGCTCGGTCGCGCCGCCGCGGTGGCCACCGGCGCGGTCGGCAACGCAGGCGATGTCACCAGCGCCAACCCGATCCTGAGTTTCGTCTCGATCCTCGCCACGGTGGCGTCGCTCGGTCTCATCGTCTTCGCGCGCCCGGCGCGACCCGAGACCGCCGCCCTCGTCGTCGGCGCGCTGCTGGCCGGGGAGCTGGCCTGGACCGCGGTGGTGGAATCGAAGACGCCGATCATGGGCGCGGCGATGGCCGTCGCGATCCGCTTCGCCCTCTCCGGGTGGACGCGGGCCAAGGCGTTCGGCGTCGCCGGGATCGGTGTGCTCGGCATCGGCGGGTTCGGCTGGCTGCAATCGTTCAAGACCACCGAGCTCGCCAAAGCCGAAGCGGCGCTGATCGATTCGGACTACCCGACGGGCATGCGTCCCTTTCTGAGCATCCTGCGCCGGTTCGACCTGCTCGAGGCCGCCACCGACGCCTACCTGCACGGTCCCGGCTACTGGCTGACGCCGGGCGAGGTACTGAACAACGCGGTCCTCAGTCTCGTGCCCGCCCAACTGCTCGGCACCCAGAAGTTCCAGTCCGGCACCGCGTGGGCGCAGGACGTGCGCGGCGCCTCGGTCGACATGAGCAAGGTCTCGGTCTCGCTGGCCGAGGGAAATCTCAACGAGGGCTATGTGCTCGGCGGCTACACGGGCGTACTCGTCTGCGCGCTGTTCACCTTCGCGCTGCTGCTCGCCTGGGCGCGGGCGCTGTCCTCGCGGCTGTTTCCCGTCGTGGTGCTCGGCCTCGCGATCACCGGCTCCTCCGCGCTGTTCGAACGCGGAATCCTCGGCAGCATGGAGAACCTCGGCAAGTTTCTGCAGGCCGCCGTGCTGGCCTGGTTCATCCACGCGGTGGTCACCGAGGTGCGGCGCCGCACCCGGCACGCGCCACCGCAGGTCGTCGTTTCACCCGTCGTAGCGTAGGGAAAAGAGGTTCCTGGCAATGGGATTGACCGAATACTGGCGGATCGCGCGCCGACGCTGGCTCGTCATCGCCGGGGTGGCACTGGTGTGCCTCGCGGCGTCGGCGGTCTATCTGCGCGGCCAGCCGACCACCTATTCGGCCTCCAGCAGCATGTACGTGTCGATGGCGACCGGCACCTCGGTGAACGACTCCTATCAGGGCGGGTTGGCGGCTCAGCAGCGGGTGCGGTCGTACCTGGACCTGGCGACCAGCGTCACGGTGGCGGAACGGGTCATCGACGATCTGAGCATCGACATGTCCGCCGACGAACTGCGCGGCAAGATCACCGCCACCTCGCCGCCCGCCACCACCCTCATCGTCATCTCGGTCAGCGACGGCAACGCCCAGCGGGCGCGCGATCTCACCAACACCGTCGTCGCGCACTTCCGCAGGCTCATCGACGAATTGGAGACCATCGAACGCGACGCCGCGCCCGCCGCCCGCGTCGCGGTGGTGGACCGGGCGGAGCTGCCCACGTCACCCTCCGGACCGCAGTCCGGGCGCGTTCTGGCGCTGGGTCTGCTGGCCGGGCTCGCGCTCGGCGCGCTCGCCGCGTTCCTGCGCGATCGCACCGACCGCACGCTGCGCACGTCCAACGATCTCGAGGCGCTGCTGCCGGTGCCGATCTTCGGCATCATCGACGAGGGCAGGCCCGGCGCGGCCGACGAGACGCGCAGGATGCGCACCCGGCTGCTGCGCGAAGGGCACACGCACGCCATCCAAGTGACCAGCCTTTCCCCCCGTTCCGAACCGGAAGTCGCACTGGCACTGGCGAAATCGTTCGCCGACACCGGACGCTCGGTGGTGCTCGTCGACGCCGACACCTCCGGCCGTGGCGGATCGGAGCGATTCGCGACCGGACATGGGCAGGGGCTGGCCGCTGTGCTGCGGGGCGCGCCCGCCGCCGAGGCGCTGACCGGATGGCCGGAGACGGGCCTCACCGTGCTCCCCCTCGGCGACACCGACCTGCAAACAGCGGATCTGCTCGCGTCCGAACGGTTCGCGGGCGTGCTGGCCGAGCTGCGCGCGGATTTCGAGCACGTCGTCGTGCAGACCGCCCCGGTCGCCGCGGCCGCGGACGCCATCACGGTGGCGCCGCTGTGCGAGCGGACGCTCGGCGTGGTCGAACTCGGCGCGACCACGGCACCCCAATTGCGTGGCGCGCTCGCCACATTCGGCTCCGAGCGGCTCACCGGCGCGGTAGCGTACAGCAGGCCGGGCAACCGCTTGCAGCGGCTCGTGGGAAGGCTGCGGAGATGACCGACGACGGCCTCGGCCGACGACGATTACTTGCCGCGTCGCTGGGCGCCGCGGTGTCGGTGCCGCTCGTCGCGGCCTGCGCCGATCCTGAGACGCCCGGCATCGGATTCCGTTCCCCGCACGTCACCGACGCGCCCGCGGCGCGCAACGTGCGCGATTTCGGCGCGATCGGCGACGGGGTGGCCGACGACACCGCGGCCATCGCCGCCGCGGCCGCGGTGCAAGGCATGCCGCTGGTCCTCTATCTGCCCGCGGGCCGCTACCGGGTGACGGCCTGGCCGCCGATGGCGGACTACGCCACCGTCCTCGGCGACGGCGGCGACGTCTCGCTGATCGTGTGCGAGACCGACACCACGCTGATCTCGCTGCGCCAACGCAATCGGGTCCGGTTCGCGCGGCTGGGCATCTACGTCTCCGGGCCGCGCGCGACCGCCGTCGAGCTGTCCGAGTGCTTTCGCTGCTCGTTCGACTCGGTGGTGATCCGCGGCAACCATCTCAGCGGCAACCACCCGCGTTTTCTCGAGCAGCGCGGCGTGGTGCTCGAGGACAACACCGGCGGCACCTCCTTCGTCAACTGCGACATCAACAATTTCGGTTTCGGCATCGTCACGTCGTGCATCCAGAACTACGTCACCTCCTCCAAGCTGACCAGCAACTACGTGAGTGTGCTCGGCACCGGCAACGATCACAACGCCGGACTCGCGCTCAGCAACGTCGAATTCGTCTCCGACAGCGATCCGCGCACCACCGCGCGGCACATCGATGTCGACGGCGCGGCCAACGACTGGTGGCTGACCAATGTCTGGTTCGAGGGCGCCGCCACCGCGCTGGCGATCGGGCGGCGTGAGCGCGGCGGGCCCGCGCAGTTCGGCATGGTCAACTGCAAGGTCGCGGCGCGTGAGGTCTGTCTCGAGCTGGCCTACTGCCGCCAGCCCTACCTGGCCAACGTGCAGTTCGACAAGGATCTCGACAGGCATCCCATCGAGGTGCGGGTGGATCGCACCGGCTGTCCCGAAGGCACCGCGGTGAACCTGATCTCCAGCGCCTCCGACGATCTCGAGCCTGGGCTTTTCCCGGACGGCTGGACCGTGATCAGCCGCGACAGCCTGCACACGCCCCGATTCGACGGCACCCTCGTCGGCCGGGCAGGCCGCAGCGACGCCGACATCTTCCAGGCGCAGACCAGTGACGGGACCGTCCGCTCGGCGGTGCTCTCCAACGGCGCGTGGCTGTCCGACCATCCCGACGCGGGCGTCGTGCTCAAGGACGCCGCGGGCGGCTATTGGCGATTGTCGGTGGCCACCGACGGCGCGCTACGGACGAAGTCCCTCGGCCGCCAGCGACCCAAGGAGTGATCCCGTGTCCGACAAGCAGCCATCGCTGTCGCGCATCCGGCTCGGTCCGGTGGTCCTGCACGGCGCCACAGTGGTGCTCCGCCCGCCCCGGATCGCCGATCACGGGCAGTGGCGCCGGATCCGGTTGCGCGATCGGAGCCAGATCGAACCGTTCTGGTCGAGCTCCCCGCTGGAGTGGCACGAACGGCACACCGCGAGACTGTGGGTGCGCGAATGCCTGGCGGTACGCGAGGAGTCGCGCGCCGGGCGGCGGGTGGCGATGGTGATCGAGGTGGACGGCCGTTTCGCCGGACAGGTCGAGCTGATCTCGATCGACACCGGAACGGGCAGTGCGGAACTCGGCGTCTGGGTGGACTCGGAGGTGGCCCGGCACGGCATCGGCGGTCTGGCGGTGGCGATGGTGCTCGACTTCGGTTTCGGGCCGGTCGGATTGCAGCGCATCACCGCACCGATCTCACCCGCCAACGTCGCGACCGCGAGCGGAGCCGTCCGGCTCGGGTTCCAGCGCGAGGCCATGATGACCCGCTACTTCGACGCAGGGGGCGCCCGGCGCGATCACGAACTGTGGGCGCTCACCGCCGCCATGGTCCCGCCGGGTGGCTTCGCCGCCGCCTGGGTGCGCGGGCACCGCGCCGACCGTTCGGCGCCGAGGCCCCTGCCGCCGACCGCCGAGCGCACCGGCCCACCCATCGACACGGGCACCGTGATCGCCGCCGCGGCACGGCATTACGCGGGACGCGTGCTGCACCTGATGGATCCGCTGCGCGCCCCGCGCGTGCCGCCGCTCAGCGACCGGGACCAGCCGCGCGTCGTCCTGCGCAAGCGGCGGCTCGCGGACGGCCGGCAGTGGCGTGCGGCCCGGCTGCGGGCCAGGGCGGCACTGGACCCGAATGCCGAAGCGCCGCATTCGACGTGGGCGGACGCGCACACCCGGGGGCACTGGCTCCGCGAGGTGCTGCGGTCCAGACCCGGGCTGCGTTCGACGGCGGGCCTGGTGCTCGCCATCGAAGTGGACGGCGCCTACGCGGGCGAGTGCCGCCTGTTCGATCTGGACATGTTCGATCGCAACGCGCGCATGTTCGTCTGGACCGATCCCGCGCTCGGCGGCGACACGGACCGGGTGCGCACCGCCGCCACTCGGCTGCTCGTCGCCTACGCCTTCGACGCGCTGGGGCTGTGCCGCATCGCCACCGCGATCGAACCGCAGGACCGCGACGCAGCGGCCGTCGCCGCCCGGATCGGCATGGTGCGGGAGGGCAGGATGAGCCGGTTCGTCGGGGCCACCGGCCGCCGCGCCGACCACGATCTGTGGGCGGTCACGGTTCCGGACGACACGGCGTCGCCCCGGACGTAGAGTTGTGCGCAGAATCCTTCGCGCGCAACCACTTTCACTGTGCGCGCGATCGCACGGGGAAGCCAGGAGATCGGTATGGAGCACCGCACGGCTGAGGAACCGGCCCCGCGACATCGCGGGTTCACGCGCAGCAACGAACTCCAGGCGCGCCTGCACGACCTGGTGCCGGGCGGCGCGCACACCTACGCACGCGGCCCCGACCAGTACCCGGAGTCCATGGCGCCGATCCTGGTGCGCGGCAGCGGCTGCCGGGTCTGGGACGCCGACGGCAACTGCTACATCGAATACGGCATGGGCCTGCGCTCGGTCACCCTCGGCCACGGCTACCGTCCGGTGCTGGACGCGGTGGCGGCCGCGATCGCCGACGGCGTCAGCTTCAGCCGTCCCACCGAGCTGGAACTGCTTGCCGCACAGGACTTCCTGGATCTGGTCCCGGGCGCCGACATGGTGAAGTTCGCCAAGAACGGCTCCGATGCCACCACCGCGGCCGTCCGGCTGGCTCGCGCCGTCACGGGGCGCACCGTGATCGCGGTCTGCGACCAGCCGTTCTTCTCGGTGGACGACTGGTTCATCGGCACCACGCCGATGGCCAGCGGCATTCCCGCCGCCGCGGTGGCCGAGACGATGCGGTTCCGCTACAACGATCTCCCCTCGCTCGCCGCGGTCCTGGAGACCGAGGCCGTCGCCGCGGTGGTGATGGAGGCGGCCACCGCCCTCGCCGAACCGGACCCCGGCTTCCTGGAAGGCGTGCGCGAACTCTGCGACCGGCACCGCACCCTGCTCGTCTTCGACGAGATGATCACCGGATTCCGCTGGTCGGCGGGCGGCGCGCAGGCGGTGTACGGCGTGCGGCCCGACCTGTCCTGCTGGGGCAAGGCCATGGGCAACGGTTTTCCCATCTCCGCACTGGCGGGCAGGCGCGAGCTGATGGAGCTGGGCGGCCTGCGCACCGACCGGGAGCGGGTGTTCCTGCTCTCCACCACGCACGGCCCGGAATCGTCGTCGCTGGCGGCCTTCCGCGCGGTGGTGCGCGAGTACGCGACCGGCGATCCCGTCGCCCGTATGGAACACGCGGGGCGGCTGCTCGCCGACGGGGTGAACGCCGTCGCCGCCGAACTCGGCATCGCCGAACACCTCGAGGTGCTCGGCAGGCCCTCGTGCCTGATCTTCGCCACCCGCGACGCCGACGGCGAGCCGTCGCAGGCCTTCCGCACGCTGTTCCTCCAGGAACTGCTCGAGCGCGGTGTACTGGGCCAGTCCTTCGTCACCTCCGCGGCGCACACCGAAGACGAGGTGGCGCAGACGATCTCGGCCTGCCGTGAGGCGGCGATCGTCTATCGCAAGGCGATCGAGCAGGGCAGCGTCGACGGACTGCTGCACGGCAGGCCCGTCGCCCCCGCACTGCGCAAACACGCCGAACCGCGCCGGATCGACACCGGGCAGGCGGGCGCGTGACCGAGCCTCCCGCGCCGCGAACCGTCACCGCACCGCGCATCGCGATCGTCCACGAACGCTTCACCGAATACGGCGGCTCCGAGGCGGTGGTCGCCGAGCTGCACGAAACCTGGCCCGGCTCCGAGGTTTTCGCCCCGATCGTCGATCCGGAGGGCATCCGTCCGCCGCTGAGCCGCGTGCACGACACCTGGCTCAGCCGCGTCCACGCGGCCACCGGGCGGCGCTCGCACGCCCCGCTGTTGCCGCTGGCGCCGCGCGCACTGCGCGGCCTGCCGCTCGACGGACGGTTCGACGCCGTCGTCATCAGCCACCACGCCTTCGCCACCCAGGCCGCGTTCGCGACCGAGGCGCCGACCATCGCCTATGTGCACAGCCCGGCTCGCTGGGCCTGGGAGCCCGGCTTCCGCGCCCAGGAGGCGGGCGGGCCCGCGGGCCGGTTCGCTCTCACGGCTCTCGGCGCGCTGGCCCGCCGGTGTGAGACGCGCGCCGCGCCGCGCCTGACGCACGTCATCGCCAACTCGCATGCCGTCGCCGACCGCGTCCGCGAGTGGTGGGGGCGGCCCGCCACGGTGATCAATCCGCCGGTGGACATCCACCGCTTCACCCCCGATCCCGCGGTGGCGCGCGAGGACTTCTTCCTCTTCGCGGGCAGGCTCGTGCCGTACAAGCGGCCCGACCTGGCGATCCGCGCCGCACGGCGGGCGGGCTGCCGCCTGGTGATCGTCGGCGGCGGACGCTTCCGCGCACACCTCGACACGCTCGCGGGGCCCGAGACCACCTTCCTCGGCCCGGTCTCGGACGAGGTCTTGCAGGACATGTACCGGCGTTGCCGCGCGCTGCTCATGCCCGGCATCGAGGATTTCGGCATCATCCCGGTCGAGGCGATGGCCTGCGGCGCGCCCGTGCTCGCCGTCGGACTCGGCGGCGCGCTGGACACCGTCCGGCCCGGCGTCACGGGCGGCTACGTCGAACCGGGTCCCGACGGCGCGGTGACCGCCGCCCTCGCCGCGGCCATGACGGATTTCGACCCGGCCGCCTACGATCCCGCCGAAATTCGCGCGCACGCCACCACATTCGCCCCGGCGGCGTTCCGCGCTCGGATAGCCGACGCCGTCGCGAGCATTCTGGTCAATTGACCAAGTGAGCCGGACGGTTGCCCGAAAGGAACCGCCACACCGGGTAACTAGAAAGACCTGTAACACATACCGTTTGACCTGGGGTGACGGTGAGCATTCCCACACGGCGGTCGACGCCGATCAGCTTGCCCCGCCGACGCTGAACCGATTACAGTTTCCTATAAGTCAGGACGAAGGTGTTCCTACTTTCGGCCCGACCGCTGTCACCGGGGGCCGATTCGTTGACTCCGCATTCACCGCCGCATGCCGGATCAATGGTGCGCGACAACAGGTTCGAGTGAACAGCAGGAGGGACGATGGTCTCGTACATCGTGACGGGCGGAACCGGATTTCTGGGTCGACGGGTCGTGCAAGGGCTGCTGGATACCGATCCCGAAGCGATCATCCACGTGCTCGTCCGCGCCGAATCGTTAGCCAAGTTCACGGAATTGGCCGAGGGCTGGCACGGCGGCGAACGCGTCTTCGCCCTGGTCGGCGATCTCACCGCCGAGCGGCTCGGCCTGCGTGATCAGGCGCCGAAGGCCGATCACGTGATCCATCTGGGCGCGGTCTACGACATGACCGCCGACGAACACACCGCGCACGCCGCCAACGTGGCGGGCACCCGCTCGGTGATCGCGCTGGCTCGAGAGCTCGACGCGGTGCTGCACCACGTGTCCTCGGTCGCGGTCGCCGGCGACCACAAGGGCAAGTTCTTCGAGGAGGATTTCGACCTCGGCCAGAACCTGACCTCCCCGTACCACCGCACCAAATTCGTCGCTGAACAGCTGGTTCGCGAGTCGCGCGGGGTGCGCTGGCGGGTGTATCGACCGGCGATCGTGGTCGGCGACTCCCGCACCGGCGAGATGGACAAGATCGACGGCCCGTACTACTTCTTCTCCGCCATCGCCAAGCTCGCGGCCCTGCCGTCCGACCTGCCGATGCCGCTGCCCGACCTGGGCGCCACCAACATCGTCCCGGTCGACTACGTCGCGGCGGCCATGGTGGAGCTGGTGCGCAAGTCCGGCCTCGACGGCCGCACCTTCCACCTGGTGAACCCGCGGCCGCAGCCGTTCGACGCCGTGTACGGCGCACTCGCCGCGGCGGCGGGCGCACCCGCAGGCATCGGCCCCGTGCCGGGCAGCGGGCTGGCGCTGCACGGTCTCGCGCAGCTGCCCGGCGTGCCCGCGGTCCGCGATTTCCTGTTGGCGCAGTTGGGAATTCCCCCGGAGGTCGCGCCGCACACGTCCTTCTCCTCGGAGTTCGTCTCGGACTCCACGCAGGCCCAGTTGCGCGGCAGCGGCTTGTCGGTGCCGTCGTTCGAGAGCTACGCCGCGCGGCTGTGGCAGTACTGGCGCGCGAACCTGGATCCGAACCGGGACCGCCCGGCCGACAGCGGCGACCCGCTGTCCGGACGGATCGTGCTCATCACCGGAGCCTCCTCCGGCATCGGCCTGGCCACCGCGCACGCCGTGGCACGGCGCGGCGCCACCGTGCTCATGGTGGCGCGCGGCCGCGCCGACCTGCTCGCCGCGGCCGAGTCGGTGCGCGCGGAAGGCGGGGCGGCGCATACCTATCCGTGCGACATCACCGACCCCGAGGCCGTCGACGGCCTGGTGAGCGCGGTGCTCGCCGACCACGGCCACGTCGACTACCTGGTGAACAACGCGGGCCGCTCGATCCGCCGTGCGGTGGCGAACTCCACCGACCGGATGCACGATTTCGAGCGGACCATGGCGGTGAACTACTTCGGCGCGGTGCGGCTCATCCTCGGCCTGCTGCCGTCGATGCGGGCGCGGCGTTTCGGTCACATCGTCAACATCTCCTCCATCGCGGTGCAGACCAAGGTCCCGCGCTTCGCCGCCTACGTGGCCAGCAAGTCGGCGCTGGACAACTTCAGCGAGATCGCCGCCGTCGAGAACCGGGACGCGGGCATCACCTTCACCTCGGTGCGGATGCCGCTCGTGCGCACCCCGATGATCGCGCCGACCGACCTGTACCGCTCGCTGCCGGTGCCGGATCCCGACCGGGCCGCGGCCATCGTGGTGCGGGCGCTGGAGGACCGGCCGCACCGCATCGACACCCCGGTCGGCACCTTCGCCCAGGCGGTCGATCTGCTGATGCCTTCGGTGAAGCGCACGATCATGCATCAGGGCTTCCGCATGTTCGGCGAATCGCATGCGGCACAGGGCGTCTCGACCGAGGTCCCGGTTTCCCCCGGTGCCGCGGAGGACAGCTCGGGGCGCGGCCCGCTCACCCTTCTCGCGCCGGTGCTGCTGCCGCTGATGGCACTGCCGAACCCGGCGGCCAAGGTCGCGCGGGTGGTGCCCGGCCTGCAGTGGTAGACCGGGCCGCGGCTCAGCGGATGTGCGTCAGCTTGTCCGGATTGGTGACCGAGTAGATGCCGCGCACGGTGTCCTCGGCGGTCACGTCCAGCACGACGACGGCCAGCGGGGCGTCGCCGTCGAAGAGCACCGCGCACGGATCGGTGCTGACGGCCCGGTACCGAACCCGGTAGCCGGGCCGCAGCCCGCGCGCCACGTCGGCGAACAACCGCGCCACCGCGCCCGCTCCGTGCACCGGGCGCAGGCTGGTCGCGGGGCCGCGCTCGCCGCCGTCGGTCCACAGGGTGACGTCGGGGGCGAGGACGGCGAGCAGGTCCTCGAGGTCGCCGCCCATCGCCGCTTCGACGAACCGTTCGGTCACCCGGCGCCGCGCCTTCGGATCGGCGTGCCCGCGCGGACGACGGGCTTGCGCGTGACCGCGGGCGCGGTGCGCGATCTGGCGCACCGCCGCCGGTGTGCGCCCGAGGATCTCGGCGATCTCGGTGTGCGGGTACCCGAACACCTCGTGCAGCACGAACACCGCGCGCTCCAGCGGGGTCAGCGATTCGAGGAGCACCAGCAGCGCCATCGAGAACGCCTCGGTGCGCACCACGCGGTCGGCGGCGTCGGGCTCGGGTTCGGTCTCGCGCACCACGGGCTCCGGAAGCCATTGTCCGACATAGGTTTCCCGTCTCCGGATCATCGCGTTGCGCCGCGCGAGCGCCTGATTCACGGCCACCCGCACCAGGTAGGCGCGCGGGTTGGCGATCTCCTCGGCCGACAGCGCCGTATTGCGCGGCGCCAGCGACAGCCAGGTCTCCTGTAGCACGTCCTCGGTGTCGGCGACGCTGCCGAGCATCGTGTAGACCACCGAGAACAGCAGCTCGCGGTGTCGCACGAACACTTCTGTCGCGGCATCGGTATCCATGGCGCTGGCGCCCGCGGGCCGGTGTTCCATCACATCTCCCTGTCTACGCTCGCTCGTCTCGAGCATGAGAGGGCCGCGCCGCATCGGGGTGTGACGCGGCGCGGCCATCGAGTGATCCATCTCACTCGAACGTCACACTCGCGCCTCTCCCGCGACTCCTGAGGTCCGTACGCGGCGCCCTGCCGCCGAGAACGAAGGAGAGCACCGATGCGCACCGTAATTCGCGACGTCCGACTGTTCGACGGGGAGAAGACCAGCACCGACGCCACCGTGCTGATCGTCGACGACCGCATCGCCGGCTACGACGGCGGCACCGCCGACGTCGAGATCGACGGCGCGGGAAAGACCTTGCTGCCGGGATTGATCGACGCGCACACCCACGTGTTCGGCGACGACCTGGCCGAGGCGCTGCGCCACGGCGTCACGACCGAACTGGACATGTTCTGCCTGCCGAATCACCTCCCCGCCCAGCGGGCGCTGGCCGCCGAGCGGGACGACGTCGCCGACTTCCGCAGCGCGGGCACCCTCGCGACCGCGCCAGGCGGACATCCGAGCCAGCTGCTCACAGCGCCCGGGATGGACGCGCTCGATGTCGCGCCGTTCGACACCATCGAGCGCCCGGATCAGGCCGAGGATTTCGTGCGCGCCCGCATCGCCGAGGGCGTGGACTACCTGAAGATCGTCGTCGACGACGGGGCGGTGCACGGCACGCGGCTTCCCGTGCTCGGCGCGGACACCGCGGCGGCGCTGGTCACCGCGGCGCACGCGGCAGGGTTGCGCGTCCTCGCGCACGCCGTCACCGCCGCCGAGGTGCGCATCGCACTGGACGCGGGAGTCGACGGGCTCGCGCACGTGTGGACGGACGAGGACACCGCGCTCGTCGACCGCGTCGCCGCGCAGGGTGTCTTCGTCGTCTCCACGCTGGTGTACTTCGCCGCGATCGGCGATCCGTCGGCGCAGACACCGGACTGCGCACGGACCGGAACACTCGACGGCGCCACCCGGGTCGCGCGCGCACTGCACCGCGCGGGCGTTCCGCTGCTGGCCGGTACCGACGCCACGCCGTTCGTCCCCGCGCACGGCGTCGACCTGCACACCGAACTGCGCATGCTCACCGAGGCGGGACTCACGCCGGAGCAGGCCCTCGCCGCGGCGACCAGCCTGCCCGCCCGGCATTTCGGGCTCGCCGACCGCGGCCGGATCGCGCCGGGGCTGCGCGCCGACCTGCTGCTGGTCGACGGAGATCCCACCACCGACATCACGGCGACAACCGCGCTCGCGGAGGTCTGGCGGCGCGGCGTGCGCCAGGCCCGCTGATCCCGCTTCATCCTTCCGGTAGGAGAATTCGTGAC
Organism: Nocardia sp. bgisy134; assembly: GCF_965341865.1. GTDB lineage: Bacteria > Actinomycetota > Actinomycetes > Mycobacteriales > Mycobacteriaceae > Nocardia. The sequence goes on from NZ_CBDQZP010000014.1 coordinate 220,322, forward strand.
CGAATCCCTTGCTCCGCCCCGCTTCTGGCCACTGGCGCTGTTTCGAGCCTGCACCGCCGTCGCGGCGCTGCTCGTGCTGAGCCAGGCGCTGCTGGCGGGCGAGTTCTTGTCCGGGCACTTCGAGGCGCTGGCGGCACACGGCCGCAACGGCGGCGTCGTGGCGGTGTGCATGGTGCTCCAAACCGTCGCCGCGATCCTGTTGTGGCGCTTGGGTTCCGGCCCGTCGTGGCCGGTCCGGACCGGTGTCGTGCAGACGGTCATCGCGGGTGCGCTCATCCCGCTGGGTGAACAGCGGATCCTCGCCGTGCACGTGCCGCTCGCCGTGGGGCTGTCGATCGGCACCGCACTGCTGACAACTTGGGCGTGGCGGTGGCGCGCGTGAACCGGATGAGCCGACGCGGATTCCTGGCGGCCGGGGCGGGCCTCGGCGTCGCGGCGACCTTGGGTGCGGCGGGCGTCCGGGGCGGCCTGCTGCTCACGCCAGGACAACCCGGCCGCGTGCTGCCGAGCGCGGCGCCCCTGCCACCGGCCTTCCAGGCGCCGCTGCCCGTCCCCGCCGTCCTCGCACCGGTGCGCAGCGACGCGGAAGCGGACTACTACGAAATCGTCCAGCGCGAAACGGATCTGGAGATCCTGCCCGGTCTGCGGACACCGGCCTGGACCTACGGCGGAAGCTTTCCCGGTCCGACCATCCTGGCGCGATCCGGCCGTCGGTCGGTGGTGCGCCACCGCAACGAATTACCGCACCCGGTGGTCGTGCACCTGCACGGCGGGCACACCCCGGCCGACAGCGACGGCTACCCGATGGACGTCATCCTCCCGCACGGTGCGACCGCGGCCACGAGCGTGCACCACGGCGACCACGGCGCACCTGCGGCCGGGTACACGAACTCCCACGGCGAGCGCGACTATCACTATCCGAACGACCAACGCGCGGCGACACTCTGGTATCACGACCACCGGCACGGCTTCACCGGTCCGGCGGTCTGGCGCGGACTCGCCGGGTTCCACCTGATCACCGACGACGAGGAGGCCGCGCTCGGGCTGCCCACCGGCGACCGCGACATTCCACTGATGATCGCCGATCGCTCGTTCGCCGAGGACGGTTCCTTCGCCTATCCGCAAGCCGATCCGGCGCTGCACACCCCCGGCGTCACCGATGCGTACATGAACGGTGTGCTCGGCGACGTCGTGCTGGTCAACGGCGCGCCGTGGCCGCGCCTCGAGGTCGATCCGCTGCGCTATCGGTTCCGGCTGTTGAACGGTTCCAACGCCCGCCGCTATCGTCTGGCGCTGGATCCGCCACCGCCGGGTGGTGGCGGGTTCGTCCAGATCGGCAGCGACGGCGGGCTTCTCGAACGGCCCGTCGCCCACGACACGATCGACCTCTCTCCCGGCGAACGGGTCGACCTCGTCGTGGATTTCGCGCTCTACCGTCCGGGAACGCGGGTGCTGATGCGCAACGAGTTCGGGACCGGACGCACCGCCGAGGTCATGTGCTTCGACCTCACCGGGTCATCGCGGCGCGACGACAGCACCGTCCCCGAGCGGCTGAGCCGGATCGCCGCGCTGGACCCGAGCGCGGCGGTCGCGGTGCGCACCTTCCATTTTCAGCTGCGCGAACACGGCTGGGCCGTCAACGGCAGGCTCTACGCACCGGGCGAGCCGCTGGCCAGGCCGAAGCTCGGCTCGGTCGAGATCTGGCGTTTTCTCACCGATTTCCACCACCCGGTGCACGTCCACCTCGATCCGTTCCAGGTGATCGGGCGCAACAACCGCGCACCCGGCCGATTCGACGCGGGCTGGAAGGACACCGTCGACCTGCGTCCCGCGGAGGCGGTCGAGGTCGCGGTGCGCTTCACCGACTATCCCGGCCCGTTCATGCTGCACTGCCACAATCTCGAGCACGAGGACATGGCGATGATGGCCGACTTCGTCACCGAATGACCCGAATTCGGTTCGTGGACAGCAACATTCACTGCGGCGAGCGTGCACACAAGTGTCGGGGCCGACGTTGCCGCCGGCCCCGACGTCCCGGATTTCCCGGCCGGTGCTCAGACGTGGGCGGCCGCGAAGTCCGCGGCGGGCCACATCGCCCAACCGTAGTTGCCGTGCGCCGCCGGATCGAAACCGCCGCCGCACACCGGGTCGCCGCCGGTGCAGTAGTTGGCGGTGCGCCAGGCGTACAGCCCCGGCACGTTCCATCCGATCAGGCGGACCGGATCACCGAACAGCAGCACCGCGGCGATCCTCGATTCCAGCTCGTACGGCAGGACGTACATGCCGGGCAGCACGGTCACGATGCCTGTGCCGAGCACGCCGTGCGTGACGACCGCGCCCTGCGAGTAACCGACCAGAATGAACCGCTGATCCGGGCACATCGCCGCCTGGGCCATGATGTGCGCGGTCATGTCCCGCGTGCCATCGCTCACCGAGGATGGAACGAGCAGGTCCGCCGGGTAGTTCACCGCATACGCGGTGGAGTCGACCGGAAGCGTTTGGAGCAGTGTGCCGTACAGCGGATCGCCGACCACACTCCCCAACCACCCCGGTTCCCCGGTACCTCGGGCCACGACCACGTCCACTGCAGCACACGCGTCGGCTGACGCCGGTGTGCCGAGACTTGTCGCCGCTCCGACCCCCGCTACGAGCAATAGCACTGCGAATGCCCTTGCCAGAGGCCTCTTTCGGAACAGATTTACCTTCCGGTTCGCCATGATGATCACCCACTCACGCCGTTGTGAGAACACCGAGTGACGGTTGTCAGTGACAATCACTCGGCTATATCCGCGAAGGTAAGAACGGCAGTGAGTTGCGTCAAGCAACTCGATCCAAGCGAGACCGAGTCATCGCACAATCGTTGTGCGAGTGGGTTGCCCGGCGCGGCGAGGACGCTACGGGACGAGAACCGCTGCGCCCGTGAACCGCCCGTGCGCCAGGTCGGCGAGCGCCCGATCCGCCCTGTCCAGGGAGTACCCCTGCGTCGTCACGGTTATCCGGTGTTTTTCGGCCAGGGCCAGGAACTCCCGCGCATCGGCGCGAGTGTTCGCCGTGACCGAGCGAATTTCCCGCTCCTGGAACAGGTGTCGCTGATAGTTCAAGGCCGGGATGTCGCTCAGGTGGATCCCGGCGATCGCGAGCACGCCGCCGCGGTCCAGCGCCTCCAGCGCGGGCAGTACCAGCTCGCCGACGGGCGCGAACAGAATCGCCGAATCCAACGGCGCCGGTGGCGGTTCCGCGGCGCCCTGCACCGAGGCGGCGCCGAGCTCGCGGGCCAGCTCGCGAGCGGCCGGATCGCGGGTCATGACGTGCACTTCGGCGCCGCGAGCCAGTGCGACCTGTGCCGCGATGTGCGCGCTGCCGCCGAAGCCGTAGATGCCGAGCCGCCCGCCCTCGGGAAGGGAGGCGCGTTGCAGCGCGCGGTAGCCGATGATGCCCGCGCACAGCAGCGGCGCGGTCTCGGCGTCGTGGTACCCGGAGGGCAAGTGGTGCGCGAAATCGGCGGGGACGGTGGCGAACTCGGCGTAACCGCCGTCGGCGTCCCAGCCGGTGTAGCGCGACTCCGGGCAGAGGTTCTCGGCGCCGCGCAGGCAGTAGCGGCAGGTTCCGCAGGTGTGGCGCAGCCAGGCGATGCCGACCCGGTCGCCCGGCGCGAACGCCCGCCCGGCCGACGCCGTCACCTCGGGACCCAGCGCGACGACTTCACCCACCACTTCGTGGCCGGGCGTCACACCGACCCGATGCACCGGGAGGTCGGCCTCGGCCACATGCAGATCCGTGCGACACACCCCGCAGGCGAGCACGCGCACCAGCAGTTCTCCCGCGCCCGGCTCGGGCGCGGGTTCGCGCACCAGATCGATCGGCCCGTCGTCGATCGGGCCGGGGCGGCGGACACGCCACGCGATCATCGGTTCACTCCGAATCACCTCTTCGCGATGTGACGGGGCTCGGACCAGTCTGACACGATCTCGCCGCGGCGGGCGCACTCCCGGCTACTCCCCCGGCCGGACCGGCCACGTCGCGCGTCCATCGTCGCACCGAGCCAGAAACGAGCGGCTCGGCACCGGCTGGACGTCCGATCTCCCAGACGATGCCGCGATCGCGGCGAAGTTCACTCGCTCTCACCCGGCCAGGCCAACGGCCGGACAATTCCGCGGCGATGTGGCGTTCGCGGGGCTTCGTGCTAGCGAACGCAGAGCGACGGGGCGGCGATCGAATTCTGGGCGCGCATCGGCGAGGTGACGGGCACGACGATCGGCGCGGGGTCGGCGGCGGCCGAGTAGAGCCGCACGCCGGTCTGACGTTCGCCGGAATCGATTGTCACCCCGATGATCTCGGCTTCGTGCCCGTACGCGTCGGTGATCCGCGCGATGAACGGTCCCGTTCCGGCCCCGACGAGAGTCCAGTAGTTGTCCATGCCGCGCGTCAGCTCGCGCCACTGCTCGCCCGCCTCGTCGCGCAGCGCGACCTGGCGGATCGGGTTGCCGGTGCCGGTGATCAGCAGGGACAGCCACCCTCTCGTCGAATCCGGTTTCACCGCGTAGCCGAGTTCGGGGGCGGGCTCGGGATCCCGCACCAGCCGATAGCTGATCTGCGCGACGCCGTCGGCGCGGTCGGCGATCCGGTCGAACGCGGCGATGCTCAGATCCAGCTGCCCCGGAGCGCATCCCGGGCAACGATCGGCGACGAGCACGCGTACCGCTCCGTGCGGACCGCGGACGTCGAGGTGGCCGCCGCACAGGTCGGCCCGGCCGAACTCCGCGGTGGACAGCCCGGCGTAGAGTCCGTCGGCGGGGAGGTCCTCGAACGAGCACGCGACTGTCGACTTGGACGAGTAGTACCGCGCTTCACCCGGCATCGGCGGCAGCGGCGGCCAATGTCGCGCGGGCACACCGGAACTGCCTCCGGTCGCAGGCGACCACGTCGGGAGGGTCTGCACGCCGCCATCCGTTGCCGGCTCGCACGTGACCGCTTCGGGCCGCGTCGCCCACACCGCGACGCCGACCACCGCGATCACCGTGCCGACGACCGACCACACCCAGCCCATCCGAAAATTACGCTGCCGTATCGGTATTCGATGCACGGCCGTCCCCGGCTTCCAGCTCGCCCCGCTCGCGGACTGTCGATCCTGACTCGACAAGGAAACCAGCAGAATTCATACCGCGCGGCCCGAACGGAAATTCTTCAGTGTGCAAGGCTCGAACCAGGGCAAACCACAAGCAAATAGCCAGGATTCACGCGGGGGCGGGACCGCGGAACCGGAAAAGATCCGATGCCCCTCGGGCGTACCTCCGCGTCCGCTCCGGCCGCGCGACGAGCTGTCGACGAAATCGGCCCGACAGCGCCCC
>NZ_CBDQZP010000015.1:0-217306 GCF_965341865.1 Nocardia sp. bgisy134
CTCGTGATGTCCGAACTTGTTTCCCGCACCCTCCGTAGACCTTTGCTCATCCTGTTCGTCCTGGCCGCCACGATCGCCGCCGCGCTGGGAGTCACCGCGGCGCTGCCCGACGACTCCCCGGCCGCGCAGCCCGTCACCACCGACCCCAGCGGCCCGTTGGCCGCACAGATCACCCAGACGCAGCAACAGCTCGATCGAGTGCCCGGCAACGCGATCGGCTGGGCCGGACTCGGCGCAGCCTATGTCGAGCTGGCCCGAGTGACCGGCGATCCCGAGAACTATGGCCAGGCGCAGCGGGCGCTGGATCGATCGCTGGAGCTGAAGCCCGAAGGCAATGCCGAAGCGCTGACCGGACTCGGTGCGCTCGCCAACGCCCGGCACGACTTCATCGCCGCGCGCGGCTACGCAGAACAAGCTCTCGCGCTGCGACCGGACAGTGCGGACGTCTACGGCGTCCTGATCGATGCGCTGACCCAACTCGGCGAGGCCGACGCCGCGAGCGCGGCCGTGCAGCGGATGCTCGACCTGCGTCCCGGCGTTCCGTCGTTCACCCGCGCCGCCTACGACCTCGAACTGCGCGGTCGCACCGACGAGGCCCGGCAGGCGCTGCAGATGGCGCTCGACGCGGCGAACACCGCCGACCAGATCGCTTTCTGCCGCTACCACCTCGGCGAGCTCGCGTTCCACACCGGAAACCTCGATGAGGCCGAAAGCCATTACCGCTCCGGTCTTCTGGCGAACCCGGCGAACGCGGCGCTGCAACAGGGCATGGCCAAGACGTACGCCGCCCGCGGCGATCTCGACCGGGCCATCGCCGAGTACACGGCACTGACCGACCGCGCGCCACTGCCGGAGTACTTGATCGAGTTCGGCGAGTTGTTGGAGGCCGCGGGCAGGCCCGACGAGGCAGCCGTCCGGTATCGGGAGGTCTCCGACCAGTTCCGCAGGCTCGAAGAGCAGGGAGCCACCGAGTACGTGGACGCCGCTCAACTCGCCGCGGAACACGGTGACCCGGCCGAGGCGGTGCGGCTGGCGCAGCTGGAGTTCGGCCGCAGGCAGAGCGTCATCACCTCCGATGTGCTCGCCTGGTCGCTGCACAAGGCGGGGCGTGATGCCGAAGCGATCGTCTACGCCGACCGAGCGGCATCGCTGGGCTGGCGCAGCGCCACTCTCGCCTACCATCGCGGCATGATCCTCGCGGCGCTGGGCGAGGCCGATCAGGCCGCCGCCGCACTGTCCGATGCATTGCGGACGAACCCGTACTTCTCGCCCTTGCACACTCCGCGGGCCCGACAGGCCCTCGACGCGCTCGGCGCCCGATGAATCGATAGGGACACGCCCGCGTCGACCGGTCCGCCGGATCGACGCGGGCCACTGTCGATGTGATTCGGGCTGATCCGGCCCGCGATACGGTAGGAGGGTGTCCGACTCCTCCCCCCGTCTCGACACCGGAAACGAGTACCGGGGATCAGCTCGCTCGGGCGGTGTACCAGCCGCGTCCATCCGGGTCACCGAAGTCCTGGCCGCTCTGTCACTGACCACTGACCTAGCGACCGGAGCGCCGTTCGAGAAGGGACTGGCAACCTGCCTGCTGGCGACCGCGCTCGCGGAGCGGATCGGTCTCGATCAGGCCGACCGGCGCATCGTCTTCCATGCCGCCCTGCTCGGTGCGGTCGGGTGCACCAGCCGAGCGTCGGAGAACGCCGAGGCGTTCGCCGACGACATAGCTTTCCAGCGGGCCTACCACGTGATCGACAGCAGCGACGCACCGGTCTTCGCCGCGCAGCTCGAGCAGTTCGGCTCCTGGGCTCCCGGGGTCCAGCCGCTGGTCCGGGAGCGGTTCGCCACGACGACGCCCGCGCAGAAATCCGCGGCGGTCCGCTCGGTGTGCGAGGTCAGCCGAGCGCTCGGACCGCGGCTCGGGCTGCCGGACGCGGCCGTGGTCGCGCTGACCGAGGTCAAGGAACGCTGGGACGGTCTCGGCGCGCCCGAACGGCTTCGGGGAGAGGAGATCTCGCTGGCGGGGCGCATCGTGCACGTCGCCGAGCAGGCGGTCCTCGCCGCGATGGGCCGGGGACGCCGCGGTGCGGTGGACGAGCTACGGCGCCGCGCGGGCGGGCATCTCGACCCGGAGGTAGTGGACTCGTTCGCCGCCGACGAGGTGTGGGACTGCCTCGACGTTCCGGACGTGCTGGCCGCGGTCATGCACGCCGAGCCGGGGATTCCGCTGTACATCCGGCCTGCCGAACGGCTGGAGCTGTGCCTCGCGCTCGCCATCGTGGTCGACCTGAAAGGTCGCTGGCTGCTGGGGCATTCGGCGCACGTGGCCGATCTCGCGTGCGGCGCGGCCAGGTTGTCCGGGATGGGTGCGGGCGATCTCGACACCCTCCGCGCCGCGGCGCTGGTGCACGACATCGGCCGGGCGGCGGTGTCCTCCGCGATCTGGGATCGCCCCGGACCGCTCGGTCCCGGTGACTGGGAACGCGTTCGGCTGCACACGTATTGGACCGACCGGGTGCTGCAACGGTGTCCGGGCCTGGCCGATCTGCGTGAGATCGCGGCGGGCCACCACGAACGTCTCGACGGCAGCGGCTACCACCGCGGCGTCGGCAGTCACGACCTGTCGAAATCGGCCCGAATCCTCGCCGCCGCAGACGTTTTCGCGGCGCTGACCGAGCCGCGACCGCATCGGCCCGCCTTCTCTCCCGACGACGCCGCGCAGATGCTCGTCGCCGAGGCGACCACGGGCAGGCTGGACACGGCCGCCTGCGCCGCGGTGGTGGAGGCGGCGGGTCTGCGCAAGCCGCGTACCGAATTCCCCTGCGGCCTCACCGAACGCGAGGTCGAAGTGCTGCGGCTCGCCGCACGTGGCCTGTCGAACCGACTGATCGCGGCGGAACTGGTGTTGTCCGAGCGCACGGTGGGACATCACCTCGCGCACATCTACGACAAGACCGGCCGCCGCACACGCGCGGGTGCGGCCGTCTTCGCCATGGAGCACGGCCTGCTACCCGATTGAACCGGGCGCTCGGTGCTCGTCCGCTGCGGCCCGGGTGGGACCGCGAGAGGAATGCCGAGAAGTCATTCGCCCCAGGCTGGGTCGAGCGGCGCATTCCTGTTGAACCACACGACTTTTCCGAACAGATCGGGTGCGTCACTTGCTGCCATCGTCGCAGTGTAGGTGGCGGATGGGGAGGTTCGGCGGCGTGTTGGCGCACGATCCGGGATCGGTCCGCTGTGGGGTCAGCTGAGGCGGTGGGCGGCGAGAAGGTCGGTGTCGCCCAGGATCTCGTCGATGGGGCCGTCCGCGACGATGCGTCCGCTGTCGAGGATCACCGCGCGGTCGCAGATGCGCTGGGCGTAGGGCAGGTCGTGGGTCACCAGGACGAGTGTGGTCGGCAGGGACAGCAGGATGTCGGCGAGTTCGCGGCGGGCCACTGGGTCCAGGTTGGCGGCCGGTTCGTCGAGGACGAGTACTTCGGGGCGGCAGGCCAGGACGGTGGCGAGCGCGGCGCGGCGGCGTTCGCCGAGCGACAGCCGCGTCGGGGAACGATCGGCCCGGTCCGACATGCCGACCGCGGCGAGCGCGAAACGCACGCTCTCGGTGAGGTGTTCGCCGCGCGCACCGAAATTGCTCGGTCCGAACGCGACGTCTTGTTCGACCGTCGGCATGAACAGTTGGTCGTCGGGGTCCTGGAACACGACACCGACGCGTTGGCGGATGGCGCGAACGGTGTTGCGGTCCAGGTGAGTTCCGCCGATGTGCACCTCTCCCGAATTCGCGGTCAGGACACCGTTGAGATGCAGCATCAGTGTGGACTTGCCCGCGCCGTTGGGCCCCAGAACCGCGACTCGCTCGCCTGCGGCGATGTCGAGGTTCAGCCCATCGAGCGCGGCGGTCCCGTCCGGATATGCGAAAGCTAGGTCGACGAGGCGTACGGCGGGCGCCGCGGACTCGTTCATCGGACGGCCCACGCGGCGACGCAGACTCCGACTGCCGCCAATGCGGGAACGCAGGCGACGAGCCATTGCCCGCGGGTGGCGGTGGGTGTGCCGAAATCCACGATGGTGCCGGTGAATCCGCGCGAGAGCATGGCCAAGTGGACCCGTTCTCCTCGTTCGTAGGATCGCAGGAACAGGCTACCGACGCCGCGTGCTGTCGCGCCGATCTGACGAATCGTCCGCGGGTCGTCTCCGCGCGAGACCCGTGCCAGGCGCATGCGTGCCGCCTCGTCGGTGATCACGTCCACGTACCGCAGCATCAGCACCACGATCGTGACGATCATGCCGGGCACGTGTAGCCTGCTCAGCCCGCCCGGCAGGTCACGAACGCTGGTCGTCGCCGCCACGGTCAGCGAAATCCCCACCCCGATTGTTCCTTTCGCGATTATCCCCCAGGCGGCGTAGAGGCCAGTCGTCGACAGCGACAGCCCGAGCAGTGTCGTTCTGGGTTCGCCTGCCGCGAACGGCAGCAGCAGCGCCAGCACGACAAAGGGCAACTCGATGAGCAGACGCGGCGCGATCCACCGCGGTGGGATGCGCGCGATGCGCCAGATCACGATCAATCCGGCCGCGTAGACAGCGAATGGCCAGAACATCTCTCGTGGCGTCGCGACCACGGCGAAGACCGTGATCACGGCGCAGACGATCTTCACTTCGGCCGGAGTCCGATGCACCGGCGAACTGCCGGGCAAGTGCAGCCGGTGGCTGACTGTGGACACCTAGGTCGACTCCGATTCGGGCGATGCGCTTTCGGACTCCGAAACCCGCTCGGCCCGTGGGCGATCCGATCGACCAGCGCGGATGATGCGCACGATCGCGAACAGTGCGGCGAAGGCGGCGGCCACCCCGAGAACGCCCGCGATGCCGGTCAACCGGTCGTTGCCGTCGATCGTGTAGTCGGCCAGCGGCCAATCCGCCATCGCGTGACTGTCCGCGTTCTGCGCGATGCATTCGCCGTGCAATTCCTCGGTTCCGTCGACCTCGACCACGGTGCAGCCGCGCTGCGTCGTGGCATCGAGTCCGTCGGGCTGCGAACTCGCCACGTAGGACAGCAGGCCCGCGACGAGCACCGCGACGGCGGCGAAACCGAACAGGAATCCGTTCATCGAGAGCGCGACGCGCGGCGTCGCGGTCCGTTCGGTGGCACGCAGTAGGTACACGAGGTCGGGCCGGGCATTGACGACGGCGACGACGGTGATCGCGGTGATGAGGCCTTCGCCGATGCCGATCAGCGTGTGCGTGACCAGCATGTACCAGGCGACCGCCCCGACGGTCGACCCCGCGGCCCCACCTATCGCGTACTCGAAGACGAAACCCATTGCGGCGACGATGGTTCCGGCCACTGCGGCGACGAAGGCGACGGCACCGATCCCGCCGCGCGACGGCACAAGGGGCAGCGAACGACGCGCGACGAAGTATCCGACGGCCACCCCGATCAACGCCATGTTCGTGATGTTCGTACCCAGTGCAGTCAGCCCGCCGTCGGCGAACAGCAGCGCTTGGACAACGAGCACGATCGCCACACACAGCGCCCCCACGTATGGCCCGACGAGGATCGCGGCGAGCGCCCCGCCCAAGAGATGCCCGCTCACGCCTGGCAGGATCGGGAAATTCACCATTTGCACCGCGAAGATGAACGCGGCCACCAGACCTGCCATCGGAGCGGCACGCTCGTCCAGCTTCGCACGGGCGCGCCACGTCGCGAATCCCAAGCCCGCGACGGCGATCACTGCGAACAACACAGAGGTGGGTGCGTCGACAATGCCGTCACTCATATGCATGGCGGACGTGGTGAGGCTCACCCCCCGATACGATACGCGCAATATATGTACAAGTGGACAGATATGTGAGCATTGGCGACGACTGGCCCCGGCAAGGAGAGAACGGCAGAGTAGAACAGTGGCCTCGAGCTCCCCGAAGAACCCCGAACACGCCCGGCTCCCAGTGCCTGGCCTGGATGTCGCGGGTATCGAACACTGGGCCCATCGGTTCGACCTCCTCTCCGACGCCAATCGGCTCCGGCTGCTGGTGTGCCTGCACCACACCCCCGATCAGAGCGTGACCGAGCTCGCGGCCGCCGTCGGCATGACGGCCACCGCCGCGTCCCATGCCCTGCGCCTGTTGCGTTATCAGGGCTGGGTCACCGCATCCAAGAGCGGCCGAATCGTTCGGTACCGCCTCGCCGACGAAACGATCCATCAGCTCCTGCACTGGATCGGCGCACCTCACGCCCCCGAGCCCAGTCCGCTCTGACAGCGGCGGCCAGGCTGGAGCGGCACAGGCCCCTTCCGGTAGAAGCGGCGAGCGGTGGCTAATATGCGATAGCCGCATGCCGAAGGGAGCATTCGATGAACGGGACGGCGACTGCGCGCAGCACCGCGATCCGCAGAGCAGCCCTGGAGTTGTTCGTGGTGCAGGGGTACGAGGCCACCTCGATGAGTGAGATCGGAGCCCGGGTCGGGATCCGGGGTCCGAGCCTCTACAAGCACGTCACGTCCAAGCAGGAACTCCTGGCGGACATCATGATCGGCACCATGGATGCCCTGCTCACCGAGCACCAACGGGCGGTGTCGGGCACCAGCGACCCGACCGAAAGGCTGCGCCGAGCGGTCGAGGCGCACGTTCGTTATCACGCACGCCATCGATTGGAGGCTTTCGCAGGCAACCGCGAGATCCGCAGCTTGACCGAGCCGTATCTGTCGGCGGTCTTGTCCCGACGCTCGGAGTACGAGCGCAACTTCCGGTCCCTCATCGCCGATGGCGTCGCCGCGGGCCGGTTCCAGGTGGCCTCGGAGCGGATCGCCTCGTACGCGATCCTCGACCTCGGCATGGGTGTCGCCACCTGGTTTCGCGAGGATGCCGAGTTCAACGAGAACGAAATCGTCTGGCAGTACGTCGATTTCGCGCTGCGGCTGGTCGGCGCCGCCTGACCGTGCTCACCGGATTCGCCTGTCCGCCCTCGCCCACGCCGCATCCCGCAGCACGTACTTCTGCACCTTCCCCGTGGACGTCCTCGGCAGCGGGCCGAACGTCACGGTCTTGGGTGCCTTGAACCTCGCCAGATGCTGCCGTACGAACTCGATCAGTTCGCCCTCCGTCGCCGTCGCGCCCTCCTTCAACGCCACGTACGCGGCGGGAACCTCGCCCCAACGCTCGTCGGGCACAGCTATCACCGCGGCCTCCAGCACCGCCGGATGGTCGGCCAGCACCTGTTCGACCTCGACGGAGGCGATGTTCTCCCCGCCGGAGATGATGACGTCCTTGCTTCGATCCTGAAGTTCGACGTACCCGTCGGGGTGGACGACCCCCAGGTCGCCGGTGCGGAACCAACCATCGGGCACGGCCGTACGGGTCGCCTCGTCGTCATCGAGGTATCCGAGCATCAGATTGTTGCCGCGCAGTGCGATCTCGCCTACCGACTTACCGTCGGAGGGGACATCGGAGCCCGAGGCGCCGATCACCCTGGCGCGGCACGAGATCAGGTTGCCGACCCCTTGGCGTGCCTTCAGTCGCGCCTGCGCGGCATCGTCCAGTCCGTTCCATTCCGGACGCCAGTCGCAGATCATCGCAGGCCCGAATGTTTCTGTCAGTCCATACAAGTGGGTGACGTCGAATCCGAGCTCCCCCATCCTGCGCAGAATCGCCGGACTCGGCGGCGCGCCTCCGGTCGCCACCCGCACCGACGGTGTCACCGGATGCGCCTGGGGCGCGTAGGCGAGCATAGAAAGCACGGTCGGCGCACCGTTCAAATGCGTGACGCCCTTCTCCCCGATCAGTCGCCACACCTCGGCCGGATCCACCTTCGGCAGGCAAACGTGGGTACCACCGGCTGCCGTGACAGCCCACGGGAAACACCATCCGTTGCAATGGAACATCGGCAAGGTCCACAGATACACCGACGACGGAGACAAACCGGTATGACCGACCATCGCCAGAGCCTGCAGGTACGCGCCGCGATGGTGATACATCACGCCCTTCGGCTTCCCGGTCGTGCCCGAGGTGTAGTTGATCGACAGTAGCGATCGCTCATCGGACGGCACGAGGACCGTCGGTTCGGCTTCGGCGATCATGCGCTCGTACTGCTCACCCACAGTCACCACGACGGGCGGCGCGCTCATCCGCGCCAACGCATCGTCGACAAGGTCTCGATACACCGGATCGACCACTAGGACAGACGCTTTCGCGTGCTCGATCACGTAAGCGATCTCGGCGCCTGCGAGGCGAGTGTTCAGAGCGACCAGCGGAACGCCCGCCCATGGAACACCGAAGTGAGCCTCCAGCAGCACATGCGTATTGGGAGCCAAGACGGCGACCGGTCGCCCATCGGCCAGCGGCGCGAGCGCACCGGCGAGTCGGCTGCACCGGTCGCGCAGCTGCGCGTAGGTCCACTGCCGAGGACCATCGATCACCGCTACCCGGTCGCCGTGTGCGTCGGCAGCCCGGTCCAGGAACGCGACCGGCGTCAACGGCTCGTAGGACAAACGATCGAGATCCAGCGCCATGGATCGGCCTCCTCGGATACAGCTGCGGCGACGGTAACGACCGACAGCGTAGTGGAGGCGGCTAATGGTTAGTAGCCTATTTGCACGAATCGTCTTGAATATCTGGATCGAGTTGACATATCCCGCTAATAGCTAGTTGCCATGAGCGGAAGATCTATCGGCCGCCCCCGGGCGAGCATCGGCGTCGATGCGGAATTCAGGCGGGCGCGAGTCCGATTTCGGCCGTGACGAAGCGTGTCGAAGCCGAAAGCTTCGACGGGGCCGACGACGTAAGCCCGCGTCAGGACTCGCGAACAATGAGCACCACCTTGCCGATGGACTCGGCGGAGTCCAGCAGCGGGTGCGCCTCGGCGACATCGGCGATCGGCACTTCGGCGGCGACAACCGGCGTGACGGTTCCCTCGGAGATCAACGGCCACAGCCGCTCGCACAACTCGGCGATGATGTCGGCCTTGGACCCGGGCCCGCGCTCGGGACGGCGGCGCAGGTTCGTCACGTGGATCGAGCCCCGTTTGCCCAGCAGCACACCAAGATTCAGCTCGGCAACGGCCCCGTCCTGCAGCCCGATGATCGTCAGGTCGCCGCCCTCGGCCAACGCCTCCACATTTCGCTGTAGATAGCCGGCGCCCATGATGTCGAGAATCACGTCCGCGCCCCCGTACTCGCCGGTCACCACGGCCACGAAATCCTCGTCCCGGTAGTTGATCAGTGTGTTCGCCCCCAGCTCCCGGCAGCGCTCCAGCTTGAACCGCGATCCCGCGGTCACCGCCACGCGCGCACCCAGCGCCCGGCCGACCTGAATCGCGTGCGTGCCGATCCCACTCCCTCCGCCGTGAATCAGCAACACCTGTCCACTGCGCAGCCCAGCGGTCATCACCACATTCGACCACACGGTGGCGGCCGCTTCGGGCAGCGCCGCCGCCGCAGTGAGGCTCACCCCGTCGGGTTTCGGCAGCAACTGGGTGGCGGGCACGTTGACCCGTTCGGTGTAGCCACCGCCGGCCAACAGCGCGCACACCTCATCACCGGGCCGCCACTCCTGCACGCCGGCGCCGACCTCGGCGACGACACCCGAAACCTCGAGGCCGAGGATCTCGCTGGCTCCGGGCGGCGGCGGATAGAAGCCGCTGCGTTGCATGACGTCGGCACGGTTCACCCCAGCGGCCACCACATCGACCGCCACCTCCCCCGGGCCGGGCGCGGGCAGGTCGTCCACCCGAGCCCATTGCATGACCTCCGGACCGCCGAAACCGTCGAGTGTCACCGCGAACATTCGCCTCCTTCCGATAGCGGGCGGGCCCGATGGGTTCAGTGCAGTGCCGTACGCAGGGTGTCCTGCGCCAGCTTGATGGCCGCGTTCGCGGCATGGGTCGAGCGCAGGGCGTTCAGCATCACGAAGTCGTGGATGATGCCGCCGAACCGCACCTGGGTGACCGGAACACCGGCCGCACGGAGCTTGGCCGCATACGCCTCGCCCTCGTCGCGCAGGACATCGGCCTCGCCGGTGATCACCAGCGCCGGCGGCAAGCCCTTCAACTGCTCGGTCGAGGCACGCAGCGGGGACGCGTAGATCTCGTCGCGCTGCGCGTCGTTCTCCGTGTACTGGTCCCAGAACCACTTCATGCCCTCTCGGGCGAGGAAGTAGTGCTCGGCGAACTGGTGATAGGACGGTGTGTCGAAGTTGGCGTCGGTGACCGGGTAGAAGAGCACCTGCTGCTTGATCTCGACGTCGCCGCGATCCTTCGCCATCAAGGTGAGAACGGCCGTCATGTTGCCGCCCACCGAATCTCCGGCCGCCGCGAACCGCGAGGAGTCGAGCCCCTTCTCGGCGCCGTGGGCGAACACCCACTGCGCGGCGGCGTAGTTCTGCTCGATCGCGGTCGGATACTTCGCTTCCGGGGACAAGTCGTACTCCGGGAACACGACGGCCGCATCGGCGCCGACCGCGAGCTCACGGACCAGCCGGTCGTGGGTGTGCGCATTGCCGAACACCCAGCCCGCTCCGTGAATGTAGAAGATGACCGGAAGCGACCCGGTGGCGCCGGCGGGCTTGACGACGCGGACTTTCACCGTGCCGGTCGGTCCGCCCTCGGCGGTGACCCATTCCTCGTCTATCGCCGGCTTGTCGATCTCACCCGACTGCACCTCGTCGACCGTCTTGCGGCCTTCGGCCGGCGGCAACTGGAACAGAAACGGCGGCGTGTCGGTAGCCTTCGCGAACTCGGTCGCCTCGGGTTCGAGCACCGGCTTGATTTCGGTCATCGCACTCTCCTTCGGTTCTGGCGTTCCTGCTTCCGGCTGTTCTGGTGTGACTCAGGATCGAGCGCCACGCGCCGTTGTTCGAGGGCCGAATGGCGGATGCGGCCCTGCATCAGGTGGCCCTTCGGGTCACGGAGTCCTTGGCAGCGAGCGCGGACCCGAGGGCGTGCTGCGGGCATCGACGATGTGCGAGAGACTCACTTCGAGGACCGTGCACCGACGTCGGCGACGAGCCGCTCGGCCAGCTTCTCCGAGGACTGCGGGTTCTGCCCCGTATACAGGTTCCTGTCGACAACGATGTACGGCCGCAACGGAATCCGCGCCTTGGAGTACTCGACACCCGCCTCCTTCAACCGGTCCTCCAGCAGCCACGGCGCCTTCCTCGCGAACCGGTTGAGCAGTTCCTCCCGGTTGGACAGCCCGGTCATCTGGTACCCGGCGAACGGTGAGGTGCCGTCAGGCTTGGTCGCGGCCAGGATCGCCGCGGGCGCATGGCACAGCAGCGCGAGGGGCTTGCCGGATGCCAGCCGGTTGGCCAGCAGCGCGCCGGAGGTCTCGTCGTAGGCGAGGTCCTCCATAGGGCCGTGGCCGCCGGGATAGAACACCAGATCGAACGCATCCGGATCGACGGAATCGAGCGTCACCGGCGTGGCGAGGACAGCCTCGATGCCGTCCAGGTAGTGCTTCACCGCACCACGCCTCCACGGCATCCCGCCGGCGATGCCGAGGCTGAGCTGATCGAGCGTCGGAGCCTTGCCACCCGGGGTCGCGACGGTGATATCCCAGCCCGCCTCGGAGAAGATCCGGTGCGGCACCGCAACCTCCTCGGCCCAGTAACCCGACGGATGCACCGAACCATCGTTCAGCGTCCAGCGGTCCGCCGCCGAGATCACGAAAAGAACCTTCGTCATTTTCTTCCTCCTGATGCAGTCACGGGAGACGGATACGGCACCGGGCGGTTCGATCCGCACGAAAACTTGTGACCGCCCGACGCCACATCAGGCAGACTCGTGCCGTTGACGGCAGTCGTCCAACTGATACCTTTGCACGCGGCAGCCGAATAGACTAGGCCTTTCGGTCGCACCCGCGAAATACCAAGGCGTCGCGCCCGAAATCGCGATGAAATGCAGGGTCTTCGCCCCGGCCAGCGCAGTGCTGAAGTGCACTACGATCACCTCGTCCTCGCAGGTGGATGACCTGACGCGAGCCACGCTCCACAGTCGCCGCGAGGCTCGGCACCATCCACTTTCCAGGTTGCGTCTCAGCTTCGCACCGAATACGTCCAGCTCGATATTCAGCGGGTGGGCTGAGCTGAAAATTACATACTTGATACAGAAGCTCGGACTTCGAACACAGGACCCAACCGATTTGCACAGCAAATACGACCAGAAGCCCCTCTCCCCGGCCGTATTTCGAAATACCCTTCCGAACCAACGACGCCGAGAAAGCTTGCCGTGCCGATGATTCAGCGAGTCCGACGAGCGCGGACGCCCTACTCGCCTCTCACCCCACCTGAACAGCTCTCGGGAAGAGCATGTTCGGTACTAGCGAATCGTGAGCACTACCTTGCCGACGGTCTCGGCGGAGTCCAGCAGCGGATGCGCCTCGGCGACATCGGTGATCGGGACCTCGGCAGAAACGACCGGCACGACTGTTCCGTCGGAAATCGACGACGCCCGCCGGCGCGACCGTGAACTCCTGATCATCCGCGACGGAGGCAAATGACCTCTCGGTCACCGATGACCGGAGCCGGGTTCCGCTCGCGCCGTGGCAGATTGCCCGGACGAACCCGCCGACGCGCGGAAGTTGCGGCGATAGGTCCTGGGCGAGACACCGATCGCCTCGTGCAAGTGTTGGCGCAAGGAAGCGCCGGTAGCGAAGCCGACCTCGGAAGCGATGCGGTCGACAGACAGGTCAGTGGCCTCGAGTAGTTCGCGGGCACGGAAGACGCGCTGCTGAATCAGCCACCGGCCGGGACTGACACCCACCTCGTCGCGGAAGCGGCGTGCGAACGTGCGGTGGCTCATGCTGGCTTGTTCTGCCAGGTCGGCCAGCATCAGCGGGAGGTGCAGACGGGTCAGCGCCCACTGCCGGGCCGCCGCGGTTCCCGTGGACGTCGTCGGCGGCACCGGCTGTTCGATGAACTGGGCTTGGCCACCCTCCCGCCACGGCGGCACCACGCAGCGACGGGCAGCCATGTTCGCGACCTCGCTGCCGTGATCAGCACGCACCAGGTGCAGACACAGATCGATACCGGCGGTGGCGCCGGCGGAGGTGAGGATGTCGCCGTCATCGACGTAGAGCACATTCGGATCGAGCCGAACCTGCGGGAAGGCGCGACGGAAATCGGCGGTCGAGTTCCAGTGTGTGGTGGCAGACCGACCGGCCAGCCTGCCGGTAGCCGCCAGCACGGCCGCCGCGGTACACAGCGAAACGATCCTGGCGCCCGGTCGAATTCGAGCCAGCGCATCGGACACCGATTGCGGCGGTTCACCGGCGAGATACGGCGCGATATCGCACGGCGGAATCACCACCGTCTCAGCCGTTTCCAGTATCGCTGCGTCCCGCTGGACGGCGATGACGAAGTCGGCCTGGCTGCGCACCGGGGAGCCGTCGATCGAGCAGGTGAGTATCTCGTAGCGACCATCGGCGACCCCGAACACGCGGTTCGGGATCCCGAGTTCGAACGGATACACGCCGTCGAGCGCCAACACGACCACCCGATGTGGTCTCCCACTCACCATGGCACGATCCTATCGAACATTGGCGATCATGCCATTTCGCCGCACGTCGGCTGACGGCAAGCTCGAGCCATGAGCAACTTTGATGTCCCCGCCACCATGCGTGCGATCAGCCAGGACGTCCTCGGCGGACCCGAGGCGCTGCACGAGGTCGAGCTGCCGGTGCCACAGCCGGGCCCCAGCGAGATCCTCATCCGCGTGCGCGCCACCGCTCTCAACCCGACCGACTGGAAGCATCGGGCCATCGGCGGCCTGTTCCTGCCCGCACCACCGTTCGTGCTGGGCTGGGACGTCGCGGGTGAAGTGGTCGCCACCGGCTACGGCGTGACATTGTTCGCACCGGGTGACGAGGTCTTCGGCATGTTGCCGTATCCGTACGGGCACGGCGCCGCCGCGGAGTACGTCACCGGTCCGGCTCGCGCATTCGCCAGGAAGCCGAGCAGTCTGACCCATGTCGAGGCCGCCGCCATCCCGCTGGCCGCACTGACCGCCTACCAGGCACTCGTCGATACCGCGGATATCCAAGCCGGGCAACGCGTTCTGATCCACGCCGCGGCAGGCGGCGTCGGGCATTTCGCGGTGCAGATCGCCAAGGCTCGCGGCGCCCACGTCATCGGGACCGCGAGCGCACCGAATCATCCCTACTTGCGCGAGCTCGGCGTCGACGAGGTGATCGACTACCGCACCACCGATTTCACCACAGCGGTACGCGATGTCGATGCCGTCGTGGACCCGCTCGGCATGGAGAGCGTCCTGAAGTCTTTGCGCACGGTGCGTCCCGGCGGCATCGCGGTGTCGCTGCTCCCGTGCGACGCCGCCCAGCTGTCGGCCGCAGCCGAAAAGTTCTCGGTTCGAGCGGTTGTCATGTTGGTCGAGGCCGATCACGCCGGGATGCGAGCTCTCGCCGACATGGCCGCGGCAGGCACCCTGCGCCCCACCGTCGCCGATGCCTTCCCGCTCGCGGAGGCCGCCAAGGCACACGCCCTCGGTGACACCGGCCGCACCGTCGGCAAACTCGTCCTCACCGTGCCCTGACCGCCGGGGGCGAAGGCCGATGCCTGAGATGGATCGGTCGGCGCCATATCCCGGGTGGCGAGCCGGGTGGGCGGTGCCGGGCCGATAAAGCCCGCTCGCCCGGCTCGCCCTCCCCTCACCCGAACTCGCCCGGCTCGCCCCCCTCGCCCGAAGAGGGATACCTACGAGAGCACCGACCGTAAATGCAGCCCGGACAGTCCGGCCAGCGCGACTCGCACCACCGCGACCTGACCTGCCAGGGTGAGATGCACGCCGTCCGGTTCGAACAAGGACTGCTCCGGTGTCGGCCTGGTGACGGCGAGGGTGTCGATCGTTGCCTCGGGCCGCTCCAGCAGCGCCGCCGCGGTCTCCTCGTGATCCTTTACGCGCCAGCTGATCCCGGACATCCGGAACGGTGCGAACTCGGCCAGCAGCTGCTCGTCCACAGCGGTCGGCGTGAGCCACACCCACCGCGAATCTCGCGCCTGCCCGCGCAGCAGCTCGACATTGCGCGCCGTCTCCGCGGCGCTGACGACTCGCTCCCCCTCCCGGCCCAATCGCTGTGCGTCGTTCGCGCCGAGCTGGCACAGCACCCAGTCCGGCCGCAGGAAACCCCACGATCCGGAGCCCCCGAGAACCTGCGTGGTGGTGGCCCCGGCGACGGCGAGGTTCGTGCAGCTGATCTCGTCACCCGGCCGGTGCAGTGCCAACAGGTGGCGCAGGATCTCGAACCAGGACAGCCGATCCGCGGTGCTGCTCTCCCCGAGCGCGACGACCCGCGAGCCCGGCGCAAACGGCAACCGCTCCACCTGCGCGACAATCTGCGGTTCGGTGAGCAGCTCCGCCGCGGCGGCACGCGCCTGCTGTCCAGATCGTCTCGGAGCGAACGGTATTCGTCGGGTTCCAGCCCGAACAGGGCGGCGATGCGAGCCTCGTCGATGCCGTTCAGATACGGCAGCGACAGTTCGGGCTTTTGGAAGCGAACCAGTTTGGCGACGAGTTCGGTGTTCACGAAAACTCCTGATGATCCTCGGATGAAACGAAATACCGACCGAATGGGTCGGCGTGGTCAGCGGTTACGGGCGGGGCAGCCGGAATCCGGCGACGATCAGCCACGCCATGCCGCTGAAGCGGGCGATGGGCAGCACGACCGCGGCCGCGGTGAAGGTCAGCGAGACGGTGGTGAGCATCGCCAGCAAGGCGATTCCCAACCCGATCCGAATCAGCCAAGGCCCCAGCAGTTTTCCCGACGACGCGCCCAGCGCGATGCCCGCTGTCAGCACGCCGGAGGCCATCACATCGGCCGGTCCGCCGGACAGGAAGGCGAGGGTGTGCAGTGCGCGCACCGTGGTCGGATCGGCGTTCACCTCCGGCACGGTCAGCACCCAGCTGATCACACCGGAGCAGAGCAGGAACGCCGCCGCGAGCGTGCCACCGACAGCGGTGAGCGATGCGCCGAACCCGTCGGTGGAGCGGCGCAGCCGGCCGACAGCAGCCGCCACGAACAGCGACAGCGGGATCGCGCTCGCGTACTGCAACGCCGCGCCCGTCCGCACCGCGGCGGAGTGCTCACGAAAGTAGGCGAGCGCGTCTTCGGCATCGGCGAAGGGTGACGGAAAGGGGGCGCCACCGGCGCGAACGGTACCGGCGACAAGTCCGGCGAGAAAGAGTCCGACGGCCGCTGCGGCGAGTGGTCCGAGCGGTGGTTCGAATGGCCGGGCAGGGTTTGTGACGGAGGATGCGGCAGCGATGGCCATGACTATCCATTCTCTACAGTGAATCGTTCTGTGATGGGACAGATCGCCCGCGTCGCCCTCACCCACGAGCACGACCTGTTCGCCGGGCTGACCGACGATGAGTACGAGCAGCTGGCGAACCTGCTGGACAAGTTGGTCGAGACAAGGGAACTGACCCCGGGCGTGCACCCGGGCTATCGCACCCTCGGTTCGTAGCCTCTAACGGGCCTTGGCCGCATCGGCTCGACCTCGACGGTTCGCCCCTTCTCAGCCGACCTGTCCGTAGGCGGCCCAGGGTATTTCCGCGAGCACATCGTTTCACGGCCATTTCAGGCTGCCTGGACGCCCTGCCATGGAAACATGGAAACCTCGTCGATGCGAAGTCAGGGAAGGTGCACTTCCACTGTGCGGGCGGGTGCGCGGTGCTGCGATTCCCCCAGCGCGCCACCGCGTCGATCATTCCCTGGAGGGAATCGCCAGGTGTTCGTGCGCCGACCAGACTCGAGCACCATGAGCAATCGACTCGACGACAGTGCACTCGCGAACTCGACCGAACAGGCCGCGTGGAACGAAACCGATCCGCAGGCCCGTCGCAGGCACGTCGCGGAGCTGCGGGCAGTGGGCAGCGCCCAAGTGCTGACCGATGCGCCCGAAGAGGTCCGGGATCAGCAGATCATGAATTCACTTGCCTACCAACTGGAACCGATGCGCAGCCGGGACGGACTGACCGCACGGACGCGAACGATCCCGCGACCCGGCCCGCACCAGGTCGTGGTGCGGGTGCGCGCCGCCTCGATCGATCGCCGCGACATCATGCTCATGGAAGGCACGTATCCGGTGCCTGCCGAACCGGGGGTGGTGCCGTTGGCCTCCGGTGTGGGCGAGGTGATCGCGCTCGGCAACGGGGTGACTCGGGCCGCGGTGGGAGACCGGGTCACCGGCACCTACTTCCTGGGCTGGATCGACGGCCCGCAGACACAGGCGCTGTCGTGGCGGCAGTACGGCGCCAACCACGATGGCTGGCTGGCCGAACACATAGTGCTGGAGGAGGATTCGGTCGTGCACGTGCCTGGCCATCTGACCGACGCCGAGGCCGCCACGCTCACCTGTGCCGGATTGGTTGCCTGGGCGGGGCTCACCAAGCCGGTGCCGGTCGGCGCCGGGCAGACGGTTCTGACCGTCGGTTCCGGAGTTGTCGGACTGTTCGCCGTGCAGCACGCCACAATGCTGGGGGCGCGCGTCGTGTCGATCACTTCCTCCGCCGAGAAGGCGGAGCGGCTGCGCCGGCTCGGCGCCGACGAGATCGTGGACCGCACCCGCACACCGGACTGGGAACAAGCAGTGCTCGACCTCACCGATGGTCTGGGCGCAGACCACGTGATCGACGCGGTCGGCCCGCTGACCCTGCCGAAATCCCTTGCCGCCGCGGCCTACAACGCACAAGTGACACTCATCGGCGCATTCCCCGGACCGGCCGGGCAACCCTCGGCCGATCCACTGGGCGGAAAGTACCTGGCCATCCGGAGGGTGGCGGTCGGCAGCCGCACCGACTTCGAGGCCATGAATCGGGCGATCGCCGAGCACGGTGCGCGGCCGGTGATCGATCAGGTCTTTCCGTTCGACCGGGCCGTCGACGCCTTCCGCCACTTCACCGAGGGCGACCCCTTCGGCAAAGTCGTCATCACCGTGCCGTGAAGAATCCGGCGGCCTGGTGCGGCGCGCCACGAGCGCACACAACGCCACACGCCGCGACCAGCACTGCGGGTGTCAGGAGCCCGGTTCGGTTATCCGCTCGAAGCGGGCAACGAGCCAGACTCGCTTGTTCCTGCCCTCTGGGTTGGTGAACTGCGGCTTCACCTGCCCGGTGTCATCCAGGAAACCGGTGATCGTCACCTTGTAGTCGTCATCGTCGATGGGCACGATGTCGTTCTCGTGGACCAGCGGCAGTTTGACCGCATCCGGTACGTCCCCGGGCTGGTTCGGCGTCTCGTCATGGCGGAAACGCAGCGTGAAGGTGTGGTCGAACCCCTCGTCCTGGAAGTCCACGGTGACCTCGAGATACACCCAGAACTGGTCGTGTTTCAGGTGGATTCGACGGTTGTAGTGGGTGAAGATGCCCAGATTGAAATCCTTGCCGTCGAGGCGCGCCTCGACGTCGGTCAAGCCCGTGAAGTCGTAGCCGCTCTTCTCCTCGTCCTCGAGGCCGCCCCATCTGAGGCTCGATCTGATGCCGGTGCTGGACCTGACGCCAGGTTGTCTCAGGCCCTGGAACTGGGACTCTTCTACGCTGACGCGCGTCCATTCGCCTTTGGTGCTGACTTTCCCCATGACAGATGTGCTCCTTGTTCTGGATTCCACCGAACGATCCGCCTATCCATCCCTCGACTCCATCGTCCCTTCGGGGTGGCGTCCCTGTCAGCGAAATGGCTCCGATTGAACGTGAACTCTGTTGAGCGGCAACGGAACCGGGATACCAACCAAGCACTGGGCCGCGATCATTGCCTGCTCAGGCTTCGCTCGTCATTGCCGATGCATTGGGGTGCAACGACTTCGGAGTGACCGGATGGCCGGAGGGTGGTCCGTGGGCACTCGCGGCAGCCGCCTCATCGATCCGCAACGACTGCGCCACGTCAGCAGCATCGTAGGTGGCAGCTACGGAGCATTCGGTGACAACTGGGCCGCGGATCACCTCTCCAGGATCGACGCGCTGGAGGAACCCTCGCCCTGCGCTTCACCCCCGGCTTTCGCCTGATGTACGCAATCCTCGGCGTCACTGCCAAAGCGCTTCCGCAGGCGCTACCTCGACCAAGCCCGGAAAGTCCGGGTCGGGCGGATAGACCCCGTCCCAGATGTGATCGGCTTCCTCTTCGAGAAACGAGATCTCACCGATCTTCATATCGCAACCCAAGCGCAGCAGCCCTACATTGCACCGCCCGATACGGGTGGTCAGGTCGTCGAGCAGTATCGTCAGTCCGCCCTCCCGCCTGACGATTGCGAAACTGGACCATATGTTCAGGATGTCCTATGCGAGCCGGGCACGCGAAGTCGCGCCTCGAAATCGTTGTCCAAGTTGGACTCACTGGTGCGGTCGGGTTTCCCCGGGCTTCGCTGTGACGGCATGAATCGTGTCGACGAGAGTTCCGATGGACTGCGCTCCAAGAGGGATGCGATGCGGCAGTAGCCGCCATAGCGTACTGCCTCGCCCGTCGTCGGTTATCGCGATGACGGGGAGTCCACCGGCCGCGCCGATCAATTCGGGACTGCGGTCGAGAACCCTATCATCGAGCTGCAACACCACCACATCAGGCGCAATGCGACGCAATTGATGTGACAGCTCTTCCAGATCCCGCGCTGGGACGGCCTCGACGACCGTCAGATCGGCACGAGCCTGTAAACAGCTGCGGATCAGGTCGCCGATGATTCCTGAGCATGCGACCAGCGCTACAGTCGTCCTAGTCCTGTCGTTCATTCGAGGCCTCGAAACTGACGCCGCCTACCGACGCCATCGCATCCAGTAACACTCCGAGCATCCGTCCGCGGCAATGGGTCTCCGGGTCTGCCTCTCGGTGATCCCGATCTGGATCGGTGTCCCAGCCCAAGGTTCGTTTCACAGTGCAAGCACGGGATCGGCCGAACATCACGAACAAGATATCGGCACCGATACTGCCGATGGCGCAGTAAGTGAATGCTGCGTCCACCGTCGGGCAAGCGTGTGCCGAAGTGAGCTCGTCATACGACTCGATTAACAGCCGACCAAACTTCGTCGAGCCCCCTATACGGAGGCGGATCAGTCGGGTTGTTTCGAATCCGGATACCTCCGGGCGTTGTCATATTGCCGACGGCTACCAAGGCATCGTCGTTCATGGTGAATAGCATGGCTGGCTCATCGAAAACAGGCAATTGCGCCCCGCCGACCGCCATGTTTCCCTGTACCACCGCGCGTCGAGCCTGCAGCTCGAGAGCTCGCTTGGCGTCGTTGGCGGTAGGTGGGCGCGGCTGGACGAACCGATTCGTCGACACTATTGCGTCGGAACCAACGGTCGAGATAATCGCAGCCGCCTCTACGCCACCTCCGTAGAAACTATTGCCCTCCACACGCACAGTCGCGGGAGTAGCCGGCTCTCCTTCTGCGGTGCCTCCGACGCCGAGTGCCTTCCAGAATGCTTCTCGACGACCATCCTCCTCAGCACGAGGGCGGACCATGTTGTCGGCTATCGCCACCTCGGTGGCTGTCGATCCGATGAAGATGCCGAACGCCGGCAGAGCCAGACCGCCGACGTGCAGGATTGTATTGCCGCTGACCCGCACCACATCGGCGAGCACGACCCATACGCCGAAAGCTGCGCTAGTACCGCTGGCGAGAGGAGCTTGTGCGGGGACGCCGTTGATCACGTTGCCGATAACATTCACGACGCCCGCGCCAGTAGCAGAGTCCAGGACCGCGATACCCAATACGAAGTCGGCGCCGCCGTCAAAAGCGGCCGTGTGGTGATTGCTCAGGTCCAGGATCTGGTTGTTATCGATGCAGATGTGCTCCTGACGTCCGCTGTGGCGCACCACGATCCCGCCGCCTGCGTTCTGTACCACATTCCGCTTCACCAGCAGGCTAGCTACTGGTGCATCGACCAGGATTCCGAAGCCACCGACGCCGATTGCGCGATTGCCGACTATCTGCACATGGCCGGAGACCTCCTGCTCATGCGCAAGCTCGATGTGTATTCCATGTTGATCAGGCACTCCTTGGTTGGAGGTGATCTCGTTGTCGGTGATCACCGCCCGCGCCGCAGTGCGTATGCCTACCCCGGCGACGGTTTCGATCACGTTGCCCGTGATAGTGAGGACGCCATCAACCGGTTCGGTAGGGCCGTGGACGAGCAGCCCGGTGGCGGCGATACCGGCGGCGTCCGTGCCCGTCACCACGTTGTTGGTGATTCGCAGCTCGCCGCGGTGCCCCCCGGGCGCACTGAGGGTAATACCGCACCGGACGATATCGTCGTCTCTGGCGACGCCGGGCGGTTGACACTCGATCGTGTTGTCCTCGATTCGCAGTCCGTTCGTCTCTGCCCGGGGCGGTTCGGTAACTCCTTCGATTCCGGTATCGGCGAAGATGAGGTTCCGCCGTAGCGTGGTGATCCATTGCCCGCCGGCGAGCGCGATTCCGACCTGTCGCGCACTCTGCCTACAGTCGATGAAGACGTTGTCGAGTGTGGTTTTTCCGCAGTCCTGCAGGACCACGGCCGGGTCGGTTCCCGAGACGACGATCAACATCCCGGTGACGGTGATGTCGAGCGCTTCTTTGACCTCGATCGCCGTACCGCCGGCGGTCAAAATGGCGCCGGGCCCGCGAAGCACGATCGACCGTACTCGCTCCAGCAAGAGCGGCTCTCTCAGTAGGTACTCACCGGGACACAGTGTGATGGTGGCGCCGTTCGTTGCGCGTTCGATCGCTTGCTGGATGGTAAACGTGTCGCTGTTGTGTTCCGTTGGGGTCACACAGATCTCGCACGGGCAGCCCGCGGAGGGTGTCGGATCGGATGGTCGACAATCCCGTACTGCGCCTGGTGAGATCAGTGCGAGCCGGGCGTAGTGATGGTGGATACCGCGCGGCGGAGCTACCGTGAGCTGTTCGACGGATTGGTCTGCCGTCCGGGCTGCGAATACCCAGTAGTCACCTGGTCGCCCGGCATCGTCGCCGAACTCGACGGTGATTCCGTGCTCGAGCTCGACGGCGGTGTGCGGGTCAGGAAGTTCGCGGACGCCATTCCACAGCACAATCCGCAGGTGACGGCCCGTGGCGTTCTCGTTCTCTGACGGTCCCAAATCCGCTGGCAGTGGAGTGTCGAACGAGATCGTGCCACTTGCCTGGTCGACCGAAATCTGCCGCAATTCGCCAGTACGACGGCTGAGTTCACGGTTGTCGTCGAGGATTTCGACCCAGTCGTTGTCAGCGAACCGAATGAAGTCGTCGTGACCCAATTGCGAGAGGCGCAAAGAGCTTTCGGAGATCAGCTCGACGACGGGGCTGGCGATGCTCGCATTGTCTCGGGACCATTTGAACTGCGGCTCGCCCTCGGCGCCGATCCCGTGCAATTCGACTCGATACAGATGGTTTTCGAGCCCGCGATAGCCCCCGGTCGGGGGTAGCTCGCAGACCGGGTCATCGACCGGATCGACCGGAACCGTGCCGGTCGTGAGGCGGGCACCGGAGGGGGCGACCAGCTCCTCCCAATTTTCGATCGGACCATTGCAGGTGGCTGCTTCGCCGACGTCCGCGAGTAGGCGTACCTGCCAAACCGTTTGGGTCCGTGTCGTGGTGTCGACGCCGATCGCCGACTCGACGAGATGCGGCGCATTGAGGTAGGTAAGTTCGCGCTGCCACACATCCAGGTATGCCAGATGTGTTCCGTCTCCACCGGGCAGTGGGTCTGGCACCGGCAGGTAAGGTTGCGCGGGATAGTCCACTGAACCGTCGAAAGTGGGTTCAGCTAGTACTCCGTCGAATACCGCGTGGTGCGGATCGCCATGATTCTCGGCCAGCAGTCCGTCGACATACATCCGCCCGCGCCCGATCTTCAGGCTGCCGTCCTCGGCGGTGATCTCGAATGCGCCGGGTGTCAGTTTCGATACCTGGGCAACGTTGTTCGCTCGTTGGTCGGCGACCTGGGCGCGCAACCGGCGATCGAGGATGTCGCCGAGTTCGTTGAGGTCGCTGTCGGGCAGCACTCTGCCCTGCTGGAGCCCGACGCCTGAGTGATCGCGCAGCGCGTCCATGCGCACTCGGCTCACGTCCGCGGCCATGGCACCCTCCTTTCTAATCGGCGTAGATGAACCCTGCTTCGAGGCCGAAACGCAGGTACTCGTCGAGGCGCAGCCTGAGGTTGATCTCCCGCTGTGGCTCGTGCAGGTAATGGGTCACACCCATTTCGCCACCGTCGTCGGCTCCCCGGCGGATCGCGTCCGGTGTGGACGGCCGGAGCTGGGCGTATCCCGGGTCGCCATACCGCAGTGAGGTGAAATGCGGCCGGTGCGGGGGCTCGGCCGGCTCGGTGCGGTATCGGCGCGGTACCCGGGATTCGAGAGGCAAGTAGCTGAACCGTACACAACCGATCTGGCGGCGCTCGGCCCAGACCGGTGCGGACCAAGCGTCATCCGCCGTGGGTGGCCTGGGCAGGCGGGCATCTATCAGAGAGTTGGATATGTCGACGCGGCTGGCACGCACGCGGCCGACAACGGTGGATCCGTCGAGCCGAAGGGCGGCACCGAATCCCTCGTCGCCTGTGTAGGCCACACCCTCCGGCGTGCCTGCGTCGATAATGCTGTCCTTGATCGACACCGTTGCCCCGTCGACCGCGACGATCGGTCCAAGAACACAGCGGTCGATGGTCACCGACGCGAACGGGTGCATGATCCACAGGCTCGCATCGCCCGGTGCGGTCGGCTCACCGGCCTCGTTCCGGGTGAGACCCGGCACCAACGTGCAATGCCGCAGCACTAGATGGCGCGGCTCGACGTCGCTGTGCGCGATGAGTACGAGTGGTCCACCAGCGATCAACAAGCCGTCGATGACGACGGTTGACCCGACGTCACCTTCCAGCCTGATGCTTTCGCGGGTAAGCAGCAGCGGCCGATGGCGATTCGCCGACCGGAGCGTCAACCGGGCACCGACGTTCGGGGCCAGCCGTGGTGTCCCCTCGTAGCGCCAGTTGTCGACGATCTCGACGACCCCGCCGTCAGCCGTCGAGTCCAATGGCGGCCGTAGGGCCGCGCCGGATTCGACAGTTATGGCCGGATTATCCGGAACCGGCGGGTCTCCGCGGTCGTAGCCGCCCCCGCCGACGTTCAGGGCCGTGCCGTAGTGGAAGGTTCCGACCACCGTAGCCAGGTTCGGGGGCGGGTCGGAGAAGTACACCCGGCCGAGCATGGGATCGATTGCGACCGTGTCCGACCCGGGCGCGGGCGCATGCGCCCAGTCACCGACCACATCGCTGAGATCGCAGATCCGGATGGTGGCCGGCACCGTCCCGTCTATCACCTCTAGCGACACGCTGTTGTTCGAACCGTAATAGTGGTCCCGGTGTGCGGACAGCCAACGCCTGGACAGCGGAATGGGTACATCGAATGGTTCGGCGAGGTGGCTGATCTCGTCCTCGGTGCGTGGAGAGCCGTACAGCGGCTGGTCGGTGCCGAGCGGGTCGAATCGGAACCGCCGGTTGCCGTCGTCGACGGCAGGCAGCGGTGAGCGGCGCAGCGGGACCGCGGCCACTCGCCACAGGAAGATCCCGATGTTGGGGACGTTGTAGCGACCCTCGCCGGTGGCGACGCCGCGCACGTCGGGCGTGTGCGGCAAGTTGTCGAACGCGCTGCCGCCGAACTCCAGTAGCGTCGGCTCGCGCAGGCTGGGAGTGCCACCTCTGCCGTGGCGGATGTGGTTCATGTACTGGGTACAGGTCAGCAGCTCGAAGAACTCTACGGCGCGGGCTGGCCAGCCGGTCACGTCGCGGGCGAGTTGTTCAAGCATCGATGCGGTGCCCTTGCGCCGCCGGAATCGGATCGTGTTCGCCACTTCCGCGCGCGGAGACGCAACCGCTGGAACGACGCCGTGCAGTGGCCGATATCCGATCAGGTCACCGATGTATGGCGCCACCCATTCGGCGCAAGTCTCGATGAACTGGTCGTCGTAGAACTGGTCGAGGCTGTCATCGATTACCGTGAGCTGCTCAGCGATCACATCGAGCAACTCGCGCAGCGGGTTGCCCAGCTGTTCGTCGCGGAGCCGGTAGACCGCGGGCAGCAGCGCGATGAGGTCTTTGCCGTTCAACGCATCTCCTTCAACTCGTCGAAGGGATCACCGCTGGCAATGGTGAGCAACTCGGCGGCGAGCGGTGCACCCACAGCGGTGGCGCGTGGCCTCGCGGCGAGCAGTCGATGGACGGGATGGCTCGGGTTGGTCGGCCATCCTGGCTCAGGTGGTTTCGGCGCTTTGACGCGGTAGAGCCTGTCCAGGTCGACGGCGAGCACGCCGGGCACACGGTGGATAGCGGCGTATACTTCGGATCGGTGCACTGGCAGGCCGAAGCCGCGTGCTGTGAACGAGAAGACTCGCGCAAGCTCCGCGCGGATCGCCGCGGCGACTGCCGCAGCCTGGTGGTCGGGGTCGCGCCGGAACCGAAGCGCCAGCCGGAAGCTTGCCGCCCGATGCGGGAGCACGAGCACCGACACCGTTGGGTCGCCGAATGTGCGGAGCGACGTCACAAGCCGCGACCGCGTGGCGGCGGGAACCTTCGCTCCGTCTGGTCCTGCGACGGTCACCACAATCGACCGGCCGCCCGTGAGGGTGAGCATGGTGGCCTCCGCCTTGGCGATTCCCGCGAACCCACGGGCGAAGTCGGCATAGTCCAACAGAGACACCGCTCGGTCGAGGGTGCGCACAGTCAGCGGGATCGCCTGGCGCGCAACGTCGGCAAGCTCACTGTCGGCGCCGCCAACTGCAGGCTGAGGGTTGGTCACCCTAGTCAGCCCGAGCGGCGGATCCATCACCTGGCTGATTGCGCCCGCCGCCACGTTGCCGACAGTGCCGATGCCTGTGCGGTACTCGGCAAGGACGTTGTGCGACCCGGTCACGAGCCTGGCGCCGTTGACGCCGTCGCCGAAAACCGCGACCACCCTGCCCTTCTCGGTGTCCTGGATGACGAAGCTCCGCTCCTCCGGCGATGCTCGATACAAGGTCGGCACCTCATGCCATTCGACTTTGTTGACTCGGATTTTCAGCGTCGATATGGCGCCGGCCGGATCTGTGGACGGCACATACGTCAGCGGCCCGGTCCCCAGCTCGAAGCGCTGATGTCCCACTGTGCCGTCACCACCACCCAGGATCTGGTGCACCGTCTCACCGTGCGTCGCCACGGCCACGTTGCCGTAGAGCACTGCGGTGCCACGCCGGTAGCCGACGAGTGAAAGAGCGGCGGTCAGCTGGATGTCGGTCGACATTCCGTTGGGCTGCGTTCTCGCGACGGTGACCAACTCGCTGATCGGATTCCCGTCGTCGCCGACGCCGGCGAGCAGCATTCGGCGCCCCGCCGGGAGTTCGACGATGCCCTCGACGGTCAAGAGGTCGCCTGTCAGCGGAGTGTGGTCCGGTTCCTCTGCAACAGTGAGAAGTTCGCTCGCTGCGTACACGATCGTTTCCCGGACGTGGACGTCGAAACCGCTGACGCTGCGACCGACGCAGACTCGGGTGATCGTCGCCGAGATCGCATACTCACTTCGGGACAGCTCACGGACGTCGCCCACAGTCTCGAGGGTTGACCGGTCGGTGTCGTACTGCAGGATAAGGTGGGAGCCGCGCACGATGTCAGGGTGAGAGCCGTCGAGGTCGACGTTGTGGTCGTTGGGACTGACGTCGAAGCACCAGTCCTCTTTTTCCTGTCCACCATCGATGAGGCTTTTGTGAGGGGCGTTGTGCCCAAAGATCCTCAGCGTCTTGCGGAAGACGTGGAGCTGCGCTTCGGCCGGAAGGGTGGTGTCGGTAGGTCGGTTCTGCCAGGTGACGATCGTCCGGTCGTCGGCGGGTAGCTCCGTGGCGGTTATGACTGTGCGCATGGTCCACTCAGTCGCCGAGGATGCATCGGAGCGGGCGAACAGCAGCTTGTCGCCCGCCTTCAGCCGGTGTCCGGTGCCGACCAGGTATGCGAGGTTCGTGTCCGCGCCGAATACGGTGGGTCGAGTCGCCTGGATCCGCAAGACGTTCCACTCCGGCCGCGCAGTGATCGCTTCGCCTGCTTCGAACGTCTGCGGCTGCTCGCCGGGTCCTGGCACGCTGCGCAGCGCAAGGCCGAGCGGAAGCTCTACGGCTCCGGCGGGGAGGTAGGGGCCGGCAGCGAACGCCTCGTCCGCTGTACCGGTGGCGGCGGACGTTGCGGGTGGCGGTTGAACGAAAAAAGCTAGATGCGTGGCCGACGCCACTCCTGGACGCAGGCGGTACGCGACCAGCCGCGCTAGCTCCTGCAAGGAGGTGCGGTTTACGGCGGTACCCAGATACGACTCGTGAGCAAGCCGCTCGGTGTAGAAGGTGAGCACATCGCAGAGCGTTGCGACGCCGTCGAGCAGCGCGATCGTGAAGTCCCGCTCGTCACGGCTGCGCAGCTGGGCCAGCGCCGGGTGGCCCACATCGGACAGGCGGGCGACCAGGCCGGCGAGAAAGTCGGTGTGTGAGCCGACACGGTATTCGATAGAGGAAAGACCAGGGCGTTGCGCCACTTCCCGCGGTGTCGAGGTGCGACCGGCGCAGCAGCCGAACTCTGAGTAAGAGGTCGTCATTTCCCACCTCCTGTCGTCAGGGCGAGCACGCCACGTTCGGGGAAGTTCGGATCATTGTCGAGCCTCGCGATCTCGAGCCGGTCTATCGCGATAACGCCGGTGCGCAGGTGCGGCCGACTCGGATGGCCGCGGCGAGCGAAGGTGTGCACGTTCACTGATGCGACTCCGGGCACCGTCTGCGCGGCTGCGTAGATCGGGCTCAAGTAGACCGGTTGCCCGAAGGTGACGTTGTCGGGCCGGAACAGCTCAGTGAGATTGCGACGCACGTCGCGCGCGACCGCGGTTCGGAAGTGATCCGGGTGCACGCAGATGTGCACGCCTATGTCGAGCGCGACGTAAATCGGGCCGTCGACCTCGATGTCATAGCCAGCCATGCGGTAGCGCTCGAGGTGACTGCGTAGTTCGGCCTCGAAAACCTCGGTCACCTCGCCACCGCCGACGCGGTCGACTGTCACGAACACGGTGTGCCAGCTGCCGGTCCATCGAAATGTGGCGACAGCGCGCTGGACCTGCGGGTGTCGCTCGGCCATCGCTGCGTAGTCAGCGGGCGTCACCGCCCGTTCCTGGACGCGGAACGCCTGCGGTGCGTCTCTGCGGACCTGATCCGCGGACTCCGGATCCACACCCCCGGCAGCGGGCAACGGGTTTCCCACCGATGTTATTCGGTCGTTTACCATCGCAACGTGAGCGATCGCCTCAGCGCCGATGTTGCCGGTGAAGCCGCTGCCCACCCGGTAGGTGGCCAAGAATCTGGCACCGCTCGGCGGGCGCCTGCCATGCACGCCGTCACCGAATCGGAGGATCGCGGTGCCGTCGTCCTCCGTCTCGATGACGAACTCTTTGGCGTCAGCGCTGGATAGCAAGTCGGGTCGGGGCAGCCATTCCTCGTCCGTGCATTTTCCGCTGACGGGATCGGCGACGCACAGCGTGATCGCGGGCCTCGCCGTCCGCGGTGCTGCCGCGGTGATCGCGGTAGCCGCCATGGCACGTCCGTACACGAGCAATCGGCCCGAGGCGATGACGGCGCGTAGCACGGTCTCCCCATTGCTGATCGACCACGTCCCGTCACCGCCACCCACCGTGGCCGGTCGGCAGAGAGAGATGCCATGGCTGGCGAGCCAATCGGTCAACGCCGATCCGTAGGTCCTGGCTTCCAGCTCGGCGAGCAGCGGTGCTTCGGTTGCGCTCTCGAAAATCAGCGCGGGCGACGTCCGTACGACGTGTGTCACGGGCCCACGCGCGAGCGTCGGGCGGAATCGCACTGGAGCCTGCCTGTCCGTGGATTGGGTGCTGCATGGCGACTCCGGGCTGGTCTGTGCGAAGTCGTGCGGCGGAGGCACTTTCGACAACTGCTCGCCCGCGCGGGTACAGCCGTGGTCCGCCACGATCATGTTTCCCCAAGCCGTGCTCACCTCGAGGTCCGCGGCGTCCTCGTCACCCTCGGCCCTCAGGGTCGCGGTGAGGCACAGCGGGAACGGCAACGCGTCGGCCTCGTCCCATTCGATGTTCGTCACCGGCACTGCGTTCTCGTGTGGATCGTCGGCGAACAGCCCGCCGGACGGGTCCTCGTCGAGCATTACATGAGTCAGCCTGACCGGCCACCGATGGCTGATGTCGGCATCGACACGTTCGCCGGTCGTCGGGCTCATCGTCTGCGCCAGCATCAATACGTCACCAGCCTTGAGTTCCGGCCGTGCACCTCGCAACGTTGCCCTGGTAGCGCCTTTCGGTAACCAGCATTCCCGGTCGCCCCATGTGTAGAAGTGCAGCTCGTTGTGTTCGGGGTAGGCGACGAGATGCTCAGCCGTCTCGAAAGTGATCGCTCCGGCATCGACCGCGGCTCGATGCTCCGTACCGTCCCGGGCAAACATGGGCGGCAGTCCCGAAACACGAGTGAGCACGGGGGTTCCGGCGGGCAGCGTCGTTACCGCACCGGTTACCCGCACTTGCACGAACACACGCGCCGAGCAGCCCTCGTGTACCTGATAGTCGACCAGTCGGGCGTGGCGGCGCAACGAGATCCGGTGCCGGGCGGTCCCGAGGTACGCCTCCGTCGCGATGGCGTCCTGCCGGTAAGTTAACCTGTCCCCCACGTAGGCCAGGAGCTCGACCAGTGCTATACCCAGGTCAGCCGCGCTGCGCTCGTGCCACTGTGGTGCCAGAAGGCTCATGCGGTCCAGCAGTAGCCGACGGAGGCTCGAATAGTCCCTCGCGAGGTAATCGATCACCGGGGCAGGCCTTTGTTCAGGCGGGCACGGCGCGGTCTCGCGGCAGTCGAAGTTGCTGCCGCATTCCACCTTGAACGAGAACGTGATCTCGGCCAGCAGCGGATCGAACCCCGTCGGCGGCTGATCGCTACCCGCGCCGGCGACCAGACGCAGCGTGTACGACGAGAAATCACCGCTGCCTGCTGTCCGCACTACGAGCACCCGGTCGAGGTCGGTCAGCCCGGCGACCAGAGCCGGCTCCTCTTCGGGCGGCAGCGCATCCGCGGTGGTCGCCCAGGAAATGCCGACATTGCGGATCCGTTCACCACCTTCGATTCTGACGTTCGTGACGTCGAGCGCCTCCGCCGACAACAGCAGCCGAACGAAAAGGGTGCGCTGACGCAACCCCTCGGTCGGCGCATCCGAATCACTCACTTCGAGGTACTCGATCCCGTTGAGTACGCCCGCTTGTTTTACTGCGGTGAGCCGTCGCACCACGCAACACAGATACTTCATGCCGCGCCTCCTCCCGGAACGGTCAGCCGGTCGGTTCGGCGTTGCTTGGTGCGCAGCGATACATAGCTGACTGCGACGGACAACGTTCCGTCAGAGGCGGTCACCTCGACCTGCTCGAGTGCGATGAGGTGGCCGAGCCACTGCTGGAGGGCGGCCTGGATGAGCGCCTGTGTGGTGGCAGCGAGGGCAATGCTGTTCGGTTCGAACGTCAGCGCGAACAGTCCGCTGCCGAATTCGGGCCGCATGACTCGCTCGCCAGGGGCCGTGAACAACACCTGCGCAATCAGATCGCGAAGATGGTCGTCGTCTGTTGCGGTGGCGGTCCGGCCGGAGTTGTCGAAGCTGTACGGGAAATCCACGTTCATGTCGCGACCACCCTTGGCTGGATAGTTATCGGTAGGAGCGGGGTGCCAGTAGGCATGCAGGTGGACAGCCCGTTCTGGACGACCACGGGCGTCCCGAGGACTAGGACACGGACTGCGCCGACGGTCCACTGACCCGAAACACAGGGCGCCGAGAATGTGCAGCCTGCTATGACGTATGGCGAGGAGATCGCTACGACGGGCTGACCGCCCACGAGGACGCGCGGGACAGGTGTGGTCGGCTGTGCCTGCCCGGCATGCGAACAGGTCATGACAGCTCCTACATGGACGATCGGGCCAGGCATGTCAAACCACCGTCAGCGCACCGAGGTTGATATCCACTGTGGGCCCGGTCAACGTAATCACCGCGCCCTTGCCGTTGGAGATCACGATTCCCACATCGGTAACCGAGATCACCGCTCCAGTCGTGGATTGGAGCTGGATACCGCCGGTCGGGCCGGGCACGTCACTGATGACGATGCCGTTCTTCAGCGTGGTCTGGAGCGTGATCCCGGGAACGCCTGGCGGCACAAACGCTGACAACTTTGGAGTCTCCGCCGCCGATCCCCAGTACCCGCCGACCCAGATCGGATAGTCCGGATCACCTTGTTCGAACTCGATCCAGACGCCGGCACCGATTGCCGGCACACCGAAGACACCGGCATTGAGACCGCTGATCGGCAGGCACGGCATCGCCCAACTGCCCGGCGAGAAACCCGAGACATCGGGAACCATCGCTTGAATCCGGCCGATCTGCATCGGGTCGATGTTGTTCACGACCGTGCCGCGATACTTGCCGTAATAGGTGCTGTTCTCGTTCATACCGGAACCTTCTCGACGGTGGAGACGAGGCCGTTGCGAGCCAGGGAGAACGACTGCTTGTACTCTCCGCGCTCGAGGGTGTGCGTGACTCGGGTGACGTAGTAGAGCCCATCGAACGCCCCGCCCGCGCCGCGGACGCCGACGAGGCGGCGGGACTGGAGAATTCGGCCGTATCGTGCGACGTCGAGCGAACCGTCACCGACGACCGCGTCGCCGTGCTCGGCGGCGTACGCGAGCCCGTGCAGGAGGGCCACCCATGGCTTGTGCTTCGCGGTGTCCCGAAGCGGCACGATTTTCGGCGGCAAAGGCGGGATCAGGCCGAGCGGCGGGGTGAGTGGACTGACATCCGGGATAGGCACGCTGAGCACAGCCTTGGAGAACTGCTCCTGCAGGTATACGAGCGGTATCTCCTTGTCCTCCTTGTCGAACCGGAAGCTCAGGCTCTCCACATTGCGGTGCGGGAGATCGAGATCGAGATCGAGGGCCGGCTGCGGGGCGCCGACGCGAACTTCCGGTCCGAAATAGGCGCGGCTCGTACCAACGGTGGGCCCCGGCTCGAGATAGAAGACATAGCCTGTGCTTTCGGCCAGCAGCTTGATGTACTGCAGGTCAGTGCCATGGTGCAGCGGGATGCGTTCGATCGGGAGCGGGATGTCCTCGATCACCGGCGGGATCACGACTGGAACGATGCCGAATGCCGCGTACTTGAGCAGTGCGAGATTTACCCGGGCGAATATCGGCATGGCCGGGTACGGCAGGCCGTCGAACGGGATGAGGTCCATCAGCGCGGAGAGGTCCTTGCCCATGATGACGAGGTTGGGTTCCGGGCGAGCGTCACGAAATTCGTGACGGGTCGTCACACCGTCGATGAGCACCTGGGATATGCCCCCGAAGCTGGCCACCACGACGACACGGACCACCGGTAGCGGCGCGCCATCGCTGAGCAGGAAAACAGTGTGCAGCGGTGACCCTCGTGAGAGGCGGAACACGAGTTCGAAGCCACTTTGTGTAGCGCCCGAGGCGATCTCGACCTCCACCGATTCGAGGGTTTCCAGAATGTCGCGCCCGACCGGT
Organism: Nocardia sp. bgisy134; assembly: GCF_965341865.1. Lineage (GTDB taxonomy): Bacteria > Actinomycetota > Actinomycetes > Mycobacteriales > Mycobacteriaceae > Nocardia. The sequence continues at coordinate 32,552 of NZ_CBDQZP010000015.1, forward strand.
ACCGGTACCAGCGAACCGATGTACAACGAGAGCTTCACTCCGCTAGTCAGCATGATCTTCCACCCCCGGCATGCCTTCCGGTGCTGTGATCCGCAATCGGCGCCCGACCTTTGCTGTCAGCTCGTCCGGATGGGACGACGGATTGGCGTCGGCGATCCGCCACCACAGCTCTGGATCGCCATACCACCGGGCAGAGATGAGGTCGAGCCGGTCGCCCTCGACCACCTCGTACTGCCCTAGCGTGGCCAGTCGTTCGGGCAGCGGGACGAGGCGCCTCGACAGATACGGCACCGGTGGCTCACCTGTGCCCGGATCGTGGGCGACCACCGGCGTGTCCACATACCGACTGGTATTCGGATAAGTCGTGGCGGGCACCGCACCGGCCTCGATCAGTGCCTGCACCGGATCTCTCATGGCAGCCGCTCCAATCCGATGACCGAGAGCGTCGCCGCCGATGACCGCGCAGCGAGGCTTTCCTTCTGCTGCAGATGGCTCATGAAGATGGCGCCGCCCCGGTGGGTGAAGCCGAAGTCGTCGACCGACAACACCCGCAAACCGAGTGAGACCTTGGCGCGCAAGGGATTCAGAGCCGGATCGAATGCCTCCTCGGTGACCGCAAGGTCGGTCAGCCGGACCGGGATCACCCGGCTGCGGCTCCACACGAACAGCGTCAAGGGCGCCTCGATGGGCAGCACCTCCAGGGTGCCGGATCCCGCCAACCGGTCGTTGGCCAGGAGGTCGTCGCTGCGTGGATAGGCGAGCGTCTCCAGCACCGCCAATTGCGAATGCAGGCCGTGTTCTACGACTGTCGGCTGACGACCTGGCGGCTCCAACTGCTCGGTGGCATCCAGAACCGCATCCAGTTTGATTGTCTCGATCGGAGCGGCGCTTATCCGCAGCGGTTGTGATCGGTCGCTACTCTCCCCGCTCGTCTGCATCTGGAAAGACCGAGTCAAGGTTTCCGGATTGTACTGCAATGCTATGATTTGCAGCAACGCACCACTATTCGGGCCGATCACGACCAGGCCGCCTTTTACCAGCTTTGCTGTATAATCGAGATCCGTCATCGCAGCGCTCCCGGTATTTGTTCGCGTCCAGATGGATTGGCAACAAGAGAATCGAATGTCCAGTGACACACCGCGCCAGGTGTGTCGAGCCAGCTTTCCGTAATACTGCTCGGACCGGCTCGCCGATCATGGCATCCACCCACAAGTTCTGGCCCTTGATCACACCTGGAGATCATTGTTCGACAGTAGAAGTCGATGGCGTGGAACGAAGGCGCCAGAGTCTCACGACCAGCCCATGCTTCGCCCCCACGAGTTGCTCGTCCCACCAGTCCTGGACCATGCGAGTTACCTCCTCGTCGAGATCTTTTTTTGCATACTCCTTCCAACCGCCTTTTTCCTCATACTGGTCCGACCAATACAAGTGCGGGCATGCCGGATCGGAATTATCGAGGGTCAACGTCACGCTGTGGAAACCGGAAAAAACGCCCATGGCGAAAACGCTCCATCCCTTGTCCCCTTCATTCATCTCGAGCACCGCTTCGAAGACACTCGAATCCAGCTTTTCAGGGCGCGCGCCCCCTCTCGTGATTCGGCCGGTCTTCGATCGGAAGCCAATATCGCGAGCACCGCCCGCGAAACCAGCTGCGGCAACCTTCTCCATGGATTTGTAGATCGTGTCTCCGGTAGTCGGTAGCTCTGGCTGGGCGGTCACGATTCGCAGGCCCTTTTTCAGCGTGGCCAAGCATCGGTCTTTCCGGGTCCTCGCATTCTGCACAAAGTAGTCGCGCATCTTGGCGATGGCCTCGGAAGAGAAGGTTCGTCGCCTCGTCAGTTCGCTGCCGATGGAGCCAACCTCTTCCTCGAGTAGGGCAGTATCGGGAGTGGATTGCGAGAACTCCGACAGCGCCTCGATGATCAGCGCATGCCGGTCATCGAGCTCCTCCTCACTCAGCGTGGTCAGGTCCACGCTCGATCGCAGGGGCACTGGAATCACTTGGCGCTGCAGATGGCCACGGCGAATACCAGCCCGCTGTTGTACGACGTGTGTGAGTTCGTGCGCGATTAGACGACGACCTTCGAGCGAAGACGGGTCGTACTTTCCTCGCGCGAACACGATATTTTCGCGCAGCGTGAAAGAACTTGCCTCGAGGCTGGAGGCGGCCCGGTGTGCCGCATCGTCATCGTGGATTCGGACAGAGCCGAAGTCGAAACCGAAGCGGGCGTCCATCGTTTGGCGTACGACAGGATCCAGAGGGTGGCCGCCGTTTGCTATAGCTGCGCCGACCCCGCTGGTGTCAAGCGGTGCGCCGTGCGTCGCCGATGCGGGCTGGCGCTGGAGTGGCGCGTCTTCGAGATTCTTCTCGTCGGGCCGCTGTTCGGAAGATTCGACCGTTTTCGGCTTCTCACCAGGCTTCAGCGGGACCAACACGTGGAGTCCCGGCATCTTCGGTTGCTGCGCAAGGAAATATGCGATGGCGGCCTCGCGAGCGATTTCCTCCCGCGCAGTCTCGATCGCGGCCATGGTGGACTCGGGTCGGGCAGGGCCTTTCGTACGGCCCGGCGGCCCCGGCTCGATGCGCTCCTCGTAGGTGAGCGCAATACCGACGTCGTATTGAGGTTTTCCGAGTGGTCCCCCCGCCGCGAGGCGGACTGAGAGCCCGGGCAGAATTGCGCCGCGCTCGGAGGTGAGCGACAGACCCACGTCGTATCGAGGGTCATCGAGTGGTCCCCCGGCCGCGAGACGGCCCGAAAGCCCGGGCAGAATTGCGCCGCGCTCGGAGGTGAGCGACAGACCCACGTCGTATCGAGGGTCATCGAGTGGTCCCTCGACCGCGAGACGGCCCGAAAGCCCGGGCAGAATTGCGCCGCGCTCGGAGGTGAGCGACAGACCCACGTCGTATCGACGGTCATCGAGTGGTCCCCCGGCCCCGAAACGGGCCGAAAACCCCGGCAGGGTTGTGCCAGGCTCGTAATTGAGCGAGATACCTATGTACTCAGGGTTTTTGAGCGGGCCCTCGAATATGAGCTGACCCGAGAGTCCCTGCAGGATTGTGTCGAGCCGGATCGCGGGCAGCGGCAGCTTCGTCGGCTGTGTGGCGAGGACTCCAAGAAGAGGAACCGCGTACGGAGCCACAATCGACTGGATCTTTTTCATCAGCTTCTTACCCGCCGGGGTCTGGAGAACCGCTTCGGCAGATGTCTGCAGGGCCTGGTAGCTTGCCTGCTGCTCCTCCTCCCGCTTCTTTTCACTCTCCTCCTCTGTTGGGGGCGTTTCGGCGAGTTGCCGGAACTTCGTGTCCTCCTGCGCCGGCCCACCACCGACCTGCCTGTGCACGTTCGCCGCACTGATCGCCGCCGACGTCCAGTCGATGACACTGTCGCCGCGCGTCACAATGTCGGCGAGTTGGTCGGCCTGCCGCTCGCTCGCATCGTGGGGACAGGACACAACGAGCGGCGGGGTCGTCGTTCGAGCGCGGTGCTCGAATATGCGCGTCATGACTGACTTCTCCGCCTCGGCAGCTTTGCCCAAACAGCTCGCGCTACCTGCGCGCCGACAGTCGTGCGCGAAAGCTCGTGCCCGCTTGCCAGTGCAACCAGGTCGTGCTCAATCGCCTCCGGCAGCCCGGCCACTTCTTCCCTCGGCACGCCCTGCAGCACAACTTCACCAATCTCGACCTCGAACCGTAGCGGCATCATGTCCACCCCCGGCTCTCTACATAGGTGAGCGGCTTTTCGAGCTTCTCGTACTCTCGTCGCGCGGCCTGGTGCAGATGGTCCATCCGAACCGGGCCGCCGGTCTCGGCGGCGAGGAACGCCGCCGACAACGCAATCGCGCGGATGTTTCCTCCCGGAACCTGCAGTTGAGCCAGGCGCGTGAAGTCCAGGTTCTCGGTGGGCAATGATCGCGGAAGCTGGCGTTCCCAAATGGCCCGGCGCAGCCTCAGATCGGGAAATGGAAACATCACAATGAACCGGATTCGGCGCAGAAATGCACGGTCGAGGGCGGTCTTCATGTTCGTTGTCAGTAGCGCCAGACCTCGGTACGCCTCCATACGCTGCAGCAGGTAGGCGACCTCGACATTGGCGTATCGGTCGTGGCTGTCCTTGGCCTCGCTGCGCTTGCCGAACAGCGCATCAGCCTCGTCGAACAGCAGCACGGCGCCACTGGTCTCGGCTGCATCGAAGACGCGCTTGAGGTTCTTCTCCGTCTCGCCGATGTATTTGCTCACCACCAAGGCGAGGTCGATGCGGTACAGGTCGAGGTCGAGCTCATTCGCAAGCACTTCGGCGGCGAGGGTCTTACCGGTGCCGCTGTCTCCCACGAACAATGCGGTCACCCCGAGGCCCCGGCTCGTGGTGTCGGCCATCCCCCAGTCTCGATAGACGAGGCCGCGGTAGCGTGCTTGGCGGACTATGTCATGCAGCGCCGCTAGCGTCGGGTCGGGAAGGACTAGGTCGGTCCACGCTGCCTCGGGTGAAATGTGCTGGGTCAGGTCGTCGAGTCTGCCGCGACCATGCTCCCGGCATACTTGCCGCAGCTTGGACGTGTCGTGTCCGCCAGCGGCCTGCTCAGCGCAGATCGCCTCTACCTCCGTGGCGTCGAAGCGGAACTGGTCGGCTGCCTCCTGGAGTCTGTTGCCGTACCGGGCAGCGGCTGGACCGAGCGAGTCCTGCCAAAGAGCAAGCTGATCAGCTGCGGTCAGCTCGGGGAGGCTGCGGCAAATCAGCGTCGCTCGTGTGGTCGGCCGCGCGCCGCTCTCCGCAACTCCTGCCAGAATCAGGCAGTCGAACTCGCCGATGAAGGCATCGATTGATTCCGGTTCGCCAGCGTCGCCGCAGTCCACGTACAGCAAGCCGCCGAGCAGCGCGACCTCACGCTCGATCAGCCGGGCCAAGGCGAGGCACTCGCGACTGGAAGCATTGATCAGTGAGCTGCGGGCGACGAGCGGGAGCCGACCGGCTTCGACAGCGATACGTGCGGCGACCCGGCGTCGTATGGCCGCGCTGGCACCGCTGAGGACCACCGCCGCGGGACTGACGAGCTGGCCGAGCAAGGCGACTATCTCGGCGACGATATGCCGGTGAGCTGACGCGAGAGACCCGGCGGCATCGTCCGCCTCCAGAAGGCCGGAAAGTCGGGGATCCATGCATACCACGCCGGTCAGGAATTGAAGTATTCGTTCATCGATTTGCAGGGGTCGGTCGACCAGCCCAGGTCCGGTGCTCATTTCGATCAGCCGCCAATACCGCAGCGGGCGATCCGGTGACAATGCATCCCAGTGCTCTCCGTTCAGCTTGGTGAGGGCGAGGCCGAAGGTGGGATGAGTACGGCGGGGATCACCGTGCGCGGAACCGAACGCCGCCGCGAATCTGCTTTCCAGTTCGACACCAGCACACCAGAGCAGTAGATCGCGCTCGAACGGGGACAGCTGGAACAACTCGACCACCCGCTTCAGCTGTCCAGGTACGTCCGCCTGGTCCAGGGCTGGCATGTCGTCCGTCAGCAAGGCGTAGACGCGGGCGAGCTGACCGACCAGGGCGCGCTGGTTGTCTTCGGTGTAGCTCTCGGCCCGGATCGTAGTCATCATGGCACCGTCACCGATCGGTCGGCCAGGAATGTGGGCGGCGTCGCCGACCGGTCGACCAGGGCGCTTTCCACCCCGTCGACGCGCAGCCGTGCCCAGGCCGGACCCGTGGGCAGCGGCCCAAAGGTGAACGTCAGCCGTGACGCGCTCGCGGTGCGGGCCGGTGCGATCGCCTCCGAGCTGCCAACGGCCAGCATCGCCACCTGCTCAGGTCGCGCGGCAGGTGTCACGTCGAGGGTCGCCGTCACCGCCCCGGTAGCGGTGTCTCGCGTGATGGCAGCTGCGCTCAGATCGGGCGTAGGTGCGAGCAGCATTGCGACCGAATTCGTCTGTCGGGACGAGGTATCGGGAGGTCGGAGCATCGATGCACTCACACTCCAGATCCCGGCCGGCCAGTCGGTATCCGCTCCGGCTCCAGTGGGCAGTGCCACCTGAATCGCGTCCGGATCTGTGAGCGTGCCCATCGGAATCTCGTGCGGCGCAACGAGACGATGGCTGAATCGGACGACTGCTGATGCGCCGTCGAGATGATGACCGCGCAGTGTGACGATATCTCCCAGTTCGGCGACTTCTCTCCCTTCCGGCGGTTCAACCGAGGTGATGGTCGGGTACGGCGGTACGAGTGCCGGTGCCACCTCGACGGAGTGTGTCAGTACGGGCAGTGGGGAGGTCGCTGGTCGGGTTGCCTCGATGAGGACGACCGAGATCTCGTAGGCCGAGCTCGGTCGGTAGTGCGCCTGCGTGGCCGACCACAGCCGGGACAATTCCTCCGTGTCCATGGGCTCCGAGCTGATCCGCAAGGACTCGACCTGCTCGGCGAGGTTTGCTGCCGGCGGTTCGCGGAACGCGTCGGGCAAGATGGTCGGGTCCAGCGGAGTAAAGCTGAGTGCCCTGCTGACGGTCTCCCTATCGAGGAATGGCCGTTCATGAAGCAGGTGCATGGCGTATCCCAGCAGGATTTCGGCGTGCAGGTCGGCGTGCCCATATGCGGTGAGCAGATAGTGCAGATCGAGCGCTAAAGGTGGATTCGTCAAACGGTTGGCACCATCGCGGGAAGGCAACCCGGCGTTGCGGTATCCGAGGTTCGGCGTGACTCGGTAGAGAAAGAGGTTGAGCTGTGGCTGCGCGTTCGGATCGTCGAGCTTGATGGCGTCGGGCGCAAGCGCGGATACCTTGACCGGCGCGCCAACTGCGACGGCAGCGTCGACCAAGCCGTTGTCGAGGATGTTGCGTAATACGGCGCTCACCGCGCCGATGGCGAGGGCGGTGCTCATCGTGACCTCGCACGGAGGTCGCCGCGTAGGTATGCCGACAGCTCGCCGCCAGAGGCTTTCGGGGGCTTCGGCGGGGGCTTCGGCGGCTCGGCCGAAACAGGTGATGCGGCCCGCACATCGATTCGGCCGATGGTGACCCGCACCACCGGTGCCGTGTTGCGGTTCTGCTTTGTCGGTACAGGTTTCGAAATAGTCGAGCGAATATCTTCTTCACCGGTCAACCACGCGACGGCATCGACGAATGTGCGCGGTTCCACCTGAACAGGTACCTGGCTCGACGGTTCGTGACCTACGAGCGCGGAAGCGTCTGCACGCTGGTGTGTTGGCGCACCAGGCGTCTGGATTCGTTGTTGGGAGGCAAGGTCTTCCGCAGAGCATGGAAGATCCGACAGCGGCGGCGCCTCGGGCATCGGGGTTTCAGCGGGGACAGTACGGGAGATACAGTTCGAATCCGGTGCTGTCTCGCTGATCTGTGGCTTCGCCGCGAACTCGTCCCTCGCGGATACCGTGGGGTCGGAAGGAGCAAGGTTCAGGGCCCACGGCACGGTCGGCGAATCGTTCGGTGCCGATGGAACTCCTAGCGGAAGCCTCGCAACCGGCGAGGATTCGTCCGGATCATGGTCGATGTCTTCCGGGGCGATGCAGCCCTCGTACCCGCTCTCGTATCGGAACGGCACTCGCGGCACAACAAGCGAGCTTCCGGGTTCACCGAACGCCCGTGCCGCAAGCCGCATCAAATAGTCAGGCATCGCTGACCAACTCCAGATAGGCAGCCCGGCGAGCCGGTGAAAGGTCGAGTATTCGAGACTCCGACCAGCCATAGGACCGGGCCAGCGTGTGGATATCGTTGAGCACACGCAGCGCCGCCGTACGCACACAGCGCTCGAAGAGCATGCCGATGTCGACTCTGCTCGACCAGCGGTGGCCACACTCGGGGCACTGCAGCATCAGGATGATCTCCGCGAGCGGGTCGGCCGCGACCATCGCGGCGCAGACCGCGTCCCGCACTTCAGGCGGCAAGTCCGCGGTCGTCACACGGCTGCCATCGATTCGGGTCTCGAGGACACAACGATGCAGGAGCAACTCCGCGCCCTCGCTGACATCCCGGCAGGCGCCGAGCGAAGCCAGGTCGGTCGATGTCGGCAGCCGCCATTCGACTACGTAGCCCGATTCCTCGACCGGTTGAACTGGAACGCCGTGCGCGCCATCGAGAAGTTCGACACAGGAGATCGTCAGTTCGACATCGATCGCGCAGGATTGGCAACTGGCGAGCGCATCGATTCGGTCACCGAACGTGGCAGCATACAAGCGCAGGAGAGCCGCGTCGCACTCTCCGAGAGGAAGTGCCGCGGCCGCGCCACGCTCATTGCGGACAAGCCGGATAGCGTCGAGCACAGCAGCCGACCGGGTGGCCGCCGGCAGTCGGCCGCCGCGCTCCCACACGACTAGCGCTTCCTGCGCCGCTAAACCGCGCACGGTGCTCATCGCGTCAGCCGCCGGGCTCGACGAACACCGGTTCGCCCGGCTCCGGCGTGACGAAGTCGCGCTGCCAACCCTCGTTCTCGAGCTTGATCGTCTGGATCGCGACCGCGTTGGCGTTGGCATCGAGGTCGGGCAGCGCCTGGTACTCCGACACCCAGCACCGGAAGATGTTGAACCGCAGTGCAAGCTGTCCGGCCTCGTCGTACAGCTCGATCGTGATGTCTTTACGAAAGTCGCCGTTGACTCGACCGAGATGGAAGGCACGACTGGCCCACAGCTCGAACTCGCGGTCGTGCGTGACCCCGGCCTCCAGGGTGATCGGCTCGAACTTGGTGCGTCCCGGGGACTTCCGCGATGTCGAGTCGTCACCGCCCTCGCGGTGTTCAACGACCTCGGTACTGCGCTTGATTGCCCCTACCTTGCTGACTCCGGCCACGTACCTGCCGTCCCACATCACCCGAAACTTGAAGTTCTTGTAGGGGTCGAACCGCTTCGGATTCACACTGAACTGGGCCATCACGAACTCCTACGTGGCAATCTGACCGGCCATCTGCTGCAACTGGATGACCACGAACTCGGCAGGCTTCAGCGGCGCGAACCCCACGACGATGTTGACAACCCCGAGGTCGACATCGGTCTGTGTGGTGGTCTGGCTGTCGCACTTGACGAAATAGGCCTCGCGCGGCGTCGTCCCGGCGAATGCGCCTTGCCGGAACAGCCGGTTCATGAAGGCGCCCACATTCAGCCTGATCTGCGCCCACAGTGGCTCGGCGTTCGGCTCGAAAACCACCCACTGGGTGCCGCGATAAAGGCTCTCCTCGATGAACAGCGCGGTTCGCCGGACCGGCAGGTACTTCCATTCCGAAGCGCGCCGGTCAGCGCCCTCGAGTGTGCGTGCTCCCCACACCACCCGGCCCGCCGCTGGCATCGCACGCAGGCAATTGATCCCCAACGGGTTCAGCTTGCCGTTCTCCGCATCGGTCAGGGGTACCGAGAGAGCTGGCGCTCCCACAATGGTCGCTTCCAACCCCGCCGGCGCCTTCCACACGCCGCGCTGCGCGTCGGTACGGCCGATGATCCCCGCTACCGCTCCGCACGGAGCGAAATCCTCGAGCTGATTGTCACGTAATGGGTTTGGCGTACGAAGTCGCGGGAAGTACAGAGCGGCATGGCTACTGCTGGTACCGACCGAGCCAACGCCCGCCGCCGCGTCGTCCTTGCCATTCCATTCCGCCGGAGGGTCCACGATGAGAATGGCGCGGCGACGTTCGCAGTACGCGGCCGCAGTGTCGATCAGTCCCTGTTCGATATCGTTCTGCCCGTGCGGCGGAATGCACAGCAGATTGAATAGATCGACCTTCTCCAGAGCATATAGACCGGTCTTGTTCGACTCCGTACCTTCCGTGTAGTGCGCACCGATCAGCTCGACGCCATCGTCACCGTCGGTGTCTTCGAATACGCTGTTAGTGCCGTTGTCGTCCCAGAGGGGGTCTGTCGCAGTCGGATCGGTGTGCTCGGTCGGGCGGTTGATCGGGTCCGGCGCGGTGGACGCCCGGACCAAGGATGACTCGTTGATCACCTTGTCGGCACGCCGTGGATGGTCTGCCTCGATGGACAGGTTTCGAAAGGTCTCGATCTGACCGGTCGTGTCGTCGCGAATCGTGAGGTTGAACAGTGTCCTCGACGTCGGGTCCCCAATGTCATAGTCGACACGCGCGCGCAGCCTATTTCCCCACGTGCCAGGTGAGCTTGCTCGCACGGTGAAGTCGGCACCGGGGGAGCGCAATGCCACGCTCGCGGTGTCATCAGTCGCGCCGCCGCTTCTGAAGACCCGCACGATGACAGCCTGGGTGCCACCGTTTCGATAGAAGTCGCGTACCGCATATGTCATCGGACTCTCGACCCACAGGCCACCGAACTGCCGCTCGAAGTCGGCGAAGCTGTTGATCACCGCTGGTTCGTTCGGAGTACCGCGGAGTGTTCTGCCCAGAAACGCCGCAATCGACGTGGCGACACCAGTGATGGTCCGCACGCCGCTGGGGACCTCCTCGATATACACGCCTGGGTATGTCAGCGGAACGGGCATTACGAAACCTCCGAATCAGGAGTCCCTTCCTACAGCGCTAGAAATGGGATTGATACCTCGAAACCGACGCCGCCTACCGACGCCATCGGATCAAGTAACACTCCAGGCACCCGTCCGTAGCAATGGATCGCCGGATCTGTCTTTCGCTGAACCCGATCCGGATCGGGTGATCAAACGTTTCATCGGTGACCGCCGAATAGGGCTTCAACCGTCCACGAGGAAGCGAGCTACATCAGCGCGCTGCATCGCGCCGAGCTTGTCGAGGATGTTGTGCACATGATTCTTCACGGTGCACAACTCGATGCCCAGCCGGTCGGCTATCGCGCGGTTGCTGAGACCGAGCGCGATCTGATCGGCGATCTCCCGCTCGCGAGCGGTCAAGCGGAACCGGGCCCGGTGTGGTTGCCCGTCGCCGGCCAACGTCGCGACCCGGCGCATCAGCCCGCCGGTGATCATCGGCGGGCACAGCGTCTCGCCGATCACCGCATGCCGCACGGCCGCAATCAGGTCGTCAAGGGTGCCTTCTCTTGGCACGTAACCCACGATGCCGGCTTCCGCGCAGGCGACCACCGATTGCTCGGTTTCCGGCAGCGCCAACGCTACGACGCTCACCCCGGGCAATTCTCGGGTGAACAGGCGTGCGGCCGCTGGGCTGGTCACCGCCGACATGTCCAGCAGGACCACGTGCGCATCCATCCGCCGCGCCGCGTCGATACCGTCCAGCGACAGCTCGCACGCCCGGACCTCACCGACGTCGTCGAGCGCCAGCAGCACCGCAGCCAACCCGTCACGGTACAGCCGGATCGGTGACACGATCACGATCCGCAAGGTGGCCGGTTGAACGCGACCACTGATCATCGCGACATCGACCCCTTCCGGTGCGGACTCGTCCGGTACGAACTGAAGGACCATCGCGTCCTCCTTGGACGCCGTGCTGCGGAGTCCCGCCGAGTACTGCCCTATGACGTGCGCTCCGCAACCCGACGCGGTAATTCTCGATCGCCCGCAGGGAGTCGTGAAGAGTAGCGGTCTACTCGACCTTCCACCCGACGGCTCGCGAAATGGATGCCCGAACTGCGGTGAGAACCCCTGGCTGCCTATCCTGACCGCCGTCGCTGAGCAAGACCGCGATCGAAACCGACGCTGCACGGGTGAGTCGACCTTGTCGAGCAGTTGCCACCGGCGAACGCGTCTGGTTTGCGTTCCACGTCGCTACACGAGAAACGAGTAGCAAACTACTCGCTACGGCTACTGTGGCCCTCGTTAACCTTCTATCACACCCAGGGACCGCCGCATCGCGCTCTGGTCGAAACCCTGCGCTGTCGGCCAGCGGCCACCGGATCTCGAAGCTGTTTGCGGGCAACCAACGACATTGCACTTCATCCGAGCAGGTGGGAGAGGACACCTCGGCTATCCCTCGACCGGACGCGGGCATTCATGGGAAGGAGGGCAGCTCGATGATGAAGACCACTTTGCAGTCCCGATCTCAGATGGGTTCGACAGCACATGAGAAGGGCGTGACGTTTCGCGTGTGGGCGCCGAACGCCGATAGTGTCACGGTGGCAGGAAGTTTCAACGACTGGTCGAGGTCGGCGCATCCGCTCACCAACGAGGGCGGAGGTGTGTGGTCGGTCGAGGTGGAGTGCGCCAAGCCAGGTGATACTTACCGGTACGTGATCGTCCACGCCGGTGTCGAGCTTGCCTGGCGATGCGATCCGTATGCGTGTGCGATGGCGAGTTCGGTCGGTGACTCGATCATCGATGACCCGGACTACGACTGGGGATCTGTGCCGTTCCGGATGCCGGACTGGGACGATTTGGTGATCTACGAGCTGCACATCGGGACCTACAACGACGAGCCGGGCGGCGGCCCGGGCGATGTGGCGCGGGTGATGCAACGGCTGGATCATCTGGTCGACCTCGGTGTCAACACCATCCAACTGCTGCCGCCTGCCGAGTTCCCGGGAGGCTTCTCCTGGGGCTACAACCCGTCCTCGATTTTCGCGGTCGAAACCGATTACGGCGGGCCGCGGGCTTTGCGGGACTTGATCCGAGCGGCGCATGACCGCGGCTTGGCGGTGCTGTGCGATGTCGTCTACAACCACTTCGGTTGGGCGGACTCGATCACCCGGCGATTCGACGGCTGGTATCAACATGGCAAGGGCGGCATCTACTTCTACAACGACTGGCGCGACCGCACGCGGTGGGGACACACCCGACCCGATTACGGGCGCCCAGAAGTTCGCCGATACCTGCAAGACAACGCCCTGATGTGGTTGGAGCAGTTCCGGTTCGACGGACTGCGCTGGGACGCAACCAGTTACATCCGCAATGTCGACGGCAACGCCGACCCGGGCACCGACTTGCCGGACGGGTGGCGCGCGCTGCGTCAGATCAACAGCGAAATCGACACCCGCCAACCGTGGAAGATCAGCATCGCCGAAGACTTGCAGAACAACGAGTGGCTCACCAAGAACACCGACAGCGGCGGGGCTGGGTTCGACAGCCAATGGGACGCCGGGTTCGTCCATCCGATCCGGCGGCTTCTGACACGCGTGCGCGACGAGGACCGGGACATGCAAACAGTCCGCGCCGCGGTCGAACACCGCTACAACGATACCGCCCTGCAACGGGTCATCTATACCGAGTCACACGACGAGGTCGCCCGCCTCAACGGGAAATCACGACTGCCCGAGGACATTTCACCCGGAAACGCCAGCGACTACGCCGCGAAGAAACGTTCCACGCTGGGCGCGGTATTGGTATTCACCTCTCCCGGTATCCCGATGATCTTCCAAGGCCAGGAATTCCTCGAAGACGGCTCCTGGCACGACGACCACCCGCTCGACTGGTCCAAACGAGACGCCCATACAGGAATCCTCCACCTCTACCGAGACCTCATCGCACTACGCCGGAACCAGCACCACACCACGCGAGGACTGCGCGGACCCGGCGTCCACGTGCACCACATCAACAACACCAACAAGGCCCTTGCCTTTCACCGCTTCGCCGAGGGCGGGCCCCGCGACAGCGTGATCGTGGTGATCAACCTGGCCAACCGAGAATACGAGCGCTACCGGATCGGGGTACCACGGGAAGGTCGATGGCGAGTGCGATTCAACAGCGATTGGCAAGGATACGATCCCAGCTTCGGAAACCTGCCGAGCACAGACGCCACCAGCCGGCCACACGGGATGGACCAGATGCCCTACTGCATCGACATCGGTCTCGGCGCATACACCGCCGTCATTCTCTCCCAGGACGAGTAGATGCGAACCCGGAAACTCCAGTTCAGATGCGCTTGCCGAGCGGCACCGCAGCCGTCGTTGCAGCTACGCAGGAGCGGTCGCGGTATTCGCGACAGAGAACCAGGTCGGTACCGCAGCCTTGCTGGAAATCGGCGCGTACTCCGAACCTCGAACCTATAGCCCGACAGCAGGATGCGCCGAGATCGACGACGAGGTTCTGTCGGCTTGGACTCGGAAGTCCAGAAATCGCCACGACACCACCCTCGCGGAACTGCTCGGCGTCGCCGACACGGTCACCGCACCGCGCGCGATCGAAGCCGGAGACACCGACGAGCGACACTTCGATCAGTCGGCGACGACTGGGACATCGCGGAACTCGACCGCTGACCGAACTACGTCGCGCGCAGCGTCAGCTGACGGATGTGGCGGGGGCGCCGCGCGACCGACAGTGGAGCGCACAACTCGCACGACACTTGCTCGAAGGACGAACCACATGGTCTACATAGGACGAGGCCGCCCACGGCGGCGAATCACCAAGGCGGTCACCGCGATCGCGGCCGGAGTCGCGGCGGGCAGCCTCGCCGTCGCGTGCACCGCGAGCACCACCACCCATGCCGGCCCCACCGAGGACGCCCCGAAACCGACGGTCGTTCTCGTGCACGGCGCTTTCGCCGATGGGTCCAGCTGGAACGATGTGATCGAAAAGCTGCGCGCGGACCACTATCCGGTGGTGGCCGTGGCCAATCCGTTGCGTGGTCCCGCCTCGGACGCCGCTGCGCTGCGGGCGCTCGTCAGCAACGTCGGCGGGCCGGTGATCCTGGTCGGGCACTCCTACGGCGGCTCCGTCATCAGCGCGGCCGCAGCCGGAAACGACCAGGTCAAGGGGCTCGTCTATGTGGCGGCCTTCCTGCCGGCGCCCGGCGAGACCGCGCTCGGGCTGACCAGCCAGTACCCGGGCTCCACCCTGCCCGGCACGCTGAACCCGGTGCCGTTCACCGCTACCGACGGCGGCGCGGGCACCGACCTCTACATCCGGCAGGACAAGTTCCACGACCAGTTCGCCGCCGACGTCTCCGCCGGCCGCGCCGCGCTGATGGCCGCCGCCCAGCGGCCGATCGCGCAGTCGGCCCTGGAGGAGAAGGCCACCGTCGCGGCCTGGAGCGAGAAACCCAGCTGGGACGTCATCACCACCGAAGACCTGAACATCCCGGTCGCGGCCCAGCGGTTCATGGCCGCCCGTGCCCACGCTCAGGTCACCGAGGTCGCCGCCTCGCACTCCGTCGCCGTCTCACATCCCGACGTGGTCGCCGACGTGATCGAACAGGCCGCCCGCGCCACCCACTGACCACCGCGAAAAACCGAACAGGAGAACACGATCGTGGACTTGAAGCTGGAAGCCGTCGTCCTGCCCGTCGCCGACGTCGACCGTGCCACAGCGTTCTACACCGAGCGGCTCGGATTCCGCCTCGACGCCGACTTCCCGGTGGACGACGGCTACCGGGTCGTCCAAGTCACCCCGCCCGGGTCGGAATGCTCGATCATTTTCGGCACCGGCGTCACCGCCGCCGCGCCCGGGACACTGCACGGCCTGCACCTGATCGTCACCGACATCGAGAAGGCCGTCGCCGAACTGACCGAACGCGGCATCACGGTCGACGGACCCTTCCGCGACGCCACCGGCGTCTTCCACCATGCCGGAACCGCCGGCCGCGTCGCGGGCCCGCACCCGGATCGCGCCAGCTACGGCTCCTTCGCCGCCTTCACCGACCCCGACGGCAACGGCTGGTTCCTGCAGGAAGTCACTCGGCGGGCGCCCGGCCGCTGATCCCACAATCGGAAGCAAACCCCATGTCCGACAAGGAAACCCAGAGCTACGACGTCGTCGTCATCGGGGCCGGACCGGTCGGCGAGAACGTCGCCGACCGCACCAGCGCCGCCGGGCTCAGCACTGTCGTCGTCGAATCCGAACTGGTCGGCGGCGAATGCTCGTACTGGGCCTGCGAACCCAGCAAAGCCATGCTGCGCCCGGCCCTGCTGCACGCCGAAGCCGCACGATTCCCCGGCGTCGACACCGCGGTCACCGGACCGCTGGACGCCGGCGCCGTCCTGAAACACCGCGACCGCATGGCCGCCGACTGGAACGACCAGGGGCAGGTCGACTGGCTCGACTCCGCCGGGATCGCGCTCCTGCGCGGCCACGGCAGAATTGCCGGGCCACGGCAGGTGACGGTGCGAACCCCCGACGGCGACACCGTGCGGCTCACCGCCCGGCACGCGGTCGCGGTGTGCACCGGCAGTTCCGCCGCCCTCCCGCCGCTCCCCGGTCTCGACACCGTGCGTCCGTGGACGAGCCGCGAAGCCACCAGCGCCCGCGAAGTGCCGGGCCGACTGGCCATCCTCGGCGCGGGGGTGGTCGCCACCGAAATGGCGACCGCGTGGCAGGCGCTCGGCGCGCGGGTCACGCTCATCGCCCGCGAACCCCGGCTGCTCCCCCGCGTCGAAGTCTTCGCCGCCGACCTGGTCGCCGAGCGTCTCCGGGAAGCCGGCGTCGACCTGCGATTCGGCACCACCATCACCGCCGCCGAGCGCGCGGGCGGACCGGACGACGGCATCCACCTCACCCTCGGCGACGGCGACCGGCTCGTCGCCGACGAACTCCTGCTCGCGACCGGGCGCGCACCCCGCACCGACGACATCGGACTCGAGACCGTCGGTCTGGCTCCGGGGCAGTGGCTCGCCACCGACGACACCTTCACCGTGACCGGGGTCGAGGGTGACTGGCTGTACGCCGTCGGCGACGTCAATCACCGTGCGCTGCTCACCCATCAGGGCAAGTACCAGGCACGCATCGCCGGTGCGGTCATCGCGGACCGGGCGCGCGGGCTGGCCCTCGACACCGGCCCGTGGGGACGGCACGGGGGTACCGCCGATCTGCTCGCCGTGCCGCAGGTCGTTTTCACCGACCCGGAAATCGCGGCCGTCGGCCTCACCACCGAGGACGCCGCCCGTGCCGGACGGGTGGTCGACGTCGTCGACTACGACATCGGCCGGGTCGCGGGCGCGATTCAGCACGATCCGTCCTATCGAGGGCAGGCGCGCGTCCTCATCGATCCCGAGCGCCGCGTGATCGTCGGGGCCACCTTCGCCGGGGCGGGCGTCGCCGAACTCCTGCATTCGGCGACTATCGCGATCAGCGGCGAGATCCCCCTCGATCGGCTCTGGCACGCGGTGCCCTCGTTCCCCACCATCGGCGAGGTCTGGCTGCGGCTGCTCGAAACCTATCGAGACCAGTGAGGCCTACGAGGCCACCATCGTCAGTGAACTCCCCGGCCGCCGGGCCGCTGCCGTGCAGGACCGCAGCCTCCGCCCATAGCCACAGTGCTACCGGGCCAGCGAAGAGGACAGCCACGCGCACCCGCCGATCCGTATGGGGATCGGCGGGTCGCGCTGCGTTCATTCTCGCCGTCCGCGCGTCGAGACGAAGTCCCAGACCGCTTCGGCGAAACGCTCCGGTTCCTCCACATGCCCCAGGTGCCCGCTGTTTTCGAGGACGAGCAGTTGTGAATCCGGGATCAGCCGATGCAGTTCCTCCGCCCAGCGCGGTCCACAGATGACGTCATGGCGGCCCACGATCACCAAGACCGGCACGGACATGCCCGGCAGGTCCGCGCGATCGTCGATCGGATCGGGGGTCCGGTCGGCGGTCAAGCCCGAAATGTAGTTCGCCTGTATGGCATTCCGCACGGCCCCCCAGCGCTGCTCGTCGCCCCAGTAGTCGGCGAAGTACGACGGCAGCACACCGCGGGCGACGGCGAGGGTCTGCTCGTCATCCGAAATGTCTTGCATCGCACCGAATGCGGCGAGGATCTCGCCCAGTTCGGGCCGGTCGGCGTGCGCGGCAGCGAACTGTTCCAGCCTGCGCGCGGCCTCGAGGGCGTGCTCGGGGCCGGTCACCGGCGCGCCCTCGTAGAGGACGATTCCCGCGAGCCCGGTCGGCCGGTGCAGCGCGTGATAGGCGGTGACGAACGCGCCATGCGAGTGGCCGAGCAGATACACCTCCGGCACGTCGAGGTGTTCGATGAGCCGTTGCAAGGCGCGACTGTAGCGTTCGCGGGTGTAGCCGTGCGGATGCGTCGGCAGCCGACCGGATGCGCCGGTGCCGATGGCCTCGACGTACACCATCGTCAAGTTTTGCTCGAGGGCCGGCATCCGCAGGTACTCCCAGAAGATTCCGGGACCGCCCGGGTGAGCGATGCACACCGGGCCGCGTCCGTGGACGTGGTACCGCTGCCGGACGCCGTCGGAGTCGAACGAGTGGACGCCGGGCGAAAGCCGCGTGTTGTGCGTGGTCGAATGCGCTGCGGTCATCACGCGGCCTTCAGCGGGCCCGCGAAGGACTTGCGCAGCGAGGACGGGCCGATCAGGGGCAGCAGCGCCGCGAGGATCTTGCCTTTGACCGTCCGCGGGGTGCGGGTCAGTTCGACGTCGACCCTGGTGCCGCCCTGGCCGGGCGTGGCGCGGAAGACCCAGCCGCCGCCCGCGCCGAAGAGCTTGGAGTCCAGTGTGGTGATGGTGACGGTGACACCGGCCGGATCCCATTGGTAGCGGGCGCGTTCCCACGCGGCCGCGGTGCCCTCGGTGACCTCGGCCCAGGTGTCGCCACGGTCGTGGACGACGAAGTGCTCGGCATCGATCGTCGGCCACGTCTGGGCCCGGGTGGGTCCGAAATCGGTGAGCACCTGCACGACCTCGGCGGGAGACAGGGTGGACAGCAGGTGGAATCGGACCGTTGCCATGGGAATGCTCCTTGAATTTCAGCGAGGGATGTCTGCGATTCCGGAGCCGTTTGCACGGTTCCGGACGCTGATCGAGCATCGCTTTCCGGAGTATCCCCGCGAATCCGTCAGATGACGCTGCGTTGACGTAATCGCCTCTCGCACTGGCGACGCGGGAGAGCAGGACGATGGGCGCAGGCCGTTCGCACTCCTCGCAGAAGCTCTGGCCTCTGTGCGGGGCGCGGACACTCTGCGCCGGGAATCACAGGTGGTCGGCGTCGATGACGGCCCGGGCGAACGGGTGTGGCGCTTCCTGCGGGACGTTGTGCCCGATGCCGTCCAGGACGCGATGCTCGTATTTGCCGGTGAACTTGCCGCGGTAGGCCTTTCCGTCCTTGGCCACGCCGTCGAAATCGCTGCTGACGGTAATGGCAGGCACGGAGACGGTGGCACCGTCGAGTTGCCGTTCATAGGCGTCGTAGTGCGGTTCGCCCGGTGCGAGGCCGAGCCGCCACCGGTAGTTGTGGACGACGATGTCGACGTGGTCGGGATTGTCGAAGGCGGTGGCGCTGCGGTCGTAGGTGGCGTCGTCGAAGTTCCACAGCGGCGAGGCCCGCCGCCAGATCAGCTTGTTGAAATCGCGGCGGTTGCGGCTGTAGCCGAGCCGTCCGCGCTCCGTGGCGAAGTAGTACTGGTACCACCAGCCGAGTTCGGCCTCCGGCGGGAGCGGTTGCTGGTTGGCGGCGATCTGGGTGACCAGATATCCGCTCACGGACACGATGGCTTTGCAGCGCTGCGGCCACAGCGCAGCGATGACGTCGACCGTCCTTGCGCCCCAGTCGTATCCGCCGAGGACTGCCTCGTCGATGTGCAGGGCGTCCATCAGGTCGACGATGTCGCGCGCGATGGCCGTCTGCTGGCCGTTGCGGATGGTTCGGTCGGACAGGAAGGTGGTGGGTCCGTAGCCGCGCAGGTACGGGACGATCACCCGGTAGCCCGCCGCGGCGAGCAGCGGTCCGACATCGGCGTAACTGTGTGGATCGTACGGCCAGCCGTGCAGCAGCAGGACCGGTTGTCCTGTGGGGGGACCGAATTCGGCGTATCCGACGTTCAGCACACCGGCGTCGATCTGCGTGATGGGCCCGAGGGTGGTGTTGGCTCCCGATCCCGCGCGCAGGTCCGCGCCCGGTGCGGTGGTCGCGGGTGCGGCGGCATGGTCGGTGGCGCAAGCGGCGAGGGAGGTCGCGGCCACACTCGCGGCGCTCACCGCGAGCGCTCCGCCGAACAGTCGTCGTCTGCTGATGGTCATCGCAACTCCTACCGGTGTCGTCCATGAGCGAAGGCCGGTGAATCGCCCCGGCCACGCCGATGACGCTAGGTAGCGCGCGAATGCCGTTGCGAGCGTCGGTTGACGTACTCCCTGTCGGTCATCGGCGTGGAACGGCTGTTCGTGCGCTTCGGTCCGCCGCCGGGTCGGCCCGCATCAGGCGGTCGTGTCCTCGTCGGCCGGAAGCAGTGCCGCGAGATCGGTGCGCGAGCTGACGCCGAGTTTGGGGAAGATGCGATGCAGATGGGTGCTGACGGTCCGATGCGACAGGTACAGCCGCTGCCCGATTTCCCGGTTGGTCAGTCCCTGGGCTGCCAGCCGGGCGATGCTCAGCTCGTGTGGAGTGAGCCGATCGCGGGCGTCCGGATCCCGGTTCGGGCTGGATTCACCGGCACTGCGCAGTTCCAGCCGAGTTCGTTCGCTCCAGGCGGTGAACCCGAGCGCGTCGAAAATCTCTCTGGCCGTGCGCAAATGGGTGCGGGATTCGACGACCCGGCGCTGCCGCCGCAGCCATTCGCCGTAGGACAGGTGCAGCCGCCCGCGCTCGGCGGGCCACGCGGCCAGATCCACCGCGAGCGCGTCGGTGAAGTGTGCTTCGGCGGTGTCGGTCGCCAGGAGGGCGTGTGCGTATCGCCATCCGATGTGCAACGCGGGCGAGGGCGTAGACGCCACGGCAGGCTCCACGCCGCGCAGCAGTTCACGCAGCGCATCGACCTGACCCGCACGGATCGCCGCGTCGGTGAGTTCGGCCAGGAAATAGGCGCGCAGCGCGGGCGAGTGCGACGGGTCCCCCGGATCGTGCGTGCGGCGCAGATCGGCGAAGGCGTCGTCGTACCTGCCCTCGCCGAGCGCCGCGAGCCCGCGTGCGAGTTGGACGGTGGCCAGGACGGGTCGCGCGCCGGCGGCGAGCCCGATTCGTTCGGCATCGCTCGCGAGGGTCGCGGCCTGCGGGTAATCCCCTCGCAGCGCGGCGATTTCGGCCTGGACGGCGGTGGCCAGCCCGTGCATGAAGGGCTGACCGGTTTCGCGGGCGAAGTCGGCGGCTTCGGCGGCAGCCTGGGCCCCGGCGGCGAGATCGCCGAGCCGGGTCAGACTCCACGCCTGCACGGTGAGCGCGCGCGGCAGCAGTCCGAGCTGTCCGGCGGCGCGAAATCCCGGCGCGGCCGCGGCGGAGAAGTGCGCGGCGAGATCGAAAGCGCCCACCTGAAGTGCCGCGCTGCCGAGGAACCGGTCCACCTCGGGGTTGCGGCCGGTGTCCGAGGCCAGGGCGCGCAGGCGGTCGATGACCCGTCCGCCGCGTTCGAACGGGGCTACATACGCGGAGACGGCGACAAGGCGCGGATCGTCATCCGCGATGGGGAGTTCGTCGGCGACGGCGAGCAACGCGGGGCGGGTGTCGGGACCGGGTTCGGACCAGAAGCAGCGCATGGCCGCACCCCACAGGATCCGCATTGCCGCGTCCGGATGCCCGTCGGCGGCGACAGCGGCCGCCAGTGCCGCCAACTCGGTGATGCGCGAGGGGTTTTCGCGGACTCCGTCGTCGAATCCGCTGAGCAGCCAGGCCGCGGTGGCATCGTGCCGCGGCGTGGTGGGGAGCGCGCGTGCGGCGAGGACGAGTCGTTCGGCGGTATCACGGCGGCCGGAATCGACGGCGAGTTCGGCCGCACGCAGCAGCCGGTCCGCGCGCAGGCCCGGGCCGCCGCTGAGGTCGGCGGCGCGCTCCAATGCCGCGACGGCGCCGCCGCGGTGGCGTGCTCGTTCGGCGACGTTCTCCAGTTCGCGTGCCGCCTGTTCGTCGGGACCGGTCGCGGCCGCGGCCCGCTGCCAGGCGCGCCGATCCGGGTGCGCGGCGAGGACGTCGGAGAGCGCGCGGTGTGCGCGGGTACGCTCGTCGGCCGTCGCCGTCGTGGTGAAAGCCGATCGCATCAGAGGATGCCGGAAGGTGACGGTGTCGCGCCCGAGTACCAGCAGCCGGTTTTCGACGGCGGGCGTGAAGATCTCGGTGCCGGCCTGTGTGCCGAGGAGAATGCTTGCGGCGGACAGTGTTTCGGTGACCGAGTCGCTGTCGTTGAGCGCGGCGACGAGTAGCGCGGTCCGGGTGGGGGCGGGCAGCGTGGTGCCGCGCGCTGAGAAGGCGCGTTCGAGCCGTTCGGTCAGCGGCAGTGTCGCGGGAAGCTCATCGAGGTCGCGCACCGCGCTCGGCAGTTCGGTGAGCGCCAGCGGGTTGCCGTGAGCCTCGGCCAGCAGCCGATGACGGGTCTGCGCGGGCAATTCGGGGGCGATCAGGTCCAACAGTGCGGCGGCATGGTCGTCGGACAGCGGTTCGGGCCCCATGAGGCTCAGCCCCGCGTCGGCGAGTGGCGAGTCGACGCCATCGCGCAGGGTGGCGATCAACGCAATCGGCTCGGGGTCGATGCGGCGGGCCACGAACGCCAGAACCTCCGCACTTGCGGGATCGAGCCAGTGCACATCCTCCGCGACGATCAACAGCGGCCGCTCGCCCGCCGCGTCGGCCAGCAGCGTCAGCGCCGCGAGCCCGACGAGATAGGCGGTGGGTTCGTCGCCGCCGTCCGGCAATCCCAAAGCGGTTGCGAGAGAGTAGTATTGCCGGGGCGGCAGCCCATCCAGCTGTTTCCGCAAGGGGTACAGCAGTCGATGCAGCCCGGCGTAGGCATAGTTCTGTTCGGCCTCCACCCCCGCGGTCCGCAGCACCCGCACCCCCGCGATGGCCGCCGCCGCGACGGCCTCGTCCACCAGTGCCGACTTCCCGATCCCGGCCGCACCCCGAATCAGCATCCCACTGCGATCCTCGGGCCCGTCGACCAGCGCACCCAGATCCTTCAGCTCGGTATCCCGCCCGAACAGCGGCATGGTGCGCACTCCCTCTCCTGCCCGTTTCGATCGCGGGCCCTACGACCCTACTCGAGCCCGTCCGGTCGATCTGCGCCGCCGCAGTCGGCGAGCGCGAAGGGCCGAGAAGCTCGCGATCTCTCAGGACACGGCCGCCAAGAGTACGGTCGCCAGCAGCAGCCCGATGGACGCCAGCAACAACCACGTGGCCTTGCGGAACTTCAGGTAGCGGTAGAGGTAGAGGTGCGACGTCCGCCACAGCTCGTCGAGCGCCCCTTTGAGCTGCTGCTCCGGCGACTGGCTCATCACCGAGGCATGGAAGTCTTCGAAGCTCGACCAGGTGCGACCGATGTAGGGATAGTTGTAGAGCTCGGACGCCGCGCTGCGCGGTGCGAAGACCTTGCCCAACGGTCGACGCCGCAAGAGAACCAATGCTTGCGTCGCGTAGATGACCGAGCCCGCGACGAGCACCAGCGTGCCGACCGCCAGCGCGAACACCCACGGACTCAACGGCTTCGAGCCCCTCGACGAGAACGCCAGCGCCGTTCCCGCGACCACGAGCGCATTCGTACTCAGCACAGCGGTCGCCCGCGTCGTCACCCCGCGGCAAACCTGGCGTCCTCTCGAAGGATGTGCCAGTGAACGACATCCAGACTCACGCCGCGCGGTCTGCCGCCGGATCCCCCAGTAGTCATGACCCGATTCTCGACGAGATTCATCGCGAAACCAAAAGGGAGCCAGTGTCTCCCGTGCGCCGCCTCCGGGACCGGCCGCACGGTGGCGACAAGCCGGTGGGAGTGGGATCGCGGTCAGTCGGTCACGAGGGTTTTCAGTTCGTCGTCGAACAGGAGGGCGGGGTCGAACTCCATTCCGGTGAAGTGCCCGGCGAGTTCGAGGGAGAGGACGCCGTGGATTCGGGTCCAGAACGACAGGGCGCGGTGCAGGGTCGCGGTAGGCACGGAGTCGTCGGGGGCCCATCGGCGATGGTGTTCGAGGTGGGTGTCGAACGGTGTCGCCCGCTTGTCGAGGGGCAGCGCGGAGAATCCCTCGATCAGCATCGTCATGGTCTCGTTCGAGATCGCGGTGGTGTCGTCGGGTGCGCGATAGCCGGGAACCGGTGTGCCGTAGATGAGCAAGTACCGCTGAGGGTCGGCCAAGGCCCATTCCCGTAGGGCGTAGGCCAGCCCGGTCACGTCGGCGCCGGAGTCTCGGGCCGCGCGGAGGGTATCGGCAAGACTTCGGTAGGCGTCGCGAATGAGTTCGGTGATCAACTCGTCGCGGCCCGCGAAGTACCGGTACAGGGCGGGGCCGCTCATGCCCACCTGCTTGGCGATCGCGTTGAGCGACAGCGCGGACGTTCCCGCCGTGGCGATCTGCTCCCAGGCGCACTGCTTGATCTCCGCACGCATCTGCGCGCGATAGCGCTCCCGCGGGCTGCGCACCCCTGTGTCCGTCATGGTCCACCCCTTTCCCACTGTGTCTCTCCGACGTTGGTTAGAGGCTATCACTTTGACTCTTGCCTCTCACCGTGATCTGTTATAGCTTCTAACTTAAGCGAGACCGAATAACACTCCCTCGCCCGCCGCCGACAAGGAGCAGAACCATGACCGACACCCGCCCGGCCAGCACACCGAAAACGCAGACCACCTCCGGCGCCACGCGCAGCCGCCGTGGACGAACCGCCCTGCTCGGTATCGCCCTGACCGCCGCGATCGCCGGCGCCACCGCCACACAGGCCCTCGCCGACGGCTCGCCGGACTCGGCTCCGCTGACCTGCGGGGGACAAGGCATCGATCCCGCCGCCCCGATCCACTACCGCACCGAGACCCTGATCAAGGCGCCGCTGGACACCATCTGGAACTTGCAGACCGACGTGGAACGCTGGCCGACCTGGCAGAAGCCCGTCACCAGCAACAAGCGCCTGGATTCCGGTCCACTGCAGCCCGGTTCACAATTCCGGTGGACCACCCCCGTCCCCGCCACCGCCACGACTCCCGCGACCACCCTCACGATCACCTCGACCGTTCAGCAGATAGAGCCCCAGCGCTGCATCCGCTGGAGCGGGCCTGCGATCGGCGACGGGATCGGCATCGACAACGGCATCCACGTCTGGACTTTCACCCCGGTGGACGGCGGCGTCCTCGTGCGCACCGAGGAGAACTGGAACGGAGCCCAGGTCGAAGCCGACGTAGCGACCTCCACCCAGTTCCTCGGGGCCGGTCTCGAAGCCTGGCTGACCGACCTGCGCGCCGCCGCCGAAGGTCGGTAAACCCTCTGTTCACCAACAGATTTCGGTATGGACGCAGCGGCAGCACATGGCGCTCGCCGATCGGGTTCCGACCGCCCTCGACGCGCGCGGCCCGGCCTGCCGGAAACCCAGCCTTCGGCGAGCGAATCCAGCACCCACCGGGCGAAACTCGTTCGGGGTGACAGCAACTCGGCGATCGGCCCGGGCGGAGTTCCATGCCCGCCCGGGCCGATCGGAGAGAAAGCCTTGCTGCTTCGACCCCACACCGAGCGATGCCAGATAGCGGTGAGGACGGTGGGATCGAGCGGTTCCGACGCCGTGCAGCCAGGCTCACACAGCCCTGAAGAGACCGAGGCCCGAGGAGATATTGATGGCGAAGCCGCCCGCGAACGCGACCGCGACGATATCGCCCGCTCCGGTGAACACCGGCACCGGCGCCGGGGCGCAGTCGCAGGGCCGCTGCGCCGTTTCCCGATCCGCCACGTCGACCATGCCGGACGCTCCGGTCGTCGTGTTCGACCAGTAGATCCGGGCGTGGGAGTCGAAAATGCTGCCACCGCCGAAGGGGCTGGGATTGGCGACGCCGAAGGTGGTGACGCCGGGTTGGTCACCGACGGTCGCCGTCAGGTAGACGTTGAATTGCGATGGAATACCCCATGTTTGGGTCAACTTCATCAGCGGAAGCTGGAACGTGGTCGTCTGCGCGGCGTGAGCGACGGTGTGCTGTCCCAGCACCAGCGCACCGGCCACCGTACCCGCGACACCCAGCTTGACGCCCGCGCCGGCAGCCCGGCGAACCACGTTATTCGTCACTAGCCCTCCTCACAGTCGATTCCGGCCCGCATCCGTGCCGGTGACGCCGTGACGATCGATGACATGATCGGATCAGCGTTGCCGACGGCCGCATTCACCGCGCTGCCTGCGCATTCGGCACGGAGCGGTAACGAGCACCTGCCAGTAAACAGCCCGGCGTGCGATATTCACGGCATCGACCCGCCCAGACTTGCGGCTCGCCGGTCGGCTGGACATCAGTGCTCCAGGAACGGCCTTGCCCACTCGGTGAACCGCTCCCCCAGCCCCGCCTGCGCCGCCGCGAGAACGGCCGCGGGGTCCTCCGCCACCGGCAGGCCGAAGTGCTCGTCGAGCCACGTCACGAACTCGTCGTGCCCGTCGCTGTACTCCTCGTCCTCCTCGCGGTAGAAGTACACCTCGTCCCAATCGACTCGTATCTCCGAGTCGAAGCCGAGGAGCTGAAACAACTCCCGCAGATGACGGGCGACGACATGCTGCCCGCCCTCGTCTCCGAAGACGACGACGGGCAGCGTCGCCGGATCGTCTCGGTCGTCGAAACGCCACAGCGCGTAGAACGAACCGGAACCGTTGGCCTGCGCGAAGGGAATCAGCCGGTCGGTGAACTCCGGATCCTTCGACCAGCCCGCCACCAGGCCCGAGAGGTCTCCGAAGTCGGTCAGGCCGAAACCGTCGGCGTAATTCTCGTAGCCGAGTCTCTCCTGCAACTCCATCAGCAGGTTGAGCTCCGCAACAGGCGAGTACGGGCTGTTCAATGCGTTCTCCAAGCAGGCATGTAGGGCAGTCCTGTTGTGGCCGCCCGGATTTCGAGATCATAAACTCCCACGCCCGGACGTTCTTCGCAGCTCGACCGCAACTTGTCGATGCCGATCACGACTTCTGTTCACCCGCAACGCCTTCGCAGGCTCCCGCGCCACCTCACGCGCCCAGATCGCGGCCTGGGTCGCGGAGCGAAGCGGCCCGGCCAACGACCCATAGCCGCGGCGACAGGGCGCGAACCCGGTCACATTCCTGTTGTGCCCCGCAAGCGGCCGCCGATACCCGGACGACAGCAGACGTTTTCACGGAGAGGCGGAGACACATGGCCGGTCGGCATCGTGCGATGAGCAGGCGCAGCAAAGTTCTGCGCGGAATACCGGTTGCGATGGCGCTGCCTGCTGCCGTCAGCCTCGGCGATCTGGGTGTCACTACGGCGCACGCCGCCCCCGCGCAGGCTGTCGAGCACGCGCCCGACACCGCCACGCTCGTATACGCGACCCAGTCACCGGCGGCGATCCCAGCCCACTTCGTTCCGAGCTCGGCCGTATCGAATCCGGTGGCCGAAAGTGTCGAGCCCTCGGCGGTAGAGCCGCTCCCCCAGGCCGCACCGGTCGCTCACGCGACGGCGATCGCGAGCCCGAACGAGAACGGCACCTACATCGGCCAGACCGCGGGCCAGGTGATCGGAGGCGTGACCGGAGCGGTGCTCGGCGGCACCGTCGGAGCCGCGCTCGCCACGCCTCTCGCCGGGCCGACGGGTGGTTCGGCCGTACCGATCGGAGTCGTCGCAGGCGGTGTGATCGGCGGCGTGGTCGGCACCTACGCCGGTTACTACGCGGGCTCGTTCATCGGATCGGCAGTGGCGGAGCAGGCTCCGGAGCTCATTCCGAACGTCCTCCCCTGAGCCCGTCCGACGGCTGATCCGGTGGCTGACGACCTGGCGATGATCGGCGATCGGATCGGCATGGGATTCCAGCTTGTCCGCGCACCGCGCCTAGGCGGCGGCCGCCCAGGCGCGGTGCGCGCTGGGTCCGCCGCACTGCTGGTCACGGGGAGGTTCTCGACCTGCCGTAAACCCGAGTAGTGAACTACCCGCGACATCCGCATTCGTATCGTTCAGGCTCGCATATCGCAGCCCCATACGTCTCGGCTCGGGAGATCTTCCATGTGCGCACAGCCTGCCGCTGCTCTGGAGCAGCCGGCTCGCGGACAGGGGGCGTCGTTCGACTACGACGCCTTCATCTCCTATACCCACCGCGATCGACCGGTCGCCGCCGGAATTCAGAAAGGCCTGCACCGCATCGGCCGGCGCATGGGCCACCTGCACGCACTGCGTGTGTTTCGCGACGCTACCGACCTCACCGCCAGTCCCGACCTGTGGGGCAAGGTCGCCGAAGCGATGGACCGGGCCCGGTTCCTGGTCGTCGTCCTCTCCCCGCACGCGGCCGCCTCGGGCTGGGTCGACAAGGAAGTCGCGCACTGGCTGGCGCGCCGCGGATCGGACAACCTGCTGTTCGTCGTCACCGGAGGACGCCTGATCTGGGACGAGAAGACCGGGCGGTTCGACCCGGACCGATCCGACGTGGCCCTGCCGGTGCTGACACGACCGGGTGTCCTGACGACCGAACCGTTCTACGTCGACGTCACCGACGATGCGCCGTGGGACCCGCGCGCACCGATGTTCCGGGAGAAGGTCATCGATCTGGCCGCCCCCGTCCACGGCAAGCCCAAATACGAACTGGCCAGCGAAGACCTGCGTGAGCAACGTCGCTTCCGGCGGTTGCGTCGTGCCGCTGTCACCGGATTGGCCCTGCTGACCGTCATCGCCCTCGCCGCCGCGACCATCGCGCTCGATCAACGGCGGGAAGCGATCCACCAGCAGCACGAGGCGGAACGACAACGCAACGAGGCGGTCGCTCTCGCCCTGGCCGCGGCCTCCCGCGATGCCGCGCCCGGCAACGCCGGGCTCGCACTCGCGCTTGCCGCCGAGAGCAGCCGAGCGACGCCGGCCCCGCTGTGGCAGGCCACCAGCGCACTGGTCAACGCCCGCATCGCCTTCGGCAAGGCCCCCGGGCAGCAAGCCGCCGCACCGCTCACCGGCCACACCGACTGGGTGAACGACGTGACGTTCAGCCCGGACGGAACCCGGCTGGCCTCCGCGAGCATGGATGGCACTGTGCGACTGTGGGATCCGGCGACCGGCGCGCCGGTCGGCGACCCACTCACCGGCGACCAAGAGCGGGTGTACTCGGTAGCTTTCAGCCCGGACGGCAGCCGGCTGGCCACGGCCGGCGCGGACAACACCGTCCGACTGTGGGACACCGCCCTCGGCAGGCAGGTCGGTCCCCCACTCACCGGACACATCGACAGGGTGAACGGGGTGGCGTTCAGCCCGGACGGCACAGTGCTGGCCTCCGCAAGCTGGGACGGAACGGTGCGGCTGTGGAATCCGGCGACCGGACAGCAAGTCGGTGAACCGATCGTCGGCGACTCCAACGCGGTGTCCGACGTGGCGTTCAACTCGGATGGCACTCGCTTGGCCACCGCGGGCGCCGATCACACCGTGCGGTTGTGGGACCCGGCGACCGGCGGACAGGTCGGTCCCGCGCTCACCGGCCACACGGACTGGGTGGCGGACGTGGCGTTCAGCCCGGACAGCGCCGTGCTGGCCTCCGCCAGTGGAGACAACACCGTGCGATTGTGGGACGCCACCACCGGTCAGCCGCTCGGCACCCCGCTCACCGGCCACACCGCCACGGTGCACTCCGTGGCATTCAGCCCGGATGGGACCCGGCTGGCCACCGCAGGCAACGACACCACCGTCCGTCTATGGGACCTCGCCACCGGTCATTCCCTCGGTGAACCGATCACCGGCCACACCGGCGAGGTGAACGCGGTGGCGTTCGACCCGGAAGGCACTCGGCTGGCCACCGGCGGTGATGACGACGCGGTGCGGCTTTGGGACGTCAGTACTCGCGCGCCGGTCGGTGCACCGCTCACCGGACACACCGACGGGGTGCTCGACGTGGCGTTCAGTCCGGACGACACCCGCTTGGCCACCGTCAGCCGGGATGGCGCTGTGCGGATCTGGGACCCGGCCACCGGCAAGCCGATCGGTGCACCGCTCACCGGACACACTGGCCCGGTAGCTGCGGTGGCATTCAGCCCCGACGGCACTCGGCTGGCGACCGCGGGCGCAGACAACACCGTGCGACTGTGGGACCCCGTTACCGGACAACCCGTCGGCCCTCCGCTCACCGGCCACACCGAGGCGGTGCTCGATGTGGCCTTCAGCCCGGACGGCACGCGGTTGGCCACCGCAGGACAGGATCGGACTGTGCGGCTGTGGGATCCCACCGGCGGACGGCCTATCGGTGCGCCGCTCACCGGCCACACCGGTCCGGTGTACTCGTTGGCGTTCAGCCCAGACGGTTCCCGACTGGTCACCGCAGGACTCTTCGACGACCATCCCGTGCGGCTGTGGGACCCGGCCACCGGCAAGCCGGTCGACGGACCACTCATCGACCACACCGGCGGGGTCTCCGCGGTGGCGTTCAGCCACGACGGCACCCGGCTGGCCACCGCCGACACCGACCACACCGTGCGGCTGTGGAACGCGACCGACGGACAACCCACAGGTCCGCCGCTCATCGGCCACACCGACGGGGTGAACAACGTCGCGTTCGCCCCGTCCGATACCTTGTCGGCCACCGCAGGCTCGGACAACACCGTGCGGTTGTGGGACCCGACTACCGGTAGGCCGATCGGTCCCCCACTCACCGGCCACACCGCCGCCGTGTACGCGGTGGCGTTCAGCCCGGATGGCATGCGGCTGGCCACCGCCGGCGCCGATCACACCGTGCGACTGTGGGACCGCCCCTGGGACGCGAACAAGGCGTGCGAACTCGCCACTCCGTTCGTGACCCGAGCCCAAGTACAGACCTACGTGCCATCCGGCTGGAAGATGACGTGCCGTTATGCCAGCTGAATCCAAAGCCTTTGCAAACCAAGCAGTTCGGCGCCGAAGCGGAGTCCGCACCTACCGGCCACGCCTCCGGAAGAGACGGATCGAGCCGGACGCCCAGAACGACACGAGGAGGTCGGCGGTGCACCACGACGATCAGCGATCCGAGCTTCGCACCCGACTCTGGAACGACGCACCGGAAGACTCCGACAACCGCACCGCCACCTTCGAGAGTGCGGTGCTCGAACAGTACCGGCTCTGCGTCGAGATGGCCGACCGGGTGAGCGCTAGGCGCGGCCTGGCGAACTCCTTCTTCCTGACACTCAACACCGGCATCTTCACCTTCACGGCCGCCTTCGGGAAAGCCCCGCCGAACGACAAGGTCTGGTGGCTGGCGATCCCCTTGGCCGCGATCCTCGGCCAGTGTTTCGCGTGGTTCTACCTGGTCCGCAGCTACCGGCTCCTCAACAGTGCCAAGTACCAGGTCGTCGGCGCCCTGGAGGAACGACTCCCCGCCTCCCCCTTCTGGCGTGCCGAATGGTGGGCGCTGGGTGAAGGAAAGGACCGAGCACGGTACTGGCCCCTCTCGCACATCGAGGAGTGGATCCCCATCCTCTTCGCGCTCGCCTACACCTCCGGGTTCCTGGCCCTCGTTTTCACCTGAATCCGGCTCTGTCCCAAGCATCTCGGGACCGAATCGGAAACAGTAACCACCCGGGTTCCGACGACCTCGATGCCTTCAGACCAGCGCGGCCCTGGTCTGCGCGTACGCGATGACGTTCTCTTCGTAGGCCGCCGCATCATGCTCCGACAAGCACACTCGGAGCCGGCGTATCGCGTCATCGAGTTGGGGCCCCGAACCACGATCGGCGAGCAGAACCACGATCACCTCCCACTCCCCGATCCCCTTGTCCGGCCGATCCAGCAGCTCATCCAGGTACCGATCCGGCTCCACCAGCTGCAATGCGCGGCGCGCGTAAGCGTGTACGCGGCGGGGCAACTCGGTGCGAATGGCATCGATATCGGCTTGCAGGACGTGCTGACCCGGTTGCTCCGGGTCGAGTCGCACCGACCACAGCGCGGTCAGCTCGTCCGGCAGACGATGGGAGGTGAGCAGGTCCGGGCCCGCGGCCTTCTCCAGCGGCGTCGGCGGCAGACCCAGCCGAGCGTCGCGCCAGTTGCAGAATTCCCACCAAGCCGTCGGCGTGGCGTTCAGCTCCAGCCCGAATGCGAGGACTTGCTGTCCACCGGTCCACGTGCGGGTCACCCGGGTGCGGCCGACGGAGGCGACACCACCCGGCTCGATCCGCACCCACACCGGATCCGAACCATGAAACCCATACGGCTGTAGCAACTTTCCTGTCTCACGCAGCACACGACGCAGCGCCGAATCGGGACTGACCATCCCGGCAGACTATCGGCGCGCCCCGACAGACCGGGCAGCTGCCGGGCGGCGCGGCGAACTCCACGGTGCAAGACCCGCCCGAAGTAGGATTCCCGCAGGAAAGTGCGGCTGTCAGCCGGACCGGCGCATCCAGGCCGTGATCTGACTGCGGTTGTTGACGCCGAGCTTGGTAAGGATGTGCTGGACGTGGTTCTGTGCCGTCCGTTCGGAGATGATCAGGATGCGCGCGATGTCGCGGTTGGTCGCGCCGGTGGCGACCAGTTCGGCGACCTCGAGCTCGCGGGGTGACAGTGTCGTCGACTGCGCGTACACGCCGATGATCGTTCGCAGGCGCTGCGCCCACGGCGCCATGCCGCAGCTCTCCGCGAGGGGCAGAGCTCTTTTCGCCAAAGCCAGAGCTTCCTCGGGTGCGTCCGCCACGACCAGTTCGGCGAGCTCGCAGTCGGCCTCGACCGCGAAGCACCGGGCGCCGATGTCACGGCAGATCCGTCCCGCGCTGCGCAGGTCGGCTGCGGCGGAGTCGGCGTCACCCAGCGCGGCAGCGAACTTACCCAGCCACAATTCGACCGGTCCGAGGTAGTGACCGCTTCCACCGGTGCCCGCCACGTGGAATCCGCGATGCTCGCCGAGGCGGTCGGCGAAATACCGGATATCGTCGACAGCCCCGAGCCTGCTGGCGACCGCACCTCCGGTCACCAGGGCATCCAGCAGGAAATAGGGCGGGATCTCCCACTTCTGCGGAGGCCCGAGGCTGCGGTACAACGATTCGCCTTCGTGCAGCCGGCCGAGTTCCACCAGCGGAAACGCCATGCCCAGTGCCGCGAACAATGCGTTGCGCACCTCGCCGCTCATGCGCGGCGGAGGCGGCGTGCACGAGACGTCGGACTGGCCGCCGTGATGGCCGATCACCGTGAGCAATGCGCGGTAGGCGCCTTCGCCCGCCGGGTGGGCGACCGACTCTGCCAGCCGGTATGCCTCCTCGCCGAGGCGTGTCGCTTCCGCGAGATCACCACGCCCTTGGGCGAGCGCGGCCTCGGCGATCAAGAGATGCCAGTTCGCCATCGGGCCGCCGGTGTGCCGCACGCACCAGCGCAGCCGGGACAGTTCGGTCGCGATGCCGGTGATCGCTCCGCGCGCCCAGAGGCTGTCGATGGTCCACAGGTGGCCCCACATCTCGGCCGCGGCGTCGCCCGTGCGGACACCGGCGGACACCATCTCGGCGGCGAGGACGGCGTACTCGTCGCGATGTTCCGGCCCGGTGCAGGCGAGCTGACGCGCGCGCAGCGCCGCCACCCTGGTTTCGTCGTCCGCCACTGTGGCGGCGAGAGCCATTGCCGCACCGCTGGTTTCGGCTACTTCATCGAGTTGCCCGAGATAGACGGCAGCCTCGGTGAGGCGGGCCAGCAGTCGTGCCCGCAGCAGGTCGGGGACATCGCCCGCCAGCGCCTCGGCGCACCACGCGTGAATGTCACGGTCCCACAACCGATCTCCGATCGGTTCGAGGACCAGTGCGCACTCGGCGGACAACGTCGCGTCGTTCGTGCGGCGGGCCAGGGCCACGGCCGCCGAGCAATCGGCGCGCGCCGCGGCCAGATCACCGGCCCGCTGGCTTGCCGTGGCCCGGGCAAGCAGCATCCGGCTCCGCTTGCCGGGCGGCGCGTCGTCGGCATTGGCCACCGCGAGCCCGTACAGCCGGACGGCCTCCTCGAAAGCCAGTTCACGCAACGCCAGATCGCCCGCGCGAAGCGCCCACCGCCGGGCGGGCTCGCGATCTCCGGCGATCGCCGCCTCCGCGTAGTGCCATGCCAGCGCTGCCGAAAACGCGTCCAGCGCATCGGGATACAACGCCTCGATGGCGTTCGCCGCACGCGTGTGCCATACCACGCGCTGTTGTAGCGGCAGCCCCTCCCGCAACGCCTCCTTGACCAGTGCGTGCCCGAATCGCATCGAGCCGGGCTCGGTCGTGGTGGTCAACAACCCGGTTGCGGCGGCCTCGTCCACGGCGGACAGGCATTCGGCTGCCGGTCGCCCGATCAGGCGGGCGACGACGGCGATCGCGAACTGGTCGCCCATGATCGAGGCGGCGCGCAGGAACTCCTGCGCCCGGGGTGACGACCGCGCCACTCGGCCCTGGATCACCTGCCGCAGGGTGGCGGGCACGGGCAGCCGGCGGTCCGCGCCGTCCCGGAACGCGCGGCCGAATTCTCTCAGGTAGAACGGATTTCCGCCGGTTGCCGCATGGACGCGCGCGGCGAGCTCGTCCGGCACCGGCTGCCCCGCCTCCGCCGCGAGACACGCCGCGGCCGCTGTCGAAGTGAGGCCGGCGAGGTGGATCGTGCGGGCCGCTGCCTCCCTCAGCAGCTCCGGTTTGATCACTCGCCAGCCCGGCGCCGCGTCGGCGAGGGTGTCGCGCTCGGTGACACACACCAGGATTCGCTGTGTCCGCAGCTGACGCACCACGTGCAACAGGCCGAGCAGCGAGGGTTCGTCGGCCCATTGCACATCATCGATGACGAACAGTGTCGGGGTCCCGTCGGAATCGAGCCGTGCCGCGAACCTCTCGAACAATGCCGCACGGCCGGAGATCGGTTCATCGCCGAAGCCGTCGCCGAGCACCGGTTGCCACAGCCGGAAGGGCGGCGCGTCGGGCAATTCCATCGCTCTCGACCAGAGGGTGCGTATGCCCCTGCTGCGCGCGCGTCCGGCGAGCTCCGTCATCAGCCTGGTCTTGCCGATGCCCGCCTCACCGGAGCACGTCACCAGCTGCGGGATTCCGCCGACCGCCCCGTCCAGGCTGCGGAGCAGATCGGCGAGCTCGCGGTCACGACCGATCAATCCGGATGTCACTCGCCGCCTCCTCCACCGGGTCAATCCATTGTGCCCCGGATGATTTCGGTGTCGAAGACCTCCCATCGCGTATCGGGACCCAGCCGCACTCCGGCCTTCTCGAACGCCGGGAACAGTCTCTCGGCCGCGTACCGATCGGCCGACACCGACGAATCCCAGACATCGACCACGTGCAGGACGCCGTCGGATTCCCCGACGATGTGCAGCAGGTTCCCCGTCACCGGTTCCGGGCCGAGCGCTTCGACCACGGCACGGTATTCCGTCAAACCGGCGCCAGGGGCATGGGTGATGTGAATGTATGGCATAGCTTCTCCGCCTTTCGCGAACTCACGGTGTTGACGCACCGAACGCTACGAGCGCCGACGTTTCGGTGACATCGGCCGAACTACTCAATGGCACTACTCATTCGGCGCCCCGCGGGAACGACGGAATGAGCAGCGAGGCTGAGTATTTCGGCGGATTCGACGCGTCCTCCGGGTCGATAGCGTCACAGTGTCGGTGACACCGATCTCGAAAGGACTTCACCGCCATGACATCTCCCCATTGGGACGGAGCCGAAGCGGCCGCCCGCGCGAGAGGGGCCGCGGAAGAATCCGGCAGGCTCGCTCGAAGCTACGGCGACGGCTGCCTCATGAGCACGGCGCTCGCGCAGGTGGTCGCCACTGTCTTGGCGGCCGTCGCGGCGCCGATCGTGGTGCAGGTGCTGAACCGCGTCGGTCTCCGGAGATCCGCGACGACCGACCACCGGTCACTCTGATCGGAAGCTCGAGCTAGCATGCTAGCAAGCTAGCGTGCTAGCATCCTCTCGTGGGCGACGAGGATGTGAAGCAGTTCAACGTCTATCTGCCGATCGGGCTGATCAAGCAGGTCAAATTGCAGGCGATCGAGTCGGGAATGTCGTTGTCGGCGCTTGTTGCCGCCGCGCTGCGCGCGTACCTCGGCGACACCCACCCGCAGTCACCATCAGGAGAGGATCAGCAATGAGGACCGAGGGCATCGATGCCGTGTTCCTGGAGACCCACAATTGGGGCAAGCAGGCCAGGTTTCTGCAGGAGCTGGGATTCGAGGTCGAGTTCGAGACCGGCCACGGTTCGGGTCAGTTTCGCAACGGTGACGGCCCATCCGTCTTCGTGGCCGAGGTCCCGCCGACCCAGGATCCGCGGACACTGCTGGTCATGAAGGTCGCCGACACGCAGAGCCGCCCCGGCGGCGATGTCGAGATCGTCACCGAATTCGAGCAGACCCACTACGGGACCCAGGAGATGACCGTCCGCGACCCGGACGGGCGGCAGTGGAATCTACAGGCACCGGGCAAGGAGTGAGCGCGATGCCGAACGAGCTGACGATCGCCCCGGATCAGACCGCGATCCGGACCGCGCTGTGGCGGGCGCTGCACGTGCGGATCGATGCGGCCCCGCATGTTTTCGACGACGAGATCGGGCTGCGGCTCGCGGGGCCCGAGGACGGCTGGGAGCAGCGCCCGGATATGGATCCGCAGACCACCGGCCCGATGCGCGCGGGCATGGTGTCCCGCGCTCGCTTCGTCGAGGATCTGCTCGCCGAACAGGTCGGCCAGGGCGTGGATCAGTACGTCCTGCTCGGCGCAGGACTGGACACCTTCGCCCAGCGCAGGCCCGAGTCGGCCGCGCGGTTGACGGTGTTCGAGGTCGACCAGCCCGGCCCGCAGGCGTGGAAGCGCCAACGCCTCGCCGAGCTCGGGTTCGACCTCACGGACCAGTTGCGGCTGGTACCCGTCGATTTCGAGGTGGACTCGTGGTGGGAGCGTCTGCTGGCCGCCGGTTTCGATCCGAGCAGGCCCGCGGTCGTGGCGTCCACCGGCGTCTCGATGTACCTCACGAGAGAGGCGAATATCGCCACCCTGCGTCAGATTTCGACACTCGCGCCCGGGTCCACCCTGGCCATGACATTCATGCTGCCGTTCGAACTCGTCGGCTCCGGCGAACAGCAGATGCGCCGGTTCGCCGAACAGGGCGCCCGCGCCTCGGGCACTCCGTTCATCAGCTTCTTCCGCCCCGACGAGGTCGTGTCGCTCGCCGAGGAAGCGGGTTTCCCTGCCGCCCAGCATATTTCGTCCGAAGAGCTGACGCGCCGCTACTTCGCCGACCGCGCCGACGGTCTGCGGCCCGCGGAATCGGAGCAGATCCTGGTGGCAACCTGCTGATGTCCCGGAGCCGCGCGCATTGTGGAGCGATGCAGTAGAGCGCGTGCCCGGGACAAGACCTCGTCGCCGCGGAGCGCTGCAGTGTCGAGAGCGACGGCCCTGACCGCGGCAGCGCCGAGCGGCGGCCGGTGCACGCCACTCGGTGATCGAAGCGAGGGGAAACGGTCCGTGATCGACTGACGCGGTGGTCGCAGCAGACGCGTCGCTACCTTCGACCGAGCGGATCCGGCCGAACCCCTCCGCGGTGGCGCAACGGCGCCCGAGGCCCAGGTCAGGGGCGATTGTGGCCGCACATCGAATCGAAACCCGGCCGCCGAAATGCTTGACTCGTTCCAGAAACCGGACGAGACTTCCGAGCGTGCCCACGGCCACGGAATTCCAGCAAATGCTGCGGGAAGTTTCGCTGCGCGTGACCGCTCCGCGTGTCGCGGTGCTGAGCGCGGTGCACGATCGTCCGCACGCCGACACGGATTCGATCATCCGCGCCGTGCGGTCCCGTCTGTCGGCGGTATCCCACCAGGCGGTGTACGACTCGTTGCGCGTGCTCACCGCGACAGGCTTGATCCGTTGTATCCAGCCGTCCGGCTCGGTGGCGCGTTACGAGTCGCGAGTCGGCGACAATCACCACCACGTCGTATGCCGGACCTGCGGGTTGATCGCCGACGTCGATTGCGCGGTCGGCGAGTCCCCGTGTTTGACCGCGTCCGACGATCGCGGCTTCTCGATCGACGAAGCCGAGGTCATCTACTGGGGCCTGTGCCCCGACTGTGCGGCATCACCACCTCGCTGATCGCAGCCCGCACCACCTCTCAGGAAGGAATGTCGTGACATCCGATAGCCGTCCATCCACTCCTGACGCCGGAACTCGAAGCACGAGTGAGAGCGAGAACCCGGCGATCACGTCCCCAACTCCCCAGACCGGCCATCGCCCCCGCACCAACGAAGACTGGTGGCCGGAGCAGATCGATGTCTCGGTGCTGCACGCCCACTCGTCCAAATCCAACCCGTTGGGCGAGGATTTCGACTACGCGAAAGAATTCGAGAAGCTCGATGTCGACGCCCTGAAGGCCGACGTCGCCGCGGTCATGACCGATTCGCAGGACTGGTGGCCCGCCGACTACGGAAACTACGGTGGCCTGTTCATCAGGATGAGCTGGCACGCGGCGGGCACCTACCGGATCGCCGACGGACGCGGCGGCGGCGGTCAGGGCGCGCAACGCTTCGCGCCGCTCAACAGCTGGCCGGACAACGCCAGCCTGGACAAGGCGCGCAGGCTGCTGTGGCCGGTCAAGCAGAAGTACGGCACCAAGATCTCGTGGGCCGATCTGCTGGTGTTCGCGGGCAACGTAGCCCTCGAGTCGATGGGGTTCCAGACCTTCGGCTTCGGCTTCGGTCGCCCGGATATCTGGGAGGCCGAAGAGGTCTACTGGGGCCCGGAGGACACCTGGCTCGGCGATGAACGCTACAGCGGTGACCGTGAGCTGGCGCGCCCGTTCGGCGCCGTCCAGATGGGCCTGATCTACGTCAATCCGGAAGGGCCCAACGGCAAGCCCGACCCGGTGGCCGCGGCACGGGACATCCGAGAGACGTTCCGCCGCATGGCGATGAACGACGTGGAGACCGCCGCACTGATCGTCGGCGGCCACACCTTCGGCAAGACCCACGGCGCGGGCGACCCCGATCTCGTCGGCGCGGAACCCGAAGCCGCCCCGATCGAGCAGCAGGGCCTGGGCTGGAAGAGCGCCTACGGCACGGGCAAAGGCAAAGACGCCATCACGAGCGGCCTGGAGGTCATCTGGACAGCCGCCCCGACCCAGTGGGACAACGGCTTCCTGAAAAACCTCTACGGCTACGAATGGGAGCTCACCAAGAGCCCGGCCGGGGCGTGGCAGTACAAGGCGAAGGACGGCGCCGGCGAAGGCACGATCCCGGATCCGTTCGGCGGACCCTCTCGGGCCCCCACCATGCTGACCACGGACCTGTCCCTGCGGGAAGACCCGATCTACCGGGAGATCACCCGCCGCTGGCTGGATCACCCCGAGGAACTCGCCGAGGCGTTCGCCAAGGCATGGTACAAGCTGCTGCACCGCGACATGGGACCGATCAGCCGCTATCTCGGGCCGTGGGTTGCCGAACCGCAGCTGTGGCAGGATCCGGTGCCCGCGGTCGACCACGAGCTGATCGACGAGCAGGACATCGCGGCGCTGAAGGGCAAGGTGCTCGAGTCCGGCCTGTCGGTCTCCCAGCTGGTCAAGACCGCCTGGGCGTCGGCGGCGACCTTCCGCAGTACCGACAAGCGCGGCGGCGCCAACGGCGCAAGGATCCGGCTGGAGCCGCAGAAGAGCTGGGAGATCAACGAGCCGGCCGAGCTGACCGAGGTGCTCCCGATGCTCGAGCAGATCCAGCAGGATTTCAACAGGTCGGCCTCGGGCGGCAAGAAGGTCTCGCTCGCCGACCTGATCATCCTCGCCGGGTCCGCGGCGGTCGAGAAGGCCGCGAAGGACGCGGGCTACGACGTCACGGTGCCGTTCGCGCCCGGACGAACCGACGCCACGCAGGAGAACACCGATGTGGAGTCGTTCGCGGTGCTCGAACCGCGGGCCGACGGGTTCCGCAACTACGTGCGCGAGGGCGAGAAGGCCCCGCTCGAGCGACTGCTGCTCGAACGGGCGTACATGCTCGACGTGACGGCTCCGGAGCTGACGGTACTGATCGGCGGCCTGCGCGCCCTCGGCGCCAATTTCGGCGGAACCTCGCACGGCGTCTTCACCGACCGGCCGGGCACCCTGACGAACGACTTCTTCGTCAACCTGCTCGACCAGGGCACGGAGTGGAAGGCGTCCGAGTCGACGGAGAACGTCTACGAAGGTTCCGACCGGCGCACCGGCCAGACCAAGTGGACGGCCACCGCCAACGATCTCGTCTTCGGATCGCACTCGGTGCTGCGCGCGGTGGCCGAGGTGTATGCGCAGGAGGGCGGCGAGGGGAGGTTCGTCGACGACTTCGTCGCCGCGTGGGCCAAGGTGGTCGACAACGATCGCTTCGACCTGGCCTGATCGATATCGACGATCCCCAGGCCGACCTTGCCGGGTCGGCCTGGGGATTTATTTGTCGCACAAGCGAATACGCGGGCGCGACCCTGAGAGATTGTCGTAGGACCGCAGGCTAGGTGGACGCTTGCATGTCGGCCACGATCCTCGCGACCCGTTCGCTGGCCTGTGTCGCCCAGGTGGGGTGAGTGGTCACGTAGAGGCGATCGGCCTCGACCGCGCCCAGGATGATCTCCGCGGCCTGCGCCGCGGGCATGGCCTCGTCCGCCAAGTGGGCGATGACGCCCAGCCCGGGTGCGA
This sequence comes from Nocardia sp. bgisy134, assembly GCF_965341865.1. Taxonomy (GTDB): domain Bacteria; phylum Actinomycetota; class Actinomycetes; order Mycobacteriales; family Mycobacteriaceae; genus Nocardia. The sequence continues at coordinate 72,752 of NZ_CBDQZP010000015.1, forward strand.
GACGCTCCCATTGCTCGGGAGTGAGCGTGCCGAGCCATCCTTCCTCGGGCTGTGTGGTAACGCTGTCGCCGAGCAGGGATCCGATGCCGTCGGTGATCCCGCGCAACATTTGGGTGTCGACCGGGCCCGGGCACACCACAGTGACACCGATCCCGGGCGCGAGTACGGCCAGTTCGCCGTGCAGCGCCTCGGTCAGCGAGACGACCGCGTGCTTGCTCGCGGTGTAGGGGGCGTTGAACATACCGGTGGTGACACCCGCCAGGGACGAGGTGTTGACGACGTGGCCGCGTCCCGCCGCGATCAGGTGCGGGACGAAGGCACGCATCCCGTTGACGACGCCCTGCACATTGACCGCCCAGATCCGCTGCCAGTCCTCGGGTTCCACCAGCCAGATCGGTCCGCCCACGGCCATTCCGGCATTGTTGAACACCAGATCGACCCGCCCGAAACGCGCCAGGGTGGTGTCGGCCAGTTGCCGAACCTGTTGTGGATCAGCGACATCCGTTCGCACCGCGAGAGCGTCGGGCCCGAGCTCGTCGGCGGCTGTCGCGACCGCGTCGCCATCGATATCGGCGAGCACCACTCGTATCCCGCGGTCGCACAATGCCTGCGCCACAGCTCGTCCGATTCCATTGGCGGCGCCGGTCACCACCGCGACCTGGCCTGTTTCCAGTTTCATGTGCTCCCTTTCGGTTTCGACCATCATGGAGTTCGGACGTCAGTCAGTCGGTAGCGCGCGCGGGTTCCGGAGTGGTCGCCCGGCCGAAACCGAGCCCACACGCCGGCTAGGGCAGCCACCGCAGCGCCGCGTCGGCGCAGTCCTCGGGGCTGTTGTTGAAGGCGATGGCCGCGTCGGGCGCGTGCTGCCGGACCAGGTTGACCATCTTCTCGAACAACTCGAGCAGCGGCTCGTGCTTGCGGATGCCGCCGCCGATCACCACGCAGGCGTAGTTGTTGCGGTTCAGCGCCGCCACGATCGTTCCTTCGGGGTTCTCGTCGAGGGCCACCAAGCACCAGTCGGCCTCGATACCGAGATCGTCGAATCGGGCCCGGCCGCGTGCCATCGCCGCCTCGACCGGCGCCGGATCCCAGCCCTCGAACGTCGCGGGATTTACACCGACCACAAGCACTCGCGCCTCTGTCATGCTTCCACCCTTCTCACGGAGCGTTTCCACGCCGGAACCCTCGCCACGGTACGCACTCGGGCACCGAAGGTGGAGCGATCGCCGGTTCGAGCGGACACCGCCAACGCGTGCCGTCGAGAAATCGAGTACCGGCTACTCGTGTGCGCCTCGGGGGTCCGAGCGGATAGTGCACGTGACGCACGAATCGTGCGGGTCCGCTGCCCGCCGGTCGGCGTCCCGACAAGTGTCGACCCCGTCGCGAGACCGCGTGGCGAGTGTCCAGGCCAGTGCGAATGCGAGGCGAGACATGAGCTTGATGTCGAAACGATTCTCCGGCGATCCGGTGCTGGAGAAGTGCTTGGCGGGTTCCCACCGAATGATGGAGCCCGAGGAAAACCTCTCCGTCATGCGGGTGCAGGAAGCACTGCGCAGGTTGGACAAAGACCCCGGAATACTCGACGGCATCTTCGGGGTGAAGACCGGCGCGGCGGTCAGCGAATTCAAGCGGGAACAGCGCCTGTTCCCGGACGATCCGGTCGTCGGCGAGGGCACTTCGGGCCGCCTGGACATGTTCATGTTCCACGATCCCGTCATCTCGGGGGACGCCGATTTCGGTGAACTCGCCGGTTTCGTCGCCGAGCACCGCGTGGAACCCTTCGTCGGATTGGAGCTCGCGAACCTGCTGCGGAAGTCGTTCGAGAGCCAACGCCACGACCTCGGCCGCGCGATGCTCGACAGGCTCACCTCCGGTGACTGCTCGGCCATCGTCGCGGCGAGCCGGGCCCGTGGCTTGAACGACGATCGAATACCGGAGAACGTCATCGAGGAACTCGCCGAACTACCCCGGGACGCATCCGGTGTCACGGTCTCGTTCGAGGATTCGAATGGGCGGCAGCGTAGCGCAATCGCGCTGAACGACTTGTTGATTCGCGGACGCATGGTCCTGACCCACCACCCGGACGGACGCCAGGCGAAGGCCAGCTTCCGTGGCCAGCTCGCCCACGAGCTGACGCACATGCGCAATGAGGGTGCGAACCTGGAGCACACGCCGACCTTCGATACCGATACCTTCCTGGACCCGGTCCTCGCGGCGAACTTGCCGAATACCGCCTTCGTCTTCATGCATTTCGCGAACGAAATGAACGCCCGCCACGTCACATGGATCACCGAGCGTGAGGACGCGGGCGATCCCTTCGCCGCGAGATTCCTGCCGCCGGCCGAGTTGTGCGCGGCCGCGCATTTCTACTTCGCCGAGACCGGCCTTCGCTTGTTCTTCGACAACGGCTACATGGCGAACATGGTGCAGAGCCATGAGAAGACCTACCGGCAGCTCGCATTGTGGCTTCGTCGAACAGCTCAGCTGACCTTCACCAGCAAGCCGGAGCAGCAGGAGATCAGTGCGCGGCTGTTCCGCGACGCCGCCGACGTGGCCGACGTCATCGCCGCCGACCCGAATACGCACCGTCCCATCGGAAGGGGCCTGTTCCCGGAACCCGGCGACTTTCACTGAATCCGAACTCGGAAGGAACCGAAATGCTCGAGGCAGTACAAATCTTCTGGTCATCCAGCGGTGTCGGCATACCGTCACTCGATTCGAAGGCCTTGGTGGACATCCACGACGGCGACACACCGAGCATCCGGATGCCCGTGCGGATGCTGTCGATCGACACACCGGAAGTCACCGCCGGTTCGCCACAAGGCGCGGTGGGGGTGGACGAGAAGTTCGCTCAACTCGCGGAGTGGATCCAGCAACGGCCGGCCGACGTACCCGTCTCACGCCGGTTCGCCGATTTCCTCCTCCCGAGACTCTCCACCGGCAAGGCGGGAACCATCCAGTTCACCCAGGGCACGCAGGCGGCCGATTTCGCCAAAGCCAATGCCGCCCAGCGACTGACACGGCCGGACGGGACCCGGCGAAACCTGTTCGTGCACACCGCGGACGCACCGTTCGACGGCAACGGACGACTGCTCGCCTACCTCGCCCCGAACTACTCGAAGCCGGAACTGGCGACACTGACCCGCGAACAACGCTCGACCTTCAACCTCGACATGGTGCGCTCGGGCTGGGCTGCGACGTTCATCATCTACCCATCGATCCCCGGCGAACTCGACTTGCCCCTGTTCCTCAGCGCCGCCGACGAGGCGGTCACCGCCAGACGCGGAATCTGGGACGAGCCGACGACCATGCCCGCATACGAATACCGTTGCGTGGAAAGGCTGTACGCGATCGCCAAATCGATCATCGTCGACAGGAAGCCGGTACCCGATCCTTTCGCCTGGCGCGAACGATACTGCGCCGACATGCGCACGCGAGTGCTGGTCGGCCCCGAGGACTATTTCGACATCGACCCGACCTACCGGCTCTTCATCTGGCCGACCGACGTCCGCGCGGCCGTCGGCAGCCTCAACCTGACACCCTCCCCTAGGCTGGTCGGTATCCACTGAGGCGCCGAGTGCCTGCGCGACCAGGCGCGTCGACGAGAATTCGAGTAGTCGCATACTCGCAACAGCGCGCCTGGTGAGCTCATTCTCGAGCGCGACCATCGTCGGGATCGCCGACAGGAGCCGGTTGGAGGGCGCGGATCACGTGGGCGACGAGGTGGTCGACGAACTCGGCGTCGGGGTGGTCGCCGGTGAGCAGGTTGCGGAAATGGATGGGCGCGATCAGCAGTTCGATGGCGAGGCGGGCGTCGGTGTCCGGCGGGAGTTCGCCGCGTGCCACAGCGTGGCCGATCATGAGCGTGGTCACGCGATATCGGGTGGCCCAGAAAGTCTTTCGCGCCTCGACGACTTCCTCGGAGTCGGTGACGAAGGCCAGCGCACGGAACAGACCGTGGCCCAGCGGACTGTCGAGGAGATCGATGAGAGCGGTGCCGAAGGCGGTGAGGTCGCCGCGCAGCGTCCCGGTGTCGGGCAGCGGCAGGGTGCGCTCGCTCGCGGCGAGCAGTGCGTCGAGGATCAGATTCTCACGGCTGCCCCAGCGTCGGTAGATGGAGCTGTCGCGCACGCCCGCGCGGCGGCTGACCTCCGGGATCCCGACCTTGTCGACGCCGTGCTCGGTCACGACGTCGAGGACCGCTCTGTGGACGGCTTCCCGCACTCGAGCTGCGCGACCTCCCGGTCGTCGCTGCGGCACGGCGTTCTCGAGTTCGGTCACGCAGAAATTCTAAAGCAGAATCTCTTGCTTTTAGCCGCGCCGGCTACCTAGGCTTACTAAAGCAGAATATTCTGCGAATCAGCGGCTAGGTGGAAGGCTCAGCAATGATGTCGTTGCCGGAACTGGCGAAAACGGGTCTGCACGATCATTCGGCCGTCCGCGAGACCGTCGTGGCGGTGACGCGATGAACGATTCTCCGACGCTGCTGCCGCGGATGCGGCGAACGCTCGACCTCGCCGAACGGCGGATCGAAGTGCACATCGACACCGGTGACGGCTGGCAGTCCGCAGACGAAATAGACAGTTCTACAGAGGCTTTCGCTATTCCATCGGCGTTCACCACGGAATTCGAGCTCGCCCGCTACGACAGCATGGGACTGGCCGACGGTGCCACGGTACTGCCGGTGTGCCCGGCGTCCTTCCGCGACTTCATGGTGTTCGAAGAGCACGCCATCGCCGCCGCCCGTGGTCTGGCGCGACGCTTCGTGCCTGCCGCCCACCGGCTCGGACGCGCCTTCGAAACACTGACCCGCCGCACTTTTCCCGCCTTCCGGCCGCACGCGCTCTGGTACCGTCAGCCGATCTACTACATGTCCAACGCGCTGACCATCGTCCCCTCCGGCGTCCCGATCACCTGCCCGGCCTACAGCCGCGCACTGGATTTCGAGCTCGAACTCGGGGTCGTGCTGGCCGCACCGCTGCGCGATGCCACCGTCGAGCAAGCCGCCGCCGCGATCGGCGCGGTGGTCGTCGTCAACGACTTCTCGGCGCGCGACGTGCAACTCGCGGAAATGCGTTCCGGGTTCGGTCCGCAGAAGTCCAAGCACTTCACCACCTCGATGTCGGCGACCGCGGTCGCCGGTGCGGCGGTGGCCGACCGGCTCGATCGCTTGACGGCCACCGTGAGGATCAACGGAAACACGGTCTCGCGGACCGGAACTCAGGGAATGCGATACTCGATGGCCGAGGCGATCGCGCACGCCTCCCGAAGCGAGCAGCTCTATCCCGGTGAACTCCTGTCCAGCGGCACCCTGCCAGGAGGCTGCGGGATGGAACTGGGCCGCTGGCTGGCGCCCGGCGACGAACTGCGCCTGGAGATCGACGGCGTCGGCGTCATCGAACACCGCATCGAGCAGTGAGGACACACCCGTGAAGATCGACCAGGTCTCCGACTCCGTCTACGTCGTGGCCGGAACGAACGTCAACTGGGCACTGGTCAGCGACGGATCCGGCGTCACCGTCGTCGACGCCGGATACCCTTCCGACACCGACGACGTCCTGAGCTCGGTACGCCAGATCGGCCACGAGCTCGCCGACATCGCCGCCGTCCTGCTGACCCACGCCCATCTCGATCACATGGGCGCCATCCCCACCCTCGTCGAACGGACCGGGGCGCCCGTCTACACCGGCGCCGAGGAAGTCCGGCACGCGAAACGCGAATACCTGCAACAAATCACCCCCGCCCAGATGCTCGGGCTCCTCCGCACCCGCCGGGGCCGTCGATGGGTGGTCCAGACCCTGCGAGCGGTGCGGGGCCATCTCGGTACCAGCGTGCCGTCCGCCACCGCCGCCGACGACACCACCCTGTCGTCGCTGCCCGGCGGCTTCGTCGCGATACCGACCCCCGGCCACACCGACGGCCACACCGCCTACTTCATGCCGTCCGAAGCGGTCCTGTTCACCGGCGACGCCCTGGTCACCGGACACCCCCTCGTCCGGGAGACCGGACCGCAACTGCTGCCGAAGGTGTTCAACCACGACGAAACCCGCACCCTCGACAGCGCTCATATCCTGGCCGCCCAGCCGGCCCGGATCATCGTCCCCGGACACGGGCTGCCGACACAGCGCGACCCGGCGACGCCGATGAGCATCCTCCAGCAGCCGTGAACGCCTCCCACCCGGGCGAATCACGCCGCGCGAAACCCGCGATGTGATGGGACAGTCTCAGATCGCGCCCTGTTCACGAGCGCGTGCCACCGCCGAGGTGCGGGAGCGGACCCCGAGCTTGGCGTAGATGTGCACGAGGTGGGATTTCACGGTGGTCTCGCTCAGGAACAGTTCCTTGGCGATCTCCCGGTTCGACCGTCCGTCGGCGACGAGCCGGAGCACCTCGATCTCGCGCGGGCTCAACGTGGTGTCGGCACGCCGGACCCGCGTCATGAGTTTGGACGCGACCGCGGGCGAGAGCACACTCTCCCCCGCGGCGGCGGAACGCACCGCCGAGAGCAGCTCGGGCGGCGGGGTGTCCTTGAGGATGTACCCGCAGGCGCCCGCCTCGATCGCGCCGAGGATGTGAGCGTCGGTGTCGTAGTTGGTCACCACCAGGACGTTCGCCGGGCGCGGCAGCGCGCGGATCTCCGCGGTGGCGTCCACGCCGGAACGCCCGCCACCGAAACTCAGGTCCATCAACACGAGGTCGACGGGCGTCGTGGCGCAGAACGCCACGGCCGCTTCGGCGGTCGCCGCCTCCCCCACGACCTCGACGTCGTCGGCACCGGTGAGCAGCGCGCGCAAGCCCGCGCGCATGATGGCGTGATCGTCGGCCAGCAGCAGCCGGATCATCCGTCGGCCGCCGAATCTGCCTCGGCGACAACGGTTCCCGGCACGAGCGGAAACGATACCGAGACGGCGGTGTGCCCGGGTTCCGACTCCACCGCCATGCTGCCGCCCTGCTGCTCGACCCGCGCCCGCATCGCAGGCAACCCGAAGCCGCCGGACTTGGTGCGCACCGAAACCTCGGGGTCCATGCCGATTCCGTCGTCGACTACGTCCATGTGCACGTCGGTGTCGGCGTAGGTCAGGGTGAGACGCATTCGACCGGCGTTCGCGTGCTGTACCACGTTGGCGACCGCGCCCTGCGCGATGCGCACCAGGGCCGCCTCGATCGGCATGGCCAGCCGCTCGGGCTCGCCCTCCACCACCAGCTGGGTGCGCAGACTCGGCGTTTCGGCGCGACGGCAGATCCGTTCCAGCGCCTCGGCCAGCGACGAGCCCTCCAGCGGCACCGGCGCGAGTTCGGCGATGAGACCACGGGTCTCGGCCAGGTTCTCGGCCGCCGTCTCGCGAGCGAGCCGAATCTGCGGCAGGGCGGGATGCCGCGGATCGGCCTGTTCTGCCGCGTGCAACAGCAGCTGGATGCTGCTCAGCCCCTGGGCGACGGTGTCGTGGATCTCCTGGGCGAGGCGCTCACGCTCGGCGAGCCTGCCCGCGGTGTGTTCGCGGTCCGCGAGAGCGGCCCTGGTGCTGAGCAATTCGTCGATGAGCCGCTGTCGTTCCGCGAATTCCCGGAACAGCGCCTCGTATCCGAGCCCGATGCCCACCGCCACGGCGGCCCCGATGACCGGACCGACCACGCCGGCGACCGACCACCCGGTGTGCACGCCGAACCCGGTGACCGCGACCGCGGTCGCCGCCGCCACCGCGAGCAGGCTCCACGGACGCGGCAGCAGGTGCAAGTAGAGGAAGAACAATCCGAAGGCCAGGTACCCGGCGTCGGGTGCGAGGACGACCAGGCCGAGCCACAGCAAGGTCAGCGCCCCGAGCCACACCGGCAGCGCGGCGCCCCGCTGATCACCGAAGAACGCGCCCGCGAAATAGACGAGCAGAAACGCCGCCGTCAGCACGACCACCGGCACCGAATGCGGCGCGCCCGGCAGCAGCGCGCGCACCACGACCACCGCGGCGAGCACCGTCACCAACAGGTGCAAGCCCAGCCGCAACGCGGTGACGACAGGGGTGAGCGGCGACGGGTGCACGCTGCCAGCTTATGTGCGGTTATCCGGGCGGCATCCATCGAAAGGTGGAAAACCGCCTCCACCCTTCGTCCGCCGCCGGTTCCTTCCCGCGTGCGATGGCGCACCGGCCGCGCACCGCGAGAGTGGAGGCATGTTCCTCGCACTCCGGGATTTGCGCGTCGCCCGCGGCCGTTTCCTGCTCATCACGCTGGTCGTCACGCTGGTGGCGTTGCTGGTGAGTTTCCTGAGCGGTCTCACCGCCGGGCTCGCGCACCAGAACATTTCCGCGGTCCAGGCCATCTCCGCCGAGCAACTGGTGTTCGCCGACAGCGGCGGTGATCCGTCCTTCGACACGTCCGCGCTCACCGAGCGGCAGGTCGAGATCTGGCGAGCCGCCGCGCGGACGGTGGACCCGGTCGGCATCGGACGCGCCGAGGCGGTCGGGTCCGGCGCCCCCGCGCGCGTCGCCCTGTTCGGCGCGCGGGAATCCACGGTCGGCAATCGCGCCGCAACCGAGCAGGGATCGGTCGTGCTCAGCGAAGGCGCGGCGCGAGAACTGAAGACGGCGGCGGGTGACATTCTGCATCTCGGCGAGCGCGACTTCACCGTGGCGGCGGTCCGCGGCGACGATTGGTACAGCCACACGCCGGTGGTCTGGATGACGGTCGAGGACTGGCGCTCGGTCAGCCCGCGCGGTGGTGTGGCCACGGTGCTCGCGGTCTCCGGCGTGTCCGACGCCGCGGCCGCGAACGCCGCCGCGCGGACCACCGCGACCAGCGTCTCCGGGTCACTGGACGCGCTCGGCTCCTACCGCGCCGAGAACGGTTCGCTGACCCTGATGACCGTGCTGCTCTTCGCCATCTCGGCGCTGGTGATCGGGGCGTTCTTCACCGTGTGGACGATCCAGCGCACGCCCGACATCGCGACACTGAAGGCGCTCGGGGCGACCTCGGGATCGCTGGTCCGCGACGCGCTCGGCCAAGCCGCCGTCGTGCTTGTCGCGGGCGTCGTCGCCGGACTCGGAATCACCCTGGCGGCAGCGTCTTTCGTCGGCGAAGCGGTCCCGTTCGTGGTGACGCCCGCGACCACGGTGCTGCCCGCGGCCGCGCTCGTCGTGCTGGGCTTGCTCGGCGCCGCGTTCGCCCTGCGCTTCCTCTTCACCACCGACCCGCTCGCCGCGCTCGGCGCGGCCCGCTGACACACCGGAGCACCTCATGACCCTCACCGTCGACGACGTCACCCTCACCTACCCCGACGGCGCGGACCGGCTCACCGCACTCGACCGTGTGAGCCTTCGCGTGGACGCGGGCACCGTCGCCGCGATCACCGGCCCCTCGGGCTCGGGCAAATCCAGCCTGCTCGCCGTGGTCGCGACGCTGACCCGACCCGATTCCGGCCGGGTGCTGCTCGAAACCTCCTCGACCGCAGTCGATTTGGTATCGCTCAGCCGCCGCGAGGCGGCCGCGCTACGCCGCTCGTCCATCGGCATCGTCTTCCAGCAGGCCAATCTCGTTCCCGCGCTCACCGCCCTCGAACAGCTCGAGATGATGCACCATCTCGGCGGACGAGTCTTCACGACACCGGCTCGACGCCGCGAAGCCCGCGCCAAGGCAAGGGAACTCCTGGATGCCGTCGGGCTGGCGGAGCATGCGGCGAAGCGCCCCGCGCAGCTGTCCGGCGGCCAACGTCAGCGCGTGAACATCGCCCGCGCGCTGATGAACGATCCGGCGCTGCTCGTCGTCGACGAGCCGACCAGCGCACTGGATTCCGAACGCGGCGCGGCGATCATCGACCTCATCCTGACCGTCGCCGACGACCACCGCGCCGCCACCCTCCTCGTCACCCACGACCACACCCACCTGCCTCGCATGGACGCGGTCTACCGCATGACCGACGGCGCGCTCACCCGCGACCGGACCGCCCACGCCGCCGCCTGAGTACGGAGGGCTGACAGCGCGGCAACGGACGCGGCCGCGCTGTCTGTCGATCATGCTGGGCTCCACACGAACTCAACCGGCCGACGCCGGTCGAGGGCGCCCGGTCAGGACACCGCGGGAGACGCGACCGGCGTCGAACATCGGGTCACCGCAGGGGCCGGGCGACCGTGTCTGGGATATGGCGTGTCCGCCGAGACCGCGCGGAAGCACGCCACGGGCCGGTGATTTCGCAGCATCCGCTCGTAGGTCCGCGCCGAGGCCGGCCACGGGTTGGTGACGCGCCCGGCGCGATCCTTGTACCAGCTCGGCCCGGTGATGGGCCACACCGTCTTGGCGATCGCCCGATCGAGCCATCGCCGATGGGCGCGCATCGCCTCCTCGTCGACTTCGATCGCCGCGGCGCCGAGCCGGTCGCGCAAGCGCAGGCAGTCGAGGATGTAGTCGATTTGACGTTCTTTCATGGCGGGGTTGCTGCCCGCGGGGTTGAACGAATTGGGCCCGGCGATCAGGAAGGCGTTCGGATAGCCGGGGACGGCCAAGCCGAAGAACGCGCTCGCGCCGGTGCGCCATTGCTCGTGCAACACCCTCCCTTCCCGCCCGCGCACCACGACCGGGACGAGGAATTCCGGCGCCCGGAAACCCGTGGCGTAGACGATCACATCGACTCGATGGCAGGTCCCGTCGGCGGTCACCAGACCGTCGCCGACGATGCCCGTGACCGGCTCGGTGACCAGTTCGACGTTGGGGCGGTTGAGGGTCGGGTAGTAGTGGCTGTCGAAGATGATGCGTTTGCCACCGATGGGATAGTCGGGTGTGAGTTTCGCACGCAATGCGGGGTCGGGGACCTGGCGGTGCAGGTACCGGCGGGCCAGCCATGCGGCGGGCCGCGCCGACCACCCCCGCCGCATGATCGGCGCCAGCAGGGCGTCCGCACCGTGGTCGAGCGCCTGCCGGTAAAAGTGGTGCGCGCCAGGCAGACTCAGGCCCGCTCGGGCCAACGGCCCGAACTCGGCCGGAGGCTTCGGCAGCACCCAGTGCGGTGTGCGCTGGAACAGGCGTACCCGCGCGGCGGCGGCCGCGAGGGTCGGCAGGATCTGGGCGGCGCTGGATCCCGTGCCGATCACCGCGATGTCGCGACCGCGCAAGTCGTGCCGGTGATCCCATTCGGCGGTGTGGAACGACAACCCGGCGAAGTCGGTCCGCCCCTCGATGTCGGGCAGATACGGGCGGTGCAGCTGGCCGACTGCGAAGACGACCACATCGGCCACCGACCGGCCCGTGGCCGTGGCCAGCTCCCAGCGGCCCTGCTGCTCGAGGTAGGTGGCCGCGGTGATGGCTGTGCCCAGCCGAAGGTGCGGCATCAGATCGCACTCGACAGCGACCCGACGCAGGTACTCGAGGATCTGTCGCTGTCCGGGATAGCGGATGTGCCTGTCGCGATAGGGCGCGAAGGTGAACGAATACAGGTGCGAGGGGACATCGCAGTTGCAACCCGGATAGGTGTTGTCCCGCCAGACCCCGCCGACGTCGGCGCTCTTCTCGAAGATCACGAAATCCTCGAATCCCGCCCGCTTCAGAGCCACTCCCATCCCGATACCACCGAATCCGGCTCCGATCACGGCCACGCGGCAACTCGACATTCCGTTACCACCTCCCTTTCATTGTGAGTGAATATTCAGCTACCTCACTATTCGTGCGGCGGAATGGGACGGATGGGAGGCATTACCTCCTTGCCGAAACAGACCGAGCGGAATCCGAGAAACAGCGGCTACCAAGGTGGTTCGCCCTCGACGTAGGTACCACCAAGCGGTCGATTGATATCGAGCGAGTCGGCCCCCCTGCAGCGAAATTCCCCCGGTGGCACACCTTCGGCTAACCCGTTGAAGACGTGCGCCTCATGTCGATCGTCGGCGTCGAACCGCGCAGCGCCGACTACCCGACGGCCGGCCCGCGACGCGCCACCACCTTGCGGTAGCCGATGCGCCACCCCCGCGGCTCCCGCAGCAGCACGTCTTCATACACCGCGGACGCGCTCGTCCCGTCGGCCGCGACCGCCAGCGCCTTCGACCGCACCCGCACGTTCTCGCGATCCTGGCCGACGATGACGATATTGGTGACGTGATGCCCCATCGGCTGATTCGCCGCATCCCGACTGCCGCGCGCCAGGTCCCGCATCGCCCGCAGTCCATGCAGCGTGCCGTAGCCGTAGTCCGTCAGGTCGAAGACCACGTCGTCGGCGAACACTTCATCGAGCCGATCCCACGCACGATCGTCGGCCAAATGCCCGTGCAGGGCGATCGTTTCGTGAATCGCGACGCGGTCCGCCACGGTGATGTCCGGCATCTCGTCACCTTTCGGAATCCGTGGGCCGATTCGACGAGCGCATCGGACGCGACGCGAAACGGAGGGCCCACCCCATTTATCGCCGGGTACGATACGGGGTGCCCACCCCATTTAGCAAGAAGGCAGTCGAACAGATGGGAGAGAACCCCAGCTCATCGGGTCGCATGCGGGCCGATGCGCGACGCAACCGCGACAGGCTGGTGACGGCGGCGAGTGCCGTGATCGCCGAGGCCGGGGCCGACGCGTCCCTGGAGGAGATCGCCCGCCGCGCCGGGGTCGGATCGGCCACCTTGCACCGGCACTTCCCGAGCCGCGAGATGCTGCTGGAAGCGGTGCTGCGCGAACGCGTCGAGGTCTTGTGCACACGGGCCGAGGATCTGCTGACCGCGCCGAATGCCAGTGCGGCCCTGGTGATGTGGCTGCGCGATGTCGTGGCGCACGCGGCCACCGCACGAGGTCTCGGACCGGCGCTGACGGGGTACAACTCCGATCCGGGGTTCTCGCCCCACGCCATGATCAGGGAAGCGGCACGACAACTCGTCGATCGCGCCCGACGCGAGGGCTCGATCGCCTCCGGTGTCGCGGTCGACGACGTCCTGCAACTCGCCAACGGCATATCCCTGGCCACCGAATCCCTTCCCGATCCGGCACAACGCGCCGAGACCCTGCTCGGTCTCGCCGCCAACGGACTCCTTCGCCGCGCCGACGACAAGTGACAGGTTCACCATGCCCGACGACAACGATTTCTCCCCCACCAGCCGACGGCGGCACATCGTGCGGCTCGCGGTGTCCGTCGCGTTCCTGCTCGCGATGTTCTATCTCGTCGCCATCGCGCGAGTGATCGACGTCGACGGCGTGCGCGGCATGATCGCGGCGACCGGGCCCGCGGCGCCATTGGCCTACGTGGTGGTGTCGGCCGCGCTCGGCGCCGTCTTCGTTCCCGGCCCGATTCTGGCGGCTGGGAGCGGGTTTCTTTTCGGACCGCTGCTCGGAACGTTCGTGACGCTGGGGTCGGCCGTCGGGACGGCGGTCATCACCAGCTTCCTCGGGCGCCGGGCGGGCCGCGAGAGTACGCGCGGGTTGCTCGGCGCCGAACGCGCCGCTCGTATCGACGCGCAGATCGAGCAGCGCGGCTTGTGGGCCGTCGTCGGGCAACGCTTCGTCCCCGGTATCTCGGATGCGCTGGCGTCGTATGTGTTCGGCGCCTTCGGAGTTCCGTTGTGGCAGATGGCCGTCGGATCGTTCATCGGATCGGCGCCGCGGGCATTCGTCTACACCGCGCTCGGCGCGTCGATCGGCGATCTGTCGGCGCCCCTTGCCTATTCCGCCATCGCGGTCTGGTGCGTCACCGCGATCATCGGAGCCTTCGCCGTGCATCGCGGATATCGGAGCTGGCGGGTCCGCGGCGCAGAGCGGGAGCGCGAAGCGGTGTCGGACGGCGCCGCGGAATCGGCCGGCTGAACCGAGGTCGTGCGGTCTGGTTCTTCGTCCGGCACCTCGGCCGCGTCGGAACGTCACCGGCCTGACATGACGGGAGCGGCGTCCGACCATCAGCCGGGCGCCGCTCCGACGGCGAATGCTTCCGCTATTTCATGAACTTCAGCAGGCCCAGGTTCGGTTCGAGCGCACCGTCCTGACCGAGCGCCAGGAAGTCCGCCTCCACCTCCGAGCGTTCGAGCTTCCCCGCGCGCACCGCGCGGTAGCGCACGAACGACCACAGGAACACGTCGAGGTTGTCGAAACGGGTGCCACCCTCCAGCACCTCCTCTTCGTGAAACCACACGGCCACTTGACCGTTCGCGAGCACGACATACAGATTGCCGCCGCCGTCCGCGCCGACCGAGTAGACATCGTCGTCGGTGAGCTCGGTCGTGTAGTCCGAATCGCGTATGCCGCAATCGTTTTCCGCGAACTCGAAACCGTAGGACCAGTCGAAGATGTCCAAGAACTGCGGCAACCGGCCCGAGCGGACCCGGCGGTCGAGCGCGGCCAAGGCCGTCGCGTCGGCGGGGGCCAGGCGCTCGAGAAACGGTGCGACCGAGCGGGTTTCCTCCGGCACGTGGACGGGACTGGCATCGGGGAACCACCGGGCCAGGTCGGCGTCGAGATCACGGTCGGTGTAGCCGACGAGGTCGGCGAGGGTGAGCGTCACGGACGGATTGTAGAAACACCTGCCGACAACCGGAGACGCGCGACAACTACATCGGCACTGTCGCTTTCCGGGGTGCGCCGAACCAGCACGACAGCGCTTCACTCGCCCACTCCCCTCGGAGTCCTTCGTCGCGTCCTCGGTCGTCGACAACTCACGCATGCTCGCTACTCCCCTTCTCGCAGATTCCGACGTTCGGCCGGCGATTCTGCGGCACACCCGGGGTTTTGCCGCAAGGCCCCGGGTGCGACTCTCGGAGACTTCTCACCGGGCTGGGCACGCTCGCCGAGCAAGCGACGAGAACGATCAGGAATCGAGAAGCGCAGGTCACCGGGCCGTAGCTAACGTTCTCGCTATCGACGTCCACCCGGCAGATCGCCGGGTTGCTCGCCTTCGGAGGAGGACTCAATGAACTGGAACAAGCGGATTCGGCTGACGCACCGGTGGCTGGCCATCGCCTTCACCGCGACCGTCGTCGTCACCATCGCCGCCTTGGCGCTAGAGGGTCCGGTCTGGGTGTCGTATCTACCGCTGCTCCCGCTCGCCCTGCTCCTGTTCTCCGGCCTCTACCTCTTCGTGTTGCCGTATGCCATCGGACGCAATCGACGAGCCGCGGACATCCCATCCCGGCAGGCCGCTGCGAACCGAGGTCGCTCGACGGCCCAGTGGATCCGGCAGCTGCACCGCTGGTCGGCGATCGTTTTCCTCTCGACCGTTCTCGCCACCTTCGTGGCCTTGGCGCCGGAAGAGCCGATCGTCTGGGTGTCCTACCTCCCGCTGCTCCCGCTCGCCGCACTCCTGTTCTCCGGTCTCTACATGTTCGTACAGCCGTATGCCGCCAAGCGGCGCGGCGCCCGTCGGACACTCTCCGCTCCGGCCGACGCGTAGGTACAGGCTGCCGAAACGCTCGTCGCGTCGCCCGCCACCGAGCGCGGTGTCGCTGCCCTGTGCTCCCGATCCCACCGGCGACAGTCGGGCCGGCTCGGAGCGTGGCGGCGTTCCCACGGCCGACGGGGAAGCGATCCGTCCTCCGCATCGACATGCGGAGGACGGATCGCAACGAATCACGGACAGCGCGGCGGAAATTCCCGCACCGCGTGCCGAAGCATCAGCCGACCGTCACCAGCTCCTCGGTCGCGCTCGCGGCGGGAGCCGGTGCGGGCTTGCGCCGCGCCGGGAGCAGGACCCCGACGGTGACGGTGCCGATCGCGAGCACGATCGCCGCGATCAGACTGGTCTGCGAGACCGCGTGGGCGAAGGCCGCATCGGCGGCGGAGACGAGTTGCGCGGCCTGCTCCGGCATTCCGGCCGCACCGATCCGCTCGGCCACGATGAGCGCGCCGCCGATCGAATCCTGCGCCGCGTCGGCCGCTTCCGCGGGCAGACGGCCCGCGACGACAGGACCGATCTCGTCGCTGTAGGCACTCGCCAGCAGGGAACCCAGGATGGCGATGCCCAGCGTGCCGCCGAGTTCGACGGAGGTATCGTTCACCGCGCCTCCCACGCCGAGCAGCCGTTCGGGGAAGGCGTCCATGATGGCGTCGGTGGCCGGGGAGACGCTGAGCCCGATCGCGAGGCCGAGCAGCATCAGCGGCCCGACGAACGCCGCGTACCCCGACTCGGCATCGACGCGGGTGAGGATCATCAGCGCCAGAGTCCCGACCGTCATACCCGCGACAACCATCGTCCGCAGTCCGAGCCGAGGGGTCAGCACACCGGTGATCGCCGAGCCGACGAACACCGCGCCCGCCAGCGGCAGCAGCCGCACACCCGTGTCCAGCGGGTCGTAGCCGAGGACGAACTGCAGGTGCTGCGTGATGTAGTAGATCGCGCCGAACGCGGCCAGGAAGAACAGCAGCACAGCGAGATTCGCGCCCGCGAACGCGCGGTCACCGAACTTGCGGATGTCCAGCATCGGGTTGGGGTGGCGCAGTTCCCAGGCGGTGAACGCGGCGGCGGCGAGAGCGGCCAGCGCACCGGCGATCACCGCGGAGGTGTGCCAGCCGTTGCGCGGGCCTTCGATGATCATGTAGACCAGCGCCGCGACGGCCACGACCGACAACGCACCGCCCATCAGGTCCAGCCGCTGCGTCGCCTGCGCCCGCGAGGGCGGGACCAGCGCCAGCGCCGCGACGAACGAGCCGACGGCGATGGGAACGTTGATGAGGAAGGTCGACGCCCATCCGTTGTCGATGAGCAGCCAGCCCGCCACCAGCGGCCCGACCGCGATGGCCAGGCCGGTGGTCGCCGTCCAGATCGTAATCGCCACGGCGCGTTCGCGTTTGGGGAAGGTCGCCACGAGCAGCGACAGCGTCGCGGGCATGATCATCGCGGCCGCCGTGCCCATGATCGCGCGGGCGACGATCACCAGGTCCGCGCTGTCGACGACCGATCCCAGCACCGCGCCGCCCGCGAAGACGGCGAGGCCGAGCAGCAGCATGCCGCGGCGGCTGTACTTGTCGCCGATCGCGCCCATGAGCAGCATCAACGCGGCATAGGGGATGGTGTACGCGTCGATGATCCACTGCAGATCCTGGCTCGACAATCCCAGGTCGACGGTCATATCCGGCGCGGCGACGATCAGCGACGTATTGGTCATGACGCCGATCAGCACACTCAGGCACAGCACCGCCAGCGCGGCCCATCGCCTGCCGTAGACGGCGCCCGGTTCCACCGGCGTGGTGACTAGCAGAGACACGTCCGTTCCTCTCGGTAAATGCACACTGCCGTGCAATTGCACGTTGTTGTGCAATCTACGGAATTTGCACAGCAACGTGCAACCGTGCGACCCTGGAACGTGAAGGGACTCACACGACGACGACAGGAACCATGACTTCATCCGCGACACCGGGCACCCGCGCGCATGCCAATCGACGGCACATCCTCGACGTCGCAGCGGGCGAGCTGGCACGCAACCCCGCGGCCAGCATGGAGGAAATCGCGTCCGCCGCAGGCGTTGTGCGCCGAACCCTGTACGGCCACTTCCCCACCCGCGAGGCATTGATCGACGGCATCCTCGACCTGGCCTCGGAGGACATCGCCCGAACCCTGCGCTCGCTCGACCCCGACGAACCGGTCGCCGTCACCTCGGCGCGCTGCACGATCGCCCTGTGGCGAGTCGGCGACAAGTACCGCCTGCTACTCAGACTCGCGGAAACGACGCTGGGGACGCGCATCGAAGAGCGACTGGCGCCGGTGCACGAGAACGGCGCCGAGACGCTGCGCCACGGACAGCACCTCGGCGTCTTCTCCGACCACCTTCCCGCCGAGGTACTGTCCCGCGCCCTCGCCGGCCTGGTCCTCGCCCTGCTCGAGGCGCGCAACGACGAAACCTGGACCGACCCCGAGCCCGAGGTGGCCGCGGCCCGCGCTTGCTTGATCACCTTGGGCGTCCCCCCCGTCGAAGCAGGCGAAATTGCCAGAGCAGCAGCTTCTTTGGAGAAATATGAGCCGACACCGGCACACAGCCCCGCCGGTTAGAGCACTCGGCCGACACCCCACAATTTGACCCATTCCATCATGGATGATGAAATCATCATCATCATCGGGCTGGAGTCTGCCGCCGCCAACCCGATCACGCGCCGCCGATGTCGCATCGAATCGCCGCCGAGCGCAAGGGGAACATCGTGGGTCGCCAGAAGAGAAGCAAGCACCTCCGTATCGACGAGTCGTTCTGGGTCTGGCTCGAATCGCCCACGACGCCGATGCACGTCGCGGCGCTCGCGACGTTCGAGACGGACGGCGAACCGGCCGCGGAGGTCGTGCGACGCATTCTGGCGGACTTCAGGAAGCGGACCGACGTCGATCCCCGGTTCCGGACGGTCATCCGCATGCGGCGGTTCCCCCGGCGAGCTCGGCGCGCACTGGTCGACGACATCGACCTCGACTTCCACCTCCGCCATCACACACTCTCGGCCGCCGGGGGCGAATCCGAACTGGCACAACTCGTTTCACAACTGCGGTCGAGCCGGTTCGATACCCGCCGCCCGATGTGGCAGGTCCATGTCATCGAAGGACTGTCCGGGAATCGATTCGCCGTCTACCTGGCGGCCCATCACGCGCTGATCAACGGCGTCGACGCGGTCCGCTTGCTGAGCCGCTCCCTCGCCACCGATGGGGGCGCGCCGGTGGCGACTCCGGTCTGGACGATCGGCCGTCCGCGACCGACCGATATCGAGGCCCGTCGAGCAACGAAATCCCGGCCGAATCCGGCCAGAGCGTTGTTCGCCGCGGCGAAGGCCGTCGGCACGCTGTTCCTGGCGTGGCGAACCAACGCACCGCTGACCGGTCCGTTCACCGCACCGAGGTCGCGTCTCAATGTCGACATCGGCCCGCGACGCCGCGTCTGCACGGCCTCGATCGATCTGAACAGGATCAAGGATCTCTCGAAGGCCAGCGGAGCGAGTCCCAACGACATCGTGCTCGCCGCGTGTTCCACCGCGTTGCGCCGCTACCTGCTCGACATCGGCGGACTGCCGGACAAGCCGCTGATAGCGGGCTGCCCGGTCTCCATCGCGGCGCCGGAGGGATCGAACGCGGACAGTTCGATAGGCATCATGTTCGCCGACCTCGCCACGGACCAGCCCGATCCCGCCGCCCGGCTGACGACGATTTCCCGCTCGACGACCGCGGCCAAGAACCATCAGGCCGCCCTGCCGCACGCGGCGCCGCTCCCCTACTCGATTCTCGCCATGGCGCCGCACACGATCCGGCAGCTCACACCCGGCGCCGTCGAGCGCCTCGCACCGGCGTTCAACCTGATCGTCTCGAACGTGCCGGGGCCATCGCAGCCTCGCTACCTCGCCGGCGCGAGGATGGCGGGCCTCTACCCGCTGTCGCTGCTGTTCAAGGGTGAAGCACTCAACATCACCGCGGTGTCCTACGCCGGTCGAATGCACCTCGGCTTCACCGCGTGCCCGACGGCGTTGCCCGAGGTCCAGCTCCTGGCCCGCTACATCGACGACGCCGTCGACGAGCTCGAAGACCGCTACGCCACCGCGATTCCCGACCTTCCCAAACCCGCGTGAGGCCGGGAACGCATCCCCGGATTGCTATAGAATTGCTGGACGAATTCGACGCTCGAGCCTGATCGAAGGCGATGTGCACCCGGTGTGTCGAGGGTGCGGCAAGTAGCGCCCGGCCGCACGGCGGTCTTCGCGCGGAACTTCAACACGAGGCGGCGCTCATGACAGACGTCGACTATTGCGTAGTTGGTGGGGGATTTGCCGGATTGGCCGCCGCACTGCGGCTGAAACAGGCGGGTCGATCGGTGGCGATGCTGGAAGCTCGCGACCGGCTCGGCGGACGCACGTTCACCGAGGTGCGTGCGGACGGGTCCTGGATCGATCGTGGCGGCGCCTGGATCGGGCCGGGGCAGGACCGGATCCGGGCGTTGATGACCGAGTTCGGAATATCGAGTTACCAGCAGTACACCGACGGCGAGGCCCTCATGGTGGTCGACGGCAAGCGGCACCGCTACGAGGGCACGATCCCGTGGACGATGAGTCCGTGGGCGGCGCTGAACCTCGGCACGGTACTGCTCGAGCTGGGTCACATGTGCAAGGCGATTCCGCTCGAAAGGCCGTGGGCGGCGAAGCATGCCGACAAGTGGGATCGGGTCAGCCTGGCCCACTGGCTGGACAGCAATGTGCTCTCCAAACCCGCGCGTGAGCTGCTCGAGACCGCGATCGCCGGCCTCTACACCTCCGATGGCTCGGAGGTGTCGTTGCTGTTCGTGCTGTACCAGATGGCGTCGGGAGGCGGGCCCGGCTTCGTCTTGGGGGTCAAAGACGGCGCCCAGGATGCGCGACCGGTCGGAGGCATGGGCGCGATCTCCGGCGCCATGGCGGCACAGCTGGGCGATGCGATCCACTTGTCCCAGCCTGTCCGGCGCATCGATCAGGACGCCGACGGCGTGACGGTCCGCTCCGACGAGTTGACGGTGCGCTCTAGCCGGGTGATCGTTGCGGTTCCCCTGGCGATCGCGAGCCAGATTCTCTACGAGCCGATGCTGCCGGTGAATCGCTCGTTCCTGCATCAGCGCATGCCGAGCGGCTCGATCCTCAAGATCGCTGCCGTGTACGACGAGCCGTTCTGGCGTGACGACGGGCTGACGGGACAGTCGGCGGCGCCGGGCTCACCGGCGACCATCACCATCGATGCGTGCACGAACACCGGACGACCCGGGATCCTGTGTGTCATCACCGAGGGACCCATCGCGCGGCGTATCGGAGGACTCGATCCGGCCGAGCGGAGAAGGGCGATACTCGGCTCGCTCGCCGAACGTTTCGGCGACAAGGCAAGCCTGCCCGTCGATTACGTCGAGCAGGACTGGAGTGCCGAGCGGTACTCCGGTGGCGGGATGCTCAGCCACGCGCCGACCGGTGTGCTGACGCAGTTCGGTCCTGCCCTGCGCGAACCGTGCGGCCGCGTCCACTGGGCAGGCACCGAGAGCTCCGCCGTCATGTGCGGTTGGGTAGACGGAGCCGTTCGCTCGGGCGAGCGGGCGGCGAGCGAAGTACTGCAACAGGAGACGGTGACCGCGGCCGGAGCCCAGGCGTGACGCTCACTCCGACCCGGCTCGGCTCGCTGCACGTCCGCACGCTCGGCTCCGGTCCGCCCGCGCTGCTGTGGCACAGTCTCTTCGTCGACTCCACCACCTGGGCCCGCGTCGAAAACCGCCTCGCCCAGAGCCGCACGCTCCTCCTCGTCGACGGGCCGTGCCACGGCGGGAACCCGCCACCCACGCGCCGCTTCACCCTCGACCACTGCGTGGGCGTCGCGGAGGACGTCCTCGACCACCTGGGTATCGACGAGCCCGTCGACTGGCTCGGCAACGCCTGGGGCGGACATGTCGGCATCCTGTTCGCGGCCGCGCATCCGCGCCGCTGCCGGACGCTCGCGGCCGTGGGCGCGCCGATCCCGGCGCTCACCCCGGCCGAGCGACGCCGGGTCCGGTCGCTGACCGTGCTCTATCTCCTGGTCGGCGCCCGGCCGATCCGATCCCTTCTCGTCGATGTCCTGCTCGGTCCCGACGCCCGCGCGGCGGACCCCGCGGGCGCGGCACTGGTCGGCGACGCGTTTCGCCGAGCCCGCCGCACCGACATGCTGCACGCGGTCTCGGCGTTGAGCCTGGCCCGGCCGAACCTCACGCCGGTCCTCGCCACCATCGAGACGCCCACCCTGCTCACCACCGGACCCGCGGATCCGATGTGGACCGTCGCGGACGCGAAAACCGCGGCTCACCGGCTCCGCAACGGCTCGCTCGTCCTGTTCCCCGCCGCCGGGCACGTCGGTCCCCTCATCCGAGCACCCGAACTGCTGGCCGACCTCGTCACCGCCTTCTGGCGCGACCCCGCGGCAACCCTCGAAACCTTCGGCGGCGCCGCGTTCGAGGGGCGGGACCCCGGAACAGAACACTGAGTCGTCCCGATTCGGTCGTAGTCTCTTGTCGGCACAGGGTGAAAAGAATTGGAACCGGCAAGGCGCCCGCACCACGATGGTCGCATGGACGGCAACGACAACAGCGCGAACCGGATCCGATGGAACGAGCTTCCCGACGTCGTGCGCGCCGAGATCGAGCACCGTTCGGGCGCGCGAGTGCGTGCGGCCACCACGCAACCGGGCGGATTCAGCCACGGCTTGGCCGCCCGGCTCGAATTGAGCGACGGCCGAGACGTTTTCGTCAAGGCGATCGACTCCGACGACAGTCTCGCCGCGATGTACCGGACCGAGCTCGAAACCGCCGCCCGTCTGCCGTCGACGGCTCCCGCGCCGGCGCTGCGATTCAGCCTCGACACCCCCGGTTGGCTCGTCGCGATCTTCGACTACGTACCCGGTCACCATCCCCGGCTCGATCGACCAGCCGAGCTGGCGGCGGTACTGTCCACGATCGAGCAGCTGGCGGCAACTCTCACACCCAGCCCGTTGCCCGATCTGCCGACAATCGCCCAGGATTACGGGCCGCAACTACAGGGCTGGCGGAGATTCGCCGAACACCAGCCACCCGCCGACCTGGACGACTGGTCGCGGCGCAACCTCGACAAGCTCGCCGAGCTGGAATCGACCTGGACCGACCACGCCGCAGGCGAAACACTGCTGCACACCGACCTGCGCCCGGACAACATGCTGCTCCGACCCGACGGCGCCATCGCGGTCCTCGACTGGGCATGGCCCTGCCGCGGAGCCGCGTGGATCGACCTAGTCGCACTCAGCCCGGCCATCGCCGCGCACGGAATCGATACCGATCGGCTCCTCGCCACCCATCCGGTGACCAGTGACATCGATCCTGTCGCGGTCTCGGCATTCCTCTGCGCCTTGGCCGGCTACTGGGCCGCGAAAAGCCGTGAGCCCGCGCCACCACGATCACCCAGCCTCCGCCGGTACCAAGCCCGCTCGGCCAGGGTCACCACTGACTGGCTCGGTCGGCGACTCCGTTGGTGAAAAACCCACGCGAACAATGGTTCCTGCGGTGTGATTCAGTGCGGGAGCGGCAGGATCTCGACCAGAGAACCCCGGCCTACCCCGGGTGGCAACAGCGCCAGTGCGTGCGCGCCGAGCAGATCGGCCAGATGCGGAGTGCTCACCGCACCGTTGGTCCGCCAGACGCCGCCGTCGACCTGCCAGGCGGGCACGACCCGGGTCAGTTCACGGTCCGGCGCCGCCGCGTCGAGGATCCACCCTCGCAGCGGGGGTGACGGGCGGCGGCCCGTGAGAGCGCGCACCACCGATCTGCCGGTCACCAGCGTGGCCGCGATGGCCGCCAAGGGATTTCCGGGCAGCGCCAGCAGGACCCGCCCGTCGGCGAGGCGGGCGACGATCTGCGAGCCACCGGGCCGCATGCGCACGCCGTCGATCAGGATGTGCGCCCCGATCTCGTCGAGCACGTCGCGTAGCCGATCGGCCGTGCCCCGGCCCGTGGCGCCGACGCTGATGACGAACTCCGCGTCGGTGTCGAGTTCGAACCAGGATCGCAGCAGCGCGCGGTCATCGGGCAGCCGCCACAGCTTGCGGCAACCGATATCACAGCCGCCGACCTGTACCTCCAGATCGCGCCCGGCACCGATCTCGCACTACTGAACGGGCTGCTGCATCTGCTCGTCGAGAACGGCCACACCGACACGGAGTTCATCGCCGAGTTCACCGAGGGCTGGGAGGTGATGCCGGAGTTCTTGCGCGACTACCCGCCCGCCACGGTCGCCGAGATCACCGGGCTGGCCGCCGACGACATCCGGCGGGCCGCCGAACTGATCGGCGCCGCCGACAACTGGATGAGTTGCTGGACAATGGGACTCAACCAGTCCACGCACGGCACCTGGAACACCAACACTGATCAATCTGCATGTGGCGACGGGTGCGATCTGCCGCACAGGGAGTGGCCCGTTCTCGCTGACCGGGCAACCGAACGCGATGGGCGGGCGGGAAATGGGCTACATGGGCCCCGGCCTGCCCGGCCAGCGGTCGGTGCTGGTCGACGCCGACCGCGAGTTCGTCGAACGGCTCTGGGACCTGCCGCAGGGCACACTGCGCACCGACGTCGGCACCGGCACCGTCGACATGTTCGCCAGGATGGCGGCCGGTGAGATCAAAGCCTGCTGGATCATCTGCACCAATCCCGTTGCCACCGTGGCGAATCGGAAGACCGTACTGGCGGGACTCGAAGCCGCGGAACTGGTCGTCACCCAGGACGTCTTCGTCGACACCGAGACCAACGCCTACGCCGATATCACGCTGCCCGCCACCCTCTGGGTCGAGGGCGAAGGGGTGATGATCAACTCCGAGCGCAACCTCACCCTCGTGCGGAAGGCGCTGCCCGCACCCGGCGAAGCCATCCCCGATTGGCAGATCATCGCGCGCATCGCCTGTGCGATGGGATACTCCGATGCCTTCGGCTACACGCATGCCGAGGAGATCCTCGACGAGATCAAGCGGGCCTGGAATCCGAAGACCGGCTACGACCTACGCGGGGTCAGCTACCAGCGGCTGCGCGAAGGCCCGCTGCAATGGCCGATCGCCCCGGATGGGCCCGCGCGCAACCCGATCCGCTACCACAACGACGGCATCAGCCAGGAAGTACGCGCGCACCCGGACGGGTCGACGCCACGGCTGTGGTTCCCCACCGCCTCGACCTCGCATTCTCCCGCGACCTGCGCACCAAGGTCTACGTCCAGGACCGGATGCGCGAACACGGCGCCCACCTCTGGAGATGGCTCGACGACGGGGCGCATTTCTACATCTGCGGCGACGCCACCCGCATGGCCAAGGACGTCGACACCGCGCTGCGCGAGATCGTCGCGCACCACGGCCACATGACGGCCGAGGATGCCGACGCCTACGTCAAGCGACTCACCGACGACAAACGCTACGTGCGCGATGTCTACTGAACTCGCCGACCGGCGCGGCGATACCGAACGGCCGCGACGGCGGCGCGTATCGTCGCGCCCATGCGCCTGAGCACCCGCAACCAACTCGACGGAACCGTGGTCTCGGTCACCCGCGGTGAAGCGATGGCCGTCGTTCGCGTCCGCCTCACGGGAGGCGACGAGATCACCTCGTCGATCACTCGCGCCGCCGCCGACGACCTCGGCCTCGCCGAGGGCTCGGTGGTCAAGGTTCTGATCAAGGCGACCGAGGTCACTCTCGGTATCGAGTAACCTCATCTACGGTGAATACAGGCCAACAATCACTCATTCACGGCGATACTTCCGCAAATTCCCCTAATCTGGGGGAATGAGCGCGCCGCATCTTCCGTCCGAGTTGGTCGATCTGATCGGTCGGTACGAGCTCGCCTTCCTGGTCAGCATCGGCGACTGGGGACCGCACACCACGCCGCAGCATCCCGTCCTGGACAGCGACCGGTTCCATATCGCCGCGCCCGGCCCGGTGACCTGCCGAAACATCATCGCCAACCCGGCCGTCACCCTGCTGTGGCCGCCCCACACGCCGGGTGGGCACGTGCTCATCGTCGACGGTCACGCCGCGCTGCGGGATTACACCCTCGAGATCGTCCCGACCCAGGCGGTTCTCCACCACACGGGCACGGCCGACTCGATGTCGCGGAAGTGCGCCGACTGCCGCCGGTACAACCTCGCTCCCCCGTACATGCCGAGTCGAACCGATCAACTCCCTCGCACCAGTCGGGGCTGACTTCGGTTGCGCCCCCGGCGATCCGCCGCTCTAGGTGCTCGCCTGGGACGACATGCCCTGTGGCAGAACGATTTCTACTGCCCCTCAGCAGCCGCACGCCATTGCGTGGGACTGCACCCATAGCGTTGGCGGAACCAGCGGGAGAAGTTGCCGGGCGAGGAGAAGGCGAGCAGTTCGGCGACCTCGGTCAGCGAGTGACGGCGACTGGCGACCATATGCTGGGCGAGCTCGGCACGAGTGGCATCCACCAGCGAGGTGAAGGTTTCGCCTTCGGCGGCGAGATGGCGGTGGATGGTGCGCCGGTCGACGCCGAGGCTCCTGGCGATCTGGTCGGCCGAGCAGCGGCCTGCCGGGAGGAGCAGTTCGATGAGTTCGCGAACCCGATCCACCGTTGTCGCGGCCGGAGTGCTCGGGGCCGAGTCGAACTGCTGCTGGGCGTAGAGCCGGAGCTGGGGGTCCGACATCGCGTTCGGCGCGTCGAGATCGGTTGTGTAGGTGATGATTCCGTGGAAATCCTGATCGAAGGCGACGTGTGGCCCGAACAGCCGGTGGTGGGTGCCGCTGTCGCGCGGCGCGGCGTGGGCGAAGCGGACTTCCCTTGGCTGCCACTCGGTTCCGAGGAACCCCCGCAGGAGTCCGTGCAGCACGCCGATCGCCAGTTCGGTCGATTGCCTGGCCTCTCCCGGCTCGCCGAGGTCGAGGACAAGGCGAATGGTGGCGATGCCGTTGCGCTCGGTGAGACGCGTGTGGATGGCCTCGTTGTACAGGTGCTCGTGCCGGGACATGATGCGCAGCGCGCTACGGGCATCGGGTTCATCGCGGATGACCAGGCTCAGCGGCCCGAGGTTGGCGAAGCGGCGACGTTCGGCCAGGCGCAGCCCGAAGTCCTCGCGCCCCGAGGCGCGCGCGGAGCGTTCGAGCAGGTCAGCGATGGCGGCGGCCGGAACCCAGCGATCCTGCATGCTCACGCCCGCCGGATCGAGACCGGCTTCCCTGATCAACCCGACCGGGTCGATGCCGAGCGACCGGCCGAGCTCCACATAACTGTGCAGCGCGGCGTAGCGAGCCAGCGGCTTCAACACGACCTCCTGATGTCCCGGAATGAACATGAACTCGTCCCCTAAGGATAAGCACTTCCGGCTCGCCCGCCCTACTGTGGATGACATACCCCGACGGTGACCAGCGGAAAAGGATACGACCTTCCGCAGCTCCGCCGCCGATAGTCACGACCCGCGCACGCCGGGTGTGGATGGCGGATTCCGGACACCGTTCGTCGGAGACAAGAGACCCGCCGCGCCATCGCGGTGCGGCATCGAGGAGGAGATCCACTGTGGCACAAGCTGTTCGCTTCTACGAGACCGGCGGACCCGAGGTGCTGCGCTGGGAGGATGTCGAAGTGGGCGAGCCCGGCGTCGGCGAAGTACGCATCCGGCACGAAGCCGTCGGACTGAATTTCGCCGACACCTACTTCCGCAGCGGGCTCTACCCGTCGCCGCTGCCCGCGGGCATGGGTGTCGAGGCCGCGGGTGTGATCGAAGCCGTCGGCCCCGGCGTGCGCGATTTCCGGCCCGGCGACCGTGCCACTTACACCGGTAGCCCGCTGGGCGCGTACAGCACCGAGCGGGTGATGCCCGCCGAGCATCTGATCGGATTGCCGGACAGGATCGGTTTCGATGTGGCCGCCTCGATGACGATGCGCGGCCTGACGACGGCCTATCTGCTGCGCCGCATTCATCCACTGCACGCCGGGGACACCGTGCTGCTGCACGCCGCCGCGGGCGGCGTGGGACTGATCTTCACGCAGTGGGCGAAGCTGTTGGGGCTCACCGTGATCGGAACGGTGTCGAGTCCGGAGAAGGCCGAGATCGCCCGCGCGTACGGCTGCGATCACGTGCTGATCCACACCCGCGAGGACGTCCCGGCCAGAGTCCGCGAGATCACCGACGGCGCCGGTGTGCCCGTCGTGTACGACAGCATCGGCAAGGCCACGTTCGCGTCGTCGCTGGATTCGCTGTCGCGCCGAGGGCTGCTGGTGTGCTTCGGCACGGCCTCGGGGCCGGTGCCGCCCATCGATGCCATGCAGTTGGCGGTCAAGGGGTCACTGTTCGTCACCCGGCCCGCCCTCGCGGATTACATCGCCGATCCCGCCGAGCGCGCCGAACTGGCCGACGAACTGTTCTCCCACGTCGCCGCGGGACGAATCCGCATCGAAGTCAACCAGCGCTACGAGCTTCCCGACGCCGCGCACGCCCACCGCGACCTGGAATCCGGCCGGAGCATCGGCTCCTCGGTGTTCACGCTCTGACGCACAACCGTAGCCACGACTCGACCCAGAGGAGAAGATTCTCATGACAAGCATTGCCCCCCAGAGGAATTCGACAGTCCGCAGGTCGATCGGGGCGCGGCCCCTGACCTGCACGATCGGCGCCGAACTGTACGACGTCGACCTCGCGCAGGCGGCTCGCGACGACGCCCTGTTCGCCGAACTGCGCGCCCTGCTCCTCGAGTACAAAGTGCTGTTCGTCCGCGACCAGGACATCAGCCGCGCCGAGCACGTCGCTCTCGCACGCCGCTTCGGTCCGCTGGAGGACCACCCCGTGGCGGGCAGCGACCCGGACCATCCGGGGCTGGTCCGCATCTACAAGGACCTCGACAGCCCGCCCGAGCACTTCGAGAACGCCTACCACTGCGATGCGACCTGGCGGCAGCACCCGCCCATGGGGTGCGTCCTGCGCTGCGTGGAGACACCGCCGGTCGGCGGGGACACCATCTGGGTGAACATGGCCGAGGCGCACCGGCGGCTGCCCGACCGGGTCAAGGAGCGCATTCGCGGCCTGCGGGCCCGGCACAGCATCGAAGCCAGCTTCGGCGCGGCCATGCCGATCGACGAGCGGCACGACCTCGCACGACGGTTCCCCGACGCCGAACACCCCGTGGTGCGCACCCACCCCGAGACCGGTGAGCAGATCCTGTTCGTCAACTCCTTCACCACGCACCTGGTCAACTACCACACCCCGGAGAACGTGCGCTTCGGCGCCGACTACGCCCCGGGGGCCGCCGAGTTGCTGCACTACCTGATGCGACAGGCGAGCATCCCCGAGTACCAGGTGCGCTGGAGGTGGACGAAGAACAGCTTCGCCATCTGGGACAACCGGTCCACCCAGCACTACGCGGTCCAGGACTACTGGCCCGCGGTCCGGAAGATGGAGCGCGCCGGGATCGTCGGCGACGCGACCTTCTGAGCACGCCTCGGCCGAGTGCACCCGGCGTGTGACGCGCCCCACTCCGGCCGTCGCGACCTCCTCCTACCGTCAGAGGGGGCAGACGAAGGAAAGTACGCTACCGGGGAGTTGTGGATGGTCCCGTTAGCGATGACGGATTCGAGTTTGGAGAGATGACAGTGGAGCTGGTCGGAGTGATCGGTGGCGGCACCATGGGCGCCGGCATCGCGGAAGTATGCGCCAAGGCCGGGAGCTCGGTGCTCGTGCTCGAGACCAAGCAGGAGTACGCGGATGCCGCGCAGCAGCGCATCGCCGCGTCGATCTCTCGCGGCGTCGCGCGGGGCAAGATCACCCAGGAGGAGGCGGACGCGGCGATCGCCCGCGTGCGCGTCACCCTCGACATCGACGAGTTCGCGGACCGCGACCTGGTCATCGAGGCCGCCCCGGAGATCGAGTCGCTGAAGTACGAGATCTTCGGCAAGCTCGACAAGATCGTCAAGCCGTCCGGCATCCTGGCCACCAACACGTCCTCGATCCCGGTGATCAAGGTCGCGGGCGCCACCCAGCGCCCCGAGCGGGTCGTCGGCGTGCACTTCTTCAACCCGGTCCCCGTGATGCCGCTGGTCGAGATCATCTCCACCCTCGTGACCGCGCCGGAGACGGCCGCCGCCGTCACCGACTACGCGAAGAACACCCTCGGCAAGACCACCGTGCAGGCGGGCGACCGGTCGGGCTTCATCGTCAACGCGCTGCTCATCCCCTACCTGTGCCAGGCGGTGCGGATGCTGGAGTCGGGGTACGCCACCGCCGAGGACATCGACGCGGCCATGAAGGGCGGCTGCGGCTACCCCATGGGCCCGCTGACCCTGCTCGACACCGTCGGCCTCGACATCGCCCTGGCCGCCGCGGAGTCGCTGTACGCGGAGTTCGCCGAGCCGCACTACGCCCCGCCCGCGCTGCTGCGCCGGATGGTCGACGCGGGCCGCCTCGGCCGCAAGACCGGCCGCGGTTTCTACAACTACAGCTGACACGTAGTCGCGTCCGTCCTCACGCTGGAAGACGGGGACACGGGCGACATCACACGAGATCGGGCAGGACCGACACACCGCATCGGCCCTGCCCGACCCGTTTCCAGGGGTGGGCCCGCCCGGATTCCCCGCCGACGGCCTTTCGGATAAACATGAATCTGACGTCACATTCGCCTATGCTGAGCGCTGCGCGCCACTGAGCCGCCCGGCGGCCTCGCGCGCACATCCACGGCGCACCGGCACGCCATCGCACCGGTCGACGCCCACCCGCGCGACCCTCAGGAGGCCTCCGTGAACGCCCCGCACATCGCAGCCATCGGTCCGCAGTCCGAAGGCGCGGCCTTGCCGACGCCGCCGACGTTCGATTCGATCGAGGCCGAACGCCAGTACCGCAAAGAACAGCTCGCCGCGGGATTCCGCCTCTTCGGCAGATTCGGTTTCGCCGAAGGGGTCGCGGGACACATCACCGTCCGCGACCCCGAGAACCCGGACTACTTCTGGGTCAATCCATTCGGCATGAGCTTCAGCCATATCAAGGCCTCGGACCTAGTGCTGGTGGATCACCGAGGCGCAGTGCTACATGGCGACCGGCCCGTCAACAGGGCGGCTTTCGTGATCCATTCGCACGTCCATGCCGCCCGTCCCGATGTGGTGGCGGCGGCGCACTCGCATTCCGTACACGGCAAGGCGTTCTCCAGCCTGGGCATCCCGCTCGATCCGATCACCCAGGACGCGTGCGCGTTCTTCGAGGACCACGCTGTCTACAGCGACTACCGCGGCGTCGTCAACGAAGCCGAGGAGGGACGCAGGATCGCCGGCGCGCTGGGTTCCTGCAAGGCCGTCATCTTGCAGAACCACGGCCTGCTCACGGTCGGGCACTCCGTGGCCGAGGCCGTGTGGTGGTTCATCACGATGGAACGCTCCTGCCAGGCTCAGCTCCTGGCGATGGCCGCGGGACGTCCCAAGCTGATCGACCGGGAGACGGCTCTGATCACGCGAGAACAGGTCGGCACCCACCGTGCGGGCTGGTTCCAGGCCCAGCCGCTGTGGGATCAGATCACCGCTTCCGACCCCGACCTGTTCGTCTGAGGCGTGGCGGGCAGCCACCGCCGCACGACCCGTCGAGCTAGTTGAATTCGACGTCAAAATTGAATACCGTCGATGAGCGACACAGCATCCGAACACGAGGTGGACCCCGGGATGGAAACACGCAATCTGCTGGATGAGTGGCTGCGACTCGGCAGCCGCCAGGTCGCGACGAATGGGATCGAGTTGCGGGTCGTCGACCACGGCGAGGGGCCCGCGGTCGTCTTCTGCCACGGCTTCCCCGAGCTCGGATTTTCCTGGCGCCATCAGGTTTTCGCGTTCGCCGAGGCAGGCTTCCGTACGCTGACCCCGGATATGCGCGGGTACGGCGGCAGCGCCCGCCCGGACCGGATCGAGGACTACGACGTCACCGCCCTGTGCGCCGATCTGGTCGGCCTGCTCGACGACGCGGGTCTCGACGACGCGATCTTCGTCGGCCACGACTGGGGCGCGTCGGTGGTCTGGCAATTCGCCCTTCGGTATCCGAGCCGGGTGCGGGCGGTCGCGGGCCTGAGCGTTCCGGTCACTCCGCGCTCCTCGGCGCCGCCGATGACGATCCTGCGGTCCCGGCTCGGCGACGACTTCTACATGTGCTGGTTCCAGGAGCCGGGCGTAGCCGACGCCGCGCTGGCGGCGGACGTGCGACGCACCCTGCTCATGGACGACGTCATCAGCGCCCGTGCTCTGGTCGGCGCGGAGCCCGCGGTCCCGGACTGGACGAGCGAAGCCGAACTGGGCTACTACGTCGAGACTTTCACCGCCACCGGCTTCACCGGCGGGCTCAACTACTACCGCAACCTGGACCGGAACTGGGAGCTCACCGCGGACCTGGCCGACGCGAAGATCGACCGGCCCGCGCTGTTCATCGCCGGGTCGGAGGACCCGGTCATCCGGTTCACCCCGACCGCCAAGATGACCTCCGTGCTGTCCGACCTGCGCGGGTCGATCATCCTGGAGGGTGCGGGGCACTGGATCCAACAGGAACGCGCGGCCGAAGTGAACGCCGCTCTGATCGACTTCGCCCGCAGCCTCGGCTGAATCGAAGAGAGCGGGACCGCAACAGCTTTCAGCGCGCGGCCCGATCGGGCGGCGGCGTCGCGAAGCCGCTACGCCGCCGCCCGGAGCCGCTCAGTCCCGCGCCCGGACCGTCGTCGGGCGCAATTCGAGCACGCCGTTCTCGGGACCGAAACCGAGCGACCGAGCGCGCGCGATCGATGCGTCCAAGGCCCCGGCGACGGTGTCCTCGAACTCCGCAGGGCGACGAGACACCCGATCGACGTTCATGCTCAGAAATTCGAACGAGCTCGCGACCTCGCCGACGCTGCGATTGACCAAGTACGAGATGCCGCGCATGACCTTGTCGGTGCGCCCCAGATCGCACACGTGCACCGAGACCTCGTGTCCCACCAGCACTTCCCGGTAATAGGCGACGTGCTGCTCCATCGCGAACAGACCGAACCTGCCCGACCCGGCGTAACCGAGCGCACGGTGTTGCTGCCACATCGCCTCGCCGTGCAGCCCGAAGTAGTGCGTCACGTTCATGTGCCGGTTGCCGTCCTCGAACTCCGGCGGGATCTCCCTGACCACGGCCGGGGGAATCGCGAGTACCTGGGTGATCTCCGGTCGCACCGCCGCCACATTCGCCCGCCTCACCGAGATCCGGCCTGGATCTGCCGGTAGCGCTCCGACAGCGCAGGCGGAAATCCCAGGCCGCCTTCGATGACCCGGATCGCCAACGACGAGGTCAGCGCACGCAGCCGTGCGCACCCCTCTTCGCCGATCGCCTCGTACGGATAGACCGCCAGCTCGTCGGTCTTCTCCTCGATCGCCCCGCGCCGGGCTGCGCCGTGCTCATTCAGTGCGAGATCCCCGTCCGCCAACCATCCCCGACCACGGAGCCGGTCCACGCCGGAAGCCCAGTCCTCCTCGCTCCAGGCTCGGCTCACGCGCAGCACCTCTGCCGCGATCTCGCCGGTCGCACTGTGCGTGATCAACGCTTCGACACCGTCGAGCCCCTCCGTCGCGAGCAGGGCCACGTGGGCGTCGCCTCGGTACTCCCGCAGCAAGGTCTGGGCATGCCAGAGCACCAGGTGCGGCTCGTCGGGCCAGGGCAGCGCCGCGTGGGCCGCGAACAGCGCACGCCCCTGGGGCCGCTCGCAGGCGCGTTCGGCGGCTCGCCGGGCCAGATCGGCGGCCTCGCGCACGTCGGCGCCGGTGACGTCATCGCCCCACGCCTGTCGCAGCGATCGGTCCGCGGCGACCGACCTGGCGCGCAGAATCGCCGCGGGAGTGGCGATTTCCCACGCGGCCGGGAGGACGGCGTGCACCGCGGCCGGATTGAAGTTGAAGAACGCGGCCACGGTGACATCGGCCGCCACCGGACCGAAGGCAGCGGACCTGGATGCGAAGTACATCATCCGCGGATTCGTGATGCCCAGGTCGCGATACGCGTCGGCGCCGTGCGGGGTGAAGTAGATCATTCCGTGGATGGGCTCGAGGGCGCGGAAGGTCAGACGAGCACTGTGCGGGGAGACCGTTGTCAAGAGACTGCTCCGATATCTCGTTGTACTGAAAACTCGACTTCGACAATTACCCGAATCCGATGTCAAGTTCAAGAGATGGAGTGGAGGCAGTCGCACCGAGTCGGTGGCTTCACGGGCGCAGCCCGCGAATCCGCGGCAGGTCAGGTGTCCCGTTTCCGCGCGCCGACGATGCGCAGGCCGAGGTCGACGTAGTAGTCGCCGATCTCCTCGGGTGACCACGGACCGTCGTCCCGGTACCACCGCGCGAGGTCGATGCCGAGCGAAAGCAGCGCGATCGCCGCCATGCGCGGATTCGGGTTGTCGAAGACGCCCGCCGCGACGCCGCGCTCGATCAGGCTGCGCACCTCGCGGTCGATGAGCCGCCGGATCGCCGTGATCTCCCGCTGATGTTCCGGACTCAGCGCGGCGAGCTCGTAGTTGATGACCCTGGCCACGGTGTGCGCGCGGGCATGATGGATCGAGAATTCCCGCATCACCGCGATCAACTGGCCCACCGGGTCGTCCGCGGAGGCGACGGCCCCCCGGATTCTGCCCAGGGTGTCCTGGTGACCCGCACGCGAGACCTGGTAGAGCAACTCCTCCTTGGAACGGTGATGAACGTAGATCGCCGCGGCGCTGAGGCCGGCGATCGAGGTGATGTCGCGGGTCGTCGAGCCGTGGAAGCCACGCTCGGCGAACGCGGCGACAGCGGCTTCCAACAGCCGTGCTCGCGTCTCGTCCGCGCGCGAGCGGTCTTCTGATCCGGTCACCGGCACAGTCTCGCATCCATCCGTCCGAAACCTGCGGACCGGTATGGCCCGCCGGGTCACACCGCCGAGCAAAACGCCCGCTCACGGTCGGCAATCGGGATTGAACATGAACTCAGATTCAACTACGCTCGATTCCGGAAACGAAACTGGACACTCGCACCAAGCGCTCGGCCGCGCCGCCGCCAGCCGCACGCACTCGACACCATGACGCCCCGTCCGGTCCGGCGGCACCGAGCGGAAAGGGAATCCCATGACCAGTCCGACACTCGCAACCACCGAGCACCCCGTCCGGGCGACCGCTGTGCTGTTCGACTTCGGGGGTGTGCTGACGTCCAGCGTCTTCGACGCGTTCCAGGCCTTCGGCGAGTCGCTCGGCTGCGACCCACGCTTACCGCTGCGCCTGTTCAGGGACGACGCGGAGGCGCGGGAACTGCTGGTCGCGCACGAGGAAGGGCGCATGCGCGAGCGAGAGTTCGAACAGGGCTTCGCCGTGCGGCTGCGGGCACACGGCGTCGAGGTGGACGGCACCGGGCTCGTGCGCCGTATTCAGTCCGGAATGCGCGCCGACCACGCCATGATCGAGCTGGTGGCCGAAGTCAGGGATGCCGGGTTCCGCGTGGGGCTGCTGTCGAATTCACTGGGCGACGACTGCTACGCCGGATTCGATCTCGCTTCGATGTTCGACGCCGTCACCATCTCCGGCGAGATCGGAGTGCGCAAGCCCTCCCGGCGCGCGTACGACATCGCCTGCGCCCGTTTGGATGTCGATCCCGAAGCGACCGTGATGGTGGACGACCTGCCGCAGAATATCGTCGCGGCCGAGCGCGCCGGACTCGCGGGCGTCCTGCACCGCGACGCGGCGGACACCACTCAGCGGCTCTGGGCCGCTCTCGGCCGATCGTGAGCCCGGTGATCCACCGACCTCCACCCGGAAGCACCTGTCAGCGAGCACGACGAAGGGACACGGCGATGAGCACGACCGCCCAGGCATCCACCGACACCGTTCTGGCCGAGAAACGCGGCCCGGTACTGATATTGACGCTCAACCGGCCGGACCGGCTCAACGCCTGGAACGACACGCTCGAGCGCCGCTACTTCGAATTGCTGGACGGTGCGGAGAACGACCCTGAGGTCCGAGCCATCGTCGTCACCGGGGCGGGGCGGGGCTTCTGCGCCGGAGCGGACATGGACGATCTGGCCGCAGCGAGTTCGGCGACGGATCTCACCGCCCCGGAACGGCAGCGCCCCCGCGAGTTCCCGCTCTCGGTACGCAAACCGTTGATCGCGGCGATCAACGGCGCGGTCGCCGGACTCGGACTGGTCGAGGCACTCTATTGCGACCTGCGATTCAGCACCCCCGACGCGAAGTTCACGACGGCATTCGTTCGCCGCGGCTTGATCGCGGAGTACGGGATCGCCTGGCTGCTCCCCCGCGTGATCGGCCGCAGCCGTGCGCTGGATCTGCTGCTGTCCGGCCGAGTGATTCGCGGTGACGAGGCCCATGCGATGGGGCTCGTCGACCGCCTCTGTCCGCAGGAGACGCTGCTGCAATCCGCGGTCGACTACGCGACCGACCTGGCGAACTTCTGCTCCCCCGCCTCGATGAGCATCGTCAAGAGCCAGGTCCATCGCGCCATGGATTCCGACTTCGCGGCCGCGGTAGCCCTGGCCGACGATCTGATGCTCGCGGCGTTCGCCCATCCGGACGCGACCGAAGGCGTCACGAGCTACCTCGACCGCAGACCGCCTGCCTTCGCCCCCCTCGGACCCGCCTCGGTCGACTGAATTCTCGGGAACCGGCTCTGCGCCATCGACCAGCGACGCAGAGCTGGATCCACGTCGGTGCCCCGGCCACGACCTGAACTGGACGATCCGCTAGGCAAAGTGAACGCCCCGGCGGCCGCCGGAAAGGGCCCCGCGCGGTGTCGCGCGGGGCCCTGACGCCTCGAATTCAGAGCGCTAGCACGAGCTTTCCGACGTTCGCTCCGGCGAACAGCATGTTGAGCGTCTCACCGAACCGTCCGACGCCGCCCTCGACGACGTGCTCGCGGCTCTTGAGCGTCCCGTCGGCCAGCCATTGCGAGATCTCCGCGACGGCCTCACCGTAGCGGTCGGCGTAGTCCATGACGACGAATCCGGTCATGGACGCGCGGAAGACCAACAGCGACATGTAACGCGACGGCCCGGGCGGCAGCTTGTCGTCGTTGTAGGCCGAGATCGCCCCGCACAGCACAACCCGGGCGCCGAAGCGGAGATTGGCGAGCGCGGCGTCGAGGATGTCGCCGCCCACATTGTCGAAGTAGACGTCGATCCCCTTGGGGGCCACTTCGCGCAACCGCCGCAGGACGTCCTCGTTCCGATAGTCGACGGCCGCGTCGAAACCGAGCTCCTCGGTGAGCCACCGGCACTTCTCCGCTCCACCGGCGATGCCGATGACGGTGGCGCCCTTGGCTTTCGCGATCTGCCCCACCACGCTGCCGACGGCTCCGGCCGCGGCCGACACGACGACGGTCTCCCCCGCGCGCAGCTTCCCGACCTCGAGCAGGCCGAAATAGGCTGTCATGCCCGGCATTCCGAGCGTGCCGAGCCAGGTGGGCCCCGATGCCACGCCCGCGTCGACCTTCTGGACGCCCTTCCCGTCGCTGATCGCGAACTCGGTCACCCCGAAGGTTCCGCTGACGGTGTCGCCGGCGGAGAAGTCCGGGTGCGTCGACTCGACGACCGTCGCGATGTCCAGCGATCGCATCACCTCGCCGATCCCGACCGGCGGCAGGTACGAGCGCACGTCGTTGAGCCATCCGCGCATCGCGGGATCGAGGGAGATGAAGTCGATCTTGACCAGAATCTGTCCCGCGGCGAGCTCGGGAAGCTCCTCGGTCGTCACGTTCCAGGTGTCGGCGTCGGGCAGTCCCGACGGGCGCCGCGCGAGGCGCACCTGCTGAGTTTTCGTCATGAGATCTCTTCTCGTTCGTGACGTCGTGCCGCGAGCCATCTCGCGGCACGACGTCCAACGCCGTCGAGCCGACTCGCCCGACCGGCGAGTTCTGATATCAGAGCGCTCCCAGTTCGGGATCGCCCGCGGGCAACGCGTCGAAGACCAGCACCTCGGCCGGACCGGTGAGCGCGTCGCTCAATGCCGCACCGACCTCACGCAGTGCGGCGCCCTGGCCGTGGGTGCGCAGCGCTTCCTTCGATTCCCATTTCTCGATCATCACGAAACGGCCGGGTTCACCGATCCGTCGATGCAGGGCGTACAGCAGACAGCCAGGCTCGGCGTGGACGGCGGGCGCGGCCGCCCGCAACGTCTTCTCCACCAGCTCTTCCTGGCCCGGCTTCGCGATCATGGTCGCCACCACCACGCAGGGTTCGGCCATCGGTTCCTCCTCTTGGAGTGGGTTGTGTCGGTTCTTCCGTTCGGTTACTTTCGCTTGCCCCACGAGGGGTCGCGGCGGCGCAGCTCCATCTGGGCGATCGTGCGCTTGTGCACCTCGTCCGGCCCGTCGGCCAGACGCAACGTCCGCAGGTGCGCGTACATGCTCGCCAAGGGGAAGTCCTCGGAGACGCCGCCGCCGCCGTGGACCTGAATGGCGCGGTCGACCACTTTCAGCGCGACCTCAGGCGCGGCCACCTTGATCGCGGCGATCTCGACGCGCGCATTGCGGTTGCCGACGGTGTCCATCAGATAGGCGGCCTTGAGGGTCAGCAATCGCGCCATCTCGATCTCGATGCGGGACTCGGCGATCCAATCCTGGATGTTGGCGCGGTCGGCCACCGGCGCGCCGAACGTCGTCCGCGACTGCGCCCGATCGATCATCAGGTCCAGCGCCCGTTCGGCCATGCCGATCGCGCGCATGCAATGGTGGATCCGTCCCGGCCCGAGCCGGGCCTGGCTGATCATGAACCCGTCGCCCTCACCGGCCAGCAGCGCGGTGCGCGGCACGCGGACGTTCTCGAACACCACCTCCGCGTGCCCCTCCCGGTCCTGGTACCCGAAGACCGGCAGGTTGCGCAGGACCGTCACGCCCGGGGTGTCGATCGGGACGACCATCATGCTCTGCTGACGGTGCACGGGCCCGTCCGGATCCGTCTTGCCCATGACGATGAGGACCTTGCAGTTCTTGTGCAAGGCGTTGGAGGTCCACCACTTCCGGCCGTTGAGCACGTACTCGTCGCCGTCGGGCCGCATGCGTAGCTCGATATTGGTGGCATCCGAGCTGGCGACCGCGGGCTCGGTCATCGCGAACGCCGAGGCGATCTCGCCGTCCAGCAGCGGCCGCAGCCACGTCTCCTTGTGCTCGGGCGTGCCGAACAGCGTCAGGACTTCCATGTTCCCGGTGTCCGGCGCGTTGCAGTTGGTCGCCTCCGGCGCCAGGTGTGCGCTGCGGCCCATGATCTCGGCGAGCGGCGCGTATTCCAGGTTGGTCAGGCCCGGCCCCCACTCCGGGTGCGGGTGGAACAGATTCCACAGACCGCGCTTGCGCGCTTCGGTCTTGAGTTCTTCGAGAATCGGCGGATGGAAGTGCGGATCACCCGACTCCGTCATCTGCGCGTGATAGATCGACTCCGCGGGATAGACGTGCTCGTCCATGAAGGTGAGCAAGTCCTCCTGGTATCGGCGCGCTCGCTCCGAGAACTCGAACATGGCAACTCCTCGTGGTGACTGTTGGGTTCCTTCGCACCGTACTTGAATTCGACATCGGATTCAACTTTGGGCCGCGCGACGAGACGCGGCACAGACACGAACGGTGCCGTGACAGGGCATGTCACGGCACCGTTCGATGGTGGGATCGCCGGCTCGGGCTCAATCGCCGACCTGGATGAGCGCCTTGCCGAAATTGCGGCCTGCCAGCATGGCCCGGAACGCCTCGGGTGCGTTCTCGAGCCCTTCCACGACGTCTTCCCGGTATCGGACCGAGCCGTCGCGGATCCACCCCGACATGTCGCGGAGGAAGTCCGCTTGCCGGGTGGGGATGAACTCGTCCTGGATGAAGCCGCGCACCGTCAGGCTCAGTGTCAGGATCTGCCGCATGAATCCGGGCAATCGGTCGGGGCCCGCGGGCAGTTCCGTGGCGTTGTACTGCGCCACCAGGCCGCACACCGGCATCCGGGCGAAGCGATTGAGCAGCGGGACGACGGCCTCGGCCACCTGTCCCCCGACGTTCTCGAAATACACGTCGATGCCGTCCGGCACCGCCTCGGCCAGTCGCTCCGCGAAATCGGGCGCACGGTGGTCGACCGCCGCGTCGAATCCGAATTCGTCGAGCAGGGCGCGGCACTTCTCGGGTCCGCCCGCGATACCGACGGCGCGCGCGCCTTTGATTCGGGCGATCTGCCCGACGGCCGAGCCGACCGGACCGGTGGCCGCCGCGACCACGACGGTCTCACCGGGCTGCGGGCGGCCGATTTCGAGCAGGCCCCCGTACGCGGTGAACCCGGGCATGCCGAGAACGCCGAGCGCGGTCGAGACCGGCGCGGACTCCGGGTCCAATTTCCGTACGTGACGAGCGCCGGCGACCGCATGGCTCTGCCAGCCCGAGTACGACAGCACCACGTCCCCCGGCACGAGCGAATCCGCTCGGGACTCGACCACCTTGCAGACGGTGGCGCCGACCATCACCTCGCCCAATTCCACGGGCGCGGCGTAGGACTTGGCCGCACTCATCCTGCCCCGCATGTACGGATCCAGCGACAGGTAGAGCACACGAAGCAGCACCTGACCGTCTTCGAGTTCCGGCAGGTCGACCGTCGCGACAGCGAAGTCGCTGTCTTTGGGCTCGCCTTCGGGCCGGGCGGCGAGCCGGATCTGTGTCGATTCCATGGATTCAGTCCTCTCCCAGCCGTAGATCGATG
Source organism: Nocardia sp. bgisy134 (assembly GCF_965341865.1). Taxonomy (GTDB): domain Bacteria; phylum Actinomycetota; class Actinomycetes; order Mycobacteriales; family Mycobacteriaceae; genus Nocardia. The sequence goes on from NZ_CBDQZP010000015.1 coordinate 112,817, forward strand.
AGCTCGGTGAGCACCGACCGGTTGCTCACCGGGACTGCCGAGGCCGACGCGCACGCGCCGACGCAGGTCGTCGAGAACCGTGCCGGTCATCGAGTGTTCTCCGCGAGGGCGTCGATACCGGTGCGCAGCAGGGGTTCGACCCCGGATCCCACGGTCTCGAAGCCGGAACCCACGGTTTGCCCGTGGAGATGACGGTAGTGGATGCCCTCGAGGATCGCCGCGAGTTTGAAGGCGGCCAGCCCCAGATAGAAACCGAAGTGCGCGAGGTCGCGGCCGCTGCGTTCGGCGTACCGGTCGAGCAGTTCGGTCTCGGTGAGAAACCCCGGTGCGAGGGCCACGTCGCTCACACCGGTGACGCCGATATCGCCGAGGCGCTGGTACAGCAGCAGGAGCGCCACATCGGTGAGCGGATCACCCAGGGTGGCCATCTCCCAATCGATGATGGCGACCACCCGGTCCCCGGAGTCCACCAGGATGTTGTCGAGCCGGTAGTCGCCGTGCACGATTCCGTCCGGAGACTGCGGGGGTTGGTGGGCCGCCAGCTTTCCGTACAGCTCGTCCGCGCTCGGCAGTTCCCGGGAGTAGGAGGCGTCCATTTGCTTCTTCCAGCGGTGCACCTGCCGCGCGAGGAATCCGCTCGGGCGTCCGAAATCCGCGAGTCCAGCCTTCGCCGGATCGACGGTGTGGAGATCGGCCAGCGCGTCGACCATTCCGGCCGAGATGGTTCGCGTCCGTTCCGCGCCGACCGCCGTCAGCTCGGCCGCCGTGCGGTACGGCGTCCCGATCACCCGCTCCATCAGATAGAAGGGGGCGCCGAGGACCTCGGGATCCTCGCAGAGCGCGTAGGTGATGGGAACGGGTACGCCGGTGTCGGCCAGCGCGGTCATGACCCGGTATTCCCTGGACATGTCGTGCGCGGTCGCCAGCACGTGACCGAGCGGCGGCCGCCGCACGATCCATGCCGATTTGCCGTCGCTGATCTCGTAGGTCAGATTGGATCTCCCACCGGCGATCAAGCGACCGGTGAGCGGCCCGGTGAGCAGGCCCGGCTCGACATCGTCCAGCCATGCCGTCAGGCGATCCATGTCCAAGCCGGGCAGATCCTTGCCGTGACCATCGCTCATCAAGGCACCAGCACCGAGACGGTCTCGGCGACACACGCGGGCTTGGCGGCGCCTTCGATGTCGACGGTGACGCGGCTGACAGCCTGGAATCCCAGGGTGGCCTGCGTGAGCGAGAGCAACTCGACGCCCGCGCGCAGCCGGGATCCCACCGGCACCGGGGCCGGGAACCTGACCTTGTTGGCGCCGTAATTGACGCCCATCGACAAGCCGTCCACGCGATAGATCCGCTGGGTCAGCATCGGAATCAGTGAGAGCGTGAGGAATCCGTGGGCGATGGTCGTCCCGAACGGTCCCGTCGCCGCCTTCACCGGATCCACGTGAATCCACTGGTGATCACCCGTCGCCTCGGCGAAAAGGTTGATCTGCTCCTGGGTCACGGTGTGCCAGTCGCTGTATCCGAGGTGAGTTCCGATGGCCTTCTCCAGCTCGGCCAAGCCCTGGAATACCTTCATCGGTCGATGTCCTTCCGTCCTAGTCCCGAGGTCCGCCGGCCACGTAAATGACCTGGCCGGACACGAATCCCGCGCCCTCGCTCACCAGGAACGACACGGTGTGCGCGATGTCATCGGGCGTTCCCGCGCGAGCGACGGGGATCTGTGCAATCACCACCTTCTTGAATTCCTCGAAGGACACGCCCATTCGTTCGGCCGTGGCCGCGGTCATGTCCGTCTCGATGAATCCTGGCGCAACGGCGTTGGCGGTGACGCCGAACTTGCCGAGTTCGAGTGCGAGCGTCTTGCTGAAGCCCTGGATACCGGCCTTGGCCGCGGCGTAGTTGGCCTGGCCGCGGTTGCCGAGCGCCGACGTGCTGGAGAGGCTGACGATGCGCCCCCAGCCCTGGTCGATCATGTAGCGCTGCACCGCGCGGGTGCACAGGAACGCGCCGCGCAGGTGCACGCCCATGACGGCGTCCCAATCGTCGACGGTCATCTTGAACAGCAGGTTGTCGCGAAGGATGCCCGCATTGTTGACGAGCACCGTCGGGGGACCGAGTTCGGCGACGACGCGGTCCACGGCCGCCGTCACCGCGGCTTCGTCGGCCACGTCCGCGCCGATGGCCAGTGCGCGGCCGCCCGCGGCTTCGATCTCGTCGGCCACGGGCTTGGCCGCAGCCTCGTCCAGATCGAGCACGGCTACGGCCATGCCGTCCGCGGCGAGCCGTCGTGCGACGCCCGCGCCGATGCCGCGCGCCGCGCCGGTGACGACCGCGATCCGCGGCGTCTGGTTGCTCATGGTGTTCTCCTCTGTGGTGTGTGTTCGGCGGTTACGGCGCGTAGACCACTCGACCGACGGTCTTGCCGTCGGCGAGGCGTTGCACGCCCTCGGCGATGCCGTCCAACGTCAGCCGTTCGCTGACCAGTGGCCTGATCGCGCCCTCCGCGGCGAGCCGGGTCAGCGTGCGATGGCATTCGGCGACCGCGGCCGGTTCGTAGGCGTTGTACAGACCCCAGTGCAGGCCGACGACCGAATAGTTCTTGACCAGCGCGTGATTCAGTGCGGCCGTTTGGATTTCCCCGCCGGCGAAGCCAACGACCAGAATCCGGCCTTCGAAGGCGATGCATTTCGTCGATCGCGCGTAGACATCGCCGCCGACCGGGTCGTAGACGACGTCGGCGCCCCGATTGTTCGTCACCTTCTTGACGACCTCGACGAAATCCTCCGTCCGGCGATCGATCACCACATCGGCGCCGAGCTTCGCGGCATATGCCGCCTTCTCGGGACCGCCGACGACTCCGATCACCTTGGCGCCCGCGGCCTTTCCGAGCTGGATGGCGGCACTGCCGACGCCACCGGCCGCGGCGTGCACGAGCAGGGTCTCCCCGGCCTTCAGACCGGCGCGGCGATGCAATCCGAACCATCCGGTCTGGTATCCGATGTACAGCGCGGCCGCCTCGGCGTCGTCGAGCGCGGGCGGCGCGGGGAACGTCTGCGCGGCGTCCATCAGGGCGAATTCCGCGAATCCGCCGTGCGGCAGGGCGGTTCCGCCGATCACGCGATCGCCGAGCGCGATCCCGGCGACGTCGGACCCCACGGCCACCACCAAGCCGCACACCTCCACGCCCGGCGTGAACGGCAGCGGCGGGCGCACCTGGTACAGGCCGCGACACATCAGCACGTCAGGGAAGTTCGCCGCGGCGCCGGTGACGCGGACAAGGACCTGACGTGGACCGGGCTCGGGGCGCTCCACGGTGTCGAGCCGCAGCACCGTGCCCGGCTCGCCGAGTTCGTGGACGCGCCACGCCTTCATCGCCGTCACGTCAGACACCGCCGGTGAGGGTGACGCCGCCGTCGACGACGAGCAGCTGTCCGGTGAGCCACGCGGCGTCCTCGGAGAGCAGGAAGGCGACGACGCTGCCGATGTCCTCGGGCACGCCGAGCCGCTTGAGCGGGTAGGCCGCGGCGACCTCGTCCTCGCGGCCCTCGTACAGGGCGCTGGCGAACTTGGTCTTCACGACGGCCGGGGCGACGGCGTTGACCCGCAGGTTCGGGCCGAGTTCGACGGCGAGTTCCTGGGTGATGTGGGTCAGCATCGCCTTGCTGGAGCCGTAGAAACCGATGCCCGGCGCGGGCTTCAGCCCGGCGACCGAGGAGACGTTCACGATCGCGCCGCCGTGCTCCTTCATCCACGCCTGGTACGCCTGCTGGACCCACGAGAGCGCGGCCAGGCAGTTGACCTCGACGATCTTGCGGGCAGCCTCCAGCGGCAGCTCCACCATCGGGCCGAAGACCGGGTTGATTCCGGTGTTGTTGACGAGCAGGTCCGCGCTGCCGAAGGCTTCGATCGCCCGCTCGATGGTCTCGGCCTGGTGGGCGACGTCGTCGGAGCGCCCGGCGACGGCCAGCGCCCGATCCGGACCGCCCAGCGTCTCGACGGCCTCGTCGAGCGACTTCTCGTTGCGGGCGGTGATGACGACCTTCGCGCCCTCGTCGACCAGACGCTGGGCGATGCCGAGGCCGATGCCACGGCTGGCGCCGGTGACGATGGCGGTCTTTCCTTCGAACCTGTTCACGGGTCGGGTCGATCCTTTCGGTTGTTGCCTGCGGTCACGACAGTCGTTCGAGCACCATGGCCGTGCCCCCGGCCACCGCCGACGCACATCGTTTCCAGGCCGATCTGCTTGTCGTGGAATTGCAGTGAGGTGCCGAGCGTGCAGGAACTAACTAAGCGCTTACTTTCCTCCCGCCACCTTGCGGGACGGGTGCCGCCGCGTCAATACCGAGCACCCCGGAAATCGTCTGTGACTTGCCTCACGAAGAACTCGAAAGACCAGGTCATGCCATGGATACCGACACGATGTTGAACTCGAATTCAGATTTCGCTAGCGTCACGGCGACACGGCCGACCGCGCGGGCGCCGAGCATCACGCGGCCGAGCCGCACCCGCGGCGGCCACGAGAAGCCCCCGAGAGGAGTCCGCGGTGAGCGTCGTTCTGACCGAATTCGCCGACGGCATTGCCACCATCACGATCAACCGCCCCGAGGCGCGCAACGCGGTGAACCGCGCGGTCGCCCACGCGCTGGCGGACGCGATCGACGAATTCGAATCCCGGCCCGACCTCGCGGTCGGAATCCTCACCGGCGCCGGGGGCACGTTCAGCGCCGGAATGGACCTGAAGGCATTCGCCGACGGCGAGCATCCGGTCCTGCCCGAGCGCGGATTCGGCGGCCTCACCGAGCGACCGCCGACGAAACCGCTCATCGCCGCCGTGGAGGGCTGGGCCCTCGCGGGCGGCTTCGAGCTCGCGCTCGCGTGCGACCTCATCGTCGCCGCCACCGACGCGAAGTTCGGCCTGCCGGAAGTGAAACGCGGCCTGATCGCGGCGGGTGGCGGCGTCCTGCGGCTGCCGAAGACACTCCCCTACCAGCTGGCGATGGAGATCGCCCTGACCGGTGACACCCTCGGCGCGGTCCGCGCGCATCAGTTCGGTCTTGTCAACGCGATCACCGAACCCGGACAAGCCCTCCGGACGGCCGAGGCACTGGCCGCACGCATCGCCGAGAACGGACCCCTTGCCATTCGCGGAACGAAACAGGTTCTCTCCCAAGCCATTCGATACACCGATACGGACGCGTTCCACGCCCAGCTCGAGATCGTCCGCACCGTCAACACCTCGGCGGACGCGCTGGAAGGAGCACGCGCGTTCGCCGAGAAGCGCCCGCCCGTGTGGCGCGGCGCCTGATCCGCGCTCAGGCCGCCGCAGGCCCGATACGCACCGCGTTCACCCACAGTCGCGTGGCGGTGCGCACCAACTCGTCGATGCTTGCCTCTTCACCGAGGACGAACGCGTAGTACGCCATTCGCCCCACCATGCCCGACAGCGCTCGGGCCGCTTGGTGCGGATCGAGCTCGGGATCGGCCAGCCCGCGCTCCTGCAGCTCCGCGATCGAGCGAGCGTTGCGCTCCCAGAAGGCGCGACTGCGCCGCCGACGGGCCTCGCGGAACTTCGGATCGATGGAGGCCACCTGATCGAGGATGGCCATCAGCTTCGCGTTGCGTTTGTACGTCTCGAAGTAGGCCCGATTGCTCGCCTCGATGACCGCCGCGGGTGACGCCTCGTCCGGATCGAGCCGGGGCATGCCAGGGTGCAGCATCTCGCCCTGGGCGAGGTCGAGCACCGCTTGCAGGACCTCCTCCTTGCCCGCGAAATAGGTGTAGAAGGAGCCCGTCGAGCACTTCGCTTCCGCGGCGATATCGGACAACCTGGCCTCGAGATAGCCGTCGCGTTCGAATACCGTCCGAGCCGCGGCGACCAGCGCCGCGCGCGTTCGCGCACCCCGCGCCGTGATCGGCAGCTCGCGCAGGACCGATGTGTCGGCAAGCGATGGGATGCCCTCCGCCGCGATGTCACCCCGCGTCGTTTTCGGCATCACTACCCCTCGCTCTCGCCTCTCGATTCGCCCTGCATCCAGGTCGAACGCTAATCGAACATGAGTTCATCATCAAGTTTCCCCGCGCACGCGGCCCGAACCCCCGCTCGCACCGAGGTTCAGGCCACGTTCACCGTTCGACGACGCGATTCACTCCGCCGTCTGCAACAGCGCGGCCTGGTAGCGGCGCATGCCACCCAGCCACCTGTCGTAGTCCGCCCCTTTGCCGCGGTACATCTGGAGCACCTCGGGATGCGGCAAGATCAGGAAACGCTCCTCGTCGACGGCGTCCAGTACCACCGTCGCGACCGCCTCCGGGCTCAACACCGCCCCGGCGGTGGTGACCGCCCTGGTCGCCGCCGCACCGAGCACGTCTCCCGACTCGGCTCCCGCGCGCAGCAGCTTCGTCTCGACGCCCATCGGGCACAGGCAGCTCACCCGAATTCCGTTGTCGCCGTAGGTGACCGACAACCACTCGGCGAACCCGACGGCCGCGTGCTTGGTGACCGCGTACGAGGCCGAACCGATCTGGGTCAGCAATCCCGCCGCGGAGGCGGTGCTGACGAAGTATCCCTCGCCCCGTTCGAGCCAGCCGGGGACCAGCAGCCGGGCGGCCCGCACGTGGGCGTTGACATTCACATCGATCGCGGTGTCCCAGCCCGCGTCGTCGCCGAGACCGACCGGTCCGCTGACGCCCGCGTTCGCGAAGTACAGGTCGACCGGACCGAACTCGTCCTCCGCGCGCGCGATCAACCCGCTGATCTGCGCCGCGTCGGACACGTCCGCCCCGACAGCCACCGCCGAGCCGGGGGCGTCTTCCGGAATGGACCGAACGAGAGACTCGGCCGCGTCGGCGTCCAGATCGGCGACCACCACTCGCGCACCCTCGTGCACCAAGAGCCGCGCGATCGCGCCGCCGATCCCGCCGCCGCCTCCAGTGACAATCGCGGTTCTTCCAGCGACCTTCACGAACATCTCCTTCCGAGATTCCCCTGGCGCGAGCGATCCCCCGGTCGGCCACGCCGGGCCGAGCATCCAACAAACTTGAATCCTACGTCAATTTCAAGTTTGGACAAGGGGGGCCGCCGATTGGGAAAAGAGCAGGCACACGGCCCGGCTATCCCAGGGAAACAGGGTTCGGAGAGTGCGAATCAGTCCGATTCGAGCTGCAGAGCGTTCACCCACAGCTGTGTGAGGGTGGTGACGAGTTTCTCGAACGGGATGCGATGACCCTGGACGAAGACCGTATAGGCCATCCGGCTGACCATCACCGACAAAGCGTGCGCGGTGATCATGGGATCGAGGTCCGCGCTGGCCCGGCCGGATTCCTGCAGCTCGCTGATCATCTTCGCGTTGCGTGCCGCGAAAGCCTTCCCTCGTTCGATGCGCAGCCTGCGGAAGTCCTCGTTGATCAAGGAGACCTCTTCGAACACGGCCATCAGGCGCGCGTTGCGCTTGTAGGAGCGCAGGTACTCCCGGTTGGCCGCCTCGATGAGGTCGCGCGGGTCGGTGACGCCGGTGCGCTCGCGAACGTGCGGGTGCAGCATCTCTTCCTGCACCTGCTCGACGACCGCCGCGAAGATCTCTTCCTTGCTGTCGAAATAGGTGTAGAACGACCCCGAGGCCGTCCCGGCGGCTTTCGAGATCTCGGAGATCTTGGCGTCGAGGTACCCGTCGCGCTCGAATACCTCCCGTGCCGCGGTGATCAACGCGGTGCGCGTCCGTTCGCCGCGCTTGGTGCGCGGGACGCCTTTCCGAGGCTCGGCCTCGCTCACAACGGGCTCGGACACCAACGCTGGCCACTCACTGTCGGTCGATGGGACGGTTGACGTGTTCACCGTATCACCGCCCCGGCAGCGTCGGACGCACCTCCGTCCTGCGCGCGAAGTGCGCCCGTACCAGGGCTATTCGGCTTCTCGCCGGGACTGTTCGGCCGCACGGGCCGAGCCGAGCTCGGAAAAGCGATCTCGAACTTCGTCGCCGATCCGATACGTGGCCATGACCGCGACCGCGATCAGCGCGCCCGGTGCGAGCACCTGATTCGGGGCGCCGAGTATGTGCTGGTAGGCGTTGTTCAAATCGCCGCCCCAGCTCGGCGTCGGCGGCTGGATGCCGAGGCCGATGAACGACAACGCGGCTTCGATGGCGAAGGCGAGTCCGGAGAACAGCGTGGCCTGCACTATCACCGGTCCCGCCGCGTTGGGCAGGACGTGCCGCAGCAGCGTGACGTGCGTCGGACAGCCGGCCAGCTGCGCGCCGAGCACGTACTCCGAACGCCTGATCTGCGCCACTCCCCCTGCGGTAAGCCGTGCGATGACGGGAGCGAACACGACGCCGACCGAGCACATGGCCGTCACCAGATCCGGTCCCAGCACACCGGTGATGGCCACAGCCAGCACCAGCGCCGGGAACGCCAGGAATGCATCCGCCGCGCGCAGCAACAACATTCGCAACCAGGCCGGACCGTATCCGGCGCCGAGCCCCCATGGCAGCCCGACCGCGAGCCCGACGCCGACCGCGATGGCCACCGCGACGAAGGAGGACCGTCCGCCCCAGATCAACCTGCTCAGCACATCCCGGCCGTAGCTGTCCGTCCCGAGCAGATGCGCACCGCTCGGGCCTGCGAACCTGTTCGTCAGATCTTGGTCGGTCGGGCTGTACGGCGTCACCAGCGGCGCCAGCACCGCGAGCACGATCAGGATGCCGAGAATCGCGAGGGCGAGCCAGAACCCGGTGCGGGACCGCCGCCGGGCGTCACCGGTCGAGCGAGTTCCGCCGGCCAGTGTCACGGTGCTCATGCGTTCGCCTCCGCTCGGAGCCGGGGATCGAGGAATCCGGTGGCCGCGTCGACCACCACGTTGATGCCGAGCACGATCACGACGTAGGTCAGCACGATGCCTTGCAGCATCGGATAGTCGCGGGTGTCGATGGCGGTGACCAGTGCGCCGCTCATGCCGGGCAGCACGAAGATCTGCTCGAGCACAACGGTGGCGCCGAGCAAGCCGATCGCGAGCAGCCCGTACACCGTCACGACGGTCGTCGACACGTTACGTAGCGCGTAACGCCACACGATCGTGCGCTCACGCAGTCCCATGGCCCGCGCGGCGCGCACGTATTCGCTGGACAGCGCGTCGATCATCGCGGCACGCACCTGACGCACCACGATCGCGCTCGCGCCCGCCGCCAGTGCCGCCGCGGGGAGGACCAGGTGGCGCAGATTCGCCACCGGGTCCTTGCCGAAAGGTACATAACCCAAGGCGGGAAACAACCCGAGGCCGACGGCGAACACGTCGATCAAGACGATGGCCAGGAAGAATTCCGGTATCGCGAGCCCGATTCCGGACGCCGCGCGAACGACCCCGTCGGACCGGCGGCCTGCCCGATACGCGGTCCAGACACCGAGCGGCACCGCGACCACGGCCGACAGCGCCAACGCGAGCCCGACGAGTTCCGCGCTGACCGGCAAGCGGTGCAGCACCTGATCGGTGACGGGCGCGTTGTTGACCAGGGAGGTCCCGAGGTCGCCTCGGATCACCCCGCTCAACCACCGGAGGTACTGCTCGGGCAGCGGTTTGTCGAGACCGAGCCGCTGCTCGATGACCGCGGGATCGACATCGGTGCTGCTCACTCCGATCAGCGCCTCGGCGGGCCCGCCCGGCACGAGATGGATCAGGCCGAAGGTCATCACCGTCGTCAGAAACGCGGTGAGCAGGATCGACACCGATCGCCCGAGTATCGGCCCGACCGGCCGACGAGGACGGATCCGCTTCATGACACGGCCAGGTACGCGAGTTCGGGCGATCCGCTGAGCGAGGGAACCACTCCCTGCACGCGCTGCGTGTAGGCGATCACCGCGGGACCGTGGTAGAGCGGGATGAATTCGGCTTGTTCGACGATGATCCGGTTGATCTTCTTGACGACCTCGAGCTGTTCGCCGTCGGTGTAGGTGTTGTTGAGCTGTGCGATGAGCTGGTCGAGTTGCGGATTCGGCGCGGCGTTCTGCCGGTAGTAGGAGGTCGGACCCAGCAGGGCGCTGTAGTTGAGCGGCGCCGACGCCTGCGAAGGCCATCCGACACTGAAGACGTCCGCGCCGTTGTGCGCTACGAACTGCGAAATAGCCTGCGGACCGGGAACGTTGGTGAATTCGACGTCGATGCCGACCGCTTTCCACTGCTCCGCGACCAGCAGTGCGTTGGTGGAGAACGGCGGCGCGGCGGCGGCGATGCCTCGCACGTGCACGCCGTTCGGGTAGCCGGCCTCGGCGAGCAACCGCCGCGCCTTGTCCGGATCGTAGGGCCAGGCGTTGTCGCTGGCGGAATCATGGAAGGTCGCCCCCGGCGGGTAGACCGACCAGGCGGGAGTGCCCGCGTCGCTGTTCAGCGCGGCCGTGGCGATGGCCTTGCGGTCCAACGCGTACTCCATCGCCAACCGTACCTTCGGGTTGTCGACCGGGTGGTTCTTGGTGTTGATCACCACCGCGGTGAAGCCGAGTTGCCGATGCCGTTCCACAGTGATGCCCGGCAGGCGCTCGAGCGCGGGCGCCGCGGATTCGCCGATCCCGAAGGCGAAATCCGCTGTCCCTGAGGTCAAGGCGTTCGTCAGTGCCGTGTCGCTGGTGATGATCGCGATATCAATGCCCGCCGCTCGCGGTGCGGGGTCGCTCACCGGCTGGTATCCGGCGAACCTCGTGAAGGAGTATTCGCTGTTGGGCACCGCGCGCGCGAGCTGGTAGGGCCCGGCGCCGACCGGATGGTTACCGAATTCGTCACCGTACTGTCGCAGCGCGGCGGGCGAGACGACGAAACCCAGACGGGTGCTGAGGTAGCCGGGCAGCCCAGAAGTCGGGCTGCTCAACTTGATCGATACGGTGTCCGCGCCCTGGACGTCGATGCTCTTGATCGACGGAACGGACACCAGACCGGTGCCGAGACAATGCTGCATGCTGGCCTTCACCGCTTCCGCGTCCACGGGTGTGCCGTCGTGGAAAGTCAGGCCCGATCGGAGTTTCATCGTGAAGGTGAGTTTGTCGGCTCCGGCGAACTCCCACGAGGTGGCGATCCCCGGTTGCGGTGCGAGAGTTTGCGGGTCGGTATCGATGAGCGGGGCGTACAGCAGCTTGAGATAGGTCAGGTCGTACCCCGAATTGCCCCGGCAGGGGTCGAACGAACTGGGCGTCTGCCGCGTGGCGACCTTGATGGTCGCGTTCGGGTCCGGCGCGGACGCGGAGGGGTCGGCGCCGCAGGCGCCGAGCACGAGAGTGAGTGCGGCCGCCGCCCCGGCGGCGATCAGTTTCCGGTTCATCGCGATTCTTCTTTCCGGTCCGCGGCGGGACCAAGCGCGGATTGCCACGCCTCGATGGCTTGCTGGCGAAAATGGCATGCTGCCGAATGGTTTTCGGTGTCGTCGGTCAGTGCGGGGGTGGTCGCGGCGCAGCGATCGGTGGCCAGTTGGCACCGCGTACGGAATCGGCAGCCCGACGGTGGGTTACGCCGATCGGGAATCTCGCCGCGCAGCAGCAGCCCGCGCCTGTCCTTGCGCACACGAGTCGGATGGGGCACGGCCGCGAGTAGTGCCTGGGTGTAGGGATGCCGTGGCGATTCGAGCACGGACGCGGTCGGTCCCAGCTCCACCAGCTTGCCCATGTACATGACGCCGACTCGATCGGCGATGCGCGCCACCGAACCCAGGTCGTGTGAGATGAACACGTAGGTCAGCCCGTGCTCGTCGCGCAGTTCGGCCAGCAGCGCGAGCACTTCGGACTGCAGGGACACGTCCAACGACGCGACCGGTTCGTCGCACAGGATCAACTCCGCGCGCGACGCCACCGCCCGGGCGATGGTCACGCGCTGCCGTTGACCGCCGGACAGCTGCGCGGGCTTGCGGTCGGCCAGCTCGTCGCCGAGGCCGACCCGGCGCAGCAGCTCGACCGCGGCCGGGCGCGCCGATCGCGGTATCCGCAACCGGCGCGGCGCCATCGGCTCGGCGACACACTGCCAGACCGCCATCCGGGGGTCGAGCGCCGACCGCGGATCTTGAAAGATCACATGGGATGTCCCCGCGGTGCGGTCGTGCGCGCCCGGGACGCGGTCGATCGATCCCGCGGCCGGCGTGACGAGTCCGGCGAGAGCGTGGGCCAGGGAGGTCTTTCCCGAGCCGGATTCGCCGATGACGGCGAACGTTTCGCCGCGGTACAGAGAAAAGCTCACGGTGTCGACCGCGCGCAACCGGTCGGCGCCGCCGCCGTAGTCGACGACCAGATCGCGGACGTTCATCAGGATCTCGGTCATCAGGCCGCCAACCCGGCCAGTTCGAGGTCGCCGGCGCGCAGGCAGCGCGTCGCCGACCGAGCGTCGCCGATCAGATCCGGATGTGTCGTCCGGCAGGCATCGATGGCGTACTGGCACCGGGTTCGATAGAAGCACCCGTTCCCGTCGCGCGTGGACTCGTGTGCCGGCCGCACGACCGTCGGCGCGGTCTCGCGACTCGATGCCTGGAGCAACGCCTGTGCGTAAGGGTGGGCCGGACGACGCAGCAACTCGTCGCGGACGGCGATATCGACGACTTCTCCCGAGTACATGGTCACGACGCGATCGCAGAGCTCGGTGATCACGCCGATGTCGTGGCTGATCAGCAGCACGGCCAAGTCCTCGTCCACGGTGAGCCCCCGGAGCAGCTCGAGGATCTGCGCCTGGATGGTGACGTCGAGTGCGGTCGTCGGTTCATCGGCGATCAGTAGTTTCGGTCTGCACGCCAATGCCATCGCGATCATGACCCGCTGGCACATGCCACCCGACAGTTCGTGGGGATAGGAGCGAATCAGGCGCCCCGAGTCGGCCAAGCCGACCTTTTCGAGCAGCTCCGCGGTCCGTGCGCCGATCTGGGCCGATGTCATCTTCTCGTGCGCCCGAAGCACATTCGCGATCTGACGTCCGACCGTCATGACCGGATTGAGCGACGACCGCGGCTCCTGGAAGATCATGCTGACTTCGCGTCCGCGCAGGGCGCGCAACCTGTCGGGCGTCGCCGTCAGGAGATCCTCGCCGCAGAAGTCGATGCGGCCCGTCACCCGGGCATCGGGCGGGTGTAGCCCGAGGACGCCGAGTCCCGTCAGCGTCTTCCCGCTGCCGCTCTCCCCCACGAGCCCGACGACTTCGCCAACGGCCACTTCGAACCCGACGTCGCGAAGCAGGCCGCCCACCGCGGGCAACGACAGCGACAGTTCTTCCACCCTCAGCAAGGCGGCCATATTCTTCTCCCGATCTTCCTGTCGGCCAGGATGTTCCGGCGGCGATCGATGTGCCGATCGTCACCGGGTCCGCGGGGCGGGATCAGCCGAGAGGACGGTTCGGTGTGACGATCAACACATCCGCTGGGCGGACTCTAATTGAATCTGGCGTCAAGTTCAATAGCGGTTTCACCGAAGTTTGGCGGGCGCGACAACCCACGCTTCGCCGAATCGACACGATTGAAGTTGACGCCGGATTCATATATCGTGCGACCGTACGTGACCCCCGTCACACGCCTGTCCCTGTCCGGTCTCAACCTGTCTGGATGTGCCATGACCAATGTCGCCGACCGTTTCTGGCAGCACGCCTCCGAGCGCCCCGACGCCATCGCGCTGCGCATCGGGGACGAGCGCATCACCTATCTCGACCTCGCACATCGCAGCGCCGCCTTCGGTGGCCTTCTCACCGATTCCGGTGTGGCAGCGGGCGACCGCGTGCTGCTCGTCGCGCCGACCGTCCCGGAGTTCGTCGTCGCCTACCTCGGGGCCCATCTCGTGGGGGCCGTCGCCATTCCGGTGAACACCATGGCCACCGCGCCCGAAATCGGCTATGTGCTGGACGATTCCGGCGCCCGCCTCGCCATCGCCTGGCACGCGGCGCAGGCCGCAGCGCGGCAGGCGGCGGCCGAGCGCGACATTCCGCTGCTCGTGCTCGAACCCGGCGCGTACACCGAGCCGACGCGGGTGGTCGCCGAACCGGTCCGGCGCAACCCCGACGACACCGCGATCCTGCTGTACACCTCGGGCACCACGGGCAAGCCGAAAGGCGTCGAGCTCACCGTCTCGAATCTGATCGAGACCGCGCGGATCTTCATCGGCCAGCTGCAGCTCACACCGGAGGAACGGTTCGGCACCGGATTGCCGCTGTTCCACGTATACGGCCAAGCGGTGTGCCTGATCACGGCGCTGCACGCGGGATGCTCGTTCTCGATGGTGTCACCGTTCCAGCCGCAGGCGATGATCGAGATGATCAGAGACCACCGCCTCACCGTGGTCTCCGGCGTGCCGACGATGTGGAACGCCATGCTGCACACCGCCGGTGACTACGGCCCGGACGACTTCGCCAGCCTGCGACTGGCCGCCTCCGGCGGGGCGTCGCTTCCCGCCGAGGTCATCCGCGCCTTCTCGGATCGGTTCGGCTGCACCATTCTGGAGGGTTACGGACTCACCGAATCCAGTGGCGCCGCGACCTACAACGCGCTGGATCGTGAGCGGCGGGTCGGATCGGTGGGGGTCGCGTTGCCGGGGACCTCGATCGAAGTTCGCGATCCGGAGGGCGACGTCCTGCCCGCGGACGCCGTCGGCGAGCTCTTCCTCCGCGGACCCAGCGTCATGAAGGGGTATTGGAACCGCCCCGATGCCACCGCCGCCGAACTGTCCGGAGGATGGCTGAAGACCGGCGACCTGGGACGCGTCGATGCCGACGGTTACGTCTATATCGTCGACCGCGCCAAGGACCTCATCATTCGCGGTGGATACAACGTCTATCCGCGGGAAGTCGAAGAGGTGCTCTACGAGCATCCGGACATCGTGGAAGTGGCGGTCATCGGCATTCCGGACGACCACTACGGCGAGGAGGTGGGTGCTGTCGTGGCCGCCGCGCCCGGGGCGCGTCTCGATCCGCAAGAGCTGCGGGCCTGGGCGAAGGAACGCCTGTCCGCCTACAAGGTCCCGCACCGCTTCGCCTTCGTCGACCAGCTGCCCAAGGGCGCCACCGGCAAGATCCTCAAACGCGCGCTCGACCCCACCGTGTTCACCGCCGCGACGGACAAGGTCGCCGGATGACACAAGTACCCACCGTGACCGGAACGATCGACTCGAGCGAGCTCGGCCGCGTGCTCGTCCACGAGCACGTCTTCGTGCTCGGCACGGAGTTCCAGCAGAACTACGGCGACTGGGACGAGGACGCGCGCATCGACGACGCCGTCCGCCAGTTGGAGGAGCTCCATTCGCTCGGCATCGACACCATCCTCGACCCGACGGTGCTCGGGCTCGGCCGCTACATTCCGCGCATCCAGCGGATCGCGGCCCGGACGCGATTGCAGATCGTCGTCGCCACGGGCGTGTACACGTACAACGACGTACCCTTCCAATTCCATTACAGCGGACCGGGTTTGACATTCGACCAACCGGAGCCGATGGTCGACCTGTTCGTCCGGGATCTGACGGAAGGCATCGCGGACACCGGCGTCCGCGCCGGATTCCTCAAGTGCGCCATCGAAGAACCCGGTCTGACTCCCGGCGTGGAACGGGTGATGCGCGCGGTAGGGCAGGCCGCGGTGCGCACCGGGGCTCCCGTGACCGTGCATACCAACCCGCACACCCGATCCGGTCTCGTTGCGCAACAGGTGCTCGCCGAGGAGGGCGTGGATCTGAGCCGCGTGGTGATCGGGCACTCCGGTGACTCCACCGATCTCGAGTACCTGTCCGAATTGGCCGACGCCGGTTCGTTGCTCGGCATGGACCGCTTCGGCGTCGATGTCCTGCTCCCCTTCGAGGACCGGGTGAACACGATCGCGGCGCTGGTGCGCCGCGGCTACCGCGACAAGATCGCCATCGCGCACGACGCGGCCTGCTTCATCGACTGGTTCCCGCACGAGGCCAAGACCCAGATGGCACCCAAGTGGAACTACCGCCACATCAGCGAGGACGTCATCCCCGCGCTGCTGGCGAAGGGACTCACCGACGACGACATCGACGCGATCCTGGTCCGCAATCCGCGTCGCTACTTCGAGAAATGAGTCCTCGGGTACCGGATGCCTGCGTCAGCGGAACCGGTCGGCGCGAAACGGTGTGAGCACCGGCGGACAGGCGCCGTCGAGGATGTAGCCGGTCAGCGCTTCGGCGGCGGGCGAGGCCAGGGTCATGCCGAGCATGGACAGTCCCGTGAGGAGGTAGGTGTCGGGGTGGCCGGGCAGGCGGTCGATGATCGGCAGCCCGTCGGGTGTCAACGGTCGCCGCCCGCTCCAAAGGCGCTGCCGATCGGTCCAATCGATGCCGTCGAGCATGACCGCCGCGTTGCGCGCGATCGGCGCCAGACGCTCGGCGCTCAGCCGCGCCGAAGCGCCGAAGTCCATGCCCGATGCGATGCGCAGGCGGCCACCGATCGGCGAACACGCGATGTGCGCGTCGAGCAGCAGGATGGACCGCCGCACCGCGGTGGCGACGGGAACATCGAAGCTGTAGCCGCGCCCGCCGATCAGCGGGAATCGCTTGCCGATCAGCGCGGTGCTCGCACCGGTCGCGACGATCACCACATCGGCGTAGCGGCGGCCGTCGCGCATCTCGACTCCGGCCCGTGGGCCGGGCTCGGCCAACCCGGCGACGAGGCTGTCTTCCTCGATGCGCACTCCCTGTGTTCGCAGGTAGGCGGCCAGCGCGGTGAGGAAGGCGCCCGGGTCGATCTGCACGTGATCGCGCAGTTCCACGCCGGAGCGCACCTGCGCCGACAGCGCGGGTTCCAGCGCGCGCAGCGCGTGGGCGTCCAATACGGTCCGGGATATCGCGAATCCGGCGGTGCGGAACGGTTCGAGGGTGTGGGTGAACGCCTCGACGGTGCGGATATCGCGCGCCACGGCCAGCAAACCGGCGTCGCTGCGGGTGAATTCGACGCCGTCGGCGGCGAGCTGATCCAGCAGCGGGAAACAGCGGGTGCCGAGCTCGGCCAACGCCAGGGTGCCGTCACGGTAGCGGCGGGCGGTGGAGTGCCGCGCGAAAGACACCAGCCATGGCATGAGGCGCGGGTAGTCCCGCAACGCGACATGAGTGGCCGAATCGGCAGAGCGTATGTGCCGCAACCCATCCCGCAGCAGTCCTGGTTCGGGCAGCGGTCCGGTCTGGACGGGGTCGACCCAACCGGCGTTGCCGTGTGAAGCACCGGCGCCGACGTGCTCGGCTTCCACGACGGTGACGTCGACGCCGCGCCGCGCCAGGTGATAGGCGGCGCTGAGCCCGGCGATCCCGGCGCCAACGACCAGTGCGGTGCGCGGCGTGTTCACGCGCGCTCCGGTTCCCCGGCGGCGCGCCCGCCACGCGATCGGTGGCCGTCCGGCGAGAGGTCGAGAGGCAAGGGCTTTCCTTCCAATAGACCGGACAGCAGGGTGCGATCAGCGGTACAGCGGTCGGCTTCCAGCATCATCGCACCGGCGCGGACCGGACCTGGTCGAACATGCCGGGCAGATCGCGATCGCCGAAGCCCGCATCCATCGCCGGCCGAACGTTGCGATGGTGATTTCTCGAGCCGAACGCCCGGTCAGTCTCGGGACAGGATGAAGAAGTACGGCTCCGGGCGGTCGCGGAAGTCCATGAGGCCCAGTACGGTGTCGTCGTCGACGCGCCGGAAGACGTCGATGATCGGGAGATGGTCGTAGATCATTGCCGCCGTCACGACGCCTCGATGCTCGATTTCACGCAAGCGCGCCCGGTACTTCCTGGTGCGCACCGCGGGCTTCACGGCGCCGAGCAGCCTCCGGCCTCGGCCGACGACCGAAGCGGACACCCGGTGGGCGACGCCGAGCGGCACCAGCTTCGGGTCGACGGCGAAGATCTCGCCGGAAGCATCGACGAACAGGAGCGGGTGGACGCGCTCGACGCCGTCGAATTGCTTGCCGTACCACCCCGACGCTTCCAGGAGGCCGTCCATGCGGTGGCCCGTCGCCAGTTCCCTGCCGTGCCATCGGCCGGTGAGGTCGGTGGCACGCACCGGGGGAAGTCCGTCGAACAGCGCCAATGCCGCCTCTCGGGTGCACGCGGGTTCGAAGGCGGCGAGTTGGTCGGTGGTTGTCATGTGCTCTCACGCTAGAAGGCCGGACGTGTCCATGCCATGAGGTCGACGGCCAGAACTTGACTTTTCCGGCCACGCTCTCGACAGTTGGCAGATGACCACCCGGCTCAACATGCCGCGCTCGATCGCCAGCGCGGCGATTCTGGTCGAACTCGCCATGGAGCACGGCATGCCCGTCGAGCAGTGCCTGGACGGCACGGGCATCGCCCCGGCCGCGCTGCCCGATCCGGAATCGGAAATCCTTGCGCGCCAAGAGCTTCGACTGGTTCACAACCTGGTCACCGCGATCGGGCACGTTCCCGCGCTCGGTTTGGAGGCGGGCCGCCGCTACCCCCTGTTCGTCCACGGCATCTGGGCCTTCGCGGTGATCAGCAGCCCCACGGTGCGGCATGCCTGGCGGATCGGCGTCGACCACATCGATATCGGCTATTCCTTCGCCCGCTGGCGCTTCGAGGTGCACGCTGGCGACGGGGTCGCCACCATCGACGACTCCGCCGTCCCCGCCGGGGTGCGCACATTCCTGCTCGAACGCGACATCGCCGAGATGGCCGCGATCGCCAAGGAGGTGTTCGGCGGTACCGTGACGCCCACCCGCGTCGAGCTGGCCTGTCCCCCACCGCCGTACGCCGACCAGTTCGGCGCACTGCTCGGCATGGAGCCGGAATTCGACGCTCCGGTGACGAAGGTCGTCATGGCCCAGGATCTACTCGATCTGCCCCTCCCTCAGGCGAACCCGTACACCGCCGCCTTCGCCGAGCGGCAAGCCGCCGAGATCATGCAGCAGCGCCGCAAGCGGCAGGGACTCGCGGCCCAGGTCCGGGAGGCCTTGCTCACCCTCGGTGTCGCCTCGGGCCTGGACGAGGTCGCCGCCGAACTGCGCATGAGCACCCGCACGCTGCGGCGCCGACTCACCGACGAAGGCACCTCCTACCGTGAACTCGTCGCCGAGACCCGCCAGATGCTGGCCGAGGAGCTGTTGTCCATCGGCGCCACCGTCGAAGACGTCGCCGGCCGCCTCGGCTACTCCGACGCCTCCAGCTTCACCCACGCCTTCACCCGTTGGACGGGCGTCACACCCGGTCGCTTCGCCCGCGCAGCCCGCTGACGCCCTGACGATTACGCTGCGTCCCGTGGTGTTGCCCGCCGCCCATACGTCAGCGGCCCAATTGATTCTCGATGACGGGGGTTCGGGCGGTAGCTCCCGCCGCGATCATCACGGCGGGAGCGTAACGGCTGACCACGCAGGTCAACGCGCTCAACGGGCGCGGCTGTTTTCGATGATCATGGACAGCAACCAGCGTCCGGGCCGGAGAACGCTCACGCGAGGGCCTTCTCCGGCAAGCCCCAGCAGGGGTAGTCGCGGGCGGCGTCGACGAGGCCGACGCTTTGCGGTGTGCGGCAGACGACGTGTGGTTTGTGTCGGTAGTCCACGACCAGATGTAGATTCGCCGCTTTTTCGCCCGTGAATGTCTGATGGCATTGGGAGCAGTGGCACACGTTGTGCGCGCTCAAGGGCCACCAGCACTCGCACCCTCGGCATTTCACCGTCTCCGCCGATTTCGTCTTCATGATCACTCACCCACTCGCGCTGCCGCGCCGCGGTCCGCCATCACCTTGGCCGTACCCGCGTCGTGCTGCGTCACACCCTTCGTCTTCGATCGCCGAGCGGGGTCTCCGGCAGCGCTGTCGACCACGGGAGTCGATCCTGTCCTGACGTCGTCATTCCATGCCCGGCTCGGCGACCCCGACGGTAGCGTACGCGTCGAACTCGGTGTTCGCCGGATTGTGTTGCCCGGTCCCCGATCTGATGGGCCGACCTGCGAACCGATGCGTCCGACAGCGATTCGCCGCGTCAGCGAATATCGGACGGATGCTCGCACGTGACAGAACTGCGCCCATCGGCGCCGGGGAGTTGTGCAGATTCCGTTGTGCGCGGCCTTCGCCACGTTCGTGCTCTACGCGCAGGTTCGCCTTGGATTGGGAGACACCGGATTCGGGACCGTCCTCTCCGCCCACGCCGGGTCCATGGTCAGCGCGACGTCGGCGGCTCCTTGTCGCCCGCTACGGGTTCGGCGGTGCGAGTGGAACTGCCGCATCGCCGAATCGACCTGGGCCGCTCATCGGTTCAACGCGAGCAGCTCACGGCTCTCGGGAGTGCCGTCGAGGGCACGCGTGACGCGACGCAGGATCTTCCATCCGTCGGCGGTGCGGGTCAGCTCGAATCGGTTGGCTCCGGCGCGGGCGACGACGAAGCGGCCGTCGCGGTGCACGACCAGTAGCGACTCGCACACCGCCGTGGCGCGGTCGCCCTCGATGACGGTCGCCACCGGGCCGAGGAAATGGGTGCAGCCCCGCTCGACGAGTCCGCGGTGTTCGGCGGAGCAGACCATCGCGTGCACCTCGTCGCGGCCGTTCATGGACCAGCTTTCGACGTCGTAGGTTCCGTCTTCGGTCCACAACTCCGCCGCCGCGTCGGCGTCGGCGGCGTCGACCGCGGGACCGTAGCGGGCGACGAGTTTGCCGATCGCCAGTTCGTCTTCGACTCGTCGGAGGCGTCGCTCCCATTCCGCCGGGACAGTGGGCACGGGTGTCATCAGTGGTCGATCCTTTCGGTGAGGGCGCGCAACGCTTCCAGTTGCTCGCAGTAGTTCGCGGCGGACGTCGCCTGGACGGTGCAGGTCACGGCGGTCGCTCCGGCGTCGCGAAGGCGCTGGAGCGTCCGCCCGGCAGCGCGGGGATCGCTCAGCGGGTCGAGCGGGCGGCCGGTGCCGAGCACGACGTCGAATCCCGCGGGTAACTCGACGCGACCGAGCATGGTCTCGATGCGCTCGGAGCTCAGGCCGAACGGCATCCAGCCGTCGCCCAGTTCGACCGCGCGGCGCAACGACCGCGGCGTCCGGCCGCCGACCCAGAGCGGTACGTGATCCCTTGTCGCCGACGGCGACACGACCATGCCCGACACCTCGGGACGGCCCCAGACCGAACGCAATTCGCGCATCCGCGCGTCGGTGACCGCGCCTCGGTCCTCCCACGGCGCTCCCAGGAGTTCGAACTCTTCACGCAACGAACCGACACCCACGCCGAGCACGACGCGCCCGCCGCTGAGCCGGTCGAGGGTGCCGTACCGCTTCGCGATCTCCAGCGGGCGGTGATACGGCAGGACGAGGACCGAGGTGACCAGGCGGATCCTGCGTGAGCGTGCGGCCAGAAACGACAACGTGGCCAACGGATCCCAGTAGGTGCCGCCGCGCGTCGCCGCGGCGTCGATCGGCACGGCCACGTGCTCGGAGCAGGTGATGTAGTCGAAACCGAGCTCGTCCGCGCAGGACGCCACCCGACCGAGTTCGTCCGGACCCGCCACGGCCTCCCAGGCCGCGGCCGTTCCCGGGACCGCGGTGACCACTGGAGCCGACAAGCCGATGCGCATGGCAGCAGTTATACGCTACAGTCCACTCCGATTACTAGAATGAATTCTAATTGTGGAGGTCATTCCGTGGACGACTCGCTCGCTCGATACGGGCCGTGGGCCCTGATCGCCGGGGGTTCCGAGGGTGTCGGCGCCTCGTTCGCGCACCACCTCGCCGCCGCGGGCATCAACCTCGTTCTCGTCGCCCGGCGCGCCGATCCGCTGCGCGAGACGGCCGAGGCCTGCCGGGCTTCGGGTGTCGAAGTTCGGACACTCGCCGTCGACCTCGCGGACCGTGGTGCGGCCGCACTCGTCGCGGGCGCGGTCGACGACCTCGACATCGGCTTGCTCGTGTACAACGCGGGCGCCAACACCCACAGCGCGCGGTTCCTCGACGGCGACCTGGCCGCATTCGACCGGGTCATCGACCTGAACGTGACCACCCCGCTCGGGCTGGTGCACCGCTTGACGCCCGGCATGGTGGCGCGGGGGCGTGGCGGAGTGATCCTGGTCGGCTCGATGGCAGGCTATCTCGGCTCGAGTCAGCACACCGTGTACGGCGGCGTCAAAGCATTCGGCCGCATCTTCGCCGAGGGCTTGTGGCTGGAACTTCGCGAGCACGGCGTCGACGTCCTCGAGCTCGTCCTCGGCGTCACCCGCACACCGGCGATGCGGCGAGCCGGGCTGAATTTCGACGTGCCCGGACTGCCGGTCGCCGAGCCCGATCAGGTCGCCGTCGAGGGCTTGCGGGCGCTGCCGCACGGACCGGTGCACATCGTCAGCGGCAACGAGCGCCTGGTCACCGCGCGCAACGACGCCGACCGCGCGCGGGCCGTGCTCGGCGCTCACCGGGCCATGCAACGGCTCATCGGCGCCACGGCCGACGATGGATCATGATCGTCCGGTGCCCCGTACCCACGACATGCGCAAGCTCGCCGAGCCACGCACCCCGAGCCAGCGTGAGCGGTGCCACCGAATGCTGCGCGCCGCAGCCGAACTCGGCGCCCGCCACGGGCTGGAGCAGGTCCAGATCAGCGATATCGCCGCCCGCGCAGGCGTCGCCGTAGGGACGCTGTACCGCTACTTCCCCTCCAAGCACCACCTCTACGCCGCGCTACTCGCCGACCGAGTCGAGCGAATGCCGATCCCCGGGAGCTCGGCCACCACCGCGACCACCGCCGTGGCCGAGGCCATGGGAACCGCCGTGCGGCGCATGCTCACCAGCGTCCCGCTGGCCCGCGCCATGATCGTCTCGATCAACGTGGTGCGCAACGAATACGGGCTCAACCCGCCGTTCGCGATCGACCAGCGCATCCTCGACATCGCCGCCCTGCAACGCGCCACGGCCGAGGACCGGCGGCTGGCCCGACTCGTCGAACAGGCCGTCTACGGAGTTCTCACCTGGGCCACCGCCGGGGAGATCACCCCGGAGCAGGCCGTCGACGACGTCCAACGCGCCTGCGAACTCCTGCTCGCGCCGTGGCAACGGCGGGCCCGCACAATCGACGGCGTCGGAGGCGGTGACCAGTAGCTCAGCGTGACAGTCGGCGGCGGGCCGGACGACGCCGCGCGTCACGGACGGTCGCGAACGGCTTTCAGCAGACCGTAGAGGGCGAAGAGAGGTTTCAGCGGCATCCAGTCGCCGAACCGGTACTCCGCTCCCCTGACCAGGCGGGACGCCAGGTGGGGCGACTGCTGCGCGAGATAGTGCCGAGCCTTCGCGGCATGGGACGGCAACGAGACGATCTTGATCCGATCGACGTCGTTCAGGTACGGAATCGCGAAAGCGACATTCTCCCAAGTGGTCCGGCTCAGATCCTCCAGGACGAGCTCACCGCGGTACCCACGGGTCCGCGTGGCGTACTCGGCCATCAGCGACGCCTCGGTGCGTGGCCCCGCGCACGCGCCCCCGCACAGCACGAGCCGACTCTCGACCGCCGCCGGGTCGATGGATCGCAGGCCCGCACGAACGCGCCACCGGTTCATGGCGTTGGCGCGCGCGCCCGGGTTGCGATACCCGAGGACCACGACGGCTTCGGAGGTGCCGGGCACGGACCCGACGAGCCTGCGGGAAGCACGCCAGTTCGCCCACTCGCCCCACAGCATCAGCAGCGCGAGACCGGCGGTGGTCGTCAGCCAGGTCCGTTTCCCCACGACTTCCAGCCAAGCACACGCGTCAAGAGAGATCAGCGCTCTCGCTCAGGATGCGCCAACCAGCGCCATCCGCGCCCGCGTGGTTCAGGTTGCGAATTCCCAGTTCAGAGCCTTGTGCGTCCGGAATGACGCGCTGACCGCGTCTCGGAAGGCCACCGAGGTGGCTGGAGCACCGTGCTGGAACCTGAGCCAAGGGCCGACCGGACCGCCGGCCCCCGCCCGACCGCACACCCTTCGGGACTCGCCGGTTACGAAGCGGCCTTCTCGTACGCCGCAACGAGATCGGACGGCACCCGTCCGCGACTGGGCACCGCGAGACCGTTCGCCCGCGCCCACTGACGAACCACGCCCGCCTCGGGTCCGCGCGTATTCGTCGGCACGATGGTGGCGCTGCGCCGACGTCCCACTTTGCCGACTTGACGACCGAACGGAATCCACTCGCCGAACACTTCCCGCAAGCGAGCCGCGTTCTCCTCGGACAAGTCGATCTCGTAGCCGACTCCATCGACAGCGAACGTCACCGTTTCCACCGCGGGTGAACGTCCGTCGAAATCATCGATCACTGTGACAACCACTCTGCGTGCCATCGACATCCACTCCCAACTCATCGAATCGACCGACCGACCCCTGCAGAACCGGAGAGCGACGCGATCCAGACAGCTCGAAACCATCTCTGTTCTGGGACTCTCCGTCCAGACGCAGGATGGTACGCGCGTTCGGTCCGAACGCGGAATCGATGTCCGCTCCGGAACTTCCGAGGTCCTCTGCCGGACACAGCAGTCGGCACACTCCGTTCGACGCGGGGGCGAGCGACGTTCCCGGAAACAGGCGGCGCCGCAGGCGATCTACGCGATGAAGCCGGTCATCTCCCGCGCCGCGGCGAGCAACGGTCCTCGTAGTGCGCGGACTCGGTCGGGAGGGAGCCGGTCGTTCACGGCGGAGATGGTGACCGCCATGTAGGGCTGGCGCGTCCGGGACGGTACCGGCGCCGCCATCCCCGTCACTCCGGGTAGCACGGTGTCGGTGTCGAAGCACCACCCGTGTTCCCGGACGCCGGCGATCTGCCTCCGCACCGAGGAGAGGCGCGCGGAGAAGTTCGACACGTCGAATCCCAGTCTCTCGCGGCGGGGTTCGTTGGCGCGCAACTGCGCTTCGACCTCGTCGGGGGCGTGCCAGGCCAGCAGCGCGATCCCGGCATAGGTGACGCCGAGCGGCACCGTCTCGCCCACTTCGACGACTCGGGCGCGAATCGGGTACGAACCTTCGGCGCGAATCAGGTAGTGCAGTCCACCCAGCTGGCGAATGGCGATGTAGACCGTGTCGCCGGTGCTGTCGGCTAGTCGCTGCGCGCATCGTTCGATGCCGCCGTAGTCGCCGATGGGCGACGGGGCGCTCAGCCCGAGCGCGTAGAGGGCGGGGCCCAGGCTGTATTTCTTCGCACGCTGCTCGACGTATCCGATCTCGATCAGTTCCTGCAGAAGCCTGTGCACGGTGGGTCGCGACAGGCCGGTCGCCTGGGTCACGTCGATCAAACGGGCTCCCCACGATCCGTGGAGTGCGACCGCCTCCAGGATCGTCGCGACCCGGTTCAGCACGCTCGTCCGCGACGTGTCGCCGCCGGACTCCTCCGATTCCTCGCTCTGCACCACGCTATGACCTTAGCAAAAGTCCATTCAACGGACTATTTTCACAAATATGCCCTATGCCATAAACCAGTGGTTGACAGATTGGTCAATTCCGTTTGATGATGTCTTCGGCGCGAATACGGGCCGCCGTCACCGGTCTGACCGCGCACAAACTGGACTTCAGAAAGTCCATTCAATGAACTTTTCGCCCAATACCGAGGAGGAACGCCGGTGGGCACACCCGTATCCGACGGCTCGTACGACGACCGCGCCACCCGCACGATCAAGGTGTTCATCGCGCTGAGCTTCTTCGGAGAATTCAACTTCCTCCTCCTCGGCCTGATCCTGTTTCCCGATCACGGCACGCTGGTGTGGCGGGTGGTCTGGACGCTCGGCCTGTGCGGCATCGGCATGGGGGCGGCGGTCGGCGGACTCACCTACCTCGTCACCGCCGGGCGACGCCCCGGCAGTCCCGCGGGGTTCGCGCTCACCGCGGCATGCGGCGCGCTGGCATTGAGCGTGTGTCAGACCCTGTGCTGGTCGCTGGATCACAATGTCGGACTGAACTATTGGGGATCGATCGACATGCCCGAACTGTTCCTGGTGAAGGGCTACGCCTCGGCGCTGGCGGGTGGATTGCTCGGCGGCTACCTGCTCAATTCCCGGCGCGGCGCGCGGCTGCTCGACTTCGCGAGAGTCTGAGTCCGCGATGACGGGCGCCGCCACCGGCGATTTCCGAATCACGGTCTCCGCGGCCGTCATTGCCGCCGCACTGACGCTGATCGCTTGGCACGGTGCGCTTCTGGGAATGGCCCAGGGCGCCGCGGTGAAAGCGTTGGCGGCGGTGTGGTTCATGCTCGGGTGGGGTTTCGCACCCGGAGCGCTCACCGCGGTGATCGCGAGATCGGCGCTCGGACGCCTCCCCCGGGTGTGGGCCATTTCGGCGATCACCGCCGTGAGCCTGCTGCTCACGACCGGCGTGTGCTACGTCGTCTACGCCTACCTCACCGATCCCGCGTTCATGGACGCCGCCATGGGCGCACCGGCGAACAACGGGTCGGGCGCGGACCACGCGGCTCACCACTCGGGTCCCGTGGCCACGTCCTATCCCCCTCCTCGGTTCGAGGTCGTGTCGACCCCGACCTTGTGCGCCGTCGCTCTGTCTCTCGCGGGGCTCTTCACCTCGGGGCAACGTCAGACCCCGGTCCCCTAGACCGAAATCTCCAGTTCGAAAGGAAGCTGTCCATGCCGCTGCTGCACGCCAATGGCGTATCGCTGGCCTATATCGATACCGGAACTCCACCGGGCCTGCCCGATGCCCCGACGATCCTGTTCGGTCACGGATTGTTGTTCGGGGGCTGGATGTTTCGGCCGCAGATCGATGTCCTGCGGCACCGATACCGGTGCGTCACCGTGGATTGGCGCGGCCAAGGCGAAACCCCCGCCACGGCGGGCGGGTACGACATGGACACGCTCTGCGACGATGTCGAAGCGTTGATTCGGGAACTGGATCTCGCGCCGGTGCACTTCGTCGGTCTGTCGATGGGCGGGTTCGTCGGTCTGCGGCTCGCCGCACGCCGGGGTGAGCTCTTGCGATCGCTGACGGTTCTGGACACCACCGCGGACGGTGAGCCGCGTGATGTCGCACGGAAGTACACGCTGTTCGCGTGGATCTACCAGCTCCTCGGCGCCGCACCGTTGAAGCAGCAGGTGCTGCCGACCTTGTTCGGTCCGGATTTCCTCAACTCCCGGCGCAGCGAACCCGTTGTCTACGAATGGAATGCCCGCCTGTCCTGTTCCGGCAGAACCGGAATAAGGAAAGCCATTCTGGCGGTCGCCGACCACGCCCCGATGGGGGACGAACTCGCCGAGATCGTGGCGCCGACCCTGGTGATCGTCGGCGCCGACGACACCGCCACCCCCCGCCTCGACGCCGAGCGCCTCGTCGCTCGGATCGATGGATCCGCTTTGCAGGTCGTTCCCGCCGCCGGGCACACCAGCAACCTCGAGCAACCGCACATCGTCACCGCGTGCTTGGCGTCGTTCCTCCACTCGGTCGACAACGCACCCGGCGACAGCCCGGAAGCCACCAGCTCACTCGACGGAATCGGTCATGGAATTCACTGAGATCACGATCGGGGACCGCAAGGTTCCCGTCGTCAAGAACGGCTATTACGACCGCTACCGGATGAATCCGGATCTCGACGAGATCCAGCGAGATCCGGCCGTCGGAGACATCACCTTCTTCCGTCGGATACCGAAGCGAATCGCGGATTCGGCGCTGGGTCCGATGTGGACGCCGAATTTCTACTACCGCACGAGTTCGGCGCAATTGCTTTTCACGGCGCCGCTGTCGCGGCTGCGAGCTCACCTTCCGGCACCGCTCGAACCCGTCCGCATCCTGCCGGGCGTCGGACTGATCGCGCTGGCGCTCTATCGCTACGAAGTCTGTGACAACGACCCGTACAACGAAGTGGGAGTCGCCGCGGTCGTGCACGATCCGCGCCGCCGGGCCGGGGCCCTCGGCGTGATCGGCGATGCCCGGCGCCGGGTCAACCATGCCCACGTGCTCGCGCTGCCCGTGAACACCGAGATCGCGCGCCTGCGCGGGGTCGACGGCTACAACCTGCCCAAGTGGCGAACCGACATCGACGTGAACGTCGCCGGCGAGGTGTACGCGCGAGTCGCCGGGCCCGGGGGCCGGACCGATATCGAGGTCCGCGCGAAGCTCCCCGCCATCCGAGATCTTCGTCCGGAATCCCGTGTCTCGACCACGAAACTCGTCCACACCCTGAACGGAACGTGGTACGAGACGACCACCCAGGCCAACCCTCTCACGATCGGCACGCGGATCCTTCCCTCGAACGTTCGGCTCCACCGCGGCACAGGACCGCTCAGCGACCTGCTCACCGGGCTCGGCCTCAGCAGACCGCTGCGATTGGAAGTCACCACCGAAGCGCAACTCGTGCTGCATCTTCCGCGTCCGCTCGCACTGTGACACACACCGCCGCACCCGCACCGCGACCCGGTACTGCCACGCGACGGCACCGGGTGCGGACCTCGTACCACCGAACCGAAGGAGTACCGACACGATGGAGTGGACCGGCGCGATCTATGCCGACACCCCGACCGCCGAGAGCGTCATCCACATCGATGCGCCCCTCGCGAAGGTCTGGAGCGTTGTCACCGATATCGAACTGATGCCGCTGTTCAGCGACGAACTGAAGTCCGCCGAATGGGTCGATCCCATTCACGGCGCGCGGCTGGGCGGCGCCTTCGTCGGTACGAGCCGGCATCCGAAACTCGGCGAGTGGTCGACCACGTCCTACATCGTCGAATTCGACGCGTCCCGGACCTTCTCCTGGGTCGTCGGAAGCGTCGAAAATCCCGGTGCGACTTGGCGGTTCACCCTCGAGGCGGACAACGACGGCACCCGCTTGCGTCAATGGGTTCGGATGGGGCCGGGGCCGTCCGGCCTGAGCTTCGCCATCGCCGCCATGCCGGAGAAGGAACAGAAGATCGTCTTCGTCCGGATGCGCGAGCTCGAACGAGCCATCGAGCACACCCTCGCGGCGATCAAGACATTCCTCGAGGGTGAGGAGCACTGATGCGCACCGCCACCACCATCGAAGCCTCCTACCCGGGAGCACTCGAATTCGCCCTGGAGGCAGAGAAACTCGGTCTCGATATCTGCTGGGTCGCCGAGGCGTGGGGCTCGGACGCCCCGACCGCCTTGGGCTACCTCGCCGCCCGAACCGACCGAATGTTGCTGGGCTCCGGCGTCATCCAGATCGGGACCCGCACACCCGTGGCGATCGCCCAATCGGCATTGACCTTGGCGGACTTGTCGCAGGGACGGTTCCTGCTCGGCCTCGGCGCCTCGGGACCGCAGGTCATCGAAGGGCTGCACGGCGTTTCGTTCGCCGAGCCGCTCGTCCGTATGCGCGAGACCGTGGAGATCATCCGCCAGGCATTCGCCGGAGAAAAGATCAGCTACTCCGGTCACAGGCATGGGATCCCGATGGCAGGCGGCGAAGGCAGGCCGATGCGATTGTCGCTGCCTGCGAACACCGACATCCCGATCTACCTCGCGACCCTGTCGCCCCGCATGCTCGAACTGACCGGACGGATGGCCGACGGCTGGCTCGGCACGAGTTTCATTCCCGAACGCGCCGCCGCGTATCTCGATCGCCTCGACACCGGGCTGGCCGCCGCGGGCCGGTCACGCGACGAGCTCGACATCTGCCAAGGCGCGGAGGTGGCCTTCGCCGACGACGAGGACACCCTGCGGACGATGCTCGCGGCCCGCAAGAAGGAACTGGCCTTCAGCCTCGGCGGAATGGGATCGGGCGCCACCAACTTCTACAACAACGCCTACAGCCGTCAAGGGTGGGCCGACGTCGCCGAAGCGGTACGTCAGCGCTGGCAGGCAGGAGACCGGCAAGCAGCCGCGGCGCTCGTCACCGACGAGATGGTTCTGGCGACCACGTTGATCGGCACCGAGGCGATGGTCCGCGCCCGGCTGCGCGTCTGGCGCGACGCGGGTGTCGACACGATTCGCCTCTATCCGGCGGGTGACACCATCGATGCCCGGGTGACAACCCTGGGCCGTGCACTCGACATCATCCGCGACCTGAACTGAGTCCGCGCGTGGAGCGGGAGACGACGGTGCGCCGCTGAGCTCGGGCGTGGGATCCGGTGGCCGGATCTGACAGAGATCCGTCGTTGCGGCCATCGGCGCGCGCCTCGACGATGGACTCATGATTTCGAGCCACCGCGTGGTCATCGCGACCTTCCCCGATGTCGACCTGCTCGATGTCACCGGGCCCGCCGAAGTGTTCGCGCTGGCCAACCGCGAGGGTGGCGGGCGAGTGCGCTACGACGTGCGGCTGGCGAGCCCGGTCCGCGGTGAAGTGCGCACCTCCGCCGGGGTGCGCGTCGTCACCGACCTCGGCTTCGACGAGGTGGAGCCGACGATCGACACGTTGATCGTCCCCGGCGCGGTCGACACTCCGCCCAGCGGGCCGGTCGCGCGGATCGATCGCGAGGTCGTGGCGTGGATCGAGTCCGTTGCGCCACATGCGAGGCGAATAGCCTCGGTGTGCGTGGGCGCGCATCTGCTCGCCGCCGCGGGTCTGCTGGACGGGAGAACGGCCACCACACACTGGTCGACGGCCGACCAGCTCGCGGCCGAACACCCCCACATCGTCGTGGACCCCGACCCGATCTTCATCCGCTCGGGCCGGATCTGGACCGGCGCGGGGATCAGCGCCTGCCTGGACCTCTCCCTGGCTCTGGTGGCCGAGGATCACGGCGAGGACTTGGCGTTGCAGGTGGCACGGCAGTTGGTGGTGTATCTCAAACGGCAAGGCGGGCAGAGCCAATTCAGCGTGCCGCTGAGCCGTCCCGCGACCGCCCGCCGCGACATCGATGACCTGCGGCTCTTCATCACCGAGAATCTGGACGGCGATCTGTCCGCCGCAGCGCTCGCGGCCAGGATGTGCCTGAGCGAACGCCATTTCACGCGGGTCTTCCAGCAGGAGACCGGCGCCAGCGCCGCGGTCTATGTCGAGGCGTGCCGGGTCGAGGCGGCGCGCCGCCTGCTCGAAACCACCGACCAGCCCGTCGAACGGATCGCCGCGACGGTCGGGCTCGGATCGGTCGAGACCTTGCACCGCGCCTTCCGCAGGCAACTCTCCGCCACACCCGGCGACTACCGGAAGCGATTCCGCATCACTACCTGAATGTCGAGCGGTGATCCCGCACGTATTTCCCTCTCCCACACAGAAAGTAGCGACACATGTCGATGAATGCCGTCTCCAGCACCCTGCGCGACGTGATCGGTCTCGATGATCGGCTACCGCGATTGGCAGATGCCACGGTGATCATGATCGATTTCCAGAACACGTACCTCCGCGGTGTCATGGCGGTGGACGGGCCCGAGGAGGCGCTGGCCGCCGGTGCCCGATTGCTCACGGCCGCAAGAGAATTGCGGCGACCGGTGGTGCACATCGTCAACGACGGCGGGCCGGACACCCCCTACGATATTCGCGCCGATATCGGTGCGATCAGCGATCCCGTCGCCCCGCGGACGGGAGAACCGGTGGTGGTCAAGCAATTCCCGAATGCGTTCCACGCCACCGATCTCGAGCAGACCCTGAAGGAGCTGGGTGCGGGGCAGGAATTGGTGCTCGCCGGATTCATGACCCACATGTGCGTGAGCTACACCGCCCAGGGCGCGTTCAATCTCGGCTACCGCCCCACCGTCGTCGCCGAAGCCACCGCCACCCGACCACTGCCCAGCCCCTTGGGAGACACCGTGCCCTCCGCCGCACTGCAGAGCGCCGCCCTCACCACCATCGCCGACCTGTTCGGCGTCGTCGCCCCGACCGTGGACGACATCCTGCACTAGCCCGGGGCCATACACACGCGTCGGTGTCGGTCGGGGCTGTTACTTTGCGCGGCATGGTGATCGACCGGGGCGCGAGCTCCGCACACGGAGTGGCCTTGACGGAGCGCGTGATCGAGGCGGTGCGGCGGGCGCCCGAAGCGTCCGCACTGGAATACCAGCACGTCCCATGGGTGGAGGGCAGCCCGCGGCCGATGGCGGCGGATGTACTGGCGGACATGGTTTTTCCGTCGGGACGACCGCTGCCGCCCAGCCTGCGGGCGTGGTTGGCGTTCGATGTGAGCCTGCTGGAGCGCTACGGTTGGTTCGGCCAGGACGGTGCGTTCGCGCCCCGACCGCTCGACCAGCTCGTGGACGACGAACTGGGCGGGCCGTGGGCGGAGTTCTTCACCCCGCTGGCCGAGCGTTTCGGCGAATGCTTCCTGCTCCCCGGCGGTTCGGACTCGCGGCGGGTGCTCGCCGTCGGCGAGCCGGACGCCGAGGGCGAATACCCGGTGATCGCCCTCGATGTGGACGACCTGCCGTTCGCCGGTCTGATGTACCCCGGCTTCGATGTGTACCTGGCGCACACCGCGGGTCTGGTCCGTATGGAATTCCCCACCTACACGGCGCTTTTCGAGCACGCGATCTATGGTTCGCGGATGCGCACGCACGCCGTCCACCGGTTCGCGGGAGAGGCTTACGCCGAGTTTCCGTTCTGAATCCACATCCTTGGAGGCCGTCGGCTCGGACATGCTCGAGCGAGGGCTGGGCTCGACGCAGCGCAAGCCCAGCCCTCGTCGCAACGGATACGCAAGTCGGCTACGCCGTCACGGGCGCAAGAGATGTTCTCCGGCGAGCTGGATGGCTTCGAGTTTGGTGTAGCCGGGGTGGTCGGCGACGATGAAGTGGCGGCCGATGGCGAGCGCGAACGTCAGCATGCAGCGCGCCTCGATCTCGTCGGGATCCGTGAGGAAGGCGCCGAACATCTTGCGCAGGAACGCCATTCGCTCGTTGTCGATGCGCCGCAGGCGCGCCGCGACGGCCTCGTCGTGGTTGGCCCACGCACGAATCGCCAGATCGATACGATGCAGGTCCTCCGAGAACGTCATCCGGCCGACGCGCCGGATCCGGTCAGCGGCCTCGCCGCCTTCGGCGTTCGCCTGGGCGATGACCTCCGTGGTGCAGCGACTTTCCCACTCGTCGAGCATCTCGGCGAGGAACGCGGCACGCCCGTCGAAGTGCCCGTAGAACCCGCCCTTCGTCACGCCGAGTGCGGCGGCGAGCGTCTCGACCCGGACCGCGTCGGGCCCTCCTTCGGCGAGGGCGTCGAGACCCGCCGCTATCCAGCGGGCTCGTGTCGTTCGGGCCACTGCGGGAATTCCGGTCACCTCCATTGTTCGCCTCTCGTTTATACGGTACCGTACAAACGATCTGTACGGTACCGTATAAACGAGAGGCGAACCGTGCCACAACTCATGAACTCCCCCAAGCGATTGCTGCGCTGGGCCGCCGGAATCATGGTCGTCCTCGGAACAGGGCACCTCGCCTTGCTCGCGCTGTTCGCTGGGGACGACATCGCAGGCTGGGTGGATCGCGGGATATGGGGAGCGGTCCCCCTCGCCGTCACGAGCGACGGCCCGACGGTGGAGTCGCTGCAGAACGAGGTCACCTTCTGGGCCGGTCCGGGCAGTTTCGCCGTACCGTTCATCCTTTTGGGTTGCCTGACATGGCATCTCGCCGAGCGCGGGATCGCCGTGCCCGCCGGAATCGGCTGGGGCCTCGCGGCCTATTGCGTGTTCAGCGGCGTCCTGCTCGTACCGTCCCCGTACTTCGCCGGGGCCGTCGCAGGCGTACTTGTCGTCTTAGCCGCGCGGAAAGGCGTTCGGGCCCAAGCAGACCGAGATGCGGCCGGTAGCGTCGTCGCCGGAGGATGAGAGGCGGGCCTGACGCCGAACCGCTGCGCGGCACACCCCTGGCCGAGGTCGTCCATGAAGTGGCCCTCGCCGCGGAGGACGCGGGTGACATCGAGCTGATCGCGCTGTGGCACGCACCGGGAGTCGACGTTCTGCTCGGCGTCGCGGGCACCGAGGATCCGCGGCGGATGCGCGCCACCCGCGCCGTCCGCGCCATCGCACTGCGCACCGACGCGATCGCCTTCGATCTCCCCGACGGCTATCGGCCGCCGCCGGAATTTACGAAGACGACCCACTCGAATCCTGGTGGGCGGGAGCCGATTCGGCGGGATTCGACGACGATTTCGGGTAGTGATCGGAGACGGGCCGCTCCCCTTCACCGACCATCCCACGATTCCTGGTCCAGGGAGAAGTATTCCGATTGACGGGGCCGCGCGGCCAAGGCGAGGACGGCGGCGACCTCATCGATGCCGTCCGCGAGGGGGGCGACGGTCACGCGCACCGCTTCGGGATGACCGCGGTCGGCCACGAAGAACGGGCCGCCGGGGGCGACCCGGATTCCATTGGCGGCCAAGTGGATCAGCGCGGTGCGCTCGTCGGCGACGGGCAGCCAGGCGTTGAGGCCCTGGCCCTCGGCGAGGTGCAGACCGTGGCGGCGCAGCGCGTCGGCGAGGGCGCGGCGGCGGATCTGGTACTGCGCACGGGCGTGTTCGACGGTGCGGGTGACGGTTTCGTCGCGCAGCATCTCGTGCAGCAGGCGCTGCAGGATGCGCGGCGTCCAGCCGGGACCGAGGACGCGGGTGGCCACGATGCGGTCGATGATCTCCTCCGGGCCGGACAGTGCCGCGATCCGCAGGTCGGGGCCGTGCGATTTGGAGTAGCTGCGCACGTGCAGCACCCGGTCGGGCAGCCATCGGCCGAGGCTGATGTCCTCGACGGGGACGACCGCGCCGGAGTGATCGTCCTCGATGACCATGCACCGGCGCTCGCTGTGCCGCAGGATCGCGACCAACTCCTCGGCGCGCTCGACACTCATCGACGCCCCGGTGGGGTTCTGCGCGCGCGGTTGCAGGACCGCCGCGCTCGCCCCGGTGGCGATCGCACGCGCGAAATCGTCCGGCAGCACGCCCTCTTCGTCCATGCGCACCGGAATTATCTGCGCGCCAATGGATTCCAGGTAGTCGAGGATGTACGGGAAGGTGGGGTCCTCGACGATCACCCGGTCGCCGAAGCGGACGACGGCCTGCAGGCTGCGGACGATGGCGTCCATCGCGCCGTCGACGACGGTCAGTGCGCCCGACCGGGTCGGCCAGTCCGCTTGCAGCAGCCGCCCGAGTTCGGGCACCACCGGCGCCTGGTGGTAATCGGTGGTCTCGGCATCGAGGGCGAGCCGGGACAGGATCGACCCGATCTCGGGCAGCAGCGCCGGGTCGGGGGTGCCGAGCGAGAGGTCGAGCCGGGCATCGGTCGCACCGCGGGTCATGCTGTCGGTCCGCGACGACGCGGGCCTGGCTCCGCTCTCGGCGACGAAGGTCCCGCTGCGCCCGCGTGACACCACCAGCCCGGCCTGCGCCAACGCCCGCCAGCCGTGGCTCACGGTCGCGGGGCTGACCCCGAGGCGGCGCGAGAGCTCCCGCACCGTGGGCAGCCGGTCCCCGGCGCGCAGCTCGCCGCTGGTGATGAGGCGGGCGATGGCGCCCGCGATGCCCGCGGGAGTCGGGTCATCGATCTGGATCCGGTCGTTCATTTCCATGCCTCGAACACCTCGCGAGATTTACACTTTCGGCACCGACTGAAATATTCAGGAAATGTTTACCTTCGAAGATAACATAACCAACTTCGGTAGGGAGATCGACAGGTGACGACAATCAGGGCCGCCATCACCCAGGCGACGTGGACCGGTGACAAGAAGTCGATGCTGGCCAAGCACGAGGGATTCGTCGAGCAGGCCGCCGCCGCGGGCGTGCAGGTCATCTGCTTCCAGGAACTGTTCTACGGACCGTATTTCGGCAACGTGCAGGACAGGAAGTATTACGAGTACGCCGAATCCGTCCCGGGGCCGACGACCGAACGGTTCGCCGAGCTGGCCAAGGAGCACCGGATGGTGATCGTGCTCCCGGTGTACGAGGAAGACCAGCCCGGCGTGCTCTACAACACCGCGGCGGTGATCGACGCCGACGGCAGCTATCTCGGTAAATACCGCAAGCACCACATTCCACAGCTGTCCGGCTTCTGGGAGAAGTTCTATTTCCGGCCGGGCAACCTGGGCTATCCCGTGTTCGACACCGCCGTGGGCAAGGTCGGTGTCT
Organism: Nocardia sp. bgisy134; assembly: GCF_965341865.1. GTDB lineage: Bacteria > Actinomycetota > Actinomycetes > Mycobacteriales > Mycobacteriaceae > Nocardia. Next base: position 148,676 of record NZ_CBDQZP010000015.1, read on the forward strand.
ACATCTGCTACGACCGCCACTTCCCGGAGGGCTGGCGCGCCTACGGATTGGCAGGGGCCGAGCTCATCTTCAACCCGTCGGCGACCAAACCCGGCTTGTCCGAGCGGCTTTGGGAGCTGGAGCAGCCCGCCGCAGCGGCCGCCAACCAGTACTTCATCGGCGCGAACAACCGCATCGGTACGGAGACGGAGGAGTTCGGCGACGATGCCGTGACCTTCTACGGCAGTTCGTATTTCGTCGATCCGCGCGGCTGCTACGTCGGCGAGCGCGCTTCCGCCGACACCGACGAACTGCTGATCCGTGACCTCGATCTGGATCTGGTGCGCGAGGTCCGCAGCGATTGGCAGTTCTATCGCGACCGCAGGCCGGATTCCTACGACGCCATCGTGGCGCCCTGAACCGGGAGGAAACGTGGCCACCACACTGATCACCGGAGGAACGGTCGTCTCGGCGACCGGCCGCGGCCCCGCCGACATCCTCGTCGACGGTGAACGCATTGTCGCACTGCTGCATCCGGGCACGACCGCGCTGGGCGCGAATCTGGCCGAGACCGTGGACACCGTCATCGACGCGTCCGGCAAGTACGTCATCCCCGGCGGCATCGACGCGCACACGCACATGTCGATGCCGTTCGGCGGAACGACGGCGTCCGACGATTTCGAGACCGGGACGAGGGCCGCCGCATGGGGCGGCACCACCATGATCATCGACTTCGCGGTGCAGAAGTTCGGTGAGCGCGTGCAGGATTCCCTGCAAACCTGGCACAAGATGGCGTCGGGCCAGTGCGCCATCGACTACTCGTTCCACCAGATCGTCGGCGACGTGAACGACGCGTCGCTGGCCGCGCTGCGCGGACTGCCGGACGAGGGCATCACCAGTTACAAGCTCTTCATGGCCTATCCCGGCGTCTTCTACAGCGACGACGCGCAGATCCTGCGCGCCATGCAGATCGGCGCGAACACCGGGCTGCTCACCATGATGCACGCCGAGAACGGCCCCGCCATCGACGTTCTCGTCGCGCAGCTGCTGGCCGAGGGCAAGACCGATCCGTACTACCACGGCATCGCACGCGCCTGGCAGCTCGAGGAGGAGGCGACCCATCGGGCGATCATGCTGGCCGATCTGACCGGTGCGCCGCTGTACGTGGTGCACGTGTCGGCGAAGCAGGCCGTCGCCCAGCTGGCCGCGGCGCGGGACCGGGGCCGCAACGTCTTCGGCGAGACCTGCCCGCAGTACCTGTATCTCTCCCTGGAGGACAACCTCGGCGCAGCGGGTTTCGAGGGCGCGAAGTGGGTGTGCTCCACACCGCTGCGCTCCCGGCAGGAAGAACATCAGGACCAGGTGTGGCAGGCGTTGCGCACCAACGACCTCCAGATGGTGTCCACCGACCACTGTCCCTTCTGCATGAAGGGACAGAAGGACATGGGGATCGGCGATTTCTCCAAGATCCCCAATGGAATCGGCACCATCGAGCACCGGATGGACCTCATGTACCAGGGCGTCGTGGACGGCCGGATCACCCTGGAGCGCTGGGTGGAGATCACCTCGACCACCCCGGCCCGCATGTTCGGCCTCTACGGACGCAAGGGCGTGCTCGCTCCCGGCGCGGACGCCGACATCGTGGTGTACGACCCCAACGGCCACACCTCCATCGGTCTCGGCAAGACCCATCACATGAACATGGACCACTCGGCCTGGGAGGGCTACGAGATCGACGGCCACGTCGACACCGTGCTCTCCCGCGGCAAGGTCGTGGTCGCGGACGGTGAGTACCGCGGCCGCAAAGGCGACGGGCAGTTCGTGCGCCGCGACCCGTGTCAGTACTTGATCTGAGGAGACGCCATGCAATTCGGAGCGGTACTACAGTGCGATCCCCCGGCGGCGCGCACCGTCCAATTGGCGAAACTGGCCGAGGCGCACGGGTTCAGCCACCTGTGGACCTTCGATTCGCATCTGCTCTGGCAGGAGCCGTACGTGCTGTACAGCCAGATTCTGCACGAGACGAAGCGAATCACGGTCGGGCCCATGGTGACCAATCCGGCGACCAGGGACTGGACCGTCACCGCGTCGCTGTTCGCCACGCTCAACGAGGCCTACGGCAATCGCACCATCTGCGGGATCGGGCGCGGCGATTCCGCGGTGCGCGTCGGCGGCGGCAAACCCACCACGCTGAAGACGCTGCGCGACTCGATCCACGTGATCCGGGAGCTGGCCAATTCGCGGCCGGTCGAATACGGCGGCGGCACCGTGCAGTTCCCGTGGAGCGTCGGCTCGACGCTGGACGTCTGGGTGGCCGCCTACGGACCGAAGGCGCTGGCGTTGACCGGCGAGGTGGCCGACGGCTACATCCTGCAACTGGCCGACCTCGACATCGCCGAATGGATGATCGCCACGGTGCGCGAGGCGGCGGTGGCGGCGGGCCGCGACCCGGATTCGATCACGATATGCGTGGCGGCGCCGATGTACATCGGCACCGATCGCAAGCACATGCGCGATCAGTGCCGCTGGTTCGGCGGGATGGTCGGCAACCACGTCGCCGACATCGTCGCGCGCTACGGCGGCAGCGGGGCCGTGCCGCAAGCGCTCACCGAATACATCGAGGGCCGCGCGGGTTACGACTACAACCTGCACGGCCGCGCCGGAAACGTGCACGCCGACTTCGTCTCCGACGACATCGTCGAACGGTTCTGTGTGCTCGGCACCGCCGACGAGCACATCGCCAAACTCCGGCGACTCGCCGACCTCGGCGTCGATCAGTTCGCGGGCTACCTGCAACACGACAACAAAGAGGAAACCATGCGCGTCTACGGCGAGACGATCATTCCGCAACTGCGGCAATCCATCACGGCGACGAAGGTGACGGCATGACCGCCGTGCGCGTCGATCTGGACGCGCGCGCCTACGAGCTCGACCGCGACCACGTGTTCCACTCCTGGTCGGCGCAGGCCGCGCTGAATCCGGTGGTGCTCGCGGGCGGTCGCGGCTGCCGGGTCTGGGATCACGGGGGCCGCGAATACCTGGATTTCGCCAGTCAGATGGTCAACGTGAACATCGGCCATCAGCATCCGGTGGTCACGGCCGCGATCGCCGATCAGGCCGCGCGCCTGGCCACCATCGGCCCGGCCGCCGCGAATCTGCAACGCGGCGAGGCGGCGCAGCGGATCGCCGCGCTCGCGCCGGACGGGCTCGAGAAGGTGTTCTTCACCAACGGCGGCGCGGACGCCAACGAGAACGCCATCCGGATGGCGCGGCTGCACACCGGCCGCGACAAGGTGCTCTCGACCTACCGCTCCTACCACGGGAACACGGGCGCGGCGGTGGTCGCGACCGGCGACTGGCGGCGGATACCGAACGAGTACGCCCGCGGCCACGTCCATTTCTTCGGTCCCTACCTGTATCGCAGCGAGTTCTGGGCGAGCACCGCCGAGGAGGAGAGCGAGCGCGCGCTGCGGCACCTCGAGCGGGTCGTGCAGTGCGAGGGGCCGTCCAGTATCGCCGCGGTCCTGCTGGAGACGGTGCCCGGCACCGCGGGCATCCTGGTGCCACCGCCCGGCTATCTCGCCGGTGTCCGCGCCATCGCCGACCGATACGGGATCGTGCTGATCCTCGACGAGGTGATGTGCGGATTCGGCCGTACCGGACGGTGGTTCGCGTTCGACGGCTACGACGTGACGCCCGACCTGATCACCTTCGCCAAGGGCGTCAACTCCGGATACGTTCCCGTGGGCGGCGTCGTCATCTCCGAGCAGATCGCCCACACCTTCGACCACACCGTCTTCCCCGGCGGCCTCACCTACAGCGGGCATCCGCTGGCCGCGGCGTCGATCGTCGCCGCCCTCGATGTGATGGCCGACGAGGGCATCGTGGCCAATGCCGAACGTATCGGCCGCACCGTGCTCGGACCGGCGCTCACGCGTGTGGCCGAGGAGTGCCCGGTGATCGGCGACGTGCGCGGCGAGGGCGTGTTCTGGGCACTGGAGCTGGTCGCCGATCGCGCCACCCGGGAACCCGTGTCGGCCGCGACCATGGCTCGGGTCAAGACCGAGCTCGTCGCCCGCGGGCTGCTTCCGTTCCTGGCCGACAACCGCATTCACGTGACGCCGCCGTGCGTGGTCACCGAGGCCGAGGTCGCGGAGGCGACCGCCATCCTGCGTGACGTATTGACCGCCCTGCCCGCCGAGGAGATCCGATGACGCATCCCGAGACCATCGACATCGTCGACCACTGGGTCGACGGCAAGCCGTGGACGGGCGAATCCACCCGCACCGCACCGGTTTTCGATCCCGCACTGGGCGTCGCGCAGCGCAGCGTCCGGATGGCCACCGGCGAGGACGTCGGCGTGGCCGTCGCCGCCGCGGCGGCGGCGCTGCCCGGCTGGGCCGATTCCTCCGTCGCCACCCGCCACCGGTTCCTGCTGAACTTCCGCGAGCTGCTCAACGCCCGCAAGGACGAGCTGGCGAGCATCCTCACCGCCGAGCACGGCAAGGTGCTCGCCGACGCGGCGGGTGAGATCGCCCGCGGGCTCGAGGTCGTCGAGTTCGCGCTGTCCATGCCGCACCTGCTCAAGGGCGAGTTCAGCCAGAACGCCTCGACCGGGATCGACGTGTACTCGGTGCGCGAACCGGTCGGCGTCGTCGGCGTGATCAGCCCGTTCAATTTCCCGGCCATGGTGCCGCTGTGGTTCTTCCCGATCGCGATCGCCGCCGGGAACACGGTGGTGCTCAAACCGAGCGAGAAGGATCCGTCGGCGGCGAACTGGCTGGCCGGGCTCGCGGCCGACGCCGGACTGCCCGCGGGTGTGCTCAATGTCGTGCACGGCGACAAGGAGGCGGTGGACGCGCTGCTGACGCACCCGCAGGTCGCGGCGATCTCCTTCGTCGGCTCCACGCCGATCGCCGACTACGTGTATCGGACCGCCACCGCGCACGGCAAACGGGTGCAGGCGCTCGGCGGCGCCAAGAACCACATGCTCGTCCTGCCGGACGCCGATCTGGACCTGGCCGCGGACGCCGCCGTCAACGCCGGCTTCGGCTCGGCCGGTGAACGCTGCATGGCGGTGAGCGTGGTGCTCGCGGTCGACTCCATCGCCGACGAGCTGGTGGAGCGCGTCGCCGCGCGGATGACCGGGCTGCGCACCGGGGACGGCCGCCGCGGCTGCGACATGGGACCGCTGATCACCCGGGAACACCGGGACCGCGTGGCCGGGTACCTCGACACCGCCGTCGCCGATCGGGCCCGTCTCGTGGTCGACGGCCGCGACACCGCCGTCGACGGCGACCCCAACGGGTTCTGGCTCGGCCCCTCCCTGATCGATCGGGTGCCGGTCACCTCGGCGGTCTATCGCGACGAGATCTTCGGGCCCGTGCTCTCGGTGGTGCGGGTCGAGGGCTTCGAGCATGCCGTCGACCTCGTCAACGCCTCCCCCTACGGCAACGGCGTCGCCATCTTCACCAACGACGGCGGCGCGGCGCGGCGTTTCCAGCGGCAGGTGCACGTCGGCATGATCGGCGTGAACGTGCCGATCCCGGTACCGGTGGCCTACCACAGCTTCGGCGGCTGGAAAGCGTCGCTGTTCGGCGACGCGAAAGCCTACGGACCCAACGGTTTCGCGTTCTTCACCCGGGAGAAGGCGATCACCTCGCGCTGGCTCGACCCCAGCCACGGCGGCATAGACCTCGGTTTTCCGCGCAACAGTTAGCACTCACCGATGCACGAAGGACATCCGATGACCGAAACTCGGGTACGGCCGCTGGACGGCGCGCCGAGCAGTTCCTCGCTGGTCAACGACGACTTGGCGCCAACGACCAAGGAGACCGCGACCTGGCGTACCTGGGACATCTTCTGTCTCTGGATGACCTCGGCGCACAGCATCGCCAGCTACGGCTTCGCGGTCGGCATGCTCGCGCTCGGCATGACCGGGTGGCAGACGATGCTCGCCCTGTTCACCGGCGTGCTCGTGCTCTGGCTCGGCAGCAATCTCGTCGGCGTCGCGGGCCAGAAGGTCGGGGTGCCGTTCCCGGTCTTCGCTCGCGCCGCCTTCGGCGTCTTCGGCGCCAATATCCCCGCGCTGCTGCGGGCCATCGTCGCGGTGTTCTGGTACGGGATCCAGACCTACCTGGCTTCCACCGCGCTGATGGTGTTGCTGCTGCGTGTGTCGCCGGGTTTGGCGTCGTGGACCGAATCCAGTTTCCTCGGCTTGTCGACCTTGGGCTGGATCGCGTTCCTCGTGCTGTGGACCGTGCAGTTGGCGATCATCAACTACGGCATGGAAGTCGTGCGCAAGGCCTCGGACTTCGCGGGCCCCGCGGTCTGGCTCGGCATGATCGCGCTGGCGATCTGGATTCTGGGCAAGGCCGAGTGGAGCATCGACTTCAACGCGCGAGCCGGTGCGCCGCTGTCGGGCGGCGCGACCGTCGCCGCGTTCGTCGGCGTCGCCTTCCTGATGGTGTCGTTCATGGCCGGTCCGCTCGTCAACTACGCCGACTTCGCGCGCTTCTCCCCCAGCAAGCGGGCGGTGCTGCGCGGCAACGCGTGGGGCATCCCGTTCAACGAGACGGCGTTCGTGGTCCTGTCGATCGTCATCTCGCTGGCCACGCTGAAGGTGTACGGGAAGGTGCTGAGCGACCCCGTGCAGCTGGTCGCCGATATCGACAGCGATGTGGTGGTGGTCGTCGCCGCGGTGTTGTTCGCGACGGCGACCGTGGGCATCAACGTGGTCCTCAACTTCGTGTCCCCGTCCTACGACATCTCCAATGCCGCACCGAGATTCATCTCGTTCCGCACCGGCGGCATCATCACCGCCGTCCTGTCCATCCTGGTGATGCCGTGGAAGCTCTGGGAGAACCAGGATTTCATCATCTACTTCCTCGGCGGTGTCGGCGCGCTGATGGGTCCGGTGTTCGGCATCCTGATCGTCGACTACTACCTGCTGCGGCGACAGCGCACCGCGGTCGCCGAGCTGTACGACGACACCGCGGAGGGGCGCTACTACTTCTCTCGCGGGTTCAACCCGAAAGCGCTTGCGGCGCTTGCACTTTCGGGTACGATCGCGGTGATCGTCGCGCTCGCTCCCGATTCCCAGGAGGTGACGGCGCTGTCCTGGCCGGTCGGCGCGGCGCTGGGAGCGCTGCTCATGTACGCGTTCGAAGTCGTCCGGCCGTCCGGATCGAGGAGTGCGAGCGCTTCCTGATCCGACCCGCGACCGGTTGTCCGACGGCGGCGACGGTGTCGGATAGCCGGTCGAGGGCCTGGCAGGCCTCGGACGGTGGTGCGGGTACCCGCGCGATCGATGTCGGCCACCACGGCGTTCGCGACGCCGATCAGTCGGTGAGCCGGAAGCCGGCCCGCTCGACCGCGTCCGCCACCGCATCGCGGTCGACCGGGCCGCCTCCTTCGACAGTCACCGTGCCGCCGTCGAGCAATGCCGCTTTCGGCCACGTGCCTCGGCCGACTGTCGCGAGGCGCCACTCCCGGCCGATGTTGCTCGGGCGTGCGGCGGATATCGACGTGACAAACACCGTGCCGTCGATGATGCTGGCGCCATGCTGATTCGGACCGGCGGCGCGGCGGACGCGCAGGCGATCGCGGCGCTGCACACCGCGAGCTGGCGCACGGCCTACGCGGGCATGATGCCGGACGACTATCTCGCCGGGCCGCTCGACGCCGACCGGTCAGCGTTGTGGGGAAAGCGGCTGACCACCGCGGTCACGCCAGGACTGTTCGTGGCGGAGGACGCCGCGACACTGCTGGGCTTCGTCTACCTCGTACCGACGGACGACGGCCGGGTGCTGCTGGACAATCTGCACGCCCGGCCCGGCAACCTCGGGCGCGGGATCGGCAGCCGCCTGTTCGAGCGCGGCCTCGGGTGGGCGGCGAGCGAATTTCCCGGCCGTCCGGTGTATCTGGAGGTGCTGCGCGACAACGCCGCGGCCATCGCCTTCTACGAGCGGCGCGGCGGGCGGCGCACCGACGCGCGGATCGGGCGATTCGACGCGGGCTTCGAACTTCCGGAGTACGAATACACCTGGGAGCCTGCCGATTTCGATCGTTCCTAGCTCGCCACCGAGGGGCGGCGTACCGTCCCTGGCGCCGGAGAGCCGCGGGCCGTCCCGCCGAGGAGAAGGCTTCCCATCGCGGGCCTGCCGCCCCCGCTGGAATACACTCCACCTCGACGGTTAACCGGAGCATAGCTGGAGCGAGAGGAGTTGGCCGTGAGCGAGCGTCCTCGGTGGTATCGCGATCAGCAGGCGTGGCGGGACCTGCAGCGGTTCCTGCCCGAGCGCCTGCGGCTGACCGACGAGACCGCGCCCGCCGAGGAGTACTGGAACTGGCGGGGCAATCACGTGCACCTGGACAGGTATCCCCTGCCCGACGCTCCCGCCAAGATCGTGCTGCACCACGGGGTCGGCACCAACGGCAGGCAGATGAGCCTCGTTGCCGGGGCGACGCTGGCCCAGCGCGGCTTCGAGACCGTCGCCCTGGACAACCTCGGCTACGGCCTGACCCAGGTCGCCGACGGCGCCGCGCCCGGCTACCGCGACTGGATCCAGCTCACCACCGATTTCCTCGCCTACGAAAACACCCGCGACGACCGGCCGATCGTGCTCTACGGGCTCAGCGCCGGCGGCATGCTGACCTACCACGTCGCGGCGCACGCACCGCGCGGCACGCTGCGCGGCATCATCGGCACGACCTTCCTCGACCCGCGCGACAGGAAGGTCTGGCGCGCGGTCTCCCACGACGCCTTCCACGCCACCTTCGGTACCGCGGTGTTCGAACTGCTGGCACGCACCCCGCTGCGCGGTGTGCGCTATCCGATGTCACTGGCGTCGAAGATGAGCGCACTGTGCAACAACCCGGATGCCATGAAAGTCTTTCTGCGCGACAAGACCTCGGCGGGCAGCTGGGTCTCGGCGAAATTCTTCAGCGAATTCGGCTCCTACGCCCCCGATCTCGAACCCGCCGACTTCGACGTCTGCCCCGTCCTGCACACCCAACCGGCCGAAGATCACTGGACCCCGCTCGAACTCAGCGAGCCGGTCACCAGGGCGATCACCAAGGTCCCGGTCACCACGGTTGTGCTCGACAATGCCGGGCACTATCCGCTCGAAGAGCCAGGCCTGACCCAGATGCACGACGCCATCACCCAATTCGTCACCGAGCACACACGATGACAGTCGACGTGTTCGCGTGGCCTGCGAATCACGCCCGATCGGCCGCATTCCAGGACCCAGGTGGCAGCATCGGTGCTGCGTCGTGACGTGCTCCGAGCCTGAACCGCACAAGAGAGGTGTTCCCGTGCCGGTCGATCCCATCCCCCCGATGCCCTCCGTGCCAGCCACCGCGCGGACGGCCGCGGCGGCAGTCCGCGGACTGCTCCGGTTGCCACCGCGCGTCAAACGCGCGCTCGCCGGTCCCGCGGTGTACCGCGACGGCAACGAGCTCGACCTCGATGCCCAGTTGCTCCTGCGCATCACCCGGGCGCTGCCGAAGTCGGCGCCGGATCCGGTGCGGCTGCGTCACCAGGCGCGGCGGATGGCGGCGATCGGCGCGGGGCGGCGCGCACCCGTGCGCGTCGAGGACATCACCGTCGCGGGCGCCACCGGACCGCTGCGGGCGCGGCTGTACGACCCCGGCGCGGCCGATACGCTGCTGGTCTATTTCCACGGTGGCGGCTGGGTCATCGGCGATCTCGACACCCACGACGCGTTCTGCCGGACCGTGGCGCACACCGCGCGGATCCGGATGGTCGCGGTCGACTATCGGCTCGCACCCGAGCACCCTTATCCAGCAGCCGTCGACGACGCGGTGGCGGCCTTCTGTGATATCGCCGCTCGCGCAGGCGAATTCGGTGTCACGGCCGAACGTGTCGCGGTGGGAGGTGACAGCGCGGGCGGGCATCTGGCGGCGGTGCTGTGCCAGAGGATGCGCCACGAGGGCGGCCCCGCGCCCCTGCTCCAGCTGCTGATCTACCCACCCACGGATCTGACCGGGAAAGCTCAGTCCCGCACGACGTTCGCCGAGGGATTCGCCCTCACCCGCACCGACATCGACTTCTTCGACCGCTGCTTCCTACCACCCGACCTCGACCGCACCCGACCGGACGTGTCGCCGCTCTACGCCGAGACCACCGCCGGGCTCCCCCGCGCCGTCGTGATCACCGCGGGCTTCGACCCCCTGCGCGACGAGGGCGAAGCCTACGCGACCCGCCTGCGCGCCGACGGCGTGCCCGTGACGGCGCGGCGATTCGACGGTTACATGCACGGCTTCGTCAACAACGCGCTCGCCTTCGGTCCCGCGGTCGGCGAGATCGCCGCGATGCTCGCCGACGCATTGGCGGCGCCCGGCTCCTCGGCCGACCCGGATCCGGACGGCGGACGAAACCCGATCGCCACTCGCCCATCCGGTTTCTGAACCCTGGACCACCGGCGTACCGTCCGAGCCTGCCGCGCCGGACGGCAGTTCGCGTGAACCACGCAGTTCGCATCCACCACAGCGCGTTTCGGTCCCGCCGACTCGCTGCGGCGAGTTAAGGTGCGAGATAGACTCCGGCGCAACGTGGTACGGGAGGTTCGGCCCTGGACACACTGTGGACGTTCGTGGTGACCCGACGGCACCAGCTGCTCGTCGACTCGTATTTGCATGTCTCGGCGGTGATCCAGTCGCTGCTGGTCGCCGCGCTGATCGCGGTGGTCGTCGGCGTGCTCGTCTACCGCAGCCCGTTCGGTTCGGCGGCGGCCACGGCCGCGGCGAGCGCGATCCTCACGGTGCCCTCGTTCGCGCTGCTCGGTCTGCTGATCCCGATCCTCGGACTCGGTGTCGGGCCGACCGTCACGGCGCTCGTGCTCTACGCCCTGCTGCCCATCCTGCGTAACACCATCGTCGGGCTGGCCGCGGTCGATCCGTCGGTGGTCGACGCCGCCCGCGGTGTCGGCATGAACCGGATGCGGGTGCTCGCCGCCGTCGAACTGCCGCTGGCCTGGCCCGCGATCCTGACCGGGATGCGGGTCAGCACCCAGATGATCATGGGCATCCTCGCGCTCGCCGCCTACGCCAAAGGGCCTGGGCTCGGCAATCTGATCTTCTCCGGGCTGTCCCGGCTCGGCAGCCCCAACGCCGTGCCGCAGGCGTTGACCGGCACGGTGCTGATCATCGTGCTCGCTCTGCTACTGGACGGCCTGTTCGTCCTCGTGGGGCGACTGACCACCTCGAGGGGGATTCGTGACTGACATCGAGACCGGCGCCGCGGTGTCCGGCGTCGACATCGTGCTCGACGCCGTCACCAAACGGTATCCGGGACAACATGATCCGGCCGTGGACGAGGTGTCGCTGACCATCCCCGCGGGCGAGATCGTCGTGCTCGTCGGGCCGTCGGGCTGCGGCAAGACCACGACCATGCGCATGATCAACCGGCTGATCGAACCGACCTCGGGCACCATCACCATCGGCGGCCGCGACGCCGCGGCGATGAATCCCGATCAGCTGCGCCGCGGCATCGGGTACTCGATCCAGCAGGCCGGCCTCTTCCCGCACATGACGGTGGCCAAGAACATCGCGACCGTGCCCGGGTTGCTCGGCTGGGACCGCGCGCGGATCGCCGCGCGGGTCGACGCGATGCTCGACCTCGTCGGCCTCGACCCGGACACCTTCCGCGGCCGCTACCCGCGTCAGCTCTCCGGCGGACAACAGCAGCGCGTCGGGGTGGCGCGCGCACTGGCCGCCGACCCGCCCGTGCTGCTGATGGACGAACCGTTCGGCGCAGTCGATCCGATCACCCGCGGCCTGTTGCAGGACGAATTGCTGCGGTTGCAGGCGGAACTCGGCAAGACCATCGTCTTCGTCACGCACGATTTCGCCGAGGCGGTGAAACTCGGTGACCGGATCGCCGTGCTCGGCGACCGGTCCAGAATCCTCCAGTACGACACCCCGGCCGCGATCCTCGCCGACCCCGCCGACGACACCGTGGCCGGATTCGTCGGCGCCGACGCCTCGCTCAAGCAGTTGACGCTGACCAGGGTCGGCGATGTGGAACTCGGCGACTGCCCGACCGCGGGGCAGGACGAACCGGCGGAGACCTTGCGCGCGGCACTGGCGGGCCGGGAATCGCTGTGGGCGCTGATCCTGGACGCGCGGCGGCGCCCGCTGCGGTGGGTGTCGGCCGAGCAGCTGACGAACGCCGGGACGCTGCGTGAGGTCGGCAGCCCGATCGGTCAGGCGCTGTCGCTGCGATCGACGCTGCAGGACGCGCTGGAGGCCCTGCTCGCCGAGCAGACCGCGACCGCGGTGGTCACCGACGCGCGCGGCGAATTCGCGGGACTGATCACCATCGACACGCTGGTCGGGCACCTGTCCGCGACGCGGGCTCGCCACGGCGGCGAGCAACCCGCCGCCGAGGCCACGTCGTGACCGCCGCCGTCGTCGCACCCAGCGCCGCGTCCGCACCGGTCGCCGCGCACCGAGCCGAGCGGCTGCGGTTGCTCGTCCAGCCCGCGCTGGTCCTGGTGCTGACCGTCGGCGTCCTGGTGTGGGCATTCCGCCGCGACCTCACCGCCACCCAGCGCGCGAGCATCAACGCGAGCACTATCGCCACCGTCACCTGGCAGCACGTGCTGCTCACCGCGACGGTGGTGCTGATCGTCGTCGCGGTGGCGGTGCCGCTCGGCACCCTGCTCACCAGGCCCGGATATCGCCGTCTCGCACCGGTTTTCGTCGGCATCGCCAACATCGGCGCGGCCGCGCCGGCCATCGGACTCATCGTGCTGTGCTATCTGGCGACCCGCACCACCGGTTTCTGGATCGGCGTCGCTCCGATCGCCTTCTACACACTGCTTCCGGTGCTGCGCAACACCATTCTCGGGTATCAGCAGGTGGATCGGACGTTAATGGACGCGGGCCGCGGCCAGGGCATGTCGGCGGCGACGGTGTTGCGGCGCATCGAGTTTCCGCTGGCGGTGCCCTACATTCTCGCGGGACTGCGCACCTCGCTGGTGCTGGCCGTCGGCACTGTGACGCTGTCGTTCCTGGTGAGCGCGGGCGGGTTGGGGATTCTCATCGACACCGGATACAAGCTGCGCGACAACGTCACCCTGGTGGTCGGCGCCGTGCTGGCCGTGGCGTTGGCGCTGCTCGTCGACTGGCTCGGCGCGCTGGCCGAACGCTTCCTCGGACCGAGGGGTTTGGCATGAGGCGCGGCGGACGGCTGTGGGCGCTGGTGGCGGCGGCGCTGCTGGTGCTGGGCGGCTGCGGTCTGGAGTCGGGCGGCGCCGTGCCGCTGCGCGTGGGGCCGGGCAGCATCCAGCCGTCGGCCGAACTCGACGGCGTCACGATCACGGTGGGCTCCAAGGACTTCACCGAACAGAACATCCTCGGTTACCTCATCGAATTCGCCATGACCGCGGCGGGCGCGAACGTTCGCGACCTGACCAACATCCAGGGTTCCAACAGCCTGCGCGACGCGCAGCTGCACGGCCAGATCGACGTCGCCTACGACTACACCGGCACCGGCTGGATCAACTACCTCGGCAACGAAACCCCGGTGCCGAGCGAGGTCGGCCAATTCGAGGCGGTGCGCGACGCCGACCGCGCCGCGCACGGGATGGTGTGGACGGCGATGGCGCCGATGAACAACACCTACGCCTTGGTGACCAGCAGCCGCACCGCTGAGGAGACCGGCGTCCGGACGCTGTCGGACTATGCCAGGCTCGTCGCGACCGACCCGGCCGCCGCGGCCACCTGCGTCGGCACCGAATTCAACGTCCGCCAGGACGGCTACCCGGGCCTGGCCCGGAAGTACGGCATCGACGTCGGCACGGTGCGCAAGCGGATCATGCAGGACCCCCTCGTCTACCAGGCCACCGCCGACGCGGGCCAGTGCCGCTTCGGCTCGGTCGCCGCCACCGACGGACGCATACCGGCGCTGAATCTCGTTCTGCTGCAAGACGATCTAGCGTTCTTCCCGAAGTACAACGCGGCACTCGTGCTGCGCGCCGACTTCCACGAAGCGCACCCGCGGATCGCCGAGATCATGGCTCCGATCTCCGCGCTGCTCACCAACGAGGTGATCACCGACCTGAACCGCCAGGTCGACGTGGACGGCCGCGAGCCCGCCGAAGTCGCCCGCGACTGGATGGTCGCCCAAGGTTTCGTCACCGCCGAATGACCGCGACGGGTTCGCGCACGCCTCGCACCGGGTGTGGCGGCTGCGAAGCGCGAGGACCGTGCACTAGGTAGCGTGAATGACCTTGACCTGTAGTGTGGTTGAGGTTTCACGATGGTGCGGTGACCGATGACGGAATCACTTTGATCGACGCGTGGGAACTGCCCGAGGACCGGATCGACGAGTCTGTCGCGCGCTGGCGGGAGCGCGTCGGGCTGATCCACACCGCCCCCGGTTTCCGGGATGCACGGATGCACCGCAGACGGATCGACGAATTCCTGCCGCACTGGCTCGGCCGCGCGGAGCTGATGAGCCAGGCGCCCGGCTTCCGGGACAACCGGCTGCACCGCGCGGTGAACCCGGACACTCGCTTCCAACTGGTCAACATCGCGCACTGGGACAGCGCCGAGGCCTGGCGCGCAGCGGGCGACGACCCCCGGTTCCAGCAGCGCCTGTCCGCCTCCCCCGACTTCGCCGCCGCCAACCCCGCGCTGTTTCAGGTGGTCGCCGAGTTCTGAGCGCGGGTCGGAGACGCCCAGGAGCCGTACGGGTCCGGCCGGAGGTGCGGGAGGACCGCTAGCGGCGTAGCGGGAAAGTCATGCGGTGGAGCAGGTTGTCGCGGAGGACCGCCGCGTGGAAGATCACCGCGCAGACGTGTGCGGTGAGGGCGAGCAGCAGGGCGTAGGCGAGCAGGCCGTGCACGGTGCGCAGCGCCGCGTACAGCTCCGGATCGGTGGGTGCGATCGCGGGAATCCGGAAGCCGCCGAGGATGTGGATCGGGATGCCGGACGCCGATACCACAGCCCAACCGACGATCGGCTGGAGGAGAAACAGCGCGTACATGAGGATTTCGGATCCGGCGGCAACGAGCCGCTCGGGGCGGGCCATCGTTTCGATCTGCGGCGGCGGCCGGTGCCGGATCCGGTAGGCGATGCGCACGACGGCGAGCGCCAGTATCGCGACCCCGAGGGTTTTGTGCCAGGTCAACAGGGTGCCATAGTGTCCGAGGTAGCCCACCATGGCCGCGCCGATACCGATCATCGTGATGATCAGGACGGCCATCGTCCAGTGCAGGATCCGCCCTGGGAGGCCGAATCGGGTTGCGCCGGTGTCGAGTTCACCGATGGACATGGTCGTCACGCCTCCTTCACCACGACGGCGCCCACGGGCTTCGTTTCGCCGGCGCGGCGGCGGAAGGACTCGCCGTAGACGGCCGAGCGGGCTTGCAGCAGCGGATCGTCGGAGGCTTCGATTCCGTTGGGCAGCACCAGCGGATCGAAGTTCACGTCGCGCACGTTGTCCGCCGATTCGGTCTCGATCCGGTCCAGCACGACCGTGCCGACGTGCACGGTGCGGCGATCGTTCGGCCACATCCTGGTGGCGTCGTCGGTGGGATCGACGCCGGCCTCGCCGACGACGACCATGAGCCGCCACCGCAGCGGCGTCGCCCGCAGGTCGGTGACGAGGCCGTCGAAGAGGGCGTTGTCGCCGTTCGCCGGTCCGGTCGCGGGCGGCGGGTTTTCCGGCTCGAGGCGCCAGCGCACCGGCACGGTGCGACCGTCACCGTCGGTGAATCGGAACGCGTTGAGCGAGAAGAAGGTCGAGGTCGCGAAGGTCGGCGCGGGAGCGCCCTGCCCGATGACGGCCAGCGCCGCGGCGGTCTTCGGGTGCGACGCGATGTAGTCCTTCATCACCGCGGGATCGGGTTTGCCGGTGGCCGGGTCCACAGCGAAGGCCAGGGTGCGGTCGTAGAAGTCCTGCGCGGTGGCGTCCAGGAAGACGGGGATGTTGAGCATCGCCATCCGCCACTGCTCTCCATCCGGCAGGAAAAGCTGCAGCCCGAGTCCGCGGGGCGCGGTCGGCGTATCGGGCACGTGCGGGTTGCCCCCGGCGAGGGAGAAGCGTCCGGCCAGCCGGTAGCGTCCGGATCGGAACGCCGACGCCTTCGACAGTTCGGCACCGTTGCCGTTGCTGTCGAAGTATCCGGCCACGGCCACTCCTTTGGCGTGGTTGCGGCGCCAGCCGGGGAACGAGCCGCCCGCGGTGTCCTGGAGCCGGTCGACGATGCCGCGCGCGGTCAGTCGCCACGGTCCGATTCTGTCCTCGGCGAACAAGAACCCACCGATTCCCGCGGCTCCGAGCGCGGCGACGGCGGCGCCGCCGAGCAGTGTGCGGCGATTCAGCGGAATAGGGCCGATATTCGGCCCGGTCGTGCTTTTGTGTGAATTTCGCTCGGCCATTCGCATACCCCCATATTTGAAATCCGACAATTCCAGACGAATCCCCACGGTGGCGAATTCATTGCATTTCCCGGTGATACTACGCCACATTCGTATGGTTCCGAACCGTACACCAGTGCGGTCAGCGGCGACAACATCAAAGGTGGTCTCGACCGCCTCTTCCGTGTCGATGTTCCGTTCAAATATGTTGCGCAACAGCATCTTTAGCATGCTGGAGCAATAGCGGAAGATAGTACGTACACGTATGGATTTCGCGGGAATCGGTCGGTGACGGTGATGGATCGGGCCCTGTCGCCGACACCTGCCGTGATGTAATCGGTGGATGGAATCCCCCGTCCCGAAGCCGGTCCCTCACGTCTTCGCGAATACACCCGGCCATCTGATTCGCCTGCTCTACCAACGACACAACGCCATCTGGCACGCCACCGTCGGGGATTCGATCACGCCAACGCAGTTCGCCATTCTCAACGCCGTCTACGTGGAGGGCCCGCTGACCCAGCACGAGATCTCCGTCCGCATCCGTACGGACGCCTCGACGATGACGCAGTCCGCGAGCGCGCTCGAAAGGAAGAAACTCGTCGAACGCTCCGTCAACCCCGCGGACAAGCGCGAACGGCGGATCGCCTTGACGCGCACCGGCCGCCGGGAGTACGCGCAGCTCCTCCCGAAAGCTGATGAAGTGCAACGGATTCTGTTCTCCGCCCTGCACCCCGACGGGCATGAAGCCGCTCTCGTGGTGCTTCGCGACCTCGCCGGAGTGCACGCCGATCCGGCGGAGGGTGAGGTCACACCGCCGCCGGGTCCTTCGTCATGACGTATCCCGCCGACGTCGCCGTGACCGGCCGGTGTTCCCCGAATCCATTGCGCCGTCGTCGTTTCCCGGTGCTCGAAGCACTGCAAAAGGACGCTCTACGACAATCGGCTGACCGGCCAGTCGCCGGGTAACTCGAGCCAGGCGCCGATCATGCGGATCGCGGTGAGCAACGCCTGGATTTCGTCGAGGCCGGAGGCGACGGCGTGGCGGCTGCCGTCGATACGAAAGGGGCACACGTAGAACTGGCTGTCGGACGAGCAGACGGGGCGGCCGATCGTGACGGTGTGCGGGCCGTTGGCGGCGGTCACCGTGCGGATAGCGAGCAGATCGCCCAGCGCGTACTCCATTCCGGGGTCGTGGGAGATGTCCTCGCGGGTCGGCGGCGCCGGGAAACCGAGCTCGGCGGGGCCTGCGACGGTGAACTGCGCGCCCGCCTCGTTCGCCCGAGTCAGCTGCGTACCGATCTCCACCAAGGCGCGATACAACGCCGCCAACGCATCCACCCCGGTCGCCCTGGACTCGCCCCATCCCTCGATGCGGAAACCGCACACGTCACCACCCGCGCCCGCCGCGGGCCGCGGTCTGCCGACTTCGATGAGGACCGACCGATTCCCGTCCGCGACCATCCGTTTCGCAATCACCTCACCCAGGCGATCGATCACCGGTACACCTCCCGCCTTCCGGCCGATCCGCCGGACCGGTCTCACCTTTCCGCGCTGTAGCGACGTGTCCACGCGATACCCGGCCACCAGTGCGCCTAACGGCGACCCGACACTTCGATGCCGAACGAGGATGCGCCAGTCACGTTTTGATCACGCACGCGACGGGTAACACCATCGGCATGACTCCGATGAACGATCGACCTGAACAGATCGTCGGCATCGAGCGCGGTACCGCCATGCTCGGCGGCCTCATCGCGATGGCTCTGGGCTGCGGAGTAGCGATCCTGACCGGGTCGCTATCCGCGGCCCTCGGCTCCTTCGCGGCGGTGTGCTTCGGCATGATCGTGCTGGTGCCCTCCATCGGCCGCACCCCACGCCGGCCCACTAATTCCCCTCGCCTTCTCTGATTTTCACCCCCGACCCCCGGACCACCATTCGACTACGGTCGATAGGAAAATGGATTCGACGGTAGTCGAATGGTGGTCCCCAGTAGTCCGGAACGACCATTTCTCTCCCGCCGATTCCTGCCTCGGCCCGCTCAGCTCGGTGCCGATCGGCAGGTCCTGCTTCGACTGGCTCGCACGAAATGCGGCCTCAGCGCCGGTCCAAGCCGACGAGCCCAACCTGGCTAGGCCGCGAGAACACTGCCACAGCAGGCTGATTGGACTCGAAGCCGAGCTACGTTTATCTGGCGGGTGACTCGCTCCCGGCTGTGGGCGGTCGCGTAGCCCCACCTCCTGGCCGCGGCCAGACCTAATGTGTTGGCAGACAACAGACTTCCCACCGAACTCCTTCGGCCGCAAGTGGATTCGGTTCGCCGGTCCCTGAATCGCGAACGCTCCCGGGGGGCGGCGCTGGGATTGGACACGGCCAGGATCGTCGAGTGAGCGGCTGCCGATGGCTGCGGTCCTGCGGTGGGCACTTCTGTGGTCACGCAGGGTCCGATGCCGAGGCGCAGGCGAAGTTGCGGCAGTCGACACCGGACTGCTCGCGGTCGTCCAGACCGGTGCTGACCCCGCGCGGTGAGCACGCTCCCGGTCGCAGGAGCGCCTACGGGCACGACACCGGATCGGCGCGATATTGGGTCGTCGCGTACCGGTGCGACCCGGCGTCGGCCGCTATGCGATCCAGCTCGAGCGCATGGGCGGCGCGCACGTCATCGCGCCACTACCGGCGACCTGCCTGGCACGGAGCGGGACGGCGGGCACTGGGGCGGACGAGGCCTTCCGAGCCTGCCCTCTCAGCGATCGGCAAGAAGCACCGCCACGTTGTGCACTGGCGCCATCGCGACGTCTTTCGTTCCGATGAAAGGGTGGAAGAAGGTGCGCTCGAAGACCCCCCCGGGGCGACCGGTTGCGTCGGCCGCAATGCGATTCAGCTCGCGCTTGGGCGGCGCGCACGTCATCGCCATCACCGGCGACCCGCTCGGCAGGGGCGGCCTACCGCGTTCTGGCCGAGGGCGGAACGCCATCGGCCACGCAGCCGGGCAGGACGAGACATCCCTGTCCAGTGCGTGCTTCGGTGTTCAGGGTCGCCACGGCCGAACGATCGCGACGCCTTCCTGCTGTCGTGCACCGACATCGGCCCGGATCGATCTGGCTCGCCGACCGGGTTGCGGCCGGAGCCTCGATCCGGGCATCGCCTGGTGCGGGATTGGGACCAGGTCGGCGAGGGGGCGCGGGCGTTGTTGTCGCGCCGGTCGCACGGCAAGGCGGTGGTCAATGTGATCCCGCCTCACCGGCTCCCTCCGGCGTCCGCACCGGTGTTCGATCGACAGGTGGCGTAGACCCGGCATTCGAGAAGGGATTGCGCTTGAAGCGGGGCTTCCGGTTGACGAGCATGAGGTTGCCGCCGTAATGGTCGAGCACTCGGTGGTCCATGACCGCGCGCCACAGCGGCGGCACCGCGGCCAGCACGACCATGGAGGCGTAGCCCGCGGGCAGCTGCGGCGCCTGCATCGAGCTGCGCAAGGTCTGGTAGCGGCGGCCGGGGTTCGCGTGATGGTCGCTGTGCCGCTGGAGATGGAACAGGAAGATATTGGTAACCAGACGGTCGCTGTTCCAGCTGTCACGCGGCGTGCACCGCACGTAGTTGCCGTTGGGGCGGCGCGCGCGCAGCAGGCCGTAGTGCTCGACGTAGTTCACCGTCTCCAGCAGTCCGGCGCCGATCAACGCTTGCAGCGCCAGGAACGGGATCACCATCGGCCCGAAGACGAGGATCATCGTGCCGAACAGCGCGATGCTCATCGACCACGCCTGCAGCAGGTGGTTTTCCGGGCTGAAGAAGCCCTTTCCCCTGCGGGACAGGCGTTCTCGTTCCAGGGCGATCGCCGAGCGGAACCCGCCGAACATGCTGCGCGGCAGGAACTCCCACAGCGACTCGCCGAACCTCGCGCTGGCCGGGTCTTCCGGCGTGGCGACCCGCACGTGGTGGCCGCGGTTGTGCTCGACGAAGAAGTGTCCGTAACCCGACTGCGCCAGAGCGATTTTCGCGAACCACCGCTCCATGCGCTCGACGCGATGGCCCAGCTCGTGCGCGGCGTTGATACCGATACCGGACACGACGCCGAGCGTCACGGCGAGCCCGAGCTTGTCCGCGAGGCTCAGTTCCGTTCTGGACCACAGATAGCCTGCGATCAGCAGACCGATGAACTGCATCGGCAGGAAAAGGTAAGTGCACCAACGATAATAGCGATCGTTGGACAATGCCTCGTAGTCCTCGTCGCGTGGATTGCTTCCGTCGTCACCCACCGCCCAGTCGAGCAGTGGGATGGCCACGAACACGATGATCGGACCGATCCACCAAAACAGTTCCAGGCCGGTGTGGGCCACCAGTTGTGAGGGAAGGAGTGCGCAACCCGGTGCTATCAGACCGAAAATCCAGAGATACCGCTTGGGGTCACGCGCTTGCGTGTTTTTGAAGACCGTCATAGCCGTCCCGCTGATTCAACAGAACAACACCCAATTCAGAAGTGTGGCCGCCGAAAACGGTGCACTGAGTTGTCGTTCCAGAATAGCGGTTTCCTCGCAGCAATCCAGAGTTCCGGAAAAATCGTCCCCTGACCGGGCCGCTTCGCCGCCATGCTCGCCGACCCGGAGCGGTCGGCCCGATGATTCGGGGAGTTGGGTGCGGCGGATGGATTCTCGGTGCTTTACACCGTCGAGTAGTGACACTCGGCAGTGGCCGTCGACGCCACCGAGCGGGATGCCCCCGAATCCGCACGCGCAATGCCGGGTTCGCCGTCACCGGCCAGAATGAATGCGCGGGAGTGCTGGGACTTCGCCGGCTCCGAAGGCGCGAGGTCCCGTTTCGTACCACCAGGTGACCCGAACTTCGCGACCGGGCTCGGCCATCGGCGCGGGTCGGCTCAGAGGCCGACCCGCCGCCGGGCATCGTGCATCAGACAATCACCACATCACAGAGACGAACAACCGCGCCGCGGATCCGCGATCACGGCAGCCCACCGCAGTTGGTCGGAGCGGGAACACCGGCAAGCCGATCCGTCAGCCACTGCTGCGAAGCGGCCAGCGCCGGGAAGAACGCCATCACGTGGGTGCCGACGAGTCCGGACATGCTGGGAATCTGAGCATTCGCGTCCAGCTGAACCGGCACGCCACGACTGCACCAGCTCGCCGCCACGCCGTGAATCGGCGCGAACGGCGCGCCCTCGTCGTTCGGCGCCGAGGAGATCAGCACGGGCATATCCGGGGTGAGCCCACCGACGCGCTGCTCGTCGAACACCGCTTTCAGCGTCGGGGACTGATCGATCACGGCGGTGAGCGGCAGCCCGCTCGCGGTCCACTGGGACGTGTGCTGGTTCTGCTGCGCCAGCCCCATCGGTACGGCGCACTTGCCCGCCGCTTCGTTCAGGATCGCCTTGCCGGTGTCGTTGAGCTCGGCGTCGAGCACCGGGCCGACACTCGGGTAGTTCGCCGCCATGCCGTTGAGAATCCAGGCGTAGGTGGGGGCGATGTCGGCGCGCCCGTCGTTGTACCCGATGAAGTACTGGTCGTCGACCACCGGTCCGCCGACGTAGGCGCCGCGCACGTTCACGTCGGGGGCGTAGCTCGAATGGAGTTCGGCCGCACCGCCGGAGGCCATGCCGCCCTGCGAGTATCCGTAGAGGATGACAGGGGCGTTCGGCCCGAGCCCGTTGCCGGGCAACTGCTGCGCGGCGCGCGCGGAGTCCAACACCGCGTGGGCTTGCGCCTTGCGGTTGAGGTAGTCGTGCATCGCGGGCGTGCCGAGGCCGTGATAGTCGGTCACCATCACCGGCATGCCGCGGGCCAGCAGCGTGAAGATCGCGACCAGGTCGTATTCGAAGATCACATCGGCAGGCGGCTCGAACTGGACGACCTGCGAGAGCAGCTTCGAGGGCGCGCACTGATCGCCCTGCCCCTTCGTGCCGCCCGCGTACGCGACCAGCGGCCGCTCACCGGGACCGGTCCACGGCACGATGGGATCCAGGTACGTTCCCACCACCGCGGTCATCCCGTCCTGCGCGTCGCTGCTCAGGTACATCAGGCGCGTCGCGCGCGCCGGGATGACTCCGGGCTGCCCCGGGGCAGACAGAGCCACTTGTGTCGGTTCGGCGCGAAGGATGTTGCCCGGGGCGCCACCCGGCAGCGGAGCGGGCGGAATGTAGAAATCGGCGACGGCTTCCGCCACCGGATCCGTCCACGCCTGCGGTGCGGAAATCGCCCCGCCGCCAACCACGGTGAGGGTTCCCGTCAAAACTGCGGCCCAGCTGAGTAGTCGACTCCTCACGATCTGTCCTTCCTTCGATGGGGAAGAGCCTCGACATCTAGAATCGGATACCGAGATTATCGGTATCGCGGTCGTCAGACAGGAACAATGCGCATCCTATTTCCATGTAACTGTCGAAAGGCAGTTCGAAACGCCGATATCCACGTCACGGTTTCGACAAGTCCAGCCAGACCGCCTGTTTCATCGCCCGCCCGAATTCCCATGCTTCGCGGCAATAAACGTGCGGCCTGTCCCGCCGATCACCGGAGCGCCCGATCCGCACGTCGCGCGCTGCTGTGAGCAGATCTGCCGAGGGCAGCGACGGCCCGGTTTCACCGCCGCGCTGAGGCACGGTGAAGGCATGGCTCACGACGACAAGACCCCCCTGTTCAGCTGGCGCGCCAGAGAGCAACTGCTCGGCCGCCGCATCCTGGTGCTCGACGGACCGCTCGACGACGACAACGGCACCCTGCTTGCTACGCAGTTGCTGACCCTCGCCGCCGAGAACGACGACGCGGGCATCTCGCTGTGGATCCACTCGCCGGGCGGCTCGGTCCCCGCGATGCTCGCGATCCGCGACGTGATGCGGCTCGTGCCGTGCGAGGTCTCCACCTTGGCGCTCGGTTTGGCGTGCAGCGCAGGGCAATTCCTGCTGTCCTCGGGCAGCCCCGGCAAGCGCTACGCCCTGCCGCACGCCAGGATCCTGATGCACCAGGGCTCGGCGGGGATCGGCGGCACGGCCGTCGACGTGGAGGTCCAGGCCGACGACCTGCGCCACACCGTGGAAACGGTGCTCGGCCTGATCGCCGCCGACACCGGCCAGCCCTACGACCGGATCTACGAGGACTCCCTGCACGACCGCTGGTTCACCGCGGCACAGGCCAAGGAGTACGGATTCATCGACCACATCGTCGACAACTTCGGACAGGTTGTCCCCCAACGCCAGCGAATCGGGATCTCGGCATGACCACCTACACCATCCCCAACGTCATCGCCCAGCATCCGCGCGGCGGCGAGCGCATCACCGACATCTACTCACACCTGCTCGCCGAGCGCATCGTCTACCTGGGCACGCCGATCGACTCCGGCGTCGCCAACGCGCTCATCGCGCAGCTGCTGCACCTGGAATCGGAGAGTCCCGAGCAAGAGATCCAGTTCTACATCAACTGCGAGGGCGGCGACCTGACCTCCATGCTCGCGATCTACGACACCATCCAGCACATCGGCGCGCCCGTGCACACCACCTGTGTCGGCCAGGCCATCGCCGTGGGCGCGGTGCTGCTCGCGGGCGGCGCGCCGGGTCGACGCGCGATGCTCCCGCACGCGAGAGTGGTGCTGCACCAGCCCGCCGCCCGCGGGCAGGGCGCGATTCCGGATCTGATCCTGCAGGCCGACGAGCTGGTCCGGATGCGTGCCGAGATCGAGGCGATCCTCTCCCGGCACACCGGACAGACGGTGGAGCGGCTGCGTCACGACACCGATCGGGACCGGGTCTTCACCGCGCAGGCCGCGATCGACTACGGACTCGTCGATACCGTGCTGCAACCGCGAAGCTGAGCGACGGGCTCAGGCCGCGCGGAGCAGCAGGGTCGGTGCGGCCTGGGAGTGCCGCATCGGGGTGCGCCGCGCGCGCAGTTCCTCGGCGACCTGCTCGGTCAACCCGACGAGGGTGGTGCCGAGCGCACCCGCCAACGCCGCGATCATCTCGCTCGACGGCTCCTTGCGACCGCGCTCCACCTCCGACAGGTACTGCGGCGAGATACCCGCGCGTCCGGCCGTCTCCACCAGCGTCTCGCGCTGTTCCTGCCGCAGCGCGCGCAATCGTTCGCCGAGCGCCTCGCGCCACAGCGGTTCCGGAGCGGTGGGCTCCTTGCGCCGGGGTCGGTCGTCGCGTCCACCGGGGATCGAGTGCAGTCTCGGATGCTCGGTCATGGACGAAGCGTACGTTTCGCCCCGCGGTGCGCGGCTAGTCATTACGCTGTGGGCGTACGTGCTCGGCGGTGCCGCCGCCACCGGGCCGTGGCGCTTGACCTGAACCCTGGTTGAGGATGAAGGCTGGGAGCATGACTCAGGCTCCGGAATTCTGGAACACCGTCTACGACAACGACACCGCCCCGTGGGTGATCGGCGAACCGCAACCTGCGATCGTCGCCCTGGAACGGGACGGTTGGATTCGCGGCAGGGTGCTCGATCCCGGCACCGGCGCGGGCGAGCACACGATCGCGTTGACGAAACTGGGCTACGACGTGCTCGGCGTCGACCTGTCGCCGAGCGCGGTCGCCTACGCCCGGCACAACGCCGCGGACAAGGGCGTTTCCGGCGCCCGGTTCGAAGTGGTCGACATGCTCACGCTCGCCGACGCGGACGACGACCGGCTCGGCGTCTTCGACACCGTCGTCGACAGTGCGCTTTTCCACGTCTTCGGCACCGAACCGGAGGCGCGAGCCGCCTATGTCCGCGGACTGCACCGGATATGCAAACCGGACGGTCTCGTGCACGTCCTCGCGCTCTCCGACACCGAGCCGGGTTTCGGCCCGCGCATCAGCGATTCGCTCATCCGTGAGTCGTTCGCGGGTGAGGGCTGGGAGCTCGAGGATCTCGTCCCCACCACCTATCGCGGCCGGATCACCGAAGTGGTGGCCGAGGAGGTGGCGCGTCTCGACCTGCCCGCCGAGGGTCTGGTCGACGTGGCCGCCTGGCTGGCGCGCATCCGGCGCGTCTGAGCGTCGCGTCCGCGCGGGTCGTACTGCCCGCGCGGACGGATTCGCCGACCCGGGTCGCGGACGTACCGCGATCAGTCCGACGCGGGCCGCGGACGCGGGCGCGGGCCGATCTGATCGAGCAGCGTGTTGACCTCGTCCGGGAAGCCGTTGGTGACCGGCTTCGGGATCTTGTTCGGGAACCGGCGCGTGACGTGCTCCTCCGCGGCGGACCCCGGCAGCACGTAGACGGGTTCCGATTTGGTCTGCAACGGACGCACGACCTCCTCGAGATGCCCCTTCCGGTCGTCGAGGAACCCGCCGATCACATCCTCGCCCGCGGGACAGACGGCCATGCAGTAGCCGGCCTTGTAGTTGGGCTTGAACGACAGGCTCTGCCACATCGAGAAGGACTCGCCCGTGGTCACTCGCGCGCGGTACTCGTCGCGGTCGGCGCTGTCCGCGACGGTCTCGGCCCAATCGGTGAAGCCGCCCATGAACTCTCGATAGTTGTGCGTGTAGCAGGCCTGGAAGTCGAAGCCTCCGTCGGTGGTGATGGCGCCGACCGGGCACGCGGACACGCACAGCTTGCACTCGAGGCACGGATTGAACTCCAGTGTGACGCTGGGCTCGTCGACCACCGCGTCGGTGACCACCGTGCCGAGCAGGATGAAGTTGCCGAACTTCGGGTGAATCACGTTGCGGTGGATGCCCATCACGCCCAACCCCGCTGCCTGCGCGACCACCTTGTGCGCGATGACCCAGATGCGGCCGGGAAACCGGTCGACCTCCATCGGATATCCCGGCGCGGGGTAGACGGCGCGGTAGCCCGCGTCCTGGAGCGCCCTGGTGATGCGACGCGAGACCTCGTTGGTCTCGTCGTCGGCGTGGTTGAATTCGGTGTTCGCCAGGCTGCGCTGCGGACTGCGCAGATTGTCGCGGTTCATCCGCACGCAGAACGATACGAATGTCCTTGCCGCGGGCAGGATTCCGCGCGCGTGGTCGAATTCCTCGGCGACCCTGGGGTCGTCGACGGGGACGAAGCCCACGTCGTCGGCGCCGGCGGCCAGGCAGATCTCGCGCAGCCGAGCGGTGTTCAGCACCGGGTCGGGCGTCGTGCGTGCACGCTCGGCGACCCGCTTGACGGTCGGGTGATCGGCCAGTCGCCCCGTTGATTCCTGGTCCATTGTCGACATCGGGCCCTCCTACCCATCGTGCGGCCGAGACGGCCTCGAGAAGATAGACCCCGCTGAGCGTCGAAATTCATCGGCCCGCGGCGCCGCTCCCCTGCTCACGGCGGTCACGGTGAGTTGCGGAACCGTTGCCGAGCCGTCGATCGGGGTTATCCTCGTGGGGCACGATTCGACCGCAGGGTCACCCCGAGAGCTCGCCCAGAATCGAGGCCGACAATGGCCGACATACTGCCGACACAGCGCAGTCCGTCCTCCGGCATCGACGTGGACCTGAACGCCGAAGGGTTCGAGCAAGCGGAGGAGATCGGGCGTGGGGGCTTCGGCGTCGTCTATCGGTGCATGCAACCCGACCTGGACCGCACCGTTGCCGTGAAGGTGCTGACCTCGGATCTCGATGTGGAAGGCATGCAACGGTTCATTCGTGAGCAGCAGGCCATGGGCCGGTTGTCCGGCCACCCGCACATCGTCGACGTCTTCCAGGTCGGCACCACCGGCTCCGGACACCCCTATCTCGTCATGCCGTATCACCCCCGCGGCTCGCTGGAACAGCGGATCAGGCACTAGGCTGTACGCGGTGGATCACACCTTGATCGATCTACCGCGTGCCGCTTCCGCTGCCCCTCTTCGGCCTCCGATCGACCAATGCCTATGTGCTGGAAGGCCGCGACGGGCTGATCGCCGCGAACATCCGCCTGCACAGGGCGATCTCACGCGGTGGACTTGCGCTCCTCCTCGGACCACAAGCCCTGCTTCTCCAGCATCGCGACCAGTTCGTCGGCGCCCGACATGATGTGATCGCGCATCACCGTGCTCGCCACCTTGGGGCGGCGCTTCCGCAGGGCCTCGAGAATCGCGGGGTGATCGCGCAGCGCCTGCTCGCCGCGGCCCTCGATCTCGTTGTAGAACCGGTCGGGCAGTTGCTTGACGACGGCGCCGAGCAGTATCGCGAGACGATGCGAGTCGGCCGCGAGGTTCACCGTCCGGTGGAACTCGTGTCCCAGCGCGACGACACGCTCGGCGCCCGCGCCCTCCGCGACGGCTTGCTCGTGCGTAGCGACCACGGCGGCCAGATGATCGAGCTGCGCGATCGAGATCGACTTGGCGGAGCGGCTGGCCACGTTTCGCCCCCGCCGCACGGCCGAGCAGCGAAAGATGGAGGCCAGGGTGACGCAGACCGAGACGCGAATCGCGCACGTGCCCTGGCTGGACCGTCCCGCGGCGCGCGCGTACCGCAGCCGCGTCATGGTCACCGTTCTCGCGTTCGCGGGAATCCTGGCCGCCTTGATGCAGACGATCGTGCTTCCGCTCGCGGCCCACCTGCCCGACATGCTCGGCGTCGGCGCCGACAGCGCCTCGTGGGTGATCACCGCGACGCTGCTGACCGCTGCCGTGGTGACGCCGATCAGCGGACGACTCGGTGACATGTACGGCAAACGCCGAGTGCTGCTCGCCTGCTTGATGATTCTCACCCTCGGATCCGCGGTGTGCGCGCTGTCGAGCAATCTGTGGACGGAGCTCGGGGGCGCGTACTGCAAGGCACGGCGCTCAGCGCGGTTCCGCTCGGCCTGAGCATTCTGCGCGACGAACTGCGCCCGGCCCGGGTACCCACCGCCATCGCCCTGATCAGCGCGACCCTCGGTGCGGGCGCCTCGGTCGCGCTGCCGGTGTCGGCGTTCGTGGCGGATCGGTTCGACTGGCATCTGCTGTTCTGGTGCGCGGCGGCGGTCGGCCTGCTCGCCACGGCGCTGGTGCGGGCCTTCGTCCCGGAGTCGAACGCGCGCGCAGTGGGTCGATTCGACTACCTCGGCGCACTCGGTCTCGGCGTCGTGCTGCTGTGCCTGCTGGTGCCGATCACGAAAGGGAATTCCTGGGGCTGGACCCCGCGGTGGTCGTTCCCCTTGTCGCGTGCCCGATTTCGGCCGCGCTGTGGCTCTGGTACGAGACCCGGGTCTCGAATCCCGTGGTGGACCTCGCGACATCGCTGCACAGGCAGGTGTTGCTCACCAATATCGCCGCCGTGCTCGCGGGCTTCGCGATGTTCACCCAGAACATGCTGACGCCGCAACTGTTGCAGGCCGACGAGAACACCGGGTACGGGCTGGGCAGTTCGGCGTTCGTCACCGGGCTGGCGCTGGCGCCCGCCGGTTTCATGATGATGGTGCTCTCCCCCGCCGCGAGCCGCCTGTCCACGCGCCACGGCCCGAAGACGACGCTGCTCGCGGGGCTCGTCATCACCGCCTTCGGCTATGCCACCGCCGCCCTGATGACTCCCGGTGTCTGGCAGCTCGCGGTCGGCGCCGGAGTGAACGGAGCAGGAGTGGGACTCGCCTACAGCGCGATGCCCACCCTGGTCATGAACGCGGTACCGGAATCCGAGACCGCGGCGGCGACCGGGCTGAACACCCTGATGCGCACCATCGGCACCTCGAGTTCGAGCGCCGTCCTCGCGATGCTGCTCACGACCGTCACCATCGGCACCGCCGCGGGCGCCGCCCCCGCCGAATCGGCCTTCCACCTCGGCTTCGGGATGGGGGCCGCCAGCGCGCTCGCGGCGCTGTTCGTCGCGGCGTTTCTTCGCACCGGGAACAGGAACGACGGTGGAGCCCGGATCGGCGCTGGGCTCGCCGAGCGCCGGATCGGCACTGGGCTCGCCGAGCGCTAACGGACCGGATATCGCCGGTCGATCACATCGAACATGTTCGGCTGGCCCGCTTTGTACAGTTCGCGATCGATCAGTTTGAGCGGCTCCCACAGCGGCATGGTGTATCTGGGGAAGACCTTCGCCGGAGATCCGGGGACGCCGGCGGCGTGCAGGACGGCGTTCGCCGCCAGTCTGCCGCCCTCGTTGGCCGCTTCCATACACGCGACGTTCATCTGGGTCTTGATCCAATCCCCGGCCAGGAACAGATTGTCGATGGCGGTGTGCGCGTCGGGCCGGTCGTACCAGGAGCCGGGGTTCTGGATGAAGATCGGGTCGTCGTAGGCCACGTCCGGAGTTCCGGCGCCGGTGAGGGCGGGGTCGAGGAACCACGAGTGCAGCATGTCGTCGGTCAACTGCGTGACGCCGTCGTCGTTGAGGCCCGCTTTGAGCTGCGCCCACGACTCCGCCGCGATCTCCTCCGGCGTGCATTGTTTGGCGGTCTTGCGGGTGAACGTGCCTGGCGCGTCCCACTCCGAGATGATCACCGAACACACGTCGCGCACGGTCCTGTCACCGTAGGTCGAGAGGGGACGACGCCAGAACTGCGCCTCGTTGATCGAGGTCATGCTCCACGGCGCGTCGACGAAGGAGGTGTGGCCGTTGACCAGATCGACGCGCTCGGTCAGGAAGAACTGCAACCCGACCATCCACGCCGCCTGCAGCCGACGGATCGCGTCCAATGCTGGGTCGGCGGCGATCATCTCGTCGGACAGCACGTCGGGGACCTTGTCCAAGGGAATGGCCGAGATGTAGTGATCCGCTTCCACCTCGTGACGGCCGCCGCCCGCGTCGGTCACCGTCGCCGAGACGATGTGCGAACCATCCAGCTGGAACCCCGAAAGCCGCTGTCCCGCACGGAAGGTCACTCCGATCGAGCGCAGGTAGTCGACCCACGGGCTGATCCAGGCCTCCGTCGTCGGTCCGTTGAGCACCCGGTCGTTACCGCGTCCGTCGTTGTCGTTGTTGAGATTCAGCAACGACCACACGTACTCCTCGCCGACCAACCCGATGGAATGGGCGCTGCAGTTGGCGGATTTGGTGGCCACCAGCGAACGGATGAAGCCATCGCCGAGGAAACGGCCGTACTCCGGCGAAGAATTGTCCAGCTTCGCGAAATCCCACCAGGTCATGCGCTCCCATTGGCCGAGTTTGCGTTCACCGCAACTGGATACGTACACCGCGAGGCGCTCGGCCGCGAAGATCGCCTCGTGCAGCGGTAGGCGGAACAGCGTCTCGAAGACCGCGGCGACCGAGTCGACGAACGCCTGGGGCGTCATGGGAGGTTGCGAGAAGGGCAGCGGAAACGGCAGGGGGATCGTCAGGTTCTTGCGATTCGTCCCGACGATCATCTCGGCGTTGAGCCGCACCAGATTGTCGAGCGTGCCGTTCGCGTTGCCGGGAAAGGGCGTGCGCCGCATGGTGTCCGGCAGGTTGTGATAGAAGCCGAAGAAGCTTCGGAAACCGTGTTCACCCGGCAGCCCGTCCTGGCTGTAGATGCTGCGCGTCTTGCCGCCGAAGTCCGCCAGCTTCTCGTACACCGTGACCGCGAATCCCCGCTCGGCCAGCTCGTGCGCCGCGGTCAGGCCCGCGGGCCCCGCGCCGAACACCGCGACCGATCGACCCGCCACCGCCCGGACCGGATGCGCCGGCGCCAATGTCATGGCGGCGGCCACGCCGCCCGCCCACGCCGCGGACTTGATGAACGCTCGCCGCGACTGCGACGGCAATTGCCTTCTGTGCAATTCGAACTCCCGACCATCGGCCCGCGACTCGACACTGACGTCGCGCCCAGGCGCCTTTGCCTCGCGAGGACTATGTTAACAATCATTCCTTACACGAGAAGTCGATTCGGGAGAACTTCGCGGGCCACGACTTCGGCAAAACACCCGCTATATAGGCAGTGCTGCATCGTCAATGGGGATTTCGGGTCAGATATCTCCACTCCTGTCGAGGCCATTATGTTATCGGTGAGTCCTTCGAAATAGTCAGGCGGCACACGGCTCGAGCCCGGAGACGGCGCTGCTCGAGAGGCGCATCGAGATCGGCGAGCATGTCGCGCTACCTGGGGTATTGCACGAACAGACCGGAAACGACACCGCCCGGCGCGTAGCACGCACCGGGCGGAGAAGAGGTGGCCGCAGCGATCAGAGGCCCGCCTCGCTGAACCGCGCCGCGTCCTTGCGGACGCCGAAGGAGGTGATGATCTCCATGACACCGAGCACGATCAGCCAGATGCCCGCGACGAGAGTCAGCGTGGCCACCGAGCTGACCGGCCAGACGATCAGGACGATGCCGGCGATCGTGGTGATCACACCGAAGAATCCCTGCCAGCCGCGGCCCGGCAGGTCGGGATCGGAGATGGCGGCCACCAGCATGGCCACACCGCGGAACAGCCAGCCGATACCGATCCACAGTCCGAGCAGCAGGATCGAGGCGAGCTCGTCACGGAAGCAGAAGATGCCGATGATGATCGACAACGCGCCACTGATGAAGTACAGCACCCGCATGCCGGTGCTCTTGGTCGCGCCGAACGCGGCAACCAGCTGCAGCACGCCTGCGACAACAAGATAGATACCGAAGAGGACGCCAGCGACCAACAGGGTCTTGTCCGGCCACACCAGAATCACTATTCCGAGGATCACCGAGAGGACGCCGGTGACCAGAACGGTTTGCCAGGCGGCCCGCACGAGCGCCTGAGCAGGTCCCTCGACCACACTGTTTGTCGTCATGACCAGATGTTATGCCTTGCGGCATAGGTTTTCTGGTCATTCGCTATACAGCGCGCCGCGGATCGACTCCGCGGCGCGGCGCCGGTCAGTCCCCGGACGCGACGATGTTCACCATCCACGCCACGCCGAACTTGTCGCGGCACATGCCGAACTCGTCGCCCCACATCTGCTTCTCCAGCGGCACGGTGACCACGCCGCCCGCGATCAGTTTGTCCCAGTAGCCGCGCAGTTCCTCGCCGTCGTCACCGCTGAGGCTGATCGAAATGCTGCTGCCCGGTTGATATTCCATGCCGGGCGGAGTGTCCGCCGCCATCAGCGTGAACCCGCTCGGCGTCTCCAGCTGGCCGTGCATGACCAGTTCGGCGCCGGGCGATTCCTTGTCGCCGAACTCGCCGAAGGTGTTCACCGCCAGGGTGCCGCCGAACACTTCGCGATAGAACTCGAGGGCAGGGCGCGCGTTGTCGCCGAAGCCGAGATACGGATTGAGCTTGGAGACCATCGGATGCTCCTTAGCTGTCGTTGCCGCCACGTGCGAGGGTACTGCCGCACCGCGAAAAGTGGCGTAGATAACGCTGGACCCGGTCCACGTTTACCGCTCGCGCGGCATGGGAAGTCATCCCTCAGTGGCTCTCGCCGTAAGCACCTGCGGAGCGGGGGTCGCATTTCGTGAGTCTCGGGTTGCTAGGGAGAAGAGGGTGGCGGTTGTACTCGTGCTGCAGGCACGCGGACTCGGTGATCTGCTCACCGCGGTCCCGGCGCTTCGTGCGCTGCGACGCGCCGAGCCGAGCGACCAGATCGTGCTCGCCGCCCCACACCGCCTCAAACCGATCATCGACCTGATCACGTCGGTGGACACCATGGTGCCCACCGCCGACGTGAGCGCGCTGCGCTGGGACGGGCCGTCGCCGAAGCTGGCGGTGAACCTGAACGGGCCGAGCGCCGAGAGCATCGTCGAACTGGTCAAGACCGACCCCGGACGGATACTGACCTACCGCAACCCGGCGTTTCCCGAGCTGGAAGGCCCGGACTGGCAGCCGGAGATGCACGACGTGGAGCGGTGGTGTCATCTGCTCGAATCCGACGGCATCGTGGCCGACCGCCGCAATCTGGGCCTGGTGCCGCCCGTGTCCACCAACAGCCGCCGCGACTGCGTCGTCGTGCACGTCGGCGCGGGCGCGCCCGCGCGACGCTGGCCGCCGGACCGGTTCGCCGCGGTGGTGCGGCACCTGCTCGTGCTCGGGCGCGAGGTGGTGCTCACCGGCGACGAATTCGAACGCGACATCGCGCTGAACGTCGCGGCGCGGGCCGGACTCGCCCAGACGAACGTGCTCGCGGGTCAGCAGAACCTCATCGACCTCGCCGCCACCGTCGCCGAGGCCGCGCTGGTGATCAGCGGCGACACCGGGGTCGCACGGCTGGCCACGGCCTTCGGCACCAGGACGGTGCTGCTGTTCGGGCCGACGCCGCCGCGCTGGGGCGGTCCGCCGCCGCACCTGCTCGCCAGGCACATCGTGCTGTGGGCCGGTCAGACGGGCGACCCCTATGCCGACACTCCCGACCCGGGCCTGTTGCGCATAGGAGTAGCCGACGTCGTCGGCGCTGTCGAGAAGCAGTTGAACCAGCGCAACTCGGCCGCGGCGCGTCGCCCCACCTATCGCCGGGTCGGCTGACTACTCACCCCTCGGCGCTCGCCTCGCTCAGCGCGGCCGAGTAGGCCGCCAGCGCGCTCGGCCAGAACTGGTCGAGGTAATCGCGCGCGTCGCCGAGCCCGCGCGGGTCGAGCGTGTACACCCGCCGGGTGCCTTCCGGACGCACCATGACCAGCCGCGCCGCCCGCAGCACCTTCAGATGCTGGGAGACCGCCGAGCTGCTCACGCCGACCAGTTCGGCCAGCTCCCCCACCGACCTCGGCGCTTGCGGCAATGCCTCGAAAATCGCCCGCCTGGTCGGCTCGGCCAGCGCCTCCAGGGCCCGGACTCCGTTAGTCGCCACTTAAACATTGTGATCAACTAGCGATTAACTGGTCAAGATCGGCTATTACCCAATTTCCGCAGGTTGATAACGGAGGCTCGTCGTGTCGTTATCGGTTCGTGACACACGAGCTGGGCTTTTACCGATCTGTGATGGTAGCCACAAGATAACGAACCGACTATCACGGTCCGTTACGTTCGAGTCATGCCCGTGACCGATCTGTTATCCGCTCTTCGGCCCGGCGCGACTCGCTCTCGCCGGCACCGTGTCGCCACCCGTGCGGTGGCTGTCTCCGCCGCCGTAGGCGCCACTCTCGGCGTCCTCGCCGCTGCCAACCCCGATGACCAGGCTGCCGCGCCCGCGGCCGCCGCCCAGGCCACCGCCGACTCGAGCGCCATCCAGTATGCCGCGTTCACCGACGAGGGCCAGGTCGTCGACCCCGCCTGGGAAGAGCACCGCCTCGCCCAGGAAGCCGCGGCAGCTGCGGAAGCCGCCCGCCCGAAGACCGTTCGCCCGGTCGCCGGACGACTCACCTCCAACTTCGGCAGCCGATGGGGTGCCGCGCACAACGGCCTCGACTTCGGTGACCCGCTCGGCGCCCCCATCTCGGCCGTCACCGACGGCGTCGTGATCGAGGCGGGCCCCGCCTCCGGCTTCGGCCTGTGGGTGCGGGTCCAGCAGGACGACGGCACCGTCGGCGTCTACGGACACGTCAACGACATCCTCGCCGAGGTCGGCCAGCCGGTCCGCGCGGGCGATCTGATCGCCACCGTCGGCAACCGTGGCCAGTCCACCGGACCGCACCTGCACTACGAAGTGCACGATCCCACCTACGGCCCGATCGACCCGATGCCGTGGCTCGCCGCCCGAGGCATCGATGTAGGCCACGTCGAGGAGTGATCCACTCCCGGGGGTTTCGCGAGCAACGATGAGGGGCTCGTGAAACCCCGCCGGTCGTCACTCCCGGCAGCCATGCCCGCGAACAGCGCCGTTCGCGGGCATGTGCGTTTCCGCTCGCCGCTCCCCCGCTCCGGGGTGAGCGGCGGCGCCGTCTGATACTCCGGTACGAGACGCGAATGGCGCTGCGGCGGGACGTGTTCCGGCGTCGCCGGTACCTACTTTCGGGACATGCCGACGACCGAGCTCCGCACCGTCACCCGACGCCACCGCCTCGATCCGCGTCCCTGGCTCGATCTGCCGCGCGGCGTGCGAGGCCTGCACGGTCCGCTGCTGTGGTCTTCGGCGGCGATGACCGCGCTGGCCGTGTTCTCCCTCGGCGCGATGGTCGTCGACGACCGCACGCTGCTGGGGGAATCGGTGTGGTTGAAGACCTTCAAGTTCGGGGTCGCGTTCGCGGTCTACGGGATCACGCTGGCGTGGCTGTTGTCCCTGCCACACAAAGGATCTCGCGCCACCTGGTGGCTCGGCACGGTGTTCGCGGTGACCGGCGCGCTCGATGTCGGCTTCATCGCGCTACAGGCCGCCCGCGGCACCTTCAGCCATTTCAACTCCTCCGACGACCCGGTCAACTCCGTCGGCCAGACGGTGTTCGCCTCCGGCGTACCCGGCCTGTTCTTCGCGAACCTGCTGATCGTGCTGATCTTGTCCTGGCAGCGGCTGGTCGATCGCCCCACCGCGCGCGCCATCCACGCCGGACTCGCGCTGGCCGTGGCGGGCATGGCCCTCGGCTATCTGATGGGATTCACCGGCGGACAACTCGTCCGCGACGCCAACGGACGGGTCGTCGAACTCGAGGCCGGGCACACCGTGCTGCGGGACGCCCCCGCCGCCGAACGCGCGGTCCGCGACGCCGCCGAAGGCATGCCGCTCACCCACTGGAGCACCATCGGCGGCGACCTGCGCATCCCCCACTTCCTCGGCCTGCACGGCATCCAGATCCTGCTCCTGGCCACGTTCCTGCTCACCCGCCTGGCCCGCCGCCACGCCTGGCTGCGCCCCGAATCCATCCGGGCCGCCCTCATCGGCGTCCTCGCCCTCGCCTACACCGGGCTGTTGGCCGTCACCTTCGCGCAAGCGATGCGCGCCCAGTCCCTCGTCCACCCCGACGCCGCGACCCTCACGTCCTACGCCTGCCTCACCGCCTTCGCCGTCAGCGCGACCCTCGTCGTCCGCCGACACGGACGACGACTGGTCGCCGAAGCACAGACAGCCGTGTAGTGAGGACGCCATCGTGACAGCCCACAGCCGTTCGCCCGTTCTCAGCGCAGGCGATCGGCATCCGAGACGAAGTCATCCCGCCCACGTTCGGTGGGCCAGCTAGCGCAGCCGTTCCGCTTCGCGGGCCAAGGTGACGAGGGTCGCGCTGAGGGAGGCGAGCTCGTCGGTGTCGGCGCCTTCGCCGATCGCGGTGGCGATGTCCTCGGCGGCGCAGCGGGCCGCGAACCAGCGGTCCGCCAAGTCGGCGGCCTCCTGGGCGCTGAGCACCACGGAGTCTTCCGGAATACCGGTGCCTTTGAGGCTGTTGCGGTGTTCGTAGGCCCGTTGGCGGCAGGACTGGCGGCAGTACCGGCGACGACGTCCGGCCTCCGACTCGACGATCTCCCGCCCACACCACAGGCAGGACAGCAAGCGGCGCGACATGAGGCAGAACACTAGTGTGTCGCCCGCGGGGTGCGCCCGGAGACCCCCCACCGTGGCCGGACCGCAACACAGCCGACCGCACCGCCGCCCGCGTGGCGAGCAACTACCTCGGCACCGACTACAATGGAACGGTTCACCGTCGCCGTATCGGGAACTATTGACGCAGGCCCGTTCGTTGCACTAGAGGTCCAGCGAGCGCAGGACGCGTTCGCCCGGGCACGGTCGCAGCGCAACAAGACTCGAGCACACAGGGAGAGGCACACCATGGCAGATCGCGTACTCCGGGGCAGTCGGCTCGGAGCGGTGAGCTACGAGACCGATCGCGACCACGACCTGGCCCCGCGTCGGATCGCCCGGTACCGCACCGACAACGGCGAAGAGTTCGACGTGCCCTTCGCCGACGACGCCGAGATCCCCCCGACCTGGCTGTGCCGCAACGGCCAGGAGGGCATCCTGGTCGAGGGCACCACGCAGGAGACCAAGAAGGTCAAGCCGCCGCGCACCCACTGGGACATGCTGCTGGAGCGCCGCAGCAAGGAAGAGCTCGAGGAACTGCTCAAGGAGCGCCTCGAACTGCTCAAGACCCGCCGCCGCGCCTGACGCAGCAGACTACGAAGGCCGCCTCCCGTTCGGGAGGCGGCCTTTTGTCATGACATCGGCGGGGTGTGTCAGCGGCTGGCGACCTTGCGGTAGCGCAGCAGCGCCAACGGCATCGCCACGGCCAGGATCGCGACCGAACAGATGATCGCGTATTCCACGCAATGGTCGGCCGCCCAGCCCGACGGCGGCACGAACGACGGCGGCGACCCGTTCTCGAAGAGCTTGCGGCCGGACGCCGAGACCGCGGTGATCGGATTCCATTCCGCGATGGTGCGCAGCGGTCCCGGCAGCGTCTCGGCGGAGATGAACGCCGAGGAGATGAAGCTGAGCGGGAACAACCAGATCAGACCCGCGCTCTGCGCCACCTCGACGGTCGGCGAGAACAGGCCCGTGACCGCGCCCACCCACGACATCGCGAACGCGAACAGCAGGATGATTCCGAAGGCCAAGGCGGCGTCGGCGACTCCGCCGTTGATACGCCAGCCCACGATGTAGCCGCAACCCACCATGACCGCCAAACTCAGGATGTTCACCACCAGATCCGACAGCGTGCGGCCCATGAGCACCGCCAGCCGCGACATCGGCAATGTGCGCATCCGGTCGATGATGCCCTTCTGCAGGTCGCCCGCCAGGCCGACGGTGGTGAACGCGGCGTTGAAGGCCACCGTCTGGGCGAAGATTCCGGCCAGCAGGAACTCGCGGTACTGGCCGCCGCCCAATGTGGCGCCGAAGATGTACGCGAACAGGAACACGAACATCAGCGGCTGGATCGTCGCGGTCACCAGCAGCGTCGGCACCCGCAGGATGGTCAGCAGATTGCGGTGCGCGACAATCGCGCTGTCACGGAAGACCCGCAGCTTCGGAGGCGTGATCTCCAGGGCCACAGCCGCTTTCGGCTCCGGCTGCCGCGGGGCTTCCTCGGACTTGTCGAGCTCTTCGCGTACCACGGTCGATGCACTCGTCACAGGGTCACCTCACTCACGTGCGCTGGTCGTCGTCGGTTCGCGTCGCTGACTCACGACATGATCTCCTCGGGTACGTCGTCGGTTTCCGATTCGGCGCCCGACGTGGGCGCGGGGGTGCCGGTGAGAGACAGGAATACGTCGTCGAGACTCGGCCGGTGCACGCTCGCGTCGACGACGCACACCCCTGCGTCGTCGAGCCTGCGCAACGCCTGAACCATCGTGCGCGAGCCGTCGCCGACCACCACTGTCACCTCCTCGGTGCCGATATCGTGGCTCGGCTCGCCCACGCCGACCTGGGCGAGCACTCTCATCGCGGGCTTCGCCTCCTGACCGGGGGCCAAGGTGACGGTGAGCCGGTCGCCGCCGATCGAGGTCTTCAGCTCGTCGGCCGAGCCGCGCGCGATGACCCGCCCGCGGTCGATGACGGTGATGCGGTCGGCGAGCAGATCGGCTTCTTCCAGGTACTGGGTGGTGAGCAGCACGGTGGTGCCGTCGTCGACGAGATCGCCGATGACCCGCCAC
This sequence comes from Nocardia sp. bgisy134, assembly GCF_965341865.1. Taxonomy (GTDB): domain Bacteria; phylum Actinomycetota; class Actinomycetes; order Mycobacteriales; family Mycobacteriaceae; genus Nocardia. The sequence continues at coordinate 187,274 of NZ_CBDQZP010000015.1, forward strand.
ATGTCGAGCCTGCCGCGCGGATCAAGACCGGTGGTCGGCTCGTCGAGCACCACCACAGTGGGGCGGGCCACCAGTGCGCCCGCCAGATCGAGGCGGCGAGCCATGCCGCCGGAGTAGGTGCCCGCGCGGCGGTGCGCGGCATGGTCGAGGCCGAGCGCGTCGAGCAGTTCGGTGGCTCTGGTGGCGGCCTGGCGCGGTGACATCCCGTAGAGCCGGGCCACCATGCGCAGGTTCTCGTAACCCGAGAGGTTCGCGTCGACGGCGGCGTACTGGCCGGACAGGCCGATCCGCCGTCGCGCGCCCGCCGGATCGCGCAGCACGTCGACCCCGGCCACCCGCACCGAACCCGCGCACGGTTTCAGCAGGGTGGTCACGATCCGGACGGTGGTGGTCTTGCCCGCGCCGTTGGGGCCGAGCAGTCCCATCACCGTTCCCGCCGGAATCTCCAGGTCGATGTCGTCGAGCACCCGGACCTTGCCGTAGCTCTTCACGAGGCCGCGCACTTCCACCGCGAGAGTCATGGCCGCACCTCACTCACTACGCATCCTCCTTCGTTGTGCCCGCTTCACCCTCGAGATGCCGGTTCAGCACCGGTCCGATCACGGCGAGCGATTCGGGTGCGGTCATCGCCGAATGACGGCAGAACAGTTCGTGGTCGTGGACGGTCCCGGTGACGAACGGCTCCCACGCCGCGGCGCACCTGGCCGGATCGGACTGGTTGACCTCGTCGTCGGCGGCGGTGAAGAACAGCACGTCACCGTCGAAGGTGCGCGGCCGGAAGCCGTGCGCCAGCACCGTGCCGTTGGCGTAGCCCGCGTACAGCCGTTCCAGGTGCTCGATGGTGAGCGCCGAGAACGCACCGGGCCGCGAGCGCAGCAGTTCTGCCGCATCGAGCAGGCTCATCGTGGGGTCGAGGTCGTCGCCGTCGCCCAGATCGCTGCCGAACTCCGCGATGATCTCGGCGACGCTCGGGATGGCGTGTTCGAGCCATTCGTCGGAGAGCTGGTAGCTGTCCATCATCGCCAGCAGCGCCACCTCGTCGCCGGACTCCTGCAACCGCACCGCGATCTCGTGCGCGATGAGGCCGCCCAGCGACCAGCCGAGCAGGTGGTACGGCCCCTCGGCCTGCACCGACTTGATGTGGGCCACATAGTAATCCGCGGCCTCACCGAGGGAGGAGAAGCCGTCCTCCCCCGCGACGTGCGGAGACTGGAGCCCGTACACCGGGCGGTCGGGTGACAGGTGCGCGAGCAAGCCCGAGTAGCACCAGGACAACCCGATCGCCGGGTGGACGCAGAACAGCGGCGCCGACCGCCTCGCGGAGACCGGCCGGATGGGCAGCACCGGCCCGAGCGCACCGGCCATGGCGGCCGCGGCGCCCTCGGAGCCGGTCAGCCGCGCGGCGATCGCGGCGGGCGTCGCCTCGCCGAACATCACCTGCACCGGCAGGTCGATGCCCTCGGCACGCACCTGCGCGACGACCTTCGTGGCCAGCAGCGAGTTGCCGCCGAGTTCGAAGAAGGCGTCGTCGGCGCCCACCGTCTCCACGCCGAGCACCGACTCGAAGGCCGCGCACAACACCGCCTCGACGGGGTTGCTCGGCGGTCGGTAGCCGCCGGACGCGCTGAACACCGGCTCGGGCAGCGCCTGGCGGTCGAGCTTGCCGACCGGGCTCAGCGGCACCTCGTCGATGAGCATGATCGATTGCGGCACCATGTAATTCGGCACCAGCCCGGCCACGTGCTCGGTCAGCTCCCGCGCGGTGACCTCGGATCCGTTGCGCGGCTTCACATACGCCACCAGCGCCGTGCTGCCCGCCTGCGTGCGGTAGCCGATGGTGGTGGCGAACTCGACGGCGTGGTGGCGGAACAGCGCGGTGTCGATCTCGCCGAGCTCGATGCGGAAGCCGCGGACCTTGACCTGATGGTCGGTGCGGCCGACGTACTCGATCTCGTGCTCGCCCTCCGCGGCGCCGGACCACCAGCGCACCAGGTCGCCGGTGCGGTACATGCGCTCGCCCGGCTTGCCGTACGGGTTCGCGACGAACCGCTGCGCGGTCAGTCCCGACCGGTTCAGGTAGCCGCGGGCCAGCGCGGTGCCCGCCAGGTGCAGCTCGCCGGTGACGCCGACCGGCGACGGGTGCAGCCTGTGGTCCAGGACGGTCGCGGCGACGCCGCGGATCGGACCGCCGATCGTGATCGGACCGCCGGGCTCCATCGGCTGCGAGATCACCGTGACGATGGTGGTCTCGGTGGGGCCGTACACGTTGTACAGGTTGCGGCCCGGCGCCCACCGGGTGACCAGGTCGGGCGGCAGCGCCTCGCCGCCGACCAGCACGTGCGCCAGATCGGTGACGCCCGTCGGGTCGACGGTGCCGAGCGCGGAGGTCGTGATGAAGGCGTGGGTGATCTCTTCCTCGATGAACACCTGTGCCAGATCCGCGCCACCGACCACCCCGGACGGCGTGATCACCAGCGTCGCCGCGCCGCCGAGGGCGAGCAGCAGGTCCAGCATCGCGGCGTCGAAGCTCGGCGTCGCGAAATGCAGGACCCGGCTGCCGGGATGGACGTCGAAGCGCTCCGCGGTCTCGGCGGCGAAGTTGGACAGGCCGCCGTGGGTCACCACGACGCCCTTCGGGGTGCCGGTGGAGCCGGAGGTGTAGATCACGTACGCGGGGTTGTCCACCCGCAGCTGACGCACCCGCTCCTCGTCCGCGATCGCGTTGTCCGATTCCGCGAGCACGGCCGCGCGGAAGTCCGGATCGTCCAGCACGATCCACTCGATGCCGTCGGGCAGCTCCTCGCGGTACTCGGCGAGCGTGATGCCCAGCGCCGCACCGGAATCGGTGAGCATGTGGGTGATGCGCCCGGACGGGTACAGCGGATCGACCGGCACGAACGCCGCGCCGGCCTTGGCCACCGCGAGCACCGAGGCGACCGACTCGACCGAGCGCGGAATCCCCAGCGCCACCAGCGTTTCGGGTCCGACACCGCAGCCGATGAGCACGCGGGCCAGCCGGTTGGTCCAGCGATCCAGCGCGTCGTAGGTCACGTGGGTGCCGTCGGAACGCAGCGCCACCGCCGTGCGGTCGACGTTCGCCGCGGCCTCGAAGACCTCGGGGAAGACGATCGGGCGGTCGGCTTCGATACCGCGCACCGGAGCCAGCCCGGTCCACTCCTCCGGGTCGAGCAGCTCCAGATCGCCGACCGCGGCGGTCGGCGTCGCGGCGATCGCCGAGAGCAGCCGCATCAGGCGCTTGCCGAGCCCGTGCGCGGTCCGCTCGTCGAACAGATCGCTGGCGTAGTTCACCGCGAGGGTGAGGCCTGCGGGCTCGCGCTGCGCGGTCTGCTCCTCGGTGAGGGTGAACTGCAGATCGAACTTGGCGATCCCGGTGTCGCCGTCCTCGGCCTCGATGTGCAGCCCCGGCAGCTCCAGTGTCCGGACCGGGCGGTTCCGCACCGAGAGCATGACCTGGAACATCGGGTGGTGCGACTGCGAGCGGGTCGGGTTCAGCACCTCGACGAGCCGTTCGAACGGCAGGTCGGCGTGGGCGAACGCGTCCAGGTCGGCGTCGCGCACGCCGTGCAGCAGGTCGGTGAACCGCGCGTCGGGATCGATCCTGGTGCGCAGCACGAGCGTGTTGACGAACATGCCGATCATCCGGTCCAGCGCCGGGTGGCCGCGACCCGCGATCGCCGTGCCCACGGCGATGTCGTCGGTGGCCGTCATCCGGTGCAGCAGCACCGCGAGCGCGGCGTGCAGCACCATGAACATGCTGACGTTGTTGGTAGTGGCCACCGTCTGCAGTTCCCGGTGGGTGACGGCGTCGATCGCGCATTCCACCGTGCCGCCGCGATAGGAAGGCACCGGCGGACGCGGCCGGTCCGCGGGCACGCTCAGCAGCTCTGGGACGCCGTCCAGCGTGGTCCGCCAGTAGTCGAGCTGGTGGCGCAGCACGGAGTCGGGATCGTTTTCGTCCCCGAGCGTATCCCGCTGCCACAGTGTGTAATCCGCGTACTGCAGGGTCAGCTCGTCCCAGTCCGGCTGCTGCCCGGCGCAGGCGGCGCGGTAGGCCGTGGCCACGTCGGCGGCCAGCGGTTCCAGCGACCAGCCGTCCATGGCGATGTGGTGCACGACCAGCACCAGGACGTTGTCGGTGGAGGCGGCAGGCGGCGCCATGCCGTCCGGATCGGGTTCGTCCGACACCGTGATCAGCGCCGCGCGCAGCGGCACGGTCTCGCCGAGGTCGAATCCCGGTTCGGCGAAACGCCGCACCGCGTCGTCGACGGCGTCCGGGGTGACGGTCGCGACGAACAGGGTCACCGCGGCGTCGTCCTCGTCGAGGACGACCTGGGCCGGTTCGCCGTCCAGCTCCGGGAACACCGTGCGCAGCGACTCGTGCCTGGCCTGCACCTCGTGCAGCGCATGCACCAGCGCGTCGACGTCGAGCCTGCCGCGCATCCGCAGCACGACCGGAATGTTGTAGGCGCCCGCGCTGCGGTCCGGCCCGTCGGCGGCCGCGCCGACCTCGTTGAACCGGTTCAGGAACCACAACCGATGCTGCGCCGCGGAGAGCGGAATCCGATCGGGCCGGTCGCGCCGCACCGGCTCGGGACGCGTGGCCGTTCCCGCGGGACCGGAGTCGAGCATGGCGGCGAGCTCGGCGACGGTCGGCGACGAGAAGACGCCGCGCACCTCCAGCCGGGTGTTCGTCGCCGCCTCCAGCCGGGCCACCAGCTGGGTTGCCAGCAGCGAGTTTCCGCCGATCTCGAAGAAGCTGTCGGTCGCGCTGATCGTCTGCACGCCGACCAGTTCGGCCATCACCGCGGCGACCACCTTCTCGGACTCGGTCTCCGGCGCGCGCCCCGCGGACACGGCGGTGAACTGCGGTTCCGGCAGCGCCGCGATGTCGAGCTTGCCCACCGGGGTGAGCGGAATCCGGTCCAGCACCGTGATGCTCACCGGAACCATGTGCGCGGGCAGCTGTTGCGCCACGTGCTCGCGCACCGCGTCGACGTCGATGCCTGCCCGCTCGTCGGACGGGTGGACGAAGGAGACGATCCGGTCCGCGCCCGCGATGTGCCTGACCTCGGTGTGCGCGAAGCGGACACTCGGATGTGTGCCCAGCGCGGCGGTGATCTCGCCGAGCTCGATGCGGAATCCGCGGACCTTCACCTGATGGTCGCTGCGGCCGAGGTACACCAGGTCGTGGTCGGCGTTCCAGCGCACCACGTCACCCGTGCGGTACATGCGCTCGTTCGCCGGGCCGAACGGGTCGGCGACGAACCGGGCGGCGGTCAGGCCGAAGCGCTCGAAATAGCCTCGCGCCATGCCGAATCCGCTGAGGTACAGGTCGCCCGGCACGCCGACCGGCACCGGCCGCAGCCGATCGTCGAGCACCATGGCCCGCGCGCCGCGCACCATCGTGCCGATGGTGATCGGCGCGCCGACGGCCACCTCGCTCGCGGTGGCGACGACGGTGGTCTCGGTCGGGCCGTAGCCGTTGAACATCAGCCGTCCCGGCGCCCACCGGTCGACCAGTTCCGGTCCCCACGCCTCGCCGCCGATCATCAGAGAGCGCAGGTGCGGCAGCGGCCAGCGTTCGCTGTCGATGGTGGCCAGCGCCGCGGGAGTCATGAAGGTGTGGCTGACCCGCTCGCGGTCCATGAGCGCGGCGAGCTCGTCGCCGCCGTAGATGTCCGGCGGGCAGATCACCATGGTCGCGCCGGAACCCACCGCGAGCAGCAGGTCGAACACGGCGGCGTCGAAGCTGGGCGAGGAGAAGTGCAGCGTCCGCGCGTTCGCGTCGACCCGCATCCGGTCCCTGACCTCGTCGGCGAAGTTCGAGACTCCGCCGTGGGTGACCGCGACGCCTTTCGGCTTACCGGTCGAGCCCGAGGTGTAGATGATGTAGGCCAGCTCCGTCAGCGGCACGGCACGCAGCCGCTCGGACTCCTCGATCGTGCTGTCGTCCCATCGATCCAGCTCCGCGATCAGGGTCGGGTCGTCGAGCAGCAGCCAGTCGGTCGACACCGTGCCGTCGATGGACCCCGTGCCGTCGATCGTTACCGTGTCGTCGGTCGCCGCGTGCAGCCGTTGGGCGTGCGTGGACACGGTGACGCCGACCTGGCAGCCGGAGTCGATCAGCATGTGCCGGACGCGATCCACCGGGTAGTTCGGGTCGACCGGCACGAAGGCCGCGCCGGACTTGGCGACCGCGAGCACGGTGAGCACCGATTCGATGGAACGGGTCAGGCCGAGCGCGACCCGATCGCCCGCGCCGAGTCCGCGCCCGATGAGGGCACGGGCCAGTCGGTTCGAGAGACGGTCGAGCTCGGCGTAGGTCAACGCGATACCGCCGGACCGCACCGCTTCGCGCCGCGCGTGCCGTCGCGCCGTGGCGGTGAAGTAGTCCGCCAAGGTGAGCTGCGGGGTGGTCGCCCCGCCGGTCGCCGGGCCGAGCAGCCTGCGCTCGGTTTCGGTGCGCGCATCGATCGCCCGCACCGGCATGCGCGGGTCCGCGCTGACCGTGGCCAGCACGCGCAGGAAACGATCGGCAAGCGTCTCGACCGTCGAGGCATCGAAAAGTTCTGCCGCGTAGACGAATTCGAAGGCGCGCGCGCCGTTGTCGCGGGTCGCGACCCGCAGTTCCAGATCGAACTTGGCGCGCGCGATGTCGAGTTCCTCGGCGCTCAGCGCCAACGCGGGCAGCTCCAGGGTCGGCGTGGGGCCGTCCTGAACGGTCAGCGCCACCTGGAACATCGGACGGTTCGCTCCGACGCCCATGGCGCGGCCCAGCTCCTCGACGACGCGCTCGAACGGCACGTCGGCGTTGGCCATCGCGCTCAGTTCGGTGTCGCGGTCGGCGCGCAGCTGGGCGACGAACGGCCGGTCCGGATCCACATCGGAGCGCAGCACCATGGTGTTCACGAACATGCCGACCAGCTCGTCGAGCTTGGTATCGGTGCGGCCCGCCACCGGTGTGCCGATGACGATGTCGCGCCCGCCGGTGACGAACCGCAGCAGCACGGCCAGCGCCGAGCGCAGCACCATGAACAGGCTGACACCCTGCGCACGCGCGAGCTCGGCCAGCGCGCGCTGGACCGGCTCCGGCACGGTGAACCGCACGGTGCCCGCCTGCTGGGTGGGATCGAGGGGCCGCGGCCGGTCGTACGGCAGCGGCAGCTCGGCGGGCAGCTCGGCCAGCTCGTCGCGCCAGTAGGCCAGCTGAGCGGCCGCGACGCTGTCCTGGTCGTTCTCGTCGCCGAGGGAGGCCCGCTGCCACAGCCCGAAGTCGGCGTACTGCACCGGAAGTGGCGCCCAGCCCGGCACCCGGCCGTCGCGGCGCGCCGCGTACGCCATCGCGAGGTCGCGGGTCAGCGGGCCGAGCGACCAGCCGTCGGCCGCGATGTGGTGTAGCACGATGCCGAGCTGATAGCGCTCGGCGCCGGTGCGCAGCAACACGATTCGCAGCGGCGTGTCCCTGGTCAAGTCGAAGCCGCCGCGCGCGAGCACGCGCAGCGCGTCCTTCGCTGCCGCCTCGTCGACCGCGATCGGCTCCACCGAGGGCAGTGCCCGGCCGATCGGCAGCACCAACTGCTGGGCGCCGCCGCTGTCCTCCGGGTACACGGTGCGCAGCACCTCGTGCCGCTCCACCAGATCGGTGAGGGCCGCGCGCAGCGCCGCCACATCCAGATCGCCGTCGATTCGAATGACGAATGCGATGTTGTAGGCGCTGGATTCGGGCGAGAATCGATTGAGGAACCACAGTCGCTGCTGCGGCAGCGACAGCGGGATGCGTCCCGGACGCGGGGTGTGAACAGCCAGCGGCACCCGTTGCGTCCGGGGCGCTTCCGCTATCCGCAGCGCGACGGCGGCGACCGTCGGCTCCTCGAACAGCGTCCGCACCGGCAGGTCGACGCCGAACTCTTCGTGCAGCGCGGCCGCCAGCCGGGTGGCGAGCAGCGACGTGCCGCCGATGTCGAAGAAGCTGTCCTCGGCGCCCTGGACCGGATGCCCGAGCACAGCGCCGAACACGCCCGCCACCCGGATCTCGGCCTCGGTTTGCGGCGCCCTCGACGGACCCGCGCCCGCGAACACCGGCTGCGGCAAGGCCTTTCGATCCAGCTTGCCGGTCGGCGCCACGGGCAGCTCGTCGAGCACCATCACCGAGGCGGGCACCATGTAGCCGGGCAGCCGCTGCCGCGCGGTCTCCAGGATCGCGGCCGGCGTGACGGACGCGGCGTCCCGTTCCGCCGTCACGTACGACACCAACCGCGGGTCGCCGTGCTCGCCGGTGTGCACCAGCGTCAGCGCGAAGCTCACCCCGGGATGCGCACGCAACGCGTGATCGATCTCGCTGAGCTCGATGCGGAAGCCGCGGATCTTGATCTGGTCGTCGGCCCTGCCGAGGAAGCGCAGGCGCCCGCCGAAGTCGGCGACCACCAGATCGCCGGTGCGGTACATCCTTTCGCCGCGCCTGCCGTGCGGGTTCGCCGGGAAGCGTTGCGCCGTCAGGCCGTAACGTCCCAGGTAACCGCGGGCCAAGCCGGGGCCGGACAGGTACAGCTCGCCGGGCGTGCCCGGCGGCACCGGGTGCAGGCGCGCGTCGAGCACGAACAGGCGCATGCCGCGCACCGGCATGCCGAGCGGCACCGGACGTCCCGCGGCCATAGGGCCGGACGCGGTCGCGGCGACGGTGGCCTCGGATGGTCCGTACATGTTGTGCATGCGGTGCCGTGCCGACCAGGTCGTCACGAGTTCCTCCGAGCACGCCTCGCCGCCGACGATCACGGCCTCGAGTTCGTCGAGTCCCTCGTCCGGCACGGTGGCCAGCGCGGCGGGGGTGATGAACGCGTGCGTGACGTGTTCGGTGCGCAGCAGCTCCGCCAGCTCCGCGCCGCCGTACATTCCCGCGGGCGCGATCACGATCGTCGCGCCTGCCGCGAAGCCGAGCAGCAGTTCCAGCACCGAGGCGTCGAAGCTGGGCGACGAGAAGTGCAGTGTGCGTGCGGAATCCGTGACGCCGAACAGATGCGTCTGTTCGCTGGCCAGCGACGCGATACCCGCGTGGGTCACCACGACGGCCTTCGGTATGCCGGTGGAGCCCGAGGTGTAGATCAGGTACGCCGGGTGGCTGGTCCGTAGCGGGTGGTAGCGGTCGACGTCGGTGACCGGCGCGGTGGACTGGTCGTCGCATTCGTCGGCCAGTTCCGTCGAGCCGAGCACCAGCCAGTCCACGTACGACTTGCGGTGCCGCCCGCGCGGTGCGGGCCATTCGGGCATGGCGGCCAAGCACTCCGGGATGGTCAGGCCGAGAATCGCGCCGGAGTCGGCGATCATGTGCCCGATCCGCTCGGCCGGGTACCCGGGATCGATGGGCACATACGCCGCACCGGTTTTCGCGACCGCCCAGATGGCGGCAATCGAGTCCAGGCTGCGCGGCAGCGCGATGGCCACCACGACCTCGGGCCCGGCGCCGTGCTCGATCAGCACGCGCGCCAAGCGGTTCGACATCTCGTCGAGCTCACGGTAGGTCGTGTCCTGCCCGAGGTAGCGCACCGCGACCGAATCGGGGAGTCGCTCGGCGGTGGCGGTGAGCAGGCGGGCCAGCGAGATCTGGGGCTCGGCGGGCGCCGCCGCGATCGGCACCAGGTTGGCCGATTCCTTGCGATCGAGGATGTCGATGTCGCCGACCGGCCGCTGCGGCGCCGCGACCGCCGCGGTGAGCAGCGCGACGAACCGCCGCGCGAACCACTCCACCGTGCGCTCGTCGAAAACGTCCTTGGCGTAACCGAATTCGGCGGCCAGCGGTCCCTCGCCGAAGCTGTCGTGCACCTCGAGCTGCAGGTCGAACTTGGCGATGTCGGACGCGAGCGGCAGCACTCGGGCCGTCACGTTCGGCAGATCGATGGCGAGCTCCGGCGTGCCGTCGTAGGAGAGCATCACCTGGAACAGCGGGTGCCGTGCGGCCGTCCGCTCCGGGTTGACCACCTCGACCAACCGCTCGAACGGCACATCGGCGTTGGCGAACGCGTTGAGGTCGGTCTCACGGGCCACGTCGAGCATGCGGTCGAAGCCCGCCGCCGGATCCACCTCGGTGCGCAGCACCAGGGTGTTGACGAACATGCCGACGAGGTCGTCGAGCGCCGGATCGGAACGCCCGGCGATCGGGGTGCCGACGGCGATGTCGGTGCTCGCGCACAGCCGGGCCAGCAGCGTCGCGAGCGCCGCGTGCAGCACCATGAACATGCTGACGCCCCGGGTCGCGGCGAGTTCCGCTGCGGCACGGCGGGTTTCGGCGGCGATCGTGAAGGCGACCCGGCCGCCGGCGGTGGAGCGACGCAGCGGGCGCGGGCGGTCCAGCGGCAGATCGAGCTGATCGGGCAGCCCGATCAGCGCCGAGCGCCAGTAGGTCAGCTGACGGCTCAGCGCACTGGCCGGATCGTCCTCGTCACCGAGCAGCTCGCGCTGCCAGAGGGAGAAATCCGCGTACTGCACCGGCAGCGGCGTCCACTGCGGGGCGACGCCGTCGACCCGCGCCGCCACCGCCGTCATGAGGTCGTCGGCCAGCGGAATCACCGACCAGCCGTCACCGCAGATGTGGTGCAGCACGATCAGGAACACGTGCTGCTGCGGGCCGGTCTGCCACAGCGCGACCCGGATCGGGGCCTGGCTGCGCAGATCGAAGCCGTACCCGGCGAATTCGGTGGCCAGCTCGGTCACGTCGGCACCGACGGCGTCGATCGGATCCAGGGTGAGCGGGATGTCCGTCGCGGGGTGGATCAGCTGGTACGGACCGTCGACGCTCTCCGGGAAGGTGGTACGCAGGCTCTCGTGGCGCTCGATCATGTCGATGAGGCCCGCACGCAGCGCCGCGTGGTCGAGCGGTCCGTCGAGGCGCACCGCCAGCGGCATGTTGTAGGCGGCGGCGTGCTCGGCGAAGCGGTTCAGAATCCAGAGACGCTGCTGGGCCAGCGACAGCGGAATCCGTTCCGGCCGTTCGGCGGGAACCAGCCGCGGCGAGCTGGTGTCCGGGGTGTGCGAGGCGAAACGCTGGGTGAGCGCGGCAACCGTGGAGGCCTCGAACAGGTCACGGATGGTCAGCGCCGTGCCGAGCGCGACGTTGATCCGCGCCACGGCGCGCGCGGCGATGAGCGAGTTGCCGCCGAGATCGAAGAAACCGTCCTCGAGCCCGATCGCCTCGGTGCCGAGCACCTCGCTGAAGATCGCGGCGAGCGCCCGCTCCACCTCGGTGCGCGGCGCGGCGGTGACCGGCATCGTCCTGGCGACGAGCGTCGGCACCGGCAGCGCCTTGCGGTCGATCTTGCCGTTGGCGCTGAGCGGCAGTTCGTCGAGCTCGATCAGCGCAGAAGGCACCATGTAGGCGGGGAGGGTGCGCCGCAGCGCGGCCAGCAGTGTCGCGGTGTCCAGGCGTTCGAAGTCGGCGCCGGGCGCCGCGACGACATAGGCCACCAGCTCGTCGCCTGCGCGTCCCGCGTGCGCGATGCAGACCGCCCTCGCGACGTGATCGTCGTCGAGCAGCGCGGCCTCGATCTCGCCGAGCTCGATGCGCAGGCCGCGGATCTTCACCTGGAAGTCGGTGCGGCCCAGGTATTCCAGTACGCCCCGGCCGTCCGCCGCCGGCTCCAGCTGCCAGCGGGCGAGATCGCCGGTGCGGTACATGCGCGCCCCCGGCGTGAACGGGTTGGCCACGAAGCGGTCGGCGGTCAGCCGCGGCTGACCGAGATAGCCGCGCGCCAGCTGCACTCCTGCCAGGTACAACTCACCCACGACACCCGGCGGCACCGGCCGCAACTGCCTGTCCAGCACGTAGGTCTGGGTGTTCCAGACCGGCGAGCCGATCAGCACGGTCCCCGGCTCCTCCGGGCACGGCCAGTAGGTGACGTCGACGGCGGCCTCGGTGGGCCCGTACAGGTTGTGCAGCTGGGTCCCGCGCAGCACCCCGTGGAAATCGCGGATGATCGCGGCGGGCAACGCCTCACCGCTGCAGAACACCCGGCGCAGGCAGCCGCACTGGCGCACATCGGTGTCGGTGACGAACACCGACAGCATGGACGGCACGAAATGCGCGGTGGTGATGCGTTTTTCGGCGATGACACGGGCGAGATACGCCGGGTCACGGTGGCCGTCCGGCGCGGCGATCACAAGACGCGCGCCGATCTGCAGGGGCCAGAAGAACTCCCAGACCGAGACATCGAAGGTGGCCGGGGTCTTCTGCAGCACCGCGTCGGTGTGGTCGAGCGAGTACTCGTGCTGCATCCAGCGCAGCCGGTTCACGATGGCCGCGTGGGATACCCCGACGCCCTTGGGCTTTCCGGTGGATCCCGAGGTGAAGATGACGTAGGCCAAGTGCTCGGGGCGCAGCGGCGCCTTCCGGTCGGCGTCGGTGATCGGCGCGGCGTCGAAACCGGAGAGATCGACGGTGTCGAGCGTCAGCACCGGGGTGCGCAGCGGCAACGCGAGCCCGTCGCGCTCGGCGCCGATCAGGCACACGGGTTCGGCCTGGGCGAGGATGCCGTCGATGCGATCGGCCGGATGATCGGGGTCCAGCGGCAGATACGCCGCGCCTGCCTTGACGATCGCGTACATGCCGACGATCAGCTCGATGCTGCGCCGCAGGCAGAGGCCGACCACCGTGTCGGGGCCCGCGCCGCGGGCGATGAGCAGCCGCGCCAATCGATTGGCCTGCTCGTCGAGCTCGCGGTAGGTCAGCACACGGTCTTCGAACTCCAGCGCGGTCGCATCCGGGGAGATCTCGACGCGATCGGCGAACAGCCCGGCCAGCGTGTCGTCCTGGACCGGCGCCTCGGTGGCGTTCCAGTCGCGTAGCACGAGATCGCGTTCGGCGTCGGTGAGGGCGCACAGCGATTCCGCCGCGGTCGCCGGCTCGGACGCCAGGAACTTGCCGAGGAAGTCGAGGAAGCGACCGTGGTGCATGACGACCTCGGTGTCGCCGTACAGCCGCGGGTTGGCCTCGAAGTCGACATGGATGTGCCCGGCCTCGCCGTTGTAGAGGTTGATCGAGAGGTCCTCCACCGGTCCGGTGGCGAGCACGTGCAGCGAGCCGGTCAGATCACCGAACTTCAGTTCGTTGTGGAACAGCATGATGTTGACCATCGGCCCGAAGAAGCCGCGCGCGTCCCTGGAATAGCCGCAGTCGCGCCGGATGTCGTCGTGCCGGTAGCGCTGGTGCCGCAACGCGCCGGTGATCTGCAGCTCCGTCGAGCGCACCACGTCTCCGACGGTCGTGTCGGCGTCGAACCGCAGGCGGATGGGCACCACGTTCGACAGCACGCCCGCCGAACGGCGCAGCGCGACGGTCGTCCGCGCCGCGACGGGCAGGCTCAGCACCACGTCCGAATCGCCGGTCACCGAGCGCACGTAGCACGCGAGCGCCGCGACGAACAGCGTCGAGTTGTTCGTGTCGAACGCCGCCATCGCCGCGGTCATGGTGGTATCGGCGTGATCGTCGAGCATGCCCATGGCCAGGCGCCTGCCCGGATCCGGCGTCGAGGTGGTCACCGCGACCTGGGACAGGCTGAGCGGCCCGCCCGCGTCCGAGAGCTGCTCGCGCCAATAGTCGCGGTCGGTGCGGAACCGGTTGGACTCGCGGTAAGCCGACTCGTCGGCGTAGATCTGTTCCAGCCCCGTCGCGCGCGAGACCGACGGCTCCGTCTGATTCTGCACGGCGGTGTAGATCTCGGCCGTCCGCGTCAGCGCGTTCATCGCGCCGTAGCCGTCGATCACGATGTGATGCCCGCGCGAGTACCAGTAGTACTCGGATTCGCCGACGCGCAGCACCACGTTAGTTGTGAGTGGATCGCGTTCCAGATCGATGGGAGAGCTGGCGTGCTCGGTCATCCAGCGCAGTGCGGCGCCGCGCGGATCGGGCTGGTCGCGCATGTCGACGCGGCCCCAGCCGGGACGGCGGGACCAGTCGACCATCTGGTGCGGAACACCGTCGATCTCCGCCATCCGTACGTGCCCGACCTCGGTCTCGGCACCGAAACGTTCGATCGCGTAGAGCAGGCACCCGATGTCGAGATCCCCATGGATCTCGAGGTACTGGGCGATCGTCAAGGGAACGTCGGGCCGAATCCGCTGGGCATACCACAGGGCCGTCTGCGCTGGGGAGAGAGCGAACGGTTGTGCCGAAAATTCACCCGAAGTGCATTGGTCGACGCGATCGGTGGCCAATGAACTCATTCATCACTCCGTTCTGCCGCAACTGACGCAACTCCCCGACCCCCCACGGCGGGCACGCACGCGCGAGCCGTAGGACGTGTGATCCACGCCCTATGATTCGGAGCACCCCAGATGCCGGATGGCCGACGTATTGGATTTGTTTCACATCGAACGACGTTGGCAGAACGTCTTTTTGGTCAGCTACATTTCCGCAAACTTTTGCGGCGAGCGGCGTCGCGGACCGGAAACACCGAGGTCCGACGGCTGACGCCGCGGACAGGATCGACCTCGCGAGTCACGCCAGCAAACGGCACGCAACATCACGAACAGGCTACGGAGGTCTCGCCTGTCCCGGAAAAGACCGGATGTTCGGTTGTCGATGAGATCGTTATCCAGGTCAGCCGACCGATTGGTCGACCGAAAAACCCTGGTCGGTCGCGTAGACAGACCGCGACCCCCGCCGGCGGGACCATGCAACAACGACGGCGGCAGCGGTCAGGATAGCGGAGACCCATTCCGGTGTGGCGCCGATTCGAGTAGCCAATGTGGTGCTGCTGCGCAACGGCAGGTCCGCGACGAGGGCCGCGGGCACGAACAGATCGGTCTGCTGCGGCACCGCGCCGTCGGCGGTGACGATCGCGCTGACACCGGAGGTCGCCGCGACGACCAGCGCCCTGCCGTGCTCCACCGCGCGTACACGGGACATGGCCAGCTGCTGGTAGGTCATCTCGCTGTCGCCGAAGGTCGCGTTGTTGGTCGGCACGGTGAGCAGTTGCGCTCCGGCCCGCATCGAATCGCGGAAGGCCCGATCGAAGGCGACCTCGTAACAGGTCGCCACGCCGATGTCGACGCCGTCGGCGCGCACCACGCCGTCCCCGTCACCCGGCACGAAATAGCCTGCCCGGTCGGCGTATTCGGAGAACAGCCGGAAGAAGGAACGCATCGGCAGGTACTCGCCGAACGGCTGGATGATCTTCTTGTCGTGCCGGTCCCCAGGGCCGGCCGCGCCGTTCCACACCATCACCGAATTCGTTGTGGTGCGATCGCCGTTCACGAGCACGGCGCCCACCAGGATCGGCGCGTGGATCGCCTCGGAGGCGCGCGTGATGAGCGCCGCGGCGTCGGCGTTGCGCAGCGGGTCGATGTCGGAGGAATTCTCCGGCCAGATCACCACATCCGGCTGCCGCACCCGCCCCGCGGCGACCTCGTCGGCCAGCTGCTCGGTGCGCCGGACGTGGTTGTCCAGCACCGCCCGTCGCTGCGCGTTGAAGTCGAGTCCGAGCCGCGGCACGCTGCCCTGAATCGCGGCGACCGTGATCGTCCGGTCACCGTCGTCAGGGGCGGGCAGCGCGGACCGGAGGATCACTCCGGCGATCGGCATGATAGCCAAAGTCGCTGCCGCGGTGATAATTCCGGTCCTCGATGCGAGACCTGCCCGGGATCTAGCCGAGTTCGCCGAGTCGCTGCCCACGGCCTCGCCCGCCGAGTTCCGCTCGCCCGCAGCGGCCTTCGCCGCCTGGCGCGCCATCGCCAGCCGTTCGACCAGCGCCGCGAGCCCGGTGCCCGTGAGCGCCACCGCGAAGCCGATCAGCGGCGCGCCGCCGACCGCGGCCAGCGACAGGAACCAACCGTCCGCCTGCCCGAAAGCCAGCCGTCCCCAGGGGAATCCGCCGAACGGAAAGCTGGAGCGGATCCATTCGGCCGTCACCCAGGCCAGCGCCACCCACAGCGGCCAGCCGGGCAGCCGCCCGATCAGGTTGGTCAGCAGGCCGAACAGTCCGAGGTAGACCGCGCACGCGGTGGACAGCGCCAGCCACGGCGCAGGTCCGACGTAGATTCCCGTCCATGGCAGCAGCGGCACGAAAAAGCCGAGCCCCGCGAGCATTCCGTAGCCGAAGCCGCCGCGCAGGCTGCCCGCGCCGCGGACCGTCGCGGTGAGTACGGCGATGCCGACCGGCGCGAGGAACCAGAACGGCCGCGGCGGAAAGCTGCCGAAGAGAAGCAGTCCCGCGATCAGCGCGGCCACGACACGCGCCGCTACGCCGCGAAACTGTTCCGGAGCGACGCCGGTGCGCGCGAGGCCGGGCATCGTCATGCCTCGAACAGGGTGGCGCCGCGGTGCACGGTGCGCAGGCACCGGGGCAGCGCCGAATCCGGTTCCAGCGGAGGCAATCCCGGTACCCGCGAGCGCGGATCGGTGGACCAGCGCTGCACCGAATCGGCGGCCGCGGCGACGACGAGATCGTCGGCCTCCCACACCGCGTACGAGGCGGGCGCGCCAGGAACGAGCGTGCCTGCGACGCCGTCGCGCACGCCGCCCGCCCGCCAGGCGCCGCGCGTGGCGGCCGCGAAGGCCGCGCGCGGCGAGATGCCGTGGCCCGGCGTGCGATGGTCGACGGCGGCGCGCACGGCCTGCCACGGGTTCAGCTCGGTCACCGGCGCGTCCGAGCCGATGGCCAGCGACACACCGGCGGCGGCCATGGCCGCGAACGGATTCAGCGCGGCGGCCCGCTCGGCGCCGAGCCGGGCCGCGTACATGCCGTCCGTACCGCCCCATGTCGCGTCGAAACCCGGTTGGACACTGGCGATCACGCCCCACGAGGCGAGCTTGCCGATCTGCTCGGCGTCGACCATCTCGGCGTGCTCGACGCGGTGTCCGCGTGAAGCGACGGCCGGACCGCCGAGCTCGTCGGCGACCCGTTGGAAGCCCGCGACCGCCGCGTCCATGGCGGCGTCACCGATGACGTGGAAGCCTGCCTGGATGCCCGCGGCGGTACACGCTCGCAGGTGCGCGGCGATGGCGTCGACGTCCAGATATCCGATACCCGTCCCGGGCGTGTCGGCGTAGGGCTCGCGCAGCCAGGCGGTGCGCGAGCCGAGCGACCCGTCGACGAACAGGTCGCCGCCGAGCGCGTGCACGCCGAGCTCGGCGACCAGGGTCTTGGCCTGCTCGGCGCTGGTCACGGCTTCGCCCCAGTAGGCGCGGACCTCCACCCCGTGCTCGAATTCCAGCAGTTCGCGCACGTCGTCGCGGCCCGCGATATCGGGTCCGGAGCATTCGTGGACGGCCGCGATGCCGTGAGCGGCCGCCGCGTCCAGCGCCGCGCGGCGCGCCTCGTCCCGCCGCGCGCGGTCCAGACCGCCGAGCACCGCGGCGCGCACGAGGTGGTGCGCCGCACCACGCAGCGGCTCACCCCTGGTGAACCCGGCCGCCGAGGTCACCGCGGGCACGGCGTTCAGCAGCGCCGAGGACACCGCGGCCGAATGGGCGTCCACCCGGGCCAGATACACCTGACGGCCGGGGCCCACCGCGGCATCGATCTCCTCGATCGTCGGCGGGCGGCCCTCGGGCCAGCGGGTCTCGTCCCAACCGTCGCCGAGGATCGCGCCGTGCGGCCGCGCGGCGGCGTGCTCGCGCACCGCCGCGAGGCAGTCGGCCAGCGACCGCGCGCCCGACAGGTCGAGTCCAGTGAGTTTCAGGCCGAGTGCCGTCACGTGCACGTGCGGCTCGACGAACGCGGGCGCGACGAACGCGCCGTCCAGGTCGATGATCTCGGCGTCCGGGTGCAACGCGCGGCCGGGCCGCTCGGCGCCGAGCCACACCACCATGCCGTCGCTGACCGCCATCGCGGTCGCGTCCGGTGAACTAGAGCTGTAGAAACGACCGCCGATCAGCAACTGGGTACCCACGGGTCACCAGTCTGCCGTATGCCGGATTCGGTCGATCACCGTGGACGGCCCACCGTCAGGCCGGGCCGACCGCCCGGCGGGCGTTGCCTTGACCGTCGTCGTACCACTGGGGGACGGCAGTCGGCGGAGCCGACGGGGTGGGTGAACACTGCTGGACGACCACGCCGTCGATCACCTCGTCGCCGTCGATGACGACGCCGCGGTACGGCGCGCGGCTCAGCAGACGACCGAAGCGACGCGCGGCCAGCGCGGTGACGATGGGACGCACCAGCATCCTGGTCGGCGGCAGCAGCAACAGCAGCCCGAACAGCGAGGTCACCAGTCCGGGCACGAACATCAGCACTCCGCCCGTCGCGACCAGCGCGCCGTCGGCGACGGCGGTGCCGGGGGTGATCTCGCCGCGTCCGGCCCGGCGGAACTGGTCGAACACCCGCCGCCCCTGGGAGCCGATCAGCAGCATGCCCGCCGCGGAGCCCGCGATGAGCAGCAGGATGGTTGGCATCGCGCCGATCAGCTGACCGACGGCGAACAGCGCGGCGATCTCGACGACCACGTAGAGCACGAACAGCAGGGCGGGCATGGCGTTCCTTCCGGACGATCTACCCCTACCAACGCAAGCGAGCGGTGTTTTTCTCCCGCCCGGGGCTGATAGCTCGCTGAGATTCAGCCGCCGGGCCGCACCAGCCCGGTCTCGTAGGCCAACACCACGGCCTGCACCCGGTCGCGCAGCCCGAGTTTGGTGAGCACCCGGCCGACGTGCGTCTTGACGGTGGCTTCGGAGAGGTAGAGTTGCTCGGCGATCTCCGCGTTGGAGCGGCCCGCGGCGATCTGCTCGAGCACCTCGCGTTCGCGCGCGGTGAGCACATCGAGCACCGAGGGGTCGCGCATGCCTGCGGGATCGTCGGCGATGAGCCGGTCGAGCAGCCGCTTGGTGACCTTCGGTGAGACCACCGCGTCGCCCGCGGCCACGCTGCGGATGGCCGAGACCAGATCTTCCGGCGGGGTGTCCTTGAGCAGGAAGCCGCTGGCGCCCGCGCGCAGCGCGCCCAGGGCGTGTTCGTCCAGGTCGAAGGTGGTCATCACCAGGACACGGCACCCGTCGCCCGCTTCCACGATGCGGCCGGTGGCGGTCACGCCGTCGACCACGGGCATGCGGACGTCCATCAGCACCACGTCGGGGCGCAGTTCCTTGGCCTTGCTGACGGCCGCCGCGCCGTTCTCGGCCTCCCCGATCACCTCGATGTCGGGATGCGCGCCGAGCACCATCTTCAGCCCCATGCGCATCAATTCTTGGTCGTCGACTACGAGAACAGTGATCGGCACGCGTCCAATCTAGCGGTGCCGGGCGACAATTCGGTTACCGCTTCCGCGCGTCTCCCGGACTTGTCGGCGCGCGCCGATATTCTCTTGCGTTCCCTGTAATCGACTCTCGTGGTGGGGAGATGTGCGAACAGATTCGGCTTCTGGAGATCGCGATGATCCAGCAGCACACGTGGACCGGCGGTCAGCATCGGGTTTCCGTCCTCGACCATCCGTTTTTGCGCCATCCGGCGCGACGGCTGGTCTGGCTCGGGTTCGACGAGCGAGCCAACCTCGAGGTCTCCTTCCGTGTCGCGGCGGACGGCTCCGCGACCGACCGCGATGGGCGGACGATCGGCGTCGACTCGGCCCGTATCGCGGTGGCCCATCCGCTCCAGCTCGCGGGCGAGCTACCGCACTGGGTCAGCCATTTCACGGATCACGAACTGCGCCAACCCTTTCCGCAACTGGCCAGAGAGGTGCACGCGCTGACCGAGCGGGAGCGGGCGGCGACCTCGCTGGAACGCTTCGCGCACCGCATGGTGCCCACCTGCGCGCTGCTGCGCCTGGAGGGATTCGGCTGGCGCCGCGGCGCACCGATCGACGGGGTGCACGATCACCTCTACCGCCGGGTCGACGGCGACCTCCAGGTGCTGCTGCACCTGGACGACGGCATCGCCGTCGGGGATGCGGAGCCCGAGGGCGAGCGGGTCATCGAGGCGGTCGAGCTGAGCTCGCGCCCCGCGTCACCGTGGTGGCGCCGATGCGGCGACACCGCCTTCGG
This sequence comes from Nocardia sp. bgisy134, assembly GCF_965341865.1. GTDB lineage: Bacteria > Actinomycetota > Actinomycetes > Mycobacteriales > Mycobacteriaceae > Nocardia. The sequence continues at coordinate 207,255 of NZ_CBDQZP010000015.1, forward strand.
CGCGCTGAACCCGATCACCGCCAGCGAGGTGCTGCGCGAGCTCGCGGCGATCTTCGAGTGACCGGGCGTAGCTGACCACTCCCCCGGGGCCGCACCAGCGGAACCGCCCCTCCATCCCCCGCGGCCGCACCAGCGGGACCGCCCCCACCGGGGCCGCGGCAGCGGGACCGCGCCCTAGCAGTCCAGCGGCTCGGTGACCAGCGGGATGGTCGCGCGTACCCGCCAGGCGCCGTCAGCGGCGCGGCCCACGTCCAGGGTTCCGCCGAGGACCGCGATGCGTTCACGCATGCCGACGAGCCCGAGGCCGCTGCCCTTGATCGGGTTGGCCTCGGGCCCGTGCATCGGAACGCCGCCGGAGTCGGTGACCTCGACGAGGACGTCGCTGTCGCGGCGGTGCACCCGGACCCACGCCTTGGGGTGGGCGCCCGCGTGACGCAACGTGTTCGTCAGCGACTCCTGCACGATCCGGTGCACGCCGAGGCTCACCTCCGGGGCGATGTCGTCGATGTCGCCGGTCAGCTCCAGCTCGACGGCGAGACCGGTGCCGCGCATCATCTCCACCACCTTGGCGATGCCTGCCGTGCCGTGCTGGGGCAGCTGATCGGGCGCGTGCTCGGTGCGCAGCAGTGCGACCGTGCGGCGCAGCTCACGCAGCGCCTCGCGGCCGGTGCTCGCGATGGTGGTGACGGCTTGCTCGGCGATGTCCGGGTCGCGGCGCAGCGCGTACTTCGCACCGTCGGCCTGCACGATGATGACGCTCACCGCGTGCGCGACGACGTCGTGCAGTTCGCGCGCGATTCGGGTGCGTTCGAGCGCGACCGCGTCGTGGGTGCGCCGCTCCCGGTCGTAGTCGGCGACCGCGAGCCGCGCGGCCACCTCGGCGTCGTAGGCGTGCCGCGCGCCGTTGAACTCCGCCAAGGTCCAGCACAGCGCGTAGTACAACGCGATGAACGCGATCGTCGACCACACGGGCTGATCGAGCAGCAGGGTGGACAGCGTGGTGTCGACGACAAGACCCGCCAGCAGCAGCAAGCCCTCGCGCCTGCCGACGTAGGCGACCAGCGTGTACAGCATGATCCCGAGCGCGAGCAGCGCCGGGTGCATTGCCTTGTCGTCGAGCAGGTAGCTCAGCAGGGTGGTGCTGATGGCCAGGCCGAGCATGGTGGCGGCGGTGGCCCTCGGGTAGACGCGGCGGAAGGCGACCGGGATCGGCAGCAATCCGCCGACCACCAGGTACACGGCCTTCTGGTTGGAATCGCCGATGGCCGTGAGGTCCAGCAACAGCAAGCCGAATGCGAGGATGGAATCCGCCACGAGGGGCTTGCCACGAAGCCACAGACTGAACCGGCGCATGCCGGCAAGACTAGGCCCTCCGTCCCAGGCAGCACGGAAACATGGGACGTCTGGTTGGGTTGCACCGTGAATCTTGCAGACTGGGCGGCCCTGGTGGCGGCCGCGACCGCCGCGGGCTGGGTCGACGCGGTGGTCGGCGGCGGCGGCCTGATCGTCCTGCCGACGTTGTTCTTGGTCGCTCCCGGCATCGCGCCGCAGACCGCGCTCGGCACCAACAAGCTGGCCGCGTTCGCGGGCACCACCGCCTCCGTGCTGACCTTCGCCAGGAAGGTGCCGATGCAGTGGCGGGTGCTCTTGCCCGCGGCGGGCATCGCCGCCGTGGCCGCGGCGTCGGGCGCGGCGGCGGTCTCGCTGATCGATCGCGACCTGTTCGTCCCGATCGTGATGGTGGTCCTGGTGTCGGTCGCGATCGTCGTGACGCTGCGCCCGTCGATCGGCGTCACCATGGCCACCCATCCGCCGACCCGCCGCAAGGTGGTGCTGGTCGTGGCGCTGGCCGCCGGGCTGATCGGGTTCTACGACGGCTTGCTCGGGCCCGGCACCGGCACCTTCCTGATCATCACCTTCGCCACGCTGCTCGGCACCGAGTTCGTGCGGGCCGCGGCCATGGCGAAGGTGATCAACTGCGGGTCCAATGCCGGCGCGCTGCTCTTCTTCGGCCTCACCGGGCACGTCATGTTCGCGCTCGGCGCGACGATGGCGGTCGCCAATATCGCCGGCGCGATCGCCGGGTCGCGGATGGCGCTGAGCCGGGGCGCCGAATTCGTCCGCGTCGTGCTGCTCGTGGTCGTGGTGGCGATGGTGCTCCGCCTCGGCTGGCAGCAGTTCGGCTGAGCGGCGCGCTCAGTCAGTCGGTGCGCAGTCAGTCGAACGCGCTCAGCCTTTCGAGGCGCTCAGCCGACCGGTTCGGCGTGCGCCGCGCAGCTGGCGGTGAGCCACGGCCGCAGGACGCGGCGGGTGGTCTCGTTGATCTGGCGGTGCAACCGCTCACCGTCCTCGGGTCCCGCGTGCGGCTGCTGGAAGAGCACGGTGAGCGCGCCGGACACCGCACCGACCACCGCGCCGACCAGCGCCGCGGCGCCGACCTCGTCGAATTCGTCGGGGAACGCGGCGTGTAGCTGCCTGCCGATCTCGCGCTGCGCCACCAGCTGGGCGTGCGCGGCGCGGCCGCTCACCGCGGGCACGGTCCGCGAGACCTGGGCGCGCACCGCGGCGATGCGAGCGCCCAGATCGTCGACGAGGTGTTCGCCCGGATTGTCGCCCGCGGCCCGTAGCGCGCGCAGCAGCACCTCGACCGGACGCTCGCCGACACGGCGGCTCGCGATGGCGGCCACCGCCATTCGCACGCGATCGTCGGGCTCGGGGAAGAGCAGTTCTTCCTTGCTGGCGAAGTAATTGAAGAAGGTGCGCGTGCCCACCTCCGCCGTGGCGGCGATGTCGGCCACCGTGGTCTCGTCGTAGCCTCTTGTCTCGAAGAGTTCGACGGCGGCCTCGAGCAGCGCGCGGCGGGTACGGTCACGTTTGCGGTCACGGAGGGCGGATGGCGGCACGCGGGCACAGTACGGCATTCCGCAGCGCCGATGCGGTAACCCACGCCTTGCGCGTGCCGTTCGCGCCGGTGCGATCCGGCGTCACGAATCGGCTGCCGACGGATGTCTTCTTGCACCGCTGAGTATTTCGGCCGATCGCCCACCGCGCCGAGGTGCGCGGCTCGTCCGCCGATGCCTGGGTCGGCGGACACCCGGTAGCGTAAACGGGGTGAGCATCGCGACTTCCGGGGACGGCTCGGTGATCGACGCCGAATTCCTCGCGCTACCACTGTCCGCGCTGGCCGACGCCGCGCTCGCGGCGGCCACCGCGGCGGGGGCCGAACACGCCGATCTGCGCGTGCACCGGTTGGTCACGCAGTCCATCCGGCTGCGCGACGGCCGCGTCGAGGCGATCAGCAATGCCACCGATCTAGGGTTTGCCGTGCGCGTGATCGTCGACGGCACCTGGGGTTTCGCCTCGCACGCCGCGCTCACCCCCGACACCGCCGCCGAGGTGGCGCGCCGCGCGGTCACCGTGGCCACGGCCCTGCGCGATCTGAACCGGGAGCGCGTCGAACTGGCCGACGAGCCACGCTACACCGACGCGCACTGGGTCTCGGCCTACGACATCGACCCGTTCACCGTGCCGACCGCCGACAAGGTCGCTCTGCTGCAAGATTATTCGGGCAGGCTGGCCGCGGCGGACGGCGTCGATCACGTGACCGCCTCGGTGTTGCAGGTCAAGGAGCAGACCTTCTACGCCGACACCGCGGGCTCGTCGATCGCCCAGCAGCGCGTCCGGCTGCACCCGCAACTCGAGGCCGTCACTGTCGATTCGGCCGCGGGCGTCTTCGAGACCATGCGCACCCTCGCCGCTCCGGCCGGGCGCGGCTGGGAGTACGTCACCGGCGCCGACGGAATCTGGGACTGGGACGACGAACTCGCGCGGATCCCCGGCTGGCTTGCCGAGAAGGTGAAGGCGCCGAGCGTCACCGCGGGCCCGACCGATCTGGTGATCGATCCCAGCAATCTGTGGCTGACCATCCACGAATCCATCGGTCACGCCACCGAATACGATCGGGCCATCGGCTACGAATCCGCCTACGCGGGCACCTCCTTCGCCACCCCGGACAAGCTGGGCACGCTGCGCTACGGCACCCCGATCATGCAGGTCACCGGCGACCGCACCGAGCGCAACGGCCTGGCCACCGTCGGCTACGACGACGAGGGCGTTGCCGGGCAGCGCTGGGATCTCGTGCGCGACGGCGTGCTCGCCGGTTACCAACTGGACCGCGCGTTCGCTCCGCGCCTCGGTCTGCCGCGCTCCAACGGCTGCTCCTACGCCGATTCCGCGCACCACGTGCCGATCCAGCGAATGGCCAACGTCTCGCTGCAACCCGACCCGGACCGCGACACCAGCACCGAGGAGCTGATCTCCCGGGTCGAGGACGGCCTCTTCATCGTCGGCGACAAATCGTGGTCGATCGATATGCAGCGCTACAACTTCCAGTTCACCGGCCAACGGTTCTTCCGCATCCGCAACGGGGCGCTCGACGGCCAGGTGCGCGATGTCGCCTACCAGGCCACCACCACCGATTTCTGGGGCGCGATGGAGGCCGTGGGCGGCCCGTCGACGTGGCGGCTCGGCGGCGCCTTCAACTGCGGTAAGGCCCAGCCGGGTCAGGTGGCCGCTGTCAGCCACGGCTGCCCATCGATCCTGGTGCGCGGCATCAACGTTCTCAACACCAGGACGGAGGCCGGTCAGTGAGCGAGCCGGGCAGCGACAGGGTGCACGCGCGCGGTGTGGCGCCCGCGGGCGACGTGGTGGAGAGGGCGCTGGCGCTCTCCCGCGCCGACGAGGCGATGGTGATCGTCACCGACGCGCACGAGGCGTCGCTACGCTGGGCGGGCAATTCGATGACGACCAACGGCTCGTCGGTCTCGCGGGACTGGGCGGTGGTGTCGATCTTCCGCGACGGACCGCATGCGGCCAGGGTCGGCAGCGTCGGTTCGACGAGCGTCGACCTCGCCGAGATCGAGGCGGTCGTACGGGCAAGCGAGGACGCGGCGCGCACCGCCGAACCCGCGAAAGACGCGATGCCGCTGCTGGAATCGGACGCCGCCGCCGAGGACTGGGCGGCCGCACCCGGCAGCACGGGCATCGAGGTCTTCGCCGATCTGGCCCGTGACCTGTCGGCCGGATTCGACGGCGCCGACCTGCTGTACGGCTTCGCCCACCACCAGATGCACACCACCTGGCTCGGCACCTCCACCGGCATCCGCCGCCGCTTCGTGCAACCGACCGGCTCGGTGGAGATCAACGGCAAACGCGGTGCGGGCGCGGAGCTGGCCAGCGCCTGGGTCGGCGTCGGCACCGCCGATTTCACCGATGTCGACACCCCGGGCCTGCTCGCCGAGCTGAACCGACGCCTGGATTGGGCGAGGCGCCGCGTCGAGCTGCCCGCAGGTCGCTACGAGACGCTGCTACCGCCCTCGGCGGTCGCCGACCTGATGATCTACATGGCGTGGTCGATGGAGGGCCGCGGCGCGCAGGAGGGGCACAACGCCTTCGCCCGCGCGGGCGGCACCCGAATCGGCGAGCGGCTCACCGACATTCCGCTCACGCTGTATTCCGACCCGAGCGCGGCCGGGCTGGAGTACCGGCCGTTCGTCGCGACATCGGCCTCGTCCGAGGCGCTCTCGGTCTTCGACAACGGGCTGCCCGCCGCGCGGGTCGACTGGCTGCGCGAGGGCGTCATCGAATCGCTGGTCTATCCGCGCGCCACCGCCGCCGAATTCGACGCCCCCGCCACGGTGCCCGGCGAGAACCTGTTGCTCACCGGGGGTTCCGGCGCGAGCTTGGACGAGATGATCGCGCGCACCGAGCGCGGCCTGCTCCTCACCACGCTCTGGTACATCCGCGAGGTCGATCCGGCCAGCCTGCTGCTGACCGGTCTCACCAGGGACGGCGTGTATCTGGTGGAGAACGGTGAAGTCAGCGCGGCGGTGAACAACTTCCGTTTCAACGAGAGCCCCATCGACCTGCTGCGCAGGGCCACCGAGGCGGGCGTGACCCAGGCCACGCTGCCCCGCGAGTGGAAGGACTGGTTCACCCGAACCGCCATGCCGCCGTTGCGGATTCCCGACTTCCACATGTCCTCGGTCAGCCAGGCCACCTGAGACACGACACCACCCGAGACACGACGCAGGGCCGCTCCGTGCTGGGAGCGGCCCGTGCGGACGGGATCGTGGCGGCGACCGGCCTCAGTGCGGGCGGCCGACCTCGTAGGTGCCGTCGCTGTCGGTGATGGTGACCGATACGGACTTCTGCATGCTGCCGACCTTCACGAGGCATTCGAAGGTCGCGCCGAGGACGACGGTCTGACCTCCGGGGCAGCGCACGTCGCGGACGTCGTCCATGCCGTAGGAGTCGATGAGCACCAGCTGCACACCGCGTTGTAGGTCCATCTGGTCCAGCTGCTTGGCCGGCGGATCCACCGCGCGGACCGGCGCGACGGGAGCCGAGGTCTGCGCCAGCGGCGCCGAGGCTGCCGGTGTCCGCACCGGGTTGTCGGCCGCCGCACTCTCGCGGATGTTGACCACCACGAGTCCGGCGATCACCCCGGCGATGGCGATGACGACGGCGCCGACCAGAGCGGCGACGAGCACGGGAAGCCAACCGCTGTCGGTGGTTTCGGCGTCCGAGTGGGCGGCGACCGGGTAAGGCTGCGAGGCCCGCGGCGGCCGAGTCGGTGCTGTCATGAACGATCCCTCCCCCCGGGGCAGGGTCGAGACATCGTGTCCGCCTGGGGACTACCCCGGTATGCCCGACGAAGGATAGCCGAGCCATGATCACCGCCTCCGCCGGTACCCCCGGAATCCCCGTGTCCGCCTTGCCTATTCCGGACCTTCCGGGCATTCGGCCGAATCTGCGCACTCCCGCTTCCGCTCCGAGTGTGCGCGGACCCGGGGATCGACCTCGCCGGGCAGCGCCGGTCAGGCGTCGGGCGTGAACTCGATGCCGATCGTGCCGGCCTTGCCCCTGCGCAGGGTGCTGCCCAGAATGAGCAGCGGTCCCAGCAGCCAGTACTTCTTGCGCAGCAACGCGCGCACGCGTTCGGTACCGTCGGCGTCCAGCACGCGCCCGGTGCCCGCGACGACGGCGCCGCGCACCCGCTTACCTCTGGCGTCGCACGCCTGCACGGTGCATGCGGGATCCCGGCGCAGCCGCTTGACCTTCCAGCTCTCGGTCTCCGTCCAGATGTACAGCTTGCCGCCGTCGGCGACCGCCCACACCGGCGTGCTGACGGGCGTGCCGTCCTTGCGGAAGGTGGTCAGCTGCACGTAGTCGGCGGAGCCTGCCTCACCGAGCGAGTTCGTCATGATCACAGCGTATCCGGGGGCGCGGCGGGGGTGCGAGGGCAGCACGAAGGGATCACTCCGGCATGCGGTACTCGCCCGACTCCAGGCGGGCGAGCAGTCCGTCGGTCCATCGGGTGAGGTTGTCGAACACGCCGCTCCACAGCTCGAGCAGATCGGGCGCGTGCGGCGCCTCGTAGCGGCCGGGGAAGGTCGGGATCATGGCCAGCAGGTCCTCGCGTACCGCGGCCGCGTTGCGCCGCTGCTCCGCCAGTTTGGCGATGACGTGCGCGCGGGGCAGAGCGTCCATGAAAGCGATGGCGGCGCCGAGTTCTTCCATATCGATGCTCACCAGCGCGGCGTCCATGAGCGTGCGGAACTCGGCCTCACCCGCCTCGGTGAGCTCGAACAGCGTCCGGCCGGGTCCCTGGTCGCTGTCCTCGGTGCCGAGCGCGCGCAGCTTCCCTTCCTGCGTGAGCTGTTTGAGCGCGTGGTAGATCGAGCCCGGCTTGACGTTCGTCCAGGTTTCGGCCCGCCACGACAGCAGTTCGCGCCGCACGGCGTAACCGTGCGTCGGTTGGCGGGTGCGGATCACCCCGAGGACGAGCAGACGCACGGCCGCCACGCGCGTTCCTTTCTCCCTGTCGCCACGAATCGACCCATGCTACTCAAATTTGACTTCCGGGAGAGCGCGCGCCTAGGTTGGCGGTACTCAAATTTGACTAGTGTCGGAGGAACGACTCATGGACGACTCTCCGGTCCCGGTGTTGTGGACCGCGTCGCCGGCCACCACCCTCGACTTCTACCGGGCCATCGGCTACACGGTGACCCACGAGCAGACCCGCCCCTACGTCTATCTCGCGCTGGAATTCCACGGTTGTCCGGTGCATTTCAACTCGCCGCCCAAGGGCTTCGAGCTGCCGCCGGAGCGCGTCGGCTGCCTGGTGATGGTCGACGACGTGGCCGCGCGCCACCGCGACTTCACCGCCGCGTTGCGCGCCGCCTTCGGCAAGGTGCCTACCAAGGGCCGCCCGCGCATCACGCGTTTCCGCCCCGGGCAGAGCCGCTTCACCCTCGTCGACCCCGACGGCAATTCCCTGCTGTTCATCCAGCGCGACGAGCCCGACGACCGCGAGTACGGCGGCTCACGCGACCTGGAAGATCTGGCGAGGGTCATCGACAACGCGCGAATCCTGCGCGATTTCAAGACCGACGACAAAGCCGCCGCGCGGGTGCTCGAAGTCGGCCTCGGTCGCTTCGCCGCAACCGCCGCGCCGGTGGAGCGCGCGCGGGCGCTGGCCATGCTCGCCGAGATCGCCATTGCCGCGGAGGACCCGGAGCGCGCCGCCCGATACCGCGACGAGGTGCGCGCGCTGAATCTTTCGGCCGAAGATCGCGCGGCAGTGGCCGCCGAACTCGGTGCGAGCGCCGAGCTGGAGCGCTGGCTCACCGAAACGCGCTGAGGCGAAGGAGGTTCCGCGTCAGGCCGCGCGGGTCAGCACCTGCGGCCCGTCGGCCGTGATGGCGACGGTGTGCTCGGAGTGCGCGGTACGCGAACCGTCGGCGGAGCGGATGGTCCAGCCGTCGGCGTCGGTGTAGATGCGATCGGTGGTGCGGGCGAACCACGGTTCGATGGCAATGGTCAGTCCCGGCCGCAGCGGATAGCCGCGACCGGCCCGGCCCGTGTTCGGGATGTGCGGATCCTCGTGCATGGTGCGCCCGAGGCCGTGCCCGCCGAACTCGGTGTTGACCGGATAACCGTAGGCGCGGGCCACCCCCGCGATGGCCGCGGACAGATCGCCGATGCGGTTGCCGGGCAATGCCACCGCGATGGCCGCGGCGAGCGCCTCCTCGGTGGCACGCACCAGCCGCAGGTCCGCCTCCGCCGCGGTCCCGACGATCACCGTGATCGCCGAATCCGCGACCCACCCGTCGACGCCGACCGCGAGGTCGATGCTCAGCACATCGCCATCGCGCAGCACGTAGTCGAACGGAAGTCCGTGCAGCACGGCGTCGTTCACGGACAGGCACACCGTGTTCCGGAACGGTCCGCGCCCGAAGGACGGCGCGTAATCCCAATAGCACGAGACGGCGCCGCGGTCGCGGATGCGTTCGCGCACATAGGCTTCCAGGTCGAGCAGGTTCACCCCGACCCGCGCCCGCGTGCGCACCTCGGCGAGCACGTCCGCGACGAACTCACCGGCCACCCGCATCCGGGCGATCTCCGCCGCCGACTTCAACTCCACCATTTCCGACCTCCACTGCGCCGAATCCACTACCGGTTCCGACCCCGCCGGCGGGACGCGCCGACGGTCGACCGGTATTTTTATACCAGCGTAGCGGCGTCGGTATTTAAATACCAATCGCACACGAGAGCTCGCCGCGCCCGGCGATTCCCGGGCGCGGCAGGACTCGAGAGACACACGCGCCGGATCACCGGCAGGCGGCCCTTACTCCGCGTCGTCCTCGCCCTGCTCCAAGGCGCGCATGGCCTCCGCCAGCTCGGCGCGCAACCGCTCGGCGGCCTGGCGATCGTTGCAATCCTCGGCCGTGGTGATGTCCTGACGAAGCTGGGCGATCGTGTCGCGGGAAACCATGAATCCTCCCTCTCGCTCTCGCGGCGTTCTCATTCCATTCGGGGGATGTCCGGTTTCCGAGCGCGGAAACCCCGCGTCACGGGAACGAGTTTTCGAGGCGCGACCGGGTATCCAGCCGGTGGGCGGCGTCACATCCAACGAGTGAACAGTCGTGCTCCCGATAGCCGACATGGGCGTGGGGGGGGGGGGGGGGGGGGGGGGGGGGGGGGGGGGG
>NZ_CBDQZP010000016.1:0-214097 GCF_965341865.1 Nocardia sp. bgisy134
ATGGACTTTCCGTGTCTCCCGCGTGGGCGGATCGGGCTACCGTGGTGCCATGTCCAGCACCAGAATCGGCAAACACATTCGCGCGCCACGGGCGACCGTCTACGGCCTGTTGCTGGATGCCGAAGCGATCGCGCAATGGCGCGTGCCCACCGGGATGACCAGCCACGTCCACGCATTCGAGCCGCGCGAGGGCGGTTGCTTCCGCATCACCCTCACCTACGACGATCCGACCGACGCGGGTAAGACGACCGCGCAGTCCGACACCTATCAGGGGCGCTTCGTCACCCTGATTCCCGACGAACAGGTCGTGGAAATGGTCGAATTCGAGACCGACGATCCGGCCGCACGCGGCGAGATGACCATCGCCATCACCCTTTCCGACGCGGAGGACGGTGGAACCGATCTCGTGGCGATCCACGAGGGCGTGCCGAGCGCGGTGAAACCGGAGGACAACGAACTGGGCTGGCGCCTCGCGCTCGCCAAACTGGCCACGCTTGCGGAGACCGGCACGCTCGACTGAGCGGAGCCGAGCCGGATCGAGCATTCTGGCGTGCGAATTCAGCGCGGTGCGTGGTTCGCGCAGGCGGCTTTCTCACCGGGGCTCGATCGGACAGGGCCACAGCATGTTTCACCGCTCCAGCTGCTGACGGAGCGGTCGAGAGGTCGTGCCGGGCCGTCCGCCACACGGCGACCACGTGGCAGCCGAGCACATCCGTCGTTACCGTGAAGGGATGTCGCCGTTGGACGATCGGCACCCGTCCACCGTCACCGACTGGGATGATGCGCGACGTAAGGCTCGACTCCGGGAGACCCGCCTCGGGCACCGGTGGACGACGTTGCGCCGCACCAGGTTGGCACTACTGCGGGTCGCCGCACTACTGATACTCGTACTCATCGTGTTCACCCAGTACTGGGTGCACGATGTCGCCCCCGAGCGCGCCAGACTCGCGCTGACCGAGCCCGCGCTGCTGCCGGTGGCGACTCCCGCGCGAGAGGAGAACTGGGACACCGCGGTCGTCGACCTGGTAGGTCTCGGCGGACTGAACGCCTCCGACACGGCGTCCGCGCTGCCCGCGCTACGACGGATGGGCGTGGTCTGGGCCATCAAATACGACAACGAGGGCATCGACAGCAAGGTGATCGCCGATCTCGTGGTCCGCGCCGCCCAGATGTCGGGCGTGCGGAACATCGTGCTCGTCGGGCACAGCATGGGCGGTGTGATCGCGCTGGAGGTCGGCCAGCACATCCACTTGGACAGCGATCGGCGGCTGGCCGGCGTGCTACTGGACTGCACGCCCGTCGATTTGAACGCGGTGCGCCCGGAGAGCCGCGGCCGGGGCGAGGACATGCTGCGCTGGATGGGATGGCTGCCGGGGGCGCGCGAGAGCCGCACGCTGCGCATGGCCGTGGAGACCTATGCGCGGCGGGACCGGTTCGTCGATCGCGCCGCCGATCCCGTGCCCACGATCCGATTCGCCGAACTCGGCCAAGTGCTCGTCGACGTCGCGACCGAGAAGGTGATGTCGCGCAACGCGGCGAGCAACGGCCTGATCGAATCCCAGTTCCTGGCCATCGTCGGCGGCGGCGCGATCGACAATCTGCGCGCCCTCTCCCGCCCGGTGAACGGCAAACCGCGCCCGGCCATCGTCTACATCCGGCCGCGCGAAGCCGAACGGGACCGCGTCGTCGACGTCGCGTACTCGCACCAGGTGCTGATCGAACGGGTGGGCGGAGTGGACGGCAGCCTGCTGGTCGTGCTGCCGCGCGGCACCGGCCACGCCAACCCGAGGCAGGCGCCCGCGGAGTACAACAAGGTCATCGACCAGCAGGTGCTGCCGTTCGTGCAGCGGTATCTGGATCAGGTACGCGGGGTCCGCAGTGCCGCAGCGCCGCCCTGACACCGGTTCGAATCAGGCTGTCGTTAACCGTGTTCGGGCTCGTTCCGTCCTGCTTGACTACCCGGTATGTTTCGACCGAGTACGTTCCTGCCCGGCCTCCGCGGCCGCACCACCGCCGCCTTGCTCGTTTTGGCGACCGCTGCGACCCTCGGGTTGACCGGATGCGCGAAGGACGACACACCGGTCGTCGACACCGCCAACACTCCGTTGCCGACGGAGGTGCCCGCGGGCATCAAGCTGATCGTCGCCGACCAGCAGGAGCGCCTGCAGAGCGTGCTGCGCGCGTCCGGTGAACTGGACAAGTTGCCGTTCAAGGTGGAGTTCGCCAACTTCGTCGGCGGGCCCGCCATCCTGGAGGCGTTCCGCGCAGGCGCCGCGGATGTGGCGCCGGTCGGCGACGTGCCGCCGATCCACGCGCTGGCCGCAGGGCAGGACGTGCCGATCGTCGGCGCACAGCAAACCAGTCCTGCCGCACTGAAATTGGCGGTCGCACCCGGCCGCACCGCCACCACGCTGGCGGATCTCGAGGGTAAGAAGATCGCCTACGCCGAGGGCACCGCGCAGCAGGCCGCGGTGCTGCGCGCGCTGGACAAGGCCGGGCTGAAAACCGGCGACGTGCAACTGGTCCGGCTGCAGCTGGCCGAGTTCCTGGACGCGGTGCGCACCGGCCAGGTCGACATTGCCCCGCTGATCGAGCCGAACGTGACCCGGCTGCTGCGTACGCCCGGCACCTCGCTGATCCCGGACTCCGAGACCGCGGGCATCTACGGCGGCCTGGCCTACCTGTACGCGCGGCGCGCGGTGACGCAGGACCCGGCCAAGTCGGCGGCGGTCGGCGCACTCGTCGGGGCCTACGTCCGGGCCTACCAGTGGGTCAACACCCACCGCGAGGAGTGGGCGCAGAAGTACTACGTGGACAGCCAGAAGGTCAGTCCCGAGGATGCCCGGCGCATCGTGGATTCGCTCGGCACCTACACCTTCCCGCATCTGGACCAGAAGCTCGTCGACCGGCAGCAGTCCACCATCGACGCGATCGCGGCCGCGGGCGAACTGCCCAAGATAGTCAGCGCCGCCAACGGTTTCGACCTGCGCTACGACGCCGTCGTGACGCGCGCGGTCACCGAATCCGGCGCCTCGCACGAACCGAAGGAGCGGTGATGGCCACCCTGGACGCCGGAGTACTCGGCCGATTCGGCAGGACGGGCGCCGCACCCGCCGAGCTGCAAGCCAGGGGCAAGGTGACGCGACGCAGGCTCGGACCGGGCAAGCCGATTCCGTTCGGCATCGCGCTCGGTCCGACGCTGCTGGTGGCGGCCTGGGTGATCGGATCCGCCGCGGGCGCCATCGATCCGGAGACACTGCCCGCCCCGTGGACTGTCGCGCAGACCGCGGGTGATCTGATCGCCGACGGACGTTTGCAGTCCAACCTGCTGACCTCGGTGCAGCGCGCGGGCATCGGTCTCGGTCTCGGCGTGGCCATCGGCGTGCTGCTCGCGCTGGCCGCCGGGTTGAGCCGGGTCGGAGAAGCGTTGCTGGACGGACCGGTTCAGATCAAGCGGGCTATTCCGACGCTGGCGCTGATCCCGCTGTTCATCGTCTGGTTCGGCATCGGCGAGGAGATGAAGCTCATCGTCATCACCACCAGCGTGTTCGTCCCCGTGTACATCAACACGCACGCCCACCTGCGCAGCGTGGACGCCCGCTATGTGGAACTCGCCGAGACGGTGCAGCTTTCGCGCTGGGGCTTCATCCGCCGCATCGCGTTGCCCGGTTCGCTCCCCGGCTTCTTCATCGGTCTGCGCCTGGCCGTGACGATCTCGTGGCTGGCGCTGGTCGTGGTGGAACAGGTCAACGCCACCAGCGGCATCGGCTACCTGATGACGCAGGCGCGCACCTACGGCCAGATCGACGTCATCGTGGTCGGTCTGGTGATCTACGGCCTGCTCGGACTGTTCGGCGACATCGCCGTGCGCGCGCTGGAAAGGAGGGCGCTGGCATGGCGCCAGACACTCGCGGACTGAACGTGGTCCGCGCTCGCAATCTGAGCCGCGGGTTCGGCGATCGGGTGGTGTTGCGCGGCATCGACCTCGACATCGCCCGCGGCGAATTCGTCGCGCTGCTCGGCCGTAGCGGCTCGGGCAAGAGCACCCTGCTGCGCGCGCTGGCCGAATTGGACGACGACGTACCGGGTTCCGGCGATCTCGCGGTGCCGTCGGAACGCGCCGTGGTGTTCCAGGATTCGCGCCTGCTGCCGTGGGTGCGGGTGCTCGACAACGTGACGCTCGGCCTGAGCGGTGCGGGCTCGGCCGAACGCGGCCGCGCGGCGCTCGCCGAAGTCGGTCTCGCCGGTCGTGAGAAGGCATGGCCCAAGGAACTTTCCGGCGGCGAGCAGCAGCGCGTGGCGCTGGCCCGCTCGCTGGTGCGTGAACCCGAGCTGCTGCTCGCGGACGAACCGTTCGGCGCGCTGGACGCGCTGACCAGGATCCGGATGCACGCGCTGTTGCAGGAACTGTGCGCCGAGCACAGGCCCGCGGTGCTGCTGGTCACCCACGATGTCGACGAGGTCGTACTGCTCGCCGACCGTGTGCTGGTCCTCGACGAGGGCCGCATCGCCATCGACCTGCGCCTCGACCTGGAACGTCCGCGCCGCCACAGCGATCCGGAGTTCATCGCGGCGCGCGAGCGGCTGCTGGCCGGACTCGGCGTCGACCCCCTTGTCAGCGCGGCCGGTGACGCGGCCGCCCCCCATCATCATCGCGAAGAAGAGAAGCGAGCGTCATGACCGAGCGACCGAGGCAGCTGAGCCTCAACGCGTTCATCTATCCGTCCGGCCACCACGAGGCGGCCTGGCGGCACCCGCAGAGCCGTCCCGATCGTATCTACGACGTCACCTACTACCAGGAGATCGGCCGCACCGCCGAGGCCGCGAAACTCGACGCGGTGTTCTTCGCCGACGGGCCCGCGCTGCGCACCAACGTCGAGCACAACGCGGCGCCCGGCCTGGAACCGATCACGCTACTCACCGCGATCGCCGCGGCCACCACGCATCTCGGCCTGATCGCGACCGCGTCCACCACGTACTACGAGCCCTACAACCTGGCCAGGCTCTTCTCCAGCCTGGACCACATCTCGGGCGGGCGCGCGGGCTGGAACATCGTCACTACCGGAACCGACGTGGCGGCGGCCAACTTCGGCCTCGACCGGCACCCCGATCACGCCGAACGTTATGCCCGCGCACGCGAATTCGTGGACGCCGTGGTCGCGCTGTGGGACAGCTGGGAGGACGACGCGATCCTGCTCGACCAGGCCGCGGGCGTCTACGCCGATCCGGACAAGATCCACCGCATCGATTTCGAGGGCGAATACCTCAAGGTGCGTGGGCCGTTCAACTCGGCGCGTACGCCGCAGGGTTATCCGGTGCTGGTGCAGGCGGGCGCCTCCAATGAGGGTCGTTCCTTCGCCGGGCGCTACGCCGAGGCGATCTTCACCGCGCATCAGCGGCTGTCCGACGCCCAGGCCTTCTATGCCGACATCAAGGCGAAGGCGAAGGAATTCGGCCGCGACGCCGACCAGGTGAAGATCTTGCCCGGCATCAGCCCGTTCCTCGGCGACACCGAGGCCGACGCCAAGCGGCTGGAGCGCGAGTTCAACGAGCTCACCGTGCCGGAGTACGGTCTGGCCCAGCTGGAGAGCATCGCGGGCAAGAGCCTGCGGCACCTGTCGCTGGACGAGCTCGTCCCCGCCGAGGAGTTCGACGGCGCGGGCGATGTCACCGACAACCAGCGTTCCCGGCTGCAGGTGGTGGCGGGCATCGTGCAGCGCGACCGTCCGACGCTGCGCGGGCTGCTGCACCGATTGGCGGGCGCGCGTGGGCATCGGGTCTTCGCGGGCACCCCCGAGCAGGTCGCCGACACCATCGAGGAATGGTTCCGCAACGGCGGCGCGGACGGTTTCAACGTGATGCCGCCGTACTACCCGGGCGGGCTCGAGGTCTTCACCTCGACCGTCGTGCCGATTCTGCAGGAGCGCGGCCTGTTCCGCACCGAATACACCGGGACCACGCTGCGCGACCACTTCGGTCTCGCGCGGCCGGAGAGCCAGTTCGCCCGACGCCCGGCGCTGGCCCGGTGAGCGGGGCGGACGGCAACTGTTCGCGACTCGTCGCGCGGCGGACGCCTCAGGTCCGTCGGGTGACCCAGAATCGCTGCGCCGCGAGGTCGTTCGGTCGGCGGTCGGGGCGGTGAGCGGGAATACCGTCGAGAAGCCCGCGCTAGCCGACGCTCCGGTGCGCCTGCGCAGCCTCACCTGGTCGGTGTTCGTGCCGATGGGGTTGTACGGCACCGGGGCCGGTGCGGCCGCGCCCATGTACGCGCTGCGCGCGCTCGACCTCGGGGCGTCGGTCGGCCTGGCCGGTGTGATCGTCGCGCTCGGCGGGCTCGGCATGGTGCTCACCGATCTGCCCGCGGGCCGCATCGTGGCTCGGATCGGGGAGCGCGGTGCGATAGGACTGGGTTCGCTGCTCGGACTCGTCGGCATCCTGGCCGCGATCCTCGCGCCGAATCTCGGTGTGCTCGCGGCGGGAATGCTGCTCAACGGCGCGGCGGGCGCGGTGTGGGGTCTGGCGCGGCAGACCTACATCGTCGCGGTGGTGCCGCCCGCCGATCGGGGCCGGGCGCTGTCGACGCTGGCGGGTGCGCACCGGCTCGGGTTCTTCTGCGGACCGTTCCTCGGTGCGGGTCTGGTGCACGGCATGGGGCCGAACGGTGCGCTGTGGTTGCAGTGCGTGACGACGGTGCTCGCCGGGTTCGCGATGGTCGCCATTCGTGATATCGACGACGCCGCGTCCGGCGGGCACACGCTGCGCTCGGTGGTTGTCGAAAACCGCAGGCTGCTGGGCACTTTGGGATCGGCGGCGTTGCTCACGGGCGCGGCACGGGCGTCGCGGCAGGCGCTGCTGCCGCTGTGGGCCGCGCACATCGGCCTGAGTCCCACGGCGACCAGTCTCATCTTCGGCGTCTCCGGCGCGGTGGACGTGCTCATGTCGTATCCGGCAGGTGTCTGGCTGGACCGGCGCGGCCGCCGCGCGACGGGCGTGCCCTCGATGATCTGCTTCGCGGCCGGATACGCGGTGCTGCCGTGGACGGGCACGGCGGTCACCATGGGTCTCGCGGCGGTGCTGCTCGGACTGGCCAACGGGATCAGCAACGGGCTGATCATGACGGTCGGCGCGGACGTCGCGCCGGAGGACCGGCGCGCGGAATTCCTCGGCGCGTGGCGGCTCACCCACGATGTCGGCATGTTCGCCGGGCCCATCGCGGTGGGCGTGATCAGCTCGGTCGCGGTGCTCGGCGCGGCCGCCTTCGCGCTCGCGGTGTCCGCCGCAGCGGGTGCGGTGGCGATGTATCGCTGGTTCCCGGGCGTCGTCGGAGTGGGCAGTCATCTCGATCGCGCGAGCGCGGTTCCACCAGAGACAGGTTCGGCTGCCGCCTGAACCAAGCCGCCGCCACTACCCGCGGAACTCCTCGCTCAGGCCGTGGCGCGTTCAGCGGATGCGGCTGCCGAGGAGGTGGCGCACGCCCGCGACGAACAGTTGCAGGCCGAAGTCGAAACGGGCTGTCGCGTCCGGTGTTTCGTCGATCGGAGTGTCCTCGGGCAGCGCGCCCGCCGAATCCATCTGCATCCGGGACTGTTCGTCGACGGTCTGGCCGAGCACGTAGTACAGCAGGGTGAACGCGGCCAGCTCCGCCTCGTGCCGCGGCATTCCCGCGCGGATGGCCGCGCTCGCCAGGCGTTCGCGGCCCTTGCTCGTGGTCAGGCGGGAGGCGTAGGTCGACGAGACCAGCTCGGCGCCGTCGCGGTAGGCGAGCAGGCAGTCGCGCAGCCGGTGCGCGAGTTCGGTGATCTGGCCGGACCACTCTTCGGCGGTCACCGGGTCCTCCATCGGCGCGAGGATGCGGTCGGCGACGGCGCCGAGCAGCGCCTGCTTGTTGGGGAAGTGCCAGTACAGCGCGCCGGGCTGCACCTGAAGCGAGCTCGCCAGCCTGCGCATGGTCAGGTCGGCGAGGCCGTACTGGTCGAGAATGGCGATGGCGCCGTCGACCACGTCCGCCCTGTGCAGCTGCACCCGAATTCCTTCCCCGTCGTGTTTTGACTCACTCCTACCGCTACCCTAGCCTGAACACCGTTCAAGTTGCACGGCCACCTCGAACGCGAGGTGCCGTCGCCGACAGGCAGACCAGCCGAAGGGATTCGTGCAGTGACCCAGGCACCCGTTGACACCGATGTTTTGGCGATCGCCCGCGAGCAGGTGCTCGAGCGCGGCGAGGGTCTGACTCAGGAGCAGACCCTCGAGGTGCTGCGGCTCGGCGACGACCGGCTGGAGGAACTCCTGGCCCTGGCCCACGAGGTGCGCATGAAGTGGTGCGGCCCCGAGGTCGAGGTCGAGGGCATCATCAGCCTCAAGACCGGCGGCTGCCCCGAGGACTGCCATTTCTGCTCGCAGTCCGGCCTGTTCCAGTCGCCCGTGCGCGCCGCGTGGCTCGACATCCCGAGCCTGGTCGAGGCCGCCAAGCAGACCGCCAAGACCGGCGCCACCGAGTTCTGCATCGTCGCCGCGGTGCGCGGACCGGACGAGCGGCTGATGGCTCAGGTCGCCGCGGGCGTCGAGGCCATCCGCAACGAGGTCGACATCCAGGTCGCGTGCTCGCTGGGCATGCTGACCCAGGAGCAGGTCGATCAGCTGGCCGCGATGGGCGTGCACCGCTACAACCACAACCTGGAGACCGCCAAGTCGCACTTCCCGCAGGTCGTCACGACGCACACCTGGGAGGAGCGCTGGGACACGCTGCGCATGGTGCGCGAGGCGGGTATGGAGGTGTGCTGCGGCGGCATCCTCGGCATGGGCGAGACCCTGGAGCAGCGCGCCGAATTCGCCGCGCAGCTGTCCGAATTGGAGCCCGACGAGGTGCCGCTGAACTTCCTCAACCCGCGCCCCGGCACCCCGTTCGGCGACCTCGAGGTGCTGCCCGCCGCCGACGCGCTGCGCGCCGTCGCCGCGTTCCGCCTGGCGTTGCCGCGCACCATCCTCCGCTTCGCGGGCGGCCGTGAGATCACCCTCGGCGATCTCGGCGCCAAGCAGGGCATCCTGGGCGGCATCAACGCCGTCATCGTCGGCAACTATCTGACCACCCTCGGTCGCCCCGCCGAGGCGGACCTCGATCTGCTCGGCGAGCTCAAGATGCCGATCAAGGCGCTCAACGAAACGCTGTAGGGCGCGGCCATGAGTACTGTCATGGATATGGACGAGCGCTACAACCCGTTCACCGGCAAACGGATCGTGCCAGGTCTCGACGACGCGGTGCCGACCGCGGCCGCGTTGGGCCTGGAGCCGCCGCGCTTCTGCGAGCAGTGCGGGCGGCGCATGATCGTGCAGGTGAGTCCCGATGGCTGGTGGGCCAAGTGCTCGCGGCACGGCGTGATCGACTCGAAGAGTCTGGAACACCGCTAGTGGCGACGGTGCGGGCGGACGGCGTCCGGAGCGAGGCGGGAGCGGCGCTGCTCGTCCTGGCGGCGGTGGCGGTGGGCAGTGCGCTCGTCGGCGTGCTGTGGGGTTGGCTGGCGCCGACCGAGCAGTTGCTGGTCACCGAGCCCGGACGCGGTGCGCCGCTGACCGGCGAGAGTACGCATCAGTTCGACGCGGTCGCGCTGTTCGTCTGCGCGGGCGCGGTGACCGGATTGCTCACCGCCGTGGCGGCTTGGCGGCTGCGCACGATACGTGGTCCGCTGTTGCAGGTCGGGTTGCTGTCCGGATCGCTGATCGGCGCGTATCTGATGGCGTGGGTGGGGGAGTCGGTCGCCGAGTCGCTGCATCCGCGTCCCGACGACCCATCGGTCGGCCAGATCGTCAAGCTGCCAACGCAAGTCGGCACCGCGCTCGCTTTCATCGTGCAGCCGCTGGTTGCATCGCTGGTGCTGCTGTTCCTCGCGGCGCTCAGTCCGTCCGAGGATCTCGGCACCGGCTACGGCAGCGCATTCGGTCGTTCGCGCCGGACCGCGGAGTTCGAGCCGATCGGATTCGACGCCGCGGTGCCGCGCGCACCGTACGGAAGCGTCTATGGCGGTTACGATCCGGCGACCGAGGACGGATCGGGATCGGTGTCGCGTCCGGCTCGCTGACCCGTCGCCCAACCGTTGCCTTCGCGGCGCTGTTTTCGTGCCTCTACCACGTAAAATGGTGGAAAACCGTTGCGTTCGGAGAGGAACGGGGGCGTGGCGTTCATCGGTGGCGGTCCGGTCGTCGAGGAGATCGACGCAAAATTCTGGCGGTTGTCGGAGCCGCTCGTCTATCAGGGTGATGTGCAGGAGTTCATCGTGCCCGCGGGCTTCCGTACCGACTTCGCGTCGGTGCCGCGCGCGCTGGTCTGGCTTATTCCCCGCTACGGCGCGTACACCCGCGCCGCCATCCTGCACGACTACCTGCTGCACTCACACCTGGTGAGCACCGCGGACGCCGATGGCCTGTTCCGGCGCTGTCTGCGGGAATTCGGTGTCTCGGTGCCGCGCCGCTGGATGATGTGGGCGGCGGTGCGCTTGGCGAACCGGTTGGCCGGCGCGAACGCGCGAGAGCTGGCCTTGTTTCTGCTCGTCGCGGTGCCCTCGGTGCTCTTCCTCGCGATACCGGTCGTCGTGGTGACGCTGTGCCTGTGGTTGTTCTGGTTGGTGGAGCTGGTGTTCTGGGTCGCGGGCCGCCTTGTCGCCCACACGGCCGCACCGCCTCCGAAGCCCCAGATGAAAACGGCCTGAACGAATTTCTGGTCGCCGACCGTCGCGCCGGAAAATCGGTGGAGCGGTCCGCTCCCGGTCGGTACCGTGACTCGGCAAGCAATCGGGCGAGCCCAGGGGAGGAGGTGAACGACCATGCACGCCCCTCCGCACACCACGGCACAACCCGACCTGTCCCGACCCCCTTCGGAACGCCCCGATCTCACCGCCTGGCGCCGCCGCCACGAACTCCGCCGCTCCAACGCGGCCCAGCCCATCCCCGGCAAGCAGCGCTACCGTCGCGCCGCGAAACACCGAAACCGTTCCCACGACGCGTGATTCGCCTGCGGGCGGGGTCTTCGTGACGACTTCGATGCGCGCCCCACAGCGACCTGCAGGTCTCGGTGATCGCCACCGCCAGCATGGGCGCCCACACGGCGTTGGCGCGAGCATGGGCAGTGGCCAACGCGGTGGCGCAGTGGAATCGACCGGTCTCGACCCGCAGGCGGCTCCAGTGCGGCTCAGCGCCGGATTGCACCACCACCCCCGAATCAGCGCCAGGCATCGACGAGTTCCGCAGGGCCCCAATGCATTGCCAGCGGGAGATCGGTCCCGACGCCTGCGCGGGATACGGCGACGAGTGGCGTGTGAGTGTCGGTACCCGGCGCCGAGAGCATCGCTCGGGCGAGGGCGTCATAGTCGTGGCGATCGAAGGGGCGGTCCTCCAGCCACTTGATCGAGCCGAGGAAGTGGACCGCGCCGGCGATTGGCGCGCGATCGGCGCCGACGAGATCGATCTCCGGATTGTTCTGCCGGTTCCACCACCCGCCGATCGCCTCGGTATCGGGCCACCGCTCATCGGGCAGCAGGCGGAGTAGTGATTCGCGGATGAGCGGTTCGACAGCCCGCCCACGCCAGGCTGTCCAGGATCGTTCGATACGTGTGCGGGCGAGATCGCCGCGCCCTCGTTCGATCAGTGGAATTCCGCGCTGTAGGAAGGCGAGCCAGAATCGAAGGTAGGAATCGGCGATGCGATAACGCTTGTTCTTGCTGTCGGGTTTGGTGGACAGCGGAAGGTCCGCGGCGACAATTCGTTTCGACTGCAATGTGTTCAGCAGGGGCGTCAAGGTTCCTGCGGGTAAAGCGCCCACGCCACCAGCCTGGGCTGCGATGGTGCTGAATGTCCGCTCGCCGCTGCCCACTGCTTCGAGCACCGCGCGCGATCGCGACGCTTCCGGGAACTCGCCGAGCAGCGTCAGTTCCCCCGCTACCAACAGCGGCGACAACGGATTCTCGGTCGAAGCACGGAGAAAGTCGGTTCGGCTCATACCGGGCCGCCACGACTGCACGATCTCCGGGAAACCGCCGGTGATCAGTAGTGCATCGACAGCGGCGGCCGCGTCGAGACCCGTCATCGCCTGAACATCGGCCAGATGGAGGGGTTCGACCGTCATTTTGGCGGCGCGTCCGAAAAACGGACGTTCGCGGGACTGCAGCGCCTCCATCACCGAAATGTCGCTGCCTACCAGAATCAGGAGGACGGGTTTGGCTGACAAATGGCGATCCCACACGGTCTGTAGTGCGCCCTCGAATTCGCCGTCTTGCTCGACCAGCCACGGCACCTCGTCGATCACCGCGATGGTGGGCGAGTCGTCCGGGATCGCGATGGCCAGAGCCCGCAGCGCCTGGTTCCAATCAGCGGCATGTAGGCCCGCCACCAGATCCGCCCCGCCCAGGGGGGAATGGGCGACGGTGGTGAGGAAGTCCGCTCGTTCCGCGACCGGGTTGCGCCCACGGGTGGCCTGGAAGACGAGGTAGGCAAGACCCGACCGATCACAGAACTCCTGGACGAGTCGTGACTTTCCGACCCGTCGGCGACCGGTCAGGATGACCGCTCGACCTCGTGTCGGTCCCGCTTTCTCAGCGACCAGGGTGCGCTGTCGGCCGAGAATGTCCAGGTCAGCGGCCCTGCCTGTGAAATCCATCCACCCTCCGCGCTAAACATAGATCGAATATTACTTAGATGGATTCTAACTTAGTAGTGAGGCAGCTGGGCGGGACGATTCACTCGGCGCGGGGGCGGAGGGCGGCGAATTCGTCGGTGACGCGGAGGCCGGAGTCGCTGAAGCGGTAGACGGCGGCGGGGCGGCCGCCCGCGCGGCCGGGGGCGGCGGTGGCGCCGGTGGGGGTGATCACCTTGCGGCGCGCGAGGACGCGCTGGAGGTTGGTGGTGTCGACTTCGTAACCCAGTGCCGCGCAGTAGATTTCGCGCAGAGTCGACATGGTGAAGGTGGACGGGGCGAGCGCGAAGGCGATGTTGGTGTAGGAGAGTTTGGCGGCCAGCCGGGTGCGGGCGTGATCGACGACCGTGCCGTGGTCGAAGGACATGGCGGGCAGCGCGGAGACCGGGTGCCACGCGGTGTCGCCGGGCAGTTCCGGTTCGGCGGTCAGCGGGACCAGCCCGAGGTAGGCCGAAGCGATCCGGCGCGGACCCGGCACGCGGTCGGGGTCGCTGAAGACCGAGAGCTGCTCGAGGTGGGTCAGCTCGCGCACGTCGACCTTCTCGGCGAGCTGCCTGCGTGCCGACGCGTCCAGGTTCTCGCCGTCGCCCAGCCGTCCGCCGGGGAGCGACCAGGTGCCCTTCTGTGGGTCGAGCGCGCGCTCCCACAGCAACACGGCCAGTTCGGTGCGCTGGCCGGGCGGGCACGGCCCCGATACGCCGTTCGCGACGCCCTGGCCAGCGGTTTTGCCGGTAGGGAAGCGGCGAACCTGGAACACCGCGGTGAGCGATTCGTGGATGGTGCTACTATGGGGCACGTTTTCGATTGTAAGACGAAAACCTGGTTTGGTGTGAATCGGCGGGGTTGCCGGGCGCACGAGGAAGGGAGCCATCATGGCGACGACGGGTGCGAAACTGGCGCCTCCGCTGATGGGGCAGGTATTCGACGGACCCTCCGGCTACGCGGGTGTCGCGGCGACGCCCGAGTGGGCGCAGGAGGTCAAGCGGCTGGCGAGGGAGCGCAACGCGACCATTCTCGCGCACAACTACCAGTTGCCCGAGATCCAGGACGTGGCCGACCACGTCGGCGACTCGCTGGCGCTCTCGCGGATCGCGGCCGAGGCTCCCGAGGACACCATCGTGTTCTGCGGCGTGCACTTCATGGCCGAGACCGCGAAGATCCTCAGCCCGGAGAAGACCGTGCTGATCCCGGACCAGCGCGCGGGCTGCTCGCTGGCGGACTCGATCAGCGCCGCCGAGCTGCGGGCATGGAAGGCCGAGCACCCGAACGCGGTCGTGGTGTCCTACGTGAACACCACCGCCGAGGTGAAGGCGCTCACCGACATCTGCTGCACCTCGTCCAACGCCGTCGACGTGGTCGCCTCCATCGACCCCGACCGCGAGGTGCTGTTCCTGCCGGACCAGTTCCTCGGCGCGCACGTCAAGCGGGTCACCGGCCGCGAGAACATGCACATCTGGGCGGGCGAATGCCACGTGCACGCGGGCATCAACGGCGACGAGCTCACCGAGCAGGCGCGCAGCCACCCGGACGCCGAGCTGTTCGTGCACCCCGAGTGCGGTTGCGCCACTTCGGCGCTGTACCTCGCCGGCGAGGGCGCGTTCCCGGCCGACCGGGTGCACATCCTGTCCACCGGCGGCATGATCGACGCCGCCAAGGCGGCCGCGGAGCGGAGCTCGCGGAGCGGAGGAAAGGGCACAGCGACTCAGGTTCTGGTCGCGACCGAGGTCGGCATGCTGCACCAGCTGCGCAAGGCCGCCCCCGGCATCGACTTCCAGGCCGTCAACGACCGCGCCTCCTGCAAGTACATGAAGATGATCACCCCCGCCGCGCTGCTGCGCTGCCTGGTGGAGGGCGCCGACGAGGTGCACGTCGACCCGGAAACCGCGGCCCTGGGCCGCAATTCGGTGCAGCGGATGATCGCGATCGGCAATCCGGGCGGCGGCGAGTGAGCCGACGCCGTCGACGTGCGGCGGTCGCGTAGCGCCGTCGCACGACTTCGGCGGGCGCGGTGGCATCCGCGCCCGAGCTCGGAACGAGAGGCTGGCGGAGATGAATGCTCCGGTAATCGAGTGGGAGGCCTCGGCCGACCTGGTGGTGGTCGGCGGCGGCGTCGCCGGATTGACGGCGGCGCGCACCGCGTCACTGCGCGGGCTGCGGGTGCTCACGCTCAGCAAGGGCGGGCCGATCGACACCTCCACCCAGTACGCGCAAGGCGGCATCGCCGTCGTCGCGCCGCACGGTGATTCGATCGAGTCGCACGTGCGGGACACCGTGGAGGCGGGGGCCGGACTGTGCGAGACGACCGCGGTGCGCGCGATCGTCGAGGGCGGGCAGGCGGCCGTGGCGGCCCTCACCGACCTCGGCGCGGTGTTCGATCTCGGCCGTGACGGTCAGATCTCGCGCACCAGGGAGGGCGGGCACAGCACGCGCCGCATCATCCACGCGGGCGGCGACGCGACCGGCGCCGAGGTGCAGCGCGCGCTGAACACGGCAGGACTTCCTGTGCTGTTCGGAGCGGCGGCCTGCGAGGTGGTCACCGGGCCCAGCGGGGTGCAGGGCGTGATCGCGGTGTCGGACAAGGGTTTCGGCGTGGTGCACACCCCTGCCGTGCTGCTCGCCACCGGCGGGCTCGGCCAGCTCTACGCGCTGAGCACCAACCCGCCGGGCGCGACCGCCGACGGCATCGCGCTGGCGCTGTGGGCGGGTGCGGCCGTGGCGGACCTGGAATTCGTGCAGTTCCACCCGACGGTGCTGTACACGCCGGGCGGTTTGGGCCGACGGCCGCTGATCAGCGAGGCGGTGCGTGGCGAGGGCGCGACTCTGGTCGACGCCGAGGGCAAATCGGTGACAGCGGGGGTGCATCCGCGCGGCGATCTCGCGCCGCGCGACGTCGTCTCCCGCGCCATCGCCGCGCGGATGCGCGAGCTCGGCACCGATCACGTCTTCCTCGACGGCCGCGCGATCGACGGTTTCGCCCAGCGTTTTCCGACGATCACCGCGTCCTGCCTCGCGGCGGGCATCGATCCGCAGGAGAGCCTGATTCCCGTCGCGCCCGCGGCGCACTATCAGTGCGGCGGCGTGGTCACCGATCCGCACGGCCGCACCGGCGTGCCCGGGCTGTACGCCGCGGGCGAGGTGGCGCGGACCGGGTTGCACGGCGCGAATCGGTTGGCGTCCAACAGCTTGCTGGAAGGCCTGGTCGTCGGCGAGCGGGCGGGTGCCGCGGCCGTGGAGCGCCTCGGGGCGCCCGCGGAGGTCACCGACGTGCGCCCGCGGACCATGCCACGGGCTCCGCGCGCCGCGCTGCAACAGGTCATGACCGCGCACGCCGCGGTGGTACGCGACAGGGACGGGCTCGCGGGTGCGGCGGCGACGCTGGAACGCGCGGTGCTGCGCGGCATGTCGAGCCGGTTCGCCGATTCCGGAACCGTGGTGCCGCCCGCGCCGGACGATCTGGCCGCCCGCCGGATCGCGGAACTGGAGGACGGCGCGCTGACGCTGACCGCCCGCGTGCTGCTGCTCGCCGCGGCCGCCCGCACCGAAAGCCGTGGCTGCCATACGCGATCCGATCGTCCCGAGCCGGACGAGGCGCTGCGGCACAGCATTCCGATCCGCTTGGACGCCGACGGCCGCCCCGATGTGCTGCTGGTCGGCGGCTCGCCCGAGGGGGAGCCGCTGGCCTCCCGCCTGGCCGACGACCCCGAGGCCCCGGCGCTCACCGTGGCGGTGCCGTGAGGCCCGATATCGACTTCCGCTCGCGCTCGCCGCGGGCCGACAGAGGAGGAGTGCACTGATGGCGCTGGACGCCGCACTCGAGCGCGACGAGGTGCTCGCGCTCATTCGCACCGCGCTGGACGAAGACCTGCGCTACGGACCGGACGTCACCACGATGGCGACCGTGCCCGCCGACGCGGCGGTGAAGGCCTCGGTGGTGTCCCGGCAGCCGGGCACCGTGGCAGGCATCGACGTGGGGCTGCTCGTGCTCGACGAGGTGATCGGGCCGGACGCCTACGAGATCACCGAGCGGGTGGCCGACGGGACGCGGGTGCACGCGGGCGACGTCGTGCTCGGCGTGGTCGCGCCGACCCGCGGTCTGCTCACCGCTGAGCGCACCATGCTGAACCTGCTGTGCCACCTGTCCGGCATCGCGACCGCCACCGCGGCCTGGGTGGACGAGGTCGAGGGCACCGGCTGCCGGATCCGCGACAGCCGCAAGACGCTGCCCGGCCTGCGCGGTCTGCAGAAGTACGCGGTCCGGGTCGGCGGCGGCGTGAACCACCGGATGGGACTCGGCGACGCGGCGCTGATCAAGGACAACCACGTCGTGGCGGCGGGCTCGGTAGTCGACGCGCTGCGCGCGGTGCGCGAGCTCGCTCCCGAGGTGCCGTGCGAGGTGGAGGTCGACAGTCTGGAACAGCTCGACGCCGTGCTCGCCGAGAACGTGGAACTGGTACTGCTGGACAACTTTCCGCTCTGGCAGACCCAGGCGGCCGTGCAGCGGCGCAATGCCGTGGCGCCGGAGACCGAGCTGGAGTCGTCGGGCGGCCTGAGCCTGGAGATGGCGGCGGATTACGCGCGCACGGGCGTGGACTATCTCGCGGTCGGCGCGCTGACCCACTCGGTGCGGGTGCTGGATCTGGGCCTGGACATGTAAGCACCGCGGCCGAGCCCACCACGGCGCGTCCGGCCTCGTTCTCGTCGGTGATCCGATCGGGAAGGGGGTCGGCATTCGTCGGCAAAAGGCGCAGACTGTTTCGTAGGACGGCTTGACGCTGTGCATCCGACTGCCCATTGTCACCGGGACACGGTGGCGCGCCGGCTAACGAGTGGAGGTCCGCAATGTCCATGTCATCGACGGTGGAAGCATGCCTGCGCGAAGCAGGCGTCGAATACGAAGTCGTGCGTCATCCGCACAGTTACACCAGCGCACACACCGCGTCGGTGGCCAACATCCCCGGTGATCGTCTCGCCAAGACGATCGTGCTCGAAGACGAGCAGGGCTACGTCGGCGCGGTGCTGCCATCCACCCATCACCTGCGGCTGTCGAAGCTCTGGTCGCAAACCGGACGCCATCTGGTGCTGGCCAAGGAGTCCGAGCTCCGCGAGGTCTTCAAGGACTGCGAGGTCGGTGCGATCCCGGCCGTCTGCACCGCGTACGGGGTGCGGACGCTGATGGACGAAAGCCTCACCACGGTGCCCGACGTCTATTTCGAGGCGGGCGATCACGAGGCGCTGGTCCACCTGCGCACGGATCAGTTCATGCGGTTGATGGAGCGAGCGGAGAAGGCGCACTTCTCGAAGAGCGGGAAGAGCAGCACCGAGGAACCCGCGGTGTGACACCGGGTCGAGCGGCCGCACCACGGATCGATGTCGTGAGCGCGGCGCCTTCGCCCCGGAGCGGAAGACACGCGCCCTGATCAGAGGGTGCGCACCATGGTTCGCTGATGCACGCGCGCGCCCCGATAGCGCAGACCGGGCACCAGCGGTTCCTTGCCGTGTGTGGCGAAGCCCCTCCGCTCGAAAAACCGTACGGCGCGGGTGTTCTCGACCGGGGGCCTGCCGGTGGCAGCCGGGGGAGCCAGCGGCCGCGGCGTGCTCGAGGAATCGAGCCATCAGCGCGTCCGCCGCGCCGGTGCCCCTGCCCTCCTCGGCCACGTCCGATGTGCAGGTGCGAGGGCCGGCGCGGGTCGGTGAACTCGCCCGCGGTCGGCAGGCGGCGCAGCTTCGCGCCGACCCGGCCGGTGCGCGTCAGCCTTCCAAGCTCGCCGTCAATCGGCGCAGCAGCGTCTCGAACTGCTCCAGGATCTCGGGCGGGTACTCGGCCAGGATCGCGTCCTGGCGTTCGTTGCACGGGCGGAAGAACTCGTCGGCCCGTTCCTTGACCTGTGCGCTGGTGCGCAGCGTCACCACGCGCCGGTCGGTGTGCTCGCGTGTGCGGGTGAGGTAGCCCGCGTCTTCCAGCCGGTTGAGCAGCGAACTCATCGCGCCCGAGGTCAACGCGATGCGCTTGCTCAGCTGGGCGGGCGAGATCGGCGTGCCGAGCACCTCGGCGGAGGTGATCTCCAGCAGGGCGAACGCGTCGGTGGAGTGCACGCCGAGGTCCGCGGCGAAGCGGCGGCCGAGCTCGGCGAAGCTCGCGCCGTAGGACAGCAGGCCGTCGGCGAGCCGTTCGCGTTGCGCCGCAGGGTCGTTCGGCACCGGCACTCCTTTCTCGATGGGCACTTGCCCGTGCCCGCACGGATTGACAACTTACCCCGCGGCGGAATAGCTTCATCATAAAGTAACTTGATGATGGAGGTAAATTGCCGACCGAAACCGAGACACCTTCCGCCCGGCGCTGGCTGGGGCTGATCGCCGTCGCCTTGGGTGTCGCCCTGATCGTCGTCGACCTGACCATCGTCAACGTGATCATCGCGCCGATCATCGACGACCTCGGCATCACCTCGATCGAGGCGCAGTGGATCCAGGAGTCCTACGCCATCGTGTTCGCGGCGCTGCTGCTGCTCACCGGGCGTCTCGCCGATCTGTACGGTGCGCGAAGGCTTTTCGTCATCGGGCTGGCGATCTTCGGGGTGACCAGCCTGCTGGCCGCCGCCTCGCCGACCGGGGTCGCGCTCATCGCGGCCCGCTTCCTGCAGGGCGTCGGCGGCGCCATGATCCTGCCGACCTCGCTGGCGTTGGTGAACTGGGGCTTCGCGGGGGAGGCACGCGCCAAGGCGTTCGCGATCTGGGGTTCGACCATCGGCGCGGCGGCCGCGGTCGGCCCGCTGCTGGGCGGCTGGCTGGCGGACTTCTCCTGGCGGTGGGCCTTCGGGATCAACATCCCGCTGGTGCTGGTGATCGTCGCGGCGGTGCTGCGCTTCCTGCCCGCCTCGCCGCGCGTCCGCGGGGGCGTCGACCTGCGTGGCGCGGCGCTGTCGGTGCTCGGGCTCGGGTTGCTGTCGTTCGCGTTGATCGAGGGGCGCCACTACGGGTGGGTGCGCACGATCGAGCCGCTGGTGATCGGTGAGGTGTCCTGGCGTGGCGGGCCGTCGCCGGTGCTCGTCGCCCTGCTCGGCGCGATCGGCGCGCTGGCGCTGTGCTGGCGCAGGCAGCGGCGCTTGGTGCGGACGGGCGGCGATCCTCTGCTGGACGTGCGCTTGTTCGCCGTTCCCTCGTTCCGCAACAGCAATGTCGTCACGATCGTCGTCGGCGTCGGCGAGTTCGGGATCATCGCGGTGCTGCCGCTGTGGCTGCAATTCACCCTCGGCTACACCGCTTTCCAGACCGGGCTGGCCCTGGCCGCGCTGGCGGTCGGCAGTTTCTGCGCCAGCGGGGCGAGTTTCTCGATGACCGCGTCGGCGATGGCGCAGGTGCGGATCGGCCTGCTGCTGGAGGCGGCGGGGCTGGCGCTGCTCGCGCTCGTCGCGGCGGCGGACACGCCCTGGTGGGCCATCGTGCTCGCCCTGTTCGTCTACGGCGTCGGCGTCGGCTTCGCCACCGCGCAGGTGACGAACGTGGTGCTCGCCGACGTGCCCGCCGAACACGCCGGACAAGGCTCGGGGATCCAGAGCGCGGCAAGGGAACTCGGCTCCGCCCTCGGCATAGCACTGCTCACCACGCTCTTCTTCAGCGTGCTCGGCGCCGAACTGCGCGACCGGCTCGCGGGCACACCCGGCGCCGACGAGCTGACCGCCGCCGTCACGGCCAGCGCCGGATCGGCGATCCCGGCGCTCGCGGGCGACCCCACCACCGCCTCGGTCGCCGAGGCCGCCCGCGCGGCCATGACCTCCGGCCTCGCGGCCGCGGCTTACGTCTGCGCGGGACTACTGATACTGGCCCTGGCCACCACCGCGTCCATCCAGCGACGCTCCGCGGGTCTCGCCCCGCGCGTCGCGGTAGACGAACGAGTCCGGGGCAGCAGTGGACAGGCCGAAGTACCCGCTGACCGACGCTAGCGAGTTCGGCTGCCCACCGCCCTGGCTGAGCTGCCACACATTTTCCATCCGCAGCACAGGCTCGTCGCCTCTGTGAGGTGTAGGCACGGTGTGTGGCATGGGCTGTTCCAGCGGGGTTGGGCTCGACCGGTCGGAGACTCGCTGAGCGTCAATGAAACCCTGCCGCACCGTTTGGCTGAGCTGCCTGAAACCCGCTGAGTCGACGACGGAGCCCACCGCCCTGGCTGAGCTGCCACACACTTTGCCTGCGCTGCGCGACGCCTTTGTGAGGCGTAGGCGGGGTGTGTGGCAGCGGCCTGTTCGAGGCGTGTGGAAGGTGTGTGTTGCCCCGGGTGGGGTTGTTTCGGGATGTGGTGGTCAGGCGGTGAGTTCGCGTTCCAGGGGGGTGCGGAAGCGGGGGATGGTGCGGATGTCGCCGAACCAGGTGGTCGTGCGGGCGGCTTCGGCTTCGATGCGGGCTTCGGCTTCGGCGCCGATGTCTTCCAGGAGTCGCCAGACGATCTCGCCGTCTTTGCGCTGAGCCCAGCCGCCGACGATGCGGCCGTTCCACCAGATGGTGGGGCCGATATTGCCGTTGCGGTCGAACAGGGCAGGGGCGTGCGGGCCGAGGTACCAGTCGCGGGACTGCCAGCCCATCGGCGTCGGGTCAAGGGCGGGCAGGAAGGCGGCCCAATCCTCGGGCGCCGCAACGGGTTCGAGGTCGTCGGCGAGGACGAGGCCGGGGGAGCCGTCCAAGTCGACCTCGGCGATGTCTAGACGAGCCAGCGCCTTGCGGACCTCGGCGAGGGTCCAGCCGGTCCACCATTTGAGGTCGGTGAGCGGGGCCGGACCGAAGGCGGCCAGCCACTGGCGCACCAGTTCGGCGCGCGCCTCGTCGGCGGGCAGCTCCGCCACGCCGTCGGGCAGCCAGGACTCCACCGGCGACCACAGGTACTGGCTACTGGCCCAGCTGCCGTTGGGTCGGCCGCGCACGATGCGGCCTTCGCAGCCCAGGGTGACCAGCACCCAGGTGGTGATGTTGGTCGGCTTCGAATACGCCTTGTCCGGTGCGGGATTCACCTGGGTGCGCAGCCGCGGCACGTCCTTGCCGAGCTGCGCGCCGGTGGCGGCGCCACGGGCCAGCAGCGCGCGATGGGTCTCCTCTTCGACCTCGGCCCACCAGTCCGCGACCTTCCCGTCCCCGAATCCGGCCTGTTCGAGGAAGCGTCCGTAGGTGCGGCGCTGCTTGTCCGCCAACGCGTTCGCGCAGGAGGCCTGGAGCACCGGAACCAGTTCGACGGGCGCGACGAACATCGTCCGGCGCATCGCCAGCATGCGCAGCAGCGTCCGGTGCTCGTACAGTTCCCGCTCCACGTCCGCGGGCGTCGCCCGGTGGCTGCGCGCGCCGAGGGAGAGGAACACCGTCGCCGGGTCGGTGGCGTGCAAGACCACCAGCGACCTGGCGATACTCGTGACGTCGTCGGTGCGGTGCGTGTCCGCCAGCCGGTGCCGCACCCCCAGTCGCGCGCGCCGCTCGGCGGCATCTATCGAACGCATAGGCGAATACTAGCCACCGGCTCCGACATCCGACCGTCGCGACGACATGGTGGCCGATGCCGTCACGGCCTCACCCGGCGCCGCGGCGCCAACCGATAGAGCGGGCTCGGCCGGTGTCGGCGTCGCGCGGCGCAGCGCCGATTCCGACAGCGCACAGGCCGCTGCGACCGTCGCGCGGCCGAATCGCGAGGACAGAGCCTCAGAGCCCGAACCGGCTCGGATCCACTCGCAGCGCCTGGCAGGCCTCCCGCACCGCCGCGATCTCGGCCTGGTCGAAGGACCCGTCGGCATTGCCGATCATGATGCCGATCTGCACCACGGCCTCGGCCTCGGTCTGCTTGCCCGCCGCCTTGCCGATCTGTTGCATGACGTGGGCGCGGCCGAAGGCCGGATCGGCGGTGAGTCGATGGCAGTTGTCGTCGAAGAGCGCGCGCAGCTCGTCGGCGGGGAAGTTGTTCAACACCGGATCGGCGCAGATGAGCCCCGCGACCCGCATCCGCTCGTCCGGATCGATGGTCCCGTCGGCGGCGGCGACCAGAGCACACATGCCCATCGCCGCGTCGCGGAAGGAGCCGCCGCGCAGTTCGTTCTTCTTGGCCAGCAGCTGCTTTCGCCACTGCGGGGCCTTGTCCACCACGTCCATCAGCCGACTGACGGTGTGCGCGTTGGAGATCAGCTTGTTGATGAAGGACATGGACGAACTCCCGGAAAGAGGGCCCGGCCGCCGCGGACCCGCGCGGCGCCGAACTCCGACTGGAACGATCGGCACCGTAGCAGACCCCGCGGCGGGAGGACGCCCTTCCGAAAGTTGTTCGGTCGCCGGTCGTTCGCGGGTCCTGCGCCGGGTGTGGGCATCGCGCAGGCCGCCGGTCACGACCTGACGCACAGCGGTGTCGCGCCCAGCGGCGTGGCATCATTCCGAAGACGAGGCGCGGATACGGAGTGCTTGCGGTGTGCTGCCTGCTGTGGGGCGCGACGGTCCTTGCGCCGCCGTCGGTTTCGGCCGAACCCGGCTGCCGGGGCGGAATCGATGTGCGCGCAGTGGCGCTGCCAGTGGACGGTGAGGAGGCCACCGGCCGGGTCCAAGAGCCGTATCGCTGCGTGCCCGGCGATCTGCCGCCACGCGACCTGGTCGTCGCGATGCACGGCCACGACGGCTCCTCGGCCGACCACGCCGACTACCTCACCGCCATCGCCTGCCGCACCGGCGCGCCCTTCCTGTCCATGAACTTGCGCAGCGCCACCAGTGTGTGGCGCACCGGGGAATGGAACCTGTGGGCGGGCTGGCGCGACCTGGTGGCCGCGACCCAGTGGTATCGCGCGGAACCGGTGGAGGGGCCGGACCGCGACTATGTCGTCGACGTGGCGCGCGGCATCGTGACCGCGCCGCCCGCGCCCGCGAACGCCACCTGCGCCGCCTGAGATCGCGGCCTGCCGGAACAGTTCCCGCCTCGATCCAGTTGTTCGGAACGACATCGACAAGAGAGGCGTGAGATGAGCAAGCCAGCGGAGCCGGCGTACCACTGGAACGGAGCGGACCTGGATCTGGACGCCTACCTGGCGCGGATCGGCTTCGACGGTGAACGCGCCCCCACCCTCGCGACACTGCGCGAGCTCGTTCGCCTGCACACCACCTCCATTCCGTTCGAGAACCTGGAGCCGGTGCTCGGCCGCCCGATCCCGCTGGACCTGGCCACCCTGCAGGACAAGCTGGTGCGCGGGCGCCGCGGCGGCTACTGCTATGAGAACGTCGGGCTCTTCGCCGCCGCGCTGGAACGACTCGGTTTCGGCGTGACCGGACTCAGCGGCCGGGTGACCATGGGGTCCGGCGGGTTGCGTCCCTCGACGCACGCCCTGCTGCGGGTGACGACCGCGGACGACGAGCGCGTCTGGATCTGCGACGTCGGATTCGGCTCCGGTCCGCTCGAGCCCTACGAACTGGTCGAGCGGGAGGCGGAGTTCTCCTTGGGGCAGTGGCGATTCCGGCTGGAACGCACGACGGGCGAGCTGGACGCCGACGTGTGGGTGCTGCACCAGTTCGGGCGCGACGGCTGGATCGACCGCTACACCTTCACGACCGAACCGCAGTACCGCATCGATTTCGAGGTGGGCAACCACTTCGTCTCCACCTCGCCGCGCTCGCCGTTCACCACGCGCCCGTTCGTCCAGCGCTTCCTGCCCGACGTGCACCACGTGCTCGACGGCCTGACCCTGATCACCGAACGTCCCGACGGATCGAGCGAGACCCGTGAACTGGAGCCGAGCGAACTGCCCAAGATCCTGTCGAAGGTCTTCGACATCGAGCTCGACCCGGCCGACGTCATCGCGGTGAGCGCCGCGCCCTGGCTCGACCGCTGACCGCGACACCGGCTCCGCGGATACGCCGCGCCGACGGACGATTTCGGTACCGTCGGCGGGGTGCGCATCCACCGGAGGCTCCTGTTCCTGTCCGCGGCACCCGTGCTCGTCCTGGCCGGGTGCAGTTCCGGGCCTGAGCAGCCGGACACCGTGGCCGGGCAGTTCGCCGATGCGCTGAACAGCGACGACGTCGCCGCGGCCGCCGCGCTGACCGACGATCCCGGCAAGGCGGCCGACACGCTGAACCAGCTCTACGACGGCCTCGGCAAGGACGTCGTTTTCGAGGTGCGCTCGACCGACGAGAACCGTTTCACCTTGGCCGCCACCTGGCGGCTGGGCAAAGGCGGCAAGGACGAGTGGAGTTACACCACCGTCGGTGAGGCGACCGAGAACGGCGACTGGAAGATCCGCTGGGATCCGGCCACCGTGGCACCCGGCCTCGCCGCGGGCCCGCTGACCTACGGACCCGCCTACGCCGAACCCGCCCGGGTCCTCGACGGGGCGGGCGGCAACCTGATGACCGAGCAGATCGTCACCCTGGTGAACCTCGCGCCCGGCGCGGACACGGCGGCCGTCGCAGCCCTGGTCGGCCCGCTCGCGCCGGGCATCACCGCGCAGTCCCTGCGGGCGGAACTGGCCGCCGCGCAGGGCAAACCGATCACCGCGATCACGCTGCGCGCCGCCGACATCGCCCCGATCAACGACGCGCTGGCCGCGGTGCCCGGCGTCACCCTCGCCCCGCAGACCCGGCTGCTGACCACCGACAAGGCCCTGTCCTCGCCCACCCTGTCCGGCCTCACCGAACTGTGGCAGCAGAACGCGGACGCGGCGGCGGGCTGGGCCGTGCGGGCAAAGACGCCCAACGGCACCGAACGCATCGCGGGACAGGACCCGCGCCAGACCACCGACATCGCCACCACGCTCGACGTCGGATTACAGCGCGCCGCAGAGGACGCCCTGGCTCCGATCGGGCAGCCCGCCGCGATCGTCGCGCTGCAACCGTCCACCGGCAATGTGCTGGCCATGGCACAGAACGCCGCCGCCGACGCGCAGGGACCGATCGCGCTGACCGGCCTCTACCCGCCGGGTTCGACCTTCAAGACGGTGACCGTCTCGGCCGCGCTGCAGGCGGGCGACGCGACGCCGGACAGCGTGCTCCCGTGCCCAGGCACCGCGGACATCGAGGGCCGCCGGATTCCCAACGACGACAAGTTCGACCTCGGCCGGGTCCCGCTGCACACCGCCTTCGCCCGCTCTTGCAACACCACCATGGGCATGCTGGGCGTGAAGCTACCGCCGGACGGGCTGACGAACGCGGCCGCGCAACTCGGCCTCGGCATCGACTACGTCACACCCGGCCTGACCACGGTCACCGGCCAGGTGCCCGCTGCCGACACCGCGGCCGAGCGCGTCGAGTCCAGCATCGGTCAAGGGCAGGTGACGGCCTCGCCGTTCGGGATGGCGCTGGTGGCCGCCTCCATCGCGCACGGGTCGGCGCCCGCGCCGACCCTGGTGCAGGGCAGGCCGGGGACGGCCGACCGGCAGCCGGAGCCGCTGCCCGGCACCGTCGACGACCAGCTGAAAGCCATGATGCGCGAGACCGTCACCGGCGGCACCGCCACCCAGCTGCGTGACATCCCCGGGCTGCTCGGCAAGACCGGCACCGCGGAGTACATCGACGACACCCACGCGCACGGCTGGTTCGTCAGCATCGACGGTGACCTGGCGTTCGCGGTGTTCGTCAGCGACGCGGGCAGCTCGGCCCCCGCGGTGAACGCCGCGGGACGGATGTTGCGCGCGCGGTGATCTTTCGGCGTTCTCGCACCATACGCGCCGCTCCGCCGTCGCTCCGGCGTGCGCGAAACTGCCTGCGCCCGTACTATCGACCGGTTCCGGCGATTTGGGCGGCGGATATATCCCGGCTGGCGCGGACCGCGCTCCGCACGCCCGCTACACTCGTCGGCGGGCCGCGTCAGCGGTCAATATGCGGGATGTCACGATTTCGAGAAGGTTCGGAGTAGGCGCCATCGATACCGGTCAGTTGATCGCGGAGCATTACCGCCTGGTCGAGCGGATTGGTAGCGGCGGCACAGGTGTCGTCTGGCGTGCCACCGACGAGCGACTCCGGCGTTCCGTGGCGATCAAGCAGATCCACATTAAAGCGAGCCTGCCGGAGGCCGAACGCGAAGTCACGCGCCAGCGCGCGATCCGCGAGGCCCGCAACGCCGCGCGGTTCCAGCACCCGAACGCGATCGTGGTGTTCGACATCACCGAACACGAGGGCGACCCGTGCCTGGTGATGGAGTACCTGAAGTCGCGCAGTCTGGCCGCGGTGCTCTCCGCGCAGGGCACGCTGCCGCTGACTCAGGTCGCACGCATCGGCGAGCAGGTCGCCTCGGCGCTGATCGCCGCGCATCAGGCGAGCATCGTGCACCGCGACGTGAAGCCGGGCAACATATTGCTCGACGACCACGGCACGGTCAAAATCACCGATTTCGGCATCTCCCGCGCCGCAGGCGACGTCACGCTCACCGAGACCGGCTTGATCTGCGGTACCGCCGCCTACCTCGCTCCCGAGGTGGCCCGCGGCTCCGACCCGACCCCGGCCGCCGACGTGTTCTCCCTCGGCGCCACGCTGTTTCACGCGCTGGAGGGCGAACCGCCCTACGGCGCGAGCGCGAATCCGCTCGCGGTGCTCTACGCCGCGGCCAACGGTCAGGTCAGCGAGCCGCGAAACGCGGGGCAGGCCACCGACTTCCTGCTCGCGCTGCTGAATCCGGACCCCCAGGAACGGCCGAGCATGCGCGTCGCGCGCGACACGCTGGCCGCCTTCGCCGACTCCGCCGCGGTGCCCGCCGGATTCGTCCCGGCCAGTGAGGCTTTCGCGCGCCAGTCCGCTTCGGATGCGGCGACGCGGGCGCTGCGCACCCCGGTGCCCCAGCCCACGTACCAGCCGACCGAACGGCACGTCCGCCCGCTGCCGCCGCCGCAGCACGCCGCCGCGCACCCGAACACGGCCGCGCACCCCAGGACCGCGGCCCAGCCGCGTCCGGCGTCCTCCTCGGGCGGCAAGCGGCGCGCGGTGCTCATCGGCGGTGTCGTCGGCGCGGTGGTCGCCGTGGCCGCGCTGCTGATCGGCAGCCTGAACCAGTCGGAGTCGAACTCGCCCTCGGCGCAGGCGACTCCGCCATCGGCGAGCGCCACGGCCACCGGCGGCGCCACCACGACGGCCCCGGCGCTGGGCCGCACGCCGAGCGCGGGCACCGTCGAATGGGGACCGGCCGGTCAGCTGATCGTGAACTTCTACAACAACCCGGGCGGGTCCTGGTCGCTGCTCACCCCGGCGGCGCAGAAGGCCTACGGCGGGGAACAGGCGTTCCGCGAGTACTGGGGTTCGCGCATCGTCGACACGTTCTCCGGCATCAACGCCGCCTCCGGCTCCAACAATCCCGACGGCTCGGTGGACATGCGGCTGGCCAATCTCACGGTGGAGGGCGAGTCCAAGGGGCTGGTGCTGCGGGTCGTCGACGGCGGCGGTCGCCTGCTGATCGACAGCGAAACCCGCTGAGCCGCGGGCGGCGTCGGAGTCGCCGCGAGGAGTCGCAATGGCCACGGCGGCAGTGCCGCCGTTAGTCTTTCGTCATGGAGATCAGGGGGATGCTGGCCGCGGAACGCGCCGAGCTCGTCGAGTTGCTGCGCGACCTGCGCGCGGAGGACTGGGAGACGCCGTCGCTGTGCGCGGGGTGGTCGGTCCGTGATGTGGTCGGGCATCTGCTGTACGACACGATCGCCCCGCTGACCTACGGTGGCGTCGTCGTCCGGTGCGGGTTCTCCATCGATCGGGTGAACGGCCGACTGGTCGACAAGGCGCGGGCGCTGTCCACCGCCCAGCTGATCGACATGTTCGAGAACGCCGCCGGGACGTTGTCGCGATTCGGCCCCGCCCTGGTGCTGGCCGACCTGTTCGTGCACCAGCAGGACATTCGCCGCCCGCTCGGCCGCCCCCGCACGATCCCGGCCGACCGGTTGCGCCGCGCGCTCGAACACCCCGACCCGTTCGTCCGTCCGGGACACCGCAGCAACGGACTGCGGCTCGTGGCCACGGACCTGGACTGGGCCAGTGGCAGCGGGCCCGAGGTGCGCGGTCGCGCCGAGGCGCTGGCGCTCGCCGTCGTCGGACGCACGCAGGTGCTCGACGAACTCGAAGGCGAGGGAGTCGCCGAGCTGCGCCGCCGCTGCGGGTGATCACTGGACCGTCCGCGTGTGCGGGAAGAAGACGTCCGGCGGCGTCCACTAGGCTGGTAGCGGCAACTTTCCTGTTGTGACCAGCTGGAGACAAGGATCGACACCGACATGACATCCCGCATCGAGCTCGCCCGCGTCGATTTGCGCGGTCGTACTCCTTCCGCTGCCGAGCTGCGCTCCGCGCTGCCGCGCGGGGGAGTCGACGTGGACTCGGTGCTGCATCAGGTGCGGCCGGTGGTGGAGGCGGTCCGGGAACATGGTGTCTCGGCGGCGCTCGAGTTCGGCGAGCGGTTCGACGGTGTGATTCCCGCGACCGTGCGCGTCCCCGCCGCCGAACTGGTGAAGGCGCTCGACGAGCTGGATCCCGCGGTGCGCGCCGCGCTGGAGGAGTCGATCGCGCGGGCCCGCGCGGTGCACGCCGAT
Source organism: Nocardia sp. bgisy134 (assembly GCF_965341865.1). GTDB lineage: Bacteria > Actinomycetota > Actinomycetes > Mycobacteriales > Mycobacteriaceae > Nocardia. Next base: position 29,179 of record NZ_CBDQZP010000016.1, read on the forward strand.
CAGCGCCGCACCGACACCACGACCCAGGTGGTGCCCGGCGGCACCGTCACCGAACGCTGGGTGCCCGTGGAGCGGGTCGGGTTGTACGTGCCCGGCGGCAACGCCGTCTACCCGTCCAGCGTGGTGATGAACGTGGTGCCCGCCCAGACCGCGGGCGTCGGTTCGCTGGTGGTGGCCTCGCCGCCGCAGGCCCAGTTCGGCGGGCTGCCGCACCCGACCATCCTGGCGGCCGCGCAGCTGCTCGGCGTCGAGGAGGTGTGGGCGGTCGGCGGCGCGCAGGCTGTCGCGCTGCTCACCTATGGCGGCGTCGACACCGACGGCGCGGAGCTCGAGCCGGTGGACCTGATCACCGGTCCCGGCAACATCTACGTGACCGCCGCCAAGCGGCTGTGCCGCGGCCTGGTCGGCATCGACGCCGAGGCCGGTCCCACCGAGATCGCCATCCTGGCCGACGCCACCGCCGATCCGGCGCACGTGGCGGCCGACCTGATCAGCCAGGCCGAGCACGACGTGCTCGCGGCCAGCGTGCTCGTCACCGACAGCGCCGAGCTGGCCGACGCGGTGGACGCCGCGCTGAGCGCCCAGATGACCGTGGTCAAGCACGCGCACCGGGTGCGAGAGGCGTTGACCGGCAAGCAGTCCGGCACCGTCCTCGTCGACGACATCGAGCAGGGCCTGCGCGTGGTGAACGCCTACGCGGCCGAGCACCTGGAGATCCAGACCGCCGACGCGGCCGCGGTCGCGGGCCGGGTGCGCAGCGCGGGCGCGGTGTTCGTCGGGCCGTACGCGCCGGTCAGCCTCGGCGACTACTGCGCGGGCTCGAATCACGTGCTGCCCACCGCGGGCTGCGCGCGCCACTCCTCCGGTCTGAGCGTGCAGACCTTCCTGCGCGGCATCCACGTCGTCGAGTACACCGAGGCGGCGCTGAAGGATGTGGCCGGGCACGTGGTCGCGCTCGCCAACGCCGAGGATCTGCCCGCGCACGGCCAGGCCGTCACGGTGCGATTCGAGACGCTGTCATGACCGGTCAGCTCACCGCGCCCGGGTCGTCCATCGGGCTGGACGACCTGCCGCTGCGCGAGAATCTGCGCGGCAAGAAGCCTTACGGCGCACCGCAATTGAACGTTCCGGTGCAGCTGAACACCAACGAGAACCCGCATCCGCCGAGCCGCGCGCTCGTCGACGACGTCGCCGAGTCCATTCGCGCCGCCGCCGCCGACCTGCACCGCTACCCGGACCGTGACGCGGTGGCGTTGCGCACCGACCTGGCGGCCTACCTCAGCCGCCAGACCGGGTTCGCGGTCGACACCGCGAACGTCTGGGCCGCCAACGGTTCCAACGAGATCCTGCAGCAGCTGTTACAGGCCTTCGGCGGACCCGGCCGCAGCGCACTGGGTTTCGTGCCCTCCTACTCGATGCACCCGATCATCTCCGAGGGCATCGACACCGAGTGGGTCGAGGCCGAGCGCAATGCCGATTTCTCGCTCGACATCGACTACGCGCTGGCGGCGATCGCCGAACGCAAGCCGGACGTGGTCTTCGTGACCAGCCCGAACAACCCCACCGGACACAGCATCCCGCAGGACGACCTGGTCCGGATCCTCGACGCGGCGCCCGGCATCGTGGTGGTCGACGAGGCGTACGGCGAATTCTCCGCGGCGCCGAGCGCGATCGCGCTGATCGACCGGTTCCCGGCCAAGCTGGTGGTGAGCCGCACCATGAGCAAGGCGTTCGCCTTCGCCGGTGGCCGCCTCGGCTACCTGGTCGCCGCGCCCGCGGTGATCGACGCCATGTTGCTGGTGCGGCTGCCCTACCACCTGTCGGTGGTCACCCAGGCCGCCGCGCGCGCGGCCCTGCGGCACGCGGACGAAACCCTCGGCAGCGTCGCGGAATTGGCGGCCCAGCGCGACCGGGTCGCGTCCGCGTTGCGCGAGATGGGCTTCGACGTGGTGCCGAGCGACGCCAACTTCGTGCTGTTCGGCCGGTTCGCCGACGCCGCGCACGCCTGGCAGCGGTACCTGGACCGCGGCGTGCTCATCCGCGACGTCGGCATTCCCGGCTATCTGCGCGCGACCATCGGCTTGGCCGCCGAGAACGACGAGTTCCTGCGCGTCAGCAGGGAATTGGTCGGCACCGAGCTCACGCCCCGATGAACCCCGTGGAGGAAGCACCGATGAACAGGACCGCGCGGGTCGAGCGCATCACCAAGGAATCCAGCATCGTCGTCGAACTGGATCTGGACGGCACCGGCAAGACCGAGATCTCCACCGGCGTCCCGTTCTACGACCACATGCTCACCGCGCTGGGCGCGCACGCCAGCTTCGACCTGACCGTGCGCGCCGAGGGCGATATCGAGATCGAGGCGCACCACACGGTGGAGGACACCGCCATCGTGTTCGGGCAGGCGCTCGGCAAGGCGCTGGGCGACAAGTCCGGCATCCGGCGCTTCGGCGACGCCTTCATCCCGATGGACGAGACCCTCGCGCACGCGGCGGTCGACGTGTCGGGGCGGCCGTACTGCGTGCACACCGGCGAACCGGAACACCTGCTGCACGCGGTGATTCCGGGCAGTCCCGTGCGCGGCCGCTCGGAACCGGGCGCGCCGTATTCGACCGTGCTCAACCGGCATGTCTTCGAGTCGATCGCGCTCAACGCCCGCATTGCGCTGCATGTGCGGGTGCTCTACGGCCGCGATCAGCACCACATCACCGAGGCCGAGTTCAAGGCCGTGGCGCGGGCGCTGCGGGCCGCCGTCGAACTCGACCCCCGGGTGAGCGGCGTGCCGTCGACGAAGGGAACGCTGTGACAACGAAATCCGTCGCCCTGCTCGACTACGGCTCCGGCAACCTGCACTCCGCCGAGCGGGCGCTGGTCCGGGCGGGGGCGCGCGTCGAGGTGACCGCCGACCCGCAGATCGCGCTGGCCGCAGACGGTCTCGTGGTGCCCGGTGTCGGGGCGTTCGCGGCCTGCATGGCGGGACTGCGCGAAGTGCGTGGCGAGCGCATCATCGGCCAGCGCCTGGCGGGTGGTCGTCCGGTGCTCGGCATCTGCGTCGGCATGCAGATCCTGTTCGAGCGCGGCGTCGAGTTCGGCGTGGAGACCGACGGGTGCGCCGAATGGCCCGGCGTGGTGGAGCGGTTGTCCGCGCCGGTGCTGCCGCACATGGGCTGGAACACCGTGTCGGCCCCGTCCGACAGCGTGCTGTTCAAGGGCATGGACGCAGACACCCGGTTCTACTTCGTCCACTCCTACGCCGCACAGACCTGGGATCTCCCCCCGAGCGAGCACTTCGCCTCCCCGAAGCTCACCTGGGCCGAGCACGGCGTCCCGTTCCTCGCCGCGGTCGAGAACGGCGCCCTGTCCGCCACCCAGTTCCACCCGGAGAAGTCCGGCGACGCGGGCGCCCACCTCCTGCGCAACTGGATCGACTCCCTCTGAACCACGCCCGGCCGATCGGACCGCGTGCCCTCCGGCATGCGGTCCGATCGGCGCTGGGCGTGCAATTCTCAGCGAAACCCCGGCCTGTCGACTTCCCGGCCACCATTTCTCTCCGTCGATAGTCGAACGGTGGTCGAGCCAGATCGACGGTAGTCGAATGGCCTAGAAGCGAGTGCCGATCGCCCACTGCGGTGTGCTCTGGACCCGGGAGAGCCTCCACCCCTCCGCAGTCCGCACAGCGTCGAACTGGTAGATCTCGCCGAGCGTGTATTTCGGCTCGGTGAGCGTGCCCTCGACCACCGGCGCGAAGGTGGCCAGCAGGTTGGCGCGTACGGCGGCGGCGTCGCCGCGCAGGTCGACGATCACGTTGCTGATGAAGTGCTGAATCTTCTTGTCGGCGGAGTGACTTCGCCCGGCCTGCGCGATCATCGCGGCGACGCCCTGTGCGGTGCCGCCGGGCGTGGTGGCGCTGGCGTCGGCGGTGTAGATCTCCCGGAAGTCCTCGAAGGTCCCGTCGTCCAGGGTGCGGCCGAGGCGGTCGACCAGCGCGCTGATCTGGTTGCGGTCCACCAGTTCTCGGATTTCCCGCCGCTCGACGTCGTCGGCGGCGGCGGTGGACGAGCAAGCGGCCAGCGCCGCGATCGGCAGCAGGGCGAGCGGGAGGACGAGGCGGATCTTCTTCATGGCAATGGCCTTTCGAACTATATGTTGGTCTCTCCAACGTTGGTGAAGCCAACGATAACAAACGTGGGTCGCGCCAACAAGTGGGTTGCTAGATTGGTGCCATGGAGATCGCGCACGACGGCGCCGCGGGCAGGCTGCGCGCACTGCCCACCCGGCTGATCAACCAGGTGGCCCTGGTGGCCGACCGGGCGACGGAACGGGCACTGGAGGACACCGGATCGCGCAGGCACCACTACGCCCTGCTCGCGACGCTGCGCGAGTTCGGTCCCGCGAGCCAAGCCGATCTCGGCCGCCGCACCCGCATCGACCGCAGCGACATCGTCGCGGCCCTCAACGACCTGGCCGACCGCGGTTTCGTGGAACGCAGCCCCGACCCGGGCGATCGCCGCCGCAACATCGTCACCCTCACCCGCCCCGGCGCGCGCCATCTCGACGATCTGGACGTGCGCCTGGACACCGCCCAGGACGAGCTGCTCGCCGCGCTCTCCGCCGCCGAGCGCCGCCAGCTGGTCGGTCTGCTCGCTCGCATACTGGATGATCACTCGCGATCCTGACCCGCACCGCGTTTCCGCAGGCCGGAGGTGGGGCGCGGGGAGCGGGCGACTATGCTGCTCGGAGTGAGTCTTGTGCTACTACCTGCCGTCGATGTCGCCAATGGAGAGGCCGTGCGCCTGGTGCAGGGGGAGGCGGGCAGTGAGACCAGCTACGGCTCGCCTCGCGACGCCGCACTGGCTTGGCAGGAGGCGGGCGCCGAGTGGGTGCACCTGGTCGATCTGGACGCGGCGTTCGGCCGCGGCTCCAACCGTGAACTGCTCGCCGAGGTGATCGGCGAACTCGACGTGCAGGTCGAGCTGTCCGGCGGCATCCGTGACGACGACTCCCTCGAGGCGGCGCTTGCCACCGGCTGCGCCCGCGTCAACCTGGGCACCGCCGCGATGGAGGACCCGGTGTGGTGCGCCCGCGCCATCGCCAAGCACGGCGAGCGCATCGCGGTCGGCCTCGACGTGCGCATCATCGACGGCGAACACCGGCTGCGCGGCCGCGGTTGGGTCAGCGACGGCGGCGACCTGTGGGAGGTGCTCGAGCGCCTGGAGCGCGACGGCTGCTCGCGCTACGTGGTCACCGACGTCACCAAGGACGGCACGCTGACCGGCCCGAACCTGGACCTGCTTCGTGACGTGTGCGCGGCCACCGACGCGCCGGTGATCGCCTCCGGTGGCGTGTCCACCGTCGAGGACCTGGTCGCCATCTCCGGGCTGGTTCCCGAGGGCGTCGAGGGCGCGATCGTCGGCAAGGCGCTGTACGCGGGCCGGTTCACCCTCCCCGAGGCGCTGGCCGCGGTGCGCTGATACCGAAACCGATGGCTGCCAACCCGATCGCAGAGCTTCCCGAGCTGCTCGCCGTCGCGAGCGAGATCCTCGACGACTCCAGTGCGCGTTTCGTCGAGGGTCTCGGCGCGCCGAGCGCGGTCACCAAGGGCCGCAACGATTTCGCCACCGAACTCGACTTGGAGCTGGAACGCACCATCTCCGAGGGCCTGGCCTCGCGCACCGGAATCGAGGTGCACGGCGAGGAATTCGGCGGTCCGCAGCTCACCTCGGGCACGGCGTGGGTGCTCGACCCGATCGACGGCACCTTCAACTACTCCTCGGGTCATCCGCTCTCGGGCATGCTGCTCGCGCTGGTGCGCGACGGCGAACCGGTGCTCGGGCTGACCTGGTTGCCGATCCTCGGCCAGCGCTACGCCGCGGTGCGCGGCGGGCCGGTGCTGCTCAATGGCAAACCGCTGGCGCCGCTGCCGCCCGCGAAACTGGCCGACTCGATGATCGGATTCGGCGCGTTCAACGTCGATTCCGCGGGCCGCATCCCCGGCCGCTTCCGATTCGATCTGCTCGGTCCGCTGAGCAGGCTCTCCTCCCGGGTGCGGATGCACGGGTCCACCGGCATCGACCTGGCCTTCACCGCCGCCGGGGTGCTGGGCGGCGCGATCGTGTTCGGCCACCATGCGTGGGACAACGCGGCGGGCGTCGCGCTGGTCCGCGCCGCGGGCGGCGTGGTGACCGACCTGGCGGGCGAGCCGTGGACCATCACCTCCGGGTCGGTGCTCGCGGCGGCGCCGGGGGTGCACGAAGAACTGCTCGAGATGATCTGCACGGTCGCCGATCCGTCGACCGCCGAGGAAGGATGAGCCGATGACGTTGGCCGTACGCGTGATTCCGTGTCTCGACGTGGACGCGGGCCGGGTGGTCAAGGGCGTCAACTTCGAGAACCTGCGCGACGCGGGCGATCCCGTCGAGCTGGCCGCGACCTACGACGCCCAGGGCGCCGACGAACTGACGTTCCTCGACGTCACCGCCTCCACCGGCGACCGCGGCACCATGATCGACGTGGTGACCCGCACCGCCGAGCAGATCTTCATCCCGCTCACCGTCGGCGGCGGCGTGCGCACCGTCGAGGACGTGGACCGGCTGCTGCGCGCGGGCGCGGACAAGGTCTCGGTGAACACCGCGGCGATCGCCCGTCCCGAGGTGCTGCGGGAGATGTCCGAGCGATTCGGTTCGCAGTGCATCGTGCTCTCGGTGGACGCGAGGACCGTGCCCGACGGCGAGCCCGACACCACCTCCGGCTGGGAGGTCACCACGCACGGCGGCAAGCGGGGCACCGGCATCGACGCCATCGAATGGGCGATGCGCGGCGCCGAATTGGGCGTCGGCGAGATCCTGTTGAACTCGATGGACGCCGACGGCACCAAGACCGGTTTCGACCTGCCGATGATCCGCGCGGTCCGGGCCGCCGTCTCGGTTCCCGTGATCGCCAGCGGCGGCGCCGGGGCCGTCGAGCACTTCGCCCCCGCGGTGCAGGCGGGCGCCGACGCCGTGCTCGCGGCGAGCGTCTTCCACTTCGGCGACCTCACCATCGGACAGGTCAAGGATGCCATGCGCGCGGAGAACATCGTCGTTCGCTGATTCCGCGGCCACGCCGATCGGGTGCTGGCGGGAATCGGCCGGGCCGGAATCGCCTCGCGGCCGCGTGGGTTGGCCGAGCCATGAGCATCGGTGTGGCACGACGACATTCCGTCCTATCGGCGGATCGTCGAACTGTCCGGGGCGCGGCGTGCGGCGGATCTGGTCGTCATCGGCGACGAGGCCGTGATCGCTTCGCGCGTCGCGGAATACTTCGACGCAGGCGCGACCGACGTGATCTTCACGCAGACGGATCTGACCACGCCGGAGGACCAGCGGCGCACCTGGGAGGTCCTCGGAGCGCTGCGCCGCACGCGCCGGACCGACGCGGCGACGGCCCTGTTATAACGGTGGCATGACACTCGACCCCGCCATCGCCGCCCGTCTCAAGCGCAACGACGCGGGTCTGGTGGCCGCCGTCGCGCAGGAACGCGGCACCGGCGATGTGCTGATGGTCGCCTGGATGGACGACGAAGCCCTGGCCCGCACGCTGGAATCCCGCAAGGCGACCTACTATTCGCGCTCGCGGCAGCAGTACTGGGTCAAGGGCGAGACCTCCGGCCACACCCAGTACGTGCACGAGGTGCGGCTGGATTGCGACGGCGACACCGTGCTGCTCGTCGTGGACCAGGAGGGCGCGGCGTGCCACACCGGGACCCACACCTGCTTCGATTCCGACCTGCTGCTCGGCGAACCCTGAACGACGCTGCCGGACGTAGTCCGTCCGAAGACCGCGCATGGCCGGAGCGAAGGCGGAGGTACGCCCTGATCGGCACGGCCGGACGCGCGCTCAGTCGCTCGACCGGTCGCCTCGCGCGGCGCCGTCGACGCTCGGCGCGAGCCGGCTCACCGCCTCGGGGAGGCGCTGGGCGAGGATCTCGCTGAGGTCGGCCAGTTGGTCCTTCTGGGTGGCGTCCAGTTCGTCGAACACCAAGCGCCGCACCGCGTCCAGATATCCCGGCGCCGCCTCGACGACCTTGAGGTAACCGTCGTCGGTGAGCACCGCCTGCACGCCGCGCCGGCCCACCGTTGCCGAGCGCTGGGCCCAGCCCAGCCGCTCCAGCTTCGACACCACGTGCGACAAGCGTGATAGCGATGCATTTGCTTTGTGGGCAAGCTCACTCATTTGGAGTCGATGCCCCGGTTCCTCGGAAAGCAAGGTCAAAACCCAGTACTCGAAATGCGTGACCCCGGATTCACGCTGCAATTGGGTGTCCAAGGCGCTCGGCAGCCGCGTCATCAGCGCCACGACCGCACGCCATGCCCGTTGTTCCACGGGATCCAGCCACTTCGTCACTATGCGCCTTCTTTCGAGCCAAGTGACGTGGGTAGTTAGGGAGCCTATTGATCAGTGAAAAAGCAAATTCACAGTCACTCGCGTGCAACGAGTTTGCCACGACTTCGCTCGGCGGTCATACGGATCCTCGATGTCGTGAGTTCATTCACAAATGGTGGTGGCGTGTCGATGTCGTGTCCCGCGCGGCGGGCGTCGGGGCGGCGGCGGGTGGCGCGGAGGCGATCTGCTGGGCGGCCTTCTTGCGGCGCATCTGTCGGCGCACCACGAAGAACACCACACCGGAGAAGACCAGCGCCGCAATGATCGCGCCGGCGAGACAGGCGCCGCGGAACGCAGGCGCGTCCACGTCGAGGACGCGCTCGCCCGCGTGCGCGGCGCTGCTGTTGCCGAGCACGATGGACAGCGTCATCAGATTCGGTATCGCCAGCAGCACGGCAAGTACCACCGCGGCGCCCGCCAGGAACTTGCCCGCCCGTTTGCGCCACATCAGCACCGCGAAAAGCAACAGCAACAGCGGAACGATGGTGCACACCGCGCCGAAGAAGAATCCCCAGCCGATGCCCTTGCTGAAGCTGCCGCTCACCATTTCGGCGATCCGCTGCGCCCACCAGCGCGGAATGAACGCGGCCAGGACCAGATAGGTGACGAAGAGGACCACGACGAGCACCACGCCGCCGATGATCCGATTGCGCCAGACTGTCGCGCTGGATTTGCCGTCCGGCCGAACCTCGCTCGAAGTCATGGTTTCAGCGTAGGTCGACCGGACGGTCTCGGTACCGCAGCGCGGTCGGCGTTTCGCCTCGTCAGCGCTTCCCGACGAGGCGGAGCGGGGTTTCGCCTAGCGGACCCGTTCGCGCAGGAAGCTCAGCGCCTCGTCGGCGTGCGCGTTGGCCCGCAACTCGCTGGCGATCACCGCGAGCACGGTGCGGTCGGTGTCGATGACAAAGGTCTGCCGCTTCACCGGCGCGAGCTTGCCGAGCAGGCCGCGCTTGACCCCGAACTGCGCGGCGACCGCGCCGTCGGTGTCGGAGAGCAGCGGATAACCGAGGCCCTGTTTGGCGGCGAAACCCGCCTGGGTGTCCACCGCGTCGGTGCTGATGCCGACGCAGGAGGCGCCGAGCGCGGCGAACTCCGCGGACAGGTCCCGGAAGTGGCAGGCCTCGGCGGTGCATATCGGGGTGTTCGCACCCGGGTAGAAGAACAGCACCAGTGGTCCGTCGGCGAGCAACTCGTCGAGGGAGCGGAGGGTGCCGGACTGGTCGGGGAGCTCGAACTGCGGGGCGCTCTGGCCTTTCTGCATAGCAGGGACAGTACCGGGCGTACTGGACGCTCGGTACCGTCCGATCGGACGCTGCGCGCTTGCCGACCGGGCCCGAGGCGGCCTTGCACCGGGCCGGGCGCAGCGCGGGTGTCCGCCCTGGGATGATGGAGTAATGCCTGGCGCGTCCACTCCCACCACCACGACCCGCGAACAGTTCCATCTGCTCGCCGCGGAGCATCGGGTGGTCCCCGTGACCCGAAAGGTGCTGGCGGACTCCGAAACTCCGCTGTCGGCCTATCGCAAGCTGGCCGCCGATCGGGCTGGCACCTTCTTGTTCGAGTCCGCCGAGACCGGACGGTCCTGGTCGCGCTGGTCGTTCATCGGCGCGGGCAGCCCGTCGGCGCTCACCGTGGTCGACGGCGAGGCGGCGTGGCTCGGCCACATCCCCGTAGACGCCCCGTCGGGCGGCGATCCGCTGGTCGCGCTGCGCGAGACGTTGCAGCTGCTGCAGACCGAGCGGTTGCCGGGCCTGCCGCCCCTCACCGGCGGCATGGTCGGTTATCTCGGCTACGACGCGGTGCGCCGGATCGAGCGCCTGCCCTCCTCGGCCGTCGACGATCTCCAGCTGCCCGAGATGGTGCTGCTGCTCGCGACCGATCTGGCCGCCTTCGATCACCACGAGGGCGCCATCACGCTGATCGCCAACGCCGTGAACTGGAACGGCACGTCCGACCGCGTCGACGAGGCCTACGACGACGCGGTCGCCCGCCTGGACCGGATGACCGAAGCGCTGGCCGCTCCTGCCGCGTCCACCGTCTCGGTCTTCGACCAGCCCGAGCCGCAGTACCGCAGGCAGCGCACCTCCGACGAGTTCGGCGCCGGCGTACGCAGGCTGGTCAAGGAGATCGAGGCGGGCGAGGCGTTCCAGGTCGTGCTCTCCCAGCGGTTCGAGATGGACTATCGCGGCGAGGCGATCGACCTGTACCGGATGCTGCGGGCCTCCAACCCGAGCCCGTACATGTACCTGATCCACGTCCCCGACGGCGAGGGCGGCACGGCCTTCTCGATCGTCGGCTCCAGCCCGGAATCGCTGGTGACCGTGAAGGAAGGCGTGGCCACCACGCACCCGATCGCGGGCACCCGCTGGCGCGGCGCCACCGAGGAGGACGACCTGCTGCTGGAGAAGGGGCTGCTGGCCGACGAGAAGGAAAACGCCGAGCACCTGATGCTCGTCGACCTCGGCCGCAACGACCTCGGGCGGGTCTGCCAGCCGGGCACGGTGCGCGTCACCGAGTACCGGCACATCGAGCGCTACAGCCATGTCATGCACCTGGTGTCCACGGTGTCGGGACGGCTGAAGCCGGGCAAGGTCGCCTTGGACGCGGTGAGCGCGTGCTTCCCCGCGGGGACCCTGTCGGGCGCGCCGAAGGTCCGGGCGATGGAGCTCATCGAGGAACTGGAGCAGACCCGGCGCGGCGTCTACGGCGGCGTCGTGGGCTACCTCGACTTCGCGGGCGACGCCGACACCGCGATCGCCATTCGCACCGCCCTGCTCAAGGACGGCATCGCCTACGTCCAAGCGGGCGCGGGCGTGGTCGCCGATTCCGATCCGGACTACGAGGACGTGGAATCGCGCAACAAGGCGATGGCGGTGCTGAAGGCCGTCGCCGCCGCCCAGACCGTGCGCGCCTACGGCGCCGACCTATCGGCGGATCCGGGCGGCGTCCGATGACCGGCGCGGAATCGGAACGAGATCAGCGCGCCTCGGCGGAGACCGGCGAGTCCCCGGCCGCCGAGGCGGTCGCGCCCGTTCGCCGCGCCGAGGGGCGCAGGTATCCGATCGGGGCCATCGTGCTGCTGGCGCTGGCCGCGGCGCTGATGTGGGGCTCCTCGCGACTGACCTGGGTGACGGTGTCGTCCTCGGACGGACTCACCGAACCGCGCACCGACGAACTGAACGGCGGCGTCTGGTTCGGCGCGCTCACCCCGCTGGCGCTGGTGCTGCTGGCGGCCATCGCCGCGCTGCTGGCCACCAAGGGATGGCTGCGGCGGATGGTCGGCGTGCTCGTCACGCTCGTCGCGGCGGTGACCGCGGTGCCCGCCTTCGCGCTGCTCACCGGTCAGGGCGCGACCGAGGAACGCGCCGCCGCGCTGGCCGAGCTGCCGGGCCGCGCCACGGTCACCGAGGTGACCACCGCGCCGTTGCCCGCGGTCCTCACGATGGCCGCGGCACTCGCCGCGTTCGCGGCGGGCGTGTTGCTGGCGCGGATGCCGAGGGAGTCGGGCAGGCTCTCCGGCAAGTACGAGAGCCCGGTGGTGCGCCGCGAGGCCGCCACCGAGGAAGTGACCAAACAACGCGCCGCGGACACCTCGGGGCAACTCTCGGAACGGGTGCTGTGGGACGCGCTGGACGCGGGTACCGACCCGACCGACGACACGCCGGGCGCGGTATCGAATTCCCATAACGGCAGGGTGCCGGATTCGCGGAACGGCACGAGGCCTGCCGCGGGCGACGGAGCCGAGCCCGATTCCGGCGAGTCGAACTCACATGACCGGGCGGTGGACGGTGGTGCGGGCTGACGTGACCGCCCACACCGCGCCCCGTGGGTTCCCCGCGCGGCGTGACCGCCGGTCGGCCGCTGAGCTGAACCCCGGCCGCAAGACAAGAGGTACAGCCATTTATTCTTTGTCAGCATCGGTGAGACAGCGCCTGGGGGGATTCTCAGGCAGCAAGTCCGTCTCCCCAGAAAGGATTCGAGCCAGATGACGGTACTCGACTCGATTCTCGACGGGGTCCGCGCGGATGTGGCCGCTCGGGAAGCCCTGGTGGACTTCCCGGCCATCAAGGCCGCAGCCGCCGCAGCGCCCGCCCCGCTCGACGCGCGCGCCGCGCTCCTGGAAGACGGCATCGGCGTCATCGCCGAGGTCAAGCGGGCCAGCCCGTCCAAGGGACCGCTGGCCGACATCCCGGACCCCGCGAGCCTGGCCAAGGCCTACGAGGACGGCGGCGCCCGCATCATCAGCGTGCTCACCGAGGGACGCCGCTTCGGGGGTTCGCTCGACGACCTGGACGCGGTGCGCGCCACCGTGAACATCCCGATCCTGCGCAAGGATTTCGTGGTCGGTCCCTACCAGATCCACGAGGCGCGCGCGCACGGCGCCGACGTCATTCTGCTGATCGTCGCCGCGCTCGAACAGGACGTGCTGTCCGCGCTCATCGACCGCACCGAATCGCTCGGCATGACCGCGCTGGTCGAGGTGCACACCGAGGAGGAGGCCGACCGCGCGCTGTCCGCGGGCGCGTCGGTGATCGGCGTGAACGCCCGCAACCTCAAGACGCTCGAGGTGGACCGCGACGTGTTCGCCCGCATCGCCCCCGGCCTGCCCACCGAGGTCATCCGGATCGCCGAGTCCGGCATTCGCGGCACCGCCGACCTGCTGGCCTATGCCGGCGCGGGCGCGGACGCGGTCCTGGTCGGCGAGGGCCTGGTGACCAGCGGCGACCCGCGCGCCGCGGTGTCCGAGCTGGTGACCGCCGGCACCCACCCGTCCTGCCCCAAGCCGGCTCGGCGGGGCCGGTGATGGCGGTGAACGCGCTACCCCAGGCCAGTGCGGGCGTCGCTCACCCGAGCGCGCACGAACCGGATCTCGGCGGTCACTTCGGCGTCTACGGCGGCAGGCACGTGCCGGAGGCGCTGATGGCGGTGATCGAGGAGGTCACCGCCGAGTACGAGAAGTGCCGCGCCGACCACACCTTCCTCGACGAGCTGGACCGGTTGCAGCGCGACTACACCGGACGCCCGTCGCCGCTGTTCGAGTGCAAGCGGCTCGCCGAGCACGCGGGCGGCGCCCGCATCCTGCTCAAGCGCGAGGACCTGAACCACACCGGCTCGCACAAGATCAACAACGTGCTCGGCCAAGCGCTGCTCGCCAAGCGGATGGGCAAGACCCGCGTCATCGCGGAGACCGGCGCCGGCCAGCACGGCGTCGCCACCGCCACCGCGTGCGCGCTGCTCGGTCTCGACTGCGTGATCTACATGGGCGCGGTCGACACCGCCCGCCAGGCGCTGAACGTGGCCCGCATGCGGCTGCTCGGCGCCGAGGTCATCTCGGTGACCACCGGTTCGCAGACGCTCAAGGACGCCATCAACGAGGCGCTGCGCGACTGGGTCACCAACGCCGAGCAGACCTACTACTGCTTCGGCACCGCGGCGGGCCCGCACCCGTTCCCGCTCATGGTGCGCGACCTCCAGCGCGTCGTCGGCCTCGAGGCGCGCCAGCAGGTGCAGGAGCTGACTGGCAGGCTGCCCGACGCGGTGACCGCCTGCGTCGGCGGCGGCTCCAACGCGATCGGCATCTTCCACGCCTTCCTCGATGATCCGGCCGTCCGGCTGATCGGCTACGAGGCGGCGGGCGACGGCGTCGACACCGGCAGGCACGCCGCGACGTTCACCGGCGGCACGCCGGGCGCGTTCCAGGGCGCCTACTCGTACCTGTTGCAGGACGAGGACGGCCAGACCATCGAATCGCACTCGATCTCCGCGGGCCTGGACTACCCGGGCGTCGGCCCCGAGCACGCCTACCTCAAGGACATCGGCCGCGCCGAGTACCTGCCGATCACCGACACCGAGGCCATGGACGCGCTGCTGCTGCTCAGCCGCGCCGAAGGCATCATCCCGGCGATCGAGTCCGCGCACGCCGTGGCGGGCGCGCTGACGCTGGGCGAGGAACTCGGCCCCGGCGCGATCATCCTGGTCAACCTGTCCGGCCGCGGCGACAAGGACATGGACACCGCGGCCCGCTGGTTCGGGCTGTTCGACGCACCGCAGGAGACCGAGTCGTGAGCCAGCAGTCCCGCCTCGCCAACACCTTCGCCGCGGCGCGCGCGGAGAACAGGGCCGCGCTGATCGGCTACCTGCCCGCGGGCTACCCCGATCTGGCCGGTTCCATCGAGGTGTGCCGCGCGATGGTCGAATCCGGTTGCGACATCATCGAGGTCGGCGTCGCCTACTCCGATCCGGTGATGGACGGCCCGACCATCCAGGCCGCCGCCGAGCAGGCGCTGCGCGGCGGCGTGCGGGTGCGTGACGTGTTCACGGTGGTCGAGGCGATCGCCGAGGCGGGCGGCAAGGCCGTGGTGATGAGCTACTGGAACCCGGTGCTCCAGTACGGCGTCGACCGCTTCGCGCGCGACCTGACCGCTGCCGGCGGTGCGGGCATCATCACCCCGAACCTGATTCCAGAGGAGGCCGACGACTGGTTCGTCGCCTCGGCCGCGCACGATCTGGACCGCATCTTCCTCGTCGCGCCGTCCTCCACCGAAGAGCGCTTGGTGAAGACGCTCGAGGCGTCCCGCGGTTTCATCTACGCGTCCTCGACCATGGGCGTCACCGGCGCGCGCGACGTGGTGTCGGCCGCGGCGCCCGCGCTGTGCGCCCGCATCCGTGCTCATTCCGACATACCGATCGGCGTCGGTCTCGGCGTCCGCAACGGCGTCCAGGCCGCCGAGATCGCGAGTTACTCCGACGGCGTGATCGTGGGTTCGGCGCTGGTCACCGCCGCGGCCGACGGGTTGGACGCGGTGCGCGCGCTGACGAGGGAACTCGCCGAAGGCGTGCGCTCGGCGACCGTCGTCTCGTAGCACCTCCCGGCGTCGGAAGGCGCTGTCGGGCGGAGTCCGTCAAGAGCGCGCGAGTGCCCTCGGCTACGGTGGCCCCGTGACGTTACGAAGCGATGTGCTGGCCTATATCCCCAGCCCCCCGCAAGGCGTGTGGCAACTCGGGCCGATCCCGCTGCGGGCCTACGCCCTGTGCATCATCCTCGGCATCGTCGTCGCCATCTGGTGGGGCGAGCGGCGCTGGCAGGAGCGCGGCGGTCAAGCGGGCACGGTGCTGGATGTCGCCATGTTCGCGGTGCCGTTCGGTCTGATCGGCGGTCGCCTCTACCACGTGGCGACGGACTGGAAGAAGTACTTCGGCGCGGGCGCCAACCCGATCGAGGCGCTCTACATCTGGCAGGGCGGCCTCGGCATCTGGGGCGCGGTGTTCCTCGGCGGCATCGGCGCCTGGATCGGCTGCCGCGTGTACAAAGTCCCGCTGCCCGCCTTCGGCGACGCCATCGCGCCGCCGATCCTGCTCGCCCAGGCGATCGGCCGCCTCGGCAACTACTTCAACCAGGAGCTCTACGGCCGGGAGACCACCGTGCCCTGGGGTCTGGAGATCTACCCGCGGTTCGACTCCAACGGTGATCCCGACCCGATGAACGGCATCTCCAACGGCGTCGTCGAGAAGATCGTGCATCCCACGTTCCTCTACGAGCTGGTCTGGAACCTGGTGGTCGTCGTGCTGCTGGTGCAGATCGACCGGCGCTGGCGGATCGGCCACGGTCGCCTGTTCGCGCTCTACGTGGCGGGTTACAGCTTCGGCCGGTTCTTCGTCGAACTGATGCGCGACGACGAGGCCACCAAGATCGCGGGCATCCGCATCAACTCGTTCACCTCGGCGCTGGTCTTCCTCGCGGCCATCGCCTACTTCGTGTTCGCCACCAAGGGCCGCGAGACCGCCGAGCAATTGCAGCCCGGCGCGATGAAGCGCCCGTGGCCGTGGCAGATCGGCGCACTGCGCGCCGCGGGTGCGTCGACCGCGACCGCGGTGACGCTGGACAAGAGCGAGGTGTCCGCGAAAGACCCGGCGGACGAGGCAGACTCGGCGGACGAGTCGGATCGATCCGAGAAGGCGGCGTCGGAGAAATCCGTCGACGACGATTCCGACAAGGCAGTGACGGTGCCCCCGGAGAAGTCCGCCGCGAGCGCGGGGGAGGAATCCGACACCGCGGAGGCGGAGCCGAAGTCCACGGCGGCGGCGAAAGATTCGCCGGACGCGGACGACGACTCCGCCGAGGAACCTAAGTCCGGCGTAGCGGCCGAGAAGACCACGGCGGACAAGGGCAAGTAGCCGCCGCGCGAAATCGACCGCGCGCGACGGCAACACATCCGCCACCGCGCGCGATAACGATGCGGAGTCCGAAGAATTCCGTTCTTCGGACTCCGCGCCTAGAAGCGCCGGGGCGACAAAACCGGTCGATTGCGGCAAGAATGTCCGGTGATCGTCGCGGGCGTGCCCGTCGAGGCGATCGACGAACCGGGGGCCAGCAATGGGTGCCCACTTGATGAGGAGGACATAAGTGACCGACCCTTACCAGAACAACCAGGGCTTCGGCGGCCCGCAGTACGGCCCGCCGGGTACGGGTCCGGACCTGAACAAGGACGCGTCGGGCCAGCAGCAGTACGGCCAGCCCGCCGACCAGTACGGCCAGCAGCAGTTCGGACAGCAGCCCGGTGGCTACCCGCCCGCGGCGCCGTACGGCCAGCCGCAGCCGCAGGGCTACAACCCGGCCGATCCGGACGCACCGTACGGCCGTGACGCTTTCGGCGTGCCGCTGTCCGACAAGCAGAAGATGATCGCGGGCATTCTGCAGCTGCTGGTCGGCACCCTCGGTATCGGTCGCTTCTACCTGGGCTACACGACCATCGGCATCTTGCAGATCGTGACCTGCGGTGGCTGCGGCATCTGGTCGCTCATCGACGGGATCATGATCCTGACCGGCAAGGTCCCCGACGCCAACGGGCGACCGCTGCGGGACTGACCCACGCTCCGAAGGGCGTCGCCGAACAGGCGGCGCCCTTCGCGTTTTCGCGATGCGATCCTTTCGCGCACGGTGAGCGGAATACTGTGCAGCAGCCCGCAACGGGCGTAATTTTGGCCTGATCTGTGTGTCGTGTGTGGGCATTCTCCGCACCGGAGAGAGGGATTTCGTGCGTCGCAAGCTGTTCTCCGTCGTCATGCTCGCCATCGTCGCCGCCACCGGCCTCACCGCCTGCGGCAGCGGCGACGACCCGAACGTACTGAAAGTCGGCACCGAGGGGACCTACTCGCCGTTCAGCTATCAGGGCGCCGACGGCGCGCTCACCGGCTACGACGTCGAGGTGGTCCGCGCCGTCGCCGAGAAGCTCGGCCGCAAGGTCGAATTCGTGCAGACGCCGTGGGACGCGATCTTCGCAGGCCTGGAATCCAACCGTTTTGCCTTGGTCGCCAACCAGGTCTCGATCACCGAGGAACGCAAGAACAAGTACGAGCTCTCCCAGCCGTACACCACCTCTGAGGGCGTGATCGTCACTCGCGCCGACAACACCGCCATCAGCTCGCTTGCCGATCTCACGGGCAAGACCTCAGCGCAGTCCGCCACCAGCAACTGGGGCGCGGTCGCCACGGGCGCGGGCGCGAAGGTGGAGGCCGTCGAGGGCTGGGTGCAGGCCATCCAGTTGCTGAAGAACGGCCGCGTCGACTGCACGATCAACGACAACCTGGTGTTCAACGAGTACACCAAGACCTCGGGCGACAAGTCGGTCAGGATCGCCGCCCAGACCGGCGAGACCAGCAGGATGGGCTTCGCCGCGCGCAAGGGCGATCCGTTGATCGCCGAGGTGAACCGGGCGCTGGACGAGCTGCGCGCCGAGGGCAGGCTGGGGCAGATCTCGGACAAGTACTTCGGCGTCGACGTCAGCAAATAACCGCTCGTGGACGCCGCGACCAGGGAGCTGATCTGGCACAACCTGTGGCCGATGCTGGAGGCCACCGTCACCAAGACCATCCCGCTCACCGCCATCAGCTTCGTGATCGGGCTGGCGCTCGCGCTGTTCGTCGCGCTGGCGCGGATGTCGCCGAGCCGGCTGCTGTCCGCGCCCGCGCGCTTCTACATCTCGATCATCCGCGGCACGCCGCTGCTGGTGCAGCTGTTCATCGTGTTCTACGCGCTGCCGCAGTTCGACATCGTGATCGATCCGTTCCCCGCGGCGGTGATCGCGTTCAGCCTGAACGTCGGTGGCTACGCGGCCGAGGTGGTGCGCGCCGCGATCCTGTCGGTCGCGCACGGGCAGTGGGAGGCGGCGCAGGCGCTCGGCATGTCGTATCCGATGATGCTGCGGCTGATCATCCTGCCGCAGGCCGCGCGGATCGCGGTGCCGCCGCTGTCGAACACGCTCATCTCGCTCGTCAAGGACACCTCGCTGGCCTCGACCATCCTGGTAACCGAACTGTTGCGCACCGCGCAGCTTGCGGCCGCGCCGACCTTCGACTTCTTCGCCCTCTACGGGGTCGCGGCGCTCTACTACTGGGTGATCTGCCTGATCCTCGGCTTCGGCCAGACACGCCTGGAGACGCGCCTTTCCCGCCACGTCGCCCGGTGAGGACCCGTTCACCAAGTCTTCACCGACACCACGACAGGCCCGTACCACTGAGCAGGACTACGCTCTACTCGTGATGCGACGGACGAAGATTGTGTGCACGCTCGGCCCGGCCACTGCCACCGAGGACCGTATCCGCGAACTCGTCGAGAGCGGTATGGACGTAGCTCGCCTGAATTTCAGCCATGGCGAGCACTCCGACCATGCCGAGAACTACAAGAAGGTGCGCCAGGCCTCGGACCACGTCGGCCGAGCGGTTGGCATTCTGGCCGATCTACAGGGTCCCAAGATCCGGCTCGGCCGGTTCATCGAGGGCCGCACGGTGTGGGCGACCGGGGAGGAAGTGCGCATCACCGTCGATGACATCGACGGCACTCACGACCGGGTCTCGACCACGTACAAGGAGCTGTCCAAGGACGCCAAGCCCGGCGACCGCCTGCTCGTCGACGACGGCAAGGTCGGCCTGACGGTCACCAGCGTCGAGGGCAACGACGTGGTCTGCCGGGTGACCGAGGGCGGACCGGTCTCCAACAACAAGGGCGTCTCGCTGCCCGGCATGGACGTGTCGGTGCCCGCGCTCTCCGAGAAGGACATCGAGGACCTGGAGTTCGCGCTGAAGCTGGGCGTGGACTTCATCGCGCTCTCGTTCGTGCGCTCGCCCTCCGACGTCGAGCTGGTGCACGACGTGATGGACCGGATGGGCCGTCGCGTTCCGGTGATCGGCAAGCTGGAGAAGCCCGAGGCCATCGACAACCTCGAGGCGATCGTGCTGGCCTTCGACGCGATCATGGTCGCGCGGGGCGATCTCGGCGTCGAGCTGCCGCTGGAGCAGGTGCCGCTGGTGCAGAAACGGGCCATCCAGATGGCCAGGGAGAACGCCAAGCCGGTCATCGTCGCGACCCAGATGCTGGAGTCGATGATCGAGAACTCGCGCCCGACCCGCGCCGAGGCCTCCGACGTGGCCAACGCGGTGCTCGACGGCGCGGACGCGGTGATGCTGTCCGGTGAGACCTCCGTCGGCGCGTACCCGATCGAGACGGTCCGGACGATGGCCCGCATCGTGCACGCGGTCGAGGCCGAGTCCTCCACCCGGGTGCCGCCGCTGACCCACGTGCCGCGCACCAAGCGCGGTGTCATCTCCTACGCGGCGCGCGACATCGGCGAGCGGCTCAACGCCAAGGCGCTGGTGGCGTTCACCCAGTCCGGCGACACCGTGCGCAGGCTGGCCCGGCTGCACACGCCGCTGCCGCTGCTCGCCTTCACCCCGCTGCCCGAGGTGCGCAGCCAGCTCGCGCTGACCTGGGGCACCGAGACCTTCATCGTCCCGACGGTGAAGACCACCGACGCGATGATCCACCAGGTGGACCAGTCGCTGCTGTCGATGGACCGTTACAAGAAAGGCGACCTGGTCGTCATCGTGGCGGGCTCCCCGCCCGGTACTGTCGGTTCCACCAACCTGATCCACGTGCACCGTATCGGTGAGGAGGACCATTAGCGTGAGTGCTTCGCTAGGCGGCC
Organism: Nocardia sp. bgisy134; assembly: GCF_965341865.1. Lineage (GTDB taxonomy): Bacteria > Actinomycetota > Actinomycetes > Mycobacteriales > Mycobacteriaceae > Nocardia. Next base: position 49,581 of record NZ_CBDQZP010000016.1, read on the forward strand.
CCGTCGGCACCCAAGAGCCGACGAAGCGGTCCGATCTGGATGTGCTGCTCGGTCTGCTCGATCTCGAGCAGATGGACACCGACGTCTTCGTCGGCCACCATCCGGAGAAGGTCTGGAGCCGGACCTTCGGTGGACAGCTGGTCGCGCAGGCGATCATGGCGGCCGGTCGCACCGTGGGCGACCGGCCCGTGCACGCCGTGAACGCGCATTTCGTGCGCGGCGGCGATCCGAAACAGCCGATCGAGTACCGGGTGGACCGGCACCGCGACGGCCGCTCCTTCGCCAACCGCACGGTCACCGCCGTGCAGGACGATCAGGAGCTGTTCGTCATGCTGGCCGCCTTCCAGGACTGGGGCAAGGGCCTCGAGCATGCCCACCCTCATCCCGAGGTGCCGGACCCCGAGCAGCTGCCGCGCATCGAGGAGAGCTTCGAAGGCTTGGAGGACAAGCTGGAGATGTTCGTCAACGCGCCGCATCCGATCGACATGCGCTACACCAACGATCCCGCCTGGATCATGAAGGGCACAGGGGAGCGGCTCAACCACAACCGGGTGTGGATGCGCGCCGACGGCACGCTGCCCGACGATCCGCTGATCCACGTCGCGACGCTGGGCTATTCGTCCGATACGACGGTGCTCGACTCGATCATCACCACGCACGGGCTCTCCTGGGGACTGGACCGGATCATCGCGGCCACGGTGAACCACTCCATCTGGTTCCACCGTCCGTTCCGCTTCGACGACTGGGCCCTGTACGCCACCGAGTCCCCGGTCGCCGCGGGCTCGCGCGGCCTGGCCACCGGTCGGTTCTATTCGCGTAGCGGTGAACTCCTCGCCACCACGGTGCAGGAGGGCGTCATCCGCCACTTCCCGTCGCGCGGCTGAACCCCGTCCGCCGACGAAGCGAGCGCCCACGCCGAAACAGCCTGGGCGCTACAGGATCTCCCGCTCGATCTCGAAATCGAAACTGTCCCTGCGCTGCGTGCTGATCGTGCGCGGCACGTCCGGATCATCTATGCCGCAGGATGTTTCGATCATCAGGCGGCGTTCCAGGGCGGCCAGGCCGGGGGCGGTCAGATCGCGCGGCGCACCGACCAGGCTGAGCGCGATCTCGTAGGTGCGGCGCGCGTCCGGCTCCTGGCCGGGATGGTCTACGCGCCATTGGGTTTCGAGCAGAACGTGGGCCGGGTCCTCCGGCTCGACCGGCAACGTGAAACGCCACGCGAAGACGTCGCGGTCGTGCAGGTGGTCGTCCACCACCGCGCGCACCGTCTCGACGACGCGTTCGAGGGTCTCCGGCGTCACATAAACATGAAGCGAAACATCCGAGATTCTCGGCATGTCTGATTCCTGTCTGTGTCGAACCATCAACGGCGAATGCTGTCCGCGGGGAGTGTAATCCCTCGGTGGGCATGGGCGACATAGCCGGGCGCGGTTTGTCCGCCACGTCCCGGTTGCGCGGCGGTCACCGGATGCGCTGCGCCGCCAGGAATGCCGAGAGCGGCGCGGGTGCGGCGCCCGGTTGCACCACCAGACCGGTGCGTTGGTCGTCGTCGGGACGGGTCTGGGCGTGCGGCGCCAGCGTCAGCATCAGCGGCACCAACGCCTCGGCGATGCGATCGCCGACCTCGCAGTAGGCGGCCTCGGACAGGCCGACCGGGTCGCCGATGTTCTCCCGGCCGACGATGGAGAGATCGTTGCGAGCCAGGTGCAAGTCGGCGACCGTGCGTGCACCGGTGACCTTGGCGATCCGGTGCGCTTCCAGCAGCGTGAAGGTGCGGGAGGCGGCGCCGAAGGCCATGTCGGCGGCTTGGTCCCTGATCTGTTCGGTCATCGCTAGCACGAGGTCGGCGCGGTCGATCAGTTCCGGCTTCAGTTTGCGCGCACGGAAGCCGTCGGGGTCCGCGCCGAGACCGGAAATGGTTTGCGCGGTGAGCGGTTCGATGGGGAAGCCGACAAGCGCACGGGTGCCCGCGCTTTCGGCGGTGAGGCCGGCGAAGTTGTGTTCGACGGCGAGCGCGCGGGTGAGCCGCTCGGCGATCACCGAACGGCACACATTGCCGTTGCAGACGAACAGGACGTGCATGTGGCTACGGTAATTCGGCCGGTCGCGAACCAGAAGTCGGCCGTGCCGGAATCACAGGTGCGCAGACACATATTCATCTGGCTGTCGCGCGCCGTACACAAAGCTCACCCGGGTATTCAGGCGGATTCTCGATGCACGTCACGATCGAGCGCCGGGCTTAACGCAGAACTTACCCAGCTGTTTCGACCTTCAATCATCCACTTGCCGTTGACGATTGTGTGACTACTCACTCGGATTCGTTTCGGTAATAAGTGTTTTCGGTGATCACCGGCGCCACTTCGGCGTTTTCGCCGTACACCCGTCCGCGGGTGGAGAACATCGGGCCGCGGGAGGCGATCACCGGCGCGAACCTGGCCATCCCGGTGGCGGGCGCCATGTCGTCGTACATCGCGTCGATGCCGCCGCGCGCGAAGTACGCCTCGTGCCAGAATCCCGTCCCGCCGGAGTCCTTCAGGAATTTCGCCCACCAGTCCTGGTGCGGCTCCGACCGCGTCCACCGCTCCAGGCTGTCCAGATCGCGCCAGTACTGCCGCGCTCCCCAGTGCGGCGGAAACAACCCCCACACCACGTCCTCGTGCAGCAGCAGTCCCTCTGGCCGGTCCCGATGCGAGCGATAGAGCTTGGGACCCAGCCCGAGCAGCCGCACCATGCCCCGCGGCCTGCGCACCCGCATCCCGAGGTAGATGACCACGAGATCCGGATAGCCGGACAGGTCGACGGTCGTCCTGTTCACCCGCATACAGAAACCTCCGCACCGGCGCGCACGATTGCGCCCACCTACGAAGTACGTTCCAGCCCGACCTTCGGTTCAGCAAGGCAGGCTGCATGTCCTATGGACCCGCCGCGGTCGCGGCGGACAGCATCCCGGCCCGCCGATCCCGACGCGCAGTCCTCGCCAAAGCGTTGGCGGCCAATGACAGATCGTCGGTACGCGATCGTCACGCGGCGAAGTCGTGGTTCCCCTTTCCGATCGGCAGGCAAGCACCAACGCCAATAGCGCACCCTTCTGCCGCACCGCCGAGAATCCGCGCAGGACAACAGGTTTGGATTTTCACTCGAGGTCCGATTCGAACGTGAAGGACGGAAATCCCCAACGCCACCACACTTTCCGAGACCGCTCCGGGATATTCGCCCTGGCCTGCACCCGAACTCGTGACGTGGTGATTCGGTATCCGGTTGTCCGGAAGGGTTTGCGGTACTTGTGACACTCCGGTGACACCGAGCCGTGCGGCGAACGCAGCGCCTAGCCGTATGAGCAGCCGGGTATTCGAGAGCACGCACCTCGACGTACGCGGCGGCACGTGTAATTCTCGGAGGATGAGGGATTTCGGGGTGGGATTACTGGTGAGCGCTGTCCCACTGCTGCTCGTGCTGGCGGGTCTCGGCTTCCAGTTCGGTGGCCCGCTCGCGGTGCTGACCGGCAAGCGCATGGTCCGGCTGGTCGGGCGCGAGACGATCCTCACCGGCTATCAACTTTGGTTGCTCGCACTCGCCGCCGTGCCAGTGGTGACCTGGATCATCGGGATCGTCACAGCTGCGACAACGATATGGCAGGGTGCGATCGCGTTCGGGGTAGGTATGTCGATACCCCTCGCACTCGCAGCGGCGCTTTCACCGTGGCTGCTGTTGGCTTGGATTTTCCTGGGGGCCGGAGAGCTAGTGACGAACTCCTGACAGCACAGCGGGACCACAGCCGGTGAACCGGGCGGCTGGCGGCGAATCCGCCCATCCAGCCGAGACCCGCCTACGAACGCCGATCTCACCCCTTCGAGCGCAACCCACCGACCACCGACTCCGGCGCACTGAACGTAACCACTGAAAGGGGGGTCCGGGGGGCTCAGCCCCGCCGGGCGGGGTCTGGGGGTTGCACCCCCAGATGAACACGAACACCAATGCCCCAGCGCAGCCGCGAAGCGCGCAAGCAGGGCTCACCCAGCATTGGTGCCGAGTGTGGGACTCGAACCCACACGTCCTTTCGGACAACGGTTTTTGAGACCGTCGCGTCTGCCAGTTCCGCCAACCCGGCGCACCGGGTGTGAACTATAGCGGGTCGGTGTGGCTTTCCGCGAACGGGTTGCCATGTACGCCACAGTTTCGTCTTTACGCAGGGTATATGCGTTGTCGGCTGAACTGAAAGGTACTCTTTACATCACTCGACAGCATGCAGGTGGGGCGAGGCCAGGGTTCGTGTGGGCCTCGGCCTGTTCGTGCGTGTCGGGACAGGCATCGGAACCAGAGGGGTCTTACCTATGAGTGAGCGCAGCGAGCGAATCCTGTGCCAGCGCGATGTGCGCATGCCGGAACCGAGCACCAGCGAGGTGGAGGCATGAGCGGCACTGCGGCCGGGGGCGCCACGAAGAAGGACGCGGGGGCGAAGCGGGTCGTCGTTGCCGAGGACGAGGCGCTCATCCGGATGGATCTGGTCGAGATGCTGACCGAAGAGGGCTACCAGGTGGTCGGCGAGGCGGGGGACGGGCAGCAGGCGGTGGATCTCGCGGTGGAGCACCGGCCGGATCTGGTGATCATGGATGTGAAGATGCCGCGCCGTGACGGCATCGACGCGGCCGCCGAGATCGCGTCGAAACGTGTTGCGCCGGTGGTGATTCTGACCGCGTTCAGCCAGCGTGACCTGGTGGAGCGGGCGCGCGACGCGGGCGCGATGGCGTATCTGGTGAAGCCGTTCACGAAGTCGGATCTGGTGCCTGCGATCGAGCTGGCGGCGAGCCGTTTCCACGAGATCACCGCGCTGGAGAGCGAGGTCGCGAATCTGGCCGATCGGTTGGAGACGCGCAAGCTGGTGGAGCGGGCCAAGGGCGTGCTGATGCAGACCCAGGGTTTGTCCGAGCCGCAGGCTTTCAAGTGGATTCAGCGGACCGCGATGGATCGCCGGACTACGATGAAGGCCGTTGCCGAGGTGGTGCTGGAGAACCTGGCGCCGAAGTGATGCGCCGCACCCTCGGGCCGGTGTCGGCTGGAAAGATTTACGCACCGGAAACACGATCGCCAAAAAGAATTCGACACGAAGTCATCTGCATGATGCGAATGTGATGCGGATCTAACGTGCCAACGCTATGTTCTGACCGGGCTGACGTGGTCGGCCTCCTCGGATTGCCGGGGGAGCACAGGACGTAGAGGTGAGACGTGCTTAGTTCGACATGGCGCAGTCGTTCGACGCGCAGCGTATTGGTGATCGGCGCTGCCGCCGCGCTCGCATTGACCGGGTGTAGCGACAAATCCACCGACAGCGGCTCGGGCGCGACCGGTACCGGTTCGGGGGGCCTGTCCATTCAGCCGGTCATGCAGGTGGACACCGCCGGTAAGGAAGTGCCGAAGACGGATCCCGCGAAGGCGGCCGATCCGGCGGGTGACGGCAAGGCCACCTGTGCTCCCGGTACCTCCATCGCCATGGCGGGTGCGCTCACCGGCCCGGATGCGGCGCTGGGCATCAACATCGTGAACGGTGTGAAGCTGGCGCTGGATCAGCACAACAAGGCGAATCCGGGCTGCAAGATCGAGCTGAAGCAGTTCGACACCGAGGGCGATCCGCAGAAGGCGACCCAGGTGATCCCGCAGATCGTCAACGATCGGTCGATCATCGGCCTGGTCGGCCCGGCGTTCTCCGGTGAGACCAAGGCGACCGGCCAGATTCTGAGCGACGCGGGCCTGGTGTCGGTGACCTCGTCGGCGACCAACGCGACGCTGACCCAGAACGGTTGGACCACCTTCTTCCGCGGCCTGGCCAACGACGACGTGCAGGGTCCTTCGGTGGCGAAGTACCTGGTGAACACCGCGAGCTACAAGAAGGTGTGCGTGGTGCAGGACAACACCGACTACGGTGTCGGCCTGGCCAAGAGCGTCACCGAGGGCCTCGGCGCCGCCGCCGATCCGGCGTGCTCGGCCAGCATCAAGAAGGGTGACAAGGACTTCTCGGCCACCGTCACCAAGATCGCGGCGGCGGCGCCGGACGCGGTCTTCTACTCGGGCTACTACGCCGAGGGCGCGCCGCTGGCGCAGCAGCTGAAGTCCGGTGGCGTGAAGGCCGTGTTCGTCGGCCCGGACGGCGTCAACGACCCGCAGTTCATCTCGCAGGCGGGCAGTGCCGCCAAGGGTGCGAGCCTCACCTGCCCGTGTGGTCCGGCTCCGGAGAAGTTCGCCAAGGATTACGAGGCGCTCAACGGACAGGCGCCCGGCGTGTACTCGGTGGAGGCCTACGACCTGACCGCGATCCTGGCCAAGGGCATCGATGGCGGCAAGGTCACCCGCCCCGATCTGCTCGAGTTCGTGCGCTCCTACGACGGCCCCGGCCTGGCCCGTAACTACAAGTGGAGCCAGAACGGCGAGTTGGCCAACGCCCAGATCTGGATCTACGAAGTCAAGTAAGACCGCGAACCCAGCACGTACGGGGGTGCCCGTAACGCCCCCGTACGTGCTGTGTCATGAGGGGCACGGGTGAGGGCACTATTCGAATGACAGCATCAGCACTGGCCGGCGTGGCATACCTCGCCGACGGCTCGATCGACTTCAACTATCAGGGAGTGATCGATCAATTCTGGCGACTGACCGTCGACGGAGTTACCTACGGATCCATCTACGCCTTGGTCGCGGTGGGCTATACCCTGGTCTACGGCGTACTTCGGCTCATCAATTTCGCCCATTCGGAAATATTCATGTTGGGCATGTTCGGTCAGTTGATCGGACTGATGCTGTTCGGTTTCGCCGCCAGCCCCGATGTCTACAACCAGGGCGTGCTACTGACGGTCGTCTACATCGGTTTGGCGATGATCGTCGGCATGCTGGTGTCCGGCGGCGCGGCGGTCGGACTGGAGCGGGTCGCCTATCGCCCGCTGCGCAAACGCGGGGCCAAACCGCTGTCGTTCCTGATCACCGCGATCGGCATGTCGTTCGTGATCCAGGAGTTCGTGCACTTCATCCTGCCGAAGATCAATCCCGATCTGGGCGGCACCAACGCCCAGCAGCCGGTGCAGCTCGTCGAGCCGACGGTGCAGTTGAGCTTCGGCGGCGCCGACGTCACCAATATCGCGATCCTGATCGTGGTGTCCGCCGTGGTGCTCGCGATCGCCACCGAAATGCTCATCAACAGAACGAAATTCGGCCGCGGCATCCGCGCCGTGGCGCAGGACCCGGACACCGCGACGCTGATGGGCGTCTCCCGTGAACGCGTCATCATGCTGACCTTCCTCATCGGCGGCGTCCTCGCGGGTGCGGCAGCGACGCTGTACGCGATCAAGATCCCACCGGCGATCATCTACTCGGGCGGCTTCATCCTCGGCATCAAGGCGTTCAGCGCCGCGGTGCTCGGCGGCATCGGCAATCTGCGCGGCGCGCTGCTCGGCGGTCTGCTGCTCGGGGTCGTGGAGCAGTACGGGCAGATCCTGTTCGGCATCGAATGGCGCGACGTGGTCGCGTTCGTCGTGCTGGTGGTGGTGCTGATGGTCCGGCCGACCGGCATCCTCGGTGAGAGCCTCGGGAGGGCCCGCGCATGACCGACCTGACCAAGACGGCGCCGAGGCAGGGCGTCGGCGACGCGCTCCGCACCTGGTGGGAGGGGCTGTCGCGGCCCGCGCAATGGGCCGTCGGCGTCCCCGCGATCTTCGCCCTCGCGCTGCTTCCGCTCTTCCCGCCGCCGATTCTGGACACCCCCGCCTACAACTTCGGCCTCGTCATGGCCGAGTTCGCGATGTTCGCGCTGATCGCCATCGGCCTGAACGTCGTTGTCGGACAGGCGGGTCTGCTCGACCTCGGCTACGTCGGCTTCTACGCCATCGGCGCCTACACGGTGGGCCTGCTGACCAGTCCGAACAGTCCGTGGAACCAGACCGACGGCGGCTGGCTCGATCCGGAGTGGGCGTGGCTCGCCTGTCTGCCGATCGCGGTCGCGGTGACCGCGCTCTCGGGTCTCATCCTCGGCTCGCCGACGCTGCGGCTGCGCGGGGACTACCTGGCGATCGTCACGCTCGGCTTCGGTGAGATCGTCCGACTGCTCGCCGACAACCTGCACGAGCTGACCAACGGCAGCCTCGGGCTGTCGGGGGTGGCGTACCCGCACGTGGGCGAGTCGGCGGAGAAGCCCAACGGCGTGTTCTCCGCGGGCAACACCGGCGATCCGGACAGCGCCAACCTGCTCGACCGGGCCAGCTACGGTACCTACTGGTTCTGGCTCGGCATGGTGCTCGTCATCATCGTGCTGCTGATCGTCGGCAACCTGGAGCGCAGCCGGGTCGGCCGCGCCTGGGTGGCCATCCGCGAGGACGAGGACGCCGCCGAGATCATGGGCGTGCCGACGTTCAAGTTCAAGCTGTGGGCGTTCCTGATCGGCGCCGCGGTCGGCGGGCTGTCCGGCGCGATGTACGCGGGCCAGGTGCAGTTCATCAACCCGACCGGGTTCAACATCATCAACTCGATGCTGTTCCTCTGCGCCGTGGTGATCGGTGGCCAGGGCAACAAGCTCGGAGTGATCTTCGGCGCGTTCATCATCGCCTACCTGCCCAAGCGGTTGACCTCGGTGCAACTGGTGGACGACGAGTCGACCGGCTACGTGCTGCTGATCGCCGATGTGGCGCTGTTCGTCGGCCTGCTGGTGCTGTGGCGGTACAAGGGTCGCGAGTTCGGTGCCTGGCCGCGCCGCGGATTGATCACCGGCATGGTGTTCACCGGCGTCATGGCGGCGCTGCTGCTGGGCAGTGTGCTGCTGTTCCGCAAGGGCGGCGCCCAGTCGCTCGGCGACCTCAAGTATCTGTATTTCGGAATCGCGTTGGTGGTGATGATGATTCTGCGGCCGCAGGGTCTGTTCCCGGTCCGGCAGAAGCTGCTCACCTACGGTAGACAGGTGTACCAGGCCGTGCGCAGACCCACGGTGGGCGAGCCGATCGGAGCGGCGAAATGACCGGGCCCGGCGCGGGCGACGCGCTGTTCGACAACGAGGACATGGCGGCGGGCTACGCCGCGCCACCGCAGGAAGCGAAGAGCGCGGGCGAGGTCGACGTCACCGCGGTGATTCCGGAACTCGGCGACAAGGAGACCGTCGCCGAGGTGGTCGCGCCGCACCGCACGATCGAGACCGAGGTCGGCGCGCCGCTGTTGAAGACCGAGGAACTGACCGTCAAGTTCGGCGGACTCACCGCGCTGGACAAGGTGAGTTTCGAGATCCGCCGCGGCGAGATCCTCGGGCTCATCGGTCCCAACGGCGCGGGCAAGACCACCTGTTTCAACGCGATCACCGGCGTGTACAAGCCCGCCTCCGGTCTGGTGTATTTCGACGGCCAGCCGCTCACCAAGACCAAGCGCAACGCCATCACCCGGCTCGGCATCGCCCGGACCTTCCAGAACGTGCGGCTCTTCGGCGAGATGACCGCGTTGGAGAACGTGGTGGTCGGCACCGACGCCAGGCACAAGACCTCGGTGCCCGGCGCGGTGTTCCGCAGCCCGCGGCACCGCCGCGAGGAGCGCGACGCCATCGAGCGCGGAATGGCGCTGCTCGAGTTCGTCGGTATCGCGCCGCGCGCGGTGGAGAAGGCGCGCAACCTGTCCTACGGCGATCAGCGTCGGCTGGAGATCGCCCGCGCGTTGGCCACCGAACCGAAACTGCTGTGCCTGGACGAGCCCGCCGCGGGCTTCAACCCCAGCGAGAAGTCGGCGCTGATGGATCTGATCCGCAAGATCCGCGACGACGGGTTCACCGTGCTGTTGATCGAGCACGACATGCGACTGGTCATGGGCGTGACCGACCGGATCGTGGTGCTGGAGTTCGGCCGCAAGATCGCCGACGGGCTGCCCGGCGAGATCCGTGATGATCCCGGGGTCATCGCGGCATACCTCGGCGTGCCCGATGCGGAGGCGGAATCGAAGCCTGCGTCCTCGGCGGACGAGGGCGCCTCCGGCCCTGGCGCACCCGGTTCGGAGGGCGAAGGCGAATGGGGCTCCGGCGCAACGGAGTCGGCGGACGAACCGACCAGGAAGCTGCCGATCACGCCGCCGGGCGGGCCGTCGGTGAGCGTACGGAAGGAGCCGGGGGCGGAGGGAGAGCAGACTCCACCCGAGCGCGATTTCAGCGACGCGCCCGCGTTGCTCGAGGTCGACGACATGGTCGTCAACTACGGCAGAATCCAAGCGCTGCACGGCGTGTCGCTGCGAGTCGCGGAGGGCGAGCTGGTCACCCTGCTCGGCGCGAACGGCGCGGGCAAGACCACCACCATGCGCGCGCTGTCGGGACTGCTGCCCCTGACGCGTGGGCGGATCAGGTTCGAGGGCCGCGACATCACCACGATGAAGGCGCACGAACGGGTGGTCGGCGGGTTGATCCAGGCGCCGGAAGGCCGAGGCGTTTTCCCCGGCATGACGGTGCAGGAAAACCTCGACATGGGCTGCTACGGGCGCACTTTCGCGCAGAAGGCCGAATACCAGCAGACCCTGGACTGGGTGTTCGACCTGTTTCCCCGGCTGCTGGAGCGGCGCAAACAGGTCGGCGGCACGCTCTCCGGCGGCGAGCAGCAGATGCTGGCCATCGGCCGCTCGCTGATGGCGCGACCGCGCCTGCTGCTGCTGGACGAACCGTCCATGGGCTTGGCGCCCATGGTGATTCAGCAGATCTTCCGCATCATCGGGGAGATCAACCGGCAGGGCACCACGGTGCTGCTCGTCGAGCAGAACGCCCAGCAGGCGCTGGCCCGCAGCGACCGCGCCTACATCCTGGAGACCGGCGGCGTCACCAAGACCGGAAGCGGCAGCCAGCTGCTCACCGACCCCGCGGTGAAGTCGGCTTACCTCGGAGTCGGATAAAGGCGCACCGCCTGCGACGGCACCCGCGGTTTCCCCGAGGGTGCCGTCCCGCACTCCAGCCGGTCGGATCTGGTCGGCTCGCTGGCCGTGGCCAATTGGCGCGGCTCGTCCGCACTACGGACTCCGGCGGACTTCATCCAGCTGGCCCGCACATCCACGCACTCCCAACCACCCCGAGGGCGAGTCTTACGAGCCCGTTCGCGGCCGTCTCGCTTCCGAGCGATCGAAGCGCATGCGACGAAGTCGCGAGTCTCGATCGTTGGCAAGCGATACGAAGGCGACTGCAAAGCGCTGCGCGCACTGGCTGCCATATCTGGGGACAAACGGGCCGACCCCGCATTTCCAGCCACTCCGAGGGCGAGTCTTACGAGCCCGTTCGCGGCCGTCTCGCTTCCGAGCGATCGAAGCGCATGCGACGAAGTCGCGAGTCTCGATCGCTCGGAAGCGAGACATAAGGGCCGCGAACACCCGCGCGCGCCAGCGCGCCAAAGATACAGTGCGTTCATGGACGAGGAGCTGCTCGGGCTGGCCGACCGGTATTGGGACGAGACGTTGGCGGCGGCGCCCACCCTGGCGACGCTGCTGGGTGACCACCGTTTCGACGATCGCATCGAGGATCTCTCGCTCGACGCCGAACAGCGTCGGCTCGATTCCTTGCGCGATCTGCTCGGCCGGGTCGACGCGCTCGACCCGGCCCAGCTCTCGCCCACCAACCGGGTGACCCGCAGTCTGTTGCGCGCGGAATTGGCCACGGCGGTGGATCATCTGGGCTGGCGGCCGTTGGAGATGGCCTCCGATCAGATGGACGGCGTGCACGCGGCGTTGCTCACCACGGCGCCGCAGATCAACGCGCCGCAACCCGAGCACGCGCGGGCGCTGCTGCGGCGGCACGAACAGCTCGGCGACATGCTGAGCCAGGCGGTGGACCGTTTCCGCGACGGTCTGGCCGCGGGCCGCGCGCCCGCCAGGATCACCATCGAGCGCTCGCTCAACCAGCTGGACGGCTACCTGGCCTCCGATCCGGCGCGCGATCCGTTCGTCACCTTCGCCGGACCGCAGGACTGGGACGGCGAGGCCCAGTGGCGCGCCGACCTGGCGCAGGTCGCCGGTGACGTGATCCGGCCCGCGTTCCGGCGGTACCGCGACGCGCTGGCCGACGAGCTGTTGCCCGCCGCCAGGCCCGACGAGCGCAGCGGTCTGTGCTGGCTCGGCGACGACGGCGCCGAGATCTACCGCAGCCTGCTGCACCACCACACCACGCTGCCCGATCTGGGCGCGGAGGAGATCCACGAACTGGGTCTTTCCGAATTGGCTTTGTTGCGTGAGGAATACGCGCGGGTCGGCGCGCGGCTGTGGGGCACGTCGGATCTCGCGGAGATCTTCGGCAAGCTGCGCGACGATCCCGAGCTGTGTTACCGCGACGGCGAGCAGATCATGATCGACGCCAAACGCTGCCTCGACGCCGCGACCGCCGAGATGGGGAACTGGTTCGGCAGGCTGCCCCGCCAGTCCTGCGACATCGTGCCGGTGCCGGACTTCCTGGCCGCCGACGCCCCGACGGCGTACTACTTCCCGCCCGCCGCGGACGGTTCCCGGCCGGGAACGTATTTCGTCAACCAGCACGAGCCGCAGGGGCGTGGACGCTTCGAGACCGCCGCGGTGGCCTACCACGAGGCGATCCCGGGACACCACTTGCAGCTCACCATCGCCAACGAGCTCGAACACCTGCCGCGCTTCCAGCGGCAGTCCTTCGCCAACACCGCGTTCGTGGAGGGCTGGGCGCTCTACACCGAGCGGCTCGCCGACGAGATGGGTTTGTACGCCGACGATCTCGACCGGCTCGGCATGCTGGCGGGCGATTCGTGGCGCTCCTGCCGCCTGGTGGTGGACACCGGCATCCACGCGAAGGGCTGGAGCAGGCAGCGGGCCATCGACTTCATGGTGGCCAACGCACCGGTGGGGTTGACCGAGATCACCGTCGAGATCGATCGCTACATCGCGATTCCCGGCCAGGCGGTGTCCTACAAGGTGGGCCAGCTGGAGATCCGGAAGCAGCGGGCGCTGGCCGCCGAACGGCTGGGGGAGCGCTTCGACATCAAGGCGTTTCACGATGTGGTGCTCGGCTCGGGCTCGGTGAGCCTGCCGGTGCTCAGGGAGCTGGCCGGCACGCTGTGAGCGCTCGGCTCGGAACACTCGAGTTGCGGGTGGCCGTCGCGTCCGGTTCCATGAAGGTGCGTTGACGAAGCACGGTCAGGGGGGACGATGAACCGGCTCTTGGCAACTCGAATCCGAAGACGGATCCTGATCGCGCTGCTCTGCGGTGCGGTCGTCCTCGGCGCGGCGGCGAGTATCGCCGCGGTGAGCGGTTCGCCCGCGGACGCGGGCGAGCTGCGGACCGGGAAATCATCGGTCTCGACCGGCCCCGGTTTCGCCGGATCGGTCGGCGAGGAGACGAATCCGGCGCGCGACGCCGCGCCGCCGATCGCGCCCGCACCGCTGGCCGGGCTGCCGCTGGCGGGCTCGCACGTCTCGGTGAGCCGCCCGGTATACGCGCTGACGGACCATCCGCTGTTCGCCCAGCACGTCGGGCTCGGACGGGTCGACTGCGAACTGCCCGAATGGCGCGACGAGCCCGAGGCGGCGCGGGTGTTCTATCGCGCCGCGGTCCGCTGTCTCGACGCGGCGTGGGAGCCGACGCTGCGCGGCGCCGGACTGCCGTTCCGCCCGGCCCGGCTGGACGCGCCCGCGACCGTCGACGCGGTGCGCAGCCCCTGCCCGCAGGACGGGCGGCCCGCGTCGTACTGCGATACCGACGAGACGATCGTCATCCCGTACGACGCCGCGGGAGCCGCTACCGCGCGTTCGCGCCGCGGCGCGCAGCTGGCGCTGCTCGCCCACGAGTACGGCCACCACATCCAGCAGGTGGTCGGCGTCCTGCGCGCCTACACCGACCGGCGTACCGAAGCGGGCTGGCAGACCGCGGCGGGCCTGGAACTGAGCAGGCGGCTCGAGCTGCAAGCCGGGTGCTTCGCGGGCATGTTCTTCGGCATCAGCCACGGCCGCGGCGACATCGATCAGCAGACCTGGGACGAGGCAGCCGACCGGGCGCGCGCCGCGGGCGATCGCCCCGGCGCAACCCGGGTGCGCGGCGCGGGCCACAACGTGTGGGGCTGGTGGAAGTGGGGCTCCGACAAAGGCGACACCTGGGAGTGCAACACCTGGTACGCCGAGTAGAAGAACGTCGAATAGGTCCGCGCCGCTGCGGCCTCGTCATGCCTCCCCGCGCCGGTGCGGCGCGTGTCCCGGTGTCGGCGTATCGGCTTGTCGGTGCCGGTCCCTAGACTCTGGGGCGTGAGCTCACCCACGACTGCCTCGCGTCCCACCGCCGCCGCCCCCGGCGACCGGCCGACACTGCTGTTGCTGGACGGGCATTCGCTCGCCTATCGCGCCTTCTTCGCGCTACCCGCGGAGAACTTCAAGACGGTGACGGGGCAGACCACCAACGCGGTGTACGGGTTCACCGCGATGCTCATCAATCTGCTGCGCGACGAGAAGCCGAGCCACGTCGCCGCGGCCTTCGATGTGTCCCGCAAGACCTTCCGCACCGAGGCGTACCCGGAGTACAAGGCCAACCGCAGCCAGACGCCGGACGAGTTCCGCGGCCAGGTGGAGCTCACCAAGGACGTGCTCGGCGCGCTCGGCATCCCGGTGATGGCGATCGACGGCTTCGAGGCCGACGACGTGATCGCCACCATCACCACCCAGGCGCAGGCCGAGGGCTTCCGGGTCCTCATCGTCACCGGTGACCGCGACTCGATCCAGCTGGTGAACGACGAGGTCACCGTGCTGTATCCGCGCAAGGGCGTCTCCGACCTGACCCGGTTCACCCCGGACGAGGTGATGGCCAAATACGGCCTCACCCCGATCCAGTACCCGGACTACGCGGCGCTGCGCGGTGACCCGAGCGACAACCTGCCCGGCATCCCCGGCGTGGGAGAGAAGACCGCCGCCAAGTGGATCCGCGAATACGGCGATCTGGCCAGCCTGGTCGAGAAGGTGGACCAGGTGAAGGGCAAGGTGGGCGACGCGCTGCGCGCCAATCTCAGCAGCGTGGTGCTCAACCGGCAGCTCACCGAGATGGTCAAGGACGTGCCGCTGCCCTACACCCCCGACCAGCTGGCGCAGGCGCCGTGGGACCGGGAGAAGATCCACCAGCTGTTCGACGACCTCGAATTCCGAGTGCTGCGCGACCGGCTGTTCGAGACCCTGGCCCCGCCGGAGCCGGAGGCCGAATCCGGTTTCGAGATCTCCGGCGGCGCGCTGGCCGTCGGCGCGGTCGGCGAGTGGCTCACTGAGCACGCGAAAGCCGGTGTCCGGCACGGTGTTTCGGTGGTCGGCACGGGAGCGCCCGGCAACGGCGACGTGAAGGCGATCGCGATCGCGGCCGCCGACGGCGAGGGCGGCTACATCGATGTCACCGTGCTGGCCCCCGAGGACGAGGCCGCGCTCGGCGCCTGGCTCGCCGATGCCACGGTGTTCAAGGCTCTGCACGAGGCCAAGTCGGCCGGGCACGCGCTGCGCGGACGCGGCTGGACCCTGGCCGGACTGACCAGCGACACCGCGCTGGCGGCCTACCTGGTCCGTCCCGGCCAGCGCAGCTTCAACCTCGACGACCTCTCGCTGCGTTACCTGCACCGCGAGCTGCGCGCGGAGACCGATGTGACGCCGCAGCTCTCGCTGCTCGACGACGAGGACACCGTCGACGCCGAATTGGCGCAGGCCGAGATGCTGCGCGCCCGCGCGGTGCTCGACCTGGCCGCCGCACTCGACCAGGAACTCGAGCAGATCGAGTCCACCGCGCTGCTCACCGACATGGAGCTGCCGCTGCTCGGCGTGCTGTCCACCCTGGAGGACGCCGGCATCGCGGTCGACGTCGAGCTGTTGGAGACGTTGCAGCGCCGGTTCGCCGACAAGGTGAGCGAGGCGGCCGAGGCGGCCTACGGCGTGATCGGCAAGCAGATCAACCTCGGCTCGCCCAAGCAGCTGCAGGTGGTGCTGTTCGACGAGCTCGACATGCCCAAGACCAAGCGCACCAAGACCGGCTACACCACCGACGCCGACGCGCTGGAATCGCTGTTCGAGAAGACCGAGCACCCGTTCCTCGAGCACCTGCTCGCGCACCGCGACGCCACCCGGCTGAAGGTGACGGTGGACGGGCTACTGAAGTCCGTCGCCGAGGACGGGCGCATCCACACCACGTTCAATCAGACCATCGCGGCCACCGGACGCCTCTCCTCGACCGAGCCGAACCTGCAGAACATCCCCATCCGCACCGACACCGGACGCCAGATCCGCGACACCTTCGTGGTCGGCGCCGGGTACGCGGAGCTGATGACCGCCGACTACAGCCAGATCGAGATGCGGATCATGGCGCACCTGTCGGGCGACGAGGGCCTGATCGAGGCGTTCAACTCCGGGGAGGACCTGCACAGCTTCGTCGCGTCCAAGGCTTTCGACATCCCCATCTCCGAGGTCAGCCCGGAACTGCGCAGGCGCATCAAGGCCATGTCGTACGGCCTCGCCTACGGGCTGAGCTCCTATGGTCTCTCGGCGCAGCTGAAGATCAGCACCACCGAGGCGAAGGAGCAGATGGACATCTACTTCTCCCGCTTCGGCCGCATCCGCGACTACCTGTACGAGGTCGTCGAGCAGGCGCGCAAGGTCGGCTACACCGAGACGCTCTTCGGCCGCCGCCGCTACCTGCCCGACCTGGATTCCAGCAACCGGCAGCGCCGCGAGGCCGCCGAGCGGATGGCGCTCAACGCGCCCATCCAGGGCACCGCCGCCGACATCATCAAGGTGGCGATGATCAACGTGCACAGCGCGATTCGCGACGCGGGCCTGCGCTCGCGGATGCTGCTGCAGATCCACGACGAGCTCGTCTTCGAGGTCGCCGAGGGGGAGCGGGAGGCGCTGGAGCGGCTGGCCCGCGAGCAGATGTCCAGCGCGATCGATCTCTCGGTACCGCTGGATGTGTCGGTCGGCACCGGGCGCAGCTGGGATTCCGCCGCGCACTGATCGTCGGCCCCACACATCTCCCGCCCGCCGCACAGAGGCATTGACTGTGTGAAGCGTGCGAGGGGTGTGTGGAAAGCCGGTCCGACCGGGTCACCGTCGCGGGCGCAGCCCGTCCAGCATGTGGCTGGTCATCTCGTCCAGTAGTTCGTCGGCGGCGTCGGCGGCGATCACACCGGAGCCGACGAACGTGGCCAAACCTTGCAGGATGGCGACGGCGGACAGGGCGATGCGCCGGGGTTCGCCCGCGATCACCTCGCCGCGCGCCTGTGCGTTCGCGATGAGCGCGACCGGCGCGGCGAAGGCCCGGTCCACCGCCTCGGACATCGCGTCGCCCGCGGCCGGGCTGTGCCTGCGGGCGAACATCAGCGCGAGCAGGGCCGAGTTCTCGGTGGCGAAGCGCAGGTAGGTCCGCGCCATGTCGCGGATCGGGCCGCCGACCGAATCGCAGACCGCGGTCGTCTCGAGCGCGGTGCCGAGCTGCTGAAACCCCGACACCGCGAGTGCGTCGAGCAGCGCCTGCTTGTCCTTGAAATGCCTGGTCGGCGCCGCGTGGCTGACGCCGATGTCGCGCGCCAATTGCCGCAGCGACAGGCCGTCGACGCCGGACTCCCGCAGCGTGGTCTCGGCGCGCTGCAGCAACTCGGCGCGCAGGTCGCCGTGATGGTAGGCGCGTGTTCGGGTTCTCGGCATGGTGTATGCAGGATAACAAAATGTAGGCATTGACTACTTTGTAGGCACTGCCTACATTTTTCGGTATGACGGTTCGGACCTTCACCGCCCCGATCGCCGTGTTGATGGTGTTCGCGGGGCTGCTCGCCACCATGTACCTCGGCTACGCCAGCAATACCGAGAAGAACCTGCACGACTTTCCCGTCGCGCTGGTCAACCAGGACGTCGGCGACACCCGCGACGGCAAGCCCGCGAACATCGGCGCTCAGGTCACCGACGCGCTGGTGGCCGGAATCCCCTCGGACACCGTCGATCTGCGCGTCGTCGGCATCGCCGAGGCGCGCAACCAGCTGCAGAACGGTGAGGTGTACGGCGCCATCGTGATCCCGTCGGACTTCACCAAGCGCCTCGCCATTCTCGGCGCGGCCGCGGTGGTGCCCGGCGAGATCGAGCGACCGGTCATCACGGTGCAGACGAATCCGCGCATCGGGCCCTACACCACCGGCATCATGCAGCGCATCGCCGACCGCGCGCTGACGCGCGTGAACGAGACCGTCGGCAAGAATCTCACCGATCAGGTGAACGCCGCGCTCGCGAACGGCGCTCCCGTCGAGATGAGCGGCGCCGCAAGGCTTCAGCTGACCGACCCGGTGCAGATCGTCACGGCTCCCTACCGGCCGATGGACGACGGCGCGGGGCAGGGTCTCGTCGCCTTCTTCTACACGCTGATCCTGCTGCTCGCCGGATTCACCGGCGCCATGATGATCCACACGCTCATCGATTCGGTGCTCGGCTTCACGCCGACCGAGTACGGCCCCTGGTTCGTGCAGCCGCCCGCCACGGGCGTCTCGCGCCTGCGCACCCTGCTGATCAAGTGGGGCGTCATCGCCACGGCGGCGCCCATCCTGTCCGCGATGTTCCTCGGCGTCGCAACGGCATTGGGCATCCCGCTCGGTAACGGGCCGCTGCTGTGGCTGTACGGGACCCTGGCCATCATCGCCGTCGGCATCACCGCGCTCGCGGTGCTCGCCGCCTTCGGCACCGCGGGCCTGCTGGTCAACCTGATCCTGTTCGTGGTGCTCGGCCTGCCCTCGTCGGCCGCCACCGTCCCGCTGGAGGCCACGCCCTCCTACATCTCGAATCTGGCGGCCTTCGAACCCATGCACCAGATCTACCTGGCCGTGCGCGCCATCCTCTTCTTCGACGCCCGCGCCTCCGCGGGCCTCGGCCATGGCCTCTGGATGACCTTGCTCGGCCTGGCCATCGGCCTGATCCTCGGCGTCCTCGCCACCCACCTCTACGACCGTCGCGGCCTGGACCGCGCCACCGCCTCGGATCTGTCGCCGGTGGCGGCTCCGTCTCCGGTCGCGATCCCTGTCGCGGCGGGCTGAGACCGAGGCGTGCACGGCGGCCGCGGACCCCGACCATCGGGGTGAGCGACCGCTTTGCGGACCGCGTCGGTTGGGTTGGCCGCGATGGAGGGAATTTCGGCAGTCGCGCCGGGTGCGGGCACGGCGTTGAGTACACCGCCTTGCAGTTGTTCGTAGTACTCGACTTTCCGTTGCAGATACTGAGCGTTCTCGGTTGCCAATTCCAGTTGGTGCAGCATCTCGTTCTGATCGACCTGCGGACCACGACGGTTGGCTCCCTACCCGAGGGTTCGTCGCGGTGGACAGCATTTTCCGCACGAGCCGCGGCGCCGCCGGAGCGAGAGTTCGCAGATTGGGGTTGTCGCCGACGGCAGAGAGGTCGGTCCATACGAAACCAGTACCGGTCGCGGGCTCCTGCCAAACTCGGAGCGTTATCTTCCAGCGCACTCCGTCCGACCTGACTTCCGCCATGGCGGTTCGCAGCGCCGTGATCGAAGCATCGTGCGCGCCGGCTTGTTCGACCATGATGTCGACCGAGCAGTCCGACGCTCCCTCTCGAATGGTGGCTGCGACGTAGCCCGTCTCTGGAACGTCGATCTGATCGTGGCACTTCTCCGAAATCCAGGTACGCATGTCGGTCAATGCGTGTGCGCACAACTCATCTCGATCGTCCTGCCAGATGGCCCGGTACACCAGCGACATCGAGATCCCCTTTCGGCACCCCGCCGCACACTGGACGCGCTGTCGCCATCACCTGTCGCAGCGTGGATGTTTCAAGTCTGCGCTGTTTGCTCCGGCTGAGTGGTCCGAATCGCAGTGCTTTCTGTCGCTCGTGGCCATAGCTCCCCTGAACGGATCACCGAGGCCCCGGCCGTGCCGTGCGGTGCGACGAAACATGTTGTGCCACTGACAACTCGGGGGTTCGAGCCGCAACATCGCTGGAAGCCGCTGCTGCGGGGCAGGATCGGCTGCACCGAGGATCGAACGGGTCAGTGCGACGGTGACCGGCGGACCAATCGCGCCGCGCCGGTGATCAGATCCACCTCGTCCCGCGGCGGCGCGCCGTCGGACTTCGTCTCCCGATGCATGAGGGTGGTCTGGCGCTGTTCGAACTCGTAGTGCTTGGAGCCTTGGAAGGCCGCGGTCACCTCTTCGAAGCCGGTGGCCGCGACCGGGTGACCGGAGCGGCGTTTGGTCCAGGGCAGGAAACGACTGCCGGTGAGGCGGTTCCAGAGGACTTCGGCGAACGCGAGGAGGATCAGCAGCAGGGCGAGTCCGGGGATGGTCATGGCGAGGAGACCCATGCCACGACGTTACCCGCGGCACGGGCGGTGTGAGCTGCGGCGATGATACCCGCGAGTAGACGAAACGTAGGTGCGAAAAGGTTGCTATCGGGCCACGGAATGCCTATCCTCGATGCCGTGCCGAATCCCGCCGACCACCACAGCGCAGCGCTTCGTGTCGCAGACCGCGACCGCGCTGGGTTGAACTCGGTGCACACCGGGTCCTCCGTGGTTACGCAGGCTACCGCCTCCGGGCCTGAGGTGCGCACCGGGCTAATTCCGCTTACCGCGGTGGTGGCGCAGGCGCGACTTCTCGTAGTAACCCGCCGTAGCGGGGTCTGATTCGGACCGGCCCCCTCGCTGCGGGCTGTTGAATGTGTTGACGCTGGTCCCCTCCGCCGACATTTTTCGGGAAGACCTACCCCACAATGACCATGCTGACTCTTGATACTCAGACATTCATCGCCGCCGCGCCCAAGGGGCTGCGCGCGGAAGCCGCCGGGATGAGCCCGGCGGAATTCTACGACCACTACTGCGGGCACGCCGGTCCGATCCGGCTCAGCGAATTCGCCGCCGGTCACCGCAACGCCGAGTGCACCGCGACGCTCGAGTTCGCCGACCACCTCCGCACGGTGGCCACCACCGGCAGCCCGGTCGCGGCCCTCACCTCGGCCCTCTACGAGGAGGGTTATCCGGTGGAGATCCTGCAGTTCCACCAGCGCCGCACCGCGGGCGGCACCGCGACCTTCGTCCGGTGCGAGCTCGACGGCAAGCGCGGATGGGGCGCGGCGTTCGCCGACGACGGCGCCGAATCCATCGTTCGCGCAATGCTTTCCGGGATCAACCGACTCGGTTCCTGAATCGCGCCGTTCCTGAAACGCACGTCGGGCCGGGCCCCAGCGGGGTGCCCGGCCCGACGTGTGTGCGTCTTATTCCGAAGCCGACTGCTGCTCGGCGAGCTGCTTGCGGACCTCGTCCATGTCGAGGGCCTTCACCTGGGTGACCAGGTCCTCGAGCGCGGCCGGCGGCAGCGCGCCCGGCTGCGCGAACACCAGAACGCCTTCGCGGAACGCCATGATGGTCGGGATGGAACGGATGTTCGCGGCGGCGGCGAGGCCCTGCTGGGCTTCGGTGTCGACCTTGCCGTGCACGACGTCGGGGTGCTTGGCCGAGGAGGCCTCGAAGGTCGGCGCGAAGCTCTTGCACGGGCCGCACCAATCGGCCCAGAAATCGACGAGTACCACGTCGTTTCCGGTGACTACCTCGTCGAAATTCTGCTCGGTCAGCGTCTGGGTGGCCATGACGTCCTCTCGTATCGAATGTTGCCAGCTGTAACGCCGGGCTCGGCTCTTATCTTCCACGGCCCACCGGCCACTCGCGCCGCTGGTCGCCGTCCCACCGACGGATACCCGCGATCGTGGCGGGGAAATCACGATCGGCCGCCACGGAATGCACCGCGTCACCGAGCAGACGGACCGGTACCCGGCGGGCCAGCGTGATATGCGGCGTCCAGGCGTCCGGACGCAGGTTGGCGGGCGCGCCAGGACACGGCGACACGATGTCGTATACCCGCCTCTGCAGCGTGAGCAGCTGTTCGGAGGGTACGACCAGCCGGACCAGGATCGGGTGTCGTGCGCCGAACACCAGGACGCCGCCGAGCCGCACCGGGAACGGGCGGAAGATCAGCTCGTCGAGGGCGTGGTCGATGCGCGGCCAGATCTGTCTGGCCACCGCGATCGTGATGTGCGGGCGGTGGGTTTCGATCGCCTTGGCCGTGACACTGGGCAGCCCGGCCTCGGCGAGCAGCGTCCACTGCCGCCGAATCTCGGCCTCGGCCGCGTCGTCCACCAGCAATTCGACCGACTGCACCATGATCTTCTCAACGTAGCCGCACGGCCGGGGATGGCGGGCCGGTTCCGGTGCGGCGAGGCGTCGGCGAGAGGATTGCCCGGTGAACGAGGTGAGGACAGCGGTGCGACTGGGGCTGATCGAGGGTGACGGGATCGGTCCCGAGGTGGTGCGCGCGACCAAGACGGTCGTCGACGAGGCGCTGGCCGCGGCGGGCGCGGCCGCGGTGAAGTGGGTGCCGTTGCCGATGGGGCATCGCGCCATCGAGGAGTTCGGCACCGCGCTGCCGGAACACACGCTGCGCGGGCTCGAGGAACTCGACGCCTGGATCCTCGGGCCGCATGACAACGCGTCCTATCCGGCCGAGCACCGCGGCGCGGTGGCGCCCGGTGGCGCGATCCGCAAGCAGTTCGGCCTGTACGCGAACATTCGCCCGGCCCGCGCGTTCCCGGGCGTCCGCTCTGCCGCGTCGGACATCGACCTGGTGATCGTGCGCGAGAACAGCGAAGGGTTCTACGCCGATCGCAATATGTTCGCCGGCTCGGGGGAGTTCCAGCCGACCCGCGACATGGCGATGTCTGTCGGCGTGGTGACTCGGCGCGCCTGCGAGCTGATCGCGCACGAGGCCTTCCGCCTGGCCTCGGCGCGTCGCAAGCGGGTCACCATCGTGCACAAGGCGAATGTGCTGCCGATGACCATGGGTCTGTTTCGCGATGTCTGCTACGAGGTGGCGCGCGCGTACCCGGGCGTCGAGGTGGACGACGAGCACGTGGACGCGACGGCCGCGCATCTGGTCCGCGCCGCAGGCGATTTCGACGTGCTGGTCACCGAGAATCTGTTCGGCGACATCCTGTCCGATCTGGCGGGCGAATTGAGCGGTTCGCTCGGCATGGCCGCCTCGTTGAACTGCTCGGCGACCCGCGCGATGGCGCAGGCGGTGCACGGCGCCGCGCCGACCCTGGCCGGGCACAACCGCGCCAATCCGGTCGCATTGCAGCTGTCGGCGGCGATGTTGCTGCGCTGGTTGGGAACTCGCGACGCGGATACCGCGCTGCACGGCGCGGCGGATCGCATCGATCGGGCGGTGGCGGCGACCTTCGCGGCGGGCATCGCGACCGCCGATCTGGGCGGTCAGGCCTCGACCGGCGAGTTCACCGAGCAGGTGTGCGCCAGGGTGCACCGGCGCTGAATCGGCTCGGTCCGCGGTTCAGGACAGTCCGGTGGCGAGCTTGACGACGACCTTCTCGTTGGTGACCTCTTGCACTGTCACGTTGAGGCCGTCGGCGGGCTGGGTCTCGCCGACCGGGACGTCGACCTGCTGACCGCCGACCCTCAGGGTGACCGTGTTCCCGTTCACGGCGACGAGTTCCGCGTCGACGCCGAGAATGTTCGCCTTGGCGTCCACGCCGCGGTCGAAGGTCACGGTGCACCCGCCGACATTGCATTCGGACTTGGTACCCGCCCCCTCCACGGTGCAGGCGGCCGCGCCGAGCGGGGCGAGCAGGGCCACAGAAGACAGGATGATCAGCCGTCGAACACGCACGCGCCCAGTGTAGGGGGATTCGGACATCTCCGGCGAGCTGCGGGAACGGTTGCGCGCCGTCGGCGCCCAGCTGGCCGCGCTGCTGCGGGTGCGCCGCCCCGACCTGGATCCGTCCAGGGCCGACCTGCTCGCCTGGTCGACCCTGGCGGTGGCGACCAGCGTCTCCTTCCACCGGCTGCGGCTGCCCGGCGACCGCTTCCGCCAGCTGCTCGCCGAGATGATGACGGCGGTGTCCGATGCCGAGATCCCGGCGCTGAGACGCGGCGCGGTCGGCGCCGTCGATGCGACCGACCGGTGGTATCCGTCGCGGCGCGCCGCGATTCTCGACCAGGCGACCCGGCTGTTCGATCGGTACGGCT
The DNA here is from genome assembly GCF_965341865.1 of Nocardia sp. bgisy134. Taxonomy (GTDB): domain Bacteria; phylum Actinomycetota; class Actinomycetes; order Mycobacteriales; family Mycobacteriaceae; genus Nocardia. Next base: position 73,612 of record NZ_CBDQZP010000016.1, read on the forward strand.
TCGCCGGGGTCGGCATCGAGGACATCGGCGCCGCCGTCGGCATCGCGGGCCCCAGCGTCTACAACCGCTTCTCCAGCAAGGCCGAGATCCTCGTCGAACTGTTCGCCCGCGCGAACCTCATCCTGCAAGCCGATCTGCAACGCGACCTCGCCCGCGCGACCAGCGCCGCGGACGCGCTGCACCGGTTGATCGGCAGCTACACCGCGTACTCGCTGGAGAACCCGGCCCTGATCCGGCTGCTCATCACCTCCGAAGCCGACCAGCTCGGGCCCGAGGAGAGCCATCGATTGCGCGGGACACAGCACGGGTACGTCGCCGAATGGGGGGGACTCGTGCGCGGGCACCACCCGGAGATGGATCCGACGGAAGCGCGCATCCGCGTGCACGCGGCGCTCGGCGCCGTCAACGACATCGCGGCGACACCGCATCTGCGCGCGTCCGCGGGCATCGAGGCAGCCGCCGGGATCGTTTGCGGCGCACTGCTCCGCATCGACCCGCCCCGCGCCCGAGCGCGCCGAGGCCGCGGGTAGCCGCGGGCCGGTCGCGACCGCCGGATAAAACCGCAGCGCAGGCCGGGTTGCCGCGCCGGGCGACGGGTACGCGGGCGGTATGGAGAGGCAAGATCGAATAGCGGAACCCTGGGGTCGCAGGCTCGCGTACGGGCCGGGACAGCGGTGGCCCGAACGGGTGGACATGTATCTGGTGGCGGGGGTCGAGCCCGAGGACGTGCAGCGGTGGGTGCCGTCGGCCTCGATATTGAGCTCCAACGGCGACGCGTTCGACATCGCGGTCGTGGACGGCCGGATGGTCGGTGTCCGCGGCCGCGCCGTGGACCGGGTGAATCGCGGCAGGCTCGGCCCGAAGGATCTGTTCGGCTGGCAGGCCAACGCCTCGCCGGACCGGCTGACCCGCCCGCTCGTCCGCCAGGACGGCGAGCTCGTCGAGACCGATTGGGACACCGCCATGGACCGCGTCGTGCGGCACAGCAAGGCGCTGCTCGAGCGGCACGGTCCCGAGTCGATCGGGTTCTACACCTCGGGCCAGCTGTTCCTGGAGGAGTACTACACGCTGAGCGTGCTCGCCCACGCGGGCATCGGCACCAACCACGTCGACGGGAACACCCGGCTCTGCACGGCGACGGCCGCCCAAGCGCTGAAGGAGTCCTTCGGCTGCGACGGTCAGCCGGGCTCGTACACCGACGTCGACCACGCCGACGTCATCGCGTTGTTCGGGCACAACGTCGCCGAGACGCAGTCGGTGCTGTGGACGCGGATCCTGGACCGGCTGGCCGGGCCGAACCCGCCCGCGATCGTGTGCGTCGACCCGCGCTACACCCCGGTCGCCGCGCACGCCACCGTCCACCTCGCGCCCCTGCCCGGCACCAATGTGGCGCTGATGAACGCGCTGCTGCACGAGATCGTCGCCAACAACTGGGTGGATCTGGACTACATTCACGAGCACACCGTCGGCTTCGACGAATTGCGCTCTCAGGTCAGCGAATTCTTCCCGGAGCGGGCGGCCAGGATCTGCGGTGTCGCGGTCGAGGACATTCGCGAGGCGGCCCGGCTGCTCGGCACCGCCGCGCGTCTGTTGTCCACGGTGCTGCAAGGCTTCTACCAATCCCATCAGGCGACCGCGGCGGCGGTGCAGGTCAACAACGTCCACCTGATCCGGGGAATGCTCGGGCGGCCCGGCTGCGGGGTATTGCAGATGAACGGTCAGCCGACGGCGCAGAACACGCGCGAATGCGGCGCCGACGGCGAGATGGCCGGCTTTCGCAACTGGGCCAACGACGCGCACGTCGCCGAGCTGGCCGAGCGGTGGCAGGTCGAGCCCGAGCGGATCCCGCACTCCGGGCCGCCGACCCACGTCATGCGGATGATCCGGCTCGCCGAGCAGGGCGACATTCGGATGCTGTGGGTGAGCGCCACCAACCCGGCGGTGTCGCTGCCGGAGCTGGCGCGCGTCCGGTCGATCCTCGCGCGCGAGGACCTGTTCCTCGTGGTGCAGGACATCTTCCCGACCGAGACCGCGGCCATGGCCGATGTCGTACTGCCCGCCGCGGCGTGGGGCGAGAAGACCGGCGCCTTCACCAACGCCGACCGCACCGTGCACCTCTCGGAGCGGGCCGTCGACCCGCCCGGTGAGGCCAAGTCCGACCTCGACATCTTCCTGGACTACGCCCGCCGCATGGATTTTCGCGACCGGGACGGCGGCCCGCTGATCCACTGGCGCGATCCGGAGTCGGCGTTCGAGGCGTGGAAGGCGTGCTCGGCCGGACGCCCGTGCGACTACAGCGGCCTGACCCACGCGAGGTTGAGTGCGGGCTCGGGCATCCAATGGCCTTGCGACAGTGCGCATCCGGACGGTACGGAGCGCCTCTACACCGACGGACGGTTCTGGACCGCGCCCGACGACTGCGAGTCCTACGGCAAGGATCTGGTCTCCGGGAAGCCGGTCGAGCTCGCCGAGTACCGCGCGCTGAACCCGGACGGTAAGGCGATCATCAAAGCGGCCGACTACGTCCACCCGCACGAGGAACTCGCCGCCGACCGTCCGTTCGCGCTGGTCACCGGGCGAACGCTGTACCACTTCCACACCAGGACCAAGACCGCACGGGTACCGCAGCTGGACGCGGCCGCGCCGGAGGTCTGGGTCGAGATCTCGCGCGCCGACGCCGAACGCGCGGAGATCGGCGAGGGCGACCTGGTGGAGGTCTCGACGCGGCGCGGGTCGGTGCGGGCCCGCGCCCGCATCGGCCGGATCCGCCCCGGCGTGCTCTTCCTGCCGTTCCACTACGGCTACTGGGACCGAGGCGACGGCGCGCACGACCGGGCGGCGAACGAGTTGACCCCGACCGACTGGGATCCGGCGTCCAAACAGCCGCTCTTCAAGACCGCGGCGGCGAACCTGCGGCGGGTGGCGCATGGCGCCCACCCGGCCCCCGCGCCGACGACGACCGCGTCCGCCCCGGTCGATGACTCCGTGGCCGCCACCACCGGTGGTCCCGCGGCGTTCGCCGACGAACTCGAATCGTTCGATGGCGGCTCGACCTGATCGGCAGGCCGTCGAGGATGCGTGCGAAATCTCCTGTGCCGGAATCTTTTCCATGCGATGTCGGAGCGGCTCGGGTCCCGCGAGGCTCGCTGAGCACGGTGCGCGCGCCTCGGACTCCGGGCGGCGGACGAGCGATGATGCCGCGTCGAGTAGCTAATGCCCAGCGATGCCGCGCTGCGACGGTTTCGTCAGAGCGGGTCCCGCGACCTCCCGACGGGACGTGGCGCGCGTCTCGGCTTCGGTGCTGGTGTGGGCATCGCTTCGCTTCGGCTTGTGCGCCGGAGTGAAGCGTGGACGACAACTGCCTGGACAGGATGGCAATCATGCGGCAACCCACAAGAGTGGGCGAATCGGCGCGGGGGTATGGTGTCCCGTCGGCGCACCGGCAGCCTGTACCGCGTGGAGTCCGCAACGAGCCGATGTGGAATTCCATTACTGTCCAGCACGAAACGTCTCGGTCGCTTAGATTGCCAAACGGGTGGTGACACCCGGGTTTCTCGTAACCGAAATGTGGAGGGCTGCTGTGTCTGATCGATCCAAGCCTGGCAGGCGTGCCCTGCGAGCGATGTGCGCGCTCACCGGCGCCGCACTCGTGCTGGCGGGCTGTACCACCAACACCGAGGAAACCGGACCGGCGGTCTCCAAGGTGCAGGTGGACAAGGTAACCGAAATCGCCGATCAACTGCCCGACAAGGTCAAGCAGTCCGGCAAGCTGGTCATCGGCGTGAACGTGCCGTACCAGCCCAACGAGTACAAGGACGCCAGCGGCAAGATCGTCGGCTTCGACGTCGACATGATGGATGCGGTCGCCTCCGTGCTCGGGATCAAGGCCGAGTACGTCGAGTCGGCGTTCGAGAAGATCATTCCGGCGATCCAGGCGGGCACCTACGACGTCGGCATGTCCTCGATCACCGACTCGAAGGAACGCGAGCAGCAGGTCGACTTCACCACCTACTTCAGCGCGGGCATCCAGTGGGCCCAGCAGACCGGCAAGCCGGTCGACCCGAACAATGCCTGCGGCAAGAAGGTCGCCGTACAGGCCACCACCGTCGAGCACACCGACGAGGTGCCCGCCAAGAGCGCCAAGTGCGTCGCGGAAGGCAAGCCCGCCATCGACATCAAGCCGTTCGACGAGCAGAGCGCCGCGACCAACGCGCTGGTGCTCGGCCAGGTCGACGCGATGTCGGCCGACTCGCCGGTGACCGCCTACGCCATCAAGCAGAGCAGCGGCAAGATCGAGACCGCGGGCCCGGTGTTCGACTCCGCGCCCTACGGCTGGGCGGTGCCGAAGGGCTCGCCGCTGGCCAAGGTGCTGCAGGCCGCGGTCAACCATCTGATCCAGAACGGCCAGTACAAGCAGATCACCGAGAACTGGGGCGTGCAGGACGGCGCGATCACCCAGTCGGTCGTCAACGGGGCCGTGAGCTGACCCATGTCCGACAACGACACCACCGTCGTGCCCGGCGATCCCGGGCCCGGCGGCGTCCCCGCGCCTGCCGAGCCGGAGCCGATCAAAGCGGTTCCGCTGCGCAGGCCGGGCCGATGGATCGCCGCGGCCGTCATCCTCGTGCTGCTCGGCCTTTTCGTCTACGGCGCCGCCACCAATGACGCCTACCAGTGGAGCACCTACTGGAAGTACCTGTTCGACAGCCGGATCGTGGCGGGCGCGGTCGTCACCCTCGAGTTGACGGTGCTGGCGATGGCCATCGCGATCGTCCTCGGCACTGTGCTCGCGGTGATGCGCCTCTCGCCGAACCCGGTGCTGCGCTCGACCGCCTGGGTGTATCTCTGGATCTTCCGCGGCACACCGATTTTCGTGCAGCTGGTGTTCTGGGGCCTGGTGCCCTCGCTATACCAGCAGATCCATCTCGGTGTGCCATTCGGGCCGCAGTTCTTCGAGCTCGACGTGCAGGAGTTGCAGGCGGCGTTCACGTTCGCCGTCATCGGCCTGGGCCTCAACGAGGCCGCCTACATGGCCGAGATCGTCCGCGCGGGTATCAATTCCGTGGGCGAAGGGCAGCGCGAGGCGTCGGTCGCGCTCGGCATGTCCTGGACCCAGACCATGCGGCGCACCGTGCTGCCGCAGGCCATGCGGGTGATCATCCCGCCCACCGGCAACGAACTCATCGGCATGCTGAAGACCACCTCGCTGGTCACCGCGATCCCGTTGAGCACCGACCTGTTCGGACGGGCCCGCGACATCTACGGCGTGAACTTCCAGCCGATCCCGCTGCTGCTCGTCACCGCGACCTGGTATCTGGCCATCACCAGCGTGCTGATGGTGGGCCAGTTCTATCTGGAGCGGTACTACTCGCGCGGCGCGTCCCGGCAGCTGACCGCCAAGCAGCTACAGGAACTGGCCGACGCACAGAGCGTGGTGAAGGCGAAATGACGGTTTCCACGAACAAGGACGAGCAGGCCGCGCCGCGAATGATCGTCGCCGACCGGGTGTGCAAGAACTTCGGCGCGCTCCAGGTGCTCAAAGGCATCTCGCTGGAGGTGGCGCGCGGTGAGGTGCTGTGCCTGATCGGCCCGTCCGGTTCCGGCAAGTCCACCTTCCTGCGCTGCATCAACCACCTCGAACAGGTGAACGCGGGCAGGCTGTACGTGGACGGCGAACTCGTCGGGTACCGCCAGAAGGGCGACAAGCTCTACGAACTGCACCCGCGCGATGCGGCGAGGCAGCGCCGCGATATCGGCATGGTGTTCCAGCACTTCAACCTGTTCCCGCACCGGACGGCGCTGGAGAACATCATCGAGGCGCCGACGCAGGTCAAGAAGGTGCGCAAGGCCGACGCCGTGGCCCGCGCGCACGAACTGCTCGATCGAGTCGGCATGGGCGACAAGGCCAATGCCTACCCGGCTCAGCTGTCCGGCGGTCAGCAGCAGCGCGTCGCGATCGCCAGGGCGCTGGCCATGGATCCGAAGCTGATGTTGTTCGACGAGCCGACCTCGGCGCTGGATCCGGAGCTGGTCGGCGAGGTCTTGCAGGTGATGCGGGAGCTCGCCGAGAGCGGCATGACCATGGTGGTGGTGACGCACGAGATGGGCTTCGCCCGCGAGGTCGCCGACCAGCTGGTGTTCATGGACGGCGGCGTGGTGGTCGAGGCGGGCGTGCCGCGCGAGGTGCTCGCGAACCCGAAACACGAACGCACCAAGGCATTCCTGTCGCGGTTGCTCTGAGCCGCGACAGCAGTGGGCCGGGCGTCCGAGGGGCGCCCGGCCCGATGTGTCAGTGTCTATCGACTACTTCCGCTCGGTGAACGATCACGGGAACGGCGAGAAGAAGCCGAGGGCGGCACCGGCCACTGCGCCGATGGCGCATCCGGGAATGGCTCCGACCACGAAGAACCAGATGCCGATCGCGGCACCGACCAGGCAGCCGATGGTGGCGCCGACGATGATCGAAATCGGGCCCACGGCCTGCTGTACGCCCGGCAGATCCCGGGAGAGGAGCGCATCGGTCGTCGGTCCGCCGATCGGGGTCAGCGACAGCTGGGTGCCTGCGGCATTGAGCGCGGGCGCGACGGCGAACTGCCCGAACGTTGTCGGGATGGCGCCGACGACCGTGCCGTCGTCCGCGAGAACCGTGACCGCGTCGGGTGTGATGGCGAACTTGCCGGAGGCGAGATTCACCACGGCGCTCGAGTGGTCGGCCGCGAGTATCGCCGTGTAGCCGACGGCGCCGTCCGTGCCGCTGAAGCTGACGTCCGCCAGACCGGCCTCCCCGTGTCCGGTAGCGGTGGCTACGCCGGTGGCCGCGATGGCCATGAATGTGGTAGCCACCAGTTTCTTGATAAACATTGGACTCCAATCCGTGCTTGCCGATTTCCTTTGACGTTCCCCCGGCGAACGGCACCGGATAAGAAATATGATGGGTGCCGACGCATTATTCGGGTTCCCGGCTTGTTTTTCACTGACGGGTAATGCGGGAAGTGCGAGGTTCAGCTTGCCCTGACAAGGGCGTCGACCAGTGTAGATGGAAGCCGTGACCGGAGTGGGCACTTCCGTCGATAGTGTCGGAGGAATGGCGAGTGTGCCACCCGCGCAGGTCACTTCGCAGAATTGCCGGTCACCATTCTTCGGACTCCGCCTGCGATCACGGGCGAGCGCCGGAACGATCGCCGAGGGCGATTCGAAGCTGGCCGAGGAGCACCTTGGTGGCCGGCGCCGCGGGATGGTCGGTGCGCCAGACCAGCGCGAGTTGCCCGCGCAGTTCCGGCTCGACGATCGGCAACGCGCGCACGTCGTGGGCGGCGGCCTCCTCCTCGGTGAGCGCGGGCACGACGGCGACGCCGAGCCCGCGTGCCGCGAGCCGCAGCAGCAGGGGCGGTGCGGCCGCCTCGAAGGCCACTCGCGGCTCGAAACCGGCTGCGGCGCAGGCGCGTTCGAGGACGCCACGCAGTCCGGTGCCCGAGGGCAGGCAGATCAGCGGATGGTCGCGCAGCGCGGCGAGCGGGATGGTCGCCCCATGGGAGTGGTCGTCGGCGGCGACCGCGGCGACCACCGCGGTGTCCAGCACCACCTGCTTGCCGAGCCCGGGATCGAGGCCCGCGCCGCTCAGCCCGACCAGGGCGATGTCGAGTTCGCCGCGGCCGAGGGCGGCGAGCATGCGTTCGGAGGTGTCCTCGGTCAGGCTGATGCCGACTTCCGGGTGGTCGTTGTGGAAATCGGCGAGGACCGCCGCGACGTCGAATTCCTCGGGGGCCGCGCCGGAGATGAGTCCGACTCGCACGTGACCGCGCAGCAGGCCGGTGAACTCGTCCACCGTGTCCACGATGCGCTGGGTCGCGGCCAAAGCAGCCTTGGCGTGCGGCAATACTGCCGCGCCTACCTCGGTGAGCGTTACCGTGCGCCCGCCACGGTCCAGCAGCGGCTGGCCGAGTTCCCGTTCGAATTGCCGGATCTGGGCGCTCAGTCCCGGCTGGGTCAGGTGCAGGCGCGCTGCGGCGCGGGTGAAGTTGGCTTCTTCCGCCACGGCGACGAAGTAGCGCAGGTGGCGCAGTTCCATAACTGGCGATTCTAGTATCGATAGAAACTATCTGTTGTACTTATCATTCTGGGCCGGGCATCGTCGATGGCATGGCAGACAACGCAACGCAGACCACCGATTTCGCCGTCTTCACCGGCCCGGTCTTCCGCCCGGGCGAGTCCGGGTACGAGGTGGAGATCGCCGGGTTCCAGACCGCCTACACCCACCGGCCCGAGCTCGTGGTCGTCGCCGCGCACGGCGAGGATGTGCGCGCCGCGGTGGAATACGCCGCGCGCCACGGACTTCCGGTGGCCGTGCAGGCGACCGGGCACGGGCTCTCGGTGGCGGCCGAGGGCGGGGTGCTGATCAGCACCGCCCGCATGACCGGCATTCGGATCGACCCCGAGGCGCGGACCGCGCGGGTCGCCGCGGGGGTGCGCGCGGGCGCGCTGGTCGAGGCGGCCGCGCAGTTCGGGCTGGCGCCGCTGAACGGCTCCTCGCCGTCCGTCGGCGTGATCGGCTACACGCTCGGCGGCGGACTCGGCCTGCTGGCAAGGGAATTCGGCTACGCGGCCGATCACGTGCGGATGATCGAACTGGTCACCGCGGACGGCAGGATGCGCACGCTGCGCCCGGGCGACGAACTGTTCGGCGCGGTGCTCGGCAGCGGCGGCAACTTCGGCGTGGTGACGGCGCTGGAGCTCGACCTGGTTCCGGTGCGGACGGTCTACGGCGGGCAGCTGGTGTTCGACGAGCCGCTGGCGGGCGCCGCGCTGGAGGCTTGGCGGCAGTGGACCGCGACGGTGCCCGAGCGGCTGACCTCGAGCGTCGCCACGCTGACCTACCCCGACATTCCGCAGGTGCCGGAGATGCTGCGCGGCCGATACGTCGCCTCGATCCGCGTCGCGTTCGACGGTCCCGCCGACGAAGGCGAGCGTCTGGTCGCCCCGTTGCGCGCGGTCGGCGCACGGCTGCGCGACGATCTGCGCGAGCTGCCCTACACCGAATCGCACACCATCCACAGCGATCCCGACCACCCGCACGCCTACGCCGCGACCAATGCCGTCCTCGGCGAACTCACCGGCGACGCGCTGGCCGCGCTGGCCGCCGCCACCGGTCCCGGCGGGTCGATTCCGGCCGTGGTCGACATCCGTCACCTCGGCGGCGCGCTCGGCAGGCCCGGCCCGGCCGGTGTCGCCGTCGATCGGCGGGAGGCCGCGTACGTGGTCCGCGTGATCACCATGCCCGCGCCCGGGGCGGGTGCGGGGGTGCCCGCCGAGCACGTCGCGGTACGAGAGGTGTTGGCGCCGTGGACGATCGGTCACAGCCTGGCCTTCCTCTACGGCGCGGGCGACGGGGCGGACGACGCGCAGACCCGCGCGGGATACGCGCCGGACACCTACGCGCGGCTCGCGGCGCTGAAGGCGAAGTACGACCCGCACAACATGTTCCGCTTCAACCGCAACCTCCGGCACGCGGCCTGAGCGCGTGCGGTGCGCCCATCGGCGGTTGGCCGGTGGGCGCCCGGGTGCTATCTTCGTGATATCACTCTGATACCGGGAGGATGTCATGAAGCTCAGGCCCGCATTCCACGTCAACGGCTTTCTGGTGCTGTTGGCCTGGTTGGTGCTGACCCTCGTCTTCGGTGGCGCGGCCGCCGTGGGGTACGTCGCGGCGGCCAAGGACGGGAACACGCCCGCGCTGATCGCGGCGATCGCGGCGACTGTGGTCGTGGTGGCGCTCGCGCTGTCGACCACCGGGTTGGTGATCGTCGACCCGAACGAGGCGAAGGTGGTGCAGTTCTTCGGCCGCTACATCGGTTCGGTGAGCGAGCCGGGCTTCTTCTCGGTGGTGCCGCTGACCGACCGCAAGAGCATCTCGCTGCGGGTGCGTAATTTCGAGACGCAGAAGCTGAAGGTCAACGACGCCGACGGCAACCCGGTGGAGATCGCGGCGGTGGTCGTCTACCGGGTGGTGGACAGCTTCAAGGCCGCGTTCTCCGTCGACGACTACGAGGAGTACGTGGAGACCCAGTCCGAGGCCGCGGTGCGGCACCTGGCCACCACGCATCCCTACGACGCGCACGACGCCGGACGCACCAGCCTGCGTGACGGCGCCGAGGTCGCCGAGGAACTGACCGTCGAACTGCGGGACCGCACCGAGATGGCGGGCATCGAGGTGCTCGAGGCCAGGATCACCCACCTCGCCTACGCGCCGGAGATCGCCCAGGCCATGCTGGTTCGCCAGCAGGCCGCGCAGGTGGTGGCCGCGCGCACGCAGATCGTGGAGGGCGCGGTCGGCATGGTCGGCCTGGCGCTCGATCGCCTGACTCAGCAGGGTGTCGTCGAACTCGACGAGGAACGCCGGGCCGCGATGGTGTCCAACCTGCTCGTGGTGCTGTGCGGCGATCGCGCGACCCAGCCCGTGGTCAACGCCGGAACGCTGTACAGCTGAGCCGCGCTCATGGTCGAACGCAAGAAGCTGCTGCTGCGCCTCGATCCGGCCGTCCACGAGGCGCTGGCCAAATGGGCGGCCGACGATCTGCGCAGCATCAACGCTCAGATCGAGTACGCATTGCGCCTTGCGCTCGAACAGGCGGGCCGCAAACCGAAGTCCAAGTGAGACGAAAGCGCCTGGAATGCAGCGCCTTCCGTGAGGGAGGCGCTGCTTCGGTGTGTCAGTGGACGAGCTCGGCGATCAGGCGCACGCTGTCGTCGTAGAGCGCCCGCTGGGCCTCGCGATCGTAGGAGGCCGCGGAGGACGGGCGCTCGGTGCGGCCGACGAAGTGGCGGCCGGTGGTCGCCGCGAGGGACGAGTCGGTGATCAAGCGGGCGAGATCCGCGCCGGACCTCGAAGGCGTGTGGACACCGGGCAGCAGTACCAGGGCCTTGGCCGCCGAGCCCCACAGCGCCTGCGCGAATCTGCCCGCGTCCCTTGCCAATCCCGTGCCGGGCATCAGGCCGGGGTCGAACGCGTTCACCGTGACGCCGTCGTCGGCGAGCCTGCGCGCCAACTCGTAGGCGGTGTGCAGATTCGCGAGCTTCGAGGTGCTGTAGCGGCGGCGGCCGTCGCGGTGCGCCGGTTCCGTCGCGGCGGGCGGGTGGGCGAGTTCGCGCGCGGAGGCGGTCAGCGGGTGCGGCATGCCGGTGAAGCGGCGCGGGTCGTGCGTCCCCGAGGTGACGAACACGATCCGTGCGGGCGCGACCAGATCGGCGCGCAACTCCTGCACCAGCGCGAGGTGGCCGAGGTGGTTGACGCCGAAGGTGGCCTCGACGCCGTCGGCCGTGTAGGCGCGGCGGGTGAATTGCAGCCCCGCGTTACAGACCAGGCCGCGCAGCGGAGGCAGGCCCGCCGCGCGCAGTTCCGCCGCGAAGTCCTGAACCGAGGCGAGCGAGCCCAGGTCCAGGGCCATGCCGCGGGCGCCGGCTGCGGCGGCTTCCCGCTCGGCGCGCTCGGCGTCCCGGCCGGTCACGACGACCGTCCAGTGCGGATCGGCGGCCAGCGCCCTGGCGCATTCGCGGCCGAGTCCGCTTGTGCCGCCGGTGATCACCACAGTTCTGTCACTTATTGTCATATGGCACAGTGTGCCACTTTGTGCCATGCGTGACAATGCTTCCATGTCGTTGCGGGATCGGAAGAAGGAACGCACCCGGCGCGCGATCGCCGAGGCGGCGCTGCGGTTGTTCGCCGAGCGGGGGTTCGAGGCGGTGACCATCGCCGACATCGCCGCCGCGGCCGACGTGGGCACCCGGACGCTGCACCGGTACTACAGCGGCAAGGACGAACTGCTCTTCGCCGACGACGACGAGCACCGCGCCGAACTCGCACGTCTGCTCGCCGAGCGCCCGGCGGGGGAGGACCCGGAGCAGACGCTGGCCACCCTCATCGGGCCGATGGTGGTGCATTTCGCCGACCGGCTCGACGAGTTGCGCACCCGCGACGCGCTGATCGCCGCCAACCCGGCGCTACAGGCCCGCGATCTCGCCAAGCGCAGCGCTATCGAGGCGCTGCTCGCCGAGCACCTGGCCCGGCAGATGGGCGTCGACCCGGCCGCGGACGTGCGCCCGCTGCTGTGGGCCAAGGTCGGCATGGCCTGCTTCTTCGCGGGCTATGAGATCTGGCTGCGCACCGGAGGGGAACTCGCCGACCACGTCACCGCCGCGCGCGCCGCGTTGGTCGACGAACTCGGCGCCGCAGGTCGCGGCTGAACTGTCAGCAGACCGTCCGTCGATGGGGCTCGCTTCGAGTACGAGGTCAGGTGATTCCGAGCGCCCGATCGAGAAGCCCCTGCCGGGTGCGCACACCGGATTTGGCAAGTATCGCCTTGACGCGATCAAGGACCGCGGGCTCGGAGATCCCCAAATCGCCTGCCATGCGGTGTGATTCGAGGCCGGCGGCGAGCAGGTCGAGCACCTCGGTCTCGCCGGCGGAGAGCGCGTGCGTCCGTGCGAACAGGTCCAGACGCTCGGCCGGGGTGCTGGGTGTCAGCGAGACCGCGATGTCCTCGGTGCCGACCCGGTCGGCCCGCACGGTGAGCCAGCGCGCGCCGCCGAGATGGACGCGCGACCACGGCGGTCCGACCGGAGTGCCGTGCTCGGCGGCCAGCAGCGCGGCGCCCGCGTTGTAGACCGAGTTCGGGATCGGCGGCATCGCCTCCTGCGGTGGATTCAGCCGGAGCAGCGCCGCCGCGGCGGCCGGGGTCTGGCCGCGCATCCGAAGGTCCGGTCCGAGGACCACGGTCGCGGGCCCGGCCGGGGCGAGCCCGCCCGCCTCCGCGACGAAGGTGCGGCCGAGCGCGGCCCGCAGCCCCCGCGCGATCGGCGCCGCCAGCGCGGCCAGGGTGGTGAGCTGGGTGGGGTCGAAGGCGCGCGGGATTCTGCGCAAGAGCTCCAGGAAGCCCCAGCAGCCGTAGCGGTCGCCGAATACCACGGTGGCGGTGTCGAAGACGCCGAGCTCGCGCTGCACCTCGCGCCACACCCGCGAGCGCGCGGGATCGCCGCCGGTGGCGATGCGTAAGGAGGTCGCCGCGGTGCCCCGCTCGAGCAGATCGCTCCAGCGGGTGAACTCCGTCAGATACCGCAACCGGACCAGCTCGGGCAGCCGTGACCAGGGAAGACCGGGCAGGTCGGCCACCGGTGATGTCCCGATCCTGGTGACCGGGTCGGTGAGCATGAAGACGTGCCCGTCGAAGGAGACGGCCGTGCGGAGATCGGCGAGCACCATTTCGCGCAGCCGCTTGGCCGTCTGTTCGGCAAGGCAGTGGCGCTCGACGCGATCGAGGAGCTCTCGCGCACTGGGCACCGGCCAAGTCTAGGGCGAAAACCCCTGGCTCCGGGACGTGTCGGCGCGTAGGAGCCTCAGTTCGGGGTGCCGACCTCGGCGGTGAAGCCGCGTTCCCAGGCGTGGTGCTTGCGCCCGGCGTCCAGGACGAACGGCGAGATCGACGCCGCCCCGACGAAAGCGTTGTTGACCCACGACCCCGGGAAGCGGCAGGGCCGGAGCACATCGAGGAAGAGCACCACGCGGGTGCTGTCGGAATCGTTCCATGCGCTGTGCTCGTAGGAGTCGTCGAACAGCAGGCTCTCGCCCTCGCGCCAATGCCGCGTCAACCCGCCGACCCGGATGCCGCACCGCTTCGGATCGCCGATGCGCAGCCCGAGGTGGTAGCGGAGCACCCCGTTCCACAGCCCGCGGTGCGGCGGGATGCGCTTGCCCGGCGTCAGGATGGAGAACATCGCCGTGACGAGCCCGGCACCTGGTCGAGCAGCGCCGCCGTCTCGGGGCAGCGGGCCCGGTTGGCCTCCGACCGGACGCCGTAGCCGCAGAAGAAGAAGGTGCGCCAGCGTTCGTCGGAGATCGAGGCGACGTCGCTGGAGATCTCGTGAAAGGCGGGCAGGTCGTCGCAGTGCACCAGCACAGCGTCCATCTCCGCTCTGATGGTCCGCCAGTTCTCCTCCCGGAGACGCGACCACGAGAACTGGCCGGGATCGAGGAACGGCTCCGTACTGACGAGGGACGTATGAGCGACGACCCGCTCGAGCGGGGACAGCAGCCGCATGGCGGCGTCATACGTGTGGTCGCGAAGACTCTTGGCCATGGCAGCGAGAATAGAAGTGAAATCGCTCGCCGACATGGTCCGACACGACGATAAGCGCAGGTCAGGGCCCCGGCTTTTCGGTGACGAAGATGGCCGTGCCGGGGAACAGCTCGCCGCGCAGCGGGCTCCACTGACCCCATTCCCGGTCCAGCCACTCCGGCCAGTCGGGTTCGACGATGTCGCGCAGCACCAATCCCGCGGCGACGATCTCGCGGACCCGGTCGCCGATGGTGCGGTGGTGCTCGACGTAGGTCGCCGCGCCGTCGGCGTCCACCTCTACATAAGGGGTGCGATCGAAATAGGGAATGGACGCGGTGAGGCCCGCCGGGCCGGGGTCGTCGGGGAAGATCCAGCGCATCGGATGATTCACCGAGAAGACCCAGCGTCCGCCGGGCCGCAGCACCCTGGCCACCTCGCGCATCAGCAGCGCGGAGTCGGCGACGAAGGGCACCGCGCCGAACGCCGAGCAGGCCAGGTCGAAGGACGCGTCCGCGAACGGCAGCGCTTCGGCGCCCGCCTGCACCAGCGGGACCCGCGGCCCGCCGCGCGCCATCGCGGCCAGCCCGCGCTCCAGCATGCCCATCGAGAGATCGAGCCCGACCGGCAGCGCGCCCTGCCCGGCCAGCCAGCGCGCGCACGGGGCCGAACCGCAGCCGATCTCCAGGACGCGCTTGCCCGCCAGGTCCTCGCCGAGGAAGTGCATATCGCCCTCGTGCAGTCCCTCCGGGCACCACACGAACTCGCCGCCGGGGGAGTCGACGCCGAGGAAATCGGCGTGGGTCTGGTGATACTGATCGGCGTCGGCGTCCCACCAGCGCCTGCTGGCGCGTTGACTGTCGGCCGAACTCAGCCGGCTTCGAGTGGTTCCGGCGGTTCCGAGCAGGGCGTTCGCTTGGGCATGGCGATCTTCCGACACGCGCGTGAGCTTAACGATTGCGGCGCACCGGAAACGCTCCGGCGTGGCGTGCAGACCGGTTTGCCCGTGCGGACCAAGGTCGCGTACGCTGAACGCGCGAGTGTCTGCTGTACTGACGTACCGGTGTACCGAAGTAACGATCTACCGACGTATCAGCGTACTGAAATAACAGAGCGCCCGTGCTGAGTTTCACAAGTGGATGAGTGCGGTACGTTCCTCTGTGTCCGTCGTCGCATCGTCGCGGTGATTTCGCAGCGTACCGAAAGTTCCAATGTCCGCAACCGACCACAATCCGTCCGGAGCAAACCGACACATGCCCACCACCGTCACCTCGCCGCAGGTAGCCGTCAACGACATCGGCTCCGCCGAGGACTTCCTCGCCGCCATCGACGCCACGATCAAGTACTTCAACGACGGCGACATCGTCGAAGGAACCATTGTCAAGGTCGACCGCGACGAGGTCCTGCTCGACATCGGTTACAAGACCGAAGGCGTCATCCCCTCCCGTGAACTCTCCATCAAGCACGATGTCGACCCGAACGAGGTCGTTTCCGTGGGCGATGAGGTCGAGGCCCTCGTTCTCACCAAGGAGGACAAGGAAGGCCGCCTGATCCTGTCGAAGAAGCGGGCGCAGTACGAGCGTGCGTGGGGCACCATCGAGGAGCTCAAGGAGAAGGACGAGGCCGTCAAGGGCACCGTCATCGAGGTCGTCAAGGGCGGCCTGATCCTCGACATCGGCCTGCGCGGCTTCCTGCCCGCCTCGCTCGTCGAGATGCGTCGCGTCCGCGACCTCCAGCCGTACGTCGGCAAGGAGATCGAGGCCAAGATCATCGAGCTGGACAAGAACCGCAACAACGTGGTTCTGTCCCGCCGCGCGTGGCTGGAGCAGACCCAGTCCGAGGTGCGCTCCGAGTTCCTGCACCAGCTGCAGAAGGGCCAGGTCCGCAAGGGTGTGGTCTCCTCGATCGTCAACTTCGGCGCCTTCGTCGACCTGGGCGGCGTGGACGGTCTGGTGCACGTCTCCGAGCTGTCCTGGAAGCACATCGACCACCCGTCCGAGGTCGTCGAGGTCGGCAACGAGGTCACCGTCGAGGTTCTCGACGTCGACCTGGACCGCGAGCGCGTCTCGCTGTCGCTCAAGGCGACCCAGGAAGACCCGTGGCGTCAGTTCGCCCGCACCCACGCGATCGGCCAGATCGTGCCGGGCAAGGTCACCAAGCTCGTTCCGTTCGGTGCGTTCGTGCGCGTCGAAGAGGGCATCGAGGGCCTGGTGCACATCTCCGAGCTGGCCGAGCGCCACGTCGAGGTCCCGGACCAGGTTGTCGCGGTCGGCGACGACGCGATGGTCAAGGTCATCGACATCGACCTGGAGCGTCGCCGGATCTCGCTCTCGCTGAAGCAGGCGAACGAGGACTACCACGCCGAGTTCGACCCGTCGAAGTACGGCATGGCCGACAGCTACGACGAGCAGGGCAACTACATCTTCCCCGAGGGCTTCGACCCCGAGACCAACGAATGGCTCGAGGGCTTCGACAAGCAGCGCGAGGAGTGGGAAGGCCGCTACGCCGAGGCGGAGCGTCGCCACAAGATGCACACCGCGCAGATGGAGAAGATGGCGGCCGACGCCGCGGCCGAGGCCGCGAACGGCGGCGGCGCGTCGAACTACTCCTCCGAGAGCGGTGCGCAGTCCTCCTCCAGCCAGGCCGAGCCCGCTGGCGGTTCGCTGGCCAGCGACGCCCAGCTGGCGGCTCTGCGGGAGAAGCTCTCCGGCAACGCCTGATTCGGGTAGAGCACGCGCGAAGGCCCCGGTCCCCACGGACCGGGGCCTTCGCCCTTTTGGGGGTAAGTTCGTCGGACGAACAAAGGGGGCGCACGAGTGCGAGGGATTCGGCCGCGGCGGCAAGACCGCAGCCGATCTGCTGCGGGAGTGGTTTCCCACCGCGCGGGGACCGACGCCGGTCGCGACTCAGGCGGCGGCGACGGTGAAGCGGCGCTGCGGGAAGCGCGGATTCTCCGTTTCGTCGAGGAGGGCGACGGCCAGGTCCTCGGCGGAGATGTCGGTGTCGGCGATCAGGAGTTGATCTCCGCCCACGCGGTACCGGCCGGTGCGCGCGCCGCGCTGGATCAAGCCCGACGACGGGCTGAGGTAGGTCCAGTTGCGGTTGGAGACGCGATAGACGTTCAACGCGTCCCCGAGCGCCAGCACCACGTCGCGGTATTCGGCAGGTACGCCGAGGTCCTCGGTGAGGATGCGCGTGAATTCCGTTCCGGTGTCGACGAGTTGGCGACCCGGCGCGACCTCCAGGCTGCCCGCGCCGCCGACCGTGAGCAGCCGGATGTCCGGGTGCCGTTGCAGCGCGCCCACCATGGCGTGCGCGCCAGTGACGAAGTCACTCGCGTTGGCGATGGTGTCGGCGATGCCGTGCCCGGCGTTCACCGCGCTGATCACCACGTCCAGGCCCGCGATGGCCGTGGCGATGCTGTCGGTGTCGAGCCAGTCCGCCACCACCCAGCGCACCTCGCCCCGGTCGGCGGGGAAGCGGGCGGAGTCGCGCGCGAACGCGGTCACGTCGTGCCCGCGCCGCCGTGCTTCCTGAACCACCCGGCCGCCGATGACGCCGCTCGCGCCGAAAATTCCGATCTTCACGATGCCCACCTTCTAAACGCTGTTCGTTTACTACACGCCGTTCAGTAACGACACGGCCGATAGTAGTCAAACGCTGTAGAGTGTCAACCGTGGTCGAGGTGAAGAGCCGTCGGGAACGATTGCGCCAGGAGGCGACGGAAGAGATCAAAGCCATCGCGTTGCGCCTGCTCGCCGAGGGCGGTCCGGACGCGATCTCGCTGCGCGCCATCGCCCGCGAGATGGGCATGACCGCGGGCGCGCTGTACGGCTATTTCGCCACTCGCGACGAGCTGATCACCACCCTCATCTCCGACGTCTACACCGGACTGGTCGACCAAGTGGAGGCCGCGCGGGACACGGTGCCCGAAGACGACCCCGGCGGACGCATCGTCGCCTGGGGAGAGGCCGTCCGGGAATGGGCCGTCGCGAATCCCGAAGGGTTCCGGTTGATCTACGGCGACCCGGTGCCCGGTTACCAGCCACCGCCGGAAGGCCCGGCGCGCGAGGCGGAATTGCGCGCCTGCGACGGACTCGTCGGACTCGCCGCGGCCGCGTGGCCCCGCGCCGCCGCGGCGCAGACTCTCGGGGATTCGACGTGGTCGGACTTCGACCCGGCACTGGTCGAGCACGTGCGCGCCGACTTCCCCGACTTGCCGCCCGCCGCGCTTGCCCTGGCCTTGCGCATGTGGGGCCGCATGCACGGCCCGATCGCGCTGGAGGTCTACGGCCACCTGCGCCCTCAATCGCAGGACCCGGCAAAGCTTTTCCGCATCGAGATGCTCGATCTGGTGCGGGCGGTGGGCTTGTGACAGCTACGCACGGCCGGCTTCCCGCCACCGTCTGGGAGCGAAGGAGAGTCGAGGCCATGAGCCGGATCCAGCGGGTGGCGCTGGATCTGTTCGACGAGCACGGATATCGCGAGGTGACCGTCGAGCGGGTGGCCGCCGCGGCCGGGGTGTCGCCGAGTTCGGTCTACCGCTATTTCGGTACGAAGGAGATGCTCGTCCTCTACGACGAGGCCGACCCGCAGCTCTTGGAGGTGCTGCGCACTGCCGGTGACCGCGAAACCCTCGGTCCCGCAGCGCTTCTCGCGGTGGCACGCCCCTTGGTGCCGGTGATGATCGCCGCCCTGGTCACCCCGGACTCCGAACGCCGCATCGCGCGACGGCTCCGGTACGTGCGCGCGTTCCCCGAGGTGCGAGACGGCCAGACCCGGCAGATGCGCGAGCTGGAGGAACAGTTCCGGCTGCTGTTCGCCGAGCGCTGCGGGCGCGAGCCCAACGATCTGCGGATGCGGATGGCCGCGTCCACCGCGATCTGGGGCGGGGTGGCCGTCCTCGACCATTGGGCGGGAGAAGGTTTCGCCGGACGGCTGAGCGAGATCTACGCCCCGGCGGTGGAATCGATCATCGACGCGCTGGAGGCGATCATCCGCTGACGCGGGCCGCGAGGCCACCGCGGCAGCCACCAGTTCCACCGGCCGAACAGCCGCATGAAGGCGGGCACCAGGATCAGCCGCACCACGAGGGCGTCGATGGTGATGGCGACCGCCAGCGCGAACCCGATCTGCTTGAGCTCCAACACCTCCGCGGTCACGAAGCTCGCGAACACGGCGACCATGATGGCCGCGGCGGCGGTGATCGGGCGGGCGGTGCGCTGCAATCCCTCGGCGACCGCGGCGGCGTTGTCCGGGTGACGGTCCCACGCCTCCTTCATGCGCCGGATGAGGAACACCTCGTAGTCCATCGAGAGGCCGAAGAGCACCGCGAACACCAGCATCGGCAGATACACCTGGAGAAAGCCGGTGCTCTGGAAACCGAGCACGGATTCGCCGATGCCGTCCTGGAATACGGCCACGGTGATGCCCATTGCCGCACCGGTGGCCAGCAGGTTCAGCAGGATCGCCTTGACCGCGAGCACGATGCTGCGGAACGCCAGGATCAGGAAGGCCAGCGAGATGGTGAGCACCAGGGCGACCACCCAGGGAAAGCGGCCGGTGATCCGTTCGGAGACCTCGGCGAAGGTCGCGGGCGTACCGCCGACGCGCACCTCGGCGCCCTCGACTTCCGCTGCGCGAGACTGGATCTCGTCGGTGAGCTCGGAGACGGCGGTGGAGTCGAAGGATTCCCGCGGCACGACGGCGATCATGATGCGCCCCTCGGACTGCTGGGGCAGCACCGTCGCGACGCGCGGGTCGTGGGAGATCTCGTCCGCGAACGCGCGCACCTCCGACTGCGCCGCGCTCAGCAGGGGCCCGTCGTCGGGCCCGGTGGCGAGCACCGACAGCGGGGCGAGCAATCCGGGGCCGAAGTTGTCCTCCACCAGGCGGGTCGCCGCACCGCTCGGCCGATCGCCGAGCGAACCGAGACCCATGTCGATGCCGTACCGGATGCCGGTGATCGGCGCCGCGGCGACGGCGAGGACGGCGACGCCGACCAAGCCGAACACGACCGGCCTGCGCATGACGAGGTGCGCCCAGCGCGCCCACGCGCTCGACGCCGCGGTCGAGCGCGTCTCCGCGGGACGCCACCGCGCGGGCAAGGCTCCGCGGTTCACGGCGGGCCCGAGAGTCGCCAGCAAGGCGGGCAGCAGCGTGACGGCCGCGCCGAGTGTGGCGAGCACCGCCGTCACCACGCCGATCGCGACGCCGTCGAGCATCGGAATACCCACGGCGGCCAGCGAACACAGCGAGATCAGCACGATGAGGCCGGAGGCGAGCACGGTCCGCCCGGTGGTGTCCAGCGCGACGGCGACCGCGGCATCGATCTCCGCGCGCGCCGAACGGTCTCGCACCCCGCGCCGGGTCAGTTCCTCGTTGAACCGGCTGACGATGAACATGGCGTAGTCGATCGCGGTGCCGGTGGCGATCATGGTGGCGACCGAGAGCACCAGCGAGTCGAAGGTCAGGAAGGTGGTCAGGCCGAACAGGCCGCCGACGGCGAGGGCGATGCCCGCGGCGGTGATCGTGATCGGCAGGGTCGCCGCGGCCACCGCGCCGAGGGCGAAGACCAGTACGGCGGCGGCGACCGGCAGGCCGATTGCTTCCGCTCGCTGCATGTCGGCGGTTTCGATGTCCATGAGATCGGCTTGCGCCGCACCGTATCCGGTGACCGCGACGCGGATGTCGGCGTCGGAGATCGCCGTGACGGCCGACTGCAACCGGGTGGCGATGGCGACCCGTTCCGACATGTCGCCCTCGAGGCCGACGATGCCGAACGCGGTGTGCCGGTCGGCGGAGATCTGCGCCGCGGCGTTGCCTTGGAACGGTCCGAGCGCGCCGGTGACGCCCGACGTCTCGCGCGTGGCGACGAGCGCCCGATCGATGGCGGCGCGGAATTCAGGGGCGTCGGCGGTGAAGCGCTGCGAGTGGAAGACCAGCAACTCCTGTTCCGCGCCGAACTGCGCGAAGTGTTGCGCCGCAAGGCGATCGACCTCGCTCGACGCCGAGCCCGGCACGGTGTAGTCAGGCGCGCCGAGCCGGTCGTGCAGCAGGGGATAGGCGGCGGCGCCGAGTATCGCGAGCAGCAGCCAGACGCCGAGCACGATTCTGCGGTGCCGCGCCATCGTCGCGCCCCAGCGCCCGAGCGTGCGCAGCGGCGGCGGCGGGGCGGCGGGGCGGCTCGGCTCCTTGGTCAGGGTCGGTAGCGTCATGTCCCCTCCGGGGGCGTCGAGTACCTGAAAGTCACTATCAGATCTGTCTGCAACTGTAAGTTCCTACAACCGGCTTCTGCAAGTGACTGTCAGGTGTGGGGGTGGTCACGTGCACCCGGCGCTGGTCCAGCGCAGCTTCCGGCGGTGCGTCGGTGCGGTGGGCGAGCGCACGCCGGAGGGCGCTGTCCGCGGCGAGCCGAGCCCGGCTCCGCGCGGGCGAAAGCTGTTGGGGGCGGCGGCATTCGCCGGTAGTGTGCCCGGCCATGGGGAGCAATCCGGGCAAGAACACTTATCTCGATCAGGTCGTCGCCCAGCAGGCGGCGCTGGAGGACGATCTGCGCACGCGAAAGCCGCTCGCCGCGGCCGCCCCGGCGCCGCAGGCTCCGGGCGCTCCGCCGCTGCCTCGAGGCGCGCTGGCGAAACGGGCCGAGCGAGTCGGCCAGAGCGCGCAGGGGCAGGGGCCGGGACCGGTGGAAGTCCGGGTCACCGGCTTCTGGCGGTGGCGCACGGTTCTGGTGCCGCCCAACGCTTTCGTGGTGCACACCAGGCGCGGGCGCGCGCAACCGCTGCACATCGGGCTCGGTGTGTCGTTCCGGTACAACCCGGCCACCGACTCCTACCTCGTGGTGCCCGGCGCGATGCAGACCATCCTGATCAACGCGTACTGCATCTGCCGGGAATTGCAGGGTGTGCTGGTGCAGGGCTACGTGCAGTGGATCATCGAGGATTTCGGCACCGCGTACCGCAAACTCGACTTCTCCGACGATGAGGATCCCATGCGGCTGGTCAACATTCAGCTGCGCGAACAGGCCGAGGCGGCCATCAAGGACAAGGTGTCCACGATGGGCGTGCGCGATGTGCTCAGCGACAAACAGCCGATCATCGAGGAACTCACCGCCCGGTTGCGCGCGGTCGCGGAGGGTAGCGGCGACGCGCGGACCGGCGACGCCGATCGCGGTCTCGGGCTGCGCATCGTCACCGTGCAGATCAAGGAGGCGGTGGTGAGCTCGTCGACGCTGTGGGAGAACCTGCAGAAGCCTTACCGCACCGAACAGAACCAGGTCGCCCGGCTGGCGGAACTCACCGCGCAGGAAGCGATTTCGGCCAGGGAGGCCGCCGCGCAGCGGTCGAGCGAGGAACGCCGCATCGAGAACGAGCGCGAACTCGCGCAGCTGCGCGACCGGAACGACGCGGAGCGCTTCGATCGCGAGACGGCGGAGAGGATGCGGCGCACCACCCGCGAGCACGACGACGAGCGCGCGGTCGCCGAGCTGGCGCAGCAGACCGCGCTGCACGCCGTGCGCTTGGAACGCGAACAGCACGCCGAACAGCTCGAGAACCTGCGCAGGCGCCAAGAGCTGCGGAGCAAGGAGGTGGACGGCGAACTGGCGCTGACCACGGCGCGGCAGCGGGCCGAGCACGAGGGCGAGCTGCTGATCGTGCAGTTGGAGCGGGAACGGGTCGCCACCGCCAACGCGCAGAACGACGCGAGCATCCAGGCGAACCTGGTGGCCAGCCTGCCCGAGATCGTCGAGAAACTGCCCGCGCCCGCCGAGCTGCGGTCCTACCAGATCGGCGGCGATCTGTCGGGACTGGCGTCCGTGGTGGCCCAGCTGAACGGCGTGGTCGACGCGTGGACCGCGCGCCGGGCCGCCGGGGATTCGGCCGCGGACTGATCGGTCTTCGGTCGCGTCACCCGCGCCGGGCTCCCGGGTGACACGGCCTGCGGACCTGTCACGAGCGCGTGACATAACGCACGCCCAATTTGATTGGACACAATTCAGTTGCGTTCTACTCTGGATGCGGTATCGCCGTCGAACGAGCAGAGGAGGCATGATGCGAGCGGTCGTCATCGAGGAATTCGGAGAGCCGAAGGACGTGCTGACCACGGCGGATCGGCCGGTGCCCGAACCGGGACCCGGTGAGGTGCGGATCGCCCTGGATCTGTCCCCGATTCACAACCACGATCTCGCGATCATCCGCGGCGTCTACGGCTACCGGCCGTCGCTGCCCGCCATCCCGGGCACCGAAGGCGTCGGGCGGATCGACGCGGTCGGCGCGGGCGTGACCGACCGGGCGGTGGGCCAGCGGGTGGCGGTCTCCGGCGCGACTGCGGTGTGGGCCGAGTACTTCGTGGCGAAGGCGGCGCAGGCGCTGCCGGTGCCCGACTCGGTCGACGACGAGACCGCGGCCCAGTTGCTCGCGATGCCGTTCAGCGCCGCGGTGCTGCTGGACGATCTGCGCGTTGCGGCAGGGGACTGGCTGGTGATCAACGCCGCGAACGGCGCGGTGGGACGGCTGATGAACCTGCTGGCCCGGCGGCGCGGCGTGCGGGTGCTGAATCTGGTGCGCGGCCAGGCGTCGGTGCGGGCGCTGCGTGATCTCGGCTACGAACCGGTCGTCGACACCGAGGCCGACGACTGGCTCGCACAGGCAGCCGCGGCCACCTCGGGTGCGCCCATCGTGCGCGCCGTGGATCAGGTCGGCGGACGCGCGGGCGCGGACCTGCTCGAGCTGCTCGCGCCGAACGGCGAGCTGGTCTCGTTCGGTGCGCTCTCCGGTCAGCCGTGGACTCTCTCGCCGGGCACGCTCATCTTCAAACAAGCCGTCGTGAAGGGCTTTTGGGGAGCGAAGCGGGCCGAGGAGATCGGCGCCGCCGAGCGCATCCGGGTGCTGCGCGAACTGGTGGAGCTGGCCGCGAGCGGCGAACTGCGACTGGCGGTCGCGGCGGTCCACCCGCTCGACCGTGCGGCCGAGGCGGCGGCCGCCAGCGAACGCCCCGGGCGCAACGCCAAGATCGCCTTGGCGCCCGCACCCGATCGCGCCGGGTGAATTGCAGGCCACTGAATCGGCTACTACCTTCGAAAAAGAGGTGGTGACCATGACACAGACGACCGAGCTCCAGCTCGACAACCAGGTGTGCTTCGCGCTGTACGCCGCCTCGCGGGCGCTCACGCGGCTCTATCGGCCGATGTTGGACGACCTCGGGCTGACCTATCCGCAGTACTTGGTGATGCTGGTGCTGTGGGAGCGCGAAACCGTGACGGTGAAAGAGCTGGGCGAGGCGCTCGACCTCGACTCGGGGACGTTGTCGCCGTTGCTGAAACGGTTGGAGACGACGGGTTTGATCACCCGGGTGCGCTCCGCGGAGGACGAGCGGTCGGTGCTGGTGCGACCGACCGAAGCGGGTGCGGCGCTGCTCGAGCGCGCGCGGGACGTCCCGCGGCGAGTGGCCGACGCCACCGGCCTCGACCGGGACGGCCTCGCCCGATTCCGTGCCGAGGTGCGGGAATTCACCGCGGTCGTGGAGAGCGCCCAGCTCTGAGCCGTGCCCGGCGCACGATAATGGCCCAGCCGGGAGGCTGGGCCATTATCGTCTGGCAAGCTCAGCCGGCGGTCGCCGGTACCCAGTAGGCCGTGGCCATGGTGGAGCGTTTTCGCATGGCCGCGAAACTGTGCCGGGCGGGACTGATCAGTGCGGTGAACCATGTACGGCGGTGCTCGGCGAGCGCGGCCGCGACGGCGGGGATCTGGGTGCAGTGCACGCCGCCCGCCATACCCAAACGGTGGCGACCCGTTTGGTTGATTCTGGTGCCCAATGGTCTTCCTTTGCTTGCTGGTATTGGCCTGGATCGCCACGGCGAAGATTAGCGGAACGAAACTGCCGAACACAGTATTTTGCGGAAGTAATTGCCTCGGCGTGTCGGAAACTTGTCGGGCCGCTGTGCGGTCCGACTGTAAATGTTGCGAATTGGTCTCGACCGCGTCACGGAACGGGCAATTGGGGCCGTCGCGCGTGGAATGCG
Source organism: Nocardia sp. bgisy134 (assembly GCF_965341865.1). Taxonomy (GTDB): domain Bacteria; phylum Actinomycetota; class Actinomycetes; order Mycobacteriales; family Mycobacteriaceae; genus Nocardia. Next base: position 98,737 of record NZ_CBDQZP010000016.1, read on the forward strand.
AGGGGCGAGTGGGTAATCGATGGCATTGGCGCGCCACCCCGGGAGCCGAGGCCGGGCGGGCGGCCGGCCGGGGGCGGCGGATGCGAAACTGAACGAATGTTGCGGATCGGCCTCACCGGAGGCATGGGAGCTGGCAAGTCGACGGTGGCGCGGATCCTCGCCGAATGCGGCGGGGTGATCATCGATTCCGACCTGATCGCCAGGGAGGTGGTCGCACCGGGCACCGAGGGGCTCGCGGCCTTGGTCGAGGCGTTCGGCCCCGGCATACTCGCCGCGGACGGCAGCCTGGATCGGCCCGCGCTCGCCGCCGTCGCGTTCGCCGACGACGCAGCCCGCGCAACCCTGAATTACATTACCCACCCGCTCGTCGGAAAGCGCACCGCGGAATTGATTTCGGCGGCCCCGGCGGACGCCATTGTGGTGCAGGATATTCCGCTGCTGGTGGAAAACGGCTTGGCGCCGTTGATGAATCTGGTGGTGATCGTCGACGTCGACGCGGAAACTCGAATTCGCCGTCTCGCGGAATTTCGCGGCGTTTCGGAATCCGATGCGCGGGCCCGAATTTCGGCGCAGGCGACGGACGAACAGCGGCGCGCGGTGGCCGACGTCCTGCTGGACAACAGCGGCCCCGCTGGCGTGATCGACGCCGCGGTGCACCGGCTGTGGGAAGAGCGGCTGAGGCCGTTCGAGCGCAACCTGCGCACCGGGACGCCCGCGGGTCCGCGGGAGCTGCGGCTGGCGCCGCACGATCCGGAATGGGTCGCGCAGGCGCAGCGGCTCATCGCGCGACTGTGGGTGGCCTGTGGCGCCGCGGCCTCCCGCATCGACCACATCGGTTCCACGGCGGTGCCTGGCCTGCCCGCCAAGGACGTGCTGGATCTGCAGATCACCGTGGCCGATCTCGCGGCGGCCGACGGGCTGCGCGACGCGCTGGGCGCGGCCGGGTTCCCGGTGAAAGCCGTTGTCGCACACGACAATCCGAAGCCGACCGAGGGCGACCCGGACGGGACCGACCTGGCCCGCTGGGCCAAGCGGCTGCACGGCAACGCCGACCCTGGCCGTCTCGCCAACGTGCACATCCGCGTGGACGGGTCGCCCGGCCAGCGGTTCGCGCTGGCCTTCCGCGACTGGCTGCGCGGCGACGCGGCGGCGCGTGCGGAGTACCTCGCGGTGAAGCGCGAGGCCGAGGCCAAGGCGAGCGGGCTCACCGGAGAGGCCGCGTCGGAGGCGTACTACGCGGTGAAGGAGCCGTGGTTCGACGGGGTCTACCTGAGGGTGCTCGACTGACCCGCCCGATTGGGCGCGAACCACCCATTTCGGACGATTTCGCCGGAAATATTTCGGAATACCGAGAGGCGTGCTTCGGGATCGGAGAGTGGCGGCCGTCATATCGGGTGGCTGGTTGGTATCGATGCCGCGGTGCGGTATCGGATTCCGATGGGCGGACGCCATTCTTTCGATCTTGATCGGTGCACGTCTCAGCCGACCGAACGGCCGTCCCAGAATTTCCGGCATTTCTCCTCGAAGTGAGCGCGCCACCTCGGCATCGCGCCCCCGGCGACGGGCGGGCAAGCGCGCCGCAAACGGCGCGGCACAGCCGGAGGGCAGGCACAAACGGGAGGCCAGTCAGCTGCTGATCAGCGGCTCGGTGACGGTGAACGTCGCCGAACGCGGCGGCGGCACCGGAAGCGCGGGCGGATGCGGCGGCGGACTCGGCGGGCTGCTCCCCGGTCTTGCGGGCTGAGCGTCGCCGCTGCCGGGCTGCGTACCGGCATTACGCACAGTCGAGGGCGATCGCCCGGCGGGAATACTCCCGCCGGGCGATCGGCGTTTCGGGGTCTGCGCGGTCAGAGCCAGGTCAGCTCGATGTCGTGGGTGGCGAGCCAGCGATCGAGGGAGTGGCCGTGCGCCGCGATCCCGTCGATCGCGGCGGTTGCGTGGTGGATGGCGGCCTGCGCCTCGGCCGTGCCGATCAGGCCCGCGGCGTGCGCGGCGAGCAGTTCGTCCACGTCGAGGAGCTCGGTCTCGCGCTCGGAGCGCACGACGATGTCGAGATAGTGGTCGACCGACCGCCACTTCTTCGGTTCGACCCTGGTGAATTCGCCGAGGTCGAGATAGTAGTCCTGGTCGCGGCGGTGGGCCGGGTTGTAGTGGAAAACGGTGGTGCGCAGCCCGAGTTCGGGTAGCAGCCAGGACTCCACGTAGTGGAACTGCGGGTGGTCGGCGGTACGCGCCATGTACAGGCCCCACGGCTCGACGCGATAGCGCTCGACCGGCCGCACGTATCCCTTGGGATCCGTGTTGGTCAGGCTCGCGACGTCGAAGTACTCGACCTTGGGTCGGTGCACGTTCACTGCTGGTGCCTGTGTCATGCAGTCAGAATCTACCGTCGCGGCCGTTCCGTCGAGCGCTGGCGAGAAGTGCGGTGGTCACATCCAGGTCAACGTGATGTCGTGGGCGGCGAGCCAGAGCTCGACGTCGTGGTCGTGCGCCGCGAGTCCGTCCAGCGCGGCGGTGGCCCGCTCGACAGCGCGGTGCGCTTGCGCGGTGTCCACCAGGCCCGCCGCGTGCGCGGCGAGCAGGTCGCCGACGCCGCGCAGGCGCGTCGAACGACGATGGCGGACAACGACATCCAGGTACTGATCGACGGCTTTCCAGCGCCGCGGCGCGATCTTGGTGAACTCGCCGACATCGAGCAGGTAATCGCGGCTGCGGTGCTGTCCGGCCCGCGTGTGGATCACGGTCGCCCGTACCGACAGGTCGGGCAGCAGCCAGGACTGCAGATAACGAGACCCGTCGACCATGCGCGCCATGTACAGGCCCCACGGCTCGACTTGGAAGCGCTCGACCGGCCGGACGAAGCCTTTCGCGTCGGTGACGGTGAGCTCCGCGAGGTTGAAGTACTCCACCAGCGGCCGGTGCGGCGGCGGCGCGGCGGTTCCTGTGGACGTGGCGGGTGTGGCGGCCGGCACGGCCGCTCGCAGATCGCGAGCGAGGTATCCGGCGATACCCGTGACGGCGGGAGCGGCGACGAACAGCGGCAGCAAAGTGCTCATGGCGACGTCCTTACCTAGTGCAGCGCCAGATCAGGTTACACCCGGGTCGCGGGCTCGGCTCGGCATGAAAAGTTGCGGTTCGATGCCCAATTACCCTGCGGGAATGGGCAATTCGGACATCGGTGACAGGTCCGGCGGCGGCGCGGTCCGCGGCCTTCGTGGAGCGGGGCACGCCAGCGGCCGTGTCGGCCGTCGGCGGGTAATTGAAAATTGAAATTACAAGATTTGCCAATGGATAGCTGCTGTCGATATTCTGGACGGCGGCCCAGGCACGAGTGTTCCGTTCGGTTTCCGCTCCGCCGGGAGTGGGGCCGAGCAGGAGGGGAGTTCGGCCCCACTTGCAGGGCCGTCCCGCCTGCCGCGTCACCGAGCCGCGAAATCTGTCGGTGCCTGCGCCTACGCTGGTTGTCATGGCTTTCGCTACCGAGATTCCCGCCGAGGGAGAGACGCCCCTCGCGCATTCGGAGTTCCGTCCCGTCGGCGCCATCGAGCGCGCCGACGGGCGCTTCCAGGTGGTCAGCGAGCATCGGCCCGCGGGCGACCAGCCCGCGGCCATCGCGGAACTGGAGCACCGGATCAAGGTGGGCGAGCGCGACGTCGTACTGCTGGGTGCCACCGGCACCGGCAAGTCGGCCACCACGGCCTGGCTCATCGAGAAGTTGCAGCGCCCGACGCTGGTGATGGCGCCGAACAAGACGCTCGCCGCGCAGCTGGCCAACGAACTGCGTGAGATGTTGCCGCACAACGCGGTCGAGTACTTCGTCTCGTACTACGACTACTACCAACCCGAGGCGTACATCGCCCAGACCGACACCTACATCGAGAAGGACAGCTCGATCAACGACGACGTGGAGCGGCTGCGTCACTCGGCGACCTCGAGCCTGCTGTCCCGGCGCGACGTGGTGGTGGTCGCCTCGGTGTCGTGCATCTACGGCCTCGGCACGCCGCAGTCCTACCTGGACCGCTCGGTGCAGCTCGAGGTCGGCACCGAGATCGACCGCGACGCACTGCTTCGGCTGCTGGTCGACGTGCAGTACACCCGCAACGACATGGCCTTCACCCGCGGCTCGTTCCGGGTACGCGGCGACACCGTCGAGATCATCCCCTCCTACGAGGAGCTCGCGGTGCGCATCGAGTTCTTCGGCGACGAGATCGAGGCGCTCTACTATCTGCACCCGCTGACCGGTGACGTGGTGCGCCAGGTGGACACGGTGCGCATCTTCCCGGCGACCCACTATGTGGCGGGCCAGGAACGTATGGAGCGCGCCACCCGCGACATCGAACAGGAGCTCGAGGAGCGCCTCGCCGAGCTGGAGCGTCAGGGCAAGCTGCTGGAGGCGCAGCGACTGCGCATGCGCACCCAGTACGACCTGGAGATGATCAGGCAGGTCGGATTCTGCTCCGGCATCGAGAACTACTCGCGCCACATCGACGGCCGCCCGGCCGGATCGGCCCCCGCGACGCTGCTCGACTACTTCCCCGAGGACTTCCTGCTCGTCATCGACGAGTCGCACGTCACCGTGCCGCAGATCGGCGGCATGTACGAGGGCGACATGTCGCGCAAGCGGAACCTCGTGGAATACGGCTTCCGGCTGCCGTCCGCCGTCGACAACCGCCCGCTGACCTGGGAGGAATTCGCCGATCGCATCGGGCAGACGGTCTACCTGTCCGCGACCCCCGGCCCGTACGAACTGGGGCAGGCGGGCGGCGAGGTGGTCGAGCAGGTCATCCGCCCGACCGGCCTGGTCGACCCGCAGGTGGTGGTGAAGCCGACCAAGGGCCAGATCGATGACCTGGTGCACGAGATCCGGCAGCGCACCGACCGCGACGAGCGGGTGCTGGTCACCACGCTCACCAAGAAGATGGCCGAGGATCTCACCGATTACCTGCTCGGGCTCGGCGTGCGGGTGCGGTACCTGCACTCGGAGATCGACACGCTGCGCCGCGTCGAGCTGCTGCGCCAGCTGCGCCTCGGCGAGTACGACGTGCTGGTGGGCATCAACCTGCTGCGCGAGGGCCTCGACCTGCCCGAGGTCTCCCTCGTCGCCATCCTGGACGCCGACAAGGAAGGCTTCCTGCGCAGCAGCACCAGCCTCATCCAGACCATCGGTCGCGCGGCGCGCAACGTCTCCGGTGAAGTGCACATGTACGCCGACAAAGTCACCGACTCCATGCGCCACGCGATCGAAGAGACCGAGCGACGCCGGGCCAAGCAAGTCGCCTACAACGAGCAGATGGGCATCGACCCGAAGCCGTTGCGCAAGAAGATCGCCGACATCCTGGACCAGGTGTACCGCGAGGCCGACGAGGTCGAGGTCGGCGGCTCCGGCCGCAACGTCAGCCGCGGCCGCCGCGCCCAGGGCGAGCCGGGCCGCGCGGTGAGCGCGGGCGTCTACGAGGGCCGCGACATCAAGGCGATGCCGCGCGCCGAACTCGCCGATCTGGTCAAGGAACTCACCGCGCAGATGATGAACGCGGCCCGCGAACTCCAATTCGAGCTGGCGGGCAGGCTGCGCGACGAGATCGCCGACCTGAAGAAGGAACTGCGCGGCATGGATGCCGCCGGACTGAGCTGAGTCGCGGTGGCGTCCGCCGTGGCCTCAGCTCTGCGTCGCCATCCACTCGTCGACCCGGCGCTGGGCCTCCTCGCGCGAGACGTCCTCGACCCGCGTCATCACCGCCCAGCGGTGGCCGAACGGGTCGATCACGACGCCGAAGCGGTCGCCGGTGACGAAGGTCTGCGGTTCCTCGGCGCTGCGGGCGCCGTGCTCGACCGCGCGCTGGATGACGGCGTCGACGTCGGGGCAGTAATGCACGATCGAGGTGTGCACCCACTCGCCGTTCGGGGCCTGGACCCCGTTGGCGGGCATAGGCATACCGAGTTGCAGTGTCGAATCGCCGATCTCGAGTTCGGCGTGCGCGGGCTGGCCGTCGGGCAGGTCGCTGCGGCTGACCACCTTCGCGCCGAAGACCGAGGAGTAGAACTCGATGGCCTTGTTCGCGTCGGCGACCGCGAGGAAACAGGTGATCGAGTGGTAGCCGGAGGGGATGGGATTCACCGATGTCGTCATGGCTTCCACCCTGTCAGGGCGGGCGCGCCCGATCTTGTAAGAAAGCGACACCCGTCGAGGAGAAGGCGTGATGGCCACTGAGGGACGGACACCGCCCGACAGCGAGAAGGGAATTCTGCACCCGAGGGAGCAGTCCCGGCACCGGAGCCTGGCCCGGCTCACGGCGGGGCCGGGGGTCGGCGAGTTCGTGGATTGGTACTGGGTGGTGCGCTGGGATCTGCGCGGCTGCCCTCCGTATGTCGCGGAGGTGCTGCCTTTTCCGTGCGTGAACGTCACTTTCGAACAGTCCGAGCAGCGCACCGGCGGCTTCGTCACCGGCGTGTGCACCACGAAATTCACCCGTGAGCTGGCGGGGCTCGGGATGACCTTCGGCGCCCGGTTTCGGACGGGCGGGTTCGGCGCCTTCACCGGATTGGACGTCGCGTCCCTGCGCGACCGGTCGTTGCCGCTCGCCGAGGTGTTTCCGGACGCCGCCGACCTCGCCGAACGGGTGCTCGCCGCCGCGTCCGCCGAGGACCGCCGCGCTCTGGTCGAGAAGTTCCTCGCGCCGCGCGCCGGCGGTCACGACCCCACGTTCCTGCTGGTGACGCAGATCGTGCACGACATGGAGCACGACCGGTCGCTCACCCGGGTGGATCAGGTCACCGAGCGATTCGGCGTCCCTGTCCGCACCCTGCAGCGGATGTTCCGGCGCTATGTCGGCGCGGGGCCGAAGTGGGTGCTGCGCCGCTACCGGTTGCAGGACGGCGCGGAACTGCTCGCCAACGGGCGGCACGCGGATTTGGCCGCGCTGGCCGTCGAACTCGGCTATTTCGATCAGGCGCATTTCTCCCACGAGTTCACCGCGGAGATCGGAATGGCGCCGCTGGAGTACGCGCGGCATTCGCGTGCGGCGTCCGATTTGGTCGCGGCGTCCGGGCCCGCCGGGTGAATCCGGCCGATAAACGGTCGTTATTCGGAAGGTGCCGGGCCGCGGACGGATATCGGCTCCACGGCGGGGAGCCCACCGTGGCTGGCTGCAACGCAACTGGTCAAGGGCTCATCAGAGCCGTAGCCGCGCCCGTGCGGCGCCGCGTTGCGGCGCGGCGGCGCGCCGAGAACGGTATCTTGTGATGAATATCCCAGGCACAGAAGAACGTTCACCGCTGTTGTGACGTATCACAGGTTTACCGGCGCGAAATAGAATCCGCGCTGGTCGGTAAGGCCCTGCGACATTCGATGTGCGAACGCTGGGCGGAAAGCCCGACATCGGCGAGTGTGATGTGTTGCGATTTCTGCTGTTTCCGCCGTGATTGCGGCTATGGTCGAGCGCAGTCGCCGCGCCGGTGCCCGACATGCCGGGACGCCGGACGCAGGCACCCGACCCGCATAGTTGGAGGAAAGACCGTGAGCGAGCGAAGCGAGCGAACCAAAGACACAGCGCCACAGCCGGCCATGCCGGCGCCGAGCGCTAGCGAGGTGGAGGCATGACCGCCTACCGGACCATTGTCGTCGGTACCGATGGATCGGAGTCGTCGTACGTAGCCGTCGAGAAGGCAGCGTCGTTGGCCGCCGATGCCGGCGCCACCCTGATCGTGGCCTGCGCCTACTATCCGACCGATGATCGCGACGTCGCGGCCGCGGCCGATGTGCTCAAGGACGAGGCCTACCAGGTGCGCGGCTCCGCCCCCACCAACGAGATCCTGCGCACCGCCAGGGACAAGGCGGCCGCCGCGGGCGCCGAGGAGATCGTCGAGCGCGCCATTGTCGGCGAGCCGGTGGAGTCGCTGCTGGGCCTGATCAAGGAGACCCAGGCGGACCTGCTGGTCGTCGGTAACCGCGGCCTGAACACCCTCGCGGGTCGCCTGCTCGGCTCGGTGCCTTCCGACGTGGCGCGCAAGTCCCGCTCGGATGTACTGATCGTGCACACCGTCCGATAGGAATTCCTCGCGAGAGCTCCGTATCGCCCCTCCGGCGCGATGCGGAGCTTTCGCGCATTCGGCCGAGGCCGTAAGCGTTGCGGTCCGCCGGTCGCCGCCCTTCCCGATCCGGCGACGACCCGCGAAACCCGCCCGCGCCGATCAGCCTTGGACCGACCGCTCCAGCGTCGCCAGCACCTCGGGCAGGTCCTCGCTGTGCACCACCGTGAGCCGCTGGGTGGCCCGCGTCAGCGCCACGTACAGGTCGTTCATCCCGCGCGGTGATTCCGCGAGAATCCGTGCGGGTTCCACCAGGATCACCGCGTCGAACTCCAGCCCCTTCACGTCGTGCACCGTCAGCACCCGCACCGATTCCGCGGCCAGTTCGGCCAGCTTGGCAACCCGTGGGTGCGGCGCGATCACCGCGGTGGTGCCCGGTCCCTGCTCTGCGGCCACCAAACTCTCCACCACGCCGGGCAATTCGGCCGCGCCGACTCGCTTGGCTCGCGGCGGATTCCCGGACTCGCGCACCGAGCGCGGCACCTTGGCCTCCGGGTCGATAACGGCGAGCACCTCGGCGGCCACCGCCATGATCTCGGCCGGGGTGCGGTAGTTCACCGTCAGCTCGGTGCGCTTCCACCGTTGCGCCACATAGGGTTCCAGCATCCGCTGCCAGGACGACGCGCCCGCCGGGTCACCGGTCTGGGCCACGTCGCCGACCACGGTGATCCACCGGTTCGGAATGCGCCGCATCACCATGCGCCACGCCATCTCCGAGAGCTCCTGCGCCTCGTCCACGATGACGTGCCCGTAGGTCCAGGTGCGGTCGCCCGCGGCGCGTTCGGCGGTGGTCTGCCTGGCGCGCACGTCCTGGCGCTCGGCCAGCTGGCTCGCGTCGATCAGGTCGTAGGCCATCAGGATCTCGGGGTCGAGCTCGTCCTCGAGATCCTGCGGCGCCGAGCCGGTGAGGATGTCCAGCGCGTCCTGCGCCTCGGCCAGCTGAGCGCGCCAGCGGCGGCGGGCACGCTCCCGCTCCTCGGCGTCGTCGACGCCGAGCAACTCGGCCAGCTCGTCGAGCAGGGGCGCGTCGGCGGCGCTGAACTCGCCGTCGTCGGGGCGGACCAGCTCAGCACGGTCCTCGGGAGACAGGCTCGCCGCCACGCGGTCCAGCCGCTGTGGGTCGGCCAGCAGATCGGCCAGTACCTCCTGCGGGGTCAGGATCGGCCAGAGCCGCCCGATGGCCGCCTGCACCCCGGGATCGGACTTCATCTCGTCGCGGATCTCGGCGAGATCGGTGCGGCTGAGCAGGCTCGGACCGCCGGAGAGATCGGCGCCCATGGTCTGGGCCAGCTGGTCGGTGAGCGCGTCGATCACCGAACTGGCGAAGATCGGCCTGGCCAGGTTGTGCGGGCGGCGCGACGAGCGAGCCCGGCCGCGGGCCTTGGTCGCGATCTTCTTGTCCAGCGTCACCGGATAGCCGTCGAAACTCAGGCGGACCGGTTCGGCGGGCACCTCCTGCCGGTCGCGCACGGCCTGCTTGAGCACGTCGAGAATGCTCAACGCGCCCTTGATCTCACCCGCGCGCAGCGAATCCTCGCGGGTCGCCTTCACTCCTGGGTACAGGTTGCCGATGGTGGACAGCAGCACGCCGGTCTCGCCGAGCGAGGGCAGCACCTGGCCGATGTAGTCGAGGAAGGTCGCGTTCGGGCCGATGATCAGCACGCCGCTCTTGGCCAGCTGCTGGCGGTAGGTGTAGAGCAGGTAGGCGGCCCGGTGCAGTGCCACGGCGGTTTTGCCGGTGCCAGGCCCGCCCTGCACCACCAGCACGCTCTTGTGCTCGGAGCGGATGATCGCGTCCTGCTCGCTCTGGATGGTCTCGACGATGTCGTTCATGTGACCGGTGCGGGCCGCGTTGAGCGCCGCGAGCAGGGCGCTCTCGCTGCCGACGCCGCCGTCGGACTCGACCCTGCCCGCCTGTTCGGCCGCCGTCAGGTTCAGGTATTCGTCGTTGACCGCGGTGACCCGGCGGTTGCGGGTGCGGATGTGGCGGCGCCGGCTCACACCGTCCGGCGTGGCGGTGGTGGCCAGGTAGAACGGGCGGGCCAAGGGCGCGCGCCAGTCCAGGAGCAGGGTCGCGTAGTCGTCCTTCTCGTCCAGAATGCCGAGACGGCCGATGTAGCGCGGTTCGTCGCCGTCGAGATCGATGCGGCCGAAACACAGACCGTGTTCGGCGGCATCGTATTTGGCCAGATCCTCGGAGTACAGCTGGCTGAACGACTCGCGCTCGCTGCGCGCCTGCGGGGTGCCCCCGGTCTCCAGCAACACGGTGCGCAGCCGGTTCTTGGCGTATGCGCGCATTCCGTCGAGCCGGTCGTAGAGCACCGACAGGTAGGCCTGCTCCTTCTCGATTTCGCGGGTCCGCGCGACCGCGCCGTCGGTGACGGCACGGTCGTGGGCGAGGCGGTCGGGCAAACTGGACTCCTTGTCACCGCGATGGGGCGAACGCGCGCCGATCCCGTGCGCGCGTCGGAAAACAGAGTTGTCGAGTCTACTGCGAGTTCGGCACGCCCGCCGTAACCGCAGGTGGGGCCCCATAAGTGGGGTCGGTGAGCATCGGTTCGAAGTGCTCGACCACCGGGAACGGTTCGTAGAAGTGGTGCAGCAGCGCCTTCCACTGCTGGTACTCCGGTGACCCGCGGAACCCGTCGACGTGGTCGCTCAGCCGCTCCCATTCCACCAGCAGCAGGTAGACGCCCGGCGACTCGACGCAGCGCGAGAGTGACAGCGAGCGGAAGCCGGGCATCCCCGCGATGAGCGGCCTCGCCTCGGCGAAGGCGGCCTCGAAGGCGGCGGCGAGTTCCGGGCGGACGGGCAGCAGGGCGTGTTCGACGATCATGCGGTGACTTTCATTCAGGACGCGTGCGTGTTGTTGGTGCGGCCCTTGCCGACACCGGTGTCGCGATGGGGCGGCTTGGCGCGGTACATGGCGACATCGGCGTCGTGCAGTACGGCTTCGGGTGTGCGGCGGTCGCCGGGATCGAGTTCGGTGACGCCGATGGAGGCGTCCACCGCGATCCGGTGCCCGCGCGCGATGATCGGCTCGGACATGGTGGAGCGCAGCCGATGGACCAGCCCGTCCACGTCGACGTGGCGGCCGCGGCCGGAGAGCAGGACCAGGAACTCGTCGCCGCCGAGCCGCCCGACCAGGTCGTCGGCGCGCAGCGCGCGCTGCAGGCGCTGCGCCACGATCTGCAGCACGGTGTCGCCGATGGCGTGGCCGAGCGTGTCGTTGATGGACTTGAAGCCGTCGAGATCGATGAACAGCACCGTCGAGTAGGGCAGGTCCGCGCTGGTGGCCAGCGCGCCAGCCAGCTGGGACAGGATGAGCGAGCGGTTGGCCAGGCCGGTCAGCGAGTCGTGCGTCGCCTGGTACTCCAATTGGCGTCGGCTGGCGCGGAATTCGGTGATGTCGGCGAAGGAGGACACCGCGGGGGAGTCCGGGTCGCCGGGGTTGAGCAGCCTGCTGCTGCCGGAGAGCCAGCGGCGCTGACCGTCCCTGCGGTCGACGCCGAAGATGTAGCCGGTGACCGTCTCCCCGGTGGCCAGCGTGCGCGCCATCGGATGCCTGCTCGGCGGCAGCGGCTGGGCGTTGGCGTCGAGCAGCACCATCGGCAGCTCGCCGATGGTGCGGCCGACGATGTCGTCGTGCCGCTCGTCGGTGCCGAAGATGCGCCGGGCGGCCGGATTCGCCGACTCGATGCGCCCGCCGCGGTCGATGACGACCACGCCCTCCTCCAGCTGGGAGACCACCGTGGTGAAGTGCTGTTCGGCGCGGCGCTGGGCGTCCTCGGCGGCCCGCTGCGCGGTCAGATCGTGGATGACCACCTGGTAGGCGAAGTGGTCGTGCCACGGGGTGAGCACCGAGACCGTCTCGACCGGTACTGTCTCGCCGTTGGCGCGCATCAGCAGCATCTCGGTCGGCACGGAGGCGGTGCCCTTGCTGGTCAGCAGTTCGATGCGTTCGCGCATCGCCGGGATCGAGTCGGGATGCACGAAGCGGGTGAGCGGCTGGCCGACGACCTCGTCGGCGCTGTGCGCGTCGAGCAGCCGGACGGTGGCCTGGTTGACGTAGACGATGACGCCGTTCTCGTGCACGCAGATCCCGTCCGGCGTGTGCTCGACCAGTGACCGGTAGCGCTGCGCCAGCTGCTCGGCGTCGACGGTGACGCCCGTCGTCTCCTCACCCACTCGCAAACCCCCGATCGTCGACCGACCTATGGCCATTGGAACATGGGATTATTCTGGTGTCGACGCGCGCGAGCTCTCAGCGTCGACGCACTTGCTTCGATCACGGTTCGGGCACTCCATCGGGCTCTATCCGGTGATCATGACAGACTCCGGTTCCTCCCGGAACAGGCCCGACCGAGGGTGTTCGGCCCGGGGATCCGGTGAAGGAGCGATGCCATGCCGGGCGCCATTCCGGAGCACAGAGATCGGTCTCGAGATCATATGTCCATCGCCGGGGTCGGTGCGGTGACCGGCTACGGGTGGGGGCGCGAGTCGCTGTGGCAGGGCCTGCTCAGCGGCAAGTCCGCCGCGCAGCTGCAACCCGGGTACGGGCCGGGCCGCGACGAGCACGCGTGGGTGACGCTGGTGCCGAACGGCGGCGACGAAGCCGTCAGCCCCAGTCGCTACGGCCGCGCCATGCACGAATCGGCGCGCGAGGCGATCGCCGACGCCTGCGCGCGTGGCTGGCGGCCCGGCCGCACGGTGGGCCTGCTGCACGCGATCGTGCTCGGCGACGTGGTGAACTGGCGCGATTTCTACCAGATCGACGAGGGCCACCGCCGCTCCCGCGACTACCTGCGGCTGCTGCCGTCCACGCCGATCTCGGTGCTGATGCAGGAGTTCGGCTTCCACGGTCCGTCGATGAACGTGTCGGCGGCGTGCAGTTCGGCCAACGTCGCGATCGTCACCGCCGAACTGTGGCTGGACAGCGGCATCGCCGACGACGTGATCTGCGTGGCCACCGACATGTCGGCGACGCCGGACATGGTCGAGCACTTCGTCCAGCTCGGCGCCGCGATCACCGACGCCGAACCGCTCGACGCGTGCCGCCCCTTCCAGGAGGGCAGCCGCGGCTTCGGCTTCGCGGAGGCCTCGGTGGCGTTCGTGCTGACCCGCGCTGTTGATCGGCCGTACGCGGCGGTGCTCGGCGGCGGCATGACCAACGACGGCTACCACGTGGTCTCGGTGGAACCGGAGCACGCGCAGATCATCGACTGCGCGCGCCGCGCCCTGGCCCAGGCCGGGGTGAGCCCGGACGAGATCGCGTACTTCAACGCGCACGGCACCGGAACGCGGCAGTGCGAGCTGGCCGAGCGCGATCTGGTCGCCCAGGTGTTGGGCGATCGTCCGCACGTGTACGGGCTCAAGCCGCTCACCGGACACAGCCAGGGCGCCGCGGCGGGCGTGGAGGTGGCCGTCGCGGCGATGGCCTACCAGCGCGGCGTGCTGCCCGCACCGCCGATCGTGGCCCCGGCGCATCCGCGGCTGCTGGACGGTCCGACGCCGTTCGAGGGCGGCCTGACCCTGAAGTCCTCGCTGGGTATGGGCGGGCACAACTCGATGCTGGTGCTGGGGCCCGCGGCCGGCAGGTCAGGCCGCGGGGGACGGGCCGGATGACGGTCCGGTCCGCGTCAGTCCGCGGGTAGCGGCACCGACCAGCGCAGCCGCGTCCCCGGCAGTCCAGCGCTGTCGGCCGGCGTGCCCGCGGGGCCGACCACGAAGCTGCCGTCGGCTTTCTCGGCCCGCTGCTCCAGATTCCGCAGCCCGCTGCGGATGACGTGGTGCGGTACGCCCCAGCCGTTGTCGGTGACCACGATCGTCAGGTCGTCGGCCACGCTGATGTCCACCGCGATCGTGTCGGCGCCCGAATGTCGTACCGCGTTGCTCACCGCCTCGCGCACCACGGCCTCGGCGTGATCGGCGAGTTCGGCCTCCAGCACGGAGAGCGGCCCGCTCACCTGGACGGTGGCCTTCAGCGGGGTCTCGGCGGTCTGCTGGCGCACCGCGCGCTCGATGCGCTGCTGCAAGCCCGCACTGTGCCCGTCGCCGCCGTGCAGGTCGAAGATGGAGGTGCGGATCTCCTGGACCACTTCCTGCAGCTCGTTGATCGAGGTCGACAACCGTTGGCGCACTTCGGGAACCACCGCCTTCGGCAGCGACCCTTGCAGCGTGAGGCCGATGGCGAACAGCCGCTGGATGACATGATCGTGCAGATCGCGGGCGATGCGGTCGCGGTCGGCGAGGATGTCGAGTTCGCGCATCCGCCGCTGGGCGTCGGCCAGCTGCATGGCCAGCGCGGCCTGATCGGTGAACGCGGCGGTGAGTTCGACGAGTTCGTCGGGATAGGGCGCCGATCCGATCGGCCGCACCGCGACGAGCACGCCGAGCGTGGCGTCAGGGGTGCACAACGGCAGGATCAGGGCGGGGCCGACATCGGCCAGCGGCACACCGAGATCGATGCGCGCCGCGTCGTCGAAGCGCAGCGGGGTGCGCCGGGTGAACGCCTCGCCGAGCGCGGTGCCCTCGGTCGAGGCCAGCCAGCCCTCGTGTCCGGCGCCGGGACCCGACCACTGGGTGAGCACGAGTTCGCCGATCTCGCCGGGCGATACGCACTCGTCGAGCCGGGCGAGGAAGCAGCGGTGCGAGCCGGTCAGGGTGCGCGCGTGGTCGACCACGTGCGCGAGCACGTGCTCGGATTCGGTGCCCGCGAGGAATTCGGTGGCGATGTCGCGGGTGGCCTCGATCCAGGCCTGCCTGGTGCGGGCCGACTCGTAGAGGCGCGCGTTGTCGACCGCGATGCCCGCCGCCGCGGCCAGCGCCTGCACCAGCACGTCGTCGTCCTCGGTGAACGGTTGCCCGCCCGCCTTTTCGGTGAGATAGAGGCTGCCGAACACCTCGTCGCGAATGCGCACCGGCACGCCGAGGAAGGTGTGCATGGGCGGATGCCCCGGCGGAAAACCCACGGACTCCGCATGTTCGGTGAGGTCGTCCAGTCGCAGCGGCTTCGGGCGATTGAACACCACGCCGAGCACGCCGTGTCCGGAGGGCAGCTGTCCGATGCGCTGCCGGACCACCTCGTCCATGCCCTCGTCGATGAACTGGACCACCTGCCGGTCGTGCCCGCGCACCGCGAGCGCGCCGTATCGGGCGTCGACCAGGCTGGTCGCGGTGCGGACTATGGCGCGTAGCGTGTCGTCCAGATCGAGGCCGGAGGTGACGGTGAGCATCGCCTCGACCAGGCCGTCCATCCGGTCGCGCGAGTCGATGATCAGCTCGACGCGCTCCTTGACCTCGCTGAGCAGTTCGCGCAGGCGCAGTTGCGAGAGCGTGTCGCGCACCGAGTACAGGCCGTTACCGCTGTCTTCGGTCATGTCGGTTCCTGTTCAGGTGGGCGCGTGAACAGCGCTTCAGCCAGTCTAATTCGCGGATCGGGGACTTTTGGCCCTGTTCGCGGTGCCGTTGCGGCGGTGGGATATCGACACTGGGTGAATTGAGAGTAGAGGTGTCCTATGAATTCGTCGCAATCGTTGTACTCCTCGGAACACTGGTCCAGCGCCGCGGATCCGGAGCTCGCTGTGACCACTCGCGGGGCCGTCCCGCCGGCCGACGTGACGCGGGCCGTCCGCGCCATCGGCCGGGTGCTGCGCCGCCACCACTTGGATGTTCCTGCGCGGGTGCGGGTTACGGCCCCGCGGGATAGGGAGGAACCCACGGTGGTGCAGGCCAATGTACGGCTGCACGACACACCGACCCGGGTGCAGGTCACCGGGCCGCGCGGGTTCGCGGTGACCTTCGCCGTCGAGCGGCTGGATCGCCAGCTCAGCAGGTTGGTCGCCAATCAGTCACGGGCGTGGCCGGATCCGGCGCGGCCACCGCTGGCGAAGGTCACCGAGCAGCGGCCGATCATCCGCCGCAAGCACTGTGAGCTGCTGACCGGAACGCCCGCCGAGGCGACCGCCGTGATGGACGCGATGGACTACGACGCGTACCTGTTCACCGATGCCGAGACCGGTGAGGACGCCATCGTGCACTGGGCGGACACGCTCGGCGTGCGACTCGTCCGCCAGTGGACCACCACGACGCCTGCGGAGCGGACACAACAGCCGCTCAGCGTGAATTCCCTACCTCTGACCGTGCATTCGGAGCCCAGCCCGCTGCTCGGCGAGTCCGAGGCGGCGACCGCGCTGTGCCGCGGCGGCCTGCCCTACCTGTTCTTTACCGATCGCGAGTCGGGCCGCGGCCAGCTGCTCTACCGTCGCTACGACGGGGACCTGACCATCGTCGCGCCGACCGAAACCGCCTGATTCCCAGTACGGTTCCGATGGGAGCAGCGTGGCTCCCCTGGCACGCCGCCCGGCTCGGCGCCGCGCAGCCGAGGTCGTCGAGCCGCTTCACGGCTCGCGCAGGCGGGAGGCCAGCACCGCGGCCTGAGTGCGCCGCTCCATACCCAGCTTGGCCAGCAGCCGCGATACGTAGTTCTTGACCGTCTTCTCCGCGAGGAACATCCGCGCCGCGATCTGGCGGTTCGTCAGGCCTTCGCCGAGCAGTGCGAGCAGCTTGCGCTCCTGTTCGGTCAGACCGGCCAGCGGACCGTCGGCCTCGACGCTGTTGCGTAGTCGCGCTTTCAACGCGGTCGCCGCCCGGTTGTCCAGCAGCGAGCGGCCAGCCCCGACCGCCTTGATGGCCTCGGCCAGCTCCATGCCCTTGATGTTCTTCACCACGTATCCCGAAGCGCCCGCGAGGATCGCGTCCAGCATCGCGTGCTCGTCGGTGTAGGAGGTCAGGATCAGGCAACGCAGCCTGTCGAATTCGGCGAGCAGATCACGGCACAGTTCGATGCCGTTGCCGTCGGGCAGTCGCACGTCGAGCACCGCGACATCGGGCCGCGCCGCGCGAATGCCCGACATCGCCTCTGCGACATCGCCCGCCTCGCCGATCACCGCGAGCTCGGGATCGCTCTCCAGCAGATCCGTCAGGCCACGCCGGACGATCTCGTGGTCGTCGACCAGGAACACCTTGATCATCGCGGCCCCTCCTCGCGCACCGGGTCCCACCGCGGATCCGGCCACCGAATCTCGCCGCAGCGAATGCGTAGCGAACGGGACTGACCGAAAAACGCTGGGCGTATTGATGTTCCGAGTATGCTGGATTTCTGGACCGAACGCGTGAAAGTTGTCGAACGATGACCGATTCAGCGACACCGGGACGACCCGCCGCACGACGAGCCGCCGACCAAGGGCGCGTGACGTAATGGACCCCTGGGGCAGCGGACCTGCGCACCACGGAACGGCGAGCGCCGTGACGCTCGTCGAGGGAT
Organism: Nocardia sp. bgisy134; assembly: GCF_965341865.1. Taxonomy (GTDB): domain Bacteria; phylum Actinomycetota; class Actinomycetes; order Mycobacteriales; family Mycobacteriaceae; genus Nocardia. Next base: position 116,147 of record NZ_CBDQZP010000016.1, read on the forward strand.
CCACCTTCTGCCTCAGCGACTCCGGCGGCGCGATCGAGCCGGGCCGGGCGCAGGGACTGTTCGTCCGCGACACCCGAGTGCTCTCCCGCTGGCGGCTGACCGTCGACGACCACGCGCCGCAACCGCTCAGCGTGCAGTACGCCGACCCCTACAGTGTCACGCTGCTCGCGCGCACCGCACCGCCGCCCGACCGCGCCGACAGCACCGCGCTGGTGATCGTCGGACGACACGTCGGCGACGGCATGCGCGAGGACCTGACCGTGCGCAACCTCTCCGGGGAGTCCGTCGACTTCGCGATCGCGCTCGAGGTCGACGCGGATTTCGCCGACCTGTTCGAGGTCAAGGACGGCCGGGTCGGTGAAGGGCAGGCCATCGAGCACCGCGCGGTCGACGGCGGCCTCGAAATCGCCGCTCCCGCACTCGGTGTCGCGGTCGCGGTGCGCGCCGCGGAAGCGACCGCGGACGGCCGCCGCCTGCGCTGGCACGTCCGGCTGCCCGCCCGCGGTTCCTGGTCGACGTGCGTGCAGTACCTCCCGCTGCTCGGCTCGGCCGAGGTCACGCCGCGGCACACGTGCGGCAGCTCGGTCGCGCACAGCGCGCCCGCCAGCAGGTTGCGCGCCTGGTACGAGAACTCGCCGAGGGTGCGCACCGGCGACCCGACGCTGGCCGCGGCGCTGCGCCGCGCCGTCGCCGACCTCGGCGCGCTGCGCATCTTCGACCCGGCCAGTCCCGGCCGCGCGGTGGTCGCCGCGGGCGCGCCGTGGTTCATGGCGCTGTTCGGCAGGGACTCGCTGCTCACCTCGTGGATGGTGCTGCCGGTGGATCGCAGGCTGGCCATCGGCACTCTGCAGAGCCTGGCCGACCTGCAAGGCGTCCGCGAGCACATCGCCACCGAGGAACAACCGGGCCGGATACCGCACGAGATCAGGTTCGGCAGGGCCGCGACGCGGCTGCTCGGCGGCGACACCGTGTACTACGGCACCGCCGACGCCACCCCGCTGTTCGTCATGGTGCTCGGCGAGCTGCACCGCTGGGGACTCGACGACGCCACCCGCGACGAACTGCTGCCGCACGCCGACCGCGCCATCGAGTGGATCCAGCGCTACGGCGACGCCGACGGCGACGGGTTCGTCGAGTATTGCCGCCGCGCCGAGCACGGGCTGGACAACCAGGGCTGGAAGGACTCCTGGGACGGGGTGAACTTCGCCGACGGCACCCTCCCCGCACCGCCCATCGCGCTCGCCGAGGTGCAGGGCTACGTCTACGCGGCCTACCTGGCCAGGGCCGAGCTGGCCGACGACCTCGGCGACCGCGCCACCGCGGACCGGCTGCGCGCCGCGGCCGCCCGGCTGAAGGCCGAGTTCAACGCGAAGTTCTGGCTGCCCGAGCGCGGCTGGTACGCGGTCGGCCTGGACCGGGACAAGCGGCCGATCGACGCGCTCACCTCGAACATCGGCCACTGTCTGTGGACCGGTATCGTGGACGAGGACAAGGCGGCGCTGGTCGCGGACCGGTTGCTCGCTCCCGACATGTTCACCGGCTGGGGCATTCGAACCCTGGCCAGCGGCATGGGCGCCTACAACCCCGTCAGCTACCACAACGGTTCGGTGTGGCCGCACGACAACGCGATCTGCGCGGCCGGACTGATGCGCTACGGGTTGACCGAGCACGCCACCCGGGTCATCGACGCGGTGCTCGACGCCTCGGTGCGGTTCGGCCATCGGCTGCCCGAACTGTTCTGCGGTTTCGACCGCGCCGAGTTCGACGCGCCGGTGCCGTATCCGACCTCGTGCTCGCCGCAGGCCTGGGCCGCCGCCGCGCCGCTGCTGTTCCTGCGCAGCCTGGTCCGGCTGGAGCCGGGGGCGGCCGTCGCGGAGGTGGCGCCCGCCGTGCCCGAGCGCTACCTGCCGCTGCGGATCAGCGGACTGCGGGTCGGGTCGGAGGTGTTGACCGTCACGGTGGACGCGCACGGATGGCAGGTCACCGGGCGGTCGGAGGGCACGCGCCGGGCCGGCTGACGCTCCGGCGCGGCCTCGTCCGCGCGGGTGGACAGCCGCTCGGACGAAACTTGTCGGTGCTCGCGCTTAGCATGGCGAGCGGGGGTCTGTCTGCACGTCAACACGATCGAGAAGGGACACATCGGTGGCGGAACGCCTCACCGTGCGCGGAGCTCGGGAGCACAACCTGAAGGGGATCGATCTCGATCTGCCCCGCGACAGCTTGATCGTGTTCACCGGACTGTCCGGCTCGGGCAAATCCAGCCTCGCCTTCGACACCATCTTCGCCGAGGGCCAGCGCAGGTACGTGGAATCGCTGTCGGCCTACGCCAGGCAGTTCCTCGGCCAGATGGACAAGCCCGACGTCGATTTCATCGAGGGCCTCTCGCCCGCGGTGTCCATCGACCAGAAGTCCACCAACCGCAACCCGCGCTCCACCGTGGGCACCATCACCGAGGTCTACGACTACCTGCGTCTGCTCTACGCGCGCGCGGGCACGCCGCACTGCCCGGTCTGCGGCGAGCTGATCGCCAAGCAGACACCGCAGCAGATCGTCGACCAGGTGCTCGCCATGGCGGAGGGCACCAAGTTCCAGGTGCTCGCGCCGGTGGTGCGTACCCGCAAGGGCGAGTTCGTCGACCTCTTCGACCAGCTCAACTCCCAGGGCTACTCCCGGGTGCGGGTCGACGGTGTGGTGTATCCGCTCACCGACCCGCCGAAACTGAAGAAGCAGGAGAAGCACGACGTCGAGGTCGTGGTCGACCGGCTCGCCGTCAAGCCGAGCTCCAAGCAGCGCCTCACCGATTCGATCGAGACCGCGCTGCGGCTGGCCGACGGCATCGTTGTGCTCGACTTCGTCGATCGCGACGAGCACGCCCACGACCGGGAACGCCGCTTCTCCGAGCGCCTGGCCTGCCCCAACGGGCACCCGCTCGACATCGAGGACCTCGAGCCGAGGTCGTTCTCGTTCAACTCGCCCTACGGCGCCTGCCCCGACTGCACCGGCCTCGGCATCCGCAAGGAGGTCGACCCCGATCTGGTGGTCCCCGATCCCGAGCTCAGCCTCGCAGCGGGTGCCATCGCGCCCTGGTCGCGCGGGCAGACCGCGGAGTACTTCACCCGGCTGCTGTCGGGTCTGGCCGAGACCATCGGCTTCTCCATGGACACCCCGTGGCAGGACCTGCCGCTCAAGGCGCGCAAGGCCGTGCTGGAGGGCAGCCCCGACCAGGTGCACGTCTCCTACACCAACCGCTACGGACGCAAGCGCTCCTACTACGCCGACTTCGAGGGCGTGATGCCCTTCCTGCAGCGGCGCATGGAGAACACCGAGTCCGAGCAGATGAAGGAGCACTACGACGGGTACATGCGCGACATCCCGTGCCCGGTCTGCTCGGGCGCGCGGCTGCGCCCGGAGATCCTGGCCGTCACCATCTCGGCGGGCGAGGACAAGAAGTCCATCGCCGACGTCAGCGATCTGTCCATCGGCGACTGCTCGAAGTTCCTGAACTCGCTGACGCTGGGGGAGCGCGAGGCCGCGATCGCCGGGCAGGTGCTCAAGGAGGTCCAGGCGCGGCTCGGGTTCCTGCTCGACGTCGGCTTGGAGTATCTGACGCTGTCCAGGGCCGCCGCGACCCTGTCCGGCGGTGAGGCGCAGCGCATCCGGCTGGCCACCCAGATCGGCTCCGGGCTGGTCGGCGTGCTGTACGTGCTGGACGAGCCGTCCATCGGCCTGCACCAGCGGGACAACCGGCGGCTCATCGAAACCCTCACGCGGCTGAAGAATCTCGGCAACACGCTGATCGTCGTCGAGCACGACGAGGACACCATCCGCGCCTCGGACTGGGTCGTCGACATCGGCCCGCTCGCGGGCGAGCACGGCGGCCGGGTGGTGCACAGCGGCCCGTATCAGGAGTTGCTCACCGACCCCGATTCGCTGACCGGCGCGTACCTTTCGGGCCGCGAGCGGATCGAGGTGCCGATGGTGCGCCGCCCGATGGACAAGAAGCGCAAGCTCACCGTCGTCGGCGCGACCGAGCACAACCTGCAGGGCATCGACGTCTCGTTCCCGCTCGGCGTGCTCACCGCGGTGACCGGCGTCTCGGGCTCGGGCAAGTCGACGCTGGTCAACGACATCCTGGCCACCGTGCTGGCGAACAAGCTCAACGGCGCCCGTCAGGTGCCGGGCAGGCACACCAGGGTCAACGGCCTGGATCACCTGGACAAGCTGGTACAGGTCGACCAGTCCCCGATCGGGCGGACGCCGCGCTCCAACCCGGCCACCTACACCGGCGTATTCGACAAGATCAGGACGCTGTTCGCGGCGACCACCGAGGCGAAGGTGCGTGGCTACCAGCCCGGCCGGTTCTCGTTCAACGTCAAGGGCGGCCGCTGCGAGGCGTGCTCCGGCGACGGCACGCTGAAGATCGAGATGAACTTCCTGCCCGACGTGTACGTGCCGTGCGAGGTCTGCCACGGCGCGCGCTACAACCGGGAAACCCTCGAGGTGCACTACAAGGGCAAGACCATCGCCGAGGTGCTGGACATGTCCATCGAGGAGGCCGCGGAGTTCTTCGAACCGGTCACCTCGATCCACCGCTACCTCAAGACCTTGGTCGACGTCGGCCTCGGCTACGTGCGACTCGGCCAGAGCGCGCCGACGCTGTCCGGCGGCGAGGCCCAGCGCGTGAAGCTGGCGGCCGAACTGCAGAAGCGCTCCACCGGCCGCACCGTCTACATCCTCGACGAGCCGACCACCGGTCTGCACTTCGAGGACATCCGCAAGCTGCTCGGCGTCATCAACGGTCTGGTCGACAAGGGCAACACCGTCATCGTCATCGAGCACAACCTGGACGTCATCAAGACCTCCGACTGGGTCGTCGACATGGGCCCCGAGGGCGGTTCCGGCGGCGGCACCGTGGTGGCCGAGGGCGCGCCGGAAGACGTCGCTGCCGTGCCGCACAGCTACACGGGCCAGTTCCTCGCCGAGGTACTCGCCCAGCCCGCCGCGTCGGCTCCGCTGAAGCGGGCCCCGGCGAAGAAGGCGGCGGCCAAGAAGACGGCGTCCAAGGCGGCGGCCAAGCAGACTCCGGCGGAGCCCGCGGCGGCGAAGAAGGCCCCTGCCGACAAGGCGGCGAAGAAGGCCCCTGCGGAGACGGCCGCGGCCAAGCGTCTGGCCAGGAAGGCCGCCGCGCTGCGTTGATCGAGGGCAGAGGCTGGTCGAACGCAGCGGTTGATCCGGGCAAAAGGTCGATGTGGAGCAGCGGGTCGATCTTCGACAATTGAACCTGAAACGGCGAGTGGCCGCGTCACAAGGCGCGGCCACTCGCCGTTTCGGCCTGCGCGGGTTTTTCGGGTCCCGAAAACGCGGGAAAAAGTGAAATGGGCGTGTGTAAGATCTGCCTCACCGTGTCCGGGCGTGGCCGGGACAGTAACGGTGAGTGCACCGGACCGCGGCGCTAGCACGCCCGAAACCCGGTGGGAGAGAAAGGAACACACCCATGGAAGGCGTGGACATCGCCGCGCTGGTCGCGCAGATCCTCACGTTTCTCGGCAGTGGATCGTCCATCAACTACACCCCGGGCGCCTGAGCGCGCCAGACAGTGAAAGGAACGCCATGGACAGCGGAAGCGCCGGGCTGACCAGCCTCTTGCAGGCCATCGCCACCATGATCGCCACCGGCTCGTCGATCTCGGTCACCCCCGGGCAGTGATCGCGCCGGGCGGGGCCGGTCGAGTGTCGGCCCGCCCCGTCTCGGCCGCGCGGCGCTCAGTTCGCCGCGGCGCCCGCGATGATCTCGGCCAGCTCCGCGGGTTTCGACCACATCGGCCAGTGGCCGGTCGGCAGGTCGATCAGCGTCGCGTCGAAGCGGGCGATCTCGCTGAACACCGGCGCCTCACCGCTCAGGCTCAACTGCCGCACCAGCTCCGCGGTGATGCTGGTGCACACCACTGTCGTCGGCACCGCGAGCCGGGCGGGCGAATCGCTCAGGCGCAGTGGCGCACCCGCGATGCTCGCAGGCTCCGACACCGCGCGCTCCCGGAATCGGGCCAGCTGCGCCGCGTCCAGCCCGACCAGGCTGTCGCCCTCCTCCGCCAATTGCTCCCAGCTCGGTAGCGGAAACTCGCGCGCCGATCCGAGCGAATCGTTGAGCACGAACCCGTCCGGCACCGGCGCGCAGTCGACGTACACCGCGTGCCGGAAGCGCCCCGGCGCGACATCGGTGGCCAGGTAGCCCGGCGCCGCCCCGCCCGAATGGGCCACCAGCACAGCCGATTCCGCGGGGTCGATGGCCGCGAGGATGGCGCCTGCCTGTTCCTCGATGGTGGCCGCGAACCGATCCTCGTCGTCGGGATCCAACCCGGGCAGGGTCAGCGCGCGCACCTCGAAGCCGCTGCCGCGCAGTTCCTCGGCCACCTCGTCCCACGCCCACGCGCCGAGCCAGAATCCGGGAACGAGCAAGATCGGTGTCGCCATACTGCCAGCATGCCGCATCGAGCCGCGGCCGCGGCCGATTCGCGCCTGCCGCAGCGTGATCGGCGGGTCAGGCGGGTGACCGGCCGGCGAGCGTCGAGCCGTACCGGACCGGGTCGGGGAACCGGCTCAGTAGACGGGGCCGGTGTACTTCTCGCCCGGACCCTTGCCCGGCTCGTCCGGGTGGGCGGAAGCCTCGCGGAACGCCCGCTGCAGGGACTGCAAGCCCTCGCGGATGGGCCCTGCGTGCGGCCCGAGGTATTCGACCGAGGCCGTGACCAGACCCGCGAGCGCCGTGATGACGCGGCGTGCCTCGTCCAGGTCGCGGTGCGGGCTGCTGTCCGGGTCCGGGTCGGCGAGGCCGAGCTTTTCCGCGGCCGAACTCATCAGCATCACGGCGGCGCGGCTGATCACCTCGACGGCGGGGATGTCGGCCAGGTCGCGCACGGAGGAGTCGAGCTCGTCAGTCATGCCCAACAGGCTAGCGAGGCCGCCAGGAGCAGTCGGAGCTGGCCGATCCCCGCGGCGGGCCGCGCAGCGCGTTTTCGGACCGATTCGGCGATAGCGGACGGCAATGCTAGACTTTCCGCTGACGACCGCCCCGAACCGCGTCGCCTGGTGCGACACGACCCGGGGCTGAATAAGTGGAGCCCGACTCCCACCGTTACCGACGAGCAATCGTACTGGTCAAACGGTCCGGTCGCCCGCCCTTGTGGCGGGTTTCTTGCGTGAGTGCCGTCTCGCGCGCAAGAGTCGATGCCTGGCATCGGCGATCGGTCGACTCGGGCCCCGTTGTGGTGAAATACCGCACCGGGGCTTTTGTGTTGAACAAGGGGTTGCAGTTATTGCCTGCGGTCGTCAGACGACACCGCTTGACCTAGGAGGCCCCATCAGCACTGAGACCCGCATCAACGATCGCATCCGAGTTCCCGAGGTCCGACTCATCGGACCTGGCGGCGAGCAGGTTGGGATCGTGCGTGTTGAAGATGCGCTACGCGTCGCCCTCGAGGCCGATCTCGACCTGGTCGAGGTGGCTCCGGATGCCCGTCCGCCGGTTTGCAAGATCATGGACTACGGCAAGTTCAAGTACGAGACGGCGCAGAAGGCGCGCGAGTCTCGGAAGAACCAGCAGCAGACCGTGATCAAGGAGCAGAAGCTCCGGCCCAAGATCGACGACCACGACTACGAGACCAAGAAGCGGAACGTCGTTCGCTTCCTCGAAGCCGGGTCGAAGGTCAAGGTGACGATCATGTTCCGGGGTCGCGAGCAGTCCCGGCCCGAGCTCGGGTTCCGGCTGCTGCAGCGGTTGGCCTCCGACGTCGCGGACCTGGGTTTCGTGGAGACCTCGGCCAAGCAGGACGGCCGGAACATGACCATGGTCCTCGCACCCCACAAGGGAGCGAAGACCCGCGTGAAGGCGCAGCAGGAATCGGCCGGACGGCCTGCCGCGAGCGCCGCGCCCGCCGGTGAGACCCCGGCCGCGGAGCAGGCCGAGTAGGCCACGCCCGCAGTTATACGAACAGACACCGGCGGTCGGAAACGGCCGCCGGGACGACCAGATAGAGGAATCCATGCCGAAGATGAAGAGCCACAGCGGCGCCTCGAAGCGATTCAAGGTGTCCGGTAAAGGCAAGCTGCTGCGCCAGCAGGCGAACCGTCGCCACCTGTTCGAGCACAAGCCCACCCGCCGGACTCGTCGTCTGGACGGCACGGAGGTCGTCGCGGCTGCCGACGTCCGTCGCGTGAAGAAGCTGCTGGGTATCTGATCCCCTAGGGCAGCACCGCGACCGGAGTTTCCGGACGCCACCCCCGACCAACCTCCCGGGCGCCGCACGCGCCCCCTATTCGATCAAGGACTGACCAAGTGGCACGCGTCAAGAGGGCCGTCAACGCTCAGAAGAAGCGCCGTTCCATCCTCGAGGCCTCCAAGGGCTACCGGGGCCAGCGCTCGCGGCTGTACCGCAAGGCCAAGGAACAGCAGCTGCACTCGCTCACCTACGCCTACCGGGACCGCCGGGCGCGCAAGGGTGACTTCCGCAAGCTGTGGATCGCCCGCATCAACGCCGCGGCGCGCATCAACGACATCACCTACAACCGCTTCATCCAGGGCCTGAAGGCCGCGGGTGTCGAGGTGGACCGCAAGATCCTGGCCGAGCTCGCCGTCTCCGACGCCGAGGCCTTCGCCGGTCTGGTCGCTGTCGCCAAGGCCGCCCTCCCGCAGGACGTCAACGCCCCGGCCGCCTGATCCGGCCGACCCTGTTGACCAAGGGACACCTTTCGGAACGACCCGCGGACGCGCTCTCCGAGCGCAATCCGCGGGTCGTTTCGGCTGTCAAGCTGCACCGCGCGCCGCAGCGCCGCAAGGCCGGACTCTTCCTCGCCGAGGGGGCGAATTCGGTCACCGCCGCACTGGAGACCGGGCGGGTGCGGGAACTGTTCTACTCCGCCGCCGCGGCGACGCGTGAGCACGAGCTGATCGCCGGCGCCTCCGCCGCGGGCGTGCGCACCACGCTGGTGAGCGACCGGGCCGCCGAGCATCTCGGCGAGACGGTCACCGCGCCGGGCCTGGTCGCGGTGTGCGAGCTGATCGACGTGCCGCTGACCGACATTCTCGACAAGCGGCCGCGGATGCTAGCCGTCCCGGTCGAGATCGCCGAGCCCGGCAATGCGGGCACCCTCATCCGGGTCGCCGACGCGGTGGGCGCCGACGGCGTGGTGCTGGCAGGCGACACCGTCGACCCGCACAACGGCAAGTGCGTGCGCGCCACCGCGGGCAGCCTGTTCCACGTGCCCGTCGCCCGCCACCACGATGTCGCGGAGACCCTGGATTCCCTTGCCGCCGCGGGCATCACACTGCTGGCCACCACCGCCGCGGGCGAGGTCGACCTCGACCAGGCCGACGAGCTCTTCCAGCGCCCGATCGCCTGGCTGTTCGGCAACGAGGCGCACGGCCTCGACCCCGCCGTCGCCGCCCGCGCCCACCACCGCGTCCGCATCCCCATCCAGGGCCGGGCCGAGAGCCTCAACCTCGCCGCCGCGGCGGCCATCTGTCTCTATGCCAGTTCTCGTGTGCGACACGCGGGGGCGTTCTAGGGTTCGATCATGAGCGCCGGGGACGAACTGCTGCGCCGGATCGAGGGCGATCCCGAGCTGGCCGGGCTGCTCGCCTGGCCGGGCGATTTCGATATCACGCGCCGGGAGCCCGTCGAGGACCTGCGGCTGCCGAGCGGTACGCCGCTCACGCCGATCGCGGGCGACAGCGCGGGCGGCACGTTCTTCCTGTGCGGCGCGGAGGGGACGGAGCGCCCGGTGCTGTACGCCGACTCCGAAGGCGGCGCGGTGCTGCTGGCCGCCGATCTGGTCGAGGCGGTCGCCTTGATCGCGACCTATCCGTACTGGCGCGATCTGGGCACGGGCCGTCCGGTGGCCGAGCTTGAGGAGCAGTTCGCCGTCGACCGGCCGGAGTTCCTCGAGGTGCGCGCCGAACTGCTCGACCGGCTCGGCATCGGCGCGCCCGGCGTGGCGGAGGCGGTGCGCAAGATGCGGGCCAGCGCCGCGCGGACCGTCCCGGATTTCCTGCCGGTCGCGCCCGATGTGGAGGGCGACGCGGTGTACGTACCGCTCTGGTGACCGGCCGCGCGAGGCGCGATACCTGCGCGGATGCCCGTTTTCCGGGTGTAGGGCGGCGGTGCGCGCGCTGCCCGGGCACGGGCGCGCGGCTCGCCAGCGGGTAATCCGCGTGAATCGGTCATGGCCGATCCAATAGGATTCCACCAGCAGCAATGTGGGTAGGCAATAAGCCGGACCCGCGAACCGATCCCCAGGGGAGAGACGAACGATCGTGGCCGACGACAACACCGGAGTCGAGCAGAACGCCGAGACGCACGCCGTCGCGCTGACCGAGGAGGCGCTGGCCGCGGCGGCGGCCGAGGCCGAGAAGGCGTTCGCCGCGGCAGCCGATCTGGACGCTCTCGCGGTGGCCAAGACCGAGCATCTCGGCGGCAAGGCGCCGCTCGCCCTCGCGCAGCGCGCGCTGGGCGGGCTGCCCAAGTCGGAGAAGGCCGACGCGGGCAAGCGGGTGAACGTGGCGCGGGCGCGGGTCTCCGACGCGTTCGAGTCCCGCCGCGCGGTGCTGCTCGCCGAGCGCGACGCGGCCGTGCTGGTGGCCGAGGCGATCGATGTCACGCTGTCCGCCCGCCGGGAACCGGTCGGCGCCCGGCACCCGATCACCGTCATCTCCGAGCAGATCGCCGACGTGTTCGTCGCGATGGGCTGGGAGGTTGCCGAGGGCCCCGAGGTGGAGACCGAGCACTTCAACTTCGACGCGCTCAACTTCCTGCCCGACCATCCGGCCCGCACGATGCAGGACACCTTCCACATCGCGCCGGAGGGTTCGCGCCAGGTGCTGCGCACGCACACCTCGCCGGTGCAGGTGCGCTCCATGCTCGAGCGCGACCTGCCGATCTACGTGGTGTGCCCGGGCCGCACCTTCCGCACCGACGAGCTGGACGCCACCCACACGCCGGTGTTCTCCCAGGTGGAGGGCCTCGCGGTGGACAAGGGCCTGACCATGGCGCACCTGCGCGGCACCCTGGACGCGTTCGCGCGCGCCCTGTTCGGGCCGGAGACGCGCACCAGGATGCGGCCGAACTACTTCCCGTTCACCGAACCCTCCGCCGAGGTGGACGTCTGGTTCCCGGACAAGAAGGGCGGCGCGGGCTGGGTCGAGTGGGGCGGCTGCGGCATGGTGAACCCCAAGGTGCTGATCGCCAGCGGCATCGACCCCGACGTGTACAGCGGGTTCGCGTTCGGCATGGGCCTGGAGCGCACCCTGCAGTTCCGCAACGGCATCCCCGACATGCGCGACATCGTCGAGGGCGACGTGCGGTTCACCCTGCCCTTCGGCATCCGGTCCTGAACCGGCCCGATTCCCGAACTCCCTTCGATCGAGAGAGCGAAACCTCAAGTGCGAGTAGCGCAGTCCTGGCTGACCGAGATCATCCAGCGCACCACACCCGAGTGGTCGGTGACGCCGGAGGAACTGGACGCCGGATTCGTCCGTGTGGGGCTGGAAGTCGAGGAGGTCGACAAGCTCCACCGGGTGAACGGCGACGCGGGTGCGAGCGGGGCGGGATCAGACGCCGCCTCGCCGCTGGTCGTCGGGCGCGTCGCCGAGATCACCGAGCTGACCGAGTTCAAGAAGCCGATTCGCTTCTGCAAGGTCGACGTCGGCAACCCAGAGTTGCAGGAGATCGTCTGCGGCGCACGGAATTTCGCCGTCGGCGACCTGGTCGTGGTGGTGCTGCCCGGCGGTGAGCTGCCCGGCGGTTTCAAGATCGCCTCGCGCAAGACCTACGGCCACGTCTCGCACGGCATGATCTGCTCGGTCGCCGAACTGGGCATCGGCAAGGACCACTCCGGCATCCTGGTGCTGGAGCCGGGCACCGCCGAGCCCGGCGCGGACGCCAACGAGCTGCTCGGCCTGAACGACACGGTCATCGAGCTGAACATCACGCCCGACCGCGGCTACTGCTTCTCGGTGCGCGGCCTGGCCCGCGAGCTGGCCTGCGGCTTCGATCTGGAGTACGCCGACCCGGCGGTGCGCACCCTGCCCGACGACGAGACCGACGCCTGGCCGGTGCAGCTCGAGCCGTCGTCGAAGTGCACCCGGTTCGCGGTGCGGCGGGTCACCGGCATCGACCCGAACGCGGTCAGCCCGTGGTGGCTGCAGCGACGGCTGCTGCTGTCGGGCGTGCGCCCGATCTCGCCCGCCGTCGACGTCACCAACTACGTCATGCTCGAGCTGGGCCAGCCGCTGCACGCGTTCGACGCCGACAAGCTCAACGGCGGTCTGGTGGTCCGCTCCGCGAACAAGGGCGAGACGCTGCGCACCCTCGACGAGGTGGAGCGCGTGCTCGACGCCGAGGACGTGGTGATCGCCGACGAGTCCGGCGTGGTCTCGCTGGCGGGCGTGATGGGCGGCGGGAGCACCGAGGTCGGCCCCGAGACCACCGATGTGGTGCTCGAAGCGGCCACCTGGAATCCGCTGCTGGTCTACCGCACCGCGCGCAGGCACAAGCTGGTGTCCGAGGCGGGCAAGCGCTACGAGCGCGTCGTCGATCCCGAGATCAACGTCGCCGCGCTGGACCGGGCGGCCACCCTGCTCGCCGAGATCGCGGGCGGCATCATCGAGCCCGCGCTCACCGACGTGCGGGTGCCGACGCCGCAGGCGGAACCGATCCGCATCGACATCGACCTGGCCGATCGAGTCGCGGGCGTCACCTATCCGACCGGCACGTCGGCCCGCCGCCTCGCCCAGATCGGCTGCACCGTCGAGGTGTCGGTGAACGAGGAGACCGGGCACGGCCAGCTGGTGGTCACCCCGCCGAGCTGGCGGCCCGACCTGACCCAGCCCGCTGACCTGGTGGAGGAGGTGCTCCGGCTCGAGGGTCTGGAGCAGATCCCGTCGGTGCTGCCGACCGCGCCCGCCGGGCGCGGGCTCACCACCGCGCAGCGCCGCCGCCGCGCGGTCAGCAGGGCGCTGGCCTTCGCGGGCGGCATCGAGGTGCCGCCGCCGATGTTCCTGCCCTCGGGCGTCTTCGACACCTGGGGCCTGGACGCCGACGACCCGCGCCGCGTCACCACCCGGGTGCTGAACCCGCTCGACGTGGAGCGCGCCGAACTGGCCACCACGCTGCTGCCCGGCCTGTTCGAGGTGGCCGCGCGCAACATCTCCCGCGGCGCGCGCGATCTGACCGTCTACGGCATCGCCCAGGTGGTGCTGCCCGGCCCGAACACCAGGGCGGTCGAGGCGCTTCCGGTGGATCGCCGCCCGACCGACGAGGAGATCGCCGAGCTGGTCGACTCGCTGCCCGCGCAGCCGGTGCACGTCGGCGTCGTGCTCACCGGCCGCCGCGAGCCGCGCGGACCGTGGGGCCCCGGCCGTCCGGCCGAGGCCGCCGACGCGTTCGCCCTGGCCGATGCCATCGCGGATGCCGCGGGCGTGTCCATCGAGCGTCGCGCCGCCGCGCACCTGCCGTGGCATCCGGGCCGCTGCGCCGAGCTGGTGGTGGACGGCGAGGTCGTCGGCTACGCCGGCGAGCTGCACCCGGCCGTGCTGGAACGCTCCGGCCTGCCGCCACGGACTTGCGCGCTCGAGCTGAACCTCGACGCGCTGCCGCTGCGCGAGTCCCGTCCGGTGCCGGTGGTGTCGCCGTTCCCCGCGGTGCTGCAGGACGTGTCCGTCAGCGTCGAGAAGTCGGTGTCCGCGGGTTCGGTCGAGGCCGCGCTGCGCACCGGCGGCGGTGAGCTGCTCGAGGACATCGCCCTGTTCGACGTGTACGAGGGCGCCCAGGCGGGCGAGGGCCGCAAGTCCCTCACCTACGCGCTGCGCTTCCGCGCGCCGGACCGCACGCTGACCGAGGACGAGGCGAGCGCCGCCCGCGATGCCGCGGTGGCGTCGGCCGCCGACGCGGTGGGGGCGGTCCTGCGCGGCTGACAGAGCCCGCGACGACATCGAGACCCGTACGGCCGCAGCGCCGTACGGGTCTCGTCGCTTCCCGGCCGTGCGCGTCCCGGGTTGCGGCGCAGCGTTCCGGGCCGCCCGGCAATCGGGAGTAGCGTGGCGGTTGGCAGCTTTCGTCCGACGACTTGGGAGGTCCGATGACCGTACGAGCGGTATGGAACGAGACGGTGCTCGCCGAGAGCGACGACACCGTGGTGGTGGAGGGCAATCACTACTTCCCGGCGGACGCCGTGCGCCGTCGATACCTCGAGCCCAGCGATCAGCACACGGTCTGTCCGTGGAAAGGCACCGCCTCCTACTACACGGTGACCGTCGACGGTGCGAGCAATCCCGACGCCGCCTGGTACTACCCGACGCCCAAGCCGGAAGCCGAGATGGTGCGCGACCGCGTCGCGTTCTGGCGCGGCGTCGACGTGGTCGTCGACTGACCCTGGCCGACCAGCCGGTACCGCGTCACCGTCGCCGAAGATCGGAAGCCGGGGACGGCCGCGTCATCGCCGGGGCGGCGTCGAGCCGCCGTGCCCCGGCGGAGTAAGAACGTCTGCATGCGACACCCCGCGGCCCTGATTCTCAACGCGCTGACCTACCTGCCGGAGCGGCAGATCCTGCAGACGCCCGCCGCGGTCGGCCTCGACTACACCGACCTGTCCCTGCGCACCGAGGACGGCGAGACCTTGCACGCCTGGTGGCTGCCCGCGCGGCGGTCGATCGGGCACGTGCTCTTCGCGCACGGCAACGCGGGCAACCTCGGCGACCGGGTGGCGATCTACGCGCTGCTCGTCGACGCGGGTTTCGACGTGCTCGCCTTCGACTACCGCGGCTACGGCCGCAGCACCGGGCGGCCCAGCGAGCACGGCACCTACCTGGACGCGCGGGCGGCGCGTGACGCGCTGCTCGCCCGGCCCGGAGTGGACCCGAATCGGGTGCTGTACCTGGGCAAGTCGCTGGGCGGCGGCGTGCTGCTCGAACTCGCCGAGGCGCATCCGCCCGCCGGACTCGTGCTGATGTCGACCTTCACCGGCATCCGCGACGCGGCCGGGTCGATCTATCCGTTCCTGCCGCGTTCGCTGATCCCCGACGCCTACCCGAACCTGCGGCGAATCGGCAGGCTCGCCGCGCCCGTGCTGATCATGCACGGCGACTGCGACGAACTGCTGCCGGTGCGCAACGCCGAGCGGCTGTACGCGGCCGCGTCCGGACCCAAGCGGCTGGTGGTGGTGCCGGGCGCCGGGCACAACGACGTCATCGCGCTGCTCGGCGCCGACTGGCCCGCCACGCTACGGGCCTGGGCGACCGAGGTGCTCGCGGGCTAGCGGGGAAGCGCGAACAGGGCGAGCGGTCTGTTCGGGTGCGTAGCCTGGCGTTATGAGCGAACGTAGTGAGCGAATCGTGTGCCAGCGCGCATCGCGCGTGCCGGAGCCGAGCGTCAGCGAGGCGCAGGCATGAGCGATACGAGGGAAATCGTGGCGCGGCTCGCCGCCTTGCCGGACGCGGAGCTGGTGACCGTGTTGCGCGCCGCGGTCGAGGGGCGCTCGGCACTGTGGGCCGTGCGCGCCGCGCTGGACGAGCTGGCCGGGGCCTCTCATGCGACGACCGATCTTGATGTGAGTCCCGCCACGTCCGATGCCTCGGCGTATGACATCGGCGAGGGCGCGGCGGCATCCGGGCAGGTCGGAGGCGGTTTCCCGGTACCGGCGGTACCGGTTCAAGCGACCGGTATTCCGGCGACGCCCGAGACCGGCGGATATTCGCCGTCCGGGGTACCTACTTTCGAGTCGGTTCGCGATAAGGTCGAGCAGCGCTTCGGCACTGCGCAGGGGATGGGTGAGCTCGACCGGCAGACCCCGGCGGGCCGCAGCGCCGACGAGCGATTCGCCGCGCGCGAGAAGGCCGCGCGGGAACGCCTGGACCAGATTCGGAAATCGTTGCGCGACAAGGGCGCCGACTGACGTGCGCTGGTCCGCCGGGTGCCGCCGTCGAGCACTGAGCCGGACCGAGATGAATGGGTGAAACGATGACCGAGCCGCGTGAGATCGCCGAACGGCTCCTGGATGCTCAGGTGGAATTCCTGCTGGCCGAGGTGACCGGTGACCGTCTCGCCGAGGTCGTCGCGCGCGATGTCGAGGCGGTGCTCGGCGTGGCCGACACACTGCTGTTCCGCGAGGTGGTGGAGCTCGACCAGGCGAAGCAGACCGTGGCGGCGGTCGTCGACCTGGTCGGCGGCAGCCCCGTGCTGGCCGACATGGTCGGCGTGTTCGCCGATTCGATCTACGACCACATCGCCGCCAACCACGACTACACCCTGGGCGAGGTGGTGGAGCGCGAACCGGTGGAGGCGGTGCTGGAGAAGCTCTTCGGCATGCACCAGGCCCAGGAGCGCATCCTGGACCGGCTCACCGAGAGCCCGCTGGTGGCCACCGTGGCCTCGAAGTTCGTGGACAAGCTGATCAACGATTTCGTGCAGGCCAACCGGGAGCGCGCCGAGAAGATCCCCGGCGTCTCCTCGCTGATGTCGCTGGGCCAGTCGGCCGCCAACCGTGCCAGGAAGGCCGCCGACGGCACGTTCGTCGGCGATCTCGCGGGCAAGGGCGCCATGTTCGCGCTCAAGCGCACCAACAACGCGATCCGCGAGATGCTGCGCGACGCCCCCGTGCACTCGGCCGCCATGGAGTTCTGGGATCTGCACGCCGACGAGCCGGTCAGCGGCCTGCGCGAATATCTGACCCAGAAGGATCTCAACGAGCTGGTGCTGCTGTGCTACGAGATCGCGGTGACCACCCGCGAGAAGGAGTACTTCGGCCTGCTCGTCGACGAGTGCGTCGAGGTGTTCTACGCCAAGTACGGCGACTACACGCTCGCGGCCATGCTTCCGGAGCTCGGGCTTTCCGGTGACGACATCGCCACCGAGATCCTGCGCTACGGTCCCGCCGTGATCGAGGGCGCGAAGCGGAACGGCGTGCTGGCCAAGCTGATCCGGGAGCGCCTCGAACCGTTCTACGCCTCGGACGCCGTGCTCGGCATCCTCGCCGACACGGTCGGCTGAGTCCTCGGCGCGGTGGTCGAGAGCGCTGGCGTGGTTGTTCGCGTGCGCTGGTGTGGTGTTCGTAGGCGCTGGCGCCGTGGTTGGTGAGCGCTGGTGCGGTGTTCGTAAGTGCTGGTGCGGTTGTTGGTAAGCGCTGGTGTGGTGTTCGAGAGCGCTGGCGCGGTTGTTCGTGAGCACTGGCGCGGTGTTCGTAGGTGCTGCTGCAGTCGTTCGTAAGCTGGCGCGGTGTTCGGGAGCGCCGACGTGATTTTCGAAGGCGCTGACGCGTTTACGACGGCGCCGACGCGGGTAATCGAGGATGTCGGCAGGCGCGGGTGCGGTGTTTCACGGCACCCGCACGGCTCGGCAGGCGCCGTCGCGACGCTCGACGGTGCTGGTGCGGTATCAGCGGGATCCAGTGCGGTATGCGAAGGCATTGTCGCGGTGCGGTTCCAAGCATTCCGCGCGGTTTGCTGGGCCGTCGGCATGGCGTGATTCACAGGGGCGGCGGTCACCGTATGGTGCGGCGCGGTGTGAGCGGATGGAAACCGCGAAAATACTGGATTACCAGCATGTTTAGAATGCCTGCTCGCGTCCGATTTGTCGGATTTTCGCGTTGACACCGCCCGCGCGCTGTGACAGCTTGCTCCTGATTCCGCGCATTCGTCCCCGAATCGTCGCGGTCGCTGTTCGCGAGGAACGGGGTGGTGCGTGTGCGTTGGAGGCCGCAGGCAGGCGGCGCGGCAACGGTTTCGGCCGCCACACCGGATGCGTCCGGTGTCGGCAGAATAGTTCGGCCGCGCACTATTCGTGGCCGTTTGGCCAGAATCCTGTTCGTTTCGCTGACCCTGGTGCTCACGCTGCTCGGCATCACCCTCGCCAGGGAGATCCAGGCGTTCCAGCGCAGTGGCGACACGGTGGACGCAGTCTCGCTCGCCTTGGTGGTGCAGGACCTGCTGCACGAGACGCAGCGCGAGCGCGGTCTGAGCAACGGCCTGCTCGGCGGCGACGTCCGGCTGTACCAGGCCGTCGCGGACCAGCGCGGGGCGACCGACCGGGCGCTGCGCGCGCTCGATGCCGAATTGTCCGGCGGTGCGGACGGTTCCGGTGAGATCCGCGCCGCGGTCGGTCAGCTCGCCGGCCTGCCCGCGGTCCGCGCCCAGGTGGACGCGGGCCGGATCGGGCGGGCGGCCGCGTTCCAGTTCTACACCGACGCGATCGACGCCCTGAACCGTCCGCGGCTCGGCCTGGACCAGGCGCGCGACGCCGAGGTGCGGCACGGTCTGCTCGCGCTGTACGCGCTCGGCGAGGCGAAGGAACAGACGGCGCGCGAGCGCGGTTTCCTCAACGGCGTCTTCGCCGCCGACGGCTTCGATCCCGGCGAATACGTCCAGTTCCTCGACATCCGCGCCGCCAAACAGGCCGGGCTGGCCGCGTTCGCGCGCGACGCCACCACCGCGCAGCGCGACCTGCTCGACGCCGCGATGCGCGGCGCCGACGGGATGCGGGCGGCCGAATCCGAGCGCGTCGCCATCGATTCCAGCGCGGGCCCGCTGGTGCGGTCGGTGGATCCGAGCCTCTGGTGGGCGCAGATGACGGCCGTCATCGACGAGCAGCGCGCCGTGCAGCAGACGGTCGGCGACGCGGTGCGCCAGCGCGCGGCCGAACTGCGGCAGGTGGCGGCGGTGACTCTCGCCGGGTTCCTGATCGCCGCGCTGATCGCGATGGCGATCGAGATCGTGCTGGTGGTGGCGGGCGTGCGCGCCATCGTGCGCCCGCTGGCCGCGCTCGCCGCCGAGGCCGACGATGTGGCGGGGCGGCGGCTGCCCGAGGTGATCGCCGCCTGGCACGCCGGTGGCGACACGCAGCCGCCCCGTCCGCAGCCGGTGCGGACGCCGCCCGGCGCCGCCGTCGAGATCGCCGCCGTCGCCACCGCTTTGGACCGGGTGCAGGCCACCGCCTACGACCTGTCCTCGGAACAGGCGCTGCTGCGCCGCAACAGCACCGAGTCGATGGCGAACCTGGCCAGGCGCAACCAGAACCTGGTGCGCCGTCAGCTGGGGCTGATCAGCGAATTCGAGCGCGAGGAGCTCGATCCCAAGGCGCTGTCGAATCTGTTCGAGCTCGACCACCTCGCCACCCGCATGCGCCGCAACGCGGAGAGCCTGCTGGTGCTGGTCGGCGAGGCCAGCCCGCGGCGCTGGGCCGAACCGATCGCGCTCACCGACGTGATCCGCGCCGGCCTGTCCGAGGTGGACGACTACCGCAGGGTCGTGCTGCGCCGGATCGACGACGTCTCGATCGCGGGCGCGGTGGTCAGCGAACTGGCGCACATGCTCGCCGAGCTGATCGAGAACGGACTCGCCTTCTCCCCACCGGATCTGGAAGTCGAGATCTACGGCCGCAAAGTGGCCGCAGGCTACCTGCTCGCGGTCGTCGACCACGGCGTCGGCCTGCCCCCCGACCAACTGGCCGAGGCCAACGCCCGCCTGCGCGGCGACCGCGACTTCCTGGTCGCTCCGACCCGCTACCTCGGGCACTATGTGGTCGGCAGGCTCGCAGGCCGGCTCGGCATCGACGTCGAATTGACGATCGCGCCGGTGAGCGGCGTCGTGGCCCGGCTGCTGCTGCCGACGGAACTCCTCGGCGGGCAGCAGAATCCGCCCGCGACGCCAGGCGGCGCGGCGGCGCGAAACGGTGTTCTTCGCCCGGAACCGGATGTGGCGGGCTCGTCTCTCGAACTCGTCGGAGCATCGAGTGGATTCGGGCCGGCCCGCGACGGTGCGGCGACCGATGGACCACCGCTGTCCGCCCAGTGGTCGGCCCCGTCCGGCTCACCCCGCGAATTGCCCGGTGCGTCACTGGAGTTCCGCACGAACGGCGTCGGCGCGCCCGACCACGGGCGACGAGCCGCCACGCACGTCTCGCGTTCGCCGATCGAAACGATCGACACGACAGGGGAATTCCGCTCGGATCCCGCCCTCGGGTCGCACGCGCGCCGCGAGGCGACCGCAGGACGCGAGTCCGGATCGAACGAGCGCGACCATCGTGCCCGCCACGCATCCAATGGGAACGGCCGAGGACCGGGCCCGGCCCACGCCGCCGCCGGCGAATCCCCGTGGTTCCGCACCGCACCGGGCGACGCGCAGCCGCCGGTGCAGCAGCGCACCCGCAACGGACTCGTCAAGCGCACCAAAAGAACTCGCTCCGCCGAAGCCCTCGCGACGCAGCGCCCGTCGGCCCCGCGCCCGCCCGTCGCCCCGGCCGTCGAGCGATCGCCGGAGGAGGTGCGCGGCATGCTGTCGTCGTTCCGCACCGGGCACCAACGCGGCGGCGCGCCCGCCCGCCGCCCCGCCGACCCGGCCGAGAACGTCACGTACGACGCCGATCTGGCCCAGACCACCGCAGAGCAATGACCACCGCGAAGGGGAGCCCGTGACCACACACCTGCAACAGACCGCCGACCCGCACACCTTCAACTGGCTGCTGGCCAATTTCGTCCGCAACACCGACGGCGTCCGCGACACCGTCGCGGTCTCCTCCGACGGCCTGCTCATCGCTATGTCGGAGGGCCTGGACCGCACCGGAGCCGATCGGCTGGCCGCCATGGTGTCGGGACTGGCCAGCCTGGCGAGAAGCGCCTCGCGCAGCTACGAGTTCGACGGCCTGAAACTGATCATGATCGAGATGAAGCGCGGCTTCCTGCTCGTCTCCGCGCTCGGTGACGGCAGCTGCCTCGGCGTGATCGCCGAGGGCGGCTGCGACGTCGGACTGGTGGGCTACGAGATGGCGGTGCTCGCCGAACGGGCGGGCGCCCTGCTCGATCCGGCCCTGATCTCCGAGCTGCGAGAGACGTTGCGCAGATGAGAGATCCGGACCGGCCGCGGCTGCCGGACCCGCGGATGATCCCGGTGACCGAGTCGTTCGGATGGTTCGACCCGAGCCGTCTCGCACCGACCCGTCCGGCCGAACCTGTCGCAGGCGCGGACGACTTCGTGCGTCCGTTCGTCGTCACAGCGGGGCGCACCACCCCGCTGCTGGACGGCCTGCGCATCGAAACCCTGGTGCAGTCGCCGCCCGCCGCGCTCTCGGCCCCGCTGCGCTTCGAACAGCGCACCGTGGTGGTGCTGTGCCAGCGGCCCCATTCCATCGCCGAGATCGGCACCGCGCTGCGGGTGCCGGTGGGCGTCGCGACAGTGATCGTCAGCGATCTCGCGACCGCGGGCCACGTCACCGTCCGTGACGCACCGGAGCTCTCCACCGCAGCCATCGAGAGGATCAGGGATCTTGTACGGGCACTCTGACTTGCGGGTACCTCCCGCAGACCCGGCCATGCCTTCGTCGGTGAAGATCGTCGTCAGCGGCGGTTTCGGCGTCGGGAAGACCACCTTCATCGGGGCCATCTCCGAGATCGAGCCCTTGGTCACCGAGGCCGCCATGACCGAGGTGGCGGTCGGCGTCGACGATCCCGGCCACCGCGCGGACAAATCGCAGACCACCGTGGCGCTCGACTTCGGCCGCATCACACTGGACAGCTCGCTCATCCTGTACCTGTTCGGCACACCGGGCCAGGACCGTTTCGTCTTCCTCTGGGACGACCTGGTGGACGGCGCGCTCGGCGCGGTGATCGTGGTGGACACCGACCGCGTCGAGGACTGCTATCCGGTGCTGGACTACTTCGAGGAGCACAACACCCCGTTCGTCGTGGTGGTGAACCGTTTCGAGCTCGGCCCACGCTTCGAGCTCGACGAGGTGCGCGAGGCGCTCGGTCTCGACGACTGGATTCCGATCCTGGAATGCGATGCGCGCCAGCGTGATTCGGTCAAGGAGGTGCTCGTCGGCCTGCTGGAGCAGGTGCTGATGCACCGCTTGGCGGCGCCGCATCTGGCGGCGCGCGAAGTCGGCTGAGGCGGCCGGGCGCGCCCGCTCGGCTAGCGTGGTCGAGGTGGGCGAGCACAAGCAGCGGATGCTGAGCGGGGAGTTGTACAAGGACAGCGATCCGGAACTCGTCGCCGAGCGCCGGCGCGCGCAGTCGCTCTGCGACGAGTTCAACCGGACCGGCCCGGAGGAGACCGAGCGGCGCGAGCAGGTGCTGCGGCAGTTGCTCGGCAAGCTCGGGGAGGGGTCCTGGATCATGCCCCGATTCCAGTGCGATTACGGCTATCTCATCGAGATCGGCGCCAACAGCTTCCTCAACTACGACGCCGTCCTGCTCGACTGCGCGCCTATCGTCATCGGCGACGACGTCTCCATCGGACCGCGCTGCCAGCTGCTCACCGCCCTGCATCCGATGACCGATCACGAGGCGCGGCGGCAGCGCTGGGAGTCCGCGGCGCCGATCGCGATCGGCGACAACGTGTGGTTCGGCGGCGGCGTCATCGTCTGCCCCGGCGTCACGGTCGGCACGAACACGGTGGTGGGAGCGGGCAGCGTGGTGACCCGCGACCTGCCCGACGGCGTGTTCGCGGCGGGCAATCCGGCGCGGGTGATCCGCTCGCTCTAGCGACGCGGGAGAGGTCAGTCCGCGGTGCGGGTGAGCACCGCGATCGGCAGCCGCCGCGAACTGAGCGCCTGGTAGGTGGCGAAATCCGGAACGCGGTCCACCAGCACCCGCCAGCGCGCCGCGTACTCGTCCGCATCGGTTACCACCCGCGCGGTCACCGGCCAGGACTCGTGACCGACCCGCGCCTCGCCGCCGCCCGCCGCGACCAGATTGCGCCACCAGCTCGGCGGCTCGGGGTGTCCGCCGAACGAGCCGCTGACCAGCAGATCGTCGCCGTCCGGGACGTACATCAGCACGACGGACCGCGGTGCGCCGGTCTTGCGCCCCCGCACGGTCAGCTGGAACACCGGCCGTCCCAGCCACTTGCCGAACCAGGTGCCGCCGAATCGGGCGTAGAGCCGACTGTGCAGGCGGCCCTGCAGCCTGGTGACCGCGTTCAACCTGGTGGCGCCGAAGTGGGTGAACCGGCCGGTGAAGCTGAGCCGGGCGGGCGTGCTCGGGGGCTGGTCGGCCATGAGAATCCTCCGGTTCGGTACCGTCGTGCCGCCCACGCTACCTGCGCGAACTCGTCGTGTCTCGCCCCTCGACGGCCGCGAGAGGAGCTGTGCGGCAAGTGTGATTCGGGCACTTCGTACCGCTGTTCGTCCGGTTGCGGCAGTAGGGTCGATGCCGTGAGCGAACGAAGTGAGCGAACCGTGTGTCAGCGTGCTTCGCGCATGCCGGAGCCGAGCGTCAGCGAGGTGTAGGCATGAGTGATCCGCGGATCGAGACCGAACAGGACGCGACCCGGCCGCTGCGCGATGACATCCGTTTCCTGGGTGGCGTGCTGGGCGACACCATCCGCGACCACGAGGGTCCCGAGGTTTTCGACCTGATCGAGCGGGTCCGCATCGAGGCGTTCCGGGTGCGGCGCGAGGAGGTCGGGCGCAGCGCCGTCGCGGAGATGCTGGGCGGGGTGGACATCGCGGTGGCGCTGCCGCTGATCCGGGCCTTCACCTATTTCGTGCTGCTTGCCAACCTGGCCGAGGACATCCAGCGCGATCGCCGCCGCGCCGCGCACACGACGGCGGGGGAGCCGCCGCAGGAGTCCTCGCTGGCCGCCACCTACCGCAAACTGGACGCCGCCGCGCTGGCCGGTGCCGAGGTCGCCGATCTGCTCACCGACGCGCTGGTCTCGCCCGTGATCACCGCGCACCCCACCGAGACGCGCCGCCGCACCGTGTTCGACGGGCAGACCAAGATCACCGAGCTGATGCGAAGGCGCCAGCGCTACGCGGACACCGAGCCCGAGCGCGCCGACCTGGAGCTCGGCATCCGCCGCCAGGTGCTCTCGCTGTGGCGCACGGCCCTGATCCGTTTGGCGCGCTTGCGGATTCAGGACGAGATCGCCGTCGGCCTGCGCTACTACGAGCTGACCCTGCTCGACGTGATCCCGGCGATCAACGCCGAGGTGCGCGCCGCGCTGCGCTCCCGCTGGCCGGGCGTGGAGCTGCTCGACCGCCCGATCCTGCGACCCGGCTCCTGGATCGGCGGCGACCGGGACGGCAATCCCAATGTCACCGCCGACGTGGTGCGGCACGCGGCCGCGCAGGCCGCGGGGGTGGCGTTCGGTCGCTACCTGCGGGACCTGGTCGAGCTGGAGAAGACGCTGTCGCAGTCCGCGCGCCTCGTCCAGGTGACGCCGGAGGTGGCCGCGCTGGCCGCGGCGGGCTACGCCGATCCGGCCGCCCACGCCGACGAGCCGTATCGGCGTGCGCTGCATGCCATTCGGGCCCGGCTGTCGGTCACCGCGACCGCCGCGCTCGGCGCGCTGCCCGCCGACGGCATTCCGGACGCCGACGCGTCGCCGTATCCCACGCCCCGGGCGCTGCTCGACGATCTCGACGCCGTCGACGCCTCGCTGCGGGCCAGCGGCGACGGCCTGCTGGCCGACGACCGGCTCGCGGCGCTGCGCCACGCCGTCGAGACCTTCGGCTTCCACCTCCAAGGCTTGGACATGCGGCAGAACTCGGAGGTGCACGAGCAGGTCGTCGCGGAGCTGCTGGCCTGGGCGGGCGTACACGCCGACTACCCGAGCCTGCCGGAGAGCGAACGGGTGGAACTGCTGGCCGCCGAACTGCGCACCCGGCGGCCGCTGCTCGGCCCGCACGCCCGGCTCAGCGATCTGGCCGCCGGAGAAGTGGCGATCGTGCGGGCGGCCGCCGAGGTGGTCGGCACCTTCGGCGCGGAGGCCGTGCCGAACTACATCATCAGCATGTGTACCTCAGTCAGCGACATGCTGGAGGCGGCGCTGCTGCTGAAGGAGGGCGGACTGCTCGATCCCGGCGAGCCGGACGGCCCACCGCACTGCTCGGCGAACATCGTCCCGCTGTTCGAGACCATCGAGGATCTGCGCGCGGGCGCGGACACGCTCGCGGCGGCGCTCGAGGTGCCGGTGTATCGAGAGCTGGTGTCCGCCAAGGGCATGCGGCAGGAGGTCATGCTCGGCTACTCGGATTCCAACAAGGACGGCGGCTATCTGGCCGCGAACTGGGCGCTGTATCGCGCGGAGCTGGATCTGGTCGACGTGGCCCGCAAGGCGGGAATTCGCCTGCGGCTCTTCCACGGTCGCGGCGGCACTGTCGGTCGCGGCGGCGGCCGCAGCTACGACGCCATCCTCGCCCAGCCCGCGGGCGCGGTGCACGGTTCGCTGCGGCTCACCGAGCAGGGCGAGGTGATCGCCGCCAAGTACGCCGAATCCGGTGCGGCGCACCGCAATCTGGAATCGCTCATCGCGGGCACCCTGGAGTCGACGCTGCTGGATGTCGAGGGGCTCGGTGCCGACGCCGAACCGTCCTACGAACTCATGGACGATCTCGCCGCGCGGGCGCGCGCCGCGTATGCGCGGCTGGTGCACGAGACTCCCGGCTTCGTCGAGTACTTCCGGCAGTCGACGCCCGTCGCGGAGGTCGGCGACCTCAACATCGGCAGCAGGCCCGCCTCCCGCAAACCCACCAATTCGGTGGCCGACCTGCGCGCCATCCCCTGGGTGATGTCCTGGAGCCAGGCCAGGGTGATGCTGCCCGGCTGGTACGGCACCGGGAGCGCACTGGAGGAATGGGTCGCCGGCGACCCGGACCGGCTGGCAACGCTGTCGGACCTGTACCGGCGCTGGCCGTTCTTCCGGACGGTGCTGTCGAACCTGGCGCAGGTGATGGCCAAGAGCGATCTCGACATCGCCGCGCGCTACGCCGAATTGGTCGACGACGTCGCGCTGCGCGAACAGATCTTCGGCATGATCCGCGACGAGCACGCCAGGACCCTGCGCATGCACGCCGCCATCACCGGGTACGACGAGCTGCTCGCGGACAACCCGTCGCTCGCGGAATCCATCCACAACCGCTTCCCGTACCTGGAGCCGTTGAAC
This sequence comes from Nocardia sp. bgisy134, assembly GCF_965341865.1. Taxonomy (GTDB): domain Bacteria; phylum Actinomycetota; class Actinomycetes; order Mycobacteriales; family Mycobacteriaceae; genus Nocardia. Next base: position 142,070 of record NZ_CBDQZP010000016.1, read on the forward strand.
CAGATGCAGGTCGAGTTGCTGCGCAGGCTGCGCGCCGGTGACGACTCGGAGCTGGTCAAACGTGGCATCCTGCTGACGATGAACGGCCTGGCCACGGCGCTGCGTAACTCGGGGTAGGTAACTCGGGAAAGGCACAACTCGGGGTTGCCGAAACGTCGCGACGCGAAGTTTGTTTCGCGACGAGTCGAGGCACGGACCACGACCGGCCGTCTTTTCGTGTGGCCGCCGCGACGCCCTCTCGGCACAGGTCCGGACGACGCGGACTCGCGACGGCGCGGGCCCGAAGGAAGGAACACCGTGGCGATCGACGAGAAAGCCGTTGCCGCACTGTCCGATCGGGTCCTCGGTCCGGAGCACAAAGGGCTGCCGCCCGGCGCGTGGGGGCGGACCGCCCGCGAGTTCCTGGCGACCGAGCCGTTCCTCGACGAGTTCGAGACCCCGCTGCTGACCTTGGATCGGGACGCGCTGTCGACCAACCTCTCGGTGATGGGCGACTGGGCTCGTGCGGCGGGTGTGCGACTGGCCCCGCACGGCAAGACCACCATGGCGCCGCAGCTGTGGTCCGAGCAGCTGGACAGCGGGTGCTGGGGCATCACGCTGGCCACCGTCTGGCAGGTGCAGCTGGCGCGCGCGTTCGGGGTGTCGCGCATCGTGCTCGCGAACTCCTTGGTGGATCCGGTCGGATTGCGCTGGGTGGCAGCGGAGTTGGCGCGCGATCCGGATTTCGAGTTCTGCTGCTGGGTGGACGGCGTGGCCGCCGTGGCATTGATGGACGAGATCCTGGCGGGCGAGCCGGACGCCGCCCGCGTTCCGGTCGTGGTCGAGCTCGGCGGCCCGCACGGACGCACCGGAGCGCGTACCGGTGCGGACGCGCACGCGGTCGCCGACGCGGTCCAGCGGTCGCGCCGGTTGACGCTCGCCGGTGTCGGAGGCTACGAGGCCGCACTGGCCCACGATCGCGGTGCGGAGGGCCTCGCCGCGGTCCGCCGCTACCTCGACGAGCTCGTCCGGCTGCACCGTGCGTTCGCGGACGCCGGACGCTACGCAGGGCGCGCGATCGTCACCGCGGGCGGCAGCGCCTATCAGGACCTGGTGGTCGAATATCTGGCGGAGCTCGCGGACGAGCAAGGGGCACAAGGCATTCCGACCACGGTGGTGCTGCGTTCGGGCGCCTACCTGATCCACGACGACGGCTTCTACGCGGGAATCTCCCCGCTCGCCGCCGACCGCGCCGACCGGCCGCTGCGCTCGGCCATGCACGTGTGGGCCCGCACCGTCTCCCGTCCGGAGGCGGAGCTCGCGTTGCTCGATGCGGGCAAGCGCGACATGCCGTTCGATCTGGGTCTTCCCGTCCCGCACTATGTCGCGGGACGGGATTATTCGTCGCTGCCATCCGGCGCGACGATCAGCGCGCTCAACGATCAGCACGCTTTCGTGCGCCTGCCCGGCGGCACGGTGGACGATCTGCCGGTCGGCTCGGTGGTGCGGCTCGGTCTCTCTCATCCGTGCACGGCCTTCGACAAGTGGCGCCTCATCCCGGTCGTCGACGACGCGGACGCCGCACGCCCGCGCGTGGTCGACCTGGTGCACACCTTCTTCTGACGGACCGCACGGCGCTCGGTCTCATGGACCCCGCTGCGCTCGCTCTGGTGGACGGCACGGGGCTTGGTCTGGTGGACGGCACCGGGCTCGGCCTGGCGGACGGCACCGCGCCTGGTCCGACGGACCGCACCGCGCTCAGGCGGAAAAGTCCCGCACCGCGCCGGTGCAGCGGGTGGCTTGGGCGCGTAGCGCCGCGACGAGCTCCGGTGGTCCGCTCACCAGGGTGAAGTCGAGATCGACGGAAGTGATCATCCAGGTCAGCGCCTCCGGTGTGTCCGCACCGACGTGCAAGCGGCAGCGGTGTTCGTCCACGGCCTCGACGACGCCCGTGCCCGGCCAGATTCGGGGACCGGCGTCCTCGGCCGAGGCGTGCAGCAGCACGATCGCACGCCAGGGCCAGGCGCGGTCGGACAGCCGCATCGAAAGATAGGTCGCCGCATCGCCTTCCGGCAGTTCGCGCGGTGTGAAGCGCGGGCCGGTGGGGGTGCGCGGGGTGAGCCGATCCACCCGGAACGTGCGCCAGTCGGCGCGAACCACGTCCCAGGCGACCAGATACCAGTGGCGGCTGAAATGCACCAGACTGTACGGTTCCACTTCCCGCGGTCCCGTCGACCCGTCGTGTGCGCGATAGTCGAAGCGCAACCGCTCCCTGCGCTGACAGGCGTCGGCGATGGCCATGAGTGTGTCCGGTTCGACCGTCACCGTGGGCGCGCCGACCCGGACGGTGGCGGCGCGCCAGGTGCGCACGCGGTGGCGCAGCCGCGGCGGCAGCACCTGCTCCAGCTTGGACAGCGCGCGCAGCGCCGCCTCCTCGATGCCCGCGACCGTCCCGTCGGAGGCGCCGCGCAATCCGACCGCCACGGCGATGGCCTCCTCGTCGTCGAGCAGCAGCGGCGGCAGCGACGCGCCCGCGCCAAGCCGGTAGCCCGCCGTCCCGCGCGTGGCGTGCACGGGGTAGCCGAGTTCGCGCAGCCGGTCCACATCGCGGCGGACCGTGCGACCTGTGACGCCGAGCCGCTCGGCGAGTTCGGCCCCCGTCCAGTCCCGGTGGGTCTGCAACAGCGCGAGCAGTCTCAGCAGCCGCGCCGAGGTCTCCAACATGAGAAGAGAATGCCATCCACTTAGGAATGGAACTGTCCTAAGCGGCTCCTAGCGTGGCTCACATGACGACCGAACAGGACATCCGCCCCTTCCGCATCGAGATTCCGCAGGCACAGCTCGACCAGCTGCACACCCGCTTGGCCGACACCCTGTGGCCCGAGGAGCTGCCCGGCGTCGGCTGGGACAAGGGCATGCCGGTCTCCTACCTGAAGCCGCTGGCCGAGTACTGGCGCACCGGCTACGACTGGCGCGCCGTGGAGGCGAGGCTCAACGAGCTGCCGCAGTTCGTCACCGAGATCGACGGCGAACGGGTGCACTTCCTGCACGTGCGCTCGCCCGAGCCGGACGCGCTGCCGCTGGTGCTCAACCACGGATGGCCCGGCACGTTCATCGAATTCCTCGACGTCCTCGGCCCGCTCAGCGATCCGCGCGCGCACGGCGGCGACCCCGCCGACGCGTTCCACCTGGTCGTCCCGTCGCTGCCCGGCTTCGCCTTCTCCGGCGTCGGACCGAAGGTGGGGCAGGGATCCACGGAGCACTACGCGCAGGTGGTCGCGCAGCTGATGGCGCGACTCGGCTACGACCGGTACGGCGCGCAAGGTGGCGACGCCGGCTTCTTCGTCGCCACCGAGCTGGGGCGCATCGCGACCGATCACGTCGTCGGCATCCACGTCAACGGACCGATCACGCTGCCGTCCTGGGACGCCGAATCCTGGGACGGCGAAGCGGCCGACGGCGGTGCGTCTTGGGGCGGCGAAGCGGCCGACGGGAGCGGGTCCGGGGAGTCCTCGGGTGCGAAGGGCGGCGGCGCGCAGTCTTGGGGCGCGGGCGGCGATCAGTCGTCGCGTGGTGCGGAGCGCGAGACCAGCGACGGTGGTGCGGACGGTGACGAGGGCGTGCACCTCCGGGGCGCGGGCGGCGACCAGTCGTCGGGCGGTGCGAAGAGCGAGGCCGGCCACGGCGGTGCCTACGGTGACGGGGGCGCGCAGTCCCGGGGTGCGGCCGAGGGCGGTAACCAATCTTGGGACGATGCGAAGAGCGAGGGCGGCGGTCAATCCTGGGGCGGGGGCGATGGGGCGGCTTGGGGCGGCGGGCACTCCGCATACAGCCCCGAGGACCAGGCGAAGCTGGCGAAGCTGACCGGCGAGGAGAGCTTCACGCGCTACGGCTACGCCATGGTGCAGGCGGGCCGCCCGCAGACCCTGGCCATCGGCATGCACGATTCGCCAGCGGGCCTGCTGTCCTGGATCGTGGACATGTTCCAGCGCTGGACCAACCCGGCCATCGAGCTGCCCGAGGACGCGGTGGATCGCGACGCGCTGCTCACCAACGTCAGCCTCTACTGGTTCACCAAGACCTTCGCCTCCTCGATCCGGCTGTACGGCGAGGGCGAGGCGTGGGGCGGCGCGGCGAAGAACTCCGGTGTCCCGACCGCCGCGGCGATCTTCCCCGGCGACCTGTCGATCCGCCCGATCGCCGAGGAACAGCACACCATCGTGCGCTGGACCGAGTTCGACCGCGGCGGCCACTTCGCCGCCATGGAGGCGCCGGACCTGCTGACCGCCGACGTGCGCGCCTTCTTCCGCGACGTGCGCTGATCCGACGCGCGTTCCCGCGGGCCTCGGTCGGCGGGAACGCGCGTGTCGGTTGACCTCGAGCGGGTCGGCGTCGGCGTCGGCCGCATCGAGCAGGAGCGGGAGGTTGTCCTCACTGAGTTCGATCAGCTCGGCGACCGGTGCGGCGCGCTCGCACCGGATCGTGTCGGCTCGCTCGAGATGCTTCGGCGACCAGAAGGCGGCCCAGTCGGCGTCCTGGCCGAGCCCGCGGCGAATCGACAGCACCCGATCGACGAGAACGACCAGATCGGCGAGGGCGCGCTCGCTCTCGGCGCGGTCCACGAAGCCCATGTGAACGGCGGAATCGCGCACCGTGACGATCCGCGCGAGCAGCTCCTCCGGTAGGTGGACGTCGGCGGGTGTGGCGCGGCGTCAGATCCGCACTGCGTCGATTCGGTGCTGTGTCGGTTTGTTGCCGGGTCGATTCGGTGGCGCGTCAGATCGGCGCCGCGCGGTAGCGGTCGGCCGCCGCCGCGGTGCTGTATCGGTTCGTCGCCGCGTCGAATCGGTGCCGAATCAGATCGACGCCGCGCCGAATCGGTGCCGAATCAGATCGACGCCGCGCCGTACCGGTCCGCCATCGCCGCCGCGGTGCGTGCGAGCTGGGCGCGCAGCTCGGGCGGATCGAGGATCTCGGCGTGCTCGCCGAGCGGCAGGATCCCGTGCATCAGGACCGGATACGACTCGGCGGCCAGCGTCACGGCCACCCAGCCCTCGGCGTCCGGCTCGCTCATCGAGGCCAGCGCCTCGGCGACCGCAGCGGGTTCGAAGCCGAGTCGCAGCAGCCGCACGTGCTTCGCGTCGATCCGGCAGCGCGCCCGCACCCGCAGCATCGACCGCGCGAACTCGTGCTGCGCCGCCGCCCAGTGCGCGGCCAGCTCGAAATCGTCCGGCCTGCCGAAGAATTCGCCGGTCGGTGCGGCCTCGAGAATCCGGCTCACCCGGTAGGAGCGAATGTCGGCGCCCTGACGGGCCACGAGGTACCAGGTGCCTGCCTTGGACACCAGCCCGAGCGGGTCGAGCAGCCTGCGCACCTCGCCGTCCTTGCGTCCGTAACGGATGGCCAGCCTGCGGTCGTGCCACAACGCGTCGGCGATGGTGGCCAGGGTCGGCGTGTCCTCGGGGCGGTGGAACCAGCCCGGCGCGTCGATGTGCACCCGTTCCGCGATCCTGGTCGCCCGGCCGCGCAGTTCGGGCGGCAGCGCCGCGAGCACTTTGAGCTGCGCCGTGGCCAGCACGGTGCCGAGACCGAGGTCGGCGGCTGCGTCGGGCAGCCCGGCCAGTAGCACCGCGTCGGCTTCCTCCGAGGTCAGGCCGGTCAGCCGGGTCCGGTAGCCGTCGACGAGCCGGACACCGCCGCCGCGGCCCGGCTCGCTGTACACGGGGACGCCCGCCGCGGAGAGCGCCTCGACGTCGCGGTACACCGTCCGGACCGACACCTCGAGCTCGGCCGCCAGCTCGGGCGCGGAGACCCGCCCCCTGGTCTGGAGCAGCAACAACAGCTGCACCAGTCGACTCGCTCGCATACCCAGAAGACTAGCCGGAAACCTTGACGCGACCTGTCAGGTTTCGGGCGTAGCGTGCCCGGCATGACCTTTTGGACCCAGTTCACCGAAGAAGCGCCGAAGATCTCGACCGTCTTCCGCCGCCGCCACAAAGCGACCGGCAACCTGTGCATGCTGGCCACGCTCCGGGCCGACGGCTCGCCGCGGATCAGTCCCGTAGAGCCGAGGATCTTCGAGGGCATGCTGGTCGTCGTCGGCATGCCGGGCACCACCAAGTTCAAGGACCTCGCCCGCGACCCGCGGTTCTGCCTGCACACCGCGACGGTGGACACGATGGTCGGCGACGGCGACGCGAAGCTGTTCGGCGCCGTCACCGATCTGCCGGACCGCGACCTGCACGCGCGGTTCGCGCAGAACCTGTTCGAGGAGAGCGGTTTCGATATCCGCGGCCAGGAGTTCGACCATTTCTATGTCGCCGACCTGACCGGGGCGTCGTGCGTGGAGATCGCCGACGATCAGCTCGCCATCACGATCTGGAAACCGGGCCAGGGCGAGCGCGTGGTGCGTAAATAACGCGACGGCCCTGTCACCCGGGCGGGTGACAGGGCCGTCGAAGTCGGCGTTACGCTCAGAGGTAGGCGCCGCAGACCGGCCAAGCGCCTGCGCCCTGCGTGGCGAGCACGTTCTCGGCGACGCGGATCTGCTCCTCGCGGCTCGCGTTGGACGCATCGCCGGAGCCACCGTTGGCGGCCCAGGTGCTGTCGGTGAACTGCAGGCCACCGGAGAAGCCGTTACCGGTGTCGGTCGACCAGTTGCCGCTGCTCTCGCACTGGGCGACGGCGTCCCAGTTGTGGCTGGAGGCGGAAGCGGTGGACGTTGCCAGACCGAACGGGACGGCAACGAGGGCGCCCAGGGCAACGGTGAAGCCGGCGGCACGGGTGCTGAACTTACGGGTCTGAGACATGTGGTATTCCTGACTGCGCCCGCCGGCTCGACCAGCGATCGGTCGAGTCCCTGTCCCCAGTGAATGTCGGGGGTCTCGAACCGCGGGACAGGGTTGCCGGTGTTCGGCGGTTCGAGCTCGAGCCCGTCGTGTTCGATCGGGCCGTCACCGACGATAACGAATCAATCTCGTCAGATCACGTGGCAATAACGTCCGAGTTGTCAGAACGCTCGGTCGTACATGTCGGCATTCGCGCAGTTGAGGCCCGTGAAATGGGTAATCGCGCCGATGTGATTCCTAAACGAAAATGTGTCCCGGATCACTGAATAATTGTGGTAACGGTCTCGTTCACCGGAACGATTTGCGAGGTTTCGCGGTTGTCGCGGGTCGCTATCGGGCCGTGATAGGCGTGGCGTGATTGCGATGAAATACCAGGTAGATCCATATTTGCGCCGCTGTGACCCGCCTTGGAGGGCTCGGATGCTTCCGAAAGAGACCGGCATCACAGTTTTACATGTAGGCGCATCAGAAATGGTGTTCGGGATTGTTTCAGATTGTCGCGCTCGCCGATTCGTGGGTGTGTGCGTTCCCCTCCGTCGGATCGGTGTGTGGCGGGGTTGATTCGGGGAAATTGCATGGCGTGCGCGGTATTTCGGCAGAAATGATCTTCGCGTTGGTGGGCGCCGTTGGGGGAGTGTGGATTTCGGTGGGCGCGCCACCTCACGGCAACGAGTTCGCCTGAATGTCGCGATAGCTCGGGATGCCCGCGGCGACCGGTCGTCCCGCGCGCACCGCGTCCGCCACGTCGACGGCCGCCGCCAGCGCCGCCCGGTAGAGCAGGGAGCCGGTGCTGATCCGCCGCACACCGAGCTCTGCCAGCTCGGCGACCGTGGGGCCACCGACGGAGTACAGGATGTTGACCGGGAGCGGCACGGACGCGACCATCCGCCGGATCGCGTCCGGCTCGGTGAGTCCGGGAACGAAGAGCCCGTCGGCGCCCGCCCGCGCGTACCGGCCCGCCCGCTCCAGCGTGGACTCGGGGTCGATGCCGAGCCAGTGCGTGTCGACCCGCGCGTTGACGAACACCGTGGGCGTGCGCTCCTTGATCGCGGCGATCAGCGCGGCCTGATGTTCGGGGTCGGCCAGTTCGGTGTCCGCGCGCCCGTCCTCGATGTTGACGCCCGCGATGCCGAGCGCGTCGAGCGCCGCCACGAACTCCGCGACCTCGCCCGGTTCGTCGCTGAAGCCGCCCTCGATGTCGACGGTCACCGGCACGGCGAGCCGCGAGAGCCGCCGCGCCAGCGCCAGGGTCTCCGCACCGGTGACGCCGGTGCCGTCGGGCACGCCCGCGGCGGCCGCGACACCCAGGCTGGTGGTGCCGATCGCCGGGAACCCCTCGGCGGCCAGCACGGCAGCCGACGCGAAGTCCCACGCGTTCGGCAGCACCAGCGGGATCGCGCGATGGTGCAGATCGTGGAATGCCGTCACCTTGTCCATACCGCCGACGGTATCCCTCGAGCGCGGGCCCGGCCGGATTTCCCGGTCGCCGCCGCCACGGCCCCGACGCGCTGTTGTCCGCTGTGAGGCGCGCCGTGGCATGGCTGCGCGGCGGCGGTCCCGAGCGCGATCGCCACCGCATAAGGCCGCCTTATGGGGTGATCGGCATTGGACCACTACCCGCCGACGCGAGCGAGCGCAAAGATCATGAACGCCCCAGGTCGCGGGCCACAGGAACAGCAGAGGAGAAGATCGTGACGTTCGTTGTCGGTGCCGCCTGCGTCGATGTGCTGGATCGGGCCTGCGTCGAGGAGTGCCCGATCGACTGCATCTTCGTCGGCGATCGGATGGCGTACATCCAGCCCGACGAGTGCATCGACTGCGGGGCCTGCGAACCGGTCTGCCCGGTCGAGGCGATCTACTTCGAGGATGACATTCCGCCCGGGCAGGAGCAGTTCGTCCTCGAGAACGCGCGGTTCTTCAGCGAGCCGCTGCCCGGACGGCCAACGCCGCTCGGGCAGCCGGGCGGCGCGACGGGGATCGGAGCGTTGGGAGTCGATACGACCTACGTGCAGGAGTATCGGTCGTGAACGCGTGCTCGACGTGCGGCGGCGCGGTCGGCAACTCTCGATAGTCCGGCGCGCTGGCACCGGTTCGAATCCTTTCTCGGGCGGGGACGCTCTTATGGTCGTGACAATCGAACCGAGACGAAGGACCAGGGTGGATGTCCGCGTGGTCCTCTCCGCACCGCAATCGTCGGACACCGCGTCGGACGGTCGAGGAGGTGAGCGGAGTGGAACGCGGGTGGGCCGGTGAGCAGCTGGTGGCAGCGGCCCAGCGCGGTGACCAGGAAGCGATCTCCGCGATCGTGTACGGGGCCCATCCGCACGTGCGGCGCTTCGCGCACCACCTGTGCGCGTCCTCCGACGACGCCGAAGAGGCCGCCCAAGAAGCGTTGATCACCCTGTATCGCAAGATCGGGACGCTGCGCGCCACGACAGCCCTCGCGTCGTGGATGTTCCGCATCGTTCGCAACGAATGCCTGCGGCGCGCCCGATACCTGCTCGACCCCGGACCGCAGACCGCTGCCGACGCCGACGTCGTCGCCTCCGCCGAGGACGAAGTCTTGCGCAGGCTCGACGCCGACGAGCTCGCTCAGGCGATCGCCGTGCTACCCGATCTCCAGCGCAGAGTCCTGATCATGCGCGATGTGCTCGGCTACCCCGGGCGCACGACCGCCGACGCGCTCGGCCTGAGCGTCGCGGCGATGAAATCCCAGCTCCACCGCGCCCGCGCCGCGATCCGGCACAGCCTCCGCCACCATCCGTGACCTCGGCTGCCGCCGGACGCGACAGCGACTCCGCGGCCATCGATCGAACGACCACCGCCCTCCCGAATCGAAGGGAAGTCCCGCCATGCTCACCTCCGGATCCCCCGCGCCGGAATTGGAACTCGAAGACACCGCCGGTCAGGCTTGGCGTCTGTCCGACTACCGCGGAGCGCACAGCGCACTGCTGTACTTCATGCGGTCGACGTCGTGCCCGATGTGCAACCGGCATGTTCGCGATCTCATCGCGCACCGGAACGAGTTCGACGCCGCCGACGTCCGTGTCCTCGTCATGGTGCCCGAGGGTCGCGACGCGGGCCTGGCGTGGCAGACCGACAACGGCATCCCGTTCCCCGTCCTCGTCGGCCCGGCGGGAACTCCGCACGAGGCGGTCGGCCTGACCCGCAAAGTCTTCGGTTCGATGCAGCAGTCCGGCACCCTCCTCGTCGACCCGGACGGCATCATCCGCCACGCGCATGGCGCCACTCTGCCCACCAGCAGCTACGACAAGAAGGGCATCCTCGCGGCCGTCCACTCCCTGCGCAGCCGCGCAAACCCCTGACACTCGGCCGGTATCGGCTGGCGGGCCCGCCCCCGCCGATGCCTGCGCTCGGTTGTCGAGCGCGCACCGCATACGAGGGGGGCGTCGTGCCGGGGGGGGGGGGGGGGGGGGTCCCGCCCCCCCCCCCCCCCCCCGCCCCGTCCTGCGCTGCCCGCCCCGTCCTGCGCTGCCCGCCCCGTCCTGCGCTGCCCGTCCTGCGCTGCCCGCCCCGTCCTGCGCTGCCCGCCCCGTCCTGCGCTGCCCGCCCCGTCCTGCGCTGCCCGCCCCGTCCTGCGCTGCCCGCCCCGTCCTGCGCTGCCCGCCCCGTCCTGCGCTGCCCGTCCTGCGCTGCCCGCCCCGTCCTGCGCTGCCCGCCCCGTCCTGCGCTGCCCGCGTCGTCTCGCGCTGCCCGCGTCGTCTCGCGCTGCCCGGTCCTGCGTTGTCTTGCGCTGCCCCGGCCCACGTCGTCTCGCGCTGCTTCGTTTCGTCTCGCGCTGCTGCTCAGGCCGGGTGCACCATCTGGGAGACGCCGGTATCGTGGTCCCGGACTCCGCCCGCTCACTAGCGCAGCCGGCGCTCGCAGCCGCACCAGCGGCTACCCCGAGGCCCACTCCAGGCTGGAGACCATCGGCTCCGGCGTTCTCGATCCGATCTTCGTCGGGTTTCCAGAATCGGGTCGATTTTTCGGCCGTGCTGGGTAACACAGTGCTGTGGGTGTCGTTCGGGCTGTTCATCGCGGTGGCGAGGGTGCCGGTCGGCCCGCTGCCCGCCCCGTCGGTGGGGCGCTCGGCACCGCGAGTTCGAACGCTTGTCGCACCCCGTCCATGAATGGGATTGCATAGTCGTGCATAATCATTTCATGGCTGATTCGGATGCGCCCCCGTTGCGGGTTGCTGTTGCCGGTGCGAGCGGGTACGCGGGCGGCGAGGTGCTGCGCCTGCTGCTCGGGCATCCACGCTACCGAGCCGGGCGCCTCGAGATCGGGGCGCTGACCGCGGGTTCGAACGCCGGAACCACCCTGGGCGAGCACCAGCCACATCTGCTGCCGCTGGCCGACCGGGTGCTCGCCCCGACCACCGCCGACGAACTGGCAGGCCACGACGTGGTCTTCCTCGGCCTGCCGCACGGCCAGTCCGCCGCCATCGCGCAGGCGTTGCCCGAATCCACCGTGATCATCGACTGCGGCGCGGACTACCGCCTCCGCGACGCCGCCGCCTGGGAGAAGTACTACGGCAGCGCGCACGCCGGCAGCTGGCCCTACGGCCTGCCGGAACTGCCCGGCGGGCGGGACGCGCTGCGCGGCGCGACCAGGATCGCGGTGCCCGGCTGCTACCCGACCGTCGCGAGCCTGGCCATGGCGCCCGCCGTGGCCGCCGGGATCATCGAGCCTCAGGTGACGGTGGTCGCGGTGAGCGGCACCTCGGGCGCGGGCCGCAAACTGGACGTCGGCCTGCTCGGCTCGGAGGTGATGGGTTCGGCCCGCGCCTACAACATCGCGGGCGCGCACCGGCACACCCCGGAGATCGCGCAGAACCTGAAGGCCGCGGGCGGCGTGGACGTCGCGGTGTCGTTCACCCCGGTCCTCGCCCCGATGCCGCGCGGCATCCTCGCCACCTGCACCGCGCCGACCGCGGTGGACGCCGCGCAGGCCCGCGCCGTCTACGAGAAGGCCTACGCCGACGAGCCTTTCGTGCATCTGCTGCCCGAAGGCGTGCTCCCGCAGACCGGTTCGGTGCTCGGCTCCAACGCCGTCACCCTGCAGGTCGCGGTGGACGCCGACGCGGGACAGCTCGTGGTGATCGGCGCGATCGACAACCTGACCAAGGGCACCGCGGGCGCCGCGGTCCAATCCATGAACCTGGCCGTCGGATTCGACGAGACCGAGGGCCTCACCACCGTAGGAGTGGCACCGTGACGACAACCGCTGGGACCTCGACCGAGAGCGCGAACGGCAAACTCGTCCGCAGCCAGGGCGTGACCGCGCCGCTCGGCTTCCGCGCCGCGGGCATCGCGGCGGGTATCAAGGCGAGCGGCAAACCCGATCTGGCGCTGGTCTTCAACGAGGGCCCGGAATACGCCGCTGCCGGGGTTTTCACCCGCAACCAGGTCAAGGCCGCGCCGGTGCTGTGGTCCCAGCAGGTGCTGAAGTCCGGCAGGTTGCGCGCCGTGGTCCTCAATTCCGGCGGGGCCAACGCCTGCACCGGTCCCGGCGGCTTCCAGGACACCCACCAGACCGCCGAGAAGCTCGCCGAGGCGCTGAGCAACTGGGGCACCGAGACCGGCGCGGGCGAAATCGCCGTCTGCTCGACGGGTTTGATCGGCGATCGGCTGCCGATGGACAAGCTGCTGCCCGGTATCACCGAGATCGTGCACGAGATGGGCGGCGGCATGTCCGGTGGCGCCGACGCGGCTTACGCCATCATGACCACCGACACCGTGCCCAAGGAGGCCGCCTTCCACCACCGCGACAAGTGGAACGTGGGCGGCATGGCCAAGGGCGCGGGCATGCTCGCGCCCTCGCTGGCCACCATGCTGGTCGTGCTGACCACCGACGCCGCGGTGAGCGCCGAACAGCTCGACAAGGCGCTGCGCAACGCCACCCGGCTCACCTTCGACCGGCTCGACGTGGACGGCTCCTGTTCCACCAACGACACCGTGCTGTTGCTGGCCAACGGCGCCAGTGAGGTCACCCCGTCGCAGGAGGAGCTCGACGCCGCGGTGCTCGCGGTCTGCGACGACCTGGCCGCCCAGCTGATGGCCGACGCCGAGGGCGTCACCAAGCGGGTGACGATCACCGTCACCGGCGCGGTCGACGAGGAGCAGGCGCTGATCGCGGCGCGCGCGGTGGCCCGCGACAGCCTGGTCAAGACCGCGCTGTTCGGCTCGGACCCGAACTGGGGCCGGGTGCTCGCCGCGGTCGGCATCGCGCCGATCACGCTGGACCCGAACCGGATCTCGGTGTCGTTCAACGGGAATCCGGTCTGCGTCGACAGCGTCGGCGCGCCGGGCGCGCGCCAGGTGGACCTGTCCGGCGCGGACATCGCCGTGCTCGTCGAGCTGAACGTCGGTGACGGCACGGCCGTGGTCCGCACCACCGACCTGTCGCACGGTTACGTCGAAGAGAATTCGGCCTACAGCTCATGACGAGTCCGGCGATTCACGAACTCTCGGCGCTGGACAAGGCGCACGTCCTGGCCGACGCACTGCCCTGGTTGCAGAAGTTCCGCGACAAGATCGTCGTGGTGAAGTACGGCGGCAACGCCATGATCGACGACGAGCTCAAGCGCGCCTTCGCCGCGGACATGGCGTTCCTGCGCACCGTCGGCGTGCATCCCGTGGTGGTGCACGGCGGCGGCCCGCAGATCAGCGCGATGCTGAAAAGGCTTGGCCTGCAAGGGGAATTCCGCGGCGGCTTCCGCGTCACCACGCCCGAGGTGATGGACGTGGTGCGGATGGTGCTGTTCGGTCAGGTCGGCCGCGAGCTGGTCGGGCTGATCAACGCGCACGGGCCCTACGCGGTCGGCATCTCCGGCGAGGACGCCGGACTGTTCACCGCGACGCGGCGCACCGTCGACGTGGACGGCGAGGCGACCGACATCGGCCTGGTCGGCGACGTCACCGAGGTCAACCCGGAGGCGGTGCTCGATCTGATCGGAGCCGGACGCATCCCGGTGGTCTCCACCATCGCCCCCGACGCCGACGGCGTGGTGCACAACATCAACGCCGACACCGCGGCGGCCGCGCTCGCCGAGGGCATCGGCGCGGAGAAACTCGTGGTGCTCACCGACGTGGAGGGCCTGTACACCGACTGGCCCGACCGGTCCTCGCTGACCAGCCACATCGACGCCCACGAGCTGGCCGCCTTGCTGCCGAGCCTGGATGCGGGCATGGTGCCCAAGATGGAAGCCTGCTTGCGCGCCGTGCTCGGCGGTGTGCCGACCGCGCACGTGATCGACGGACGGGTCCCGCACTCGGTCCTGCTCGAGCTGTTCACCGGAGAAGGAATCGGAACGATGGTGACGCCCGTCCCGGCTGGGACCGGCGCACCGAACGGAACGAAATCATGAGTACTGTCGACGAATTGCAGCAGCGGTGGTCCGCCGCGATGATGAACAACTACGGCACGCCGAGGGTCGCGCTGGTGCGCGGCGCGGGCGCCGTGGTCTACGACGCGGACGGCAAGCGCTACGTCGATTTCCTCGGCGGTATCGCGGTCAACAGCCTCGGCCACGCCCACCCGGCGATCCTCGCCGCGGTCACCCAGCAGCTGGGCACCCTCGGTCACGTCTCGAATCTGTATGTCAGCGAACCGGTCGTCGAACTGGCCGAGCGGCTGCTCGCGCACTTCGGCGACGGCGAGGGCAAGGCGTTCTTCTGCAACTCGGGCACCGAGGCCAACGAGGCGGCGTTCAAGATCGCCCGGCTGACCGGGCGGCACAAGATCGTCGCCTGCGAGGAGGCGTTCCACGGCCGCACCATGGGCGCGCTGGCGCTCACCGGCCAGCCGTCCAAGCGGGCGCCGTTCGAGCCCATGCCGCCCGGCGTGGTGCACGTGCCCTACGGCGACGCGGCCGCGCTGGAGGCGGCGGTCGACGACGAGACCGCCGCGGTGTTCCTCGAACCCATGATGGGGGAGAGCGGCGTGGTGGTCCCGCCGATCGACTACCTGGTCAAGGCGCGCGAGATCACCGCGCGGCACGGCGCGCTGCTGGTGCTCGACGAGGTGCAGACCGGCATCGGCCGCACCGGAAAGTTCTACGCGCACCAGGCCGTCGGCATCGTGCCCGACGTGATCACGCTGGCCAAGGGGCTCGGCGGTGGTCTGCCGATCGGCGCGGTGCTGGCCAACGGCCGGGCGGCCGAGCTGCTCACGCCCGGCCTGCACGGCACCACGTTCGGCGGCAACCCGGTGTGCGCCGCGGCGGCGCTCGCGGTGCTGCGCACCATCGACGAGACCGATCTGCTCGCCCACGTCGAGTCGGTCGGCAAGCGGCTCAGCGACGGCATCGAACTGCTCGAGCACCCGCTGATCGATCACGTGCGCGGCGCCGGCCTGCTGCTGGGAGTCGTGCTCACCCAGGACGTTTCGGCACAGGTCGAGGCGCGGGCGCGGGAAGCGGGGTACTTGGTGAACGCGCCCAAGCCGAATGTCATCCGGCTGGCGCCCCCGCTGGTGCTCACCGAGACCCAGTCGGACAATTTCGTCGCCGACCTGCCGGAGATACTGGACGGCGCCGCGGCGGACGCGAAGGAGGCCCGGTAATGAGCGAACGAAGTGAGCGAATCATGTGCCAGCGCGCCCCGCGCATGCCGGAGCCGAGCGGCAGCGAGGCGCAGGCATGAGCGAGCTGCGGCACTTCCTGCGCGACGACGACGTCTCGCCCGCCGAGCAGGCCGAAATCCTCACGCTGGCGGCGGAGCTCAAGAAGAACCCGTTCGCGCACCGCCCCCTGGAGGGCCCGCGGGGTGTCGGGGTGATCTTCGAGAAGAACTCCACCCGCACCCGCTTCTCCTTCGAGATGGGCATCGCCCAGCTCGGCGGACACGCCGTGGTGGTGGACGGCCGCGACACCCAGCTCGGGCGCGAGGAGACCCTCGCCGACACCGGCCGGGTGCTCTCCCGCTATGTCGACGCCATCGTCTGGCGCACCTTCGAGCAGGTCCGCTTGGACGAAATGGCCTCGGCGGCAACGGTTCCGGTGGTGAACGCGCTGTCCAACGAGTTCCACCCCTGCCAGGTGCTCGCCGACCTGCTCACCCTGCGGGAACGCAAGGGCGATCTGACCGGGCGCAACCTCGCCTACTTCGGCGACGGCGCGAACAACATGGCGCACTCGCTGCTGCTCGGCGGCGTCACCGCCGGGTTGAACGTGACCATCGCCGCGCCTGCGGGTTTCGAGCCGCTGCCGTGGATTCTGGAGGACGCGCGCAAGCGGGCCGCCGAGACCGGGGCGACGATCACCGTCACCGGCGACCCGGTGGCCGCCGCGGCGGGCGCGGACGCGCTGGTCACCGACACCTGGACCTCCATGGGCCAGGAGAACGACGGACTGGACCGGGTGGGCCCGTTCCGCCCGTTCCGGCTCGACGACGCGCTGCTGGCCAATGCCAAGCCGGACGTCGTCGTGCTGCACTGCCTTCCGGCGCATCGCGGCGAGGAGATCACCGACGAGGTGCTCGACGGACCGCACAGCGTGGTCTGGGACGAGGCGGAGAACCGCCTGCACGCGCAGAAGGCGCTGCTGGTGTGGCTGCTGGCCAGACGCGGCGGTGCGGCGTGATCGGGCGACGTACCGTGCCGGTGCGGGAGGGGCGACGATGAGCGAACGCGGTAGCGAATCACGTGCCCGCGCCTCGCGCATACCGGAGCCGAGCATCGGCGAGGTGCGGGCATGAGCGAACGCAGTGAGCGAATCATGTGCCAGCGTGCGACACGCATGCTGGAACCGGGCGTCAGCGAGGTGCAGGCATGAGTGTCGACGCGACGGTGCCTGGCAAAGGTCCCGCGATCGCCCGAACCCGCGCCGGACGGCAGTCGCGCATCGTCGAACTGCTGTCCGCGCACTCGGTGCGCAGCCAGACCGAACTGGCCGCGCTGCTGTCCGCCGAAGGCATCGAGACCACTCAGGCGACCCTGTCGCGTGACCTCGACGAGCTGGGCGCGGTGAAGCTGCGCGCGGCCGACGGCGGCGCGGGCGTCTACGTGGTGCCCGAGGACGGCAGCCCCGTCCGCGGCGTGACCGGCGGCACCGACCGCCTCTCGAAGCTGCTCGGCGATCTGCTCGTCTCGACCGACGCCAGCGGCAACATCGCCGTCCTGCGCACCCCGCCGGGCGCCGCGCACTACCTGGCCAGCGCCCTCGACCGTGCTGCCCTGCCTTACGTCGTGGGCACCATCGCGGGCGACGACACCATCGCCGTCATCGCCCGCGAGCCCCTCACCGGGGCCGAACTGGCCACCCGCATAGAACAACTCGCGTAAGCGGGGTCGCTCGACTCACCGGGCAGGTCTCGATGGTCAGCACCCGGACCTCCCGGGGTCGGCGAGCCGTACCGGTCCGCCGCCACGTACTTCTCCTGTTGTCGAACGATTGCGTCCGGCGTCGCAGCTCGTGACCGACGGTGACCGGTGGCGTGACCGACCAGGACTACTCACTCGGGTGCGAGGACCCGCACGGTTCGGTCCGATTCGCAAGTGACATAGACGTGATGAGTTGTCGTGTCCACAGCGATGCCCTCCGTGCAGGAGGGGGACTTTGCCAAGCGGCGCGAGGCGGTGACTTTGCGGACAATGGTGTCGATCATCGTGACACTTTCGAACGCACCGGAGGTGACGTACACGGTGTGCTCGGTGGGATCGATCGCCACGCCGAGGGAAACGTCCATTCCCAGCTCTATCTTGCCTGCGGCAGTGCGTTTTTCGGTATCGATGAGCGTCACCGAGTGCCCTTCCATGCGGGTGACGTAGGCGGTGCGCGAGGCCGCGGCGATGGCGATGCCCTGCGGTGAACCATCCACCGGGATCGTCGCACTCACGGTGTAGGTGCCGGGGTCGACGACGGTGACGCCGTTCTTGGTGACGACCCAGAGCTGGTGGGAGTTCGGGTCGACCGCCACTGCGGTCGGCTCGCCGCCGACCGGGATGGTCGCGACGATGGCCCGGGTACCGGTATCGATCGCGGTCACGGTCCGGTGGTAGCGGTTGGCGACGTACACGATGTGGCGCTCGGGGTCGATGGTGACGGCGCTGTGGTCGCCGCCCGCCTCGATCTTGTCGATGACGGACCGGGTATTCGGATCGATGATCACCAACTCACGATCCGAGCCGTTCAGGATCAGGTAGACCAGATGAGTGGCCGGGTCGATCGCCATCGGCTGGAGGCTTGTCGTGGGCACCCCGATCTCTACAGTGCCGGTAACCCTCTGGGTGGCCGTATCGACGATGTACACCGACTCGTCCGCGCTGCTGGTGATGTAGGCATGCCCAAGCCCGGAATCGATCGCGACACTCTGCGGATCGTCGATGGTCTCCAGGCTCGCCAGAATTCGATACGAACCGGGGCCGACGTCGGCATACGGGTTCGTGGCGGGGTCGGTCGTGGTCGGAGTCGTGGTCGAGGTGGTCGGGAACGTCGTCGCGTGCCGGGGAGAGGCGCAGCCGCTGACGAAAATCCCGACAGCCACCGCAAGGCCCACACCCCCGATTAGCCTTGTCCTGAAACGCATTCACAAAAATCTAGCACCGCCGAGCCGAAGTGATCGCCCGCCGCGCTCTCCGTGCACCGCGGTCTGCCAGGCTCGATCGGGGCCATTCTGCCGTCCGATCACCGCGGCGGTTGTGCGGAATCGAGAATGGGGCAACTCGCCTGACGGTCGGCGGTTGTCGCCGCCCGGCCGCATTCGCCGCGGGCACGTAGCATCGGGGCGTCGCGAAGATCGTTGGGCGCCTTGATCAATGGCGTGACCGGAAAGTGGGCGAATGGTCGAGAACTGGGTGCGTGCAGCGGAGTTGTTGGTCGAGGAGGTCCTCGATCGCGCCGCCGGGGAGGTGGATCGCAGCGGGGTGATTCCGGCGAGCCATTTCGACGCGCTCGCGGAAGGCGGGTTCTATGGGTTCCCGCTCTCGGCGGGGATGACGCCCGGCACGCTGATCGACACTGCCGCGACCCTCATCGGCGGTTGTCTGGCAACGGGTTTCGTGTGGGCGCAGCATCTGGGCGCGTTGCGCGCGGTCGCGGTCGCCGACAATGCCGCCCTGCGCGAGCGCTATCTGGCGCGAATGACGGCAGGGACGTACCGGTGCGGTGTGTCGTACGCGGGCGCTCGGTCGGCGCCGACGCTGTTCGCCGAAGCCGTCGACGGCGGCATGGCGATCAGCGGCACCGCGCCGTTCGTCACCGGATGGGAGTACGTCGACGCGGTGGTCGTGTCGGTGCGCACCACCGGAAACGGCTCGGAATCCGTTGCGACGGTGCTGGTTCCGACGCGGGACCTGGAGGGCGTCGCGGTCGAGCGAATCCCGCTGATCGCCGCGGATGCCAGCGCCACCGTGCGGATCACCTTCGAGCGGGCGTTCGTGCCCGACGAGAACGTCCTCGGGGTGAAATCGCTCGACGAGTTCCATTCCGGCCGTGGCAGCCTCACCGACTGGATCAACGGCGCACTCGCCCTCGGCGTGCTGTCGCGCTGTGTGCGCGAGCTGAAGGGACTCGGAATTGATGCCCACGACGACCGATACGCCGCGCTGCGCGAGCGATTCGCCACCGTGATGGGCGATGCCGAAGCGACCTACGCCTTGCGCGCCGACATCGCGCAAGCGGCGGTGCTCGCCGCGGCCGCGGGCGTCGTCGCGACAGGCAGCCGCGCCACCCTCGCCCACACCACCGCCGAGCGACTGATGCGGCAGGCGAGCTTCGCACTCGTCTGCACCACCCGCGAACCGATCAAGGACGCGCTGCTGGACCGCTTGCGTCCGGCCGACCTCGGTTGAGCCGCGACCGATCATCTGTCAGTACTTCGTGCTGGTGGGCACCGCTTCCGCGAACACCGAGTTCGCGACCGCGGGCACATCGAGCCCGGTGTCGAGCATGTCGACCGAGACAGCTCGGATAGCGGAGCCCTGGGGAGGCCCGACGCCAATCAGCACAGGCGGGACAACCACGAAAGCCGGGTCCGTGGTCGAGTCCGGTTCGAACTGCAATGATGTCCGGTATGAGCGCTCCCGACGAGCTGCGTGTGACGGCCGAGGAGTTCGCCGAAGGGGCGACTGCCGAGCTCGGTGACATCGAGATCGTCGATGGGCGCGTGGTCCGGCTGGTGGCTCAGAGCCCGGCGCACAGCCGCGTGGTCCGGCGACTGGCAGGGATGCTGGAGGCAGCCCGGCGCGACGGCGGGCCGTGCATGGTGGTGGACTCCGACGTTGCCGCACGATTCGCCGACGCGGAATCCGCAACAGTGGATCGGCGGTTGAACATCCGCTACCCCGATATCTGGATCCGGGACACCGAACCCTACGACGTCGACACCGTGCGTGAGCACATCCTGCTGGTGGTCGAGTTCACCTCCGAGTCGACCATCGATGCCGATATCAACGACAAGCGAATTCAATACGCAACGGCAGGAATTCCTCGGTACCTGATCGTCCGGCTGGACCAGAAGGAAGAACGCATCGAAGAGATCGAGGAATACCGTCTCGACTGGTCCGGTCGCCGCTACGCTGCCCACACGGTCCACCGACGTGTACTGCTCCTCGACGACCCGGTCGAGGCGACCGTTCCATTCGACGTACTGGAACAACCGTAGCGACCAGCCGCTCAACCCCTGGGCGCGGAATCGCAAAATCCGCCCGCTGGCCGCGGCCTCGCCGCTCGCGAGTCCGGTTGCTGCTCGTAATTCGGCTTTTCACCTTCGACATCGGGGGCGGTCGCTGCTCCGTGGTGTCGTAGCGTGCACGGACGATCGCCTCTGGTACTTCGTCGCAGGTGATGCTCGGTCGGCGTGACCGGCAGGGCCGGGATCGCACTGTTCGATCCCCGTCGGCGCGGGCCGTGCGTGGCCCGGCAGTATTCGGGCACACTCGGGGCTTGTCCGTAAATTACTGTCGGAGTTGATCTTTGGGTCGACGTGCCGGGTGGCAGCGGGAAACTTGGGTATGTGTCGTCTGCGAGATTGTCTATCCGCTGCCGAGTTGCGGGTCAAGTTCGAACGGCTCCTGCCGCATCTGGATGAACGCCGTCGTCGGCTCTACCTGGCCAGCGAGGCGATTGCGATGGGCCACGGCGGATTACCGTGGTGGCCGCCGCCTCCGGCGCCAGCACCGCTACCGTCACGCGCGGCATCTGCAAACTGACTGCGAATCCCGCACCGCCCCAACGCGTCCGGGCTCCGGGCGCCGGTCGCAAGCCGCTGGTGGTGACCGACATTGGCCTGCTGCCGGCGTTGGAGGCACTCATTGAGCCGCATACGCGCGGCGTCCGGTTTCTGCGCTGCGCTGGACCACGCTGTCGCTGCGCACCTTGGCTGCGGCGCTGACCGACCAGGGACACCCGGTCGGCGCCACGACAGTCGGGCACCTGCTGCACGCACAGGGATACCGTCTGCAAGGCACTGCCAAAATCAACGAAGGCGCCTGCCATCCAGACCGCGACGCGCAGTTCGCACACATCAACGCGACCGCCACCGCCCTCCTCGACGCCGGACAGCCGGTCATCAGCGTCGATACCAAGGCCAAGGAGTGGATCGGCAACCGCGACCGTCCCGGACGCACCTGGCGCCCGGGCAAGAACCCGATCAAGGTGGACTGCCACACCTTCGTCACCGACGATCAGCCGGTGGCCATCCCCTACGGGATCTATGACATCGCCACCAACACCGGCTGGGTCAACGTCGGAACCGACCACGAAACTGCCGAATTCGCGGTGGAATCCATCCGCCGCTGGTGGCGGCGCTGCGGGCGGCAGCAGCTACCCGGACGCGACCCGGCTGCTGATCACCGCGGACGCCGGTGGCTGCAACGACCCCCGCCGCTGGACATGGAAGAAGCACCTGCACGCCTTCGCCATCGACAGCGGCTTGGAGATCATGGTCTGCCACTACCCTCCCGGAACTTCGAAGTGGAACAAGATCGAGCACCGGATGTTCTGCCACATCACCGCCAATTGGCGCGGCCGACCGCTGACCAGTTATCAGGTCGTCATCGAGACCATCGCCGCGACAACAACGAGCACCGGATTGACCATCGGCGCCGACTTGGACACCAGCAGTTACCCACTCGGCGGCACCGGCACCTCCGCCGAGTTCCACGCCCTGCCAATCACACCCGACGCCTTCCGCGGCGACTGGAACTACAGCGTGGCCCCCTGCGCGCCGCGCCCGGCCGAGCAAGCCCCGACCCACCGCAGGCTCGATCCCGCCGTGACCGACATGCTCACCGATCCGGCTCTGACCGGTATGTCTCGAGCGGACTTCGCGCACCTGGCAGCGGTCTCGGAACCGTATTGGGACGCGCTGGCAGAAGCGGCCTTCCAACGTCGCTTCCACCGCCCCCGCGGCTATCTGCATCCGCAAACCAGCAGCGTCGACCATTTCCACCGGCTCCTGACAGCCTTGCTGCGGCGGCGAAGAGCCGCCACCAGCACGCTGCTGGCCCAACTACTCGGCATCACGCGCACCAATCTGTCCAACCAGTTCCGCGACGGCCACCGGATACTGGACCTGCACCGGATCGACGTCTCACCGATGCCCGGATCTCCCGCCCGCACCCTCGAGCAGCTACAGGCACGCCTCACAATCGCCACCCAACCCAAGATCAACTCCAACAGTAATTTACGGACAAGCCCCGGGCCGGATCGAGAATTGCCAGGTCGCGGTGTTCCTCACGGATGCCACCTGCACTGGGCACGCGTTCCTGGATCGGGCGTTGTATCTGCCGCAGTCGTGGGCCGGTGACCCGGACCGCCGCGACGAGGCTGGCGTACCCGAGGATGTGCATTTCCGCACGAAACCGGTGCTTGCGAGCGCTTGATCACCGATGCCCTCGATGCCGGGAACCCGGCGCGGTGGGTGGCCGGGGACGAGGTTTACGGCAACGACCCGAAGCTGCGGAAGGCAATCGAAACCCGCAGCGTTGGTTATGTTCTCGCGATCAGTTGTAGTCATCGGGTCACCACCGCTACCGGGAAGATCCGCGCCGACATCCTGACAGCCGGGCTGCCGAAACGGGCCTGGCAGCCGCGCTCGGCCAGCGACGGTGCCAAAGGGCCGCGGATCTATGACTGGGCATGGATCGAGATCGCCGGCGACGACGACAAGCACACGACCGGCTGCCGGTGGCTGCTGGTGCGCCGCAACCAGCACAGCGGGGAGTTGGTGTTCTACCGGTGCTGGGCACCCGGCCCGGTGACCCTGGCCCAACTGGTGAAAGTCGCTGGTCGCAGGTGGTCGATCGAGGAGAATTTCCAGACCGCCAAGGGCCTGACCGGGCTCGACCAGCATCAGGTCAGGCACTGGCGGTCTTGGCACCGCTGGACGCTGCTGGCCATACTTGCCTACGCCTTCCTGTCCATCCTCGCCGCCGGTCAACGCGAGCTGGAAAGACCCAGCGACGGGTTGATCGCGTTCATCCGCAACGAGATTCGTCACCTCTACGCGGTACTGATCCAGCCAGCCCACACGATCAGGCACCGACTGCACTGGTCCACCTGGCGCCGCCGACACCAGCACCGCGCCCCCACCAGCCACTACCAGCGCCGATCCCAACTCACACCATGATCACGAAATCCGGCTGGAGTATTAGAGCCCGGTCATAACCTTCTGCGCATCGTCGCGGCACCACCGCGCAGGAAGTTGATGACGAACACCGATAATCGAGCCCTCCCCCTGGGAATACTTATCCACATTTCACCGGCTACCCGATCGGCCACCGCGTCCCGCTGGCAGTGGTCCGAGTCACTCTGCTCAGCAAAAACTGAGTTGGGCAATAAATTCCGACTTTGGCACAAGCGCGATCCTCATAGCCAACCGCTACCAATTCCTCGAACAATGAGCTCATCTGGCAAGAATGATCATTCATTTTCGGCCCCGTGCCCCGGCGCGGCACCCCTCCCGCTGATGCGCGCGAGTCCGCCCGCGCGGTGGCGATCCGGCAGCACCCTTCTCGCGGGCGGCCGCTCGACCGTTGCGCGGCGGACGTCGGATGTCGGGGAGGGCTGTGCGTAGAGGGGGTGTGCGTCGGGAAGCGCGCCCTGTTAGCCTGTCTCGACAGGGGATCTGGATGGGAGCGGAATCGCATTGTGCTGTAGTTATTTACGAACGATGTATCACCCGGGGGCTTGCGGCGATCATCGTCCGGCGTATTGCGATAGGAAGGCAAGAGGATACCGATGAAAGACGATCTGCCAACCGCATTCGGTCGGCTGCATGCCTTCGCGCAAACCCTTTCGGGCCTCATGAAAGAGGCGCAGGAAGCGGGTGCCGAACAAGCGACCGGTCGCGACAATACCGACTGTGTCACGGTGACTATAGATCGATCGGGCGCATTGCTGTCCATTGATGTCTCGGACAACTGGGCGCAGAAGCTGGATCCCAAAGATATCGGCCCGGCGGTGCTGCGCGCGGTACAGGATGCGCGGGTGCGGCAGCTGGAGAGCTCGATGGATTCGGTGGCCGAGAGTGGGCTGCTGGCAAAGATCGAGTCACTGAACATCGAAGATATGACGCCCACCGATATCGAGCCGCCGCGCCCCTTGCGCGGACCGACAGTTGCTCCCGGCCAACTGGTCGACGAGATCCTCCAGGCGATCGAGAGTGGCGGTACGCAGGCGCGGCCGGCCACATTCGTCGGCACCGAGGATGTCGACGACGACATCGCGGCGCGGGTGGAGCTGGATTCCACGGGGATCATCGACTGCTCCGTCGGTATCGCCTGGGGAAAGAGCGTCGGGGGAAGCACCATAGCCTGGGCCGTGCGGCAAGCGTATGACAAAGCCTACGAGGACGTGCTGGCTTCGGCCGCGCGCGGAACGGGCCCGCAAGGTGGCTTGTTCTCGGAAGCGCTTCAGGTAATCAATTCATTGCAGACGCCGCGAGGACAGTAATGGGCCAAGAAGTATCGGTAGCCACGGACACCCTTCGTAAAGAGGGGAAGGTCTGGATGAACGAGTCCGACTCGCTGGAAAAGGTCAAGGGCGATATCGAATCCATCGGATTCAACAGGGTGGAAGCCGGGATATTCCAGGCGATCGTCGACGCGCACGCCAAGATAATCGAGAAGATGATGACGCTCTCCGGGCAGGGGGCCATGCGCTTCGACCAGGTCGGCGAAGTCTTGCAGAAATGCGCGGATACCTACTATGCCGAAGATGCCGCGGGGAAGCACAGGATCGACAACCTCTGGTGAGGTGAAAGGTTTCCGTAATGTCGAACGAATTCGATAGCGCTGCCTACCAGCAGATCTGGGACAAGCTGGTCGGGTATGCGCAGGACGTCGATACGCTGTTCGCGCAGAGCGCGCCGAACGCGATAAACGACGGGCTGAACACCCCTTACGCCGACTGGATTCCCGGTCTAGCCAATCTGATCAAGACCGCGGGCCGCAAGATGCTCCAAGCACTCAAGTGGCTCTGGGAGAAGATCATGGATCTCCTGGAAGGGGTGGCCGCCCCGCTCTTCATGGCGCAGCGAGCGTTCGAGTGGTCCGATGCGAAGGGTGCTTTCGCGGATATCTCGTCCGCGATCAACCCGGATCTGCTGCTCGCCCCGAAGGAATGGAAGGGCGATGCCGCGGACGAGTATGTGAAGACCGTCGGAAGTCAGCGGACCGCGATCGGCAAGATGGAAGAGATCTGCGAGACCTGCAGGAACCATCTCATCGCCGCGGCGATCGCGGGATTCGTACTCTATGCGGGCGTCGCGTCTGTAGTTGCTCAGTTCCTCACGGCCGTCGCTGTCGAGCTCGGCCTGATCGCGGCAGGCTTCACCGCAGCGGGAGGCTTCGCCGCATTCTGGGCGACGACCGGTATCACCGCGGCCGAACTCAGTGCCGCCGCGGGCGTGGCAGTTGTCTTCGTCGGAGATCAAACGAAGGCATGGAACGATATCGACGCGGCGGCCAACAACAACTCCGGCTTCCAGAAGGACCCGGACAGTGGAGCGGTCAACTGGCCGGACCCGAACACCAAGTACTTCGACGATGCCTCCGTGGACGATGACAACGAATCCAAATGGCGGTTGAATCCTGACAAGTGACGTGGCGGGGAAAATCGTGCGTGACAGTAAGAAGGCCCGGCGCGGCACCCTGCTCCAAGTGGGTGTCTCCTCGATGATCCTCAGCGGCGGATTGGCCTCCGTCGCATTACTTCTCGGCGAATCCGGTGCTCCGGTGGTAGCGGCGGTCATGTCGGTGACCTTCGTCGTACAGTTGATCGGCATCGTGGTCGGGTGGCGTTCGGCTCCGACCGGGGCGGTGCGCGTGGCGATATGCGGTGCTTTCGTCGCGGTGGGGCTGGCGATTCTAGGGCTGGTGGTCGCCGCCTTACTGAAAGCGATCAGCCTGTTCATGCCGGGTATGTACCTCGCGGCCCTGTTCCTGCTGTTCCTGCAGGGCTACCAGTGCGTGTGGCGAGGCCGTGCATGAATCGATCCTCTACAGATCCACGATCTTCCAGATCGCTCTGTCGGCTTCGGCAGAAGGAATACCGCTTCTGCCCCAGGGCTACGGCGTTCTCGCTGAATGCCTCGTGGCCTGCGGGTTTCCGGGTTGAGTAGGTGGATGCCGCGGTGGGGGTGGAATGCGGTGTCGCGGATTGCTTCGGCGATGTTGGCGGCTCCGGCGAGCCGGTGGAGATTGAGCGCGGTGCTTCTCATGGTCGCCATGACTTGCGGCCCGCTGCGAACAGCTGCCCTTGAGCGATCCTCGTCGTAGGTGACATCACGCACCCAATGGATGGAATTTTCAATCCCCCAGTGCGACCTGATCCAGACGGCGATCTGGGCGGGTTTGGCGTGTTCGAACGGCAGGCTGCAGACCGCGTAAATGATCTCGGAACTGGCCTTCCCGGTGGCGATTTCGAGACGCTCGCGGGTTATGCGGATGACCTGTTTCGCATACGGCCACCGGATGCCTCGGGGTGCGGTGACGATCTGGAATCTGCGGTGCTCGTCGCGGCCGTGCCCGTGAGTGTCGTCGGTCGCGGCGACGGGAATATCGTGCCAGGGCAGGGCCGAAACCCGTGCCAGCAAACCGGCCTGGTTGGCCTTCACGACCATCACGTAGTGCGATTTCAGGGTGCGGCAGATCAGCTTCGCGGTCGCTGTCTGGGTATGGATCGCATCGGTCACCACCAGCAGCGGGACGCGCGGGAATCGTTTGAGAAGCGTTCGCAAACAAGGTATTTCGTTGCTCTTGGCGTCGATGGCCAGCTGTCCCAGCACCAGACGGGTGTGGTGGGCCAACATCGATACCAGATGCGAGGCGAGTGCGCCGGCTTTGCGGGCACCCTCGAGGGTCTTGCCGTCCAGCGACACCGCCAGCAATCCGTTCCCCTCGGCAGCGGCCACGGCCAGCTCGGTGAAGTACACGCCCAGCCGCCGGTCCAGATCTGCGGCATCGAGCATCGACAGCACCCGCCGCAACGTCTTCTCGCTCGGGCGGGTGTCGCGGGTGATGCCCAACTCGATCATCACCTCCACCGGTGCGGTGCGCGCCCAGGTGGCGAAACCGGCATAGCTGCGCATCCCTGCCGCCACCGCCAGAATCGCCATCGCCAACAGCGCCGATAACCGATAGCGGCGCCCACGCCGATCGCGTGGATCAGGCACCGACGCCAGCACATCCATCAACGGGAAACCCAGCGCCACCGACCCGTTGACTACCGTCCAGCGTTGCAGGGTTTCCGAAATCGGTGCGGCAGGAGATACTTGGACAGCAGGCAGAGCGACTCCGGTGACGGGCTTGTGTGAGAGCTGGATCGTTACACAGTCGCTCGTGCTCCCGTCTTCGAAGCCCCAAGAACCCCAGTCGAATTCACTCGACATCGACGCAGGTAACGACTCCGTCAACGACGTTGCCGGAGCCCTGCGGTGCGTGCCTGGTCCGACATCGGTAGCGGTTCGGGCCATCCCGCCTTGCCACGGAATCCGAGGAGGCGAGGTTCGGGCCGTCCGGGTTGGGGGCTTGTCGGCTGATAGAGTCGGGTGTCGGAGTCGGCGGTCGAAGGGGAGGGCATGGCACGCGGGATCGTGGGGGGCGTTCTGGCGGCGGCGGTCGTAGCTGTTGTCGCGGCTTGTGGTGGGACGACCGAGGGGTCGCCATCGACCAGTTCCAGCGCCGCGGAAGCTCCGTTGTTCAACCCGTGCACCGGGATTCCCGATGATGTGCTGCGGTCGGCGGGGGTTGATCCGGCGACGGAGGAGAGCGGGATCGCGGGGGTGCATCAGCACGGGTGGGAGATCTGCGGTTGGAGGGGGAAAAAGTACACGATTACGGTGTATTCGACGGGGCGGTCTGTGGCGGAGTTCGAGAAGAAGCCCGGCAATGTCGACTTCCGGGACGTCACGGTTGCCGGACGCGAGGGGCGGCAGTTCAAGGTAGAGGGGGCTTCCAAGGACCTGCACTGCGATGTCCTGTTCCCTGCGTCGCAGGGCGGAGTCCTGCAACTATCGGTCTCGAACAGGGTTGGACTGGATGGTCTCGAAGAACCGTGTTCGGTTCTGTATCGGGTGGGCGAGTTGATCGTTCCGGTCTTTCCACGTTGACGAGAGGAGGGGGAAGTCGATGAGTGAGGGTGACCGGTCGCAGTGGCAGCGTTTCTCTGAACAAGCAAGGGCGGGGGAGCTTTATCTTGACGATGAGGCGGCGGCTCTACAAGCTTTGGCAGCTTGCAACCGTCGCATTGATGATCTACAGGGGTTGGCCGATCTCGCCAAGCGGTGCCAGAATGTTTCCGGCTTCGGCGATTTCGATATGGCGGATGTGCTCGCCGGAAAGTTCCGTAAGCAGGCGATAGGCACCGACAGCTCGATTGATGCGATCATCGCGAAAGACGTCGAAGTCGTGAAGGACATGCGCGACATCATGGCCATCTCCATCGCGCGTCTCCGGGGCCAGGACTACACGAATTCAGCGGCGATCACCGCGATCATCGATTCCGTGGGGGAGTAGATCGTGACGGGCATGAACGGCGGCATGTTCAGTTGGAGCGCAGGGGATATGGGCTCAGCCATGCTGGAGAGCCTGACCGACTGGATCGCTGGGGAAGAGCGGGAGCCGGGCATCAAGCCGGGCGACATTCAGGGGCGATTCAACCGGCAGCGAGACGACGTCCGCGGCAAAGCGGATGACACCGGTTTCGAGGGTGCGTTCCATCCGAAGGAAGTGCTGAGACAAGACGAGTTCGAGAAAGACGATGTCGCCACACTGCGCACCAAGGTCGACGCGATCGATCTGACAGCCGTCGGCAACCTGATCACCGCCTGGCAGGCAGTCGGCGATCGCGCTCGCGAATCGCTCGGCACCTTCACCGCCGCTATCACCCGGTTGACCGAGGACGGAGTGTGGCAAGGCGCGTCGGCCGATGCCGCCGTCGCGGGTGTGCGCGATTACGCCTCCCACGGTGCGCAACTGCCGAACGCCGCGGCGCTCACCAGCAACAAACTCGCCGAACTCAAAACAGGATTGGAACCGACGAAGCTGCTGGTCCCGCACGCGCCGGACGATCGGTCCTTCACCGACAACGCGCGTTCGTGGATCGCCGGCCGCGGCTGGCGCAGCAACTCCGAAGCGCAGGACACCGCGAAGACCGAGGCACTGCGGGTGCTGACGACGGTGTTCGCTCCGGTCGTCCGGGAATCCGACACGAACGTGCCGGTGCTTCCGCAACCGTACAACCCGGTGCAGCCCGGTGATCAACCGCCGATAACCGGACCCGGCCCTGGACCGGGCGGCCCTGGTCCAGGGCCCGGTGGCCCCGGCCCGGGCGGCACGCCAACGGAATCCAAACCGGAGGCCCCGACCGTGGATCCGGACGACTCGGATCAGACGAATCCGAGCGGAACCAACTCGACCTCGACCGATCCGGCATCCACGAATCCGGCGTCGACAACTCCGGCCTCTACTCCCACGACGAATCCGGCGGGCTTGCCCGATCGTCCCGGGCCTGGCCCGGGAACCCCGGGTCCGCCAGGTCCGGGCGGGACGCCCGCTGTGCCCTCGCCCGGTCGGTCCATCCGCGGGGTGCCGGTCACGGCCACCACCGGCGTTCCGGCCTCGGCGGCGAGTCCGGCGACTCGCGCGGCGATGAGCGGTTTGGGCGGTCTCGGAGCTCCCGGCGCGCGCGGCGGCCGATCCGAGGACGAGTCGAGCAAGGGTGTGCCCGACTACCTGATCAACCAGGAACACGGCGAGGAACTGACGGGACTGAAGGACCTGCCGAGGGCGGTGCCCCCGGTGATCGGGGAGTGACAGGAATCGCTGTTCGTCTGTGCACGAGCGTTTTTCGACAGGACGCACCGCCACGGATGACGCGGCCGAATGGGGCGAGATCATGAAAACCGTGCGACAGTGGCGGTTCACCGCGCTCGAATTCCGGACGCTGTGGGAATCCACGGGCCGCGACGTGTTGCCTTATCCGTTGCGCCACTGGTTCACCACCCGCTACCGCTCGGACAGCCTGCGCTTGCGGCAGGCGGCCGCGCTGGCGGTGCGACCGCAGCTCGACGACGACCTGGTGCGGGCGGTGCACGTGCTGTTCGCACCCGAAGCGCGCATCGAGCTGGCGGGGTATCTCGGCGCAGGCCGGGACCGTGAGCTGCGAGCCCACGCCGGCGTGCACGACGAGCACGGCGCGCTTGCCGTGCAGGAGCACAGCGTCGACGGGTATGGCGACGTGACGCTGACGTTCCTGCCCGCCGCCCGGGTGGCACGTGCAGTCGTCGATGTGCTGCCGGAATACCCTGCGGGACAGCGTGAACCGATGACGATTCCGGTCGAAGAGCTGGAGGGTCCGCTTCCCGCGGTGCGCGACGCGTGGCGGCCGACGCCGCGCGAGGAGTTCGCGAAGTTCTTCGCCAGGCCCGTCCGCGCGAGCGTGCACGTCGGCGTCTACCCGTTGGGCAGCGCCGACAACCGGCACATCAAGGGCCGCAAAGACTTCCAGATCACGGACTTCGAAGGCGACGGCCGCTACGTCACCTTCGGCTCCCGTATGGTCATCGCCAAACCCACTACCCGCGAACGCATCACGGCGACGATGCACGAGATGATCGGCCGCACCGTCGAAGAAGTCCGCGCGGGTGACCACCCGCCCCGCTGACTCCCGACGCGGGAGCCGACGGCGCTCACCTGAAGGCGGCCGCCGCGCCCGTCCTATCCCAGGTAAGGATGGCCAGGGCGGGCACGGTCTCCCGCCGTTACTCGCGTGACAGCATGGCGACGGCTTCGCGCTCGAGGTCGACGTACGGCTCGCCGCTGACGTCGACGGCCACTCGATGCAGCGTGCCACCGGTGAACTCCCACGGGGAGGTTCCGGGGTAGTCGTCGGTGACGGCCTCCGCGCTGTCGCGGCCCGCGTTCAGGCCTTCTCCCGCGATGCTGAACTTGCCCGGCTGGGTCCTGATCCGACCCTCGCCGACCTTGCGCTCGCCGTAGTAGAGGGTGAGGGTGCCTCGCGCCGTGCCGGGCGGATCCTCGCTCTCCTTGTCGAAGGAGGCGGCGAGGATGAGGTTATCACCGGTCGGCAGGTCCTCGTCGGCGCTGATCCGCTGCTCGTCGCTGCCGAGGAAGTTGTAGACGTAGTGCAGCCGGTTGTTCTTGATGTACATGGCATGTCCGCCGAACCGGCCACCGTGGGAGAACAGCACCCCGGCCGCGCCAGGGCCGGGCAGGTCGACGAGCGCGCCGATCGAATACGAGCGGTTGCGGATGTTGACCGCGACCGACTCGGGCACCTCGGCGCCGCCGGGACGGTACACGTAGCGGTTGCGCGGCGGCGCGAGCTGGGGGCGCTGGGTGGTCAGGATCTCGACGCCGGAGCGGTCGTCGAGCGGGAACGCCTGGTTGGCGCCTGCCTCGTAGAACCACAGGCCGATGAGTTCGGCGAGCTTGCCGGGTTCCTCGGCGGCGAGGTCGTGCAGCTCGGCGCGGTCCACGTCGGTGCGATACAGCTCCCAGGTGTCATCGGGGAAGTGGCTCCACCCGCTGAGGGTCGGGTGGGTGGTGACCGCTTTCCAGCCGTCGTGCCAGATGCCACGGCCGCCGAGCATCGAATAGAACTGGGTGTGTTTGGCGGTCGGGATGGTGGCCGCGTCGAAGCTGTAGCGCATGCTCACCCCCTGAATCGGCGTCTGGGCGTGGCCTTTCACCGTGTCCGGGAGCTCCACGCCGAGGCAGTCCAGCAAGGTCGGCACCAGGTCGACGGCGTGGTGGTACTGGTCGCGGGTCTCGCCGTGCGCCTTGATCCCGGCGGGCCAGGAGATGAGGCACGGATCGCAGGTGCCGCCGTTGAACGAGTACCGCTTCCACATCTTGAACGGGGTGTTGAACGCCATCGCCCACCCGTTCGGGTAGTGGTTGTAGGTCTTGGGGCTGCCCAGCTCGTCCAGTTTGGTCATGTTCTCGGCCAGGTCGTCCGGAACGCTGTTGGCGATCTTGTTCTCGTTGACCGAGCCGTCCGGTCCGCCCTCGCCGCTGGCCCCGTTGTCGGAGACCAGGACGATGATGGTGTTGTCCAGCTGCTCGATCTTCTCCAGGTAGGCGAGCAGGCGGCCGATCTGGTCGTCACAGTGCGAGAGGAAGCCCGCGTACACCTCGGCCATGCGGGCGAACAGGCGCTTCTCGTCGCTGGAGAGGCTGTCCCAGGGGCGGGTGTAGTCCAGCGGCGGGAACGGCTGACCGTCGGGCCCGCTGCGGGTCTCGGGGGTGCCGATCGGGTTGAGCGGCGGCAGCTCGGTGTTCTGCGGGACCAGTCCCATCTCCTTCTGCCTGGCCAGGGTCTGCTCACGCATCGCCTCGTAGCCCGCGTCGAACCGGCCGCGGTAGCGCTCGATCCATTCGCGCGGCACGTGGTGCGGAGCGTGCGCGCAGCCCGGCGCGTAGTAGAGGAAGACCGGACGTTCGGGCGCGATCGCCTTGACGTCGTCGATGTACTGGATGGCCCGGTCGGTGATGTCGACGCTGAAGTGGTAGCCCTGCTCGGGCGTGGCAGGCTGCTCGACGGGGTGATTGTCGTGCACCAGGTCCGGATACCACTGGTTGGTTTCCGCGCCGAGGAAGCCGTAGAAGCGCTCGAAACCGCGGCCGACCGGCCAGTTTCGCTTGGTGGACGCCAAATTCATCTCGTCCTCGGCACACAGATGCCACTTGCCGACCATGGCCGTGCTGTAGCCCCGCTCGACGAGGATTTCGGCAAGGGTGGCGCACTCCGGCGGGATGTGGCCATTGGCGCCGGGGAAGCCGACCGCGCACTCGCTGATGCAGGCCATGCCGTTGGTGGTGTGGTTGCGGCCGGTGAGCAGACAGGAGCGGGTCGGTGAGCACAGCGCGGTGGTGTGCCACTGGCTGTAGCGCAGCCCGTTCGCGGCGATCCGGTCGATGTTCGGTGTCTCGATCGGTCCGCCGTAACAGCCCATGGCGCCGAAACCGACGTCGTCGAGCACGATGTACAGCACATTCGGCGAACCGGGCGGGGCCGTCGGCTGCTCGTACGGGCCCCAGTCCGGGATCGAGTCGCGGATGTCGAGGTTGACCACACCGCGGAAAGGAATTGCCATGGTGTTCTCCTCAGCAATAGGCCGCCCCCGCACGAACGTAGGTAGCCGCGAAGACGATCGCCTCACCCGCGACGGGTGATAAGCGATGACGCCTCCCGGTGTCCGGTGCGACGCTTCAGAACACGGTCGCCCAGTCGTTCCCGATACTGACGACCAGCCAGCCGTTCGCGTCGGCCAGCTCGAGTGCCTGTTCGGCTCCCGCCACATAGTCGAACTCGCGGTCGGGGTCGTCGTGGCCCACCAGCATCCGTAGCGACGGCCGGTCCGGCTGACCGGTGAATTGCAGCATCGGGATGTCCCCGTTGGTGTTCCCAGCCGCCAGCAGCGGGCGCCGACCGATCCGGCTCCAGATCCGCACCGGCTTCTGCGGGCCATCGTCCAGGACATCCAGCTCGGCTTTGCGGACGACCGCGCCGGCTTCCCAGGCCAACGAGACGCTGCTGCCGATGACACGCTCGCGGGGAATGCCGTAGACCTCCCGGCTGATCGGTCGCATGAAGTCGCGGCCCCCGCCCGAGGCGATGTAGTTGGCGAACCCCTTGGCCGCCAAGAAGCCGAGCAGCTCGATCATCGGTGCATAGCCGCATGCCAGGTAAGCGCGGCCGAGGGTGGGGTGCCGGGCCGTACGCAGGAACCGATCGGCCAGGGATTCGAACTCCTCCACTGTCACACCGCTGAACGCGGCAAGCACACCGGAAGCGAGTACGCCCACCTCGCTGTCATCGCCGTGATAGTGCCTGGTGATCACGCCGCCCAGCCAGTCGTAGTTCTGTGTGTAGGCCGCCTGCCACGGCTGACGCGTGCGCAATGCCGGGTCCTGATCGGCCATGGCGACCAAGCGGCGCAGGATGAAATCGAGCTGGATGGGCATCGGCTTCTCGCACCACAGCGTGCCGTCGTTGTCGAAGACCGCGATCCGGTCCTCGGGCGGTACCGCGTCGGGCCCGCCCGTCACCCGGCCGACGAAATCCAGGATGGCCTGTTTGACGTCACCGTCACGCCAGCTTGGGAGAGGGTCGGCGGCCGAGACCGGGGTCTCGCGGTGTCCCGAGGCGTGCGCGACATCTTTCCGGTGCGCTGCCATGCACCGACTCCTTCCCTCCGTCCGACGGCTCTGCCCGCGACCCTCCCTCGATCGTGTGGCGGGCACATCACCCGCAGCGGGCGAGGCGCCCGGCGAAAGCGCGAATGATCACCTGCGCTCTCACCCTTGCCGGATGAGGAATTGCGCCGCCGCGGAGGTCAGACTCCGAGCAGAGGCCGGAGACCCTCGTCGAGCCATACCGTGGCGACAAGCTCACGAATCGGCAACCGCTGCACACACGAAGGAGGTCGCATGGATTCCGTGGACCTCTCGACCATCGCGGTCTTGCTGCTCGCCTTCGCGATGGCCTCCCGCAGACTCTCCGTCTTCATCACACCCGCCATCTTCTTCACCACCGCCGGACTGATCGCAGGACCCGTCTTCGGACTCATCGAACTCGACGTCGGTTCCTCGACGCTGAAGCTGCTCGTCGAGGTCACCTTGACGCTGGTGCTGTTCTCCGACGCGTCCCGGATCTCGCTGCCCCGGCTTCGCGGCGAGCACACCGTGCCGATGCGATTGCTGGCGGTCGGCCTGCCGCTGACCATCGCCGCGGGCACACTCACCGGGTTCGCGGTGCTGCCGGGCGTAGGCGTTGCCGAAGCGCTCGTGCTCGCGGTCATGGTCGCGTGCACCGACGCGGCACTCGGGCAAGCCGTGGTGACCGACGAGCGACTACCGTCCCGGATCCGGCAGGGACTCAATGTCGAGAGCGGGCTCAACGACGGACTGTGCGTGCCACTGTTCTTCATCGCCCTCGGATTGGCTCAGGCAGAAGAGGGCGCGCTCACCGCGCACGGCGCGGTCCAGATGATCCTCGAGGAGATCGGCTACGGGATCGCCGGTGGCGTCGTCGCGGGAGTGCTCGGTGCGTACACACTGCGGATCGGCTCGAAACGCGGCTGGATCGAGCCGTACTGGTTGCAGATCCTCACCGTCGCCACCGCACTGCTGAGCGCAGGCATCGCCGTCACTCTGCACGGCAGCATGTTCATCGCCGCATTCGTCGGCGGCCTGCTCTTCGGCACGCTCCGCGGCGACGTCGGCGGGCCGGTCACCGATCTGGTCGATCAAAGCGGCGAATTTCTCGACGCCGTCACCTTCCTCGTCTTCGGCGCCGCGATCCTCGGCCCCGTCCTGGACCAGCTGACCTGGCGGCTCGCGCTGTACGCGGTACTGAGTCTGACCGTCGTACGCATGCTGCCGGTGGCGCTGTCCCTGCTCGGAACCGGAGCGCGGCGGCAGACGACGCTGTTCGTCGGGTGGTTCGGCCCGCGCGGCTTGGCCACCATCGTCTTCGGCGTGCTGCTGATCCAAGAAGCGGACCTGCTGAACGAGCAGACGCTGCTGCTCGCCGCCGTCACCACCATC
The DNA here is from genome assembly GCF_965341865.1 of Nocardia sp. bgisy134. GTDB lineage: Bacteria > Actinomycetota > Actinomycetes > Mycobacteriales > Mycobacteriaceae > Nocardia. The sequence continues at coordinate 177,919 of NZ_CBDQZP010000016.1, forward strand.
GGCGTGTCCGTCTACGCCCACGGCCTGACAGCCACCCCGCTGACCAACCGCTACGTCCAGTGGTACCGATCCCATCCCGACGAACGGCAACCACGTATGGAGAGCGTGCCTGCCGCGTCGCACCGCTGGCGAACACCCCGCCGAGCGGCACGATAGGCACACGCCGGGTCGGCTGAGTACCGTTTTTCAGTGTGGCGCACGCGCACCGAGGTGGTCTGTGGGATTCGGGCGGCGGCCCAGCCGGATGTGCACCCGCCACGCCCTGCCGCGGGATCCGACCAGGGGACCCCGATTCTGAATGGGATTGCATCGTCGTGCATAATCATTTGCAGACGGGCGCGGGTCGCCTGACCTGCGCGCCGGCGCGACCGGCCGGGGCCGCCGAACGCGGCGGCCCGAGACACATCCGCACGAAACCGAGGAGCACACAGACATGTCCGAGCGCGTCGTACTCGCCTATTCCGGTGGGCTTGACACCTCCGTCGCGATCAGCTGGATCGGCAAGGAGACCGGCGCCGAGGTCGTGGCCGTCGCCATCGACCTGGGCCAGGGCGGCGAGGACATGAACGTGGTGCGTCAGCGCGCGCTGGACTGTGGCGCCGTCGAGGCGATCGTGGTCGACGCCCGCGACGAGTTCGCCGACGAGTACTGCCTGCCCACCATCCAGGCCAACGCCCTGTACATGGGTCAGTACCCGCTCGTTTCCGCCATCAGCCGGCCGCTGATCGTCAAGCACCTGGTGGAGGCGGCCAAGTTCCACGGCGCCACCACCGTCGCGCACGGTTGCACCGGCAAGGGCAACGACCAGGTGCGTTTCGAGGTCGGCATCGGCGCGCTCGCCCCCGACCTGAACGTGATCGCCCCGGTCCGCGACTACGCGTGGACCCGCGAGAAGGCCATCGCCTTCGCCGAGGAGAACAGCCTCCCGATCAACGTCACCAAGAAGTCGCCGTTCTCCATCGACCAGAACGTGTGGGGCCGCGCCGTCGAGACCGGCTTCCTCGAGGACCTGTGGAACGCGCCGACCAAGGATGTCTACGACTACACCGCGGACCCGACCGTCAACTTCGAGGCGCCGGACGAACTGATCGTCACCTTCGACAAGGGTGTTCCGGTGGCCATCGACGGCCGCCCGGTGAGCGTGCTCGAGGCGATCGTCGAGCTGAACCACCGTGCGGGCCGCCAGGGCGTCGGCCGCCTGGACATGGTCGAGGACCGCCTCGTCGGCATCAAGAGCCGCGAGATCTACGAGGCGCCCGGCGCCCTCGCGCTGATCACCGCGCACCAGGCGCTGGAGAACGTCACCATCGAGCGCGAGCTGGGCCGCTACAAGCGCCAGGTGGAGCAGCGCTGGGGCGAGCTGGCCTACGACGGCCTCTGGTTCTCCCCGCTCAAGCGCGCGCTGGATGCCTTCGTGCAGGACACCCAGCAGCACGTCTCCGGCGAGATCCGGATGGTCCTGCACGGCGGCTCCGCCGTGGTCAACGGCCGCCGCTCCGAGCAGTCGCTCTACGACTTCAACCTGGCGACCTACGACGAGGGCGACACCTTCGACCAGTCGCTGGCCAAGGGCTTCGTGCAGATCCACGGCCTGTCGTCGAAGGTCGCCGCGCGGCGCGACCTGAACCAGAAGTAGGAATCGGGCCCGGTCCCGGGTCGGTGCCCGCACCGATCCGGGATTCGGCGTGTGCCCGTACCTCTCGCGCCGACGGCCGTGGTTACGGTAGTCATCGGCGGAACCTGCCGCGCGTCCTGTCCGCAAGCGCGGCTCGAGCACACCCACGCACTTTCGACCGAGGAGACGGCACACCGATGACAGAGGGCGGCAGCACACGATGACACAGGGCGGCAGCACGAACACCGGGGCCCTCTGGGGCGGACGTTTTGCGTCCGGACCGGCGGAGGCGATGGCGGCGCTGAGCAAGTCGACCCACTTCGACTGGGCGCTGGCTCCCTACGACATCCGCGCGTCCAAAGCGCACGCCCGGGTGCTGCACAAGGCGGGACTGCTGTCGGAGACCGACCTCGCCGGGATGCTGACCGGGCTCGACCAGCTGGCCGCCGACGTCGCGTCCGGCGCCTTCGGCCCCGCGGAATCCGACGAGGACGTGCACGGCGCGCTCGAACGCGGGCTGATCGAGCGCGTCGGCGCCGAACTCGGCGGGCGGCTGCGCGCGGGGCGCTCGCGCAACGACCAGGTGGCGACGCTGTTCCGGATGTGGCTGCGCGACGGCGTGCGCCGGATCGCGGCGGGCGTGCTCGACGTGGTCGACGCGCTCGTCGCGCAGGCCGCCGCCCATCCGGACGCGGTGATGCCGGGCAAGACGCACTTGCAGGCCGCGCAACCCGTGCTGCTCGCGCACCACCTGCTCGCGCACGCGCATCCGCTGCTGCGCGACATCGACCGGCTCCGCGATTTCGATCGCCGGGCCGCGGTGTCGCCGTACGGGTCCGGCGCGCTGGCCGGTTCCTCGCTCGGCCTCGACCCCGAGGCGATCGCCGCCGAGCTGGATTTCGCTGCGGCCGCGGCCAATTCGATCGACGCCACCTCCGCGCGCGATTTCGCCGCAGAGGCCGCCTTCGTGCTCGCCATGATCGGCGTCGACCTGAGCCGCATGGCCGAAGAGGTGATCATCTGGAGCACACCGGAATTCGGCTACATCACACTCGCCGACGCGTGGTCGACCGGCTCGTCGATCATGCCGCAGAAGAAGAACCCGGACGTCTCCGAGCTCACCCGCGGTAAGGCGGGGCGCCTGATCGGCAACCTCACGGGTCTGCTCGCCACCTTGAAGGCCCAGCCGCTGGCCTACAACCGCGACCTGCAAGAGGACAAGGAGCCGCTGTTCGATTCGGTGGCCCAGCTCGAGCTGCTGCTGCCCGCCATCGCGGGCCTGGTCTCCACCCTCACCTTCCACACCGACCGGATGGCCGAACTCGCCCCCGCCGGTTTCACCCTCGCCACCGACATCGCGGAATGGCTGGTGCGCCAGGGTGTTCCGTTCCGCGTCGCGCACGAGGCGGCGGGCGCCTGCGTCCGCGCCGCGGAAAGCCGCGGCGTCGGTCTCGACGAACTCACCGACGAGGAATTCGCCGCCATCGACCCGGCGCTCACCCCCCAGGTCCGCGAGGTCCTCACGGTCCAGGGCTCCATCGCCTCCCGCAACGCCCGCGGCGGCACGGCGGGCACCCAGGTCGCCGTGCAGCTCGACGAGATTCGCGCGTCGGCGGCGACAGCCCGCACCTGGCTGAACTGAGCTTGCGACCGGCGGTCGATCGGCACGCGGCCGACCGGCCGCCGGTCCGCGATAGCGGCGGGCATCCTGAGCGGGCCGCCGCCATCGCTGTTCAGAGGAAATCGGCTGTGTCGAGCTCGAAATCGAACGGGGCCGGAAGGTGTAGCGGCGCACCGAATTTGGCGACGGCCTGTTGGGTGTACTGGCCCCGTTCGGGTGCCAAGAAGACAGTTACCTCGCCGTGATGGCGGTCGACCAAGAGGTACACCGGAATCGCCGCCTGTGCGTAGGCATCGCGCTTCTCGACACGGTCGACCTCGGCATCGCGATCGCGGCCGGACGTGATCTCGAGGATCAGCACGACACCGGACGCATCCGCCCATGGCGGCTCGGCACGGAAATAGCCGCGTGGCGCAACCGCTCCGTCGACTCGGGCGCGGCCCTCGCGGTACGCGGGGATGCGCAGGCCACGCTCGTGAAAGAACTCGAGTCCGGTCGAACCGACGATCTGGTTGCGAATCGTCGCGGCGAACTCGTCGTGCTCGCCGTCGGGAACGGGTACCGCGTAGATCCTTCCGTTGATCAGTTCGACCGACACCTCCTCCGACGATGCACGCTCCAGTACCTCGAACTCCGCGAGGCTCACGTCGGCGTCCTGGATACCCATGAGCCCAGGGTAACGGGGTGGTGGGCGGTCGGAGCGCGACTCGTGCCCGGCGATGGTCGCCACGGGGACTCCTCTCGATGGGGATTGTTCTGTCTCGGAGTTGGACGAGGCGCGCGGTCGGCGGGTTCCCGCCACCTGCACGACACGCGGAGTGTTCTCACGAAGAGGTCGTGTTCGGCGACGACGCCCGTGTGATCATGCCGCCAGTACGTTGTCTGCCAGCCTCGAAGGTTTCGTGTCGGAGCGGTTCAGTCGGCGGGGGCGAATGCGCCGTCGACGCGGAGCGGAACGGCTTCGCCGGCGTCCACCTCACCGGCGATGGTGACGTCTTCGGCGAAGCCTCCATCGCGGAGTTCGCGACCGGACGAGCACTCCGCCAGGGCGGCGGCGATATCACTGGTGGCTTCGAAAGCTGCTCTGGCGATGGCCGATTCGGGTGACAGCGGTCCCGCGCCTGCGGCCTCCAACGCGGAGACGACGGCTCCGGGCCCCAGTAGGTCTTCGATGCTCGGTCGCAACGCGTCGCGTCCAGGCCACCGTTCACCTGCGGCTATCACGGAGACCGGCTGATCCACTGTGCCCCAACCCTGTCGGCGCATCCATCGGGCGACCGCGGACGCGTTGCGCAGCGATGCGGCGAGCACCGGAATTCCGGTGACGGCAGCGGAAATGGCCGAACCGTTGGGAGAAGGGAGGACCAGTCGCGGCACCGGTGGGGCGCGGCGCAGCGCCGCGGGCGATAGTGACCACGGCCGCTGCTCGGTGACTGCGCGGCGGCCGACGGCGAGCACCGCGTCATGGGCTGCGGCGAAGGCCGCCGCGCGCTCGTCGCGCCGGCGAAACGGATAGACCCGAGTGCCCGCGTCGACCGCGACGCTGACCGACGTGGTGAACGACAGTACGTCGACGACGACCACGCACGCACTCCTCGGCGCCAGCGCGACCGCCCCCGCCTCACCCCATTCGCAGCGCACACCGAAGCGCTGCTGCCCGAACCATTCCTCTCCTACCACCGACCGTTCATATCAGAGATCCACGGTGGGCGCCGTACGGCCGCAGCTGCCCGCACCTGGCTGAATTGAACGGAGGCCCGGCTGATCGCCCCCGATCGTGCGAAGCCCGCGACCGACTGGTCGCTCGACGGCGCGGATCGGATCGTGCGGGCCCCGCAATCGGGAGTCCACCTGGCGTGCCGTGCGTCCGGAAAGGCGCAGTCTCGCCGGGCCCGGCTCGCGATCAGCGAGACGAGGCGCAGCAGCTGAGCGGCCAGACCGGGAATCGCATCGGGACCGCGGAGCCGACCGGCTTGGTAGGTGAGTAGTTCGTGCCCCGCACTCGGAGATCCACCTGGCGTGCCGGCGGCCGCGCCGTCGCTCAGTGGGCTCGGCTCTCGATCAGGGAAGCGAGGTGCGGCAGGGGAGCGGCTAGATCGGGAATCGCGTCGAGATCGTCGAGCCGACCGGTTCGGTAGGTGAGCAGTTCGTGCCCACAGTTGGTCGTCCATCCGGCGCGTCGTGCGGCTGCGCTGTCGCTCAGCAGGCTCGGCTCTCGATCAGGGAGGCGAGGTGCAGCAAGGGAGCGGCCAGGTCGGAGATCGCGTCGGGATCCTCGAGCCGACCGGTTCGGTAGGTGAGCAGTTCGTGCCCCGCGAGGCTCCAGCGGGGAATGACGCCCGCGAGGTGGGCGGCGATGACCGGGGGGCCGACGAGCAGGCGAGCATAGTTCGCGTCGACGGCCATCACCCGGAAGCGATCGTCGAATTCGCGGTGGCCGGTCGTGATGGGCGCGTCGCAGAACAGCGCGCTTCCGGGCTGGGAGAGCGCCGCGACATCGACGACGGCGACCGGAGGATAGGGGCGTTCCAGCAGCATCGCCACCACGACGTACCGGTGGGTGGTGGTGGAGACGATCTCGCCGGTCCAGGCGTTGGTCTGGAAGCAGTAGTCGGCGACCGTGACCTGGCGCCCGCCGAGCTCACCGGTGAGCGTCACGCCGAGCCCTTCGGGATCGTGGCCGGGCAGCCGCGCCGTCCACGACTCGTGCGGAGAGTGCGCGAACCGCCACCCGTGCCGCGTCGCCCACTGATCGAACGTTTGACCAGCAGCCCGCCTGGTACGCGCGCGCAGCGGCAGCAATACCCCGAAAACCGCCGTCAGCAGCACGGCGACGAACACGATGAGACCGATCCGGAACGCTTCCACCACAGGTCATCACATCCCTCGGACGACGGATCTCCCCATTGTCCGCCGAATCACTAGGCTGCCGCCATGACCTTGCTGTTGCTCGCCCTGGCGATCGCGTCCGAGGTGACCGCGACCGTCTCCCTGAAGTTCTCCGAGGGATTCACCAAGCTCGTCCCTTCCATCGTGGTCGTCATCGGGTACGGCGCGGCGTTCTTCTTCCTCTCCCAGGCGCTGAAGCGTGGCATGCCCATCGGCGTCGCCTACGGCATCTGGTCCGCGGTCGGCGTCGCCGCCATCGCCGTCATCGGCGTCCTCTTCCTGAACGAACGACTCACCCTCACCCAAATCGGCGGCATCGCCCTCGTCATCCTCGGCGTCCTGGCCCTCGAACTCGGCGGCGCCCACTGACCTCGCAGTACTCGCCGACGCTTCGCAGCGCCTACCCCCGCTGCGGAGTGTGCGAACGCTCTGCGACCGGGCGGGTCAGTCCTGAACGCGCACTGTGTAACCCGCGTCGGTGAGGGCGCCGAGGACGGCGTTGCGGTGGGCCGGGCCGCGGGTCTCGAGGGTGAGCGCGACTTCGACTTCGTCGACGGCGAGCCAGGTACCGGTGCGGGAGTGCACCACGTCGACCACACTCGCGCCTGTTTCGCCGATCACGGTGAGCAGCCGGGAGAGTCCGCCGGGGCGATCCGAGATCGTCACGCGCAGCGCGAGATAGCGGCCGGCGGCGCTCAGACCGTGGTTGACGATCCGGGTCAGCAGCAGCGGATCGATGTTGCCGCCGGAGAGCACCGCGCAGACCGGTCCGCGCAGGTCGAGTTCGGTTGGGGCGTAACTCATCAGCGCGGCGACGGCGGCCGCGCCCGCCGGTTCCACGATCAGCTTCGCACGTTCCAGGCAGAGCAGCAGCGCCTCGGACAGCGACTCCTCGTCGACGGTGACGATGCGCGGCGCGTACGCGGCGACGTGCGCGAACGGCACCTCACCCGGCAGGCCCACCGCGATGCCGTCGGCCATGGTCGACATCCGCTCCGCCCGTACCGGTTTGCCCGCCGCCAGCGAATCCGGCCATGCCGCGGCCTCGGCGGCCTGCACGCCGATCACCCGCACCTCCGGCGCCAGCCGGTGCAGGGCTATCGTGATCCCGGCGAGCAGTCCGCCGCCGCCGGTCGGCACGAGCACCGTGCCCACCCGCGGGAGTTGCTCCAGAATCTCCAGTCCCACCGTCGCCTGTCCGGCCACGATATCCGGGTGGTCGAAAGGATGGATCAGCGTCGCCCCGGTCCGCGCAGCGAAATCCAGTGCGGCGTCCAGTGATTCGTCGATGGTCTCGCCGACCTGCCGCACCTGCGCGCCATAGGCCTTGGTGGCGGCCAGTTTCGGCAGCGAAGCGCCGATCGGCATGAACACCGTGCTCTCGATGCCGAGTGTGGCGGCCGCCCAAGCGACGCCCTGCGCGTGATTGCCCGCACTGGCCGCGACGACACCGCGGGCCCGGTCCGCCGACGGCAGGTTCGCGATCCGGTTGTAGGCGCCCCGCGGCTTGAACGAGCCTGTCCGCTGGAGGTTCTCGCATTTCAGCCAGACATCCGCGCCCGCACGCTCGGACAGCACCCGCGAGGCCACCACCGGCGTGCGCCGGATCACCGGCGCCAGCAGCGCCGCGGCCGATTCGATCCGCTCCAGCCCGATCAGATCCATGGGCTCATGCTGCCATCACGGGCGGATACATCCCACGACTTCGCACGGTATCGGGCAGCCAAGGCGCGCTCAGTTCGCTTTCTTCGCGAGATTGTGGGCCAGTGCGCCGAGCCGGGCCAGGCGTGCGTCGCCGAGCGGGGTGAGCTTGCCGCCGAGCCGGTTGGTGACGAACCCGAGCGACATTCCGGTGGACGGGTCCGCGAAGGCACCCGAACCGCCGAGCCCGAAATGGCCGAACGCCGAGATCGGCGCGGCTTTGGAGGGCATCATCGGCACGCCGTGGAAACCGAGACCCCACGGGATGCGGAAGGCGAGCACGTAGTCGGGCGTGAAGACTTGACGCTCCCGCATCTGATCGATGGTCTCCGCGCCGAGCAGCCGGTAGCCGTCGAGGCTGCCGCCGATCGCCAGCGCGCCGTACAGCCTGGCCAGCGCCCGCGCCGAGAAGACCCCGTTCACGCCCGGCATCACCGAATCGTGCAGCCGCGGATCCTCCATCAGCTCGGCGAAACCGCTCGGCGTCGTGTCCACGGCGGCGGCGAGGCGGCGGCTGCGCCCCATGATCCGCGCGCCGAGCTCCCAGCTCATTCCGGCGACCGTCAGTTTCGGGAAGTTGACGGCGATGCGCGTCCGCTCGGATTCCGGTACGCGGAACCACAGTTCCTCGGCGCCGAGCGGTTCGGCGATCTCGGTGCGCAGCAGGTCGGTGAAATCCGCACCCGCGACACGCTGGACCAGCTCGGCGACCAGGTGACCGAAGCTGATGCCGTGATAACCGCTGGTCGTGCGGTGCCGGGGATCGGGCGTGGCGGCGGCGAGCGCCGCGGTGACCGCGGCGTCGTCGAAGAAGCGCTCCGGCGGGCCGGGCAGCAGATTGCGCAGCCGGTGCAGGCCTGCGCGGTGACTCAGCAGCGCGCGCACGGTGATGTGTTCCTTGCCCGCCGCGGCGAATTCGGGCCAGTACTCGGCGACGGCGTGGTCGTAGTCGAGCAGTCCGCGTTCGGCGAGACGATGCAGCAGCGTGGCGGCGACGCCCTTGCCGGTGGAGTACGCCACGGCCAGGGTGTCGTGCTGCCACGGCAGACCCGGTCGCGCGAACCCGGCCCAGACGTCGACCACCGGCTCGCCGTGCAGGTAGACCGTCAGCGCGCCACCGCCGTCGCTCGGACTACGGAAGAGCCGGTCGAATTCGGCGACCAGGCCGACGAAGCGACGATCCACGAACTGCGTTGTCGGAGGTGTCGGCATCGAAGGTTCCTTTTCTGTCCCTCTCAGACTAGAGGCGGACAGATTCGACCCCGCCGGTTCCAGGCCTCGGGAACCGGCGGGGGAGAGGGGAACGTCAGGCCGCCAGGGCGGCGGTGCGCAGCGCGCGGAGGGTGTGGGCGGGTTCGGCGACATCGATGACGAGCCGGGTGAACTCGGAGCCCCTGAGCTCGACGCGCACGCCGCTGCCGTCGAAGCGGGTGTCCCAGAACTCCTTGCGGCCCTTGCCCCGGAAGGTGCCCGCCGCGATCACGCCGGGGAAGAAGGTGCCCGGCGCCCGCACCCACGGCGGCCGCAGGTCGACCTCCGCCGGGGCGACTTCGATGACGTCGCGCAGGTCGAAGGTGAGCTGGTCGCGCAGTGCCAGCAGTTTGTGCCCGCCCTGCACCCGGACCGTCACCGTCGTTCCCGTGACCTCGATCTCCACCATCGCGCACCTCGCAATCGCCCCCCGGACTTTCGTACATTCCCCAGCATGGAGTCCGCCCCTGGACTGAGGCTGTGCCGATCCTGTGATTTCCCCAAGCTTCCGGACGGGCTAGTGAGATGCCGCTACATAGATATGCGCATTGAAACATGGATGCGCGATATTCGAGGCGGAGACCGGTACGAGCCTGTCCGGCGCTCGAAAACCGGCAAGGACCGGGAGGAGGCCCGCAGCCGAATCGCGCTCGATGCCGGGTAAGAAGCCCTCGTCGAGCGACACTAACTGTGCATGATCGTTCATTTGCGGCAGCGGACCACACCCGCGGGCGCACACGGGTTGTCGGCCGATGTCCGGGATTGGCGTAGACGCTGGCTCGTGGCGTCCGGCTTCCCGGCACGGTTGGCCGAGGCAGTGAGCTCCGATCCTGGGTTCGATATGCACGCGTTGCTACAGCTTGTCGACCTGGGCTGCCCGCCCGAGCTGGCGGTGCGCATTCTGGCACCGATGCCCGAGCAGGAGACGCTACTGTGAGCACCGTGAACCCCACGACCTCCGGCGTGGCGCGCAGACAGGACGACGAGCAGTGGCTGGCTGATCTGACCGACAACGGCCCCGCCGGTCGTCATGCGGTGGCGCGGCTGCGCGAGGTGTTGCTGCGGGCCACCCGGCATCAGGTGTGGCGGCTGCGTGATCTGCTGCCAGGGGTTGGAGCAGGCGATCTGGAGGACTTGGCGCAGCAGTGTGCCAACGACGCCGTGGTCTCCGTTCTTCGCCGGCTCCCGACGTTCGAGGGGCGCAGTCGTTTCACCACGTGGGTCTACAAGTTCGGGGTGCATCACGCCGGTGTGGCGGTTCGCCGCCAGGCATGGCGGCACCGGGAAATCCTGCTGCCGGACGCGCTGACCTCGCTCGCCGACAGGTCACCGACCCCGGAAACCGTGGTGGGCGCCACCGAGCTCGCCCGCGCCGTCGAGGCCGCGATCGCCCGGGACCTCACCCCGCACCAGCGGCGCATCCTGCTGGCGCTGGTGGTCGAGCAGGTGCCGATCGATGTGCTGGCCGACCGTTTGGGCAGCACCCGCAATGCCCTCTACAAAACGTTGCACGATGCCCGCCGTCGGCTGCGATCCGCGCTCATCGCCAGCGGACATCTCGATATCAGCCCCGACCGGAGCATCTCATGACCGACCCGAAACCGGCTTCGAGCGCCGAAACGATCGCCGGCTTGTTGGCCGACACCAGCCCGTACCTGTCCTGCGACGACTGCTTCGCGATGCTCGACGAGTACGTCGAGCGCCGCCTCGCCGACCCTCGCTACGAGGATCTCGCCATGCAGGTGCACCTGGCCGGGTGCGGCGCCTGCGCCGAAGAGGCACAAGCCCTGCGCGAATTGCTCGACCAGTACCCCGACTCGTCGGAGTAGCAGCACGAACACCGCGAGGCGAAATCTTTTCCTCCGCCGGTAAGACCTTGGCAGCCGCGGCCACTAACAGATGTGGACCGGTTCAGGTCGGCAAGCAGCTCGGTGCACCCGCATCAGGGCCCCGACCAACCGGATTCATCGGCTCCCGCATCACCTTCCAAGGAGAAAAGATGACTGTGCACACCGATCGCACCCGGCCCGCGCCCTCCCTCACCGATCCCGGCTACCAGGCGTTCTGGGCGCTGCGTCTCGGTTTCGGCGTCCTGCCCATCTTGTTCGGCCTCGACAAGTTCGCCAACATCCTCACCGACGACTGGACCCGCTACCTCGCCGAGTTCTTCGACAAGCTCGTGCCCGGCGATGCGCACACGGCGATGAACCTCGTCGGCGTCGTCGAGATCGTCGCGGGCATCGCCGTCCTCGTACTCCCGCGCCTGGGTGCGCCGCTGGTCGCGGCATGGCTGGGCCTCATCATCGTCGACCTGCTGCTCGTCGGAGGGTACGGCGACATCGCCCTGCGCGACTTCGGGCTGATTGCCGCCGCACTCGTCCTGACCCGCCTGGCATGGGCCTACCCGAACGGACTGCCCACGCGGCAACCCTGAAACCCACGACGAAAAGGCCCAGCCCGCGGAATCGCCGGGCTGGGCCGAGACGTGAATCAGTGCGCGGACCGACGCCCCGCGTGGTGTGCCGCGTCGGCGATCTCCAGCACGTCCGCCAACCACGGCGTGTAACTCGCCGGATCGTCCGTCAGCGCGGCGCGCAGTTCCTCCGGCTGGATCCAGGCGTACGCGGCCACCTCGGCGGGATCGGGCCGTGGCATGCCCGCGTCCAGCAGGCCGACGATCACGTGATCCCACTCGTGCTCGACGCGGCCGGTGACGCTGTCCTGCGCCTGATAGCGGAAGACGCCGACCTCGGTGAGCGTAGTGGCCAGCCCCAGCTCCTCGGCGAGCCGGACCGCGGCCGCGGCCAGCACCGGTTCGCCAGGCGCGGGATGCCCGCAGCAGGTATTGGCCCACAGCAGGGGAAAGCGGGTCTTCACGGCGGCCCGCTGCTGGAGCAGGACCCGGCCCGCCGAGTCGAAGAGCAACACGGAGAACGCGCGATGGAGTCGCCCGGGCGCTTGGTGCGCCTCCGAGACCGGGCACGCGCCGACCGCGCGGCCCGCCTCGTCCACGAGCTCGACGGGCAGGGCCTCGCGGTCGGTCAGCGGCTGGGCGAGGGTCTCGGTCACCTCCCCACCTTATCGGCGGCGATGAGCAGGTATTGGAAGCTGCCCTCCCGGTAGGCGGTGAGGAACGGCTTCTCCACACCCGTCGCGAGCTCGGACTTCGTGCGCAGATCCCAGTACGGGATGGTGGCCGCCGTGAGGTCGACCACGTCGATCGGCACCAGGCCGTTCTCGGCCATCGCGCGGAAGTACTCGCTGCGCGGATGGATCATGCAGCCGTAGTGCGCGTCGATCCAGCTGACCGAGGAGGAGCGCCCTCCGGTCACGTCGTTGGAGCAGCCGGTGATGCAGACGTAGCGCCCGCCGGGCTCCAGCAACCGGGAGAACTCGCGGAACAGATCGAACAGGTCGACGTACATGGTCGTCTCGTTGGTCCAGATCCCGCGCATCACGCCGCTGTCGAAGCCGGTGTCGAGCATGTTGCGGAAATGGAACCGCACCTTGTCCGCGACGCCGCGGTGCTGCGCCTGGTCGTTGGCGAAGCCGACCTGGTATTCGGAGATGGTCACGCCGTCCACCTGGCAGCCGAAGCGCTGGTTGGCCATGAAACTGGTGCCGCCGCGGCCGGATCCGCCGTCCATCAGCCGGTCGCCGGGGCGGACGTCGCCGAGGTGGTCGAGCAGCAGGTCGGCCTGCGCGGTCTCGAGCCGGTGCAGTTCCTCGACGATCCGTTCCTGACGGGTGTTCTCGGGGCCCTCCAGTACCGAGAGATCGGGATCGCCGATGCCGTAGTGGTGGTGGTAGAGCCCGTCGACCTCGCCGAGCACGGTGTTGACCCGGTCGTCGTTGGGGTTGTTGTTCCAGTACGCCGCAACGGATTTCTGATAGTTGGTGCGCAGCACGGCCTCGGCCTGGGGGTTGAGCATGGTCATGCGTGATCATCCTCTCTCGTTGCGGTACTGGCTATTCGGCATCTTTGTAGCGACGGCTGTCGGCATGCCAGGCGCGATTGCCGCCCATCCACGCCCACAGACCGACGAGGAAGCGGCGCAGTTCCGGCGAACCGCCGGCGGCCAGCGGCGCGGCCTCGCGTTCGAAGCGGTGCACGAGTTCGTCGTGGACCGCCGCGGTGTGCAGCACCGCCTCCCTGCGGGAACATCGCTCCTCGGCGGCGAGCACCGTGGGGAGGTTGAATTCCCTTCCGTTGGAAAGGTCTTCGCGTGCCATCGAATACAGATCGTTGACCATCTGGGCGGCCAGCGCCGCGGTTGTCGTGACGCGCCGCACGGCGGGATGGGTGTATTCCGCAGCGGGGACCTCGTAACCGCCGAGTGTGTCGATGGGCGCCATGCACGGCAGGAAGCTGTGTGGCTGGCGGTTGGTGAGGTATTCCCAGACCGGTGGCATCCGGCCCGCGCCTCGCCAGCCCGCCTCGGCACCCAGCGCGATGAACCAGCCGCCGATCTCGGTGCGCAGCCTGGCCAGTTGCGCCGGGGTGGAGTACTGGGCCAGGTGCTCGAACGAGGTGCGGAAGGCCCGCAGGATCGGATCGGCCTGCAACGCCCGCTCCAATTGCGGGGCGTAGCGCGCGGGCAGATGAGCGGGATCCATGACGGCCATGCAGAGTTCGAGCCGCGGGCCCAGCTCGGCTTCCGGACTGGACGGGGTGCCGTCCGGTGCGCGGTCGTCGGCGTCCGGCTCACAGTAGTAGTCGTCCACTGACCATTCCGAGACCGCGCATTTGGCCGCGGCCAGCAGCTGGTCGGCGTTGGAACAGTCGGGGTGGGCGAGCATGATGAGCCGTCCGAAGTCGGCCTTGCGCAACTCGTCGAGCCTGCCCTCGTAGAGCCCGATGTCCTCGGCCCACGCCAGCAGGCCCTCGTTCACCGCCTCCGCCAGCGCGGGATCGTCGCGCAGCGGCGGCGGACAGTACAGCGGCGGAATGCGTGATCCGCTGCCTACCTGTGTCGAGGCGGTGCCGAGCCCGGACGGGCCCGGTGGCGCGCTCGGCGGCGTGGGCGGCGCGTCCGCGGCGGGCCGTACCGCCGTGGACGCTGTACCCAATCCGGTGGGCCCCGAGGGAATTCGGGTGCGCAGCGACCCCGTCGCGGCCTCCGCTCCGGCGAGAGTGACATCCCCGTTGCTCTCCGGTGCGGCGACCCGGTCGGCGACCGGCACCGCCGGGCCGGACGGAATCGGCGGGCCGGACGGAATCGGCGGGCGTCGCGACTCCGCCGGACCGGCCCCCTGCGCCGGGCCGACGGAGGTCGCGACGTTCCCCTCCGGCGGGCTTGCCGGGGGCTCGACGACGCCGTCCGTGACCGGAGCGGCGCCGGGTTGGGACGGGCCGATCGTCACGGCCTCCGGCGCCAGATACGGCGTGGTCGGTTCGGCGGCGTGATCGGCAGGCGCGGGCAGCCGCAGTGCGGCGGCCCCCAAGCCCCGCGGGCCGAGCAGCCGGACCGGCGTCGGGCCGGCCGCTCGTGAGGGCGGACTCGAATCATTGGGCGGCGCGGGAGCTTCCGTTGCCGCATCGGTGAACAGGTCGGCGGGCGCCGGGCTGTCCGGGTTGGTGAGCAGCGCCGCGATGTCGGCCGCCAGCTCGTGCGTGGCGGCGGGCGCGGCGGCGCGGGAGAGCACCGACATCGGTCATCACCCCGGCTAGTCCGCCTGCCGTGCGACCAGGACATTGTCGAGCACCCCGAGGGCGTCCGGGACCAGCACGGCGGCCGAGTAGTAGCAGCTGACCAGGTACGAGATGATCGACTGGTCGTCGATGCCCTTGAAGCGCACGTTCAGACTCGGCTCGAATTCGTCCGGAATCCCGGTCTGGTGCAGTCCGATCACGCCCTGGTCCTTTTCGCCGAGGCGCATGGCGAGGATCGAGGTGGTCCCGTTCTCGCTGACGGGGATCTTGCCGCACGGGTAGATCGGCACGCCGCGCCACGCGGGCACCCGATGTCCGTCGACGTCCACCGGGTCGGGGTAGATCCCGCGCTTGGTGCATTCGCGGCCGAACGCGGCGATCGCTTTCGGGTGCGCCAGAAACATTTTCGTGCTGCGGCGCATGCTCAGCAGCTCGTCCATGTCGTCCGGGGTCGGCGGGCCGGACTCGGTGTAGATGCGCTGCTTGAGATCGCAGTTGTGCAGCAGCCCGAAATCGGGATTGTTCACCAGATCGTGTTCCCGGCGTTCGTAGAGCGCCTCGACGGTCAAGCGCAGCTGCTGTTCGACCTGATTCATCGGATCGTTGAACAGATCGGCGACGCGGGAATGCACCCGCAGCACGCTCTGCGCCAGGCTGAGCTCGTATTCGCGCGGGGAGGCGTCGTAGTCGACGAAGGTGCCTTCCAGCAACGGCTCGCCGGCATGACCCGAGGAGATCTCGATGTCGGCCTCGCCCTTGGAATTCTGCCGATGAGCGGGCGCCGCGGCGACGCGTTCGAGTTGCTCGCGCAATGCCGGTGCGTTCTCGACCATTTCGTCGAGAGTTTGCCGGGGGAGTATCAGTATGGTCGTCTTGGTGACCGTCTTGACCGTCACCGGCCAGATCGCGGAGGAATCGATCAGGGTTTCGGAACCGAAATAGTCACCGGCGCCGAGCATGCCGACCTTGGTTTGCTCGCCGAATTCGCCCGCACCGATCTTGGCCAGCTTGCCGTGCACGATCAGGATGACCTGATTCATCGGATTGCCGAATTCCGCGACGACTGTGCCTGGTTCGAGGTCGCGCTGTTCGAAGCGCTGCGCGAGCGCGGCCAGCGTTTCCTCGTTGTCGAATCCGCGCAATTGCGGAAGTTCTTGCAGCTCCAGTGGAATCACCCTGGCCTGGCCGCCGTCGACGACGAATTCGACCTCACCGTTGCCGACGGTGTGGGTCAGGCGCCGGTTCACCCGGTAGATACCGCCGTTGACCTGCACCCAGGGCAGCGTGCGGGTGAGCCAGCGCGAGCTGATGCCCTGCATCTGCGGTTCGGATTTGGTGGTGTGCGCCAGCTGATGGGCGGCGCCCGTGCTCAGGGTCTTGCGACCGTTGGTTTCCGCTTGGACTGGCATTTCTATGGTCATGCGTGGTCCTCACCTCGAGGGGTCACCGGGACAGGTCGATGGTGTTTCTTGGGCACGACGGATCAGCAGACCGGAAAGGCCTGCGAGAAAACGAGTCGATCGGGGTGGAAAAGAGTTACGCGACAATGCGTTCCAGACGGCATAGATGCTAGGTGGCGGAAGTGTTGCGGCGCAGCAGAATTCGCAGAATCGCCCCATATCGGATTCGGATGGTTACGACATGCGTTCGATCCGGATAACGGCAGGTAACGTCTCGGGATGAATCGCGGATTCGCCGAACTCTCGCCGGTGGCTGGCTATCTTGTTGTCCCATGTTCACCTGGGTCTACGGGTTGCCTATCTGGCTGACATTCCTCATCATCACCGGCAGCGCAGTGCTGTTGACGGCCGCGGGCATCCTCGTATCGCGCAACTACGTCCTCCGGATCTTCGGGCCCGAGCCCGGCAAGAACGACACCGTCACGATGGTGCTCACCGTCGGCGGCGTCTTCTACGGACTGCTACTAGGCCTGATCGCGGCCGCGACCTACGAGTCCTATGACACGGCGCAGAGCCTGGTCGCCGACGAGGCCGCGTCGCTGGGCACGCTCTACCGCGAGGTGAGCGCGTATCCCGAACCGCAGCGCAGTCTGCTCCAGAAGGATCTGGTCGACTACGCCGACAACGTGCTGACCGAGGCGTGGCCAGCGCTGCGCGAGGGTCGCGAGCCTATGGGCGGCACGGCGCTGGTGACCCGGTTCCAGGTGAACCTGCTCGCCTTCGAGCCGAAGACCACCGCGCAGGAGATCGTGCATGCCGCCACCATCGAACAGTTCGCGCGCTTCGACTCCGATCGAAGGCACCGGATCAACGCCACCGCGGGCGGCCTGCCCGACGTGCTGTGGTGGGTCATCCTGGTCGGCGGCGCGATCAACGTGGTGCTGCTGTGCATGTTCAGCCTGAACCGCGACGCGCACCTGCTACTGGGCGGACTGTTCGCCTTCTTCCTCGGCGCGATGATCTTCCTGATCGCCGCCATGGACTATCCGTTCCGCGGTGATCTCAGTATCAGTCCCGACCCGTTCGAGAGCATGTACATCAACGTCATGGGCCGGTGACCGCCCTCATCCGACATGGAACCTGTCACAGCCGACACATGGGGGACACCCGATGTGGGAAGCTCGTCTATACGCATAGACGGCATGCTTCTCGGGGGCCGGAAGGGTGTCTCTTCGCGCCGAGCGAGTGCGCGGAGGTCGTGTGCCACATTGCAGGGTAGGGCCAGGAGCGATGGTGAACTTCGGTAAGGAATTGGTGGGTTCGGTGCAGCGGTTGATGGCGACCGCGCAGAACGGCCTGGAGGTGATCCGCTTCGGCGGTCTCACCCATGATGTCGAGTCGTCGCCCTACGAGGTGGTCGAGCGCCGCAGGATGTATCGCCTGCGGCATTACTTCCCCGACGACGCGACGCCGGGCCGTCCCGTCGCGGTGCTGGTGCCGCCGCTCATGGTCAACGCCGACATCTGGGACGTGAACGCGGAAGGCGGCGCCGTGGGCATCCTGCACCGCGGCGGAATAGATTGCTGGGTGGTCGATTTCGGTTCTCCGGCGAGCGAGGAGGGCGGCTGGGAGCGTGACCTCGCCGACCATGTCCTCGCGGTGAGCAGCGCCATCGACACGGTGTGCGAGGCGACCGGCGCCAGTGTGCACCTGATGGGCTACTCGCAGGGCGGCATGTTCGCCTATCAGACCACCGCCTACCGCTACGGCAAGGGCGTGGCGAGCATCGTGACCTTCGGCAGCCCGGTCGACATCGTCGCGGGGATCCCGTTCGGCCTGCCGTACGGGCTGGTCTCGGATGTGGCCGACTTCCTGGCCGACCACGTGGTCACCCGGCTGCCCATCACCGACTCGATGGTGCGTCTCGGCTTCCAGATGCTCGACCCGGTCAAGACCGCGAAGTCCAGGGTCGACTTCCTGCGCCAGCTGCACGACCGCGAGGCGCTGCTGCCCAAGGAGCGCCAGCGCCGCTTCCTGAACAGCGACGGCTGGGTCGCCTACGCCGGGCCCGCGGCCGCCGATCTGCTCAAGCAGTTCGTCGCGCACAACCGGATGATGCTTGGCGGGTTCGTGATTCGCGACCAGCCGATCTCGCTGGCCGAGCTGAAGTGCCCCATTCTCGCCTTCGTCGGCGAGGTGGACGACATCGGCCAGCCCGCCGCGGTGCGCGGCATCGTGCGCGCGGCGCCGAACGCGGAAGTGTTCGAGGCCAGCCTGGTCGCGGGCCACTTCGGTCTGGTGGCGGGCAGCATGGCCACCAAACACACCTGGCCGCTGGTACGGCAGTGGGTGGAGTGGATGGACGGCGGCAAGCCGCTGCCCGCGGAGATCTTCCGGATGACCGAGCACGTGCCGACCAACCGGCCGCGCTCGGCGGCCACCCGCGTGGTGCACACGGCGGGGACGCTGGCGGAGGCGGGCGCCGGGGTCGGCAAGGCGCTGGAAGGCATCGCGAACAACACCGTGCGCGGCTCGATCGAGCTGGCGGGCGAGGCGGCGCGGGCGCTGCCCCGGCTGACCCGGCTGGGGATGATCCAGCCCAACACCCGCATCTCGCTCGGCAAGCTGCTCGCCGAGCAGGCCAAGCGGGCGCCGCTGCGCGAGTGCTTCCTCTTCGACGATCGCGTGCACACCAACGCCGCGGTGCACGTCCGCATCGACAACGTGGTGCGCGGCCTCATCTCGGTAGGCATCCGGCCCGCGACCCGGGTCGGCGTGGTGATGGAGACCCGTCCGAGCGCCCTGGTGACGGTGGCGGCGCTGTCGCGTCTCGGCGCGGTGGCCGTGCTGCTCGCACCAGGCAGCGAGCTGGGCAGGGCGATCGAGCTGACCGGCGCCGAGACGGTGATCGCGGACCCGGAGAACCTGCGCATCGCGGCGGCGACCGGCGCGCGGGTGCTGGTGCTCGGCGGCGGCGACGCGCGCGGACTGGATATCCCGGTGAGCGGCAATGTGATCGACCTGGAGCAGATCGATCCCACTCAGGTACAGGTGCCCGCCTGGTACCGCCCGGATCCCGGCCTGGCGCGTGAACTCGCCTTCGTGCTGGTGACCGGCACCGGCGATCGGCTGGAGACCAAGTACATCACCAACCACCGCTGGGCGCTGTCGGCCTTCGGCACCGCGACCAGCGCCGACCTGGACCGCAAAGACACCGTGTACTGCCTCGCGCCGCTGCACCATTCGTCGGGTCTGCTGGTCAGCCTCGGCGGCGCCATCGCGGGCGGCAGCCGCATCGCGCTGGCCAGGTCGCTGGACCCGGCCCAGTTCGCCGAGGAGGTGCATCGCTACGGCGTCACGGTGGTGACCTACACCTGGACGATGCTGCGCGACATCCTCGACGCCGGCGTGTTCCCGGCCGGGCACCGGCATCCGATCCGGCTGTTCATCGGCTCCGGTATGCCCGCCGGACTGTGGCGGCGCACCACCGAACAGTTCGAGCCCGCGCGGGTGCTGGAGTTCTACGCCTCCATCGAGGGCGACGTGGTGCTGGCCAATGTGACCGGTGCGAAGGCGGGCTGCAAGGGCCGCCCGGTGCCGGGCACCGCCAAAGTCGAACTGGTGGCCTACGACCCGATCGCGGGCCGCATCCTGGTCGACGAATCCGGGTTCGCCCGCCGCTGCGCGGACAACGAGGTCGGCCTGATGATCGGCAGGGCCTCGGAGGGCGTCGACATCTCCGCGGGCGGCCTGCGCGGCGTGTTCGGCGCGAGCGACTCGTGGATGCCGACCGAGAATCTGTTCCGCCGCGACAGCGACGGCGACTTCTGGCTGGTCGACCGCAAGGACACGGTGATCCAGACCGCGCGCGGCCCGGTGTTCGGCCAGCCGATCGTGGACGTGCTCAACGACATCACCGCGGTCGACATGGAGGTGGCCTACGGTCTGCCGGTCGGCGACCACTGCCTCGCGGTGGCGGCGGTGTCGGTGCGGAAGGGCTTCACCCTCGAGCTGAAGGACGTCACCGAGGCGGTGCACGCTCTCGATCCCGATCAGCGACCGGACCTGGTGTACGTGGTCGACGAGATCCCGCGCAGCGCCAGCTACCGCCCGTCGACCCGCGCGGTGCAGGCGGCAGGGCGGCCGGAGCCGGGGCCGCTCACCTGGTGGTACGACCGGAAAACCGAGAACTACGAGGTGCTCACCGAGACCGAGGCCGCCGACCTCCTCGGCCACTGAGCCGGAACGCGTTGTAGATCCGTCGGATTGGCCCCCGGCACGCGCACCCGGACAATTCGCGCACGGGCGTCGGCTGGCATAGTTTGTGCCGGGGTCAGCCCGCGCGGCGCCGGAGGCCGCACCCGACGTCCGACAACCGTTCAGGGGTATTTGGTGAGTGAGAGCCTCATCTATCGCAATCGCGCCGTGTACGAGCTGCTGATGCGCGGACTGTACGGCCGCCACTACGCGGCCAGGTACGGCGCGATCGCCGGGCTGGTGCCCGACGGGGCCGAGGTGGTCGATGTGTGCTGCGGTCCGGCGACGCTGTACACCCGCTACCTGCGCGCCAAATCGGTCGCCTACACCGGGCTGGATTTGAACGAGCGTTTCGTCGCCGGTGTCTCCCGCGCCGGCGGCCGCGGACTGGTCTGGAACATGCGTTCGGACGCGCTGCTGCCGGAGGCGGATTACGTGGTGATGCAGGCCAGTCTCTACCACTTCCTACCCGAGCCGGGCCCGGTGCTGGACCGGATGCTCGCGGCGGCGCGCAAGTCGGTCATCGTCGCCGAACCGATCCGCAACCTGGCGACCAGCCGCAACCGGGTCCTGTCCACCGTCGGCCGCCGCTTCACCAACGCGGGCGACGGCCGTCAGGCGCATCGCTTCACCGAGGCCACCCTCGACGAGTTCTTCCGCCGCTACGAGCCGCGCGTCGCGCAGCGAGCGCTGATCGCGGGCGGCCGCGAGAAACTGTACGTGCTGTCCGCCTGAGTGTCCCGGCATCGCGTCGGGCCGAGGTGACACTCGGCCCGCGTCGCGCGGCGGGTCAGACGGTGAAGGCGGTGACCGCGTCGATCACCCTGCCCACCTGGTCGTCGCGCAGATCCGGCCACAGCGGAAGACGCACAACGGTTCCGGAGAACTCGGCGCTGCGCACGCACGGCTGCGGCGTGCGGCCGAGCTTCAGGCCCGCGGGACTGGAGTCCAGCGGCACATAGTGGAACGGGGCCGAGATGCCGAGCCCGGCGAGATGGCCGATCAGGTCGTCGCGGCGCTGCTCGGTGGGCGTGCGCAGGTAGTACAGGTGCGCGGTGTGCGCGCGGTCGTCGGGCACCGTCATGAGCTGGACGTCGTTGCGCGCCGCCCAGTCGGCCAGTCCCGCGGCGTAGGCGTCCCACACCCGGTGCCTGCCGGATTGGATCGTGTCGAACTCGTCGAGCTGCGCGTCGAGCACCGCGGCGTTGAGCTCGCTGGGCAGGTAGCTGGAGCCGATGTCCTGCCAGGAGTACTTGTCCACCGCGCCGCGCAGGAACCGGGCGCGGTCGGTGCCCTTCTCCCGGATGATCTCCGCGCGGGCCATCAGGATCTCGTCGGTGAGCAGCAGCGCGCCGCCCTCGCCGCAGTGCACATTCTTGGTGTCGTGGAAGCTGAGCGTGCCCAGCGTGCCGATCGTGCCGAGTGGGCGTCCGCGATAGCTGCCGCCGAGCCCGTGCGCGTTGTCCTCGACGACGGCGAACCCGTGCTGCGCGGCGAGCGCGAGCAGCCCGTCCATGTCCGCGGCCACACCGCCGTAGTGGATGACCACCACGGCCTTGGTGCGCTCGGTGACCGCGGCGGCCACCGATTCCGGGTCCAGGTTGCCGCTCTCCGGGTCGATGTCGGCGAAGACGCAGGTCGCGCCGCGCAACGCCATCGAGGTGGCCGTCGAGGTGAAAGCGAAGCTCGGGACGATCACCTCGTCCTGGGGGCCGAGTTCGAGCAGCAGACCGGCCATCTCCAGCGCGGAGGTGCAGGAGGTGGTCAGCAGCGCGTGCGGCGCCCCGGTGATGGTCTTCAGCTTCGCGGTGGCCGACGCGGTGAACTGCCCGTCGCCATGGCTGTGGTCGGAGGCCAGCACGGCCTCGAGGTTGGCCAGTTCCCGGCGCGCCCGGAACGGGCGGCTGAAGATGACGCGGTCAGTGCTCAACCCGGTCGGTCCCCCTGCTCGTGGTCGTGGTCAGTTCCCGTGCCTCGGGCGCAGGCGCGGTCACGTCCTCCGCGATCGTCGGTTGCGCCGGGCGCGGCGTCGGTGAGTCGACGGTGAGGTACAGCGGCTTGCCCACCAGGATGTGCAGGGCGACCCCGAGATATTCGGCGATGAGGCCGAGCGAGAACAGGATCGCTCCGGAACACAGCAGCAGCACCACGATGGTGGAGGCCCAGCCCTCCGGCGCCCAGCCGTCCATGGTCAGCGCCTCGTACACGACGACAGCGGCCATCACCACGCCGGCCAGCGCCAGCGTCACGCCGAGCATGCTGACCAGGCGCAGGCCGCGGGTTCCGCTGCACAGCACCATCTTCCAGAACAGCGAGAACAGCCTGCGGTAGTTGTAGCCGGATTCCTCGCGGCCCTCGGCGCGCAGCACCACCGGCTCCTGCGCGACCGTGCCGACCACCCAGGTGAGCGCCACGTCGAGGTACACGCCGTTGGAGGCGACCTCGGCGAGCTGGCGGCCGATGTCGCCGCGGATCAGACGGTAGCTCTCGAACCGGGTCGAGTCGGGGAAGGCGAACAGGGTCGCGAGCACGATCTTGGCTCCGCGCGAGGTGAGGTTGCGCAGGAAACCGTGCGGGCGGGTGTTGGTCGGCTTGGAATAGACCAGGTCCGCGCGCTTGGTCAGCGCGGCGTCGAGGAACGCGCCGATGAAGCGCGGATCGTGCTGACCGTCCTCGTCCATGGTGACGATCCAGTCGCCTCGCGCGGCCGACATTCCGGCGATGGTGGCGGCGTCCTGACCGAAATTGCGGCTCAGCCAGACGGTGCGCACCGCGGGATAGGTCCGCTCCAGCTCCTGAAGGACGACATCGGAGCGATCGGGCCCGTTGTCGTGCACCAGAATGATTTCCTCGACCACGAACGCGATGCCGCCGGGCGTCTGGGAGCCCGCGGTGAGCGCGTGCAACTCGGCGGACAGTGCGCCGATGGTGTTCTCGCCCCGATACACCGGCACCACAACGGAAATGCCGTGCGGCCGGTCGACGCCGGGACGTCCGTTCGCGACGATGTCGGAGCGGAGCGGGCGAGGGGAGGGAATCGGCATCAGCTGGATCAACTTTCGATGACGGTGCGTGCCGGTACTGCCCGCTGGACAGCGGAGCCCGAGCCGCGGTGAACTCTAGCACGACGCGTCCGGGGCCTTCCGGTGCTGCTCATGCCAGACGGCGCTTCGTTCATCGGACCATCATCAACACCTCGGCGGCCGATGCCAAGCGCTGCGGTGGGCTGTAGGGTTTGGAACTCGTGACCGACAGTGCAGTACTCGACTCGCGGCCGCACTCGCGACGGGACGTATACCGGTGGGGCGCTATCACCGTGATCGGGGTGATCGCGGGGTACGCGGCGGTCCTGCTGGCCAACGTCCGCCACTACTTCACCGACGACACCGAATCGCAGTACACCGCGCTGTGGATCGGCCTGGGCCGGGCGTTGCGCGACGGTCAGTTCCCGGTGATGGTGCCCGAGCAGTGGATGTCGGGCAACAACACGATGGACGACGCGGGCCTGTTCAATCCGCCGCAGCTGCTGATCGATCTGATCGCGCCCTCGGTGGACAACGTGGCGCTGTACGCGACCGTCGTCAAGCTGATCTTCTCCATCATCGCCGCGACGGGCGTCTACCGGATCTGCCTTGTCTACGGCGCCCGCCCGGCCTGGTCGGCGGTGGCGGGTGTGGCGTTCCCGCTCTCGGGCTTCTTCCTGTTCTTCGATCAGGCCAGCTGGATGACGGCGCTCACCGGCACCGCGTGGATGGTGCACGCGTGGGCGTCGGCGGTGCACTACACCCGAGGGCCGGGCGCGAGCGACGAGCCCGGCTCGCGTCGCCGCCGCATCGCGGGCGGGCCGATCCCGGTCTTCGTCTTCCTGTACCTGACGATCTCCACCCAGTACATCTTCCCGGCCGTCGAGGCCGCGCTGATGCTGCTCGCGGTGGCGGTCGGCGAGCTTGTGTACCAACGCAAGTGGCAGCCCGTCGCGCGGCTGACGGCCGTCTCCGCGTGCGCGGGCCTGGCCGGTCTGCTGACCTTCCTGCCCAGCATGCTCTCGGCCAAGGTGACCTGGCGCGGCACCGCGCAGATCAACAACGATCAATTCCTGACCGTGCCGTGGTCGGAGTCGCTCAACGCCAGCCTGCCCAGTTCGCTGCCCGCCTTCACCTCCTGGTGGGGCTACGTGCAGCCGATGCCGCTGACCTACATCGCGTGGTTCCTGATCCCCGCGCTGGCGTTCATCGACTGGAAGCGGGCGCGGGAGTCGTGGCGCGAGCTGAGCGCCGTCGCGCTGTTCGCCCTCATCATGCTGATGTGGACCGCCGGGCCCGGCTCGATCGGTCCGCTGCGCTGGCCGGTGCGGGTGCTGCCGATGCTCGCCATCGGCCTGCTGGTGCTGGTGTGCGTGCTGCTCGGCCGCTACGGCACCTTCCAGAACTGGAAGAACCGGGGCATCGCGGCCGGTGTGCTGATCCTCGCGCTGTGGGTGCGGTCCTTCTCCGCCGACCCGCATCACGCGCTCTGGCACGTGGTCGCGGCGCTCGGCATCGCGGCGGTGGGCGCCGGGGTGGTGTGGCTCGCCCGCGACCGCGGCATCGCCGCCGCGGCTGCGCTGACCATCGTCGCCATGTTCCCGATCGCCTACTTCCAGGTGAGTGCCGCGCAGCCGACGCCGATGCCGTGGAACCTGCCCGCCGACCGCGCCGAAGCGATGGCGAAGTTCCCCGATTTCACCGGCACCACCCTCCAACTCGGCGAGCGCGGCCTGCTGCAACCCGCCGACCGGGACATCGACGCCGCCTACGGTTCGCTGGTCTTCGGCAACTACGCCAGGACGCTGGAGCTGAAGTACGTCAACGGCTACACGCCCACCGGCCACTTCTACTTCGGTGAGCTGCTGTGCATGCGCTGGGACAGCAGCGTCTGCCCGGACGCCTACCGCAGGATGTTCGCGCCGGAGCAGAGCACCGGACGCCCGCTGGTCGACCTGATGAAGCTCGACAGGGTGGTGTTGCAGCGCGCGCTGTTCCCCGACGCACGCGAGCAGGCCGCGCCCGAAGGCTGGAAGTGGGTGGACTACCCGGGCCACGAGCGCTACATCGCGGTGCTGGAGCGCGTCGACGGGCCCGTCTCCACGGTGAACGGCCGGGTCTCGGACGCGAAGAACGTGACCGCCACGTCGATCTCGGAGACCGACACCACCAGCCGCGTGCGGGTGAGCTCCGAGCAGGGCGGACGCGTCGTCTTCGCCCGGCTCGGCTGGCCGGGGTACCGGGTCACCTTGGACGGTAAGCAGATTCCGATCACCACCGTCGCCAAGTCGTTCGTCGCCGTCGACGTCCCCGCGGGCACCCAGAACGCCGAATTGGTGCTGACCTGGCGTCCCCCGGGCTGGAAGATCGGCATCGCGACCACGGTGGCCGGGCTCGCAGGTCTCGGCCTGTTGCAGTGGATGTACGTGCGGTCCCGGCGGCGCGACGACGACACCGGCGTCGAGGAGCGGCCGACGGGCGAGCCGGAGCGGGAACTCGTGGACGTGGTTTCGTGAGCGAGCGTCGGCGAGTGAACCATCGGCGCAGTGCGCTCTCGCGTACGACGGAGCCGAGCGTCAGCGAGGTGGAGTCGTGAGCGCGCGCGGCGAGGTGGGGGCGTGAGCACGGACCAGCGTGCGAACGCGGCCACCGGGGCGGCCGAACCGCCCGCGTCGGGGCTGCTGCTGCGGCTGGTGCGCAGGCAGGAGGTCGCCTTCGCCCTGATCGGCGCGTTCAACACGGTCTTCGGCATGGCGCTGACGGTGGCCTGGCTGACCGTGCTGCCCGACGCGGGCTGGGCGCCGCTCGCCGCGGTGCCGCTGGCCTACGCCCTCGGGATCACCGTCGCGTTCGTGCTGCATCGCACCCTGGTGTTCCGGGTGCGCGGCCACGTGCTGCGCGATTTCGCGGGCTTCGTCGCGGTGAACTCGGGTGGTCTCGCGCTGAACACGGCGCTGCTCTACCTGGCTGTCACGGTGTTGCACCTGCCCGCGCAGCTGTCGGCGGTGGTCGTGATGGGCCTGGTCGCGGTGGCGAGTTACTTCGGGCACCGGCACATCTCGTTCCGCCGTCGCCCGGTCGTCGAGGGCGACGGCTCGGTCGGGTAGGTTCACGATCATGCCGGAGGAAACCGCGTTGGACGCCACGCTGCTGAGCCTGCTCGCCTGCCCGCAGGACAAGGGCCCGCTGCTGCTGGTCCGCGACGCCGCGGGCGCCGCGCTGCTCTACAACCCGCGACTGCGCCGCGCGTACCCGATCGAGAACGGCATTCCGGTGCTGCTGATCGATGAGGCGCGCGATGTCACCGACGCCGAGCACGAGGCGTTCACCGCCTGAGCGCACGGAACGGGTCTGCGCCCGGGCGCTGGCGGTAGGTCAGCGCACCGCGCGGACCGCCCCGGATTCGCTTGCGGCCGTGCCGATATCGCCGGTCAGATAACGCTGCAAGGTCGGGCCGACGGCGGCGACGAGCTCCGGGATCGGCATCGACGCCATCGGTTCGACGCCGATGATCTTGCGGGCCACCAGCACGCCCATCATCTGCGAGGCGGCCAGCGCGACCCTGGCGCGGCCGTCGTCCTCCGGGGTGGCGATCCGCTGACGGACCCGCTCGAGCACGACTTCCAGCACGAATGTCCGGGCCAGGGCCGGTTCGCCGCCGGTGAGCATGCTGCGCACCATCGCGACGATGCCGGGCCCGGCGGGGGAATCCCAGACGCCGACCACCGCGGCGAGCATCGTCGCGCCGAGCCGGTCCAGCGGCGCGGTCTCCAGAATGCGCAGGGTCGCCTCCGGGTCCACCGGAAGCTCGACCACCGCCGCGAACAACTGCTGTTTGGTGCCGAAATAGTGGTGCACCAGCGCCGGGTCGACGCCCGCGTCGGCCGCGACGGCGCGGATCGAGGTCTTGTCGAAACCGGCCTCGGCGAATCGGGCGCGGGCGGCGGCGAGGATCGCCTCCCGCGCGCCGGATCTGCCCGGTCGCCGCCCCGAACGCCCTTGCCGTTCGGCGACACCGCGTTTCGCCGAAGCGCGTTCGCCCGTGCTCATGTGGTCCGCCGCCGTAGGGTCGCCGCGCCGAGCGCCAGCGACACGATGGCGAAGGCGGCGACGATGGCGATATCGCGCCACATCTGCGCGGTCGCCTCCGGATGGGTCGAAACCTGTTGCAGCGCATCGACCGCGTAGCTCAGCGGCATCAGGTCGCTGATCGGTTGCAGCCAGCCGGGCAGCTGGTCGCGCGGAACGAGCAAGCCGCACAGGAAGATCTGTGGCGCGACGACCACCGGCATGAACTGCACCGCCTGGAACTCGGTGCGGGCGAAGGCGCTTGCCAGCAGACCGAGCGCGACGCCGCAGATGGCGTCGACGACCGCGATCAGCACCACCCATGCCGGATCGCCCGCCGCCTCGAGGTCTAGCAGCCCGAACGACACCAGGCAGGCGACGGTCGCTTGCGCGGCCGCGGCCAGCGAGAAGGCGGTGCCGTAGCCGCCGAGCAGATCCAGTTTGGACAGCGGCGTGGTCAGCAGCCGTTCGAGGGTGCCCGAGGTGCGTTCGCGCTGCATGGCGATCGCGGTGATCAGGAACATCACGATGAACGGCAGGATGCCGAGCATGCTGATGCCCACCCGGTCGAACAACGTCAGCGGCTGGTGCGGCGCGGTCGGGGCCTCGGCATAGATGAAATACAGCAGCGTCATGAGCAGCGCGGGGACCACCAGGATCATGGCGACGGTGCGATGGTCGTTGCGCAGCTGGCGCAGGATGCGGGTGGTGGTCGCGGCGTAGGGGCGCAGCGTCCACCGGGGTGCGCTCGGGTGCAGGGCGGTGGTGGTCATGCCGCTTGTCCCATCGTGATGAGGGTGAGGAAGGCCTTCTCGAGGTTCTGTTCGCCGGTCTGTTCGCGCAGCTCGTCGGGGCTGAGCTGGGCGAGCACCTTGCCCTCGCGCATGAGGAGCAGCTGGTCGCAGTGCTCGGCCTCGTCCATGACGTGGCTGGAGACCAGCAGCGTCGTTCCGTTCGCGGCCAGCTCGTGGAACTGCTTCCACAGGTCCACCCGCAGGACCGGGTCGAGCCCGACGGTCGGTTCGTCGAGGACGAGCAGATCCGGCTGGGCGACCAGCGCGCAGGCCAGCGACGCCCTGGTCTGCTGCCCGCCGGAGAGCTCGTCGCCGCGCTGGCCCGCGTGGTCGAGCAGGCCGACGGCGGCGATGGCGATGTCGGTGTCGTCGCGGTCGCGGCCGTACAGCGCGGCGTAGTAGGCGACGTTGTCGCGCACGCTGAGGTCGGGGTAGATGCTCGGCGCCTGGGTGACGTAGCCGATGCGCCTGCGCAGCTCGGCCGCGCCCGCGGGCAGGCCGAGCGCGGTGATCTCGCCGGACGCCACGATCTGGGTGCCGACGATGCTGCGCATCAGGGTGGTCTTGCCGCAGCCGGACGGCCCAAGCAGCCCGGTGATCGAGCCGCGCGGGATGGTCAGCGAAATATCGTGCAGGACTTCGCGTTTGCCGCGCTGGACGGTCAGGTTCTCGACCTCGACCGCGGCGGAAGACGGGGGATGAGACATGTCGGCCTCAATTCATCGAGTGTTGAATTCACTGTACGATGAATTTACCGCTCGGTATCCGCCCGCGGCAAGAGGTGGCGTGTCAATGCCCGTGGCGATGCGTCGGACGCCCGGCCGCCCCTCCGGGCTCCACGACGACGAACTGGCCCATCATGCCGAGGTCCTCGTGCCAGAGCAGGTGGCAGTGATACATGTACGGCGTGTCCGGATCGGCGGGCCCGTCGAAGCGCACCGCGAGGCGCACCGTGTCGTTCGGCGCGAGGAAGACGGTGTCCTTGGGGCCGGACAGGTGCGGCGGCGGTGCGCTCTCGCCGACCGCGAGCACCTGGAACTGCACGTCGTGGATGTGGAAGTTGTGCGGCATGCCGTCGCGGTTGTGCACGATCCAGGTCTCGGTGGTGCCGCGGGTGACGGCGAAATCGATGCGGTCCATCGCCATCGGCGCGCCGTTGATGCCGCTCAGGTCGAGTTCGAAGCGCCGTTCCGTCACCGAGTCGGCGCCGTCCGGGGTGGACGCGGGCGCCAGCGTGGCGGGCAGCGCGGGGGAGGGGCGCAGCGTCGTCGCCGCGCGCAGTTGCAGGATGTCGAAGGTGTCGCCGCCGCCGCCGAAGCGTTGCGTCCAGAAATCGAGACCGGCGTCCAACTTGTTGCTGCGCAACACGGTTCGCTCGCCCGGGCGCATTCGCACCACGATCTCCGCGCGCTCGCCCGGCGAGAGCGGCAGCTGGTGCATGCTGGCGGGGCGGTCGAGCAGGCCGCCGTCGGTGCCGATGAGAGCGAAGGCGCGTGCGTCGTCGAAGCCGAAGGTGTAGACGCGCGCGGTGGAGGCGTTGAGCAGCCGCAGCCGGATCAGTTCGTCGCCGACCTCGCGGTACGGGGTCAGCGTGCCGTTGACCATCGTCTGCTCGCCGAGGAAACCGACATCGCGGAACATGCTGTGCGCGCCGTCGAGAGCGGCGCCGCGGAAGGTCACGTCCTGCACGATGACCGGCAGGTCGTCGACGCCGTAATTCCTTGGTAGCGACAGGCTTTCGGTCGACTCGTCATCCAGGAGGAACATCCCGGCCAGCCCGCGGCGCACATGGTCCTCCGTCTCGCCGTGCGGATGCGGGTGGTACCAGAGCGTCGCGGCCGGCTGGTCCGCCGTCCACTCGGGCGTCCACGTCGCGCCGGCCTCGACCATCTGGTGGGGGCCGCCGTCCATGGCCGCCGGGAGATGCATGCCGTGCCAGTGCACCGTCGACGCCTCGGGCAGCCCGTTGCGGACGCGGACCCTGACCTGTTCACCGCGCCGGGCGCGCAGCGTCGGCCCGAGGTAATCGCCGTTGAAACCCCAGGTCGGCGTCACCTGTCCGGGCCGGAATTCCCGGCTGCCCGTGCGCATGTCGAGCTCGAACAGGCGCGTCCCGTCGGGCTCGAGGCGGGACTCGGCCAGCGGCGGTACGGCGAGCTCGTTGCGAAACTCGGTGCGGCCGACGGTGGAGACCTCCGCGTCGACGTAGACCCAGCCGACGCAGCCGCTCACCGCGGCGAGTATCACCGCGACGAGCGATGCGAGTACCAGGAAGAGCCGCCGCCACCGGCGCGGTCGGGAAACCGAAGACATGCACCGACGGTAGGAATTTCGCGGTGGCGGCGACATCGGGGACGGCCCCCATTTCGACCCTGGATGGACCCCGGAAAAGACCACGCGCCGCTGTGCGCATGCCGTGTGACTCAGTTCACAACCAGGGCTGTCACGTCCGGCGCGGGTCGTCTGTCCCATGGTCGTCACCCACCAGCGACCCAGCGATCGGAGCAACCGCCATGAACACCGAACACCGCATCGTCATCCTCGGCGCGGGCTACACGGGCATGCTGGCCGCCGTGCGGCTGGCGCGGCGCACCCGCCGCCTGCCCGTGCGCATCACCTTGGTCAATCCGTCCGCGCGGTTCACCGAGCGGCTGCGCATGCACCAGGTCGCCGCGGGGCAGGAGCTGGCCGACTACCGAATCCCCGAGATCCTCGCGGGCACGGGCATCGAATTCGTCCAGGGCTGGGCCACTTCCGTGGACCCCGAGGCGCGATCGGTCACTGTCGACGACGATCGCGTGCTGCCCTACGACGAACTCGTCTACGCCCTCGGCAGCGCCACCGACACCGAGCGAGTGCCCGGCGTCGCCGAACACGCCTGGGCCCTGAACGATCCGCGCGTCGCGCATCGCTTCGCCGGACGTCTCGCGGAGGTGGCCGCGCAGCGCGGTGCGGTCGCGGTCTGCGGTGGCGGGCTCACCGGTATCGAGGCCGCCGCCGAGATCGCCGATCAGCACCCCGGTCTGCGCGTCACCCTGATCAGCACCGGGGAGCCCGGCGCGATGATGGGCGAGCGGGCCCGCGCCTATCTGCACCGCGCGCTGGACCGGCTCGGCGTCACCCGAAACGTCGGCCAGGCGGTCACCAAGGTGCTGCCCGACGCCGTCGAATTGGCCGACGGCACACTGGTTCCCGCTGATCTGACGCTGTGGACCGCGGGCGTCCGCGTCGCGCCACTTGCCGCGCGGGCGGGTATCGCGACCGACGAGCGCGGGCTGATCATCGTCGATCGGACGCTGAAGTCGGTATCGCATCCGACTATTCGCGCCATCGGCGACGCCGCGGCGGTGCGTCAACCCTGGGGCGTGATCCACGGCACCTGCCAGAGCGGCATGCCCACGGCCGCCCACACTGCCGACACGATCGCGAAAGAGTTGCGCGGCAAGAAAATTCGCCCGTTCCGGTTCGGCTACTTCCACCAGCCGGTCAGCCTCGGCCGCCGCGACGGGGTCATCCAGTTCACCCGTGCCGACGACACCCCGGGGCGGTTCCACCTCACTGGACGCGCCGCGGCGCTCTACAAGGAGACCGTCAGCAGCACGCCGCCGAAGGCCTTCCGGCTCAGCAAGAAGATGACCGTCGCGGTACAGCTCTCGCACGGCGGCCGCGCCACCCGCGTAAAAGACTGACCGGTTTGCCGACTCGGTCCCTTACCGAGGAGCATGGACTGATGCCCGAGACGCCGGAACCCGATCCGTTCATCGAACATCGGCGGCTGCTGTTCGCCACCGCCTATCGGATGCTCGGCACCGTCACCGACGCGGAGGACGTCCTACAGGACGCCTGGCTGAAGTGGAACGAAGCCGATCGGTCCGCGGTGCGCCACCCCAAGTCCTACCTGGTGCGCACCGTGACGAATCTGTCCCTGAACCGGCTCACCTCGGCCAGGGCCACCCGCGAGACCTACGTGGGACCATGGCTGCCCGAACCACTGCTCACCACACCCGATTTCGCGGAGGATGCCGAGCTGGCCGACACCGTCTCCACTGCGATGCTGGTGGTGCTCGAAACCCTCACCCCGGTCGAGCGCGCGGTATTCCTGCTGCGCGAGGTGTTCGGCTACAGCCACGCAGAGATCGCCGACACCCTGGACCGGCCCGAGGCCACCATCCGGCAGATCGCGCACCGCGCCCGCACCCACGTGCAGTCCCGCCGCCCGCGCTTCGACACCGACACCGCCGAACGCGCGCAGGTCACCCAGCGGTTCATGGCGGCCTGCGCGGGCGGCGACCTGAACGCGCTGATGGATCTGCTCGCCCCCGAGGTGACGTGCTGGTCCGACGGCGGCGGCGTGGTCACCGCGGCCCGCCGTCCGCTGCACGGCCCCGATCACGTCGCGCGCTGGATCCTCGGTGTGCTGGCCAAGCCCGAGTCGGCGGGCATCGTGCTCGAGCCCACCCACATCAACGGCGAACTCGGCGCGCTCGCCCGCATCGGCGAAGTCCCGGTCGCGGCGTTCACCTACGACCTGGTGGACGGCCGCATCGAGAACCTGCGCTTCCAGGTGAACCCGGGGAAGTTGAAGGGACTGTCCATGGGCGCATCGACGTTGGGTTGATGGGCGCGTCCGTGTGCTGGATCGATGAGCGCCGGATGCTGGGTCGTTGCCTTGATGGCTGGACCGTTGGGTCGGTGATCGGCGGTGCGCTGCGTTTCGTGGGCGCGCAGGCGCTGAGTCGACGAGTAACTCAGCGCCGGGGCGATCAACACCGGGCCCGATCGACGAGCGGCGGCCGAGCGGCTGACGGCGCGGCCGGGGAGAATGGCCGCGTGCCTGTCGATGATCTCGTGGTCGAACCGCCCGCCGCCGCCCGTCGCCTGCTCGGCGCGACGCTGCGGTCGGGGCCCGTGGCCGTCCGGATCGTCGAGGTCGAGGCGTACGGCGGCGACCCGGCCGGGCCGTGGCCGGACCCGGCCTCGCACTCCGGGCGCGGACGGACCGCGCGCAACGCGGTGATGTTCGGTCCCGCGGGGTTCCTCTACGTGTATCTCAGCTACGGCATGCACACCTGCATCAATGTGACCAGTGGACCCGACGGCGCGGCCAGTGCGGTGCTGGTGCGGGCCGGTGAGGTGATCGATGGCCTGGGGGTCGCACGTGGGCGTAGGCCCGCGGCCCGCTCCGACACCGACCTCGGCCGGGGCCCGGGGAACCTGGGGACCGTCCTCGGCATCACCCTGGACGACTACGGCACGCCGCTGTTCGATCCGGCCTCGCCGATCCGGCTGGAGCTGGACGGCGTCATCGACGCTGCCCAGATCGCCAGCGGCCCGCGCGTCGGAGTCAGCGTGGCCGCCGATCGGCCGTGGCGGTTCTGGTTGCCGTCCTCGCCCGCGGTCTCGGCGTACCGGCGGAGTCCGCGCGCGCCACTCGCCGCCGCCCCCGCTGTCGTCCCCGGAGCGGGTGGACACGTTCGGCGGAACACTCGAGGCGGTGCGATGAATTAGGCGCGCGTCCCCCGTCTTATCGGGAGAACGCGCCGCGCCCGGCGCGACCGAACCGAAGGACACGGACATGACCGCCATCACCGCCCCCGCCCCGACCACCACCCGCCCGGGCACGATCCGCAATCGCGTGCTGTGGACCCTGCAAATCCTGCTCGGCCTGTTCTTCGTCATCGCCTCGGGAATCCCGAAGTTCGTCGCCCAGGCGGACGCCGTGCGGGTCTTCGACGCGATCGGCTTCGGCGACTGGTTCATGTACTTCACCGGCCTCGTCGAGGTGGCGGGCGGCCTCGGCCTGCTGATCGGGCGGCTGGCAGGCGCCGCCGCGGCCGGACTGTCGATCACCATGGTCTTCGCCGCGGCCACCCAGGCCTTCGTCCTGGACGCGCCCTCTTATGCCGTCTTCCCGCTGGTGCTGGCCGCGATGTTCGCCTGGCTCGCGTGGGAGCGCCGTGACGGTCTCGTCGCGCTGCGGGATCGCTTGTCCCGCTGAACGATTCGACGTCCACCCGGTGGTCGGAAGGCGCGCCCTTCCGGTCGCCGGGTCGTCGCGTGTGCGGCGTCCCCGGAGCGCTGAGCGCAAGGCGGTGGCGGTTCTGGCCCGCTCAGCATGTCCGCGAGCTCGCCGCAGCGCAGGCGTGCGGGCTGATTTCGGTCCAACAGGCGGTGCGGGACCCGCGCGGCGGAAATTCCCTGGCTCTGCGGCGGCGCCGCGCGGAGAATCGCCCCCGGTACCTGCGCATCGGCGCAGGACAGCGGTGCGGAAAGATGGGACGGCGTGAGCGGCGACATCATCGACGAACTGACCTGGCGCGGACTGATCGCGCAGTCCACCGACCTCGACGCCCTGCGCGCGGCGCTGGCCGACGGGCCGTTGACGCTGTATGCCGGTTTCGACCCGACCGCGGCCAGCCTGCACGCCGGACACCTGGTCCCTCTGCTGGCGCTGAAGCGCTTCCAGCGCGCCGGACACCGGCCGATCGTTCTGGCCGGCGGCGCGACCGGCCTGATCGGCGACCCGCGCGACGTCGGCGAACGCGCCATGAACTCGACCGACACGGTGGCCGAGTGGGCGCAGCGGATCCGGTCGCAGCTGGAGCGGTTCGTCGACCTGGACGACTCGCCCACCGGCGCGATCATCGCCAACAACATGGACTGGACCGGACAGCTCACCGCCGTCGACTTCCTGCGCGATATCGGCAAGCACTTCTCGGTCAACGTCATGCTGGCCCGCGACACCATCAAGCGCCGCCTGGACGGCGAGGGCATCTCGTACACCGAGTTCAGCTACATGCTGCTGCAGGCCAACGACTACCTGCAGCTGCGGCGCACCCACGGGTGCCGGTTGCAGGTCGGCGGCTCGGATCAGTGGGGCAACATCATCGCCGGCGTCGAACTGAACCGGCGGGTGGACGGCGAGGCGGTGCACGCGCTCACCGTGCCGCTGGTGACCTCGGCCGACGGCAAGAAGTTCGGCAAGTCCACCGGCGGCGGCAGCCTCTGGCTCGATCCGGAGATGACCAGCCCGTACGCCTGGTACCAGTACTTCGTCAACACCGCCGACGCCGACGTCGTCCGGTACCTGCGGTGGTTCACCTTCCTCGGCCGCGAGGAACTGGCCGAGCTGGAAAAGGCGACGGCGGAACGTCCGCATGCGCGGGAAGCCCAGCGCAGGCTGGCCGCCGAGATGACCAACCTGGTGCACGGGGAGGAACACACCCGCGCCGTCCAGCTGGCGAGCCAGGCCCTCTTCGGTCGCGGTGAACTGCGCGAGCTGGACGAGGCGACGCTGTCCGCCGCGCTGCAGGAAGCCGCGATCGACGGCGCCGTGGCCGAGGTCGCGCCCGGTCAGGTGGACACCATCGTCGATCTGCTGGTCGCCACCGGCCTGTCCGAAAGCCGCGGCGCGGCCCGTCGCGCGGTGAACGAGGGCGGTGCTTCGGTCAACAACCAGAAGATCTCCGACCTCGAATGGACCCCGGACGAGGGCGACTACCTGCACGGACGCTGGTTGGTGGTGCGCCGAGGCAAGCGCAATATCGCGGGCGTCAGGCGTGCGACCGCTTGATGATCTTGGTGTCTTGGGTCACATTCGTGTGGCCCAAGCCGTTTGTCGGCCCCATCGCAAGCTCCTGACCTGCGGAATTACATCCGTGTAGTGCGGATTTGACGCCGCGTTCCCCGCCGCGTAACTTATTCAACGTCAGAGCGACACGGACACCGACCCGGAGCCGAGACGCCAAGCCGAGAGGCTGGGCGAGGACCGGGACACGAGGTAGGACGAGGAGCGCCTGGCGGCCCGCAAGGACCAGGACGATCGAGCAGACTTGACTCTGCGAGGGAGGCCGGTTAGGCTGGGAAAGTTGCCTCTCAGAAGCACCGGGTAAGACTGGCGCGGACGG